>DBIA01000017.1 GCA_002296525.1 Candidatus Neomicrothrix sp. UBA814 | reverse complement strand
GTCGGCGGTTCCTGGAAGTGATGGAGTGGTAGCGGTCACTCGGGGCGCTCCGCTCGATCGAGGATCTCAGCGCACTGATGTGGTGTTGGTGGAGTGGACTGAAACCGCTGAATTAGCTATCGAGGGTGGTGCTGCGAAGCTGTCTGTATTCACTGATACTGGCGCGGGTTCTGTTGTGGTCTCTGATGAGGCAACAATAAAAGTTGAAGCGCCACCAGACCCTGACCCTCTCAAGAAACCGACTGGTCTCAAAATTGATGTTGATGTTGCAAAAGAAACCGAAGCGACGGTAACGGTTGCATCGACAACTGAACGGGTTCAAGTGGTAGCTGAGCCTGATCTGAGAACGTCGGTTGAGTTGGCTGAGGCTAAAACAACGGTCGAGGTCGTCGACGACCAGCGCGAGACAGTGAAGGTCGTGGAAATTCCTCGTAGCAACCAGAGAGTCGATGTGGTCGTCGACGCCGATGGCGTCGTTGACACCTACGTGCCTACATCAATTCCAGTCGAAGAACGTCTAGATGCCATCGAGAAATCGTCTGAGCTGCTGGTGGCAGACGACGTCGCATCGCGGACAGTTGAAGTAAGCAGCATCGTGCTCAACAAGATCGAAGTTACAGATTTAAGTGCTCAAGACGTCGACAAAGCAGCAACTGCGACAACCCTTGAAGAAAGGTCCTCTGTCTCGGTGGACTCGATAGACGAAGAGGAACGGGTCGTTGCTGGTGTCATCACCGAAAAGGAAGTAACAGATATTCAGGTAGACGAGTCTGGTAACTCGGCGACGCTGCTACTAGCTGATGGATCAAAGATCGAAGTTCGAATCAGTTCCACCGGAGAGGTCGTCGCGTCAGATGGTCGAACCGTCGACGTCACTATCAAACCCAGCGCTGATGAATCGCGAAAAGAGACCGATACCGGCACCCAAAAGGAACGCACAAAAGAGCCGCCTAAGCGAGATGAGTCCTTAGAGAACAAAGACATCAATAGCGACAAGGAAATTCAGGAAAAGAAGGAAGCCATCAGTTCCGACAAGGAAGCTCTAGAACGCAAACAAGAAGGTCACGCCGCTAGCGACAAGGAAATTCAGGAAAAGAAGGAAGCCATCAGTTCCGACAAGGAAGCTCTAGAACGCAAACAAGAAGATTCAACTCGATCAGACGATGCAGCAAAGTCTGAACCTAAGGCTGATGACGGAGCCTCTGATTTCAAATTCGATGACGGCAAAGGCGACAGCTCTCAAAGAGATGACTCGTCTTTTGAATCGCAGGACCCGCCGAGCTTTGATCCAGGCAACGCAGGATCAAATGACTTCGGCAAAAGGTAAAGCCGAAAGTCGGCTACACGGGCCACTTGAGGGAAGAAGTGACCTTCACCCTCCAAGAAACTATCTACATACCCCGTCAAAAGTAAGTGTGTCTTCGTACTGCGAGTATGGAACTCCTCTTCGCCCAATCGACTCAAACAGCTCCGGTGCGAATCCGTTCCCTCTACGAAAGAATTCTTGCCCTGGGAGGCAAAAGGCAACCGAGTCCCTGCCATTGTCACGGCCTCTAAGCTCTTCCAGTTGTAGTCGATGGTATGCGCAAGCCCAAAACTCTTCGTACATATCCCAGCCTGCAGACACACGGCTCGCCGTAGTGCCCCATGACGCGAGCTGGGTTCGACACAAGATTTCAACCATGGGACCTATCCCTGGGAACTCGGGGCCAAATTGCGGTGCTACCCCTGCCATCTGTGCGCTCGCGTTCTCAACCCAGGCATTCAAGTCTTCCGCTAGGGAAAGAAAATCTCGCCTGTAGCCATCAATCGTCAATGTGGCATCCCGAAGTCCTACGAAGAACGTTCGAGAAAATTCTCTTTCGTCCCTATCTCCCAGCTCTAGCCCCAGCCAATCGATTGTCTCCTGTATCCGCCGTAAAGCCTCCTCTTCGGCATTCCCAACACTTTCTATCGATCCTGCAACCGATCGGTCGACTCGGGCACTTCCCGCTTCAGCTCGATCTATTACCTCCGCCAAAATCCCTAAATCTGGGATTTGACCGAGAAGCTTCTCAACGCGCATCAAACGCATTTCTAACGCTTCAATTTCGCCATTATCACCAGCCTGGTTGGTCACCTGTAACAACATTGCGTTCCTGGTGAAATCAGGATCATCATCATTGGTTGCCACCACACCAACCACAACAATCGCAACCATCACAGCTACACCAATCAGTTTCCGCGCATTCTCAGATACTTGGGAACTCCTTACAGCGAACTCTTACAACTGTAGGCGACACCCCTCCCCCGTATGGGAGTGCCCCACGCATCGTGTTCACATGTATAGATACAGACCTACAGGTCACGGTCTCGAATTCGATATGCAAAGCTTTGAGGTGAATTTGGCTACTCAAATGGCTACTCAGCACAACACACTGACAAACCATCAGAACACAAACACCTATTCCATAGGCCTGTGTTGGTCGGGAAGACAGGATTTGAACCTGCGACCCCCTGCTCCCAAAGCAGGTGCGCTACCAAGCTGCGCCACTTCCCGGTCAGTCGTTTAGGTTACCGACCTGTTGGGGAACATGGCCCCCTACTTTTTGCTTGTCTTAGACTTCTACGCTGATGGCTTGTGTGGGGCAGCTTTCCTCTGCTGCTCGACACTTTGACTCCATCTCGCTGCCGGGTGTGGCGTCGAGGAGTTCCGCTAATCCGTCTTCGCCAACTTCGAATACTTCGGGCGCGAGCATTTCACAGGACCCACTTCCGATGCATTTGTCGACTTCTAACGTGATCTGCACAGTTCTCTCCAACGCGTGTCTTGGTCTAATCCTCTTCGAAAGTGTGCCAGCTAACTGCCGAGAAGACGACCACGCCGGTGCTACACAGCGAATGAAGCTACTTGCGGTTAGTTTGGGAACCCATGTCGTTTCCATTAGAGAGGTTGTTCGATGAAAATCGGAATCGCAATATTTCCCACCGATAAGGCAATTCAGCCAGTGCAGTTGGCGAAAGAAGTCGAAGATCGGGGTTTCGAGTCGCTCTGGTTTCCCGAACACAGTCACATACCGACAAGTCGGATTACTCCGTGGGGTGGCCGCGAAGGTGCGCCCCCTCTTCCCGAGGAGTATTGGCGAACACATGATCAGTTCGTTGGTTTAGCCGCCGCGGCTGCAGTGACCGAGAACTTGATGCTGGGGACAGGTATCACGTTGGTCGCTCAACGAGACCCACTCTGGCTCGCGAAAGAGTGCGCATCTCTTGATTTGATATCCAACGGAAGGTTCATACTCGGAATCGGCTACGGCTGGAACAAAGAGGAGATGGCTAACCACGGGATCAAATACACCGAACGTCGCGCCATCACCCGAGAGAACATGTTGGCGTGCCGCGAAATTTGGGCCAACGATGAAGCAGAATTTAGTGGCGAACATGTCAACTTTGATTCCAGTTGGTCATGGCCAAAACCCGTGCAACCCGGTGGACCGAAGGTGCTTCTCGGCGGCGCTGCGGGACCGAAAACGATTCAAGACATTGTCGAGTTCTGCGATGGTTGGATGCCAATCTCGGGGCGACATGATTTGACCGGCCCAATTGAAGAGGTCCGCCAAGCAGCCGAAGATGCGGGACGAGACCCTGCGACTCTTGAGTTCGGCCAATTCGGCACTCCAGGCAAACCAGACGTGTTGGAAAGCCTCGAAGCAGCTGGCGTGAGTCGAGCTGTGTTGTGGGTTCCACCCGAAGGACCCGATACGGTCCTGCCACTACTCGACTCGTACACGGAGTTACTTTGAGATGACCGACAGCGCCGTAGGGGTCGAAATGCTCGACATTTTCGACGACATGGGGCGCCACCTCGGCGTGAAGCCACGAGATCAAGTGCATTTAGCCGGTGACTGGCACCGCGTGTTTCATTGTCAAATAACAACAGTTCGCAATGACATTCCAAGCCTCATATTGCAACGCCGATCCCAACTCAAAGCTGCTTTCCCAGGGCTGCTGGATCTCAGCGCTGCAGGTCACCTCGCCGCGGGTGAGTTACCGGCTGATGGAGCACGCGAGCTCGAAGAGGAACTCGGTGTTGTGGCCGATCCAAATGATCTGGTGTTGTTGGGCGAACGTCGCCTCGTTGACGACAGTGGAGAAGGACAACTGAACAAGGAGTTAACCAGCGTGTATCTCCTCAGAGACGATCGGCCTCTCGATGAATATGTTCTTCAAACTAGCGAGGTCGACGCAGTGTTTGAGGCGCCCGTGTCAGAGCTTCTCCAACTTTTTGCTGGGAAACTAGAAACAATTGAGTTATCGGGGGTTCAACATGCCGGATCTCCAGACGCCTATCCGGTCTCGATCAGTGCGAAGCTCGAGGACTTTGTGCCTGGCGATAGCTACTGGGTGAATCTGTTCATTATGTGTGAACGATTCCTCAACGGCCAACAGCCGTTAGCGATTTAGATCTAACGTCCGATCCCGAGTAGCTGCATTGCCTCAGCTCGGGTGGCATCACTCAAGAAGAGCCCACGAACGGCAGATGTCAGCGTCAACGATCCCGGTTTTTGTACCCCCCGCATAGACATGCACAAGTGTTCTGCTTCAATGACCACTAGCGCTCCGCGGGGATCAAGTGTTTGCATGAGGTCGTCGGCGACCTGGCTAGTCAGGCGTTCTTGCACCTGTGGTCGTCGGGCGTAGGCCTCTACCAAGCGAGCTAATTTCGATAACCCGGTGATCTTCCCGTGTTCGCCTGGAACGTACGCAACGTGGGCTTGACCGTGAAACGGAAGCAGATGGTGTTCACACATTGAATAAAACGGGATGTCTTTCACCATCACCATTTCATCGTGTCCCGCTTCGAACTGAACTTTTAAGTGATGCTCAGGGTCTTCTCGCAAGCCGGCAAACACTTCCGCGTACATCTTCGCAACCCTCGCTGGCGTTCGAAGCAAGCCGTCTCGTTGCGGGTCTTCTCCCAAAGCCTCGAGAATTTCGGCTACCGCCGCTTCGATCCGCTCAATATCAACGGGTTGATCTGTCACCGCACCCGTTTTGTTTACATCTTGAATGCCCACGAGCTAGGAAGCTATCGGCAAGTCAACCTTGCGACTACGTGATCGCCGAACCGATAACAACTCAGAGAAAATGACTGCAGTTGCTACTGCCAACGCAAGCACCACCGACAGGGCCATTGCTTGGCCTCGGAGAAGGTCTCCTGGGGTGCTAAGGAGTCGAAAAACAGCTTGCGGTCCGGTCAAAGTGTCCGCTCGTCGAGGCAGAAACGAGGTTGCGCCGAATTCGCCTAAAGAGATAGCGAACGCGAACCCTGCGGCAACAGTGAGTCCTCGGGCAATAAGCGGGAGGTCGATCTCTCGCCGGATCCGAAACTGCGATGACCCCAACAACGCCGCTGCTTCTCGGATCGATGGATGAATTTGACGAAGCATCGGAACGATAGAGCGCACCACGAATGGGACTGCTACCAAAGCGTGGGCGACGGGAACGATCCACCAACTGGTTCGCCAATCGATCGGTGGACGGTTCAACGTGATGAGGATTCCTAATCCAACAGTCACCGCGGAGACACCCAATGGAAGTGTTGCGGCGATGTCGAGTGCCCGACCAGTTGCGTTTGTGTTCGACACGATCGCCATCGAACATAAAAGCCCGATCACTAGCGCCAAAACGGTCGCTATCAATCCATAGAGAACAGAGTTTCCGAGTGCTTGGGCCGAGGTAGTGGGGAGTTGGGGGATTTTTTCGAAGAGAGCACGATAATTCTGCACCCCGTAGTGTTCTCCGACCCGCAGTGATCGTTCGATCATGACCACTAACGGGCTCCCCAGAAAGAGCACTGTGAATGAGATAACACCGAATTTGGTAGCCCGCCGCATGGGGGCGATGGCGCTGCGAACCATTTGAGTGTTGGTATTTGCGCGTCGCTCCAAGCTTGATGTGACAGCCACCAGACATAGCACCGCGACTATTTGGATCATTGCCAGCGACGAACTCGTTAGTAGGTCTCCGCGGACAACAGCATGACGAAAGATTTCAGTTTCGATAGTTGCTTGCCTAAGTCCTCCAAGTATGAGGATCACTCCGAAGGAAGTGAACGAAAACAAGAAAGTGATCGCGCCGGCAGCAAAAATCGCTGGTTTTAGTCGCGGCCACGTCACCTGCCAAAACACACGTCTGCTGCTGTCACCGAGCGTGCGCGCTTGTTCTTCGAGTTGGTGATCTAATCCCGACCAATACGCGCTCACTGTTCGGGCGACAACAGCGAAGTTGAAGAATGCGTGGGCGACGATGATCGCGGCCGCTGTTTGATTGAGGTTGGGGAGACCTAACGATCCGTGGATTCGTTCGAAAAGTTCTTTGAAGGCTCCCCCAACAACCACGGTGGGCATAACGAAAGGAACTGTGACGAGTGCTTTGAGCCAAGTGCCGGCCCTGCCGACGGTTCGCGCCATTAACGACGCGCATGGCATCGCGATCACGACGGTTACTGCGGTAGATAGTGCTGCTTGCCAAGTGGTGAACCAAATTGCGCTTCGCACTCGTTGCGAAGCGAGCGTGTCATAAAGCCCAGAACTTCCCTGTTGAAGGGAGTTGAAGACAATGTTTGCGACTGGATAGAAGAAAAAGACTCCGAGAAAGATCACCGGCGCAGCCCAGAGCAGCGCGCCTAATATCCCTCGGCGGCTCCCAAACAGAGTCAACAAGTTCAAGTCATTATCCGAGGACTATTTATCCGAGGACTATTTCGACCCAGCGTTCCGTCCATTCTTGGCGGTGAGCTTCTATTTCTTCGGGCCGCAACGTTTGAGGTGTGTCGGTGAGTTGCGAGTGTTGAATAAATTCGGGAGGCAATGTCGCTTCGCTAGATGCCGGATACATAAACATGTTCATGGGAATTTCGTTTTGGAACGTGGGCGACAGCATGAAATCGATGAGGGCTCGAGCCTCGGAGGGGTAATCAGTTCCGGAGAGAACCCCAGCAAATTCAACTTGTCGGAAACACGAGTCGAGAAGCACTCCAGTAGGTGGCGTGTCGACGGGCGGGTCAGCGTAAATAACTTCAGCGACTGGGCTAGATGCATAAGACACAACGAGGGGGCGGTCACCGCCACCCGCGATGAAGTCACCGTAATACGCAGCTTCCCACCCACTGGTGACCGCGACGTCGTTACTTCGCAGTTGCGCCCAGAATTCTTCCCAATCGGGTGTACCAGCGATTGTTGCGAGCAGGAACGCCATCCCTGGCGATGACGTTTCTGGGTTTTGTACGACAAGAGTTCCCTTATAGCTATCTGCTAGGAGGTCCATGAGCGTTGTTGGTGCTGGACCATCGAGCGCGTCGATCCAATAGTTGATGCAAACGTCGCCGTAGTCGATAGGTGTTAGCCGGTGCGTTGGATCGAGTTTGAACTCATCAGCAATGTTGGAAAGTTCTGGCGTTTCGTAGGCATCCAACACAGACCGATCCAAAAGGCGCTGCATGAAGGTGTTATCTACTCCGAAAATGACGTCACCCACGGGGTTTTCTTCACTCAAGATCGTTTGAGTTACCAGGGAGCCCACGTCTCCTGACGTCAGCACTTCTACCGTGATTCCTGTTTGCTCACGAAATGTTTCAAAAACACCTTCGGTGATTGCGAAAGAGTCATGGGTGACCAAGGTGATCGTTACTTCGCGATTTTCCTCAGTTGCAGTAGTTGGGTCATCGGATCCGCAAGCGACTGCAGTCAGTAGCAGTGCTATGCACATCAAAATTGTTGGGCTGGATGTTTTTTTCATGGCTTCCTCCGCTGGAATTACCCAGATCAGGTGATTTCGGGTCGACAGCGTGGGTAGCTGACCTCTCAGCCCGGTCATTCCGAGCTCCCCGGTTTGTTATATGTACTGTAGCGCCCCCGGCAGGACTCGAACCTGCAACCGTCGGGATAGAAGCCCGCTGCGCTATCCAATTACGCCACGGGGGCCTGCAGTTAAGGGTGCCAGTTACTAGGCCAATTTCCGAATCAGAACCGCAGCAATAATTGTTTTATTTACTCGGTCTTCGTCCAGGCCAACGAACCATGCCTGATTCGGCTCGAGGGTCCGCTGCGCTGTAGTCGGGGTCGTCGGGCCAAGCTATGCGACCCGGTCCCTCGATCCCGTATCTGATGCGCACCATTTCATCTTGTTGTGCAGTGTTACCCACTGCAGCCGCGATCGCCTCCGCCGTGTTGTCGTAACGTGCCAACCGGCCCAGCATTGAAACTGTTGGGGTCATCATCAGCATCTCGTCGGTTTCGTTTAGAGCTAACGCTTCGGCTGGTCGCATCCATTGGTGGTGGACGGCTTCATCATCGTCATGAAGTGGTTGCTGACCTTCAGGCATTGCTGTCACGAAAAATCTGGTGTCGTAGCGACGGGGCGGTCCGAGAGGGGTGACCCATCTACTGACGTAGTGAACACCTGTTCCGTCGAGTACGAGGCCTTCTCGTCGGACCATGTCAACGAAATCGACTTCGCCGGAGTTCACCCCAGCGCGATGATTGTTGAAACGTTGTTCGAGTTCCGGTACCGACAGGTCGACAAGTCGGTGATCTCCCGGGCTGCGAGCTAAAAGAATGCCGGCTTCTTCAAAGGTTTCCCGAAGTGCGGCAACCCAAAACGCGATGCCTCCTTGGTCGAGTTCCAATGCTTCGCTGGCTTCGTTGTCTGTTAAACCCTCCACTACCGCATCGGCTTCGGGTGTGGCGTCCTCGGGGTCTACTGCTCCGCCGGGATACACCCACATGTCGCCAACAAAAATCGATCGGGCGTTGCGTTTGAGCATCAGCACCTGCAGGTCAGGTTTGTCGGCCAAGATCAGAACTGTGGCGGCGGACCGTACGGGGATAGATTCCGGGTCGTAATCGCCGCCTGTACCCGGCGAAGTGTGCCCAGTGGAGGCCACCTGTTTGGGTTCAGTCATTAGTAGTCAATACCGGCACAAACCAAGCATTCTTCGCCGTCGTGGCTGTGTTCGGCTGCGGCCTCATCAGCTTCGGTCTGATATTGAGGTGTGTCGTGTCTTGCGACTCGATCATCTTCATATTCTGACGATTGCTCCGAGGAATCTTCGCTGTCAACTGGCGCGAACACCTTGTCTTTCCAATCGTCATTGTCTGACCATCGGTAAGAAAGATGAGACATGGCTCCTGGTTCGGTGAGAGCTTCGAAAGCTGTGAGGGTGTCGCGCATAATTGACGCGTTGAGTTCGGGATCGTTGGGGCGACCAGCGGTGTGTCCCAATGGGTAATCCAGGTAGACCGAGCGAGCGGGCCATGCCGACCGCGTGATGTCTCGGGCACTTGACATGGACAGGGTAGGTATACCTGCTTCTTCGATAGCTCGTGCGATCAGACCCACGGTCTGATGGCAGACAGGTCAAACGGGCACCAACAGTACGACGTCGACTTCGTCTTCTATGACTCGTTGCACCAGCGCGGGAATGAGTTCTTCGGTCACTCGACGGGTGCTGTAGATGCCGCCCATCAGGGTGTATGCGTGAGGAGCTAGGGAACCGAGAGCGCCTTCGTCGATCATGCTTCTGAGTTGTTCGAGGGGGAACACAACGTTGATGTCTTTGCGAGCATCTGTGAGGTCGTATGCGAAGTGCGTCGCCCTAAGTTCAGTCAGATCTACGTCGGTCGGGATCGCGCGGTATGAGGTATCGTCCTTAAAGTGAAAGGCTGTTTGACCTGACGCGTAAATTCCGCCGGTGCAAATGAGACCAAGTTTGGATTCAGATATCGGCTTGGACAGTGGCGTCCAGGCCGGTACTTCTTCGCTCTCCAACCATCGGTATTCGCCATATCCGAGACCCGAGTACTGGGCGGTGATCCTCGGGATGTAGTCGACTGGTGGCTGGAGACTCTGAGGGGTAGTTGTCATCTGATGATTTTCCTAGTTCAATTCGGATTTCCGCATCCAAGTTGATGTGGGAGAGTATTGCACTTCCTTCTACCGTAACGGTGTGGCAAGATCTGTGCTCTTGGTGATCGTAGCTCAGTTGGTTAGAGCGCCTGTCTGTGGCACAGGAGGTCGGGGGTTCAATTCCCCTCGGTCACCCCAAAGCAACCACGATGCATTTAGTCATTTAGTCTCTTAACTTCCCAATTAGCTCTCAACGAATTGGCGAGAAAGTTTTGCATAACCAACGATCGCGCTAACAGCTATCGAGAAGACCCCCACCAAAAAGAGTTGCTGGAACCCATCAATTCCAGCCGCTGGAACTGCATGATCTATTGAAACGTGACCTAAGAACTTCATTGGGACACCATCGCAGAATCTGAGGAGATAACAAGTCAATCCAGCAGACCAGCCCCTCCGTAACCTGGTTGTTCAATCATCGACATAGCCAGTTAGACGAAATGAACAAGTGTTTCGCTTCGCGACGAGCGCTACCATGAGCGCTTCTAGCGCCTCTAGCTCAATTGGCAGAGCATCGGACTCTTAATCCGCAGGTTCTGGGTTCAAGTCCCAGGGGGCGTACACCGGCTTAGTAAGTGAAGAGCATCTTTAAAAACAAGAGGCCGCTCCAAAAAGCAGCCCGTATCAAAAAGTAATTAAAAGTACTGGGCCTCAGTCCTTACTAATTTCCGCCGTTAAGGTCCTCGGATGTCTTTCATCGGCACCATCGGCCAACTCGGAGCCGCTCTTTGGATTCTGAACGTTTGGATTCTTAGGTTTAACAAAGAAACCGAATACCGGGGTGGCGACGCAAAGAACCTGCCTCAAGAATTTGACGTTTATGGATTTCCCAAAGGGACTGTGTACCTCGTGGGGGCTACAAAAGTTTCTTTGGCTCTGCTGCTCATCATCGGCCTTTGGGTGGACCCAGTCGTCAGACCTGCAGCTATTGCACTTGGGTCCTTAATGGTTGGCGCTATTGGAATGCACCTTCGGGTCGGCGACCGGCTCAAGAAAGCTGCGCCCGCGATCAGCGTCTTAACTCTCTGCATTCTCACAATCGCATTCATTTAGGAGGGCTGCTCGGCAGTCCTCTAATACACAACTTCGACCGGAAAAACCTCAAAATAAGTTGAGCCGCTTTACCGTCCAGGTTCTCTTTATGAGGCAGCTACGAGCTCGTAACAGAACTTATCCTTACCGTTGCTTGTCCCCCATTACTGGTCCTGACGGTCGTCGTTTAGCTAATTCCAGGGGTCTCCCATATGGAATTTCCTCCAAGTCAAATTGCTAATGATTCTCACTCGTGAAAAATCCGCATCGCGTAAAATTAGAGAATCCATATAGCAAGGAGATATTTGTGGCTACCTACTCCTGCCCTAGCTGCGGCATGGCGGTTAACGCGTCATGCGCAAAATGTAACGTGCCGTTAGTGAACGGCATTTTGACCAAGGACGATGGTTCTGAGGTTCAAGTGTCCTGGTGTCCGAGTGATGACAGTTGTGGGAAAATTAAGTCCCCAATGTGTTGTGGCGCCGACATGGCCTGCTCGGTGACGTAAAGGACATTTTTTTCGTTTTCGTTAGGCTTTGCCCTACATGAGCAAATCGATGACGAGATACCTATTTGTCGTTTTGTTAATTGTGGCGGCGAGTTGTGGGTCTAACGATATTGGGCGTGGCGAGTACTTTGATCGTCACCCTTCTTTTGCGACCACCATTGCCCCATCGACTTCGTCGTTGCCGATTCCAACTGCAACGACGGGTTTTTCTAGTTCATCGGTTTCAGTGCTTGTAGGACCTGCTCCCTTATCTCCTGGTGAGCAACTTCAAGAAGTGTCGTTACCGAGCAACGTAGAGGTTTCCCCAACCGGATTAGGGGGGCAGATACGTGCTACCGCTTTCGGGCCGCAAGGCGACTTTGGGTGGGGGTTGAGTTATTACACGGCCCTTTGGGGTTCATTCCCCAGCATCCCACCCAACGGCGCATTAACCGCCAGCGGCACGTGGCTCATACCCGACAATTGGAGATACTCCGAGACACTCTGCCCCGAAGGAACTTTTGCGCGGGACTCACTCAGCGAACGCGGACCGTCCTATCGCGACGTCTTTCAAACCATCGAGGGAGGAGTCGGGCATTGGGATCAAACGCGGTTTCCGTCAGAACAACCCAAGCTCCGGCTTATTGGCAACGTTGACTGTTACACCACCGATACATCTAACCCTGGATGGGCGTGGAGTAACGGCGAAGAATTAGTCCCAGGGTTAGTTCAGCTATCTAATCGCATGATCGTCCCACCTGACGGCATAACTTTCGAACCACAGGCTGGCGCTCTCGTCGGGGCCGCCTGGTTAGCTCTTCCTCTGTCTGAACCATACGAACGCGACGGCTTGCTGGTCGGGGACAAGAGTTGGACGTTGTTTTTGGAGTCTGCGAACTTTCGAGGGCCCGTTGCATATTGGACACCTGAATCTTGGAGCAGAGTTACCGCCAACCACCCTCCATCTCAGTTCCGCGGAATGGATCATCGACCTATCGACACGGAATATCGGATCTTCGCCGCTCACCTTGATTTGCCCAGTGTGAGCACCAACGAGAACGAACGAGACTGGTTTCGCATCCCTCAGATCGAGTTTCCCGTTGATGGGCAAGGCCGCACAATCTTTCATCAAGACGTGACGTTTTACGGAAAAGGCGCGGTTTACGACCAAGTCAAAGACGCATTAGACGGAGGTCAGTTACCCCTAACTGTTGACCCTTCATCTCTGATGCACGCCCCCTTACAGACTCACCGGTGGGGCCTGCAGTCAGATGGAAAAGAGATTGTTGGGTTGGAGCGTTTTGTGGCTTTGGAGGATTGGGACACCGATGAGAAGGAAGGTTGGGCGTGGGGACTGCAATGGCCGGACCGTTCGGGAGTCTTCCCTAGCTATTTCAAAGAATCCGGCGACGAATGGCAGCCTGTCGATGCTTCTGAGTCGCCATCTCAACTTCAAATACCAGCTCCGTTTGCTCGCAGCGCTAGGCAATCAGGGTACGCGCCACCCCTAGATAACGGGCCGCTCCCCCAGGTGAGTACTGCGAATCTCAACGACGGCTCAGTGGTGCGTTACACCTGGTATCGCTTTGTTGACCAGCCGGCAATCGCAGCACTCGGCCTCAACGAATCCCAAAAAAAGCGACTGCAGGACGTGGCGGAGCGGATACACGCCCAATGGAACCAGCAGGCAGTATTTATTCAACCTCCTAGCGCAGGAAATCTGGTCCAAGTTCAGGACGAAGTGTTGGTGAACCCGCCGAAGGGCGCCGAAGTTGGTTGGGTTCCAGTAGTCATAAGTCAAACAGTCGCCCAATAGTTGACAGAAATTTACGACACAGTTTGAGCATCTGACTTGGAGCTGTCTCTGCCATTGACCTGAGATGATTCGGGTGTGAGCATCTTGAGGTGAAGTCAGCCAGCGAATTAGACGCAGCGGATGCGTTAGCTCCTTTTCGAAATTTATTTGTTCACGCCACTGAAGAGTCAGACCTTATTTACTTGGATGGCAACTCACTAGGTCGCCAACCCTCGGCAGTGGGTGAGGTTCTCGAACGAGTCGTACATGGCGAGTGGGCAACGAGACTAATTAGAGGTTGGAACGAAGGTTGGCTCGATATTTCTGGATCGGTAGGCGATCTAATTGGCGCGCTGATAAATGCGCAACCCGGTGAGGTGACTTTGGCGGAAAACACCTCCGTGTGTCTCTACAAAGTTGCCACTGCGGCTCTAAAGACTCAATCTGATCGCACGAAACTGGTGACCGACAGTGAAAACTTTCCGTCAGACATTCAAATACTTAAATCTGCTTGCTCTAGCGCAGGACACAATCATCGCCTCGAAGTGGTTGACACCAGTTCAGGGGATGATCCCATGGGTCAACTTGTCGCGGCGTTGGATGACTCCACAGCTCTGGTGTCGTTAAGCCACGTCTCGTACAAATCTGGTTGGCGCTGGAATCTAGGAGAGGTAAACGAACTTGCGGAGACCTGTGGGGCTCTGGTTTTGTGGGATTTTTCTCATTCCGTGGGTGCCATACCCATAGACGTTGCAACTGAGAGGGTCGGCCTCGCGGTGGGTTGCACATACAAATACCTGAACGGTGGGCCCGGTGCTCCTGCCTTCATTTATGTCTCTACTGATCACCCACAGCTAGTAAATCCTGTTGCTGGGTGGTTCGGTAGTGCAGCACCGTTCAGTTTCGACCCTGCTAGTCCACCAGCAACAGGCATTGAACGCTTTTTGACGGGAACACCTCATGTGGTCTCTGCCGCGCTTGTTGAGCCGGGCGTCCAAATGTTGCTTGATGCTGGAATCGGACGCGTCTATGAGAAGTCCGTTGCGTTGTCGGAACGCTTCATCGAGTTATCAGACCAGCAGCTGGCGAACTTTGGATTTGAAGTGCGGTCTCCACGTAACTCTCATCAGCGCGGATCTCACGTAGCGCTGTTTCACCCATATGCCCAGGCTGTCGGGTTAGCCCTCATCAATGAGCAATCAGTGATCCCTGATTTCCGTCCCCCTGATCTTCTTCGGTTCGGGTTCGCGCCGCTGTACACAAGCTTCGCTGATGTCGACACAACAGTGCATCGCATCGTTGATGTCGTCGAGAGTGGCGGCATTGATCGCTGGCGGGATGAAAACCCGTTGGTGCCTTAGATGAAACGCGTTCCTTTTCTACGGGGCTGATGCGCCAAATACCAGCGTGGAGCAAGCTGACCAGTACCCACCCCATCCATGACATAGCGCTATTTCGACGTCGGCTACTTGGTTCGCTGCTTCACCTCGAACCTGTCGTATTGACTCGAGCATGCACAGCATCCCATAGGCACCTGTGTGGGCGTAGCTCAGCCCTCCCCCACTGGTGTTCATCGGCAACTTTCCGCCCGGCGCTGTGTGACCTTCTGCTATGAAATGGCCTCCTTCACCGTAGTTAACGAAGCCCAGGCCTTCTAAACCAAAGATTGGGGTGTGGATAAAGGCGTCATAGATCATCAAATGGTCGATGTCTTCATGGGTGATACCCGAACTCGCAAACGCTGCTTCTCCGCTGGTGCGAATGAACTCTGGGCGTAACGGTTCTCGCACGCCGCCCGGGCTCATGACTCCTGCCTCTAATGCCCCACCGCTTCCCAGGATATAAACCGGTGGTTTGGGGTAGTCCTTAGCTCGATCGGCGGAAGTAACAATAATGGCGCCGCCGGCGTCAGATACCAGGCAGCACATCGCTCGTCGGATAGGCCAAGCGATCATTGGTGAGTTCAGCACTTCTTCAACCGAGGTGGGTTCACGTAGGGTTGCCCGCGGTACCTCAGTAGCCCATTGTCGTTGGCTTACTGCTCCGACCGCTAATTCTTCATCGCTTAGGCCGTATTCACGTTGGTATCTAAGGACGGGCAAAGTGAACGTGGCTGCTGCTTGGCCTCCGCTGTAGAGCATGTCGAACTGCTGACCGGTGCCTCCTCGCTGTCCGGCGTCGAAACTCTGACCTAAGCCCCGGGTTGACTTGCCCGATTCGCCGTAGACGATTAGCACCGTGTGGCAGTAGCCCGCGTGGATAGCGGCCACTGCGTTTCGGAGTTGGAAAAACCAGGAGCAGCCGCCGACAACTGTGTTGTCCGCCCATTTGGGGAAGATGCCGAGTTGTCTGCTCATATCGGCTACTGGGAAGTAGCCGCAGGTAAAGCCGTCAATGTCTGAAGCTGCTATGCCAGCGTCGCTCATAGCGTTTGCTGCCGCGTCAATGGCCAGACCCACCGATGACATGTTCGGGACTGCGCCAATTTCTGTTGACTCGGCAGCACCCACTATCGCTGTTGCACCAGAAGGAATCATGATTGTTGCTCCGCTGGTTCGAAACATAGGACGGTGATCTCGTCAAAGGGAACGAATGTTGCCCGCAGAGGCATGTCCAATTGCAGAGCTTCAGGTGTCTGTTCGCAGTTGACGATGGAAGACGTGAGCATTGGGCCTTCAGCCAGTTTGACGAGCGCCACTGATCGTGGGCCTTCGCTGCCCCATAAGAAGAACGGCTTTTGTTGAATGGTGTAGCTGTACAAAGTGGCGTCTCCGCTTGCGTCAAAGTATTCAACGTCTGTCGATGAGCATTCAGGACATATGGGCGATGGCGGGAAGTACGCGGATCCACAAGTGAGACACTTGTTGATTCGCAAAATTCCTTCCTGGCAACCATCCCAAAAGGGTTGTGTTTCAGGGGTTGGTACTGGTACCAGAGGATGCGGCATAGGCAACGTTCTAGTCTGCAGCGAGACACCTGTGCTTGATGGAAAGAAGGTTCTGATGAACGATGTAATCGACTTCCGGTTTCGACCCGTGGGTGCCCGAAGCTGGAATAGGGAAACCACCTTTCATTATCTGGATCGAATGGGCCTTCAGCCGACGCCGTCGTTCGAGGCTCAGTCATTGGATCTGATGTTCGAGGAGATGGATGAAGCGGGAATCGCTGTCGGAGTGATAGGAGTTCCCGGACCGACCGACATTCGAGGCTTAGACCCAATGGGTGGAGAAGCCGTTTCAGGTCTCATCGACGAATATCCGGGCCGCTTCGTAGCGTTCGGGTCTGTTGAACCAAGCGATGTCGAGTCCGCTGCTTCTTCGATTAGGGAGATGGGTCAAGCCGGGGTGAAGGGGGTAACCGTTGATCCTTCTACCGCTCAAATACATCGCCAATTCCACGATCGGGCGTTATACCCCCTCTATGAGGAAGCGGCGGAGCACGCAATGTTGGTCACCACAACGCAAAGTTGCTTGTTAGGGCCCTATATGGAGGACTGCCGACCCGAATACGTAGACCGAGTCGCAACTGATTTCCCTAATCTCCAGATTGTGATTCAGCATGGCGGCTGGCCATATGTTCACGAAGCGATCGGTGTTTTGTACAAGCAACCCAACGTTTTCATGGTGCCAGGGCAGTACGTGCATTACGGCTTTCCTGGTTCAGCCGAGTATGTAGAGGCACTTCGGCGGCAATGCTCTGAGCAGATCATCTTCGGCAGCGTGTACCCAAATTGCGGCTCGTTGGCTGAACTCCGAACCATAATCTCGAGTTGGGAGCTACCTGAAGAGATCGAGCGACGCTATCTACGCGAGAATGCTGCTTCCCTACTGGATCTATAAATCGAAGCAAAGAAGGTTGTAATGAGTCGCAACAAAGGACGTGTAGTTATTGTCACTGGCGCGGGCTCCGGAATTGGCAAGGCAGCTACCGCTCGCTTTCATTCCGAAGGAGCAATGGTTGTCGCTGTCGACTTGACTGATGCTTCGTTGGAGTGGACTCAGGGTCTCGATGCTGTGGTGTCGTTAGCTGGGGATGTCACTGACCCCCAGCTCAACGATCAGATGGTCGAGTTAGCCGTCGATTCTTTCGGTCAACTCGACGGTGCAGTGTTGAACGCCGGCATCTTGGCTCAGGGTGACATCACGCGAGGGTCCATGGCCGATTATGACCGCGTCATGGACGTCAACGTTCGCGGAGTGGCTCTTGGTTTGAAGTCTTCTGTGGCAGCTATGGCTAATTCTGGAGGTTCGATCACAATCACTGGATCTGTTTCTGGTTTACGGGGCGACAGCGGTCTGTGGGCTTACAACGCTTCGAAAGGCGCTGCAGTCAACCTGGCACGAGCGGCCGCACTCGATTTAGGTCACCTAAACATCCGAGTGAATGCTGTGTGCCCGGGTCCGATCCACACCGGTCTCACCGAAGACACGAAGGGCTCTGAGATCGCGGATGCTATGGAAGCTCGACTGCCTTTAGGTCGTTTCGGTGAGCCTGAAGAGGTTGCTGCGGTTATCTCTTTCTTAATTTCTGAAGAATCATCATTCGTTACCGGCGCCGCAATACCCGTCGACGGAGGGGTTACAGCCGGAACGGGTCAATGGGCAACTTACGCCGGCCGAAAACGCGGCTTCTTATAACTGCTGACGTCGTTGGCTGTGCAATGCTGCTGTTATGACTGACAGCCAAATTTCAACGTTCCCGGTTCCCGATCTTGACGATATTCCTGAGGATTTGCGGTCCATGATGATGGGCATTCAGGAAAAGACGGGATTTATCCCCAATGTGTTTTTGGGTTTAGCTCACCGTCCAGAGGAACTGCGCGCGTTTATGGCATATCACGATGCCTTAATGGAACGCGAAGGCGGGCTTAGTAAAGCAGAGCGGGAAATGATCGTGGTGGCGACGAGCGGCGCTAACGATTGCCTGTACTGCGTTGTGGCACACGGCGCTATTTTGCGTATCAGAGCCAAAAATTCATTGATTGCTGATCAACTCGCTATCGACCCATCCAAAGCAGACATAGACGAACGACAAAAAGCGATGATCACTTTCGCCGTCAAATTGGCAAGAACTCCCGAGAACCTCGACCGGTCTGATCATCAACTTCTTCGCGACCACGGCTTCAGCGACGACGACATATGGGATATCGGCGCGATTACCGGTCTCTTCGCTATGTCGAACCGTCTCGCTCATTTGGCTTCGATGCGACCGAACGACGAGTTCTTCACTATGGGGCGCGGCTAAAGACGGACCCGCGGCCACAATATTATGAGCCTTTAAAATCAGGTTCTACTTGATGGCGTTGAGCGCCTTCAACGCCTCATCCGCATGTTTTCGCATGTCTGTCTCAGTTGCGATAATCGAGATGATCTCGCGATTGCGTCCGATAACGAAGGTACGTCGACGATTTGGTAAACCACCAAGCCTCTTAACGCTGAATTGCTTAGCAACAACCCGATCCGGGTCAGATAGCAACATCAGATCCAGATTGTTGATGTCATCGAACTTCTTCAGCTGATCCCACGGATCAGCGCTAATTCCAACAACCGATGCCTCTACTTTTTGGAATTCTCCTCTAAGGTCTCGGAAGTAGCAGCTTTGCTTCGTTCAGCCAGGGGTAAGAGCTTTCGGATAGAAGAACAGAACTACCGGCCCCACTTCCAATAAGTCATACAGTCGCTGAGTCTGACCAAATTGGTCGATGGCCTCAAAATCGTTAACAACCACTCCTTCTCTCATGGGAAGCACCCTAGATGCTTGAGGTTCTACGATCTTGGACTATGCGTGGCCATCCAAATCTTGACGACTTAGGACCTGCACTTCCCAGGGAGCAGTGGACCTTGGTCGATGCCGTCCGTCATCAAGCCGCCGCTGCCGCGGAGCGCGAATTTTTATCTTTCGAGAATGGGTCCAGTGTCTCCTTTTCGGAGTTCAACGATTTAACTGACCGCCTCGGAACGGCTTTGTGTGACCTCGGCGTGCAACCAGGCGACAGGATTCTTGGTTTGCTCACCAACAGCAGAGAATTCATGTTGGCCATGATCGCTACGCACAAGGTGGGAGCAATATTCGTTCCAATCAATACAGAGCTCCGAGGCAACTTTCTAGAACATCAAGTCCACAACAGTTCCCCACGAATCATCGTGGTCGATAACGGCTTAATAGAACGTTTCGATGCGGTGGACACGTCCCCCACCGCTATCGAAACAGTTCTCAGAGTCAACGACGGCAGCGACTCTACGAATTCCACACCGGAATCACTTTCCGGCGCGTCCCATATGCCATTGGAGCCGCTGTTGGAGACCGTGCCACGCATAGAGGCGCTCGCTACTCCAGTTCCAGAAGATGTATGCACCATCATGTACACCTCTGGCACCACCGGTCCGTCTAAAGGCGTACTGATGCCGCAGGGGCACTGCTACCTCTTTGCGTTAGGCACCGTGGCCGCTATGGAACTCACCCAAGACGATCGATATTTCTGCTGTATGCCGTTGTTTCACGCCAATGGCTTGTTCATGCAGGTGTACGCGTCGCTGCTTGCGGGTGCTTCTTGTCACGTCACAAAACGATTCAGCGTGACAGATTGGCTCAACATCGTTCGCGAAGAAAAGATCACAGTTACTAACGCCTTGGGTGTTATGCCCGAGTTCATTTTTCGCAGTCCAGCCTCAAACCGTGACCAAGATCATCTCCTTACTCGCATCCTCGCTATCCCTGTTGCCGAGGAGTGGGGCGAAGCTATGGAGGAACGTTTCGGGGTGGTTTTGCGTCAGGGGTTCGGTATGACCGAAGTCAACATGGTCACGTACAGCGATCTTGATGACCCGGTCATGGCCAGTTGCGCTGGACCCCCTTTAAGTGATTTTTTTGAGGTCATCATCGCCGACCCGGATACCGATCGAGAGCTACCACGAAATGAGATCGGCGAAATTTTGGTTCGCCCGAAGGTGCCTTTTTGTTTCAACGTTGGCTATTTCAAAATGCCGGACAAGACCGTTGAAGCTTGGAGGAATCTTTGGTTCCACACCGGGGATGCCGGCCACATGGATCCCGAAGGTCGTTTGTTCTTTGTTGATCGAATCAAGGACCGCATCCGTAGGCGGGGCGAGAATATTTCTTCATTTGAGTTGGAGCAGACTCTCAACGAGCATCCCTCTGTTGTCGAGTCCGCGGCTGTTGGGTTACGCGTAGAAGGAGCAGGCGGTGAGGACGAAATCAAAGTGGTACTCGCCGTTGATGGACCTTCACCAGATCCTTCGGAATTCCTCGACTGGTGCGTGCCGAGGATGCCTCGCCACACGGTCCCCAGATACCTTGAATTTGTGACGGAGCTAGACAAGACAGCGTCGGGAAAGATTCGGAAGCAATCAATTCGTGATGCAGGCGTCACCGAAAGTACCTGGGATCGCGAATCTGTCGGCTACGTAGTTCGCCGCGACTGATTTCGCTACACGTAGTCACCCCACGCGGTCACAGCATGGAACCCTCCATCGACCACGATGGTTTGCCCCGTTATGTACGCCGCTGCGTCACTCGCCAAAAACGCCACCACTGAACCTATTTCGTCTGGTTCGCCCCACCGCCCTAATGCAATGTGGTCGGAAAGTCCGTCAGCTAAACCAGGCGTCTTTCGGCCTTCTTCCCACATTTCTGTGATGATCAGTCCTGGAGCTACACCGTTCACCCTCACACCGTATTTACCAAATTGTGCGGCTTGACTTCGCGTAAGTGAATCAAGAGCTGCCTTCGTCGCACCATAGGTTGGTAGTTCAGCTACTCCCGTTACGCCCGCAACAGATGACATATGGATAACCGATCCATTGCCCCGCTCAGCCATCTGTCGCATCAAAGCTTTGGTCGTTTCAAGGGGCGCGTGATAGTTCAACCTCATCACCATCTCGTCTTGGCCTTTAATTTCGCTGACCCCTGCGTTATTCACCAGAATGTCAATACCGCCGAGAGCCGCAACCGCGGCGTTGGCAAGCTCAGATCCCGCTCCCTGGAGAGCTAAGTCCGCGACAATAGTGACAGGGTCGTTAGGGAGGGTCTGCGCGACCCTATTGAGGTCTTCTTCTGACCGCGCCGCCAAAGCGACCCGCGCGCCTTGCTGTGCAAGCGACCGAGCACAATGTTCGCCGATTCCTCGGCTCGCACCTGTGACCAAAGCCAAACGTCCCTCAAGTGTTCCCATTAGCTACCTTTCAACCTTTGCAATTGTTGCAGCACCAAGGTGTCTGTGCTCTGAAAGACTATTGATGTGAAGAATTCACTGGTTGTTGAGGTCACTCGAGGCGCATCTATCGAAAGTGTGCATTTGGTGGATATCGCTCTGGTTGATAACACAGGCAATCTGGTTGAAGGGTGGGGGGAGTCAAGTCGACCGACGTTGCCGCGTTCTGCTCTGAAACCAATTCAGGCCACACCTCTGATCACCGAAGGCCTAGCTGATTCTGAGAGTCTCACAGCTCAACAACTGGCGATGGCGTGTTCAAGCCACAACGGGGAAGCGCGTCATGTCGAAGTAGTAGACCGCTGGCTTGAAAGATTGGGGTTCTCTCATAATGTTCTCGAGTGCGGCGCTCACATTCCTTCTAACCCTCAGGCTGCCCGCGATTTAGCGCTCTCAGGAATTCAACCTGACAGTCGACACAACAATTGTTCGGGCAAACACACCGGATTCGTCTGCCTGTCAAAGCATTTCGATTTAGACGTATCGGGGTACATTTCCCCTGACCACCCGGTGATGAAAAGGTTTGTTACCCCAGCGATTGAAGATTTCTGTCGCATCGCGTTAAGCGACCAGGTTCCCGGTGTAGATGGCTGCGGCGTTCCCGTCTGGTCCATTCCTCTAAGTCACCTAGCGGGGGGTTGGTCGCAGCTTCGAACACGCGGATCTGGACGACGTCTTCTACAGGCCATGGTTGACGAGCCGTTCCTTGTCGCAGGCACAGATCGCGCCTGCACCCGTTTAATGGAAGCCGCATCCGGCGACGCGGCAGTAAAAACCGGCGCTGAAGGGGTGTTTTGCGGAGTGGATCTGCGTGAAGGTTTTGCGTTCGCGGTCAAAGCCCGCGATGGTCAAGCAAGAGCAGCTGAGGTCGCCGCCGAATGGCTGCTCGACCGTTTGGGCTGTATCGAGTTCGCGACGCCACACACTCTCAAAAACTGGGCCGGAACCACTGTGGGCGAGATTCGAGTATCACCAACTGCGAACTGAGGTAAGGAGACCAGTCGCTACATGTCTGGTCGCAACATGACTCGACCGGTTGTTTTTCGGGTAGAGAGATCAATCAGACCCTCCATCAAATCATCCAGAGACAACTCTTTACTTACAAGTGGATCAAGTGCGCCGCTGGCGACCAAGCCCCAAAGCTCTTCATAACACTCGTCTAGTACCTCATCCATGCGGCCCTTGTACCCGCCCATGTGAACACCCACGACTGAATAATTCTTTACCAGAACGTGATTTGCTGGTGCGCTTGGAATGTCCCCACTCGCAAACCCGACAACTAGCAGCCGCCCTTCCCAAGCCACAAGGCGCCGCGCAACGTCAAAGTACTCTCCGCCAACTGGGTCATAGATGAGGTCACAACCCGCACCAGAAGTTGCTTCCATCACCTTTTCGTACAGATCTTCAGAGTTGTAATCAACCACAACATCTGCGCCAAGTGACCGACAAACATCAGCTTTCTCGCTTCCACCTGCGGCGGCGATGACGGTACATCCATGAGCTTTCGCCATTTGAACCGCGGCAGAGCCAACACCTCCAGCCGCCGCCAAAACAAGCACAGTTTCACCTGGTTGCATTTGCCCTCTTCGATGCAAAGCCGTCCATCCAGTTCCATAGATCACGTTCATTGCTGCCGCTGCCGGAAGCGAAACATTGTCTGGAACTATTCGCATCTCACGGCCGCGAACTAACGCTTCTTCGGCATAGCCACCCCAGCCCGAAGCTGTCATCCCCAACACGCGGTCACCTATTTGAAGGTCGCACTCTGGTCCTACCTCAACCACTGTGCCTGCGACACTCATCCCCGGCGTAAATGGGGGGTCAAGCCTGACTTGATATTGACCTTGACACTGAAGAATGTCGGCGAAATTAAGATCGCTCGCAGACACTGAAACTCGCGCTTCGCCTGCACCTGGCGACGGGGATTCGACCTCCTCAAGGGAAAGAACATCCCACGGGTCACCTAGTTCATTCAAACGCCAAGCTCTCATCGCGGTCCTTTCCAATTACCGGTGAATTGCACCGTACCAACGAACTTTCCTCTGTGCCGGAGTAAGTTCACGTCATGTCGAATTCGTCAACCGGTGTCGCGATCATCAAAGACAACCGATGAGTCGATCAGAGCACATCGAAGGACTCGAACTAGCCCGACTTACGCCGGCCGATGTTGAATACTTCTTTCGAACTCTTCTGCCGCGAATCCCTCGATCAACAGGCGAAGATAAACGACCTCTCTTAGACCTACTTCGTTCTCGTCTTCAAGAGACCGCCATGTATCTAGGCGACCCCCTGGCAGTCAACTTCGACCCAACCGACATTGAGAAAGCAATTGACTCCATTTGCGATCGTCTGGAACGCATGAAGCGACGGCATTGGAAAGCCACGAAAGACGGCACAAGTGTTCTCACACAGCTCCGGACACAGGTTGGCGAAATTTCAGCTGACCTAAACGAACTAGCGACCAGATGACGTATCGGGCCACAGCCCCTAACGTAGAACGGAAATGGAGGTCCATTGATGTCTCTAGAACCAAGTGACTTTGAAGAAATTCGTCAGCTACTCGCCCGATACAACTTTGCCGTCGATTTAGGCGACGTAGATAGTTGGGTCAATACCTTCACACCCGATGGGACCTTTAGTTGCGTCGGCCTTCCGGACGGTGCTCCGCTCGGAGGAACACATCAAGGCCAAGACGCCTTGCGTGCTTACGCCGAAAAACACTTCTCCATTAATCAAGGTCGTGCCCGCCATTGGAATTGGAACCTTCTCATCGAAGGAGACGGTGATGCCGCGACTATGAAGTGCTATCTGAACGC
The DNA here is from genome assembly GCA_002296525.1 of Candidatus Neomicrothrix sp. UBA814. Lineage (GTDB taxonomy): Bacteria > Actinomycetota > Acidimicrobiia > Acidimicrobiales > Poriferisodalaceae > UBA6944. The sequence goes on along the minus strand of DBIA01000017.1, from coordinate 466,462 downwards.
CTACAGCGCTGGCCAAGGTGACTCCGCGTTGTTCAGAGCGACCGGCATCTACCGAGATCGCCTTATGCGGACAACAGATGGCTGGAGGTTCACGCAACGGGAAGTGACCATCGATCCCGCCTGAGCCGGAACGTGAAGATCGTTCTAGGCTCCTTGCCATAATCTTAAGTGAGCGTCTTTGGGGGACTTATGTCAACAAAAGTGACTTCCGCTTCGATAATTCCAGTCCTTGACCTTCAGCCTCTACTCGATGGCGATGAGGCCGGCGTCAGGACTCTGGCCGCGGAACTCAAACAGGCTCTCCAAGACATCGGGTTCTTTTCGATTATCAACCACGGTGTCTCTTGGCAATTAGTTGAACAGATTTATGAAGCGACGCAAACACTTCACTCTTTACCCCAAGAACAGAAAGACGCCATCACAATGGACCGCACTCACGGCGGTTACCTCGGAATGGGGGCAGGTACCTCCTATGCAAGCGAAATAGCTGGAGAGGTACGCAAACCCAACCAGAATGAAGCGTTTTTCATTCACGAAGGTGGTTACCGGGAAGCGAACCAATATCCGAACCTTCAAGGTTTCAAAGAACTCACTGCTACCTATATTCAGGCAATGCAGGGACTAGCAGACTCTCTCTTACCGCTGCTAGCTCTTTCACTTGACCTGGAACCTGACTTCTTTGCTAAAGACTTTGACGAACCGAGCGTGACGCTTCGGATGTCTCACTACCCAGTCATGGAATACAGCGACAACGAGTGGGGATTGGCCCCTCATACAGACAGCTCAATTTTCACGTTCTTACCCGTCAACGACGTTCCCGGCTTAGAAGTTCGCCCAGCCGGCTATGACTGGGTGCAACCTCCAGTGGTGCCTTGCTCGTTTGTTGTAAACAGCGGCGACATGCTGAAGCGTTGGACTAACGGCAAATATCTTTCTACCGCCCACAGGGCAAGCAATCTTTCCAAGGTTGATCGCTACGCCGTGCCGTTCTTCTATGGCGCCCGAGACGATGCTGTGGTGGAGCCAGTCCCAACCACAGTGTCGCCTGAGACGCCTAGCCGTTATGAGCCAACTACCTACGGCGACTACCAACGCTGGTTTATTGACCGCAATTATCGGGGGCTTACGGGTCAAGCAGCTGCAGAGACTCCACCCTAGAGTTACGGATCGTTATTCGAGAACCCCTGCGACTGCTAGCTCTGCGATCCGATCAGCGTCGTATCCCAAGATTCCCTCTAAGACTTCAAAGGTGTGTTGGCCGTAGCTTGGGCCAGCGTCGGTGATGTCATCAGATGATCTGCTCATCGCAAAGCGAGTTCCTTCGACCCACATTTTCTCATTTGTCATGTGATCGACGTGACGAAAGTGTCGTCGGTGTTCGAGTTGCGGGTCGTCGGCAAGCGCATCGGACATCTGCAGCCTGTGCGCCGTCACTCCTGCTTGTTGAAGTAAATCTTGTGCCTCTGCTCCGGAGCGCTGCGAGGTCCACGCTGATATTTCGCTATCAATTTCTTCTCGACGCTCGCGTCGCTGTTCCGAACCGAGTTCCAAAAGGTGATCCGACAACGACATCAGGTGGCACATTGCTGTCCACTGGTCATCGTTTTCGCATGCGATAGCAACCCATTTGTCTTCACCCTCGGAGGCATAGTTGCCATGGGGAAACATCGACGGGTGGTCATTACCTACTGGTTGAGGTTCTCGCCCGTTGATTCGGTAGTCCAGCACTGCTGGCGTCAAGAAGTGCATTGCCGACTCAGCCTGGGAAAGATCTATGTACTGACCTTCTCCGGTCCTGTCGCGATGATCAAGCGCAGCCATAATTGCCGCCGTCAGAAACCTTGGCGAGACATAGTCGGTATATGCGCCCATAACCCCGGCGGGGTCTCTGTCGGGCCATCCAGTCATCGCGTAGAAGCCAGACATGGAAGCCCCCATGGTTCCAAAGCCCGCCAGACTCGACAGAGGTCCGTCTTGGCCAAATAGGCAACTGCTAGTCATGATGATTGATGGATTAACTTTTTTGAGATCCTCGTAACCAAGGCCCCAGTTCTGCATTGCTTTTGGCGAGAATGATTCGCAGACAACGTCGGCCCATTTCACTAGGTCGAGGATCACATCTTTCGACTCGGGTTTCGACATATCTAGTGCGAGGCCCATCTTCCCTGCGTTCATGTTTTGGTAGAGGCCTCCGTTATCAGCTCCACCTTCGTCGTTGAGGAACGGTTGGATCGTGCGTGCTGTTTCAACTTTGTTCGAGGATTCGATTCGCACCACCGTCGCGCCCCAGTCCGCGAGAACTCTGGTTGATGCAGGTCCTGCCATAACCCATTGCAAGTCCAGTACATTCACATCCGATAGAGGTAAAGCAGTTCCGTCAGAAGATGATTTGGCTGTGTTGGGTGCCAAGTCCCGAGCCATTTCGCCTTCAAATTCGGCATTCGCCTCCCCTAGAGCTGGTGGGGGCTGCTCAATCACCATTGGTGTAGCGGACATCTTTGCTGAGGGCCCAGGAAAGGAAACGGTCCCATGGTCGGGAATTTCGATGTCGCGCCAAAAGTCTCGTTCTGTGTAATGGGGTTCTTCAGCGACGTCACCGACAGTGGCGATCGGCACAATGAGAAGCCGGCGCGCCAACGCCTCTTCAAGAAGGTCTCTTTTCTGACGCTTGGAAGTAAATTCTGCGGCAACATCTTGGATGCGGTCATATTCGCCCATTGGGATTTGACCGCTCATGACGCCGTCTACGAAGTCAATCCACTCAATTTCTAGATCGCTGTCTTCGCATTCGCCTTCAGCGTGAATCCATTCGAAGAGGCGCTGACCAAATGGGCCAACCGCTTCGCCGAACAGAATTGTTGTTGAGACGTAGCCGTCACTGGCTGGTGAACGAAGTCGAATCTTGAATGGACCTAATTTGGCTCCACCACTCATACGTCCTGCTTCTTGAGCGTTGTATAGATACGCCAACGAAGTTGATTGCACGGCACAGGTGAGAGCCTGCTGTGCCGATACGTCTACGTGCTGCCCGGTGCCGGACCGATTGCGTTCATGCAACGCTATGAGGGTCGCCGCTCCTGCTTCGGCGGACGCGTGAAGGAAAGATTGGTCGAGCGGGATCCGCAGAGGTGATCTGTCATCGTCGCCCTGCATGTTCATTTGCATGCCTGCAGCCGCAACGGTGAGGTCAGTTGCTCTCCATGATGACTTGGGGCCAGTTTGGCCGTATGGGGAAATCGAGGTGAAGATTATTTGAGGGTTGAGGGCTGACAGGTCTTCGTAGCTAAGCCCGCGGCTGGCCATTTTTCCCACGTCAGAGGATTCGATGATGACATCTGCGCCTTTAACCAGAGCTTTTAGACGCGACTGTCCTTCCTCGGTATCCAAATCAAGCGTGAGACTTCTCTTGCCACGGTTATATGACCAAAACCACAGAGACGCCTCAGGGTCACCCTCTCGTCCTTGAACGAATGGGCCCACTGCGCGAGATCGTGATCCTTCAGGTGGTTCGATGAGGATAACTTCTGCTCCGAGGTCAGCGAGCATCATGCCCGCTAGTTGGCCTCGTTCGTCGGTCAGATCCAGGACGCGGTATGGCTCCAGCATCAATTTGCCCCCTTATTGATCACAAGATCATTCACTATTCCGCGACAAAACACCAGACCCAGTGTTTCTTGCGCAGGTATTCGGGGATTTTCTGGGCTGTTGGTGGGCGTCACCTATTAACGTAAGACCGTTAGTCAATGATTGATAGAGGGCGCAATGAGCGATCACAGTTACAGCACGGCATTAGAGACCGCAGCTTCAATTGCCGCGAAAGAAGTATCAAGCCGCGAATTACTCGAGGCAGCATTAAGTCGAGTTGAGCGTCTTGATGGCCCGATCAATGCTGTAGTTGCGTTAGATGCGGAACGAGCGTTAGAGGCCGCAAACCGCGCCGACGAAGCTGTGGCTAGAGGCGACGAGCTAGGGCCGCTACATGGAGTGCCGATAACAATCAAAGACAGCTTTCAGACGGAGGGCCTGACTACCACGTCCGGCGCACCGGAGTTAGCGGAGTTCGTGCCAGACAAAGATGCTGATCCCGTCGCTCGATACAAAGATGCGGGCGCGATCGTTTACGGTAAAACCAATCTCCCGATTTGGGCGGGCGATCTTCAGTCCTATAACAAGGTCTACGGCGCTACAGCTAACCCATACGACATCGAATGCACACCGGGGGGCTCGTCTGGCGGTTCTAGCGCAGCCCTTGCAGCGGGGTACACCCCACTGGAGTTGGGGTCAGATATTGGTGGTTCTATTCGCACTCCTTGCCACTGGTCGGGAGTATGTGGGCACAAGCCGAGTTATGGGATTGTCTCAGCGCTCGGTCAAATACCAGGTATGCCTGGGACGTTAAGTCAGGCCGATATCGCTGTGGCGGGCCCGATGGCTCGCGATGTAGACGACCTTGAAATGGCGCTCGATTTACTAGCGGGACCGGATTCGTGGAACCAAATCGCATATTCCCTTACATTGCCTGCGCCTCGTCATAAGCAGGTCAAAGATTTCCGTGTCGCCGTATGGCTCGATGAGGAGACAGCCCCGATTAGTCAGGCTTACAGGAAACTCTTGATGGGCGCAGCGACCGCATTCGAAGATGCTGGTGCTCTCGTTGACTACGAAGCTCGACCGAGTTTCACGTTTGAGAAAGCGGTCGATACTTACAACCATCTCCTATCAGCCGCTGAAGCCGCTACATGGACGCTGTCAGAGATTGAAGAACACGCTGCTAGCAAGGAAGAACCTCAAGGAGAGTTGGGAATAGCGTACGCATCGCTGCGTCATCGCGAGTGGCTGAGTTGGCAAGAGCGGCGCATGCAGCAAAGGAATCGGTGGCGAGAGTTTTTCGAGTCGTTTGATGTCGTATTAATGCCGGTGACCTTGACTGAGGCTATTCGACACGACCATTCCAGCCCTTTTACGGGTCGAACTGTCCAAGTAGATGAGCAACAGCGCCCTTACACAGACCAACTCAAGTGGGTGGGCCTCACAGGAGTTTCCTGGCTTCCATCCACTGTCGTTCCTATTGGTCAGATTGACGCCAAACCCGTTGGTGTTCAGATAGCTGGGCCATTTCTCGAAGACCGCACAACGTTGGCGGCTGGCCGATTCCTACAAAAAGCTCTCGGGGGCTTCCAGAGACCCGACGGCTTCTAGAGCACAAACCTGTTCAGTGGTCACACGTGAGTGCCTTGGCCACCATCAACATCTATCGCTGCGCCGTTAACGTACGAGGCTGCGTCGGAACAGAGAAATCCGATCACGTTGGCCACCTCTTCGGCGGTTCCATATCGACCAACGGGAACACTTTTTGAGTTGTTTGCAAGAATTTGCTCGGCAGTGGTGCCACTAGCCTCGGCAACTTCGCCCGCTGCTCGGTCCCACATCGCTGTGTGGATCAACCCCGGGAGCACCGAATTTACGAGCACACCATCTCGCCCGTATTTGCCAGCAAGCGCCTTCCCCGTAGCTACCATCGCAGCTTTTGTCGCTGCGTAATCAACGAGGGCCGCACCTGGGTATTTTGCGGCGCCGCTTGCGATCATGATGATCCGACCCCACTGCTGCTCGCGCATACCCGCAAGGAAATGGCGACTGCATCTCACTGCAGACATCAGGTTGAGTTCGTGAAGGTCAGTCCAGTCTTCATCACTCATGTACTGAAAATTTCGGGAAGGGGAAGCTCCAACGTTGTTCACCAAGATCGACACTGCTCCCCTAGTGCTGACTTCGGCAAGAAATTGTTCTACAGATGCCCTATCCCCCATATCAGCAACGTGCCCATACAACGGGCTGCCGCTAGCTGATTGGTAGCTCGCTAGCTCGTCAACTGCTTCCTGGTTACGTGCACAAAATTCGATCTCGGCACCCATATCGGAAAGAAGCCGAACGGTGGCCGCTCCTATTCCAAGGCTGGCGCCAGTAACGACTGCCCTTCGCCCATTCAAGTCCAGTTGCATCTGATATTTCCTATCCCCCATAAGAGTGAGGTACATCATCGCGCTAATGAACCTGCGGCGCGTCGAGAAGTGCTGCTGGTAAGCGAAGATCCGTCTAGATTTACCGAACCATGACTGTTGAGCTTCCGGATCGAGCCCAGGTAATCGTTATCGGTGGCGGCATAATTGGCGCCAGTATCGCCTATCACCTCACCAAAAGAGATGTTTCGGACGTTTTGCTTTTAGAACAAGGACAGCTGACAGGTGGCACAACCTGGCATGCCGCAGGTTTAGTCTCCCAACTTAAGTCAACTCATTCTCTGACCAAATTGGCGACGTACTCAACCCGTTTGTTCGAAGAGCTGGAGGATGAAACTGGTCAAGCGACGGGGTACCGGGCTCCGGGGTCGATTTCAGTTGCATCGGATCCCGAACGTTGGGAAGAGATGCGCCGAGGGATATCAATGGCGTCAACCGTCGGGGTCGACATTCGAGAAATCGGGATGGACGAGCTGAACGAAAAGGTGCCGCTCTTGCGAACAGATGATCTGATCGGCGCCCTGTTCATTCCTAAAGACGGTCAAACATCACCCGTCGATACGACTATGGCCTTGGTTAAGGGCGCCCGCAACGGCGGAGCAACAGTCATTGAAGGAGTCGCTGTTAAGCGACTACTGAAAAAGGGCGATACATGTATCGGCGTGCAGACAGAGGAAGGTCAAACTGTCCTAGCCGAGTCAGTAGTAATGGCAGCTGGGATGTGGACACGCCACCTTGCTGAAACCATCGGCGTCAATGTGCCACTTCAGGCCTGCGAGCACTTCTACATAGTGACTGAACCTCTCGACGGAGCGGAACGAGGCATGCCAATTGTTCGAGATCCGCGCAATTACACCTATTTCAAGGAAGAGACCGGCAAAATCATGGCCGGCTTTTTCGAACCCAAAGCGAAAGTTTGGAATCTTGACGGCATTCCTCGTGATTTTTGCTTCGGCACCTTGCCCGAAGACTGGGACCATATCGGACCAATCTTCGAAGCGGCATGTCATCGAATGCCTTCTCTAGCTGACGCCGGTTTGCAATTGTTCTTCAACGGACCTGAGGCGTTCACGCCAGACGGCACCTTCTACCTGGGAGAGGCGCCTGAAGTTGACCGATGCTTTGTCGCAGCCGGTTTCAATTCGGTCGGTATCCAAACTGCGGGAGGGGCTGGTTGGGTTTTGGCCGATTGGATCGTCGACGGACATCCTCCTATGGACCTTTCAGGCGTGGATATTCGCCGGTCTTTCCCCTTCCAGAACGACCGCACTTACCTCAAGGACCGAATTTCGGAATCCTTAGGGCTTCTCTACGCAATGCACTGGCCGTTCCGCCAATACGAATCAGCGCGAAACATACGAAAAAGCGCGCTTCATGAAGCCCTCGCCGCCCAAGGAGCAGTTTTTGGTGAGACCGCCGGATGGGAACGCCCAAATTGGTTCGCCCACGACGACCAAATTCCTCAATATGAGTACTCGTACGGAAAACAAAACTGGCATGAGAATATGCGCGCCGAATGTGACGCCGTACGAAACAACGTAGGGCTGTTCGACCAAAGTTCGTTCGCCAAGTTTGTTGTCAGAGGTCCAGAAGCCCTCGATCTACTTGAACGGTTGAGTGCGAACGCAATAGATGTCGAACCTGGTCGCGGCGTTTACACCCAATGGCTGAATGACCGAGGCGGCATCGAAGCAGACCTCACCGTTACCCGCCTCAGCCAAGACGAATTTTGGGTCATCACCAGCGCAGCATCTCAAACTCGTGACTGGGCGTGGCTGCGCCGTGCCAGCCGTCAACACAATGTCGAGATTTCAGACATCACCGAGCAGTGGGGTGTCCTCGGCGTGATGGGTCCGTCATCTCGCCATCTACTTGACAGCATTTCCGATGCTGACCTGTCTAACGAGCATTGTCCTTTTGGGAGCATGCGAGAGGTTGAGATCGGGGGTACCCCTTGCAAAGCGTTGCGTATGAGTTATGTGGGCGAACTCGGATGGGAACTGTACGTGCCAGTTGACGCCGCAGAAACGCTGTATCTGTCGATCGTGCAAGCGGGTCGCTCGTTTGGGCTTCGCCACGCTGGGTTTCACGCCATGAACTCCCTGCGTCTGGAAGCGGGATACCGCCACTGGGGCCACGACATTTCTGATGAAGATACGCCTCTGGAAGCGGGACTCGGCTTTGCTGTCGCGTGGGACAAACCTGGCGGTTTCATAGGCAGAGATGCATTACTAAAACAAAGAGACGTCCCCCGAAGTAAACGCCTTATCCAGTTCCGAATCGAAGATACGGACTTAATCAGCTACCACGATGATCCAATCTTTCGCGATGGTGTCTATATGGGTCGCACTACAGGCGGAATGTGGAGCCACACCGAAGATCGATGCTTGACGATGGCGTATGTCACTAACAGCGATGGCGTTGACCAGGAATTAATTAACGGAGGGAAATGGGAAATAGAAATTGGTACGCGTCGGCGTCCCGTCACCCCAAGCATTCGTAGTTTTTATGATCCAACTAATCAGCGTGTTCGGTTATGAACAAGAAAATATTTGACAAAACGGAAGACAAGCCGGGCATATGAAGAACCACGCGCGCGCAGGCGAAAGCCTGTCTTTAACTTTCCATTCCCACATAAGTGAAGCTGGCAATCAACTGATCAGCCAAATATTTCCAATCGATTTGGATTGCAACTAAAGGTGGCCGGATCTGAGCATCGTCGAGGTCTGCTTCTCACTTCTCTCGGGGTAGCAGCGATTATTCCAGACGCAACGTTTGTCAGGCTCGTCGACGCTTCGAGCATGACAAACGCGATGTGGCGCACCGGTTTATTGGGCATCGCTCTCGGCGTATTCCTGGTAGCGCGCTATCGGGGAGGTCTTTGGGGAGTGTTAATGGCACTCGGGCGTTGGGGAATTGTGGCCAGCGTTTTGTCGGGATCGGGAACAATTTTGTTTGTCGTAGCCGTCGACCGCGCTCCCGTATCCAACGTTGTGCTCATCTTGGCTCTCTCACCATTTTGGGCTGCGCTTTGGACCAAAATTTTTGTTGGGGTCACAGTGGCTCGTCGGACCCTTATTTCAATGCCTTTTGCTCTCATAGGGGTCGCTATCGCTGTCGGGGGAACCTCGGGAGGGTTATTGAGCGATGGGAACCTATTCGCATTGTGTTGTTCGCTCGGTTTTTCGGCCAACTTGACGATCATCCGCGTGAACAAGCACCTCGATATGGTTCCCACAGCAGCTTTCGGCGGATTTCTTGGGTGCATCGCATTGGCCATCATCGGCACCGACGCTTCACTATCGGGCAAAGATTTCGCCCTGATGCTCGCACTAGGCCTGTTTATTTTGCCTCTCGCTATGGCTCTCATCACTTTGGGCGGGCGCCTGCTACCAAGCCCGGAAACAGCACTTTTGCTGCTGGGCGAAACTGCTTTGAGCCCGGTTTTTGCTGCGTTGGTCGTGGGCGAAAACCTTTCGCTCCAAGCCATAATCGGAGGATCTGTGGTGCTCGGGGTCTTAATTGTCCATGCAGGTGTTGGACTCAAAGAAGTCTCGAGCGGTGAGCGATCCTCTAGTTCGCCACCGAGATCGGTTAGCTAAGCAGAAAGAAAGCATCAGTGTTTCTTTTCGGTGCATGATGGCTATTGGTGATCGATCAACATTTACATAAAGTGATCCACGAGGGAGTCGGGCCCGTAGCTCTTCTAGTTCACGGCGCGCTGGGTAGCAGGTCCTATTGGCACGACAACATTTCCGCGCTGCGAACTGTTTGTCGACCGGTGGTGGTTGAGTTATGGGGCCACGGAAAGTCCCCCAGCCCCGAAGAGCAGAAACGCTACGAACCCCACGGCTATATCGAGGAGTTCGAGAACATCCGCGAAGAACTAGAGATCGACCGAATTTGGCTGATTGGTCAGTCAATGGGAGCTGCATTAGTGATGCACTACGCCGTCAGTCACCCCGAACGAGTGGGGGGGCTCATTATCACTAACTCAGCGTCGGGGTTCGCGGAACCAACTGAGTGGCAAGAACGAAATCGAACGATGGTGAGCAAGATCGCTGACCAAGTCGATGAGGAAGGGGTCGAGTGTTTACGTGACAGTTGGATCAACCCTGGTCGTTCCAAACGCATCGCTGCAGAAACATTAAAACTATTGGCTAACGAATTCAGCGAACACACCGCCGCTGGCATTGCGGCCTCTTTCCGTGTGACTAATTACGCTCTTCCCCTGGGTGATTCGCTGGCAGAGATCACGGCTCCGGTGTTGTTCACAAATGGGGTCGAGGAAGAGCGTTTTCAACGCCATTTACCTCGGGTGAGGAAAATTGCCGGGATCGAGATTGTCGAATTACCGGCTTCTCACGCAGTGAACGCCCATGACCCGACCGGTTGGAACCGAGCTGCCATAGATTTCATCATGAGACATCCCATTTCTGGAGATTGAAGCCGTGGAAGAGCGAAGAGATAACAGCAGCGGTCCCTTGGCTGGCATCAAGGTTGTGGATGTATCAAGCGCGGTTGCTGGACCGTGGGTTAGTTCCTGGCTCGCCGAATTTGGTGCCGATGTGGTCTTCGTCGAGAAGGTCGGCACTCCCGATGTAATGCGAATGACCGGCGCGACCAGCGGCGACCAGTCTGGGTGTTGGGTTCATATGCACCGAAATAAACGGGGCATGGATCTAGATGTCAGATCCGACGTGGGTCGCGACATTCTGATGCAACTCGTCTCGGAAGCAGACGTCTTCATCCAAAATTTTCGTCCAGGTGTGGCCGAACGTTTAAAGATCGCCTACCCGGATTTTGCCAGCGTAAACCCAGATTTGATCTACCTATCGGTATCAGGCTTCGGGGCAGATGGCCCCTACGTCGACCGACCTGTGTACGACCCAATCATTCAGGCGATCTCAGGAATGGCAGAAGCCCAAAACGGCACGTACGTCAAAGCTGTGGTGGCCGACAAACAAACTGCTATGGCTGGCGCGAATGCAATACTCGCGGCGTTAGTGGCAAGGTCGAATGGAGCGGGAGGACAACACATTGAGGTTGCGTTGCTCGACGCGATGCTTCACTGGATGTGGTTAGAAGTCTTTTGGAACGAATCGCTTCCTGAAGGTGAGCCAGCTCCGACATATAGCGAGTGGTATGAGCCGTGGGACACAGCGGACGGCCAGATCGCAGCGAACTGGGTGAACTTCGCACAATACAAAGGAGCTTGTGAGGCGTTAGGGAGACCTGAGCTCGCTGAGGATCCCAGATTTGCTACCCGAGACGCTCGACTACAGAACTCTGCCGCTCAGCGAGCCGAATTCGCAGCGGTCCTGAAGCGTTTCTCCACTGACGATGCTCTCTCAGCTTTAGAAGAAGCCGATGTTCCTTGCGCCAGAGTGCTCTCCCGGCAGGAAGTCTTTGATGACCCTCAAGTGCTACACAACGACATCATCGTTAGCGAAGTCCACCCTGCCGCCGGGCCCATAAGAACCGTCAAGTCACCGGTCAGGTTCAGTGGAACTCCCACTGGGTTACATCGACACGCGCCGAGTAAAGGTGAGCACACCGACGAAATTTTGGATGAGCTTGGCTTCAGCCAAAACCAAATTCAAGATCTCCACAATCAGAACATCGTCGCTTGAAGGTTTCGATTCGATGCTGACACCACGTACAAGTTTTGTTTCGTCAGAAGATCACGTTGAGCTTGCTGTGCACGATTACGGCGGAGATGGACACCCCACCATATTCATTCACGGGACGGGTTTAGTTTCGCGAATGTGGGAGCCTGTAATCACACGGCTTGGGGAAGAGTTTCGAGCTATTTGCGTTGATTTACGTGCTCACGGAGCAACGACCAACCCAGCCGACGTCAATTTTTTTGATCACCGAATGGTCGCTGACGTTGTCTCAGTCATTGATGCGCTCGAGGTGCGAGACGCTTGGGTGGTGGGGCATTCGATGGGTGGAGCGACGGGGCTCCTAGCAAGCCTCGCCCGCCCCGAAGCTTTCCAACGTGCTTGGGTGTTTGAGCCCATAATTTTTGAGCGCACAGAAGATCGACCAGAAGGCGCCTTCGATTTCGTGGAAGCTACTAAGCGGCGGCGTTCCGTGTTCCCTTCTCGGAAAGACGCAGTTGATCGATATAGTTCTCGTCCGCCGTTGGACGAATTGCATCCAGAGTGTCTTAAAGCGTACGTCGATCACGGTTTTGTTGATCTTGCCGATGGTTCAGTTGAGTTGGCTTGTAATCCCATTCTGGAATCAAGAGCGTTTGAACAGTTTCTTCAGGATGGCTGGGAGCGTTTGCCGCAGATCACCATGGCCGTTTTGGTTGCTTATGGGGCTAGCGGCCTGGACCGTCCGTCCACTGCAGCGCCCGCGATAGCTAACCGTTTGCCTCGAGGGGTAGTCGAACCGTTCACCGATTCGGATCACTTTGGGTGCTTTAACTCGTTAGAAGCGGTAACTGATTCGTTACGCAGCTGGTTTTTGAACGCCGATTCAGCAGCTTAGAAACGTGTCAACGCTTCTTGGGCAATAGAGACAACGAGTTGTTCGTTCTGCCACATGCGAGCTTGGGCAAGGCCTCGGGCTCCAGAAGCTGCAGCCGGCCATTGTTCGACGTAGATCCAGTCGTCTGCGCGCGCATCGGAGTGAAACCACATTGAATGGTCGAGGCTCACCAACATTGTCCCTTCAGTCCCCCAGGTCCGCCCATACGGCACGAGAAGGGTGTCGGCGACGCAGTCGTCGCTCATGTACGCCAAGATCGCAGCGTGCGTTTTGGGGTCGTCGGGCAGTGGTTGCCGGGCGCGAAACCAAAAATTGATTCCCCCCTGTTCCGAAGGACCGTTAGGTGCCCAAGGGGCATGTTCGATTCGGTATTCGAGCGGGCGCGCTCCTTCTGACCATTCTTGTCCAAATATGGGACCGACTTCCTCCATGCATTCTTCAAATGTTGGAAGACCTTCGGGTGGCTGCACACCTTGAGGCCACGCAGGGTTTATTTCACCTGGTCCACTTTCTGGGGTGTGGAATGACGCCGTGAGATCGAAGATCTGTTTGTCGTTCTGTAAACCGTTCACTCTTCTTTGACAAAATGCGCGTCCGTCACGAATATTCTCTACCTCATAGGTGACGCTTTGTTTACCGTCTCCTCCACGCAAGAAGTAGGCATGAATGGAGTTAAGGCGCCGTTCGGCGTCAACGGACCGATATGCGGCAATGACTGCTTGAGCGAGCTGATGGCCACCAAACAAACCAAATTCGTCGTGACCTGATCCAGGTCCGGTAAAGGTTGAGTTGGGGTGTTCGTCAAGCGAAAATACGGCAAGCAGGTCATGAATTGGGTCGTCCACGATTTACTAGCCTGCCAGAAGCCAGTTCGCTTTGCCGCTTATTCTCAGATTGTCTCGTATCCAGGCGGGGCGACAAACCCACCCAATTCGCGTTCCACAAGTGATGCGAAATGTATCGACCTTCTGTCGTGCAGGTGTGGGGCCACTATTTGGAGTCCGACAGGCAAATCGTCAAGCAAACCCACTGGTGCGACGGTGCTGGGTAGATACACACTGCAACTCCACCCAGCCCAGAACAGTTGGTCAACCACAGGTTCTTGAGAGCCATCTATGTCGATAGTCCGATCGGGGCGTTCTCCCTCGTGGTCGTGCACAAACGCGGTCGATGCAGCAGCTGGGCAAAGCAGTAGATCGTATTCTTCAAAGAACTCTGCCCAGGCCCTGCGATATTTGTCACGTTGGTGGTTATGAGCGGACCATTCTCGATGGGTCATGTGTGCTGCGTGATCGACGAGATTTCTGTAGCTTCGCTCGCCTAGCTCCCATTCTTCGTGGCCAACTCGAGCGGTGTTAAATGCCTCGTCGCCCATCGATACACCGTTTGCTGCCCTGAGCAACAGGAGGTAATTCTCGAAAAATTCGTTTTGGTCGATATCTGGAACAGCATCAGAGACGTTTACGCCTCGACTAGCAAGCGCATCAATTGTGTCTTGTAGATGCTCTCTTAGAGCTGCCGAAGTTACGCAGGCTGTGGTGTCGAGAAGCACGCCCACTCGATAGTCCTCAAGTCTTTTTTTAGCTGCTTCGGGAAGCTGCACCGTGTAGGCGCTGGCGTCGAATCCGTCGGGACCAGCGAGAACCGATAGCGCCCTGTCCAGGTCTTTGGCGCTACGCGCCAGCGGACCCATCACAGCGATATCAACTTCCGTATCAAATCCGGGGGCTGTATGACCCGTTTGAGGTATGAGACCCATCGTTGGTTTGTGACCGAATACACCGCAATAGTGCGCCGGATTTCGGATTGAGGCTCCGATATCGCTACCGATTTCCAACGCTGACATTCCGGTAGCAAGCGATACGGCCGAACCTCCTGATGAACCTCCGGGGGTTCGGTTTAGGTCCCACGGGTTATTGGTGCAGCCATAGATGTCGTTAAAGGATTGCCAGTCGCCGAGCATGAACGGGACGTTGGTTTTGGCCCAGATGATCGCCCCTGCGTCTTGGAGTCGTGTAACTGAGGGACTGTTTCGCTCGGGAAAGTTGTTGACCCATTCAGGATTTCCCCAGGTTGAAGGAGTACCTACCCAGTCGTAAGCCTCTTTGATTGTCACCGGTAGCCCATGCAGAACGCCTATGGAGTCACCGCGTGCTGTGGCTTCGTCTGCGTTCGATGAAGCTTTTTGGGCTTCTTCGATCTTGTGTTCAGTAATAGCGTTGACTATTGGATTGAACGCTTCGAATCGAGCAATCGCCTCATCGAGCAATTCTCGGGAGCTCACCGTTCGGGTTCTTATGAGCTCAGATAACTCTTCAGCGGTTTTGAGCATTAAGTCACTAGCCATAGGGAGAACGTAGTATCTATTGGCCCGCAACTACTCTCAGAGCGTCGTCGACCGCGTTGAGAAGATGTTGGATATCGTTGTCAGAGGTAGCAAGATTCATGCACCCCATTCCATATCCGCTGAAGTAGACCTCGCGTTCGAGTAAGCGGTGTTGGAAAGACTCCATTAGAGCTACTTCGTCGCTGTCTAGGTGAGCATCTCGGTAGTTGTTTACAACTCGTTGGTGGGGATGAACACGAAACAGCGAACCTGCACCAGTGACTTGCCAGTTAAGTGATTGTTTCGCGAACACCGCTTCTAGTCCTTGCCGCACTTGAGTTCCTATTTGGTCTAAACGCTCGAAGCTCGATCGATGGAGTTGCTCCATGCAGGCGAAGCCAGCCGTCATTGTTATGGGATTCGCAGTGAACGTGCCTCCCGACGGAACAGCGGCTCGGTTGCCTTTCACGGCGGCGAACACATCCATAACATCGGCTCTTCCCCCTATTGCCCCAACGGGAAACCCTCCTCCAATGATCTTGGCTAGGGCGGTTAGATCCGGTTCGATGTTGTGAAGCGACTGAGCTCCGCCAAGCGCTAGCCGAAACGAAATCACTTCATCAAGAATCAGTAACGCCCCAACATCTGTTGTCCCGGTCCTAATTGCTTCTATGAATGACTGCTCTATTGCTGGCATGCCCACTCGGGAAGGCATCGCGTCCAGCAGGACTGCTGCTAGTCGGGGTCCGATTCTTTGTATGGCTTCGGTTACGCCATTGACATCATTGAACTGCACCACGACCACTTCTTCCGCTAACGACTCGGGTGTTCCTGTCGAATAGGGAATAGTTATGGGCTGGTGTGCTGTGCCCCAATTTGATGGATCAGAGCCCAGGCTTGCTTCCGCATGGTCATATGTCCCGTGGTAGCTGCCCTCTATTTTGATAATCGCAGGTCGATTGGTAAACGCTCGAGCGGCTTTGATCGCTCCCATCACCGCTTCAGTGCCTGAATTGCAGAATCGCACCTGCTCGCAACTAGGTATTCGACCGCAGAGAAGTTCAGCCAGCTTGATTTCTGCCTCGGTCGCCAGGGAGAAAGCAGTTCCTTTGCTTAGCTGCTCGCGAACAGCGTTTTCTATCTCTGGGTCAGCGTGGCCGAGAATTATGGAAGTGAAGTTGTTATTGCAGTCCAAGTAACGATTTCCGTCAACGTCGGTGATCCAAGCACCTTCACCATGGTCCACATATATGGGATGGGGCCGGATTATGACCGTTGACCGAGAAACTCCATCTGGAATTACCGATTTGCCGCGCTGGTGAAATTCAGATGATCGAGATTGCGCTGCCGGGTAGTTGTTTAACATTTCAATAGTCTCGCAGGTCGATGCGCGCGATGATCAATACCTATGACTCAGTCGGAAAAATCTCCAGGCACAACAAATCGACCAGTAGCTCCATGGCGTATCGGAGTTGACGTCGGAGGAACATTTACTGATCTTGTACTCGCTGACGCTGGCGGCCGGGCCTGGGTGGCCAAGGTTCCCTCAGTTCCGTCAGATCCAAGCGCCGGTGTTCTGTCCGCAGTGCAACGCATCGCCGTGGACTTAGGTTTGCCCAAATCTGAAATTCTCAGTCGATGCTCCTTATTCGTTCACGGTTCCACTATTGCGACGAACACGATGCTCGAAGGTAAAGGAGCAAAGGTAGGGCTAATCACCACTGAGGGGTTTCGGGACACAATTGAGATCCGCCGCGGCTTGCGTTCCGATCAGTGGAACCACCGCGAACCCTACGCACCCGTCTTGGTTCCTCGTTACCTTCGCCGCTCCATTGCCGGCCGGATTGACGCAGATGGAAGCGAACATGAACCACTTGACCTTTCGCCAGTCGCAGACATTCTCGATGACTTCAAAGAACAAGGAGTTGAAGCCATCGCCATTGCCTTGATGAACAGTTTTGTCAATGACCGCCACGAAGAAGAATTAGCCCAGGCCATCGAAGAGCAGTGGGTTACCCGTTCTGCCCAGGTTTCGCCTCTTATGGGCGAGTATGAGCGCAGCTCAACCGCTGTTGTAAATGCGGCTTTGTCTCCCCGCATCGTCAAGTATCTACGTTCTCTAGACGCCGAGTTAAAAGCGGAAGGCCTTGCGCGTCCCATTCTGTTGGTCCAATCCAACGGTGGGGCTGCGTCTGTTGATCAACTAGCGAGCAAACCCGTGAACCTTCTACTCAGCGGGCCAGCCGCTGCCGTCGGTGCTCTCAACCTGTATCGCCGTTCGGTAGACAAAGCAGGAGTGCCAGAAGAGGACAAAGGCAACTTGATTTCTATGGAGATCGGAGGGACCTCATGCGATGTTCTACTGATGTCTAACGGCGATGTCGCCACGCGCGATGACGTTGATATCGCTGGGTATCACGTCTCCACCCCGGCTATTGATATTCACACCATCGGCGCGGGCGGCGGCACAATTGCTGGAGTCGACGACGCAGGCCTTTTGTTTGTGGGTCCAGAAGGAGCCGGCGCAGACCCAGGGCCCGCGTGCTACGGAGCAGGTGGCACGCTACCGACCGTTACAGACGCCCATTTAGTTCTCGGCCGTCTACGCCCGGGAAAATCAGCTGGTGGGACCTTAGATCTCGATTTGGATGCAGCCCGAGAGGCTATCGATATCCATGTAGCTCAAAAGCTTGGTATGAGCATCGAAGATGCAGCAGCAGGGATTATTGAGCTAGTTGAACAGCACCTGTTAAGCGCTGTGGAGCACATTTCAATTGAACGCGGCTTCTCGCCACGACGCTTCACGCTCGTTGCTGCAGGAGGCGCTGGCCCGATGCACGGCGGGAGTGTCGCTGCAGGGTTGGGTTGCGCTCGGGTGCACGTACCTCGGGACGCCGGCGCTCTCTGCGCGATCGGCATGCTCCACGCCGATGTCAGACAAGACTTCACTCGATTTCTTTTGGGTTCTTTGGACGAGCTAACCCCTGACACAGTCATCGGGGGATTTGATTCTCTCCGGGAGCAAGCGATCGCTGTAATGGCGAGAGAGGGCTTCACCGACTCCGAGATTGCCCTCACCTATGAACTCGAGTTGCATCACCCCGGACAACTGTGGAGCATTCGAGTACCAGTCGATGGAAGGGACTTCAACCCGAGCGCAATACGAACAACGTTCGAAGACGAATACCGGCGTCTGTATGGCCACGCGCAAGATGAGGGCACCATAATGATTTCCTCACAACGACTAACTGCACGCGGTTCTACAGGCGAAGTTGAAATGGCTCCGGGTGAATCATCCGATGGGCTACCAGAACCTATCGATCGACGCTCAGTCTGGTTCCCTGGGAGCGGCTGGGTAGAAACAGTGATCTACGACGGCGCGCACCTTCGCCCCGGAGACAGCTTCCCGGGCCCGGCACTAATCGAAGAAACCACCACCACAGTCGTAGCGCGACCCGGTGACGTCTTACGGGTCGACGACTCAGGCGACTTTCTCGTTGAAGTTGCTCAAACCGATGACTCGTTGAAGCAACACTCCGATGCACTCGATCCAGTGGTGTTAGCCCTGATGCAGAACCGTCTGGACCAAATAAGCCGTCATATGGGTTGGGTGATGACCCGAACAGCTCGAAGCACAATCTTCAGCCAAAGTCACGACTTCAGTTGTTTCGTGACAACTCCAGAGGGCACCTTGGTCGCAAACGCAGACGGGATCCCCATCCACACCGGAGGCGGCGGTTTCGCCGTCCGCGCCCTGCTAGGAAAATACGGTCACGATTTGCGCGTTGGCGATGTGTTTTTACTGTCCGATCCCTACGTAGCCGGAGGCAACCATCTACCTGACTGGGTCATTGCTCGACCAATATTTGTAGGCGATGAAAACCCTGTTCTTGCGGGCTTTTGCTGTAACCGGGCCCATCAATCCGACATCGGCGGCGGCTTAGCCGGCACCTACAACCCTGAAGCCACCGAAATTTGGCAAGAAGGGATCCGTCTTCCGGTGATGCGCCTCGTTGAAGAAGGCCGCGTGCGCGAAGATCTCTGGGAACTGTTGATGATTAATTGCAGAACACCCGAACTTCTAGATGGCGATCTCTTAGCAATGATGGGCTCCACACAAATCGGCGGTGAACGGGTGATAGCCCTAGCCAGCGAATTGGGAGTCGATGCGTACCTCTCTTATCTAGATGGCGTTCTCGATCACGCGGATCGGCGAATGCGATCAGCAGTAAGTGAACTTCCCGACGGCACATACTTCGGCGAAGATCACACCGACAACGACTGTTTCCGAAAAGTAGACATCGCCGTGCGAGCAAAATTGACCGTTACCGGCGAGGAAATAGTCGTCGACTTCTCTGGCACAGACCCTCAAATAGAAGGATTCAAAAACAGCTCACTAGCCAACACATATTCATCGGTGTATTTAGCTATTTCTTCATTTTTCGATACCAGCATCCCTCGAAATGAAGGCACCTACCGTTGCCTTACCATCCACGCCCCTGAAGGTTCGATAGTCAACGCCTTGCCCCCTGCTCCAATGACCATGAACACGGTGTACGTAGCACACGAGATCGTCATTGCCGTGTGGCAAGCGTTAGCCGCCGCTGACCCGGCACGGGCCTGCGCCGGATGGTCAAAGACAATGCACGGCCACGTCGCCGGCCGAAGAGACGACGGATCGACATGGGTGATGTACCAGTGGCACGCCATGGGTACCCCTGGAGCCACAGCAGAACGTGACGGATTTGCTCAAATGGGTCACCTCATCAGCTTGGGAGGTTTGGACATACCAAATCTCGAATTCCACGAACAGCATTACCCCGTTCGTTACATCCGACACGAACAACGTTGCGATAACGCCGGACCGGGACAAATGCGAGGCGGCACAGGCGTTCGCTACGAAGCCGACATTCTGGAGCCTGCCATATGGTCGTTCAGAGCAGAGGGCCTGGACACACCGAGCGGGCATGGCGTCGAAGGTGGAGGCACTGGCGGTGTTGGATTTGAATGGATTGCGCCAATAGACGAGGAGGCCGACGGTCCGACCTTCGTCCCACCTAAATATGGGGTCACTAAATTAGGCCCAGCCAGAATGATCGCTGAAACCCCCGGAGGAGGAGGCTGGGGCGACCCATTCAATCGAGATCCAGACTTAGTGCTACGCGACGTTCAAGACGGAGTGGTATCCCCAGAAGCAGCAAGAAACGACTATGGCGTAGTCGTAACTCAGTCCCTACAAGCAGTTGATGTAGTAGCGACTGAAGATGTACGCGGAAGACGAAACGTCGGCAGCAGCTAACTATGGAAGACTCCATCGTCGAAATTCTGGAGGCAATGTGCGCCGATTATCAGATCGTCGAGTGCGCGCCTGAACTGGCCGATACTGCACAATTCTGCGAACACTACGGATACCGACTCGACGAAAGCGCAAACGCGATCTTGATAGTCGGCAAAGGTGATCCACGCGTCTACGCCCTCTGCGTCGTGTTGGCCACCACCCAAGTAGACGTCAACAAACAAGCGCGCCGAAAACTAGGGGTGAAAAAAGCATCATTTGCTTCTCCAGACGAAACAATCAAACTCACCGGAATGACCCTGGGAGGAGTCACTCCCTTTGGTCTCCCTACGTCCCTTCCGATATGGATTGACAGTCGGGTACTGGAGTGTTCGAAAGTCATTGTCGGCGGCGGATCCCGAAACCGGAAGATCTACACCAACCCTGAAGTCCTCGCAGCTCTCCCCTCCGCAGAAATAGTCGAAGATCTAGCTAAAGACCGCCCAATAATCTAAGTGGTTGGGTTTACGATGCTTCTTGTAGTGAAGGAGTACAAATGTCCGTCGTATTAGTTCACGGGAATCCCGAAACCGACGCCATATGGGGTCCGCTCCGGACTGAACTCGGAAGAGACGACGTCATCACTCTTTCTCCCCCTGGTTTCGGTAGCGCTCTCCCCCAAGATTTCGACATCACAAGCGACGGATATTTACATTGGCTTGAAACTGAACTCGAACAGTTGGACGGACCCATTGATTTAGTGGGACATGATTGGGGCGGGGGTCATGTAGTGCGCCTCGCCATCACTCGACCAGATCTAATCCGCTCTTGGTGTACCGACATCATCGGCATCTTCAACCACGACTATGTTTGGCACGACGCCGCACAAAGTTGGCAAGGCCCGGACGGAGAAGCTGCTGTTGAATCGCTGGTGGAACTAGCCGATACCGACAAAGCAGCAGTGTTTGGTCAGCTAGGGATGGGCGAATCTGTAGCTGAAAAAGTTGCACCGTGGATCAACGACGACATGGGCCGCGCCATTCTCGGACTCTACCGAAGCGCAGCTCAACCAGTTGTCGGTCAACTGGGTGACGACCTTCCCGAAGCGGCGCAAAGACCCGGCCTTTGTATTTTCGCCACCGAAGACTCCTACACCGGAGGGGAAACTCTCCATCGCTACGCGGCTGAGCGTTGCGAAGCGGAAATAGCTGTGCTTGAGGGACTAGGCCATTGGTGGATGTGCGAAGACCCAACCCAGGCTGCAGAGCTACTTAACAATTGGTTTGACAGCCAGGACTGACCGCTCAAAACCAACTACATCAAGCAAAAACGCTCTCAATGTTAGTTGAGGCTGCGCCTCGGTGTAGTCTCAATGCTGCTCCGCAACAAGCACGAAAACTCAGGGGATCAACATGGCCGCACAAGGCTCAATCTTAGGCAACGCAGTTACAAGAAAAGAAGACCCAGGATTGTTAACCGGGTCTAACCACTACGTAGATGACCTAGACATCGACGCCGCTCGAATTGTGTTTGTACGTTCCACTATGGCGCACGCTTCACTTCTCGAAGTCGACATCAGCGAGGCAGTCAATATGCCCGGTGTCTTAGCTGTCTACACCTCTGACAACTTAGAAATGCCTGCGGTTAACCAATCAGAATTTATGGACCCTTCCATGAACCGCCCGCCTCTAGCTGTAGGTCGGGTGAGATTCGTAGGCGACATCATTGCTGCGATAGTCGCGGAATCCCATTCACAGGCAGTTGATGCAGCCGAGCAAGTCATTGTGGACTACGACCCGCTGCCTGCAAATGCTGATATCGAAGCAGCTCTCGCAGATGACGCCCACATTTTGTGGGAAGGAGCAGAAAATAACGTCTGCTTCGCTATCGGAAACGAATACGACGGCCCCGACGTCACAGAAGGCGCCGACACCGTAGTAAGCGAACGAATAGTGACCCAACGCCTAGCGGGTGTTCCTATGGAACCAAACGGATGTGTAGCGATTCCAGAGGGCGACTCAATGACCTTCTACGCCTCAACACAAGCTGCACACGGCCTACGAGACGGCCTCGCACCGACTCTCGGTTTGGAACCAGACAACCTCCGTGTAGTTGCTCCATGGGTTGGAGGAGGATTCGGCCCTAAGGCCGGCTTGTACATCGAGTTCATTCTCTGTGGCAAAGCAGCGCAAGAACTCGCTCGGCCAGTTCGCTGGACGGAACAACGTGGCGAAAACATGCTTTCAATGGCTCAAGGCAGAGCGATGGTTATGACCGCCGATTTGGGCGTGAACAACGATGGTTCAATCGTCGGACTTAAAGCAAGGGTGGTTGCAGACGCAGGTGCTTACCCTGCTATCGGCGCGATATTGCCAATGCTGACAATGCAACTCAGTCAAGCCGTATACGACATACCAGCGATCGACTTCTTTGCCCAGTCAGTGTTGACCAATACCACCGTAATCGGTGCCTACCGCGGAGCAGGTCGACCAGAAGCCACTCAGATGGTTGAACGAATCCTCGACAAGGCTGCACATGCCATTGGAATGGACCCCGCCGAACTCCGACGAAAGAACTACATCCAGCCTGATGCTTTCCCATTAACCACTTTGGTCGGCGCCAACTACGACTCAGGCGAATATGAGCGTTCGCTAGACGCCGTTCTCGAAGCTTCTGGTTACGCCGATCTGAGAGCCGAACAAGCTCGCAGACGCGAGGCCAATGACCCAATGATGCTTGGTATCGGCGTGTCGTCATATGTTGAAGTCACCGCTCCCATCGGACTACACGTCGAATACGGAAGCTGCGAAATTAACGATGATGGGTCCGCCACAATCAAAGTAGGGACAAGCTCTCACGGCCAAGGTCACGACACTGCCTTCTCAATGATCGTAAACGACGTGCTCGGAATCCCAATGGATCAAGTAACCCACGTTGATGCCGATACTCAAGAAGTGGCGAGAGGCGCAGGGACTATGGGCTCTCGTTCCCTTCAAGCAGGCGGTTCAGCGATCTACGAAGCATCCCAAGTTGTTCTCGAAAAAGGCAAACAACTCGCAGCCAGCCTCTTAGAAGCAAGCGCCGACGACATCGTCGTCGGCGACGGTGCTCTGCAAGTCGCGGGCGTGCCAGCAAAGTCAATTAGCTGGGCTGATCTAGCAACAGCAGCAGTGGAGCAAGAAATCGAGGGCGGTCTAGCTCATGAGCTTGATTTCGACGGAACTGACTCGACCTACCCGTTCGGTTCACACGTTGCGGTCGTCGAGATAGACCGCGAAACAGGCCATGTGGAACTCCTACGACATGTAGCGGTTGACGACTGCGGCACGATCCTCAATCCAATGCTGGTACACGGTCAGCAGCACGGAGGCATCGCACAAGGTATCGCTCAAGCGCTGTGGGAACACGTTCAGTACGACGAGGACGCCAACCCAGTAACAGCAAACTTGATGGACTATCTGATGCCATCAGCCGCGGACCTTCCTAGCTTTGAAGTTTCCAACACTGAAACTGCTAGCCCTCGGAACCCCTTGGGCGCAAAGGGAATCGGTGAATCTGGCACCATAGGCTCCACGCCAGCTGTTCATAACGCGGTATGCGACGCCGTCGCTCACCTCGGAATTGAGCATGTCGATATGCCTTGCACCCCCCAAGCCGTATGGCGAGCACTTCAGGACGCTTAAGGCGATTTTCGGGGCAGTTTCATTCGCCTCTAAGGCAGCTAGCTAAGAGCTATAGCTTTAATTCTCGAAAGCTACGCCTCAACTAGAAGCACTAGCGCTATTGCCGTTAATGAGGCAAGGAGTACTACTAGCGGGACTTGTCCCGTAACGTCATCTTTCCTACGGAGGGTTGCGAGGGCACGGTCGTGCCCGACGATCACCCCGGCAAGATGGCCTCCTGCTATACCCAGCGCTTGAATTGCCGCCATTACTGTCGGACTAACCACCCGATAATCCACGTAATCATCGGCCTTACCGAACAAATTCCATCCCCGATCGAGTGGATCGCTTAGCTGAATGAGCAGTTGTTGTCCTTCGAAAACAGCCATACCTATGTAGTGAGCAATGGCGTACCCAACCGCTACCGGCACCAACGAAAGCGCGAATCCGTCTTCAAAGTCAACATCCTCATTCCCATCTCTACGTTGCATCCACCGCACGCATGCCAGAAACAACGCCGTTACTAGCGCCATCGAGAAAATCAGCCCAACGGAGTTAACAGCTGTCGCGCCCCAACCAAGCCGACCAGCAACGATCTGTTCCCACCAAGTCGTACGAGAAAGACCATCGAAAGAAGTGCCACCCAACACAATTAGAACAAGGGCAGCAAGCCCTTTCTGAGTCGGCACTTGACCTAAACCAACTAAAGGACGTCTCAGATGCAAATAGCCGTTAGCGACGTGTACCGGCGACATGGCCGCTATGAGACGAACGAGTGCAGCCAACGGGTCGTACGAACGCAACCACGTTCTCCCCTTTAAGAGAGCACCAAGGCCACTCCAAACAGTCCAAACAACCAACAAGATCGCTAACGGGGTCCTCCCGGCTGGATTGTGGTACGCCAATTCCAGCCACAAGAAAGCGCCCAATAGCGCCGCAGCAATCTGCAGACCCCAATCCCGCTCCGTTGCGGGGCGGAACCGTCGGTCTCTAACACTCGCCAAAATCTCGAAGGGACTCAACCATCGCCACAAATCTCCGAACAACACCGAACCAACCGGAACAAGAACCCAAAGGGCGACGAAAACAATTCTCGGCGCAATATTGACCATCGTGTCATCGGCCACAACAAAACTGGCGACCAGCGCTAGCCCCACGAGACAAAGCCCTAACCCACGACCAATAATCATTCCAATTTTGCCAATTGGCCCATCGACTCTTAGAAATGGCCGTCCGGGTCCCGCATCGGGGAACTGCGGTTCTCGCCATCCCGATACCAACGCCGCAAATGAAATAATCAAAGCCGCTGCCGCTACCAAGCTCAAGGTACTGACGGACATAGGCAAGTCACCAGGTGGACCAACGCCATGCGCATATAACGATTCAGCCATCAGAGGGATAGTAGACATCAAAAAGACATTTCCATGTCAACTGGAGGTAGTGTTTCACAACTTGCTAATCCTGCATGAAGGGACTTACATGAGCACCGACGCTTCAACCGACCCGGTCATAGTTGCAACAGCCCGCAGTCCGATTGGTCGAGCCTTTAAAGGCTCCATGACCGAAATTCGGCCAGACGATCTCAGCGCACAAATAGTGACCAAAGTACTGGAGAAAGTTCCTGAACTACCTCCAGAGGAAATCGAAGATCTAATCATGGGAACCGGTTCGCCAGGTGGAGAGCAAGGATTCAATATCGGTCGCGCCACAGCAGTTCTTGCAGGTCTCGGAGATGTTCCCGGCACCACCGTAAACCGTTACTGCTCATCCTCACTTCAGACAATCCGAATGGCTGCACATGCCATCAAAGCAGGCGAGGGGGATGCATTCATCGCAGCCGGTGTCGAATGCGTATCCAGGTACGGAAAAGGAAACGCAGACAGCCTTCCAGATACAGCAAACCCCATTTTCAAAGCACCCGGTGAACGTTCGAAAGTGCGTTCCGAGGGAGGTCACGGCGACTGGGGCCCTGCAGATGGTCTTCCAGACCTGTACATCGCCATGGGCCAAACCGCCGAAAACGTCGCTGAGCTTAAGGGCGTCAGCCGTGAGGCTATGGACGAGTACGGAGTAATGAGCCAAAACAAAGCGGAACAAGCGATCAGTCGCGGGTTTTTCGAAATGGACATTACGCCAGTCACAATGCCCGATGGAACCGTTGTATCAACCGACGACGGTCCCCGAGCTGGGGTGACATTGGAAGCAGTGTCACAACTAAAGCCCGCCTTTAGGCCCGACGGTCGCGTCACAGCGGGTAACGCATGCCCCCTCAATGACGGCGCAGCCGCAGTGGTAGTGATGAGCCGTAAACGGGCAGAAGAGTTGGGTATTGATCCCATAGCCCGCATCATCGCGAGCTCTGTCTCTGCGTTAAACCCCGAAATTATGGGACTGGGGCCAATTGAGGCCATCAAGCGTGTCCTAGCAAGAGCCAACATGAGCATGAGCGATATCGACTTAGTCGAGATCAACGAGGCTTTTGCCGCTCAGGTAATTCCATCTGCCGACGAGCTAGGCATTGACATGGTTGACCAACTGAATGTCAACGGTGGAGCTATCGCATTGGGTCACCCGTTCGGGCAGACCGGCGCTCGGATCATGACGACACTGCTCAACGGTCTCCAAGATTCGGATAAAACGTTCGGCTTGGAATCAATGTGTGTCGGCGGCGGCCAAGGAATGGCCATGATCGTCGAACGCTTGAACTAACGCAGTCGTAAACCAAGTGAAGTGGCGCCCATGCTGTGGGCGTCACTTCACTTTTTACCTAAGTGCGGCGAACCCAGCCCGACACCACTTCAACATGGCTCGTTTGAGGAAACATGTCGAGAACATCCACTTGATCTAGTTCATAACCCGCTCCGCTCAACAAAGCGGAGTCTCGGCCTAGCGCACCTGCATCGCACGAAACCAAAATTACGTGGGGTGCTTGGGTCCCCTGAATGACCTCTACGCCTTCTGAGCGCAAGCCCGCGCGTGGGGGATCGGCGATCACAACATCTGCAAGTTCTGGTATCCACTGTTCTACCTGCATATGGTGAATCGCAACATGAGAACCAAGGTTATGTAACGCGTCAGTTACAGCCGATATCGACGACTCCACAGCTGTCACCTTGTCGAACCAGTCCCCCACTGTTCCCGAGAACAAACCCACCCCGGAGTAAAGATCAACTAAGACATGTTCGCCAGAATCTTGTTTGGTCAACCACTCGGCCGCCAAACCAACCAACATTTCTGCACCCTCAGGTGAACTTTGAAAGAACGAATTCGCCGAAATTCGCCACTCAAGCCCCGCAGCTTCCTCAACGATGTGAGCCTTCGCGTCCCGACGCGCCTTTTTCTTATCGACAACCAGCACATCGGCTGGCATTTCAAAGTCATTAGCGTTTGGATGTCCCATAACTAATCGGTCACCGGTTCGTGCACCAACTCGGATCGTTGCCTCCTGAGCTTCACCGAAGAACCCATCTGCAAAAATGTCGTCCATCAGCGGATGAGCGACCCGACAATTGCCAACTGGAATCAGGTCATTGGACCTAGAAGCTCGATATGCGGGCCTACCGTCTGTGATTCCAACCCGGACCGTCGTGCGGTATTTCAACGATTCGGGTCCCGCAACGTACCCGATTTCTGGTGGTTCCAAAGACCCCAGCTTGATTAACGAATCTTCAACTACCGAAAGCTTGGCATCGATCTGTGCCTCTTGAGATAAGTGTTGCCAATCACACCCTCCACATCCCGCCTCGACATAATGGCAGGGCGGTTCGCGACGACCTTCACCAGGTACGAGGACCTCCAAAATCTCTGCTCGCGCGTAACGACTTTTCTCTTCGGTGATGCTGACGACCAGCTCATCGTTAAGCGCAGCACCAGCTACGAAGACGACTCGTCCATCTGCCAGGCGGCCTACTCCTTCGCCTCCAACTGCTAGATCGTAAATGTTGACCTGTGTAGACATCAATCCCAGACTACGGTCACCTACATGAATCGCCCTATTGAGATCGTCCCTTCTGTCCTACCAGCGGATTTTTCGCGCCTGGGAGAAGAATGTGTAGCTCTGGAAGCAGCTGGAGTCGATCGCATTCAGTGGGATGTGATGGACGGGAATTTTGTACCCAACCTCACATTCGGACCGGATGTAATCGCTGCTTGCCGAGAACACGTTGATGTCATGTTTGAGGCTCATCTGATGGTCGCTAACCCCGATGAGATGCTTCAAAACTACGTAGATGCAGGATGCCAGATGGCAATCGTGCACGTTGAGACAACACCCCACCTACACCGAACGTTAGGGAGAATTCGTGATCTAGGTTGTAGGCCGGCTGCAGCACTGAATCCTTCGACGCCATTGGATTCGGTGAGCTCTGTTCTAGATATGTTGGATATGGTGCTGATTATGACCGTCAACCCCGGATTCGGCGGTCAGGCTTACATCCAAAGCATGGAATCGAAAGTGGCTTCCTTGCGGGCTCTCATTGAAAAGGGCGACTATGACGTCGACATCGAAGTTGATGGCGGGATTTCAGCTTCGACAATTACCGGTGCTGCGGCGGCGGGTGCCAACGTGCTGGTATCCGGCAGTGCTTTATACAAATATCAGGAAGGTCTCGAACACGGAGTAGAAGATCTTCGCCGTATCGCTACCGAAGCTCAGGTCGGGTGAAATTTTTTTCAACCCTCCTTGCGTGCACCGTTGCAGCCCTTAGCCTCACCAGCTGCTCGGACCCGAGTTCTGAAAATGGATTCTGTGACGCAGTAGCGGAGCTACAACAAATTGACGCTCTCAGTTTCGAGGTGCTGCCATCCAACGATGTGGCAGTTCGTGGGGCTCTCGCGCAAACCTCAGCTCAGGCCTCAAGAGTGGCTAGAGAAGCCCCTCTGGAAATCCAGGGGGATGCTGAAGTAATCGCCGCATTTTTATCAGCTCTTACATACGCCATAGATGCAACCAAATTTGAAGATCCTCTGCAGCGCTCAGCCGCTATTGGCGCCGCCCAACAAGAATTTGCGGGCCGACTATCAAACTCGGTAGAAAACCTAGGTGCGTTTGTAGCCCGCGCCTGTAGCCCGGTTCCCAACTGACGTTTCGGCAGCGTTAGATGATTTCGCCTCGCTTAACTATGACGTGATCACAGAGTCCATAGTCTTTAGCTTCTTCTGCTGTGAACCACCGGTCGCGTTCGCTGTCCATCTGGATTTGCTCTACGTCTTGCCCGCTGTGAAGCGCTATTCGTTCAGCCATAAGCCTTTTGATGTAGGCCATTTGTTCCGCCTGAATGGCTATGTCCGAAGCTTGACCTCGTACGCCACCTGACGGTTGATGCATCATGACCCTGGCATGAGGCAAGCAGTACCGCTTATCCTCTGCTCCTGCTGTGAGAAGAAACTGGCCCATTGATGCGCCGAGTCCCATACAGACAGTTGCCACATCGCAAGAGACAAACTGCATAGTGTCATATATAGCCATACCAGCGGTCACAGAACCACCTGGGCTATTGATGTATAGCCATATGTCCTTTTCGCGATCTTGTCCTTCGAGAAACAGCATCTGAGCGCAGAGGATGTTCGCTATTTCATCGTCGACTTCAGTGCCTAGAAAAACAATTCGATCGTTGAGTAAACGGTTGTAAATCTCAGCAGGGCCAACCGGGGTTCCCGTGGACAACGCGCTGACGGAATGATGCTCTGACATAACTTGGAGGTTATCTGTTGTCAGCGGCGGCGCCTTGGTCCACCGTAGGCTCATTACATGCATATTGATGAACTCCCAACTCCTGCCCTGTGGGCGGACCTTGATGTTCTTGAATCCAATATCGCAGAGATGGCCAGAAGATTGCCTGGGAATCGACTGCGACCTCATGTCAAGGCTCACAAATCAACCACTCTTGCCACCCTCCAATATGAGGCCGGCCATAAGGGGTTCACCTGCGCAACCCCTCGAGAAGTACTTGGTTTAGCTCAAGCTGGACTCGGAGACGATCTGCTTCTCGCTAACGAAACGGTCGATGTGAATCGACTCACTGAGATGGCTACAAGCGGTGCGAGGGTGACCGTAGCTGTAGATAGCGAAGCAACGATCACCGCCGCGGCAACAGCCGGCATAAAGGAGTGTGTAATCGATATTCGAGTCGGATTTCGGTGCGGATGTGAAGTCGAGGAGGCGCACGGGCTGGCTGAACTTGCTCGAAAATCAAATATCGGTGTGAGAGGGGTCATGGGCTACGAAGGCCATGCGATGGGCGTGGTCGATCTTGAACGTCGTCGTGAACTGATGGAGTCGGCCATGGAACGACTAATTCAAGCTCATGAAGTTGTCGGGGGTGATTTGGTTACTGGTGGCGGAACGGGCACACACGCCATCAATACCTGGGTCAACGAGATCCAGGCAGGTTCATACGTTCTGATGGACACTGCCTACACCGAGCAGGTTGATCAGCCATTTCGTCAGGGCCTCTTTTTGCAGTCCACCATTGTGTCTGTGGCAGAAAAGTTTGCTGTCTGCGACGCGGGTCTGAAAGCACAAGGAATGGATCATGGCAATCCAAGTTGGAGCGGCGGCGAGGTTCTTTTCTGTTCCGACGAGCACACTAATGTCGTCCCCGATAACACATTGAAAGTAGGGGACCGAATTTCTTTGGTGCCAGCCCATATTGACCCGACGATGGCTAAGCACCAGTCATTGCACATTGTTCGTGATGAGCAGGTAATCGACCGGTGGGAAATTGACCTGCGCCATTGGTAACTATTGATTCAACATTTGCGCCAGGGAGCGAAATGCTCGACCGCGGTGGCTTATGAGATTTTTTTGTTCTGCTGGCATTTCCGCAAACGTGCTTCCTCCTCCCTCATCAGGAACAAAAATCGAGTCGTACCCAAACCCACCTGTTCCTCTAGGTTCCTCAGAAATCGAGCCTTCTACCACTCCGTGTGCGATGAGTTCTTTACCATCAGGGAAGACAACCACTGCAACAGTTCGAAAACGCGCTGTTCGTTGCCCACTAGGAACTTGCTGCATGTCTTTCAATAACTTTGACAAGTTTTCTGAGTCGGTAGCAAAGTCTCCGGCAAAGCGGGCACTTCGTACTCCGGGTAGCCCGGCTAGGGCGTCGACTTCCAGGCCGGTGTCGTCAGCGACAGCGGGGCTCTTCGCTTCCGCGCATACCGCCGACGCTTTTAGCCGAGCGTTGCCTTCCAGGGTTTCTTGATCTTCGACTATCTCCCCTAGCGAATCTGGTCTGGGTTGGATTTCATGGTCAGTCAGGATTTGGGCTATCTCGAACGCCTTATGAGCATTCGCAGATGCCATTACTAGCCGCATACTTCTCACTCCGAGTTTTCAGCTAGTACCGTTCGCTGGAGATCCACAATTTGGGATATGCCGCTCGTAGCTAATTCAAGCAAACCTTGCAATTGGTCACTGTCAAAGGGGTCGCCTTCCGCTGTTCCTTGCACTTCAACAAACTTTCCGGACCCTGTCATGACCACATTCATGTCTACTTCAGCGCCTGAATCTTCTGTGTAGGGAAGATCCAAACATAATTCCTCGCCGACAATCCCTACGGAAATCGCAGCACAATAATCTGTTAACGGGTGGTCGGTTATGGTGCCGTCATCTACCAGACGACTAAAAGCGTCATGCAAAGCAACGTAACCGCCGCATATGGAGGCAGTTCGTGTCCCGCCATCTGCTTGTAACACGTCACAGTCCACTGTCACTTCTCGCTCGCCAAGCATTTTCATGTCGCAGACGGCTCGCAGTGCTCTGCCTATAAGTCGCTCGATTTCGAGGGTGCGGCCTTTCTGTTTTCCTTTTTTTGCTTCGCGCCCGACACGTTCGCCGCTTGAGCCTGGAAGCATTGCGTATTCAGCCGTGACCCATCCTTCGCCATTACCCCTCATCCACCTGGGCACATCATCATCGATGGACACGGTGCACAAAACTTTGGTCCGTCCAAAGCTCACTAACACTGACCCTGGTGTCTGATCGGTGAAATTACGCTCGAAAGAAATTGGACGTAATTCATCGTTGGCTCGACCATCGACTCGCATTGGGTATTTCCTTTCCCTAGCCCGTAGTTGAAAAGGTACGGCCTGTAACCGCTAGTTCAACCTTGCCCTCGAAAACAGTTGCCGCCTCGTCCAGGTGTTGCGCTGGATCGGACCCCGGAGGCACGTGTGTGACAACTAAGTGTTTGGCTCCGACCTTGTTTGCTTCGCTGGCAAGATGACTGCAAGTGATATGGGGGATCGAGACGTGTGCGTTCGCGTCAAGTAAGGTCCCCTCCCCTATCACTATGTCGGGCTCGGCCCCAAGGTCCGACATGGACCAGCCAGGCCCTGTGTCCGAGGTGTAGATAATTGAGTTACTCTCACTCGTTAGCCGCATAGCAAGCGTCTCAACGGGGTGATCTGTCCGCGAAAATTTGATCTCTATATCCCCTACACGAGTAGTAGTTCCATCGTGAACTAGTTCCCATGAGAAAACGTCTCCACTGTCGCCATCCGACTGAAACGAATCAGTCACACGCTTAACATCGTTGGTCGCTATAACTCGAACTCGGTCGACCTCCGTGAAGTATTTATAGGCGTTGTAGACCACCGGTAACTCAGCACAGTGGTCTGGGTGGTGATGCGAAACCACAATCGCGTCAACTTCAGATAGAGCAATATGATGTTGCAGATTTCCTAAAGTGCCAGGACCACAGTCGACCCAGATCTTCGTGTCGGCGGACTGCACTAGGTAACCGCTGCACGCCTGACCCGCTGCCGCAAAACTTCCCGAGCATCCGAGAACTGTAAGAGATAGGTCTGCCACAGGCCTAAGGCTAGGGGTGTTACCTCTACCCCTGCGGAGATCCTCATCAATTAGCTATTTATACATCGTTCACTAGACGGTGAATTTACCCTCCGGCCACGGCGGGAAGTATCCGCAGTTCATCTCCTTCCGCAACCTCGGTATCTAGTCCTTCACACTCGCGAATGTTGCTGTCATTTCGAAACACGTTGACATACCGATGCAAGTTTCCTCGATCGTCAAAGAGATAGGGGCGAAGCGCCGGGTGCAGATCAGTCAGGCTGTTCAAGACCTGACCGACGTTAGAACCCCGAGCAGCGATTCGCGATTTTCCTGCTACGTGAGATCGAAGGACAGTTGGTACCCAAACTTCTACTTTCACAGCGAGAACTTCAGAGACTCAAACCCCATAGTCAAGAGGGTAGCGAGCACCTTATTGACCTCGATCGATTCACCTAGATTCCAGGTACCGGTAGCCTTCATGGCATGGGTAATCAGGGTGCAACCGACAAAAAAGTTATTGCTTCAAACCGACGTGCCCGCGCCAATTACGATCTTCTCGACACCTACGAATGCGGGATAGTGCTCCAAGGAAGCGAAGTGAAATCACTTCGTGCTGGTTCGGTTCAGCTCAGTGACGCTTTCGCGAGGGTACGAAACCATGAAATGTGGATCCTCGGAATGCAGATTTCGCCTTGGAGCCACTCTTCCGCTCACAACGGTCACGTTGTAGATCGACCACGCAAGCTGCTTCTACATAGAGTCGAGATAGATCGTCTTCGCGCGAGGACTGAGCAAGACCCTCTACAACTAATCCCGTTATCGGTCTATTTTCTCGATGGCAGAGCAAAACTTGAGTTAGCGCTTGCTCGAGGACGGCGCCAATACGACAAGAGACACGCCATCAGAAAACGTGAGAGCGATCTGGAGGCCCGTCGCGCAATGGCCCGTCGCAATCGGTAACCCTTCGGTGTCATGTTGACACTTCTACTCAACAGTCCCAACATGGATAATCATGAAGCGCTCCATACCCGACTTCAAAATCAGAAAGAAACTCGACCGAGAACGGCGCCTTCTTCAGCTTCGTCTAGGTAACCGGGGCCCAAAAGGCGGAGCCCATCGAGGTTCTAAGGCCGAACAAAATAAGCAGGCCGCTCGACGAGCTAACCGACGAGACTGGTAGCACCCGGACCGATATCGACTCAAGAATCTCGCCGCTAACCTATTAGGCAAGGTCCAGGCCCTGATCTGGACAGATCACGGGGGTGATCGGTTTCGACTTCGACGGTTGATATGAGAGAAGCGAGCCGTGGTCTCCGGAGCCACGTTAAAGAGCCGGAACACTTACAAACGCCAATGTCAAAACAAATGACCTGGCGCTCGCTGCCTAATTTAGGTATCGGGTAACGACCCCACTGCCTCAGCCTCTCGGGTAGCGGTGGTCCTCATTTGAGGGGCTTGCCTTTGGTCATCGCCGGTGTGATCCAAGGGACTCTTAGCCGGATACGGTTGTTCGATCTGGGGTCGCTACCAGCTTGCAACTCGACAACTCGCAAAGTGACTGCGCTCGGAGAAGACTCATTGAAACGCTGAAGGACGCGGGTTCGATTCCCGCCACCTCCACAAGCTTCCAGTGTCTAGTCGCGCTTCGCTTTAATCGATGTTGAGGCCCTGGTATCCGTCCTGCGCTTCCTGTCGTAGTCGGTCCGCGTATTTAGGCCCGCCTCCGTTATATATGTTGTAGCGAGTGTTGCCGTATTCATGGCCGTCTAAGTTCGAGTTATAGCCGGTAATCCAACTCTGCGCAGTCTTCAACAAAAACGGTTCGTACATTTTGACGACGTGATCAAACCAGTCTTGTTCCGCACTCGGAGTCGCTTCGAACCGGCTGAGTTCACTGCTCCACATGTGTTCCAACAGTTCAGTCGCCCAGTTCACAGCAAGTTCAGCTCCTCGAGGGAAGTTGGTAGATGCGGTTTGAGGGCCCGAAATCATGAGCAAATTGGGGAAACCCTCGACGAGGAGCCCCAAGTAGGTAACCGGTCCATCCGCCCATTTATCTCTTAGGGACTCGCCGTTAACTCCACGAATGTCGATCCTGTCGAAAGCGCCGGTAAATGCGTCGAAGCCGGTGGCATAAACAATGATGTCGAATTCATAGTGTTGATCACTCGTTTGGATGCCAGATTCGGTGATTCGCTCAATGGGGGTTTCACTAGCGTCGACAAAAGTGACATTGTCACGGTTATAGGTTTCGAAGTATCCGGTTTCGAGTGGGACACGTTGAATCCCGAATCCGTGATCTTTGGGAATGAGCTTCTCAGCCAACTCAGGGTCATCTACTCGTTGTCGAATACGCTCGGCGATATATTCGGAAAATTCAGCATTGGCGTTTTCGTCCATGAAAATTTCAACGAAGTTCTGCAACCAGATACCAAAGCCAGGACCATCGTAAAGCCGGTCCCATAGTTCGCGACGCTCCTCCTCCGAAACCGTGTAAAACCCGCGTCTGTCGGGTTCGTGTTCAAATCCACCTGGTGTCCGAGCGCAGGTTGCAAAAATTTCGTCATAGCGTGATCGAATTTCCGCCATTTCTTCTTCGGAAATTTCGCGGTTATTTAACGGCGCTGCCCAATTTGGTCGCCGTTGAAACACCGTCAGATGTGCCGCTTCTTTAGCTACTTCCGGTATGAGCTGTATCGATGTTGCTCCTGTACCAATAACGGCTACTCGCTGTCCTGTCAGATTGATTGGCTCATGAGGCCAATTGAACGTGTGAAACGCTTGCCCCTTGTAGTCATCAACACCATCGATGCGAGGAAGAGTCGGTACCGACAAAAGCCCTATTGCGGTGAGGACAAAGTGCGTCGTCAATATGCGGCCGTCTTTTAGGAACAGTGTCCAAGTGTTGGCGCCTTCGTCAAACACCATCTTTTCGACGTAGCAATTGAATTGCATATGTTCACGAAGACCGAACTTTTCTGCCACAAAATTCAAGTACTTCAAGGTCTCTGGCTGCGGCGAGAACATTTCGGTCCAGTGCCATTCATCCAAAATTTCTTGGTCCCAGGAGTACCCATAAGTGAAGCTCTCTGAATCAAATCTTGCACCTGGGTATCGGTTGCGGTACCAGGTGCCACCTAAGTCGTCTTCTCCTTCCAGAACAGTCGCCTTGACTCCCAGGTCAATGAGACGTTTGATCTGGTAGATACCACCGACGCCCGCCCCGATTACTACTACTTCGTAATCTGGTCCTTGAACACCGGGCTCCGAGGTTTGTTCTGACTGTTCAGCAACGACTGGATTATTCATCGTTAACTCTCCTGGTATTTCCGTGGCGATAGCCAGCAACCGATAGGTAAATGGTAGCGACGTAGTTGCGGTCGGCGCCGATTTCGACAAGCGAAGACGCCGAGGCCATGGCAAGCATCAGCTCATGGTCGCACTTCGTAATAACTATTCATCGCATGTGTGATGTCGAGCTGGCGAAATCGGGTGAATCCAGCCTTTTCGGTCAGTTCCTGCATTGCCGGTGCCGGCAGACCGAATACGCCGTGTCCAGCGCCATTTGGTTCACTCATTGCTGATTGAAGACAGCCTGCGACTGAGGCTGCGTAACCGAACACGGCGAGAGGCATCTCTATGTTTTCTTCGAGCGTTCCCTTGCTCGTAGGGTCAACAATGAGCCAGCGTCCATCTGGGGTCATGGAGTTGTAAATCGCCGTGGCCAGCTCGTCAGGGGATGTCATGTCGTGCACACAATCGAACGTCGTGACAAATTCAAAACTGCCATCTTCTGGAAGTTGCTGTTGACGGACATCGTGGAATACAGCGTTTGTGACCCCTGCTTGTATGGCGTTCTCTCTGCAACGATCTAGAGCTAGTGGAGCTATCTCCCATCCATAAAACTCCGATTTAGGGAATGCGGAGGCCATCGTCACTACAGCGACGCCGCTTCCACACCCCACGTCCGCAACCCGAGATCCGTCGTTAAGCGACTCGATTAGACCGTCGAGTTCTGGCAAAACCGTTTGGACAAGAACTTGCTCGTACCAAGGTCGCAGTAAACGCTCCATCCATTGAACTCTTCCAGAAGTCCCTCCCCTCTCTACATCAGACCATGAGATACCGATACCCGTTTTAAAAGAGCGGGGGATTTCCGAAAGTAAGGCTGTGCGCTGAGGAAAATTATCGAACCATCGTGCCATCGAACGAAGATCTTCTTCTTCTGCGAGTAACAACCCAGCTTCTGGGGACAAAAAAAATAGTCCGTCGCCCTGATATTCGATTAGGCCTGCAGCTGCTTGAAGGGAGAGCCACTCACGCACAAAACGTTCATGAAGACCAGCTCGCGCAGCTACCTGATCGCTAGTGATTGGGCCTTGTTCGTGCATGGCTCTATAAAGGCCCATCTCATCTCCGAGATAAACCATGCCCGACACAAGGGCACCCTCGTAGATACCCATGATTCGCTTGCTGAGCGCTCCAAGTTTTGCCTCGTCCATAACAAACTCCAGGATTTCAAATAGGTGCACGGTCCGTTGGCATCCCATATTTCCACAGCACTAGGGCTACTGGCCCAAATAAGTAGAGGTTGTCGCAATTGAGCCGTGCAGCCGGTGCTTTGCTCACATCTGACGACTCCCGCGACAAGGTGCGACATATTGGTGGACCTATCATGTATGCGTGACAAGCCATATTTCGATTCAACCCTCAACCGCTCGCGTGCGGGTCCGAGTTGGAGAAACCGTGATAGCAGATTCACGGAACACCCAACTTCTAACCGAAGGAAACCTTCCTTCGCGCCATTATTTCCCACGGGAAGATGTAGCAATGAAGTTCCTCGTCGCTAGCGCAAGTGTCACTCACTGCCCACATAAAGGCGATGCGCGTTATTGGGGCATTAACTCAAACGGAGAGACTTTGGACGACGTGGTGTGGAGCTACGAAGAGCCGCTAGCTGAAATGTCTCCGATCGCCGGGCTGTTGAGCTTTTACGATGAGCGAGTCACGCTAGAAATAGAGGACTGAGAACAGCGGCATTGACGCCGGTTAGCAGCTGTCACTTTCTTCGAAGTTTCTTCCGCCCTCGGATGCCCATCCCATAACGATGCCGTTTGCCACGGCTAGGTTCACTCTGCCCGCAATAAATTCTTGCGTGACCATAAGGAGTTCACAGTCTCGCTCAACCACTCTGTACGGAAGCTCCAATGAGTCGAGCAGCAAGGTCACTTGGTCTTCGGCCAGACCTACGATATTGATAGCTTCTACGATCTTTTCGCATACGTCGCCTGAGGTCTCGTCATAGCA
Organism: Candidatus Neomicrothrix sp. UBA814; assembly: GCA_002296525.1. Lineage (GTDB taxonomy): Bacteria > Actinomycetota > Acidimicrobiia > Acidimicrobiales > Poriferisodalaceae > UBA6944. Next base: position 428,571 of record DBIA01000017.1, on the reverse strand, counting down.
CGCCAGGTTTCTGGGTCCGATTGATTGCTTGAGCCGGAACAATTGAAAGACCTGACCAATATCCGCACCCGGTCGCGCCGCGGCCATATCCCAAATGTCTTCCAGACGCTCCAATTCGGGTGTCTTCTGGGTTGGCGCTGAAGTCGCGGGTTGGGAAAGCTGCTTAGTCGCAGGACCAGTTAGCGGGTCGCTAACTTCAGTTTCGGGGTCTTGAGTCACGGCACAAGAAGATGTTGCGGTGATTAGCAGAAGAAGCATTCCTACAAGAGTCTTCTTCATTCCATGACCTTATCTTTGGGTGTGGAACTATCTGCTTCGACCAATACGGCAAGGGTGCCAGAGCATAGAGGGGTTGCAATTCCAGAGTTTGAAGGAAAAGTGATCAAAATACTTTTTCTAGTGGTTGATGTTTCATGGTCGTTAGCCCGTAGACCGCTAACAGGTCGCCTTGGTACATGTGGCACGCGACGAGCCGCGTTTCCCCGCGCCGGTGGATCACTTCGCTAGTGACACGAAACGGGCTTTGAGTAATCGCTTCGAAATAATCCAGTCGCATGTTGATGGTGGACTGGAAACCGGGAGTGCCTTCTACATCGCTTTGTGCTGCATAGAGCGACGCAATATCAACATATGCAGCTGTGAAACCACCAAACAGCTGCCCTGCGGGGTTGAGGGCAACGTCGGGTAGTTCGCACATCAGCTCAAGCTGCCCTGGCGACTCGTCTATTACTGACCACTCCGAGGCGTTGAGGAGGTCGAAGGGCGGCAGCCCGGGATTTAGCAACCGTCCTTCGGGAACATTTTCTCGCCACTCCAGTAACTTTTTAAGTTTGTCGTCAGTCATCTTTGTCTTCCCAACAGACTCGCTCCTATTGCTCCAGCGGCTTCGCCGTTCTCCGCTGGCTTGATCGGAATTCGGTTGCGCTGAGTTGATGCGAGGAGCAACTCGTCGAATGAAGCGCGGATTCTGTCTCCCAACAGATCCCATTCTTCAACTAGTCCTCCCCCGATAATAATGAGCTCGGGGTCGAGCAACGCTGCACAATTTGTGAGGCCGAGTGCAATCCAGTAGCTGAAGTCGTCTATGACCTCAAGAGATTGGGTGTCACCTCGTCGTGCTGCTTGTGTGACGTCCTTACTGGAAATCTTGTTGAGGTCTCCTTGGACTTTGTCATTTATCTCTTGCAGTTGCCCATGTTGCGCTCTCTCAATCGCCAAGTTTTTGAGGCCAGCTGCGGATGCGTAAGCTTCCCAGCAACCGTGCTTGCCGCAAGCACATAAAAAGCCGTGGGGGTTGACGGTCATATGGCCAGGCTCTCCTGCCATTCCGAAGGCACCTCTATGGATGCCTCCATCCACTATCAAGGCTCCTCCGATACCCGTGCCCAACGTCACTAGCAACGAATTCTTCACCGAGGCTGCGACACCATCTGATAGTTCAGCTAAAGCGGCACAGTTGACATCATTGTCTATACAGACAGGTACTCCGAGTTTCGTTTCCAGTATCGGTCCCATATCGAGACCGTCAACCTCAACGAGGTTGGGGGCCCGCCGCAACTGACCATCAATATCGACAAGACCTGCGATACCAATTCCTAGACTTTGTACTTCGAAACGGTCGGGTGACATTTGGACGACGTTTTCACTCAGCTGGAAGTAGATCGATGACGCGGTTGCGATCAGTTCGGCTGCTCCTTTCGGGGTAGGCACTCGACGCTCATCGAGCAAATCGCCGTTCTCATTCACCGTTACGCCGAACGTCTTCGTACCTCCTATGTCAATTCCAATGAACGCAGGTGAAGTAGAAGGTCGCGTGTTCACCTGAACAGGATCCTAGGGTTAGACCCACCAACGCAACCCAGAACCCATTTCGCTCAGAGTTACGCTGTGTCTGTGTCGTTCTCCGACCTCATTTCACTGTCTTTATGAGACAACCACCACCAGGTGCTGCAAAGATATCGACTCATTGAAGGAGGGATTCGATGGAAAGCGTGATTTACGAAATCGAGGACCGCATCGCTTATGTGACGATCAACCGTCCCGAGGCGTATAACGCCTGTGACCAAGCGACGTACGACCGTCTAGCTGAGGTGTGGGAAGATTTTGCTCACAACGATGAGGCCTGGGTAGCGATTTTGACCGGCGCGGGGGATAAAGCTTTCTGCGCTGGTAGCGACATTAAACAGAACTTCAATTCAGTTCCCGAGCCCGCGAATAATTTTGCTGCCGCCGGGAGAGGCGACCTTATGCGCGGTCTCGAAATCTGGAAGCCGGTCATTGCCGCTGTTAATGGTCACTGCAATGGAGGTGGTCTGGAACAGGCACTGAGTTGCGATATCCGAATCGCTTCAAACAACGCTCAGTTTGGTCTTGGGGAGGTTCTCCTCGGTTTGCTCCCCGGCGGTGGAGGAACACAACGCCTTCCGCGCACGATTCCGCTCGGGCATGCCTTGTGGATGTTGTATAGCGGAGAAAGAATCGATGCAGATGAGGCTTACCGACTGGGCCTCGTCAACAAAGTGGTGCCGTTCGAAGATCTGTTACCGACTGCTAAAGCGATGGCTGAAAAACTTCTGAAAGCGGGTCCCCTTGCAGTCCGCGCTATCAAACAGGCTGCGGTCCAAGGAATGAGCATGCCGCTACAGGACGGTCTTCGTTTAGAGCAACACTTGTTTCATTTGCTCGCTAGCACCGAAGACAGTTCGGAAGGTACTCGCGCGTTTGCTGAGAAGCGGGAGCCACAATGGAAGGGCCGGTGAGTGATTCATGACCGAGAAGTTGTATCTAGCTGACGCTGATCTCCGAATTTTCGACTCGACTGTTCAGGCAGTCAACGACGACTTGGTTGAGTTAGACAAAACCGCCTTTTATGTCACAGGCGGTGGGCAACCCCACGACACGGGGATACTCAGGTGGAACAACACCGAGGCCTTAGTCGTAGATGTTCGCACCGTTGAAGGCCGGGTGTGGCATCAAATACAGGGCGAAATCCCAAACGTTGGTTCTGAAGTTACGGGGATTGTCGATGATGAGCGTCGTCATCAACTGATGCGAACCCATACAGCGATGCACATTCTCTGTGGCGTCATGTGGCAACGCTGGCAGCGAGTCGTAACCGGCGGAAATATGGATACGTTGTCGGGTCGAATGGACTTCGAGTTAGACGAATTTCCACCTGGGTTCGCAGAACAAATACAAGAGTTATGTAACGAAGAAGTCGCAGCCAATCGGCCCGTAGCTGTTTCCTTTCTGCCTCGTTCAGAAGCAGTTCTCGATAGAGACTTAATTCGCACAAAGGTCAACCTGATACCTGAGGCAGTCGAAGAAATTCGTGTAGTGGACATCGTGGGACTCGACAAACAAGCTGACGGCGGCACTCATGTAGCTTCAACCGGTGAGGTTGGACGCATTGAGATCACGAAAACAGAATCAAAGGGAAAAGGTTTCAAACGTGTGAGATTTGTCCTCCACGATGACTAACGGCCTCCTAAATCCTCCATTGGGATGGATCTACGTCATCTGGTAACAGCAAAAACAGCGTCGTTGCGTCGTTAGGTCGAAACCTAGATTTGTGTCCCTGGCCCTGCAGGTCATCTGCTAACAATGCCATACCGGGACGAATCAAACGAGTATCCCCGTCCCCCGTCTCAACTTCTACTTCGCCTTGTAGTGGAACGACTATTTGGCGTCGGGGGGCGTTATGAAATCCCATATCGACTTGCGGTTGCTGGGTTCTAAAAATCACCCCTGCAACCGGGACGATGGGCGTTTCAAATCCTCGGACTTCCTTACTCGAGGGAATTTCAAGATCCTCAATAACGGTCTTTCCATTTTCACTTCGCATCCAAACAACATTCATTTCATGTTCCCTTCAGTGGTAAGGCCTGATCCCTATGCAAACAATGGGGGTGCCGGTAAGGCTCCCCTCGCTCGTTCGTAGGCGGCCGAGATCCGCAAACAAATGGCTTCGTTACCGCCAACGCACGCTATTTGGAGTGACGTAGGAAGTCCTTCGTTCGAAACCCCAGAAGGCACCGACGTCCCGCACATCGACAGATAATTTATAGCCCGAGTGAACCGCGCGGGGGTCAGCAACTCATCGGTTTCAGTCAAGCGTTGGGGCAGCATTGGAGTGGTAGGTGTCACTAGGGCGTCAATGCCCTGCATCGCCAGTGAGAAGACTTCTCGATCACTGTCACGCTGTAGTAACGCCCCTACATATTGCGCAGAAGAAATGTCGGCACCTGCTTGGAAACGTGGCCGTACATTCTCATCAACCAACGACTCTGGGTCATCCATCAGCGGGCCATGATGAAAGTAACCTTCGGCAGTAACAATTACCCCGGCTGCTTCTTTCATTTCTTCAAAAGGTTTCGCTGGCCGGAACTGAATAATTTCGGCCCCTAAGTCCGCTAATTGATCGAGAGAACGGTCGTAGGCGTCAAGCTGTGCGGCCTCTATGCCGATGCGCTCCTCGTCGGACAACGAGCCAATGCGCATGCCCGCAATTTCTACTGAGAGGTCCAAATTCTCAGACTCCGAACACAGTGCTTCAAACATCAGAGCCACGTCGGTTACCGTTCGTGCCATCGGACCAGGGGTGTCGAGTGTGTGAGATAAGGGAACGATGCCATTTGTAGGCAGCAGGCCCTCTGTTGTTTTAAGACCGACAATTCCACAAAACGCCGCTGGTAAACGCACGGACCCACCGGTGTCGGTTCCGATAGCGCATGGAATCATCCCGGAAGCTACCGCTGCACCAGATCCACTCGATGACCCTCCTGGGGTACGAGCAACTTTTGGGTCCCAAGGATTGTGTGGCGTCCCCATCCTCTGGTTGGTGCCCCATCCACCGAAAGCAAATTCAACCGTCTTCGTTTTGCCGATCAGAATTCCTCCTGCTGCTATGAGACGTTGGGCAATTTCTGCGGTGACCTTTGACCGGCGTTCGCTCCATTCGGCGCAACCGGCCGCAGTGAGCTTGCCTTCAACTTCGACGATGTCCTTCAAAGCGAAGGGAATGCCATGAAAAGGTCCCTTACGTCTACCCGCTTCGAATTCCGCGCTAGCGATCGCTGCCGCTTCTTGAGCTTCTTCTTTGTAGACGGCTTGCCAAGCTCCAATAGTTGGATCCAAAGCTTCGATGGCTTCAAGACAGCTAGTAACCGCTGCAGTCGGGTTGAGAGTTCCTTCAGAATATTTTTGGTTGAGTTCGACTATTGAGTAGCTCACTATTGGTCTATCTCCGGGATTTGGGGATTTCGTCTCATGGGGAGTCGTATCCATGTAATGCTGGCTCGATGTCATCTGCACCAGTGGTCAGTATCGATCCTGCTGCTTTTTGGGCCGATCCATACCCAATTCTTGCCGAAATGCGTGCGAGCGCGCCGATTTGTTATGTCCCTGAGATCGGTGCAACGTTGATCACTCGCCGGGATGACATTCATATATGTGAAAAGAATGTTGCAGTGTTCTCCTCAGAACAACCGGGCGGCTTAATGAACGTGCTCATGGGACGAAACATGATGCGAAAAGATGGCGATGAACACCGCGAGGAGCGTTTCGTCTATTACCCGACTATTTCACCGCGAAAAGTGGAAAAAATCTGGGCCGACTTGTTCATCGAATTAACTGACAGAGTTCTGGATGGCTTTGACTCATCAGGGGCAACCGACCTGGTACCCGCTTACGCCACTGCGGTAAGTGGAGAGGCTTTAAAGGCCATCACGGGACTCACCCAGGTCACCTATCAGGATTTGGATGCCTGGAGTCAGGCGATGATTGACGGCGTTGCGAACTACACAGGCGACCCTGAAATCGAAAAAATTTGCAACGCAGCTACCGCTGCGATCGACACCGCAATCGACCAACGTCTACCCGAACTACATAAAAAACCTGATGCAAGCCTCTTGTCGGTGATGACACAGGCTGGCATGCCCGAAGACAAAGTCAGGGCAAACATCAAATTAACTATCTCTGGTGGTCAAAACGAACCCCGGGATGCCATCGCCGGGGCGATCTGGGCACTATTAACGCACCCCGAACAGCTTGACTTCGTCATGTCGGGTGCGGTCTCGTGGCAGCAAGTGTTCGAGGAGTACTGCCGCTGGATTGCTCCCATTGGTATGTCTCCGCGCCGCATCGCCGTTGACCATTCCTACGGAGATGTTGACTTCGAAGCCGAAGAACGGGTTTTCTTCATGTTCAGTTCAGCCAATAGAGACGAAAAATATTTCTCCGACCCTGAGCGCTTCGATACCACTCGCGATACGGGCGCCGCTTTGACGTTCGGAGCCGGACCACATTTTTGCGCCGGAGCTGCAGCCTCAAGAAGTTTGGTCGGCGACGTTGCTATTCCAAAAATCTTCGAACGTCTCACAGAACTCCATTTAGATGATGAGGCTTCGCCGGTTAAATTTGGAGGCTGGGCTTTTCGAGGTCCGCTGGCTGTGCCAGTTGCGTGGGGTCAGGGTTAGACAGACTGCACTACGCCATCGGCAGCGGGGTCAGCTCCACCATCAATGCCATCGGATCCGACTCTAATTCCGTGAACCCATGCGAAGTCATGGGTTCGAGGACTTCGGATTACCTCATAGCCTTCACTTTCCAAGGCTTCGGTAACACTCCACGGAATGCCGTTTGAGACGTCAATAGCGTCGCTCGTACCAGATACCCGTGGAGCTGAAACAGCTTCAAGCATGTTCATATCGAAATCAATGCTATTTAACAGCACCTGGGTGACGCCCATAGCTATTTGTGTACCCCCAGGCGCGCCTACGACGTATTTCAGGTTGTCGCCCTCAAAAGCCATGGTTGGGCAAAGGGAGCTAAAGCGACTTTTACCAGGAGCTAATGAATCTGCATTTCCTGGTCGGGGATCGAAGACAGCCATGCAGCCGTTGTACATAAATCCAAGCCCATCGGTGATAACACCTGAAGGCATACCAAGCGAGTGGGTCATTGATACGGCATTTCCATCTCGGTCCACTACACAGACGTGTGTTGTATCTTTCGCTTCGTAGGAGAGCCGCTCTACCTTTGCTCGAGTACCAGTTGCAATCATTCGCGCTTGGTCCTGAGCGTGCTCTTTCGAAATCAGCCATTCGAGCGGAACCTCGAAATGTTCGGGATCGCCGACATAGTTATCCTTATCTGACGTCGCTCGCTTCATGGCTTCGGTTACGGTGCGCACATATTCGACAGTGTTGTGACCCATGGAACGCAAATCAAAGTTTTCGAGAATGTTGAGCATTTCGAGCACCATGACTCCCCCGCCGGGTGGACGGTTCGTCGTCACTCCGAGCCCCCGATAAGTCGACTCAAGCGGTTCATTATGGGTGGTTTGGTAGTTGGCAAGGTCCCGATCGTCTAGCGACCCGCCATGGGCCGAGATGTCCTCCGCGATTCGTGTCCCCAACTCACCGCTGTAGAAGACGTCTGCGCCTTCAGCAGCTATTAGCCGAAGCGTTCCAGCCATATCGGGATTCACTACGGTATCGCCGACGCGTTTAAGGGACCCGTCGGACCGGAAGTAGATATCGCGCCCTGTGGCTGAATATTTGAGACGATCGACATTATGGGCTCTGCCCATCGTCGCGCCTTCAGACCACCATCCAGCTACATGAGGGCGAACCACAAAACCATTTTCAGCCCATTTGATTGCCGGACCAACAATTTCTTCCCAGTCTTTCTTTCCCCATGTTGTCTGCGCTTCGAAGTACGCCTTCAGCGACCCAGGCGTTGCAATGGCTTGGTATCCAACGTCATTGACGTTGCCTTCAAGCACAAACCCAAACCCGTCTCTAGTTTCACCGACAATGATGTCGGCCCATTGATCTGCTTTGGTAGCTAATGGTGATTTAGCGTGGAAGTCGATGCATTGGTGGACGCCCTGACCAGGCAAATAGACCTGCATGTTGCCAAACCCTGCAATGCCACACATTTGAGGGTCCACAACGCCCGCTACCAGTCCACATGCGATTGCTGCGTCGACAGCATTTCCTCCGTTACGCAGGACTTCGGCCCCTGCTTCGACTGCCTCGGGCTGAGCCGCGACAACCATGCCGACTGGGTATTCCGCCATAAGAAAGTTCCTCCCTAGTCGATTATCGATACTCCGGTTTCGCTCCAGGAACTTCGAGGGGCGGGCATTCCCAACTCAGCAGTTCCGGCAGGCATTGTTCAGCGAATAACCGCATTGATGCTTCTGCATCCGCGAACGGCATACCCCCGTAGCTAAATCCGGGCATGACGGCGTTCATCCCGATCATCTTACGCATGTGATCGAACTTCTCCAGTACCTGCTCGGGAGTGCCCCAGGGCATCAAGTCAACGAAATCTTGGGCTGCTCGATCAGCGCCCTGCTTCTCGATGTAGCTCGAGATACCGGTGTAGAACTCGTAGCCTTTAACGCCCTCATGCGGCGCCTTTTGGAACTCGTAATGCCGCATGACGCTTTCGTAGTTGGCCCCTATATATTTGCGAGCCATCTCCTCGGCTCGGTCGGCACTTTCATCGACGAACACTGAACCGCCAGAAAATGGTGGTGGGCCAGGCTCTCCATTTACCTCTTCATAGACCCGGTTGTATTCCGCAAGATCTTCTTGCACTACTGCCCAGGGCTTTTGAGGAATCACCAGTACTCCATATCCGAGCTCTGCCATCAGAGGCATCGACTCTGGAGAAACTGCCGCAGCGTAGGATCGACCTCTAAAGGAGTGTTGTGGTCGGGGCCGAATTTCTCGCAATGGTTGAGAGCCGAATTCGTTCTCGTACTCCATTTTGCCGGACTCCAGCGCCTCCATGACCAGCCCTGCGTACGCTACAAGTCGTTCACGGGAAGAGTTCATGTCAACTCTGAACCCCTCGTACTCAATGCGTGCCAATCCTCGGCCGATCCCGAGAATCATTCGGCCTTCAGACATGGTGTCCAGAAGCGCTATGTCTTCGGTAATTCGAAGAGGGTCGTGCCACGGCAACACAATCACTCCAGTACCCAGAAGAACATCAGGGTGCTTACCGGCCATATAAGACAAAAACTGAACGGGCTCAGGGCACATGGTGTAGTCATCGAAATGGTGTTCAACCGTCCAGAGCGATTTAAAGCCGAGCTCTACGGCCAGATCACAGAGGCGAAGTTCTTCTTGATATACCTCGTGGTCGGGTAGACCATTGAACGGATTCTGAAAAACGACTGTGTAGCCGGTATGCATGAAGTACCCCCTAAGTCATGACGCCACGAACTTACACTGCCAGACAATTCGGAACCGACTCGCTCCCATAAACCGCATGTGAACCACGCGAAACCCAACTAAATGACAAACTCTGATCATGGTGCACCGAGTAGGAATAATTGGACTTGGGACAGTGGGGTCACGGTTTGTAGAACAGTTCAACTCACACGACGCGTTTGAGTTGGTCGCCGCGTGGGACCTTGACCCCAATGCTTGTTCATCTCACAAAGAACTCGTCAATATCGTCGGAGACGCACACGCTGTAATCCGACAATCAGACCTGGTGTACATAGCAGTACCACCCCTCCACCATTCCCAATACGTTCAAGATTGTCTGAAAAACGAAACGGCAATCTTTTGCGAAAAGCCCTTAGGCATCGACCTTCAATCCAGCCAAAAACTCGTCACCGAAGTAGAAGAGAGCAACCTGCCAGCAGGGGTCAACTTTGTGTTCAGCGCAGCACCATCTGCCACCAAGATGCAGCAGATGGTCACCGACTCAAAATTGGGAGATTTAATTCGCGCTGATCTTCGATTCCACTTCTCTCAATGGCCGAGGTCTTGGCACGACAACGCCCAGTGGCTGCGGTTCCGAGACCAAGGCGGCTGGATCCGCGAAGTCGTCTCACACTTTATTTTTCTAGCCAATCGAATAGTGGGCGACCTCACGCTCGATCACAGCCACGTGCGCTACGAAGACGGCTCGGATGGCTCCCTATGTGAGACGACAGCCCTGGCACATCTTTCATCTCCGTCGGTTCCTGTTTCGCTAGCAGGGACGAGCGTCGGCGCAGGGTCTGATGTTGTGGATCTAACTTTGAGAGGCAGCAAGAGCGCCATACGGATTTGGGATTGGTATCGACTACAAGTGTTTGAACCAGGCGAAGGCTGGGTTGATTTGCTCAACTTGACTAGAGAACAGCTCGGAATCGATGCCTACACCGCTCAGTTAACGCAATTGGATCTGATGATGCGTGGCGAAGATCACACGATCGCCACCTTCCGAGAAGCGCTAGTGGTTCAAGAATGCGTCGAATCGCTGTTGGCTGGCTGATGCTCAGGCCGACCTACAACGCAGAACTCTCCACCCTCAGGGTCAGCAAGTATCACCGCGACAAACCCCAGATGGCTCGGGTCACCCGCAGGTGTCAGAACCGTGGCACCTAACCGGGAAAGGCGCTCTACTTCAAGATCTATATCATCCACGAAGATATCTAGATGCACTCGATTCTTTGATGACTTCCCTTCGGGAACCTTTTGGAACGTCAAATGATTGATAGCTCGGTCGAGGTTCGAGCCGGAGATAGTTATGTACGGGCCTCCATCTCCTTCACGATGTGTGAAACCTATGGCTTCGAACCAAAAATCCGCTAGGCCCACCGGGTCAGCGCAGTCGATTGTGACGCCCATAGCTCTTACACCCATAAAGCAATCTTAGACACTGTTAGTTTGCAACAAGTTGGTTCGACGCAGGCCAATCTGGTTTAGTGAACCCAAGCAAAGAGAAATGAGATTTTGGGATGGACACCGATTCCTTTCGAGACATGGTTCAAGAGCGCCGAAGTGTTCGCGGTTACCGCAAGGATCCGGTACCTCGAGACGTCATTGAAGAAATCATCGAGATAGCCGGAGGCGCTCCATCCTCCATGAACACCCAACCCTGGTATTTCCACGTTCTTACAGGCGCACCCCTTGACCTGATTCGTGAGGGAAATACAGAACGAATGGTCAACGGCGCTGCCCCACAAAGAGAAATATCACTTAACCACGGGTACGAAGGAGTGCACCGGGAACGCCAAATTGAGATCGCAGTTCAGTTATTTGACTCGATGGGTATCGCCTGGGACGACAAAGACCGGCGCCGTGATTGGGCGATGCGAGGGTTCCGCCAATTCGACGCACCGGTGTCAATAGTCGTGACATGTGACAAAACTCTTGAGCACGATACAGTCGGCCATTTTGACTGTGGTGCTGTCACTTACGGATTGGTGCTAGCGGCGTGGACCAAGGGGCTCGGATGTGTGATCAACGGCCAAGGCATCATGCAGTCGGATGTGGTGCGCGAGCACGCCAACATACCCGAAGATCAAGTCATCATGACATGCGTAGCTATGGGGTATCCCGACGACAGTTTCGTTGCCAACGATGTTAAGTCAACGCGGCGAAGTGTGAACGAGGTCGCCAGTTTCGTGGGCTTTGATGACTAGGCAGCGAATCGGTGCGTCATTGCGAAGTAGCCGCGGGCGATATGAGTCAGCAAACCCTTATCGCTTCTGAAAGACTCGCTAAGTCAACCTGAAGGGGAACCGTGTCAGAAGACCAAGCAAATGAACATATTCGCGTAGACCTTGATGGCGCAGTCGCCGTAATAACTATGGCGAAACCGCCACACAATCTCCTGAATGGAAGGTTCATCGAGGACCTTTTAACTGCGTTTGAGGATGCACCTACTAATGGAGCTAGGGCGATCCTGCTGCGGAGCGAAATGAAACACTTCTCTGCAGGCGCCGACGTCGATGGCTTCGGTAGCGATGACGGAGACGGGGTTGCAGCTGTCGACGTGCTCGACCGGTTCGCGGCGATTCCCATACCCACTATCGCTGCCGTACATGGCTTGGCCTTGGGGGGCGGCTTCGAAATAGCTCTCGCTTGCGATTTCATAATGGCGGGAGCCTCATCGAGGCTAGGACTAGTCGAAACTTCTATCGGGCTCATGCCACTTTTAGGCGGAGTTCAGCGGGTAGTCGAACGCGCTGGTTTGGCTCGCGGAAAGGAGATCGCGATGTTTGGTCGTCGGCATGAACCCGAGTTACTTGAACGCTGGGGAATCATCAACGTCGTGGTTGCCGATGAGGCGCTTGACGACGCATCTCGATCGTGGGCTCAGCAACTTGCCGCTGGCCCCACAATCGCCTATTCGGCAATCAAAGAACTCGCCACCATTGCCTCAACTCAGGGCGTACGCGCCGCCGACGAAGCACAAGAAGCTGCAGCGAATGCTGTTTGGGCGTCCGAGGATCTCAAAAGTGGCCTGGAGTCATTCGCTGAGTCTGGACCCGGTACAGCTATCTTTCAGGGCTCATGACGTCGCCACTCGATGGTGTCCGAGTGGTTGATTTCACTCGGGTGCTCGCCGGACCTCACTGCACAAAAGCCTTGAGAGATTTGGGGGCAGATGTAATCAAAATTGAACCTCCGACACCTGACACAGGGCGAAGTGGTCAGCCACACGTAGGACCGATGTCGCTGTATTTCGCTCAGCAGAACGCTGGGAAGCAGGCTCTTTCCATTGATCTGAATTTTCCTGAGGCACAAGAGATCGTAAAGAAGCTTGTGGAGGGAGCGGACATAGTGGTCGAAAACTTTCGGCCTGGGACTCTGGACCTTTTCGGATTGGGTTTCAACGATTTGAGGGCTGTCAAACCAGACCTCATTATGGTTTCGATAAGCGGGTATGGACAATCAGGACCCTGGAGGAATCGACCTGCATTTGCCCCAACCGTTCAAGCCGAAGCGGGTTTCACTGAGATCATTGGTCGCCATTACGGCGATGCGTTAACTCGAACCGAGAACGACGCATACAACCACGCTGACGTCTACACCGGTCTTCAAGGAGTTATAGCAACACTTGCGGCTCTAAACCACAGAAATCGGACAGGTGAAGGACAACACGTTGATGTTGCGATGGTCGCATCAATGCTCAGCGTCAATGACCGCGTGAGCTATGAACTGTCCGATATCGATGTTGAAGGTGAGCCACTGGCGTTGAGCGCACCAGAATCGCCGGTAATCGAGTTACCAGATGGACAGAAGATAACTATCGCCGCTAGCCCAGTCTCTACTTTCGTATTTCAGAGATACTGCGCGATGATGCGACGGAACGATCTCCTGATTGATCCACGTTTCATCACAGCTCAGTTTCGTCGCGACAACTGGGATGAGTTACTCCGCGAAATCAGGGCGTGGGTTCTTACATTCAGGACTATTGAGGAACTCGAAGCACAGGTGAGCGAAGCGGGCCTCGCTGTGGGCACGATTCGAACCGTATCGGAAATAGCAGAGTCAGAATGGGCCTCAGAGCGGGGCGCCATCCGCGAAGTCGATGACCGGTCGGGAGGAATCGCGCGAGTCCCAGCTCCTCCCTGGATTTTTGGAGGTTGCGATTTACCCGACGCCGGTCTACCACCCTTTCAAGGTGAACATAACCGGGAGATCTTGACCGCTTTGGGCCTGTCAGATGCTGATATCGCAGACTTAGAGGCAGCAGGAATGCTGATTTCAGCTGTTCCCGAGACTCACTAATGCTCACAACCCCTCGAGCCATTCTGGGGACCTTCGTTGCCGTTCATGTAATTAACGACTTTTACGCGACAGTGCTCCCAGCGTTCTTGCCGGCTCTGGCTAGGGAGTGGGACTTGGATTACACCGAGCTGGGCCTATTGTCCTTCGCCTTTACCCTCTTCACCGGTGTACTCCAACCACTAATCGGCCATGTCGCAGACAAACAGGGAAAACGAAAACTAATTCTGAGTTTCGGATTCTTCATCGGTGGAAGTGGTTTCTTACTTATGGCAGTAGCGCCATCTTTTTGGTTCATTACCGTTGTAAGTCTCCTGTGTGGGTTAGGAGCAGCGGCATATCACCCTCAAGCAACCGCCTTTGTTGTCAGCGCCTACCCGAACGATCGGGGCCGGATGCTTGGCATTCACGGATGGGGTGGCTCGGTTGGCCACTTCCTCGCTCCCGCCATTGCGACGGTCGCGATTGCAGCACTTGATTGGCGTTGGGCGATGGTGATTGTCGCGGTGCCAATCATCGGTGCCGGGACAGGACTTTGGGCGTATCTTCCTGAAAGCAGCCCCAACCCTGAAGCGGCCCTCAAAGGAGCATTAGGGCGACCCATCGTTGTAGCGGCACTGGCGTTCGGGTTGTTGAACACGGTTCTCTACAGCTTTGTAACTTTCGTAGTCAAAATGTTGGTTGATGAGGGCTGGGCCGAGGTAACGGCTGGCGCGACTTTGACGATAATGCTTTTTATCGGCGTTGTGGCTCAGCCCGTAGGCGGTCGAATCTACGATCGTTTCGGCGGCAGAAACCTTTTTGTGTGCTCAAACCTGGGAACGATACTTTCGGTTCTGCTTTTCTCCCAAACCTCAGGGATTGTGTCCCTGGTAGCAGTAGGAGCTATCGCAACCTTTGGCTTCGGCCTATTTCCGGTATCTCTAGCAATCGCAAGCAAGATCGGTGGTGACTCGCGGACTGGATTTACCGTCGGCGTAGTTTTCGGCGTTAGTGGGCTACTGGGCGCTGCTGCCCGCCCCGCCGTGGGCGCGCTCGCCGAAGCTGTCGGTGACATTCGTTTGGCTCTGGGCTGGACCGTTATCTTTGCGATCGCGGCGCTACCCTTCGCTATGCACCTAGAGAAAGAGGACGCCTGATGGCAGAAATGACGACATCCGAACGCGACGATTTCCTCAGTGAGGTACGGGTAGGAGTGTTGGCGATCGAACGAGACGACAAAGGTCCTCTGTGCGCTCCGGTGTGGTACCGGTATTCACCTCAAGTCGGCTTCGAGATAGCAATGGCCTATGCGTCTGCAAAGTCGATACTTTTACGGCGACACGGGGCGGCGACCATCTGCATCCAAGATGAGCAGCTTCCATATAGGTATGTCACAGCTGAAGGCGAAGCATCAGTAGAGTTGCTAACCCCTGAAGGGCGCGACGACCTTCTCCGAGATATCGCTATCCGTTACCTCGGAGAAGATTTAGGCAACCAGTACGCCGACGCATTTCCTGGTCATGAAGAAGCAAAGGTAACGATCACCCCACGCAGGTGGAGAACCGACATTTTGGGTTGATTACCTTAAGTCTGCCTGTCGCGACACGACAGATTAGAGAAGCGACGCTAGAGCAGCCCGGGTTCGGTCCCGTTGATCGGGATCGCCTCCAAACTCGGCGACAATCACGTCATCCGCACCCGCATCAAAAGCTGCCTGCAGCCGGTCTTTGATTTCAGCTTCGTTGCCAACAATGGCGATTTCTTCAGGTCCGGCTAATCCTTCGTGATCCAACATCGCTCGATAGCTCGGCAAAGTCCCATACATTTGCCAAACTTTCGACGCTCTTTCCATTCCTGCGTCGATGTCATCGGTGCACAGAACTGGAAGGCCGGCAAGCACCCGCGGTTTCGGTCGCCCCGCCTCTTCAGCCGCTCCGCAAATCTGAGGAACCGTTAGGTCGGCCAATGTTTTGTTTCCTGTCATCCAGGTAATCGTGCCGTCAGCTAAACGTCCTGTTAAACGCAACATTTGAGGACCCAAAGCGGCTACGAGAACCTGTGGGACCGGAGCGTCTAGCCCTAGAGAAGGATTTCGACCAGCGAGTGTTTCACCTTCGAAACGAACCGGTTCGTCGCGTAGTTGCGGATTGAGAACCTCAAGATATTCCTTCAAGTGTCGCACTGGCTTATCGAAGTCGTATCCATATTGCTTTTCAATAACTGGTTTATGTGAAAGACCGATGCCTAGCGCCAGACGATCACCGATGATTGAAGTTACCGATAGAGCTTGTTGCGCCATAACCATCGGGTGTCGAGGGTAGGTAGGAATGACAGCAGTACCTAATTCGATCTCTGGCACTGCGGCACCGATATGGCTAAGTGATGTGAGAGCATCAACTCCCATTGGCATTTGCGGCAACCAATAAGAAGGAAATCCAGCTTCGTGAGCGGTTCGAGCGTCACTGATGGCCTCTTCTACATTGAAAAGTTTGCCTGCTGGGCCACTGAAAATACCTATACGCATAGATCCTCCTGTTGATAGTCAGATATTTCCTTCACCTTCTCACACAAGCGACTATCCCTGTCGGCGGAACGCCACCAGGTTGCGAAAAGGCGCACACGATTTTGGTCACCGTTGAAAACGCGGAGGACTTCGCCGAGCAATTTGGTCGGCTCTCGCTGCGATAGGTTCATCCCAGTCTTGGTCAGTGAAGAGCCAGAACTGGTCGTTGTAAATCGCGTCGAGAACTTGCTGCCCAACGACTTCAGGGTCGAGACCTCCGCTTAAAGCTCGAAGCGTAAGCTCGAGCATTTGGTCTCCCCTGTCATCTATGGCTGAACCAACCGAGCCACTCTCTCGAGCTGCTGTAGATCGAACAATGTCTGTGTTTACAAATCCGGGACAAAGACACGTCACTCCCACGTTCGATTTTTCGACTTTCAGTTCATGAAAAAGGGTTTCGGCCAGCGTGGCTACCCCATGTTTCGCGATGTTGTACGGCGCACCAAAAGGGGAGGAAATATGACCGGCGATTGACGCGGTAATCACAACGTGCCCTGCGTCTTGATCTACAAGGTGTGGCACGAAGGTGCGAACGCCGTGAATGACGCCGTCCAACAGAATCCCCATCGTCCACTTGTAGTCCTCTGCCGAGAGCGCCCACGAACGGCCGATAGACCCCTGAACCCCGGCGTTGAGGCACACCACGTCAACTGTGCCGAAAACATCAATCGAGGCATCTAGAAGTTGGACATTGTCACTTTCGAGAGAAACGTCGGTTACTACTCCTTGAGCGTTGCCTCCATCGGCTTGAATTTCGGTAACCGCAGCGTCAAGTTTCGACTCGTCTATATCGGAAAGCACGACGTTCATTTCCTCACGAGCAAATCGACGTGCCATCGCTAAACCCATCCCCGATGCTGCTCCAGTTACGACTGCGGTCTTTCCAACAAGTTTTTCCATCTCCGCAGATTAGACCGAAGAGCAACTCAATCCATTTCTCCGACTACCGTTCAGGGGTGCCAGATTTTCTCAACGAAGCACAGCTTGAACTTCAAGGACGAGCCGATGACCTAGGTCAACGGCTAGCTGGTCTCCACGCGGAGCCCGACTACCCAGAAAAGCTGAGAGCCGAGATTAGGAGCCTCTCAAAAGATGCCGACATTTTCTCCCTCACGCAGCCACGCGAGTATGGGGGCTTGGAAGGGTCGTCGACAGATCTAACTATTGCTCGCGAGGCACTAGGGCAGTGGAACGTTGGTCATCTACCTGGAATTTTCGGCCCTAGTCCAGGGTTGCTCGGTCAAGCGTCCGCGGAACTGAAAGAAGCTTTCCTAGGTCGATACCTCTCAGGTGAAATCACCGGCGGCTTCGGCTTTACCGAGCCGTCCGATGCAACACGTCATACTTGGGCAACCTCCGATGGTGAAGATCTGATTGTGAATGGCGCAAAATCCTACGTAACTGGAGGCTCAGACGCGGATTTCGTTAACACCCTTGTGGAATTAGACGATAGTGGACCTGCGATGATCCTCATCGAAACCAACAGACCAGGTGTCTCAATTGACAGGCGGTTCGGTTCGCTTGATGGAAGTCATCATGCAAGTTTCGTTTTTACCGATGTTCGTGTGCCTCGCATGCACCTAATCGGCGCAGCTGGAGCGGGTCTAAGTCGTGCACTTGAGCAAGTGAACTCAGTTCGGATGGCCATTGCTGCTGACTGTGTAGGGCTATGCGGATTCATGTGTGACTTAATCGCAACTCACATCAAGAAATCTGAGGACAAGGGACGCAACAGTGACGCTATCCGTATCCAGTTCGGACGCATGCGGGCGCGAACATTCGCTGCTCGAAGCACCATATATAGGACCGCTCGACTAATTGATGCAGGCGAGAATTCAGTGAACGAAGTAATGGCATCAAAAATTCTGGCAACCGAAACTGCCGCCGATTTAGTCGATTCCGCGATCCAAATAGTCGGCGGTGAGGCTCTCGTCGAATCTCATCCCTTGGCCACGATCTTTCGTAGAGTTCGGGCGACCCGCCTAGCTGAGGGCCCAACAGACCTTCTTCATAGCAACATTTCCCGTGGTTATCTTGATCTTGATGTCGGCAGAATTTGACCCGCTATGCCCTATCTAAACCAATTTTCTTCATCTAGCGACCCTCTCGACATGACAACCTCCTCGGAGTTTTCGAGTCTTTGTGAGAGTGCCAAAGATTTAGGCATAGGCCACGTAGATGACATTCGTTACGTGTCACGTAACGTCGTAGTCCGACATCAACGTTTTCATCTGTTGGAGTGGGGTGACCCTTCTCTTCCTACTTTGCTGTTCTTGCATGGCGGGAATCAATCCGCTCACTCTTGGGACCTAGTTAGTCTTCACTTAGCTGACCGGTTTCATATCATCGCGCCCGACCAAAGGGGCCACGGAGATAGCGAATGGGCTCGGGACGCTGATTACTCCTCGCACGCTATGGCTGCTGACGCGCACGCCATCTTGTCGCACTTCAACATTGACCAGCCCATAGTTATTGGCCATTCGATGGGAGGAATGAACACGTTGAGGCTCGCTTTGGAACAACCGGATCTCCTTGACCGTCTCGTACTTGTCGATGTCGGACCCGAGTTATCTGAGGCTGGAGCTAAAGCCATCAGGAATTTTGTGGTTGATAACCGCGAGTTCGATGACCTCGAAGACTTCATTCAGAACGTCCAGAAATACGACCCTTATCGTTCCCGGGAACACATCGAGCGTACGGTCAAATACAACCTGTTGAAGCGAGCAGACGGCAAGTACATCAGTAAACGTGATCACGGCCCCAGATTGGCAACTACCCAAACGCAGCGAGAACAAAGCGACCGATTCTCTCTCTCTGACGCCTCCTCTATTTCTCAGCCGACGTTAGTTATCAGAGGTGCGGACTCGAACCTGTTTTCTCCAGAGGCTGCCCAAAGATTCGCCGAGGCTTTACCTCAAGGGCAACTCAAGACTGTCCCCGACAGCGGTCACAACGTTCATGGTCAAAACACCTCAGGGTTCATAGCGGCTTTAATTCCTTTTCTGACGTCATAACCAATCAAACTGTCAGCTTTATGCGCAACTGCTATGGGTTAGAGCCTATGGTGACGAGATGAATTCACAAGAGCTTGAGACTCTCCTCATCGAATCAACTGATAGCGGAGTGGTAACAGTCACCATGAACCGCCCGGAGAAAAAGAACGCCGCCAACGCAGTCATGTGGGACGAGCTACGCGACACTTGGAACGCCCTGGCGGTAGATCCAGACGTACGCGCGGTAATCATGACCGGCGCAGGTGATGCGTTCTGCAGCGGTGCCGATTTAGCAGGACAGGGGCGAGAGCGACACCAGCTCGTATCAATGAACCTCATCCATCAAACCGTTGAAGCCTTGTATTCAATTATGGTGCCAGTCATCGCAAAAGTGAACGGTGTTGCGGCGGGAGCAGGTATGAACATGGCACTCGCATGCGATTTAATTGTTGCCAGCGACCAGGCACGCTTTAGCGAAATTTTTGCTCGGCGTGGCTTGAGCGTCGACTTCGGCGGCACGTGGATTCTGCCAAGGCTAATCGGCCTACATCGAGCCAAAGAGTTGGCGTTCTTTGCCGACGTCATTTCAGCCGAAGAGGCAGCAGAGTTCGGCTTTGTCAACAAGGTTGTGGCCCACGACGACCTGGACGCGGAAGTTAGCGATTGGGCTGAACGTCTCGCCGCCGGCCCTCCCCTGGCGCTGGCAATGACTAAGCGAATGTTGACCCTGAACGCAAGCAACGACTTTAAATCTGCGCTCGAAGCAGAAGGCATGGCACAGACCGTCAACTTTTACACATCAGACACCAAAGAAGCCGTCGCAGCCTTCTTAGATAAGCGGGAACCTAAGTTCCAAGGCAACTAACCCATCGCAACTAACGAATAAGAGAATCTTGGAGCCACCATATGTATGAACTATTGGCAGCAGGAAACGATCTGGAAGCGGCTGAGTCTGTTGCCCGCTCCCTCGGCGGGGTCTGCTACCTCGGCGATCCGGACGAACAACGAGAACTACCTTTTCGGACTTTGGTTCGTTGTGTGACTGACACTCCACAATCACTTGCACCCGCCGCAACCGTAGGTCTTTATTTGGGATTTTGTCGGGTTATTCGAGAACGTCCGACGACGAGCGAAAGCGGCAGCTCATCTCCAGGGGTAACCGCGATTTTTCCACTACTACATCATCCAGACCTCACGCACGAACAGTCCGATGCTCACTGGCGAGACGTTCACGCGCCACTTGCTTTACGTCATCACCCCGGTATGTGGGATTACACCCAACTCAGCGTTGTCAAAACCTTAAGCGGGCTCGAAGTCGATGGCTTTGCTCTCGTAAGTTTCGAATCGACCGCTTCCATGAAGGAGCGCTTTTTCGGAGACGACAACGACCGAGACGTCATATATCAAGACGTTGCAAAGTTCGCTGACCCGCAATCTCCTAGACGGGTTGTCGCCACTGAGACAATTTTTGGCTCGCGTCCTCCTAGCGCGTCACTTACCTGGCCCCAAGGGTGACCAAAACCGCAGCGTTAGCCATTCTGGTCGCTGCGACTGCAGTATCTCAGGCCTTTGGTCGCTTTACTTACTCGGTCCTGTACACCGAGATTCGCGATGATTTCGGACTCTCGAACACCGCAGCCGGAGGCATCGGATCCCTAAATTTGGTCGGTTACCTATTCGGGTCTTTAGTTGTCGCATTTACCATCGGCGCTTTCGGATTAGCTAAAACGGCCAAGTGCGGTCTTTTGGGAGTCACAATCGGCCTCATTGCGTTGAGCTGGTCCCCAAATTCCGTTGTAACTCTCGTGGCGCTATTTTTGACAGGGTTGGCCGCAGCAGGTGTTTGGATTACAACCCCTGCGCTCGCAGCGAACATCTTGGGACCCAACCGAAAGGCTCTCGCTATCGGCTGGGTCACCACAGGCGTCGGCATCGGTTTTTTTGCCGCATGCTTATTCGACATAGCTATTTCCAGTTGGCGATGGGTATATGCAACAGAAACAGCTATTGGAGTCTGCACTTTGTTGTTGCTTGCCTTTACCGTGAAGACCTCTTCGGAACCCACCACGAGTTCAGGGTTGAGTCCAGCTACTCTCAAACGCGTACCTGGCTGGTTCAACTTGTGCGCTACGTATGGCATTTTCGCGATGGGCGCTTCATTGGCGATGACGTTCTCAGCGGCACTGCTAGAAGAGGACGCTGGCTTTAAGGAAGGTTCAGCTTCACTCACTTTCGCTCTGATCGGATTGGGTTTAGCTTTAGGCGGACCGACGATGGGTTGGCTAAGCGACTTCATCGGAAGGAACTCCGCTCAACTAGTTTCCTTTGTCGCCCTCGGGGTGAGTTGCTTTCTTATCGCTATTGGACACCCGATAGGTGCGCCCGTCTCAACTCTTCTTTTCGGGATGGCCTTCACAGGAGTTGTAATAAACATTACGACCAAGGTCAGCGATTATTTAGACGACGAAGCCTTCGGCGCAGCCTATGCGTTGGTAACTATCGTATTTGGTGCCGGATTGGCCGTAGGTCCCCAATTGGGAGGAATCATCGCCGATTACTCAGGGTCTTTTCGCCCTGCCCTCGTCGTCGCAGCTTGCTGTGCCGCACTCGGATTTGCTCTGACCCTCGCTGACCGAAAGTCAGAACTAAGCAGCGCTCTAGGCCGGAATGCCTAAACGTTCGTGAACTGGCGCTAGTGCTTGTAATTCGGGCATGACCTCACGTGCAAAGAGTTTCATGTTGCGATCCGATTCGGCATGGTCCATGCCCGCGAAACTGAATACGCCCATGAATCCATCCATGTAAGTTTCTTCTTGCAAAGTCACAATTTTGTCGTATACCTGCTCTGGAGTTCCCCAGAGTTGCAGGTCAACAAAGAAGTCCGTCATCATTTCCAGACCACCTGGGGCTTTAAGACGGTCATACATCTGGCCATGGTGTTCGTACCCTGGCGTGTCCTTCAGATGAGGTTTATCGAATTCGTAATGCTCAATGATCGAATCCCAGTAACCCCCGATGAATTCGCGAGCTTTTTCTTCCGCCCTGTCCGGGTTTTCGTCTACGAATGTCCAGCCTGCGACCATTGGGGGTGGGGGTTCTTCCTCATTGGCCTCACGATAAATTTCTCTGTAGTCCTGCAGTTCTTGACGAACCGCTTTCCAGGGCTTTTGTGGCACGATCAAAATGCCTACACCCATTTCGGCCATGATCCGAGCAGAGTCAGGTGATACTGCTGCCGCATAAGCCCTGCCACGCATCGACTTAATCGGCCTGGGTCGAATATCAACTCGTGGTTGATCTATCAGTTCGCCGTGATATTCGGCGTATCCGTTCTCCAGAGCGTTGAGAACTAATTCAGTTGATTCTTTGAACCGCAGCCGCGCCGAAGCCATTTCAGTTCTAAATCCATCAAATTCAACTCTTCCGGTGCCTCGACCCAAACCAAGAATGAGACGTCCGTCTGACAAATTGTCCAGCATCGATATTTGTTCTGTAACTCTCAACGGGTCGTGCCAAGGGAGTACACACACCATTGACCCCAACTGGATCGACTGTGTAGCACCAGCCATATAAGTCAAGAATTGCAGCACGTCGGGGCACATGGTGTAGCTAGTGAAGTGGTGTTCAACACTCCAGACTGAATCAAAACCAAGTCCCTCGGCCTGCAAAGCTAAGGCGAGATCTTGTTGATACACCTGCTGATCCGGAATACGTTCTCCGGGATTTTGAAATATGACGCTCATGCCTACATGCATTTGTTTCTCCAACCTTTGAGGTCCGATGGCCGAATATCTTAAGGCTATTCGATAATTAACTGTCCAATCAGTGCATTCCACTCCTCCATCTCTTTTACGGGCTCAAATGCAACCCCCGGGAACGCCGCAACGAGGCGCGAAATTTGTCCTGGGGAGACACCGCTAAGCCCAATCCAGCCCGTTGGTTTCAAACGCGCCACAAGGTCGCTAGCCAGTTCACGCAATATTTGATCGTGGATATTGGCGACCACCACATCAAACTGTTGTGTCAATTGGTCCAACGTTGTTGGAGCGAAATGGGTTATGTCTGTGACTTCGTTGCGCCGCGCGTTAGCGACCGCTGCCAGTAAACCAGCTTTGTTGATATCAATTCCTATGGATCGAGCAGCACCAAATCGCACAGCTGCTATAGCTAAAATTCCAGATCCGCACCCGACATCGAGTACCGATTCGCCACCCGAAATTCGCAATGCAAGTTCTTCCAGAAGCAGTCGGGTTGATGGATGGTCTCCACGCCCAAAACCAACCCCCGGATCTATCTCAATCACAAGCTCGGCGTTAGAAGCCACCCAGGGGAAGCAAACTTCTGCGTTCTGTCCCACTGGTATGGGGCTATTCCACTTCGTCCACGCAACTGCTCGCGCACTGTCTGGCGGGCCCGCAACTGCCACAAATTGGGCGTCGCGTAAATCAGCAACAGTCTTTAAAGCAGCGTCTTCGCTTTCCGCGCCATAGGTCGCTACCCAGCGATTGTTACGCAGTTGAACCCACTCTGTCGGTCCGAGAATGTTCTCCACTTCCGAACGCGAAATTGCATCAGCTGCAACAAGAACCTTGCCCTTCACGGCTCTAGCGACAAGGCGCTTCTTCCGGGTTCGATTTCATGACCTAACAATTGTTGCGATTCATTAGCAGCGGATTCAAAGATTCCTTTTGCCATCAATGACGACTCATCAGCCCGTCGGTCCATATAGATGGACGCTCGGATTTCATGAATCTCCTGAGAAGCGGGTTCCGAGTCGCTAGCCATATCGATTAGATGACATGCGACTCGGAAATCGCCTGCATCGGCCAATTGACGAGCTCTTCGTGCGAGATTAGAGGGGCCTCCCGCCATTTCAGCAACAACTTTGGCTAGAGCAACATCACTA
The DNA here is from genome assembly GCA_002296525.1 of Candidatus Neomicrothrix sp. UBA814. Lineage (GTDB taxonomy): Bacteria > Actinomycetota > Acidimicrobiia > Acidimicrobiales > Poriferisodalaceae > UBA6944. The sequence goes on along the minus strand of DBIA01000017.1, from coordinate 404,595 downwards.
GCGGGCTTGAGTCGCGAAGGTTTGCCATCCCACCAGCCTCCGTAGAGGCGCCATATGTTACGAATCACAAACTCCGGTTCGTCGTACATTGGACGCAAATAGGGAAGCTCAAGCACCGCGGGGTCAACAACAACAGACGAGACAATGTCATCGAGTGTTGCTCCTGCGTTCATCGCTGATACGACGTCTTCGACCAATCGCTCAAGAGTTGAAGCAACCACCTCTAGACAGGAAAGAATGCGAGCGTGACCTGAGATAGGCAGGCCATGGGCCGGGACAAAGAGCTCGACGTCGGTACTCATCATTTCCCGCAATGATCTCGCCCATTCCAGTGGGTATCTCTGAACTTTCTGTGGGTTACCACAGTTCGGGAAGTTCCATATGAACTGATCACCCGCCGAAATCATCTTGTATCGGGGTATCCAGGTCCACGTGTGATCGTCTGTTTCACCTTTTGCATGGTGAAGTTCGAAGCCTACGCCACCAACCTCTAACGACATCGTCTGCTCGTACTCCATGTTGACGTCCAAAGTGCCGTCGGGTACGAAAGGCCGATTACCGGCTTTCCCTTTAAGGCTGGAAACCGGCAGTCCGCCGAACTGTCGAGCATTGATGACTTTGTTGTAACCGTTCGTAGCTCGGTAGCGATCCATACGTAAGGGTAAATTTGCGTGGCCAACTACCTGCGGTAGCGGACGGCCCTTCTGTCTCGCTTCCTCCGCTACGGCGCTGCTGCCGCCAACATGGTCGATATGACCGTGCGTATAGATAAGAGTGTGAATTGGGTCCGTATTCCACCGTCGCAAACTCTCAAGAACCCGGCTACCGCTCCCTGGGCCACTCGAATCAAAAGCCACAAGTCCATCGTCAGTTCTCACAGTCACCACGTGACTAAAGGCCTCAACGAGCGCTACGCCATCCGTTAGCTCACTGAGTTCATGCGAAACCCGGTTGGGAGGGCCATCTGCACGCCCGCTGTCGATAAAGCGCGCAGAGAGATCCAAAACATGTTCAGTCATTAAGCCAAACTAGATGAATTGAAGAGCGCGCGAAGTCACTCGAAATGTCGTTCGTCCCACCAAGGGAAAAATTCGGGCATATCCTCGCTCGTTTTCAGCGTGAACGCCGCTGGCCGTTTCTCTAGAAACGAAACTACTCCCTCATGGGCGTCAGCTCCCTGACCAAGGTGGTAGATGCCTCTGCTGTCAATCTTGTGAGCTTCCATAGGGTGGTCTGCGCCCAGCATTCGCCACATCATGTGACGGATCATGGTCACAGAAACAGCCGACGTGTTTTCTGCTATCTCCAAAGCGACCGCACGCGCAGCTGGAAGCAATTCCTCTGGCTCGTGGATACTACGAACCAACCCCGCCTCGTGGGCTTCCTGCGCGTCAAACACCCTGCCACTGTAAGCCCATTCGAGAGCTTTGCTGACTCCAACCGCCCGAGGGAGGAAATATGAGGAGCATGCTTCGGGCACAATACCGCGCCGACTGAACACGAATCCGATCCGGGCTGCGCTGGAGGCCATGCGTATGTCCATGGGCAATGTCATTGTGATTCCGACCCCGACAGCTGGTCCATTGATCGCCGCAATAATTGGTTTGTTAAATTCGTAGATCCGAAGCGAAAGCAGTCCCCCACCGTCACGCAGCCAGGAGTTCTCGCCTTCTTGTCTTCCTTCATTTGATGCACGTTCCGCTTGCGCATCGCTGTCCTGATTGTCGTAGTCGAAAGTTTCAGCACCTCGAGCTAGATCAGCGCCAGCGCAAAATCCTCGCCCCTCACCAGTCACGATCACGGCTCGAATTTCATCATCCTGATCCGCGTGATCAAGAGCTTCAAGAAACTCGCGTTGCATTTCGCTGTTGAACGCGTTGAGTCGTTCTGGCCGATTCATGGTCAACGTCAGAACATGGTCAACGACTTGGTACTGGAGGGTATTGAATTCAGGCATCGATTTCCTTTGACCGCTCGAATAGTGTGTTTCGCATAGCGCCGAACACTGTAACTCGCCCAGTTACCGAGTGAGCCAGTTGCCTTCAGGAATGTCGACAAGTCCCTCGGGAGTTCCTCCATATTGGTAAGCGTGAACTTGGGCGCCCATTGCTGTTGTGACTTGAACTCGGTGGTACAAGCCCTCGACCGCACCTTCAATTTCATCCAGTAGCGACAGCGCATCTAGTAGCTGTGCAGGGTCTAGACGGAAGCGAAATCCGTGAATAATTCCTACGCGGTCAAATAGAGCGGCCGGGTACCCGAGTCCTGTGTCGTAAATACGCCCGCTTACTTGATCAGGTTCGTACGCCACAACGAATGGGGCCAAAAACTGCCAGCGCTCCTCACCAGGTAGAAGCGTTCCGTAACAAAAGATTTCGTTCAAATCATTACGGTCGTCAAACATCTAAAAAGCGTCCAGCTGCGAATGCTGAACCGAGAGCTCCGACAATGACCCCCATGAAAATAGTCGCCAGTGTCGCGGTAGTGAACTGTCCTGATGTAACAGTGAACGACCTAAAGAACGCGAGAATTTCGGAACGCCCGAAAAGTTCTTCGACGTGGTTACGCAAAACGGCGGCGGCTGCTGCTCCAACAAGACCGCCCGCTAGACCGTGCAGCATTCCTTCCAAAATAAAGGGTAATCGAATGAAGCTATTGGTAGCACCTACTAACTTCATCACTTCTATCTCGCGTCGACGAGCGAACATGGCAACTCGAATCATGTTGAAAATCAACATCGCACTAGCGGCAGCGAGAACTATGGACATCAACAAAACGATCCACCTAAATGAGTTAAACCATTCTCGAATCGCGTCTACTTGTTGTCGGCCAGTTTCGACCGAATATACGCCGGGGCGTTGTCGAAACTGCGCTGCCAGCGATTCAATAAGTTCTCCTTCGGCGTCTCGGGGCACAACTCGATAGGAAGGCGGCAAACTTTCAACGGAAATCTCGGCTAGGAGTTCCGGCTCATCCGACAGCATGTCTTCAAGCAAGTTGAAGGCTTGATCCTGAGTGATGAATTGGATTCGCTCTATATCGGGATGGTTTCTGAGTTCTTGACCCAGCGCGTCGATTTGCCCTCCAGCAATGTTCGGCTCTAAGAAAATTTCGAACTGGACGCCGCCCTGCCAGCGACCAAGCGCATTGGCGCTTGCATATCGGGCCATCAGACCCAAACCAACGAGCATCACTCCGACTGCAACCGTCAGTATCGCAGCGACAGTTAGGGTGAGATTACGACGAACGTTGATCCACGTTTCCCTCGCAAAGTAGCCAGCGCGGTTTACGAATCCCCGCACCGTTATCCGTACACTCCCTGTTGTTCATCTCGAACAACTTGACCTGAGCGCAAAGCAACAACTCGACGGCGCATTTGATCCACGATTGTTTGATCATGCGTTGCCATAACCACTGTGGTGCCCGTTCGATTAATTCGATCCAGCAATCGCATAATTTCTTGAGCAGTATTCGGATCGAGATTTCCGGTAGGTTCATCGGCCAAAAGAATGAGCGGTCGGTTCACAAAAGCTCGCGCTATCGAAACCCTTTGTTGTTCACCTCCGGAAAGTTCGTCAGGGAAACTTTGCTGCTTGTGGGAAAGACCCACCAATTCCAAGATCGCCGGAACTTGAGTCGTAACAATATTTTTTGGTCGTCCTATGACTTCAAGCGCAAACGCAACGTTCTCATAGACCGTTTTTTGGGGAAGCAACTTGAAGTCCTGGAACACAGAGCCGATGTTGCGTCGAAGGTACGGAACGCGCCAAGAATTGATTCGGCTCAAGTCTTTCCCAGCTACGTGAACCTGCCCTGCTGTCACCGGCTCTTCGGCAGTGAAAAGGCGAAGCATCGTCGACTTACCTGATCCTGATTCACCAACGAGAAAGACGAATTCACCTTTCTCAATGTTGAGACTGACGCCGTCTATGGCGCGAGTCTCGCCCTTATAAATTTTCGTAACGTCGTTGAGGCGAATCATAGGCGTGTAGCTCGCCAGCAATGTTGTGGAGACCTAGGCGAGATCCCCCAGAGTACGGCAGGATTACTTTCTCTTCGCGTCAGCGAGCGAAAGCTTCTCTATACCTTCAGATATTCGAATCTCGTTGGCTTCGCTGCCATTGGAGGAACGCTTCCATCAACGAATCAACATCACCGTCGAGTACGGCTTCCACATTGCCAACTTCGAAGTTAGATCTCAGATCTTTGACTTGTTGATAGGGGTGCAAGACATAAGATCGAATTTGGCTTCCCCAAGCTACGTCACGTTGCTCCCCAGCTAATTCTGTGAGTTCCGCTTCTCGTTCTTGTCGCTGCAGGTCAGCCAACTTTGCAGCCAACATCTGCATCGCTCGATCTTTATTTTGATGCTGGCTTCGTTCGTTTTGACAGGCCACAACTGTGCCAGTCGGCAGATGAGTGATGCGCACCGCGGAGTCGGTCACATTTACGTGCTGACCTCCAGCCCCCGATGATCGGTATGTATCGATTCGCAAGTCTTTTTCATCGATAACGACTTCATCAGATACTTCATCGAAGAATGGAACAACAGAGAGAGAACAAAAGGCTGTATGTCGTCGCGCCTGAGCATCAAATGGCGAAATCCTGACCAGTCTGTGGACACCCCGTTCCGCTTGTAAAAACCCGAATGCGAATCGGCCCTTCACGATGAACGTTGCGGAACTGATCCCAGCTTCTCCTCCATCTGTCGCTTCTTGAATCTCTACTGAGAATCCCTTATTTTCAGCCCAACGGAGGTACATGCGCAGAACCATTTCTGCCCAATCACAAGCATCTGTTCCTCCTGCGCCCGAGTGAACCTCGCACACGGCGTCATTCTCGTCATGTTCTCCGTTGAACAACGCAAAAAGTTCAATATCGTCGAGTTGGTCTTCTAACGAAGAGATAGCCGTATCGATTTCCTCGTCGAGCGACTCATCTTCTTCTTCTCGCGCCAAAAGCTCCAACGTTGAGGTGTCGTCTAATTCACGGCGGACCTTTTCCCATCGATCAATATCATCTCGAAGGTTGGCTAAGCGACCTGTCACATTTCGCGCCTCATCGGGATTATCCCAAAGGTCGGGACTTGCGGCTCGAGACTCCAATTGCATCATTTCTTCGCGAGCCTGGTCAATGCCGAGGTAGACGTGCGCTTCAGTTACACGACGTTCGAGTTCTTCAAGTGTCTCGGATTTATCTGACATTAGAGGTCTCGATACTCAGCGTCCGCAGCAGTGTTTGAATTTCTTACCGGACCCACAATGACATGGATCGTTGCGGCCGATTTTTTGTTCTTCGGTCTTAACTACTTGTGTTTGTTTGCTTGTTTGGTTGGGAGCCACGGATTTCGGTGGCGCAGCCGCAGGGCTGAGTTGGGGGTTGCTGTCAGATGACGAGTAGGTCAAACCGTCGCCGCTTCGTTGACCATCAGCAATTACTACTTCAGCATGCATCGCATACTTAACAAAATCGCTATACACCGATTCGAGCATCGACGAGAACATGTCGAATCCCTCACGCTGCCATTCAGCAACTGGGTCCTTCTGGCCGATACCTCGGAGGTGAATTCCCTCCCGCAGATAATCCATCTCGTATAGATGTTCGCGCCAACGCTGATCGATGATTCTTAGTAGAACCTGGCGTTCGACCTCGCGCATAGTTGATGCACCGAGTTCCGATTCTCTCTTTTCAAAGTGTCGAACAGCGTCGTCAACCATGTCTTGTTCGAGCGTGGTGACATCGTTAAGTTGTCGCATCCCGTCAACAGTGAGTTCAGTGGGCCAGTAGCTGTTGGTCTCAGCGTGAATCGCTTCGAGGTCCCACTCAAGTCGGTCTTCGTCGCCGCAAAACTGGTCGACTATCTGAGCTACTGCAGATTCGATGTACTCCAGAGATTCTTCTCGTAGATCTTCTCCATTGAGAATCTGTGATCTTCGGGCGTAGATCACTTTGCGTTGTTCGTTCATTACCTCGTCGTATTTAAGAACATTTTTCCGAACCTCTGCATTCTTTTGCTCAACCGTGTTCTGAGCTCGTTCGATTGCTTTGGTCACCATGTTTGCTTCGATAGGTGTGTCGTCAGGGAGCGCTCGGTCCATAACCCAATTCATTGCCCCTGTGGCAAAGAGTCGCATGAGGTCATCTTCTAACGAAAGGTAGAAACGGCTTTCGCCTGGGTCTCCTTGACGACCGGACCGACCTCGTAGCTGGTTATCAATGCGGCGAGATTCGTGACGTTCAGTTCCTAAGACGTAGAGCCCGCCGACGTCTTTAACCTGTTGGCCTTCGTTAGTGCAGGACGGCTCATGGTGGGCAACTCGCGCTTCTAGGTGTGCCGCGTTCGCCGGGTCGTCGGGGTCCATTCCGTCTCGGAACAAGTCTTCGCGTGCCAGACCCTCCGGATTACCTCCAAGGAGAATATCTACGCCTCGGCCGGCCATGTTTGTCGCGACGGTGACGGCACCTAGTCTTCCGGCTTGGGTAACAATCTCTGCTTCTCGGTTATGTTCCTTGGCGTTGAGGACATTATGGGTAATACCCCTTTGGTCTAAGGCACGCGAGATCTTTTCGCTGTTTTCGACGCTCACAGTGCCTACCAGGATGGGTTGTCCTGTTGCTCGTCGTTCTTCGATGTCGTCAACTACAGCTTCGATTTTAGAGTTTTCCGTCTTGTATATGAGGTCTGCGTGGTCCTGGCGTTTAACTGGTCGGTGGGTTGGAACGGGCACTACGTCGAGTCCGTAGGTGTTTCCGAACTCGGCCGCTTCGGTGGTAGCGGTACCTGTCATGCCTGCAAGCTTGTTGTACAACCGAAAGTAATTTTGAAGGGTGATAGTCGCGAGCGTCTGGTTTTCCGCTTTTATACTCACTCCTTCTTTCGCCTCTACTGCCTGGTGCAGACCTTCGCTCCAGCGTCGACCATCAAGGATGCGTCCTGTAAATTCGTCAACGATTCGGACCTCACCGTTTTGTACGACGTAGTCGCGGTCTCGGCGGTACAACTCTTTAGCCTTCAACGCCGCACTCATTTGATGGACCAGGTTCGAAGAAACTTGGTCGTACAGGTTGTCAATATTGAGAGCTCGCTCAACTTTTTCAATGCCTGGTTCCAGCACCGCCACGTTTCTTTTGTCTTCTTCGACTTCGTAGTCAATGTCGCGGGTCAGTGTCCGTGCTATCTGGGCGAATTGGCCGTACAGCTTGGCAGCGTCAGCTAAGCGTCCGCTAATTATCAACGGTGTTCGCGCTTCGTCAATAAGGATTGAGTCGACTTCGTCAACGATGCAGAAGTTGTGTCCTCGCTGCACTTGTTGATCTTTCGACGGCGCCATGTTGTCTCTGAGATAGTCAAAGCCAAATTCGTTATTTGTGCCGTAGGTGATATCTGCTGCGTATTGGCGTCGTTTGATCTCTGGGTCGGTTTGTCCTGAGAGAACTAGCCCGACCTCTAGTCCGAGGAATCGGTGAACGCGTCCCATCCAATCAGCGTCGCGAGTTGCCAGGTAGTCGTTGACGGTGACGATATGGACTCCTTGCCCAGAAAGGGCGTTCAAGTAGACGGGAAGGGTTGATACGAGTGTCTTACCCTCGCCCGTCCGCATTTCCGCTACCCAACCAAAGTGAAGAGCAGCCCCACCCATTAGCTGGACGTCGTAATGTCGTTGCCCTAATACTCGTTGGGCTGCCTCTCTTGTAACGGCAAAGGCGTCGACGAGTATGTCATTAAGGTCGGCACCGCGGTCTATTTCGAGCTTGAAGTCATTTGTTTTTGCTCGTAGCTCCTCATCAGAAAGTTTCTGATAGTCGCTTTCGACGGCGTTGATTTCTGGCACTAAAGACTCGAGGGCTCGCACCTTTTTGCCTTCGCCCGCGCGCAGAAGTTTTTGAAACACCGCCATTGCATTAAGGCTACCGGCGCATGTCTGCCGCTGCGGGTCGCTTAGGGCCTAGAACGACGGGAAATCAATAGCGGTAGTGGTCGGGTTTGAATGGGCCTTCCACCGGGACGCCTATGTAATTTGCTTGTTCTTCGGTGAGGGTTGTGAGTTTTACGCCCAGCTTGTCAAGGTGAAGTCTTGCGACTTCTTCGTCTAAGTGTTTGGGGAGAAGGTGGACGTCGTTGGCCAGGGATTCGGCGTTAGCGTGCAACTCAATTTGGGCGAGTACCTGGTTGGTGAAACTCATTGACATTACGAAGCTCGGGTGACCCGTGGCGCATCCTAAATTCACTAAGCGGCCTTCGGCCAGAACGAGGATACTGTTTCCGTTGGGAAAGATATATTCATCGACTTGGGGCTTGATGTTGCGTCGTTGCACATCGGACATCTTTTCCAGCCCAGACATATCAATTTCATTATCGAAATGACCAATGTTGCACACCACAGCGTTGTGTTTCATTGCACCCATGTGTTCAGCCGAAATGATGTCGCGGTTGCCGGTGGTTGTTACAAATATGTCGATGTCACCGACCACATTGTCCAGCCTGTCAACTTCGAATCCTTCCATCGCAGCTTGTAACGCATTGATCGGGTCTATTTCGCTCACCACTACTCGGCAACCTTGTCCGCGTAGAGACTGCGCGCAACCTTTTCCGACATCTCCGTATCCGGCGACAAAAGCGAGTTTTCCGCCGAGCATGACGTCGGTGGCTCTGTTGAGTCCATCAATTAGTGAGTGTCGACATCCGTAGAGATTGTCGAATTTGGACTTGGTAACGGAATCGTTGACGTTGTAAGCGGGAAACTGCAGTTCGTTTCGCTCCACCATCTCGTAAAGCCGGTGGACTCCGGTGGTCGTTTCCTCTGAGACGCCTCGAATGTTTGCCAGCATCTCTGACCAGAATGTGGGACGGCTGTCAGCCACTGTCGCGAGAAGCTTCAAAATTTCTTCCTCGTCGTGAGAAGTCGCTTCTTCTACCGCTGGTATGGAGCCCTCTTGTTCGTAGCGTGCTCCCAGATGCACCAACAAAGTAGCGTCGCCGCCGTCGTCAAGAATCAGGTTGGGTCCGCTCTCACCTGGCCAGTTCAACGCTTGCTCTGTGCACCACCAATACTCCTCGAGGGTCTCGCCTTTCCACGCATATACGGGAACACCTTGCGGGTCTTCCACACTTCCGTGTCTGCCTACCACGACAGCTGCAGCAGCATCATCTTGGGTGGAGAAAATGTTGCAAGACACCCAGCGAACATCGGCTCCTAAGTCAACCAGCGTTTCTATCAAAACAGCAGTTTGAACGGTCATGTGCAAGGAGCCCATGATTCTTGCCCCTGCCAAAGGCTGCGAGTCATACCCCTGGGCGCGTAGTGCCATCAGGCCAGGCATCTCCTCCTCCGCTAACTCAATTTGCTTTCGACCGGATTCTGCGAGACTCAAATCGGCGACTTTGTAGTCTCCTTCAAGAGAGCTATTGGGTGCCATGCGGCGCTCCTATGCGGTTTGACGCCTATCGGGGAGCAAGGCGCACACCTCAAATCCTACCGGCATCTGCGGCTAGCAATCACGATGATCATTGAGCAAGCCGATGCTTCAGTTGAGCTAGCACATCAATGGGTCCGGGGTCCTGTCCAAGCAGAGCAGCAACTTCTAGTGATGTTTGATCTCCAACCAAGATCAGGTCAAAAAGCTGGGCCAGTTCAGAGTCACCTTCTGCCCATACATTGATGACATCAGATTTGCCGCTACCTGCAACAGCTTCGTTAAAGTCAAAGCGGGGAGACAGACGCGGGTGTTCATAGCTGTGACGTAATTGAACAGCCACAATATTTGGCTCGCCGCTGTGAGCTGCGCCCCATCCTGCAAGTTCGTTGTGACAAGTTTCAGGCATAACATTAAAAAACGCTGGCGTCTTCGCGTTCTCATTTAGCTGGTTCTTAAACCGAACAGCAGCTACTTCACCTAATGCTCCCCCTCCATAAACCAGTGGGATGTGGTTTGCGAGGCTCTCGCCCACCGAACGCGAAATATCCGATCCATCGCGTATACGGTCAGAGCGATTTCGGAGGGTAGTAACTGCATCTTCAAAATCGTCTTTGAGGCCTTCGATGAGCCCCATCGAATCCAGTGCTCTGAGTAACGGCACCGACATTGCACCCACGGCACATCGCGGCATCGGAATTGCGGGATCAACCAACGACAATGAAGCTTGCCATTCCTCGGCAAGACGGCTCAGAGTTCCACCGCAAGTCACAGCAAAGATATGAGCGTCTCGTTCATTGGCTGTCGTCGCCGCGTGAAGGGTTTCTTCGGTTTCTCCACTGAATGAGACGACCATCACCAAAGTCCGGCGACCAACAAAGTTCGGACATTCATAGCCTTTGCTCACTACAACGGGGATCGGAATTCGGGGACTAACTATTGCCTTGACGATGTCCCCAGCGATCCCTGAGCCACCCATGCCCATCACCACTAGCTGATCGATGTCCGAGGCGTCCGGAAACTCATCGGTTTGCAGGTCTTGCGCCAGTGATTCTTCTATTTGGTCAGGCAACGCCAGTGCGGCTTCTTGCATGCCAAGTGAATCAGGTCGAGTTGTCACGTTATTCCTCGGAACTCGCGCTTCCAGTTTCGTGTCCCGCTAGCTGATCAAGTCGCTGTCGTTCCTCTTCGCTAAGCGAAGTCGATTCCGATGTCAGCAGTACTGGAATCCCATCTTTTATTGGGTATGTGATGCCCTGTCGCGGGTTGTAGAGAATCTCTTCGTCAGCGAAATATTTCAGGGGTCCCTTGTCATCTGGACAGGCGAGAATCTCGAGTAAACCGGGATCTAAAGCCATTTTCTCTCTTTCAGATCTTGCTATTCGACTGGATCAGTTGAACCTCGTAGTTATGCGACCAGGGTACGGCAGCAATTAATGGATGAGGTCCAAAATTTGGTCTACTCGTTTAGCGACCTCGGTGACATCAGGCCCTTCCACATTTAAACGCAGCAGCGGTTCGGTATTTGAGGGCCGCACATTGAACCACCAATCGCCGCAATCAACCGTTAATCCATCTAAGCGATCTTGTTGCTGATCAGTGAAGCCGTCCGCGATGTTCTGAATAGCGGTTGCAGTGTCATCGACGTCAACGTTTATTTCACCCGACTGCGAATATCGCTGGAAGGGACGACACATTGAAGAGAGCGGACCCTCGCTTTGCGACAGGCGTTCTAACACAATGATTGCTGCGATCAAACCTGAATCTGCGCCATAGTTTCGAGCGAAGTAGTAGTGGCCACTGTGTTCTCCGCCGAACATAGCCCCTGTGTCTGCCATAAGGGCTTTGATAAAGGAATGACCAACTCGAGTTCTTAGAGGGTCTCCCCCGCCCTCTCGTATCGCTTCCACCGTTGCTTTTGAGCAAATCAGATTATGCAGAATGGGGCCGGGTCCTTCTCTTTCCAGGATCGCTTGAGCAACTAGGGCTGTGGTGATCGATCCGGTAATAGGAACCGCTCGTTCATCGACGAGGAATACTCGGTCGGCGTCACCGTCAAATGCCAAACCGATATCTGCTCCAGTCTCGAGCACGCGACGTTGAAGGTCTGCCAAATTTTCTATTTGCAGTGGGTCAGCGGGGTGGTTTGGAAAGGTTCCATCAAGGTCTTCGTAAAGGATTTCTAGTTCGAATGGAAGGGCGTTAAACGCTGCGGGTACTACGAGTCCACCCATTCCGTTAGCTGTATCGGCAACCACCTTCAGTGGTTTCAACGCACTAATGTCCACAAATGAATGGACGTGTTGAACGAACTTGTCGAGAAGGTTCATATGGTGAACACTGCCCCGCTGCTTGGTTGAGCTAGCGGGTTGAGTGGCCAAATGCTGAATTTGATCTAATCCGGTGTCTGCGCCGATCGCTTTTGCCGACGATTGACATAGCTTCATCCCGTTGTACGCGGCTGGATTATGCGATGCGGTCAGCATGGCTGCGGGCGCGTTCAAATATCCCGATGCGAAGTAGAGGAGGTCTGTGGACGCCAACCCAATATTGGTTACGTCGACTCCTTGGGACGTGACGCCTTCACTGAACGCCGCGGAGAGTCCTTCACCTGAGGGTCTCATATCTCGCCCAATGACGACTGCGTCGGACTGTGTGAATTTTGCGAACGCAGCGCCCAGCGCTCGCGCCATCGGTTCGTCAAATTCTTCTGGTGCGAGACCCCGAATGTCGTATGCCTTAAATACTTTCGCTAGGCGTTCTGGGATGATTGGCGGGATCACATCGTTTTGAGACATCGCATCTGGGAGATTAACCACTTTGAGGAGGCGCGTGGTTGTATCTCCTAGTCATCGACCATAGACGAACTCTGGCCACATCCCAGAGCATCCGAATTGCTTGGGGGATGAATCGCACTGTGCTTTGCTCCAAGTGGTCCACAACTACTGGGATCTCCACTATCTCCATATCAAACCGTCGAGCCAGGAAAAGAACCTCGACATCAAACGCGAACCCACTAATTCTTGAAATTGGGAAGACGGATTGAGCTGCTTGAAAGGTGAATCCCTTTAGACCGCATTGGGTGTCAAGGTGAGGGCCGGGCAAGAACAGGCGGGCGAGACGGTTGAAGACTCGGCTACCTTGCTCACGCATAGGGCTGGGTGGACCGTTTTCTTCACTTTCGCTGTGACGACGGCTGCCCAAAGCTACATCTGCGCCTCTTTCCAGGGCTTCAACGATGTTCATTATTTGTGATGGACGATAGGCAAGGTCTACGTCGGTAAACACCAGATAGGAACCTGATGCGGCCGCCATGCCTCGTCGAACTGCCTCACCTTTACCTCGATTTTGGGTCAGCTCGATAACTTCGTCCGCTCCTGATTCTCGTGCGATGTTGGCTGTCTCGTCCTTCGATCCGTCATCTACGACAATGATTTCCACCTCTGCTGGTTGAACGTCATCTCGAATTCGTTGAATAGCTTCTGCGACGAGCGGGGCTGCGCGATATGCGGGCAAAATCACCGAGATGCGCCGGTCCGTCATTTGATTATCTCTCTGCGTTGACTTCGGAGCATGGAAGCGACTCCCACGATTCCAAGGAGGGTCGCTGCCCACCCCAAATGCTCAGCCCAGGTTGCTTCGAATTCCAACTCGACGTGATGGTCAGTGGGAATTACTACCATCCAATTGGGGGTAGCCCTGTAAGGACCCAACGCTCCCGCGGCTGACCAATTCGGAAAATAAGACGTTTTGATCAGTACTGGGACGCCGAGGCGGTCAACAGAAAAGCTGATCTTTTCGCGAGACTCGTGAATCTCTGTTATCGCGGTTGAGGGCAACGGTCGTTCAGTTGGTTCAGTGAAAGTTCGTCCGGCGGTAAACGGCGCCTCTACAACATCGACACGCGCCCATTGCTGGGGTCCGTCTTCGACAATTGGAACATGTCGGCGAGCGGGGTCGTTGAACCATGCAACGGCGGGGTCAGTCCAGGCTCGGCCTCCCGCATTGCCGCTGGAAGAAACGTTTGGTTCATATGAGAGACCCTCAATCAGCGGAGAGTCCCCGACTCGGTAAATTCGCCAAGGACCTGAGATTGCCAACAGTTCAAGCCTGTCTGTGTGTTCGGTCGCTTGTTCAATCGATTCTTCACTGAAAGCTAGGTAGTACCGGACTCCCGACATTTGCATGTGTTCGATACCGGAGTCTAAATCCAGTCCCCTATAGGGCAGGCCTCGCATCGGCCGGGACGGGTTCGCGGACAACTCTGACTGCATCAAGAAGTGAAACGGGACGGTTGCAGACGACTCGAAATAGAGGCCTTCCATTGAGCCGATGCAGCCATTTGTCCAGTAGGGCAGCAACATTGGAGCCATGGGCGTTCCATAGGACCCCAATTCATCCCGGTCATACTCCCATAGCGCGCGTCCGCATCCATAACTCTCTCCAATGTCCGTCATGGTCTCTATAAGGGCTCTATAAACCGGATAACCGGCGCGTGCTTCATAGCCGGTGAAGTTCCAAGCGGCCCAGCCCGCAACAAAGTTCCGATCGTTGGGCGCGACCGTTACCGGACCCCAGCGAAAATCGCCATTTTGGTTGTAGGCACCACCAGGAGCGATTCCCAAGTAGACCAAAATGAAGGTGACCGCAGCAAGCAAAACTGCGACTGGAACCATGACGACTTTTGAGTTTCCGTTGCCATGAGAAGGTGTGCGACGGTCCGGAAAATCTTTGATTCGCAATAATTCGATTAGAAAATAAACACCGACCGCGGCAGAGAAATACACAGCCAAGTACCAAAACGGAAGTAGTCGCGCGTTCCATAGGCGATGTTGAGGCCAAAAGGTGAAGGCGAGGGCTGCGGTGACCCCAACCGCAAGAAAGAAGATTGCTGGCTCGTACCAACGCAAACACCCGACTACGACGCCTATTGCGGCTAAAGCGAGAAGCCAGAAGATGGCCATCTTGGCGCTCTCCCCTGACAGTCGTTCAGGGAAGAAAAGATTATTGCGGACGTCGTCGAGTTTCTCCCACCCCATGTCGTTCAGGAAAGGGCGTCGAATCAAAAACGGGACTGTCCAAAACGCCGACAAGGCGCCGCCGAGAATACCTACCCCCAACAGTCGAATCGATACCTTGAGTTCGCTGACGATCATTATCAGTAGCGGCAGCAGACACGCCAGGACCCGGATCCATTGATTCGAAGTGGCGAACCAAACCACTGAGACCAACAGCAGCCCGATTAATGAGAAAAGGGTTAAGTTTCGAGCACCCAACTGGATTCGCATTCGACCTGTAGAACGAACCACTACTTGAAGGACGGTTGCAGCGACCGCAAATAAGAGAGGTATCGGGTGGCAGAGCGCTACGGCTCCCAGAACTAAGGTCGCCGCAACTTTGTGAGTGCCAGCGTCAATAACTCGGTTGGCTAAGCCGAGATAAACAATGGCCAAAGATAGCCCTATGGAAAACGCGAACTCACCCGCAAGGGTCGACGCAATATTTCCCCCGTAGATGGTGAAGTTGTGGTCAAAAACGAAAAGAAGTGCTGCGACCGCTAGAAGCGCTGGTAACGGTTCCTTCCACCTTGATAGCCGACCCATCAACCAGGCTGCTATCGGCATAAACACGACGCCCGACACGGCTACAAGCTTGAAAGCCACGCCGTATGGAACCAGAAGGTCAACCACAACTATCAGCAAGTAGGGCAACACCATGTAAAAGTGCATGGCCGGGAACCCCGCATACCAATCGGGGCTCCAGCCTCTGAGCTGCCACGAAGGCAGCAATTCATCGCGCAGAAAAGCCGGACCCCATACATGAGCACCCATGTCGCCACCAGTCGGCGTGCTATCAACAAATATTTCTGAAGGCCCTAGGCCCCATATAACCGTGCAAGCTGAAGCAAGCGCTACCAATAGCGAGATCCAGTCTTGTAGCCCATAGCCAAAACGTTGAATAGCCGACCGCAATGGCGTGGCCTCTTGATTTCGGGACCGGTCAGGAAAGCTCATTCGTCCTTATGTTGGCATCTGCTCACCACCAACGGGAATCGGGGGCACTCAACTCCGTCTAGAACCAAGAACCGATTACTTTGTCACCACCCAACTGTATGAGGAAACCTCAAGCGTTTCTCTGCTGTCAATCTTGGCTGATGTACGCGCCTTTATCCTGAAAGAGAATCTGATTTTCTTTGCGTCTGTCCTGACAGGACCAGCCTTGAGGGGGACGGAACCTGTTCGCATGAACCGCACACAGCTCCAAAAGATTGGAGTCGTGATCAGGGTTCAAGGCGCAAAGTTCCACCAAACGAGTTTCATAGTCAAACAACAACAGCACTTCCGCGTCGTTGGCGCACAAAGGTCTACTACATAAGCGGGATCGAGAAACCGTCACCTAGCCGAAGATACAGAACCCATTGACAAAATTATGGGACCTTGCGCGGAACTGACCCTGTCACGCAGATGATTAAGTCGCCTTCGCCTCTAGCATGGTTGTATGGTCCCCGAAGGACACGAGACCGAACCTCCTCCTAGCGAACGCCGCCGCGAAGGCTGGCCTCGCTGGTCAGTCTGGATGCTTGTGGCCCTAGTTCTCGCGTCAGTCGTTATCCCTGGTCTCATCAACAGAGACAGTGGAACAGCAATTGATTACAGCGACCTCATAGACGAAGTGAGCGACGGAAAAATCAACTCAATTGTGGTTACGAACGGCACCGGCGCCATCAAAGCTGAGGCCATCGACGACGTCACCTACAGCAGCAAAGGTCCCGTAGAGCTTCCAGAGACCGACCTTGAACTTTTGCGCGATCGAAACGTAACGGTTGAGTTTCGTAGCGAAAGCTCTAATCCATTCTTGAGCATGCTCCCAATTCTCTTACCTTTCGTTTTAATTATCGGACTGTTTTGGTGGATGCAACGGCGAGCTCAGGGCCAGATGAGCGGAATCATGTCTATAGGTCGCAGCAAGGCGAAGACCTATACAACTGAACGACCCGAAACAGGCTTCGACGACATAGCCGGTTACAAGAGCGTCAAACAAGAAATCACTGAAGTCGTCGACTTCTTAAAAGAACCTGATCGCTTTGCCGCGGTGGGTGCGCGCATCCCTAAGGGAGTTCTACTCGTCGGCCCTCCAGGTACCGGCAAGACGTTGATCGCTCGAGCAGTGGCGGGCGAAGCAGGAGTTCCGTTCCTGTCCGTAACAGGTTCAGACTTTATGGAGATGTTTGTAGGGGTAGGCGCAAGCAGAGTCCGAGACCTCTTCCAAACAGCACGGAAGTTGGGCCGAGCGATCATATTCATCGACGAAATCGACTCAATTGGACGCAAAAGAGGCGCTGGAGTCGGCGGCGGGCACGACGAACGGGAACAAACCCTCAACCAAATGCTTGCCGAGATGGACGGGTTCGAAGCTTCCGAGGGCATAGTCATGATGGCTGCGACTAACCGCCCCGACATTTTGGATCCTGCTCTTCTTCGACCAGGCAGATTCGATCGCCAAGTAGTAGTCCCGCTTCCTGAATCCGAAGAGCGGAGCGCTATTTTGACCGTTCACGCCAAGGACAAGAGCATCGATGAAAACATTGATCTAGACCTGGTTGCAAAGGGCACTCCAGGAATGAGCGGCGCCGACCTCGCAAACCTTGTCAACGAGGCCGCCCTCAATGCCGTTCGCATGGATCGAGACTCAATAACGCAAGAAGATTTTGAGGCAGCAAGAGACAGAATACTGATAGGTCAGCGCAGGGATTCGGTCGCGATGACCGACCGAGAAAAAGAAGTCACTGCGTATCACGAAGGAGGTCACGCCCTGATCGCCACTCTCTTCGCAAACTCTGACCCAGTTCACAAAGTGACAATTCTTCCAACAGGCCAAGCGCTAGGTATCACCATGCAACTACCTGAGGAACGTCACGCCTACTCCCAGGACTACATCGAAGATCGCTTGGCGGTTTTATTCGGAGGCCGCATGGCAGAAGACACCGTATTCGGTGTCACATCAACCGGCGCTGCAAACGATCTGATTCAAGGAACCGAGCTAGCACGCAGAATGGTAACCGAATGGGGAATGAGCGATCGCGTTGGGCCTATGGCGTGGGGGTCAGACAATCAGGTATTCCTCGGTGAGGGCTTGGTAAGCGGTCGAGACTACAGCGATGACACAGCAAGAATCATCGACGAAGAAGTGGAACGAATTTTGCGAACCCAAGAGGGTCGCGCTCGACAAGCACTGATTGAGCACAGAGGCGCACTTGACCGAATAGCAACTGCCCTACTTGATAAAGAAACAATTTCAGGCGAGCAAGTAGCACAGTTGATACCCGAACCAGATGAAAGCGAACCAGCATCGGGTTCCATTTCCGAAACCGAAGGACATCCTCCCACTGCCAAGTCAGAGACCGACTAAACAACTTTTGCTAAAGCGGTCGTAAATTCACTGAGATCAATGCGACCAACCCATCCCGCCACCACGGTCCCTTGCTCGTCAACTATTACCGTCGTAGGAACAGTGTCGATATCAAATTTTCGGTGAAGCTCTGGGCTCGTGCCATATTCAATATCGGCGACAGGTAAACCAGCTCCAGCAGGTCCTCGAATAAGGCGCACGACATCCTGGCAGCTATGGCAGCTCTTCTCAGTGAAGACCACTATGGCGACGTCTGCGGCTAACCCAACCTCAGATGCCGGGACACGCGTAGGCAAAGAGTTGCGACGCACAGCGATACTGGTCGTCGAACTGGTTCGATTCAAAAAAACAGCTAGCCCAGAAACGGCACCACCCAGGCATAGAGCGGTCAAGAGGCGAATCATGGTTGAACCTCAACGAACTTGATTCCCAATATCGAATTCAGGCCGGCTCCACTTGCATTCTGGTGCAGCGCAGTCACCGCAATCGGCAGTTCACTTCTAATTTCTATAGTGCTACCTGCAGCCAAGGGAACAGATTTAGATCCAAAGCCAGCTAATGACACCTTGTATCTTCCCCGACTTCCGTAGGGAGATAAGAAAACTGTCGCTTCGGTCTGGTTAGTGTTTTGGAGTCCGATCATTACTTGACCACCTAGATCCGGAATCGCCAGTATCCACCGTTTAGCTCCGTTCGGCACTCCTGGGCTTACAGAAAGTCCACTTTCCCGACCAGGGGGAAGTTGCACTTCCTCTTGTCCATTTCGAATGGGCAGCAACTCATTTTCGGTGCTTTCCTTACCCGGCGATCCCCGGGGACCCGAGGCTAACTCCACTCCCGACACAACTGGAACCCCATTTGATGACTGAACCAGAATTCCGAAAAGCGCAGCAGCGGTGAAAACAGTGTTGGACACCAATCGTTCTTCAACTTCAGGTAAGACTTGTACTTTGACCAAGTCATAGGGGCCAACGCTAGCAACCGCCGATTCAGTAGGACCCTCGCCCGTAACTACCGAAACCTCTATATCAGCGACCACATCGGTAGGGTTCGACACCACAACAGAAGCTACTTCCGTTGGTCCTAGCCGGGCAATGGGGTGGTACCACGAGGTCGCAATCGTTGCACTAGCAAGGTGGGCCGAGAAACCAACTCGACCACTTGACCCATCGAAGGTCTGGATATGATCCACAACAACTCGACCTAACCGTGCCCGCAACGTCGCACTGACCACATCGCGACGCCGAACATGTTCGCCAATATCTATCAACAGCGAGCTAGCTGCAGGGACCACCAACCCGCCAAGCTCTCTAGGTATATATGGGCCAACCTCTAGCTCGCTGGCAAAACTCAAATCAATCACGGCGTCGATCGGAAGCGGGTTAAACACCACAAGGTGGCTAGTGGTATCTGCTTGGGTGTCAGCTGAAACCACATACCACTCGTCAGAGACAACCGAAGAACACGGACTGACTTCAGAGCCGTAGGGGGAACGCACGCGTCGGGCAGCGACGATGCCGGGCGCCGGTGCTTCAACTAACGCTGATACCAGTTCATCTGCGGTGTGATCAGCTACTTCCAGCGACCGACTAGCAAGGCCCGGGACTTCTAGCTGAACCAGCCGCTGGGGGCTAGTAGGACTTACAAGATAAATGCTGGCCTTTGTGGGCTCAGCTGCAGTATTCGTGAGTACAAGCTCGACCTGCGCCGTTACTCCAGCTTCGGGCAGTTCCCTACTATGAGCAGTCGGGCAATACCAGGTAGAGGTTAGAGATTGCCCTCCCGGAACCGCATTGTCTGAATCGACGAGGACTACCCCGGTTGAATCTGCATTGCCTTGATCAAGGCTTCCGTCGACGAACAAACCCACTACCAATGCAATAGGTAAGACCAAACGAACTATCCATAACAGCAGGGTCATGTGGACAACTCGGCTTCACTCACCCGCCGTCTTTCCGTCACTGCAAACCGCGCAACTACTAGCCATAAAACGATCTGCACGACTGCACGATCGGCAACAGAGTCGGGTCTGACGTGCCATAGAACGGCGGGGCCCTCAACCGGACTATCGAAGCGCATCGCCCAGCCAAACGAGCGAGTCGGTGTCAATATTGTGTCACTAACCAAGAGCCTCCAGTTATTGTCAAAGGCCTCAGATACCAATACCTCACCAGCTCCGACGAATCCCCGTTGCTCTCGAGCGCTTCGTCGGTCAGTTAAAATTGGTATACCCGACGTAAGGTCGGTCACTACCAGTTCACCGGGTTCGTCAAGCCCAGCTAATCGAACCGGTTCCGCGAATTGTGCCCTACTCGACATCCACGACTCGTTAAGTAAAACACGTACCGACGGGTCCGCCGCAAGGGGCCTAAGGTCCAGCTGCGAACCCAGGCTTTGCTCGACACGAGGCCCCACAGGACGGTCGATACCGCTTGAGAAAGATGGAGCAGATCGCTCAACAACCGCTATGTACCTAATTCCAAATGGAGCCAATAAACGCCCCATCCTCACCGTGTTGCCAGATAGTCCTATCGCAACGGCGTTCAAAAGTTCCTGATCTGAGTCAGCAGGAGCGCCCACCCACTGATGTCGGATATCAGGGTGACCCCTCACCGAAGTCGCTGCATACAACCCGTCTTGACCAATGGGCCAACCCGCCAGCGGTAATACTTCAGGAGCTCCGAGCCACAAAACTCGATACGACGGCCCGATATCGCGGTCGTCTAGTAGCGAGAGAGAGACACGCAAGTCATTCGTCGGCGCTCCCCACCTTCCATTGGCACTCTCAAGCAGAAGAACAGCACTAGCTACTGCCAACGATGCTGCTCCAATTAGGACGCAACCTCGGCGAAACAATGAGGAAGCTCGAGGCCCATCGAGTCGGATAGCAGATGGACCTAAAGCTGCGCACCAACAAACTCCGACTGCTGCTAGCACCATCGAACCCTCAGCTACCATCACATCTCGGCGTGTCAGGTCACTTAACCAGTCATTTTGTGAGCACCACGCTAAGAGAAATCCGACGAGGGCAAGGGAACCTCCTGTTAATGCCATACGAAGGCGTTCACCTCGACCCAGCAGAAGCGGTACGGCGGCTACTAACAACGGGCTCCATGTAGCCCATGCACTTCCGTAGAATTCCGGCGCGAAACGAAGCACATCCGCGAGTCCCTCGGGATCTTCCCAGGGAGAACGCACGAGCAGATGACTTAGGACTTGTTCGCTGCCGCCTAGAAGTCCGACCCAAGGAAGGTGCATCAAAGCTGCAATCGCTACTGAAAGCGAAACGACCGCAATTCCGCGACAGTAGTTACTTGCTGTCACCACTCCGATAGTCCCTAAAGCTACGACCAAAAAAACAGCCAATGCAGTAATGAAGACCATGGGTTCGAAAGCAGCAACTACTGCGATTAAGAGACCCAGCGAGGCCGATTGCGCCAAGGTGCCACGGCTTTCGGAAGAGTAATTTGGGGCACTGAACGCTTCGAGAGCTCGGCGAACAACAAAGGGGAGCGCAGCTACCAATAAGAGTGTCCCCCAGCGTCCATGAACAAGGGCGTTATAGGGAACGGGCAGAGCAGCGTAGAGCAACGTTCCGACAACTCGCCCCCATATGAAATCGAGCGGTTTGAGGAGCCGCCACATACCCAACATTCCAATCGGGAGAAGGCTGAGGATCAGGACTTCTCGGAGTAGCTCCTGTGCTCCGAAAGTTGCCCACCCGACTGTGCCCAAAAGACCCAAGGCAGCTGGGCCAATCCCTGTGACGCCAACTCCGATTTCGCGCCACCCACCCCAATATTCGGACAACAAAGACGCTGGATCAGGAAACGCTGCGAATTGTCCGTAGGCCGGGACGCCCTGTGTAAGCAAATGGCGGCTACCGAATGCCAAAACCAGTCCCAAGCATGACAACGCTATAAGGGAAATACGGCGGGGTCCCGACGCAAAACTCTGTGTTACACGGCGCCCGGCTCGTCCCCGAATCGACTGGAGGGCTATGTCACCACCGATCTGGCCTTGCAAAAAACCTCGCAGTCGTGACGAGCCCCCAATCTGCCGTCGACGAATCTGCCGATCGCGAGTTTCTCTTACGCGAGAAATGTGACGTCGCGCTTTTAATAGGTAGGGAATTTGCAACAGATTCCATCCCCAAGCCCAAAAAACATCCCGAGCATGCCGAAACCTTAAGGCGAGCAAGCTGTAAACCACTTCAAGCAAGGACAGCACCATCGCCAATATCAAAATTGGGACTAGGTGCACCCAGCCGTAGCATTTCGCGACTATGTGCTGACGGTGTCTCATGCTATGTCGACGCCTCAGCGGCTGACTCAAGGCTGACATCCGCTCGAGAGAACTAACATTTGCCGTCGGGACAACCAAGACTCGACCACCGGCTATTTGAACCCTCCAGCAAAGGTCTAAATGTTCTT
Source organism: Candidatus Neomicrothrix sp. UBA814 (assembly GCA_002296525.1). Taxonomy (GTDB): domain Bacteria; phylum Actinomycetota; class Acidimicrobiia; order Acidimicrobiales; family Poriferisodalaceae; genus UBA6944. The sequence goes on along the minus strand of DBIA01000017.1, from coordinate 382,339 downwards.
CGAAGTCGGCGATCCGTTGGTCAAAACCTCCGATAGTTGCGAATAAGTCAGAACGAACCAACACGGCGTGTCCGCTTACCGAAAATACTTCGCGCACGCGGTCGTGTTGCTTTTGGTCTAGCTCGCCAGCTTCAACAATGGGAGTTGCGACAGCGAACGCGTCGACCACGAAGCCCATCGACAGAATTCGGGAAGTGTCATTAAAGTCGAGGACCTTTGGGCCCAAGACTCCGGCGTTCGACTCCAACGCCTCCTCAACCAAGAGGCTGACCGCATTCGGCGCTAAAGCCGTGTCGTCACGAAGAAACAGGTAGAAGGCTGCTCCTTCAACTAGGCCACTTACAGCGTTCGCTGCCTCTGCATAAGATTTTGCATTGGGCACATGTTTAACTGTCGCGTCTCTAATCGCGGCACGAACTCGGTCCGCGTTGGAGCTAGGCCCACGGTTCATCACCAACACTTGAAAGTTCTCGTAATCCTGATTATTTAAACCTTCAAGTACTTGGTCAGACCACTCCCCCGGGTCGTTAAGAACCAGCACAACTACTACTGGAGGGGCGAGTTTGGATTCGTTCGTCACGTCGATCCGAGAGTACTCGGCCCCATGCAACGGACTGAATCACCTGTACCGAAGATTACGGAACCACCTCTATAGCAACGACAGTGCGCTTCGCGACACTGCTCCGAAAATCAGGAGCGTCACCAAAGGGGAAACTCGTACCATCGTCCCAAACCAGCCAGTAGCCGTCGTTAGTGTTGGTAACGGCCATCCCAGCAGTGGATAGCCGATTCTTGTTTCCGCCTCGGGATCCAAAAAATTCAACTGAGCCGAACGCAAATACTCCTCCATCGGATGCAACGAACCAATAACCTCGGCCGTCTCGTGCTGCAGTCATCGAGGTAATTGGCTTGTTCAGCACGATGTCACCTGTCGAACCGTAGAAGCCCGCGTCACCGAAGCTGAAAATTCCGCCGTCCGATGCAACGAGCCAATACCCATTGCCAGTCCGAGTAGTTTCCATTCCGACTACCGGCTGGTTGAGGGTAACGCTGGCCATCGAACCGTGGAAAACAGCATTACCAAATGCAAAGACCCCCCCGTCAGCCGTTGCCAGCCAGTAGCCGTTACCTGTTGGGTGAGCAGTCATCGCAACAACTGGATGGTCGAGGCTTTGACCACGAAGATCTCCGTGGTGAACAGCGCTGCCGTAGGAAAACACCTCTCCGGTTTGAGAAACAAGCCAATAGCCTTCCGCTCCGTAGGGCGCCGCTAAATCCACGATGGGACCAGAGCGATTGGCTTGTTTGGCGTCGCCGTAGTGCTTGGCCGTTCCCACCGCCAGAACTCCGCCGTTGCTCTTCGCGAGCCAGAATCCGGGTTCACTGTATTCAGGGAATTGTGGGAACTGGTACCAGTCCGATTTAAGACCTAGACCTTTGCGAAATGGATCTTCAGCCCAGTTGGCAATGTCGACGGTGGTGTTTGCGTTCGTACCGCGCAACAGCAGTTGGCGCGTTCGCCCACCCCAATCCCCGAGTCCATTTCTCAGGGTTACTTTGATTTCCTTCAATTGGCCGAGTTCGGGGTACATGGTTTCCACATCGGTCCGGCGGATAGTTTTCTCCCACAGGTGGTGGGGATTGGGTTCTACGTCATCGCCCTCATCGATCACCGCCGGAAAAGCCGATAGTTCTGACTGCGGGGTGGTCCAGCCACCGCTACTCGAACCGAATTCTGCTAACGGAACTGACCCGTCGAATGCGACTCGGATCAATCCGCTCGTCTCGTTGACCGCTGCCGTGGTGGTCCAAAAGTCATTTCCATAATCGAGGGGTTTACCTTTCGCGCTGGCTCCGAGGTAGACCTGACAGCCAATCGTGTCGCACGTATCTGTCATATATCCCTTGGCTTTGCGTCGTTGCGAAATTGCTTCCAAATACGTTCGAGCAGCTACCGCTTGGGCCCGCAACGCGTGCATGCCAAGGCCGCCGCCCATGGTTCCCCACGACGAAGGTGTTTCTTGGGGAACAACTCCCCGTAAGTACTGTTCTCGGCTAACCCTGTTGAAGGTGTACTGGCCATTCTGTTCGATGAGCCCAAGCGAGCCGCGGTAGTGCCGCCGCGAAACTTCCAAATTCGGATTGGATCGGTCACAGGTGACCAACTGCAAAAGTTGAGTCAAGTCATCGACAGACTGATTGCCATTTATAGGGTGGGCTTCGATATAGGTGCGCCCACTGGCATCAAACTGGCCAGGATGACCGTCATATACGGGGTAGCCCGGGTCAGCGCAGCCACTGGATTGTCGAATATTAAAGCTAGAGGGCCCGTTCGCAGATAGCCTCGCAATTTGCCCACCGTAGAACTGAAGACCCTGAACGGTAAACGGGTTAGCAGATGTAACCAAAAGGTCCATTTCGTTGTTGCGAGTTATGTGAACTTTGACCTCTCGATCGCTGACATAACTGCTAGTGGTATTTGAGTAATAGTGCTGAAGGATCTGTTCGTAAGACCAGAAATGGTCGATTGCATAGCCAAGGGCCCCCCATTGCTGAAGGCCGCGTCCGTGGCCCCAGCCGCGTCCTTGAACTGTGATGCTGTCAGGTGCGATAGCTTGCGCCGGGTAGTGCATGAAGACAGATGGGGTGAGTAGACAGACAGCAAGCAAAGAAATCAGACGGCGCGTTAGTTTCACCAGCGACTTACCCGGCTCGTAGCATCAACAATCGACGATTCCACGTTTTGTGAAGCGGCGCTTCCAAGGAACGGGGAATTGAAATTGAATACGCCGCCATCTTCAGCAACTAGGTCGTAGCCCAGATGTGTTTGAACGACTGAGGTAATTGGTTTATTTAACGTCATCGCACCTGTCGACCCATGGAATTGCGCATCACCGAACGAAAAAATCCCGCCGTCAGACGCCACTAACCAATAACCATTACCAGACGGAGTAGACGCCATATCAACAATCGGTTTATTTAACGTCATCGTTGACAGATCACCGAAATCCTGGGCGTCGCCGAAGGCGGTGACGGCTCCGTTGGTTTGCGCGAGCCAGTAACCCAAGCCAGTGAAATCTGCCGCTATCGCGGTGACGTCTCGGGTGAGGGAACTACCCGTGAAGTCACCGAAGTGCTCAGACTCTCCTAGTGCAACAACTTGTCCCGTCTCGGTAACTTGCCAGTGGCTGCGATAGGGCTGCTTTACCGCTTGTTCGATATCCAAAATCCGATATTGCGCACCGGTGACGGGGCTAGCGTGCGTTTTTGCTGTGCGAACCAAACGGTTGGATATCTGATTTGCATCAAAGTAGGGGAAACGTGCTTTAACTAAAGATGCTCCTGCGGCTACGAATGGAGCTGCGAACGATGACCCTTGTCCGAGTCGCACGCCGTTACTTTGACCGCTCCCAAGCGACAAGAGATTCTCCCCAGGCGCCATTAGGTCAATCCAGTTTCCTCTGGTGCTAAAGGAAGCAATGTCGAGCGATTGGCCGATAGCGCCTACGCTTAACACTCCTTCAGCAGCGGCTGGGAATCTTTGGCGTTCGTAGCCGTCATTGCCAGCTGCGGCGATTACCAATGCTCCACTGGCTTGGGCTTCGGAGATCGCTTGTTGCAAGGTGGGCGATATCTGCGAGCCTTGCTGAACAAAAGAGAGCGTGATGATGTCGGCGCCGTTGGCCGCAGCACATTTTATTCCCGCAGCGATGTCACTGGTGCTGCCTTGGGACCCGTTCATGACCCTTACATCAAGGATTTGGGCATTCCAATCCAGGCCGGTTGTAGCTATTGAATTATTAGCTGAAGCTCCTATGAGTCCGGCGATGAAGGTTCCGTGGCTGGTGCTGTATTGGCTCGTCTGCCCTAGGCCGCATCCGGGCACACGGGTTATCTTTCCAAGCAGATCAGGGTGCTGGTCATCGATGCCGTTGTCGACCACGGCAATGAGTACGTCATCCGAGCCCTTGGTAATTTCCCATGCTTCGGCTGCACCGATTGCTTCGAAATGCCATGGGATCTCGTATGGGAGACACCCAGCGAAGCAGGGGTCATTGGGATTTAAGGTGGCAGACAGCGCTACGGAATCTGGTGCACTTGTCTCCAAGGCCAAAAGATGGCTTGGGGAAAGACAAATAAGCGTGATAGCCAAGAGTAATGAGGCTGCTTTGTTTCGCACCTTGGGCTTCCTGAAGGGGTTATAGGACGAGAGTACCCAGCATTATGGTCATGTTGGGGTCGCTATCAGGGTCAGGGAAGTTTCTGTTTCTCTAGCTCAAGATCGTGCTCGACCATCATTGTCACAAGATCTTGGAAAGATACCTCTGGCTGCCATCCCAACTGGCTTCGCGCCTTTGATGCATCTCCCACTAGAAGGTCTACTTCAGCGGGTCGGAAAAATCGTTGGTCGATGCGAACGTAAGACTCCCAGTCATCTATACCCACCGCCGCAAACGCCAAGGACACGAACTCGCTGACGGCATGGGTTTCCCCAGTTGCGACAACATAATCATCAGGTTCGTCTTGCTGCAGCATTAGGTACATCGCTCTGACGTAATCACCAGCGAAGCCCCAATCGCGTTTGGCGTCCAGATTGCCGAGGGCGACGTGGTCTTGAAGTCCAAGTTTGATTCTGGCGACAGCATTCGTGACCTTCCGGGTTACGAATTCGATTCCACGCCTAGGCGACTCGTGATTGAAGAGAATGCCGCTGCATGCGTAGAGCCCATAGCTCTCGCGATAGTTCACGGTGGTGTGATGTCCGAATACTTTGGCGGACCCGTATGGGCTACGAGGATGGAGTGGGGTGAGTTCGGTTTGAGGGGTCTCGCGAACTTTGCCGAACATTTCGCTAGACGATGCTTGATAGAAACGGATTGGGTTATTTTCGCCGCCCACGAGTCGAATTGCTTCCAGGAGCCTCAAAACTCCTAAGCCAGTGATATTGGCTGTTAGTTCCGCTTGCTTGAATGACAGCGCTACGAAAGAGATCGCGCCAAGGTTGTAGACCTCGTGGGGTTGGGTGTATTCCAGAGCTGCGATGAGTGATGAGAGATCTTGTAGATCTCCTTCGACCAGTTCAACAAACGGAAACCCTGTGGTAATCATCTCGGCTTTTGGGTTTCGCTGGCCCTTGATTAGGCCATATACCTTGTACCCCTCTTGGTGGAGTACTTCGGCTAAGTATTGGCCATCTTGGCCAGTGATCCCTGTGATCAATGCGGTGCGCAATAGAAGCTCTTCTTTCTGGCGGGTCAATAGTCGCAAGCCTAGGACGGGTACGAGATTGATTCGTGCACCCCATCGGAGTATCGAGCTAGATCGCACTCAGATCATGGATGCATATAGCTTTAGCATTTCGTTAGCAGTTGTCTCCCAAGTGAACTTCTTGGAACGTTCTAAACCGGCTGCGATTAGGGCACTTCGAGACTTCTCGTTCTCAAGCAGGTCCGAAAGTGCCGCTGCAAGTTCTTGCACATCGCCCGGTGCTACGGTCACTGCGGCGTGTCCCGCGACTTCTGGTATCGCACCGCCAGTTGTAGTGACGACGGGAACACCCGTACCCATAGCTTCGAGGATGGGAAAACCGAAGCCCTCATAGTGACTCGGGTGGGCGAGGATCGTAGCGCCAGCAATGAGTTGATCTCTCACGAGTTGGTCCACGAAGCCTATTCGATGTACGCGGTCCCGAATTTTGGTTGGAAGGGCTTGGATAGACCTATCGACTTCCCGTTCGGAGTCGCCCGGTGGCCCAACGATCTGAAGTTCGACTTCGTGGTCGGTTTGAGCGACAACCTCGAAGGCTTGAACTAGATCTTGAATGCCTTTGCGTTTCTGGGTCGCCCCAACCGTAACGATCGTTGGGGTTCTAGACGGAGAGGCCTTTGGCCGTTGGGTAACTCCGGGGTAGACCACTCTGACATCCGATGCCGGGTACTTATCGCGAATTTCTTCTGCGACAAAGTTGGAGATCGTGTGGATAGTGACGCCAGCTTGAACGGCGTTGTTGACAGAATACTGAAGCCTGCGCCCGAATCTTGTCTCTACAAAGCGGTTGTCAAGAAAGGACAAGTCGTGGACAGTCAGTAGCTGCGGGGCAGTTGACGCGGGAACGACATAATTCGTTCCGTGCACCAAGTCGATTTCTCCTAGGAGTCTTTCAACCTTCGGGGCGTTAAACATTTTCCAAATAACCGGAGCTTGCGCAGCGGGTAACGGTACCCATGTGCCCCTCGTATAGCCGCGGAGTCGAGCCGAGAAAGACAGCGTGTATTCAGCTATCTCGATTGCGTCTTCTTTTTGTCCAAACTCGTTAAGAGAATCCAATAAACCCTCTAAGAAAACACCGATGCCGGTACGAATACCGATCAGTGGCGTAGCGTCAATAGCAACCCGCATGTCACAGCTACGCTATCGACTCGTGACGCCGTCGGTAGGCCAGGCCTCTGGAGGACCTGAATAATGAGTGATTCGCAGTCTGACGCCGATTACTTCCAAGAAGTAGTCACAGAAATCGAACTTGAGGCTCGGCGGCGAGCTGCCACTGGTGAATACCCGAGGGAGTTACTGCGAAGCCTTGATGAAGAATTTCGTCGGTGGATTCCCGACGCAAGTCTAGAAAATGGGATCGAAGACACGATCAGAGGCATCGAAGCGGCTTCCTATGTAGATGCTGCTGTGCCGCTTGAGTCGAGATCGCCCGTGGGTAGCTTTACGAAGTGGGTGGTTCGGCGGTTGACGTACTTCTATCACCGACACATGGCACAGCAAATCACAGCATTGGGCATACACATCACTCGTCCTCTTCGCTTAATCGATGCCAGCCTCAAGGACATCAACCGGAGGCTGTCCTTAGTTGAAGATCAGCTAGACGTCAGTGCGGCAGCACGATCTGAATTGATCGCAAGCGTCTCTCATCTATCTGCTTCAGAAGGAATCGAGGAAATCCTTGTCAAGCACTTTCGCGGGGTATCTGGACGCGTTCTGCTCGGCGATCTCTTCGAGCCTTCCGCACTCAACTTCTTACAAAACCAAGGGGTAGACATCTACGGCGTCACGCCTAGCGGCGAAGCAGCGACGGCCGTTGACATTCAGCAAGCAGAGTTGATCGAACATCTAGATCACCTCGATAACAACGCACTGGCCGGCTTCATACTCTGCGGCATTACCGATAGAGGTTCCCTAAACGAGCAACTCAGAGCCTTAAGACTTCTTTTACTGCGGTCTCGTGCGGGAGCACGAGCAGCAATTGTTGTTTCAAAACCTGAGGTGTTGTCTAGCCAACTCGGTCCAGTCGCTGCTGATTTACTGCAAGGTCGTCCGTTACACAGTGAAACCTGGTGCTACTTGCTCTCTCGCGAAAACGCGTCCGATATCACCGTTTCCGAATCCTCCGATTCAGCTTTCTGTCTGATAACAGCGACACTTCCATGACCACTGTGCACCAGCTGGTTCCAACCATTTCACCTCGAGATGCCGTCGGAAATCACACCCTTGCACTTCGAAAGATCCTCAGGGAGCTGGGATGCGAGAGCGAAATATTCTCCATGTTTCGCCACAAAGACTTAATGGCTGACACCCATTACGTCGATGAACTTCCAGGCGATACTGACGTCGTCATCTATCAGTTCTCAATCGGTAGTCCAGTTGCTGACCGATGGGCACAGCATCCAGCGCTCAAGGTCGCCAACTACCACAACATCACTCCAATGTCCTTGGTGGGTAAATGGGATGGCCTCTTAGCTGCCGAAGTTCAACTCGGTAGAGACCAAATGGCCAGATACGCAAAACTTTGTGATCACGCCATCTGCGACTCAGACTTCAATAGGTCAGAACTCGATGCTCTGGGCTATAAATCCACAGAAACTATCCCGGTGCTCTTCGATTCCCTTAACACTCGATCTGATAGAGGTACTCTCGCCAAACTAGAGCGCGATCGGCGGGGCACCCAGGTGCTATTTGTGGGTCGGATTGCACCCAATAAAGCTCACCACGATTTGGTCGCGGCGGTAAGGACACTACGGGAAGTCCACAACGATGACGCTCATCTCCACTTTGTAGGCACCGATGGTCCACCGAGCTACAGAAGCACACTGAACGGGATTATTAATCATGCCGGAATGCGAGATCACGTTACGTTTCACGGCTCAGTGTCTCAAGAACAACTCGTCTCTCATTACATGGCCGCCGATGTCTTTTGCTGTCTAAGCGATCATGAAGGCTTTTGTGTGCCGGTCATAGAGGCTATGAACCACGATCTACCCGTGATCGCCTTTAGCTGCACTGCCGTGGGAGAAACCGTTGGTAGCGGCGGTCTGTTATTAGCAGAGAAGAGCCCATTGCTTGTTGCGTCAGCTATTCATCGAGTGAGTAATGACGGCGCCCTCGCGCAACGTCTTCGACAAGCTGGCCGTCAAAGAGCCAAGAATTTTGAGAGTGGAATTACTCAAGAAAAATTTCGCCGACAAATCTCGAACTTGATCTTGGAGTCCTTGTGAGGTGGAAAGCCATTCACCAATTTGTGCCAATGCTCGCTGATGGGGATGCTATCGGCGGCCACGTGTTGTGGATTAGAGATCATCTTCGTTCCCGTGGCTGTGATTCGGAAATCTTTGTCGGCGAAGAAAACTCAGCCACATCCCACGAGTCTTTGAGCCTTCAGGAGGCATATCATCGCATTCGCTCCCCTATCGACGACACATTGTTGATCTATCACGTTGCCCAGGCGTCTACTTGCGCCGACTTTCTTGCCAGTCGACAGGAACCACTGGCACTGATCTTCCATAATTTCACCCCTCCCGAACTTCTAATTCGGTGGGATCCAGATGCGGCATTCGAAATACTCAACGCACAGGACCAACTCACTGAACTCGTGGGCAAGAGCCTTTTTGCGATATGTGACAGTGAATTCAATTCGCGGGTCTTGGACGGCTTCGGAAAAGTAAAGAGTTTCGTGATTCCGCTCCCGCTCCGTGAAATAGAAAGGTCCGACTCCAGCCCGGAAGAACCACCAATTGTTCTCTTTGTCGGTCGCATAGCTCCAAATAAAGGAATCCACGATCTTGTGGCTTGCATGGCCGTCCTTCGACAAAATTTGCCGGATGTGAGGCTACGTGTTGTGGGCACTTCGACTAGCGATGCATACGATGTAGTTCTAGAGGAACTGACTGCATCACTTGATCTCACGGGTGTCGTGACACTCACGGGATGGGTCAATAGTGATGATTTGGAACGCGAATACCAGCGGGCCTCAGTCTTTTGCACTTTGAGCGATCATGAGGGTTTCGGGGTGCCGATACTGGAAGCAATGGCGTATGGCGTCCCCGTTGTGGCCTATGACAACAGCGCTATCGGCGACACTGTTGGCGACTCGGGCCTTTTACTCAATTCAAAAGAACCGACTGTGGTGGCCTCAGCACTCGACCGAGTGCTGTCAGATAAATCACTATCTGATCGACTTTGCAGGAGCGGGCGTCAACGCAGCAAATTGTTCTCCGGTGAACGTGTTGCCGAGGCGTTAGACAGAGCGCTGTCCTGGAGCTCCACATCATGAAACTTGATTTCGTTATCCCGCGTTATGGGCCAGTCGGGGGCGCTGAGAATGCAGTCGGAGCACTCGCGAGAAGAGTTGCTCAGCACCCAGGGTTGACCGTGAATCTTCATACAACCTGTGCTCTCTCATCTAATTCCTGGGATAACGCAGAAACTCCCGGCGAAACATTCGATGATTCGCTTCGCGTTCACCGCTATCTCGTTGATTCTGGCCGCAATGACGATTGGTCACCGTTGGAACGTCGAATCCAGCTGGGACCCTCCAGCATTGATGCGCTTACACAAGATCAATTCTTCTTTCATCAAGGTCCGGTAAGTGAGGGTCTTGCGAGTGCGGTTCGAAATTCACAAGCAGATCTAGTGATGTTTGCACCGTACTTATTTTGGCCAACGATGGCGCTAGCACCTCAGTTGAAAAACCGAGCCGTGATAATTCCAGCTGCTCACGATGAACCCTTTCTCCGACTCTCTCGGGTGGCGGACATGCTTCTGAGCAGTCGTGGTCTTGTCTTCGGTTCTGCAGCCGAGCAGCGGTTACTGAATAGAACTCACTCGGTAGCTCATCTCCCGAGCCTGGTCTTGGGATGGGGAATTGAAAATCCGGTGGACAGCGATACTCCTATTGCACACGAGCTAGGGCTTTCGGACCGGCCTTATGTGATTTGCGTTGGGCGAATCGAGCACGCCAAAGGCACATTGGCGCTTATCAATTTTTGGCGCACGTACAAATCTCGTTCACCCGGAGATCATCAGCTCGTTCTATTGGGTGAGCCGAGCGTCGCTGTGGAGAGCGATGATGACGTCTTAGTTGTGAGCGGAGCAGACGATGCAACCAAATGGTCGTTGCTGAGAGGTGCGGACTTTTTAATTAACCCCTCTGCCCTTGAGTCATTCTCACTCGTTTTGTTCGAGGCCTGGGCTGCTGGAATTCCGGTGTTAGTGAACGAATGTTGTGAAACGACCCGCGATCATGTTGCTCGTTCGAACGGTGGCCTCTGGTATAAAAATTACCCAGAGTTCGAAGTTGCTGTACGTCGACTTACCTCAGATAGCTCTCTAAGAACTCATCTCGCAGGCCACGGTGAGGACTTTGGAAAGCGTTTCTATTCGTGGGACGTTCTAATTCAGAGGTTCACGGATTTTTGTCGCCGCTTGGTCTAATCACGGAAACTTTCTCCGATCTTCCTGCTCGTGACATTAGGCTCCGGCTTTGTGTCTGAAGATCGTCGAATTACGGTCGTAGCGGGTGGAGTAGGTGCCGCCAAGTTTCTTCGCGGTCTAGTGCAGGTTCATCCAAATCATCTTGTAACAGCTCTGGTAAACGTTGCTGACGATTTTCGTCTGCATGGTCTAGCAATCAGCCCCGATTTAGACACCGTCACCTACACACTCGGTGGGCTAGTTAATCCTGAGACCGGATGGGGCCGGGCGAACGAAAGCTGGAGGGTGCGAGACGAGCTTGAGCGACTGGGTGGGGAGACCTGGTTCAACTTGGGAGACCTCGACCTGGCTGTTCACTTATATCGGACTCAACGGATTAGCAACGGTGCGACCTTGACCGAAATTACAAAGGAGATCTGCGAAAGACTAGGTATCGAGGCCCAGCTACTACCTGCAAGCAATCAAGAAATCCGGAGTCAACTGAAGCTAGAAGGAGGCGGTTGGGTCGACTTCCAAGATTATTTTGTTGCTCAACAGCACAGCGTGCCAGTCGAGAACTTGAGGTTTCGGGGCATAGAAGAAGCTCTACCAGGGCCATCGGTTATCGCGTCCCTCGAAGAAGCCGACGCAATAGTTATAGCCCCGTCAAATCCATTCGTCTCGGTGAAGCCCGTCCTTGAAATTACCGGTGTCGGTGAGATCATAAAGCGGCGCAGAGAGAAGGTAGTCGCCATATCCCCCATCATCGGAGGCGCCGCCTTGAAAGGGCCTGCATCGCGAATGCTCGAAGAACTCGGTTTCGAAAGTAGCGTCGTAGGGGTTGCATCCTTATACAGAGAGTTTGCTAGTGCCCTGGTGATTGACCATGCGGATGCGAAATTAGCCGCGCAAGTAGAAGCGACGGGCTTACGATCGGTGGTGACCGACACCATAATGAGCGACATTGACCGAGCAGCTGCCTTAGCGAAGGCAGTCCTGGGCAATACTTAGCTCGAGGAGAGAGACACGTGAGCCTCACAATTCACCCAATCACAGGGATTCCAGAAATAACCGAAGGTATCGATCTAGGAGCTCTCATTGGGGATACATGCATTGCCAATGATTCAGGGCTCAATGATGGCGATGTCTTAGTCGTCACTCAGAAAATTGTTTCCAAGGCAGAGGGCGCCATGGTTGAGATCGACCAGGCCGATCCCCTTTCACATAAGCCAGTGGTTGAACGCGAAGCGGTTCGGATACTACGTAGACGTGGTGATCTGATTATCACTGAGACAAAACACGGGTTTGTGTGCGCTAACGCAGGTATTGATCTATCCAACGTTGCTCGAGGTCAGGCCGCGTTGCTTCCGGAGGACAGCGATCGATCGGCTAGGCGGATTCGAGAACGGATCAAGCACAATCATGGGGTATCAGTTGGGGTGATCATTTCCGATACCTTTGGTCGCCCGTGGCGACGTGGAGTGACCGATGTGGCGATCGGGTGTGCTGGCATTTCAGCCGTTGTAGATCTGCGAGGGACCGAAGATGCTCTAGGCCGAGAACTACAAGTGACTGAGGTCTGTGTTGCTGATGAGCTCGCTGCAGCTGCGGACCTAGTTTGTGGGAAGGCCGAGGGAATCCCAGTCGCTTTAATCCGAGGGGTCGATTCCAGTTGGTTGAAGGAGGGGTCGGTCCGCGACGAGGTGGTTCGGAGCCCATCTGAGGATTTATTTCGTTAGGCCGAACCAGCCTCCGGTCGACTCTCGTTCATAAGCACTTCTCCAGGTTGGATACGTTGCCCTTGCCCAATTACGCATCCATCCAACCGCGCTCCTTGACCTACATAGACATCTTCGGAAAGGACAGATCCAAGTATTTCGCTGTTAGCCCCTATCCGACAGCCGTCAAGCAAAACAGATTTATCAATGACGGCGCCCGCTTCTACTTCGCTTCCGTTTCCAATGACCGATTGTGTAATTAACGATTTGGGGTCGATCTCCGCATCAGGTAGGTCAGGCAGCTGCTTTCGTTTGCCATTCAACATGTCCAGGTTGGCTTGAATGAATTGCCGGGGGGTGCCTGTATCAAGCCAATACGTTGCCGAGGGCAGAGCGTAGAGGGTGCCTTTTGCAGCTAATTCGGGAAACGTTTCTCTTTCGACAGAAACAGGCCGGCCCTGCGGGATCTGCTCTACCGCAGAAGGTTCCAGAACGTAGGTTCCTGCGTTGATGTTGTTTGAGGGAGCAGACCCTTTTTCAGGTTTTTCGATGAATGCTTCAACTCGGCCACGGTTGTCGGTAGTAACCACTCCGAAACTCGAGGGGTCATCAACAGGTTGTAAGGCAATCGTCGCTTCGGCTTGAACATCGCGGTGAAATTCAACTAGCGCCCGTACGTCAAGGTCAGTCAGCACGTCACCGTTCAGCACTAGAAAAGTCTCTGTCAGTTGAAATTGCTCGACTGCAAAGCGAATCGCTCCGGCTGTTCCCAGCGGTTCACTTTCTACTGCAACCTGGTACGGGGTCGTAGCTATGTGTTCATTCGGGTAAGCCTCGAGGAAGGCATCAGGTCGGTAGCCCATGGCCAATCCGACCTTTTCTACACCGTGGTCGGCCAAGTGACCTACGACCCATTCGATCATGGGCACTCCACAGATAGGCAGCATCTGTTTGGGGACGTGTTCAGTGAGCGGCCGGAGGCGAGTACCGAAACCACCCACGAGCACTATTGCGAACATGTTGGATCAGCCGTCGCTGGGCTCACCTGACTCAGGTATTTCGGTTGCCGGTTCTTCTGTTTCGAATGGTTCCGAGGTTGCTGGCAGGATCGGGCCTGTCTCTCCCTCATCTCCTTCACCGAGAGGTTGTTGTTCCGCTGAAAGTCCTAAGTACTGTCGGAGGTATGCATCGTCTGGGCGCGGAATATCCGAGTTCTCGTAGCTCTCGCCAACTATGGCAAACATAAACAGTTGACCATTTTCGTTAAGGCGCACATCTTCTAAATCTTCGGTGAAAACAACTGGCTTTTCTGCCGTCAACTGATTCCACTTAAGTACCCGAAGTTCTGCCGCCTCGCCATTACATGTGAAGTCGTCTTCTGAAATTACTGAACCACTGGGCAGTTCAAAAGTGCTGTCGTCAAATGCAGTCTCGTTTTCGTTAAAGAATGCTCCCAAGGTGGCGTATTGACCGGTAACGGTGCTTACGAATGGGTGGATGTGGATGAGCCCGTCGCCATGGGTATGAATACCGGTCCGATCGTCTTCTGAGTCATTAGCAAAAGAAGCGGGGTCTATTTCGTCGCAGACGTATATGTCATATGCGCTGTGCCAGTGATCTTCCAGTCCAGGGTCTCCCGCTGGAGCAAGATCAGCTCGTTGATTTCGAGCGACAACCACAAGCGCTATGCCCAAAAGTGCTACGAGGACCATAGCTGCGGGAAACAAGATCTTTCGTTCTGAACCGGCGCCTTTACCGCCGGCTCCCGCGCTGGCTGCTTTGGCTACTTTTTTCGCTGCTGCTGATCTGGCCATACCGTCCGCCAAGTTACCGCCTATAGGCCTCGGTTACGCGCTCTATGGGCTCTTCCTTTGCTCTAGGAGCTCAAAAAATAAATTGTTGTATGTCTCTCCAATAGCTTCAGATGAGAGCCATTCTTCCGCGAAATGGCGGGCGTTTAGCCCGGCAGCGGCTCGACCGTTGGGATCGTCGATCAGGGCCTCTAACGCTGCAATGAACGCTTCTGTGTCGCCTGCTCTGACGCTTCTACCGGCACCAGATTGCGTAACCACTGCATCTATTTCCGTTCCAGGGTCAACGCTTGCCAGCACAGGCCGTCCAGCGGCAAGGATGGAGTAGAGCTTGGAAGGGACACTGATCGAACCGAGCCCAGGCTTCAGCGGAATGATGTGGATATCTCCACAGGCGAGAACTTCGTTCAACCGCGAGTTTGGTTGGTAGTCCATGAAGGTGACATTTGGTATTTCTTCAGATGCAGTTTCCAAGTGAGCTCTTCGCGAACCGTTTCCGTTGATAACGAAGAGGATGTCATCACGATGAGCAAGGTGTTGAGCGGCTTCTAGAACAATCTCTAATGGTTGCGAAAAACCTATGTTGCCTGCGTAGAGGACAACTGTTTCATCTGTGACCCCTAGTTCTTCGCGGTAGGAGTTGTGCTTCTCGGCGGGATAGATCCGTTCGGTGTCTACGAAATTGGGAATTACCAATATTTTGCTTTCGTCTTCAACTCTGTTCGACAGCCTTTCCTTTAGATCTCGGGATAGCACTGTGATTGCATCTGCTTTTCTGTAGCTGAAGATTTCTAGGCGTTTAAGCAAGCCAATGACTCGCTCATCGTTCAGTGTTCCCGTTTCTATGGCAGCGTCGGGGTGAACGTCTTGGATATTGAGTACTAACGGCGCTCTGTGTCTTCTAGCTGCTATCCAACCTGCTGGAGCGAGGGTTAGTGGTGGGCTCATTGCCAATATGAGTTGGGTCCGTCGACCGATGCTTGCCGCCAAGGCGGTTACGAGACTGAATAAGGCAAATGCAATTGCGCGAGCTAAGAGGTTGGTGCGCTTATTCGATATGAACGGGTGTATTCGGGTGATCCGTCCCCAGCTGGTTTTTTCTGTTGCGAACAGTCGCCCTCGCCATCCATCTTCTACGGAGTGGTTGCGGTACCAGGGAAGAGAGGTGACTACATGGATATGGTGACCGAGATTTTGTAGCTCGCGGACTATTTCTGTGATGACCTGGCCTGTTGGGGCTGTATCTGGGGCGAAGTGGGGGCAGATAACTGTGATGCGCATGGAGTCAATGCTTCATTGTTGGAGAAGTGCGTTGTATACGGCTAGTTGGGCTGTGGCTGCTTGGTTATTAGAAAAGTTGGAAGCTCGTTTGAAGCCGTGTTCGATCCATCGTTGTCTTGTATCCGGTTGACGGATGGTATTTACTGCCTCGATCCATTGGTCGAGTTCTGTTGGGATTGTTATGCCACCTGCACCGACTGTGTCAGGTAGCGCCCCTCCTGTGCTTGAGATGACTGGACATCCTCTCGTCATTGCTTCAATAACCGGTTGGCCGAAGCCTTCATATTGCGATGGGAATGTCGTACAGAGTGCATGTCGGTATAGACGGTCGAGCTTTTCTTCGTCGACGTTGCCAAGGTGCGTTATGCGGTCTGCAGCTGGAGAACTTTTTATTGCCTTCATCACTTCGTTGTGGAGTGGTCCCTGACCTCCAACGAAGATGAGATCAAGGTCTTTGAGTTGTTCTATAACTTTGATCAGAAATTTGTGTTCTTTGTGTGCCCAAGTGACCGCTGGGTAAAGGAGATAGTTTTCTGTTTTCCGTTCACAGGTCTCAAGGGCGACCGCTGCTTCTATTGCGGGTGGCACTATGTGGCATCTTTCTTTTGGATAGCCGAAGTGCTCTTCTAGACAACGTGCAGTGAATTCACTCATTACGCATACGGTGTGTGTGTCGTTGAGAGCGCGTTGAATAGCTTTGTCTAGGTAGCGTCGCTTTATGCCTGAAAAGTTTTGCGGGTAGTCGCGATATTGGATGTCATAGATTGTGACAAGCGCTTGGTCGTTTTGTTGATGTTTGGGGATTGTGCCGCCTAAATGGTGAGTTACCTCGGCGCCTTGCAGGTCGGCGAACAGCCTGTTTTCTAGCCAAATTCGACCTCCGCGACCGAGTCTTGGAGTGTGTCGATTAATTGCGAAGTCCGTTTCCAGGAACGGGTAGCGATCGATGGTTGCTGCTGAGGCGAAGATTTCTATCGGTGGAAAGTTTTGGTTTTTACTTATTGCCTTCAGCAGCCGGATGGCATATGTTTCCGAACCGCCTACTTGACCTGGGCGTAACCAAAGAAGGTTGATAGCGATTCGTGTCACGTCAGCTTCCTATAGACGTCGACGGTAGCGGCGGCCGTTGCGTCCCAGCTAAACGTTTTGCTTCGTTGGTATCCGCGGTCTGCCAATTTTTGGGCTTCGGATTCACTTGTAAGCAGAAAGTCGAGTGCATCGCTTACTTCGTCAACCGAGGCGGGGTCGACCATAAGGGCGGCGTCTCCGGCGACTTCTTCTGTAGCTGTTCCTTTAGATGTAACAACTGGAGTGTTGTAAGACATAGCTTCCAGCACCGGTAGACCGAATCCTTCGAGCAGGCTGGGATAACAGAAAGCTGAGGCGTCGGTGTAGAGCGCTGCTAGTTGGGCTGCGGTGACTTCGCCGATGATTCGGATTTTATTTTTAGCCGCTTCATCCAACGAAGCCAGTAGCTCTTCAGGCGCAACTCCCCATCCGAGCGGTCCAGCAAGAACGAGTTCCACGTCGTGGGAGGGGGCGATGTTGTTGAATGCCTCGATGAGCGTTGGAATATTTTTTCGAGGTTCTAGAGTCCCTACTGCCAGCACAAATCTGCCTTGCACACCGAATTGTTCACGCGTTTCTAATAGCGCTTCTGGGCTTACATTGAGTGGGTCATGCCCTAGCGGGACGAGGTGAAGACGGTGCGCGTCGAGACCGGCTGCAAGGAGATCAGCCGATGTCGCGGCTGAGGGGCATAGAACTGCGTCAGCTCTTTCCAGTACACGCTGCCAGGAGCGTTCAAAGAGTTTTCTGGATCGTTTTGGGAAACGTTCGGGGAATCGGCGAAACGCTAGATCGTGGACGTTGGCCACCATAGGAACGTCCCCTGGAGGTGGGACGACAATGGTGGTTGAGTGAACCAGGTGATGCTTTGTGGATTTGAGTCGCGGTCTGGGACTGCGGGCCCAGCACTCATACAGGAGTGGTCTGGGACATCGAAGTCGTTGAACGTCAATGGAGGTCTGATAGTTCTGTGAGGGCGGGTTAAGGTGCCACGCAGCTACGCCTTCTATTTCAATGTCATTGCGGCGTGACAATGCGTTGGCTAAGTCGACAGCAACTCGACCGGTGCCTCCCGGCACCCGATGCCACGCCGCCTCCATAGTTATGAGGACGCGTAGTTCGGGTGTCACTTGGAGAGCCTCGCGCTCTGATGTGTCATGTAATGGGCGTTTTTATATTCTGCCGAGATCATCGTATTGGAACCCGAGGTCCAGCATTGCACGTCGATCAAGCGCATTGCGGGCATCAAGGACCCGAGGGGCGTTCATAAAGTCGCGTAAAGCTCCCCAGTTGGCTCTCGTGAATTCGGGCCATTCGGTGAGGATGACTACTGCATCGGAACCTGTTAAGGCCTGTTCTATGTTCTGCGCTAGTTCGATTTCTGTGGGCAGCCCCGAATTGCTTTCCACCATTGGGTCATATGCGATAAGTCGTGCTCCTTCGCTGCTGAGTAGCTTGGCTACCTCGAGGGCGGGCGAGTTTCTGAGATCATCGGTATGTGCTTTGAAGGTCAGGCCAAGCAATGAGATTTTTGCGCCTCCGAGTTTGTCTCCGACGAGTCGTTCGACTTTGCTCACAACGCGTGCAAATTGTTGTTCATTTGCTTCGATGACAGCGCGTAAAAGATCGAATTGGTATCCGGCGTCATCGGCCATTCGCACCAAGGCTTGCATGTCTTTAGGGAAACAAGAGCCTCCCCAACCAGGGCCGGGTTGCAAGAAACGTGATCCGATACGTTGATCTGCTCCGAGTCCTCGTATGACTGATTCGATATCCGCGCCGACGGCTTCGCACACAGCCGCTAAGGCGTTAACAAACGACACCTTGGTAGCCAGAAAGGAGTTAGTTGCGTATTTGATTGTTTCTGCGGACAGGGGGTCGACAGTAATTATGGGTGCGTCAACGGCGTTATATAGACCGGACACCTTTTGTGCTGCTTCAGGGTCGGTTGAGCCAATGACGATTCTGTCTGGCTGCAGGAAGTCGGTAACTGCGACACCTTCGCGAAGAAACTCTGGGTTTGACACCACTGCGACGTCACCACGGCGCACTAACGACTGGATGGCTGCGTTGGTACCAACCGGTGTTGTGGACTTGTTGACGATGGTGCTTCCAGCCGGGATGATCTCTCGGATTTCTTCGATGACTTGAGAGATCGCGGAGATATCGGCTCGTCCATCGTCGCTTTGGGGTGTGGGGAGGCAAAGAAATACGAATTCGCTGTCTGTAACCGCTTGGCGAGCTCCGACGACAAATTTGAGCGTTTGTTGGGATAGCCCGTCCCGGAGGAGTTCCGGTAGGCGTGTTTCGTGGATTGGTACCTCGCCTTTGTTTAGTGCATCGACTTTTTTTTCGTCGATATCGGCGCAAATTACGGTGTGGCCTAGGTGAGCAAGACACGTTGCTGTAGTGAGGCCAACGTAACCAGCTCCGATGACAGCAACGCCGCTCACGGGCAATGCCTTTGATCGCAGAATATGTGGTGCGGCAGGTTAGACACAGCCCCGATGCTAACTACATCAGAGGCGTTGATGGGCGCGGGTCGGCTTTGTGCGCGTTGTTGTTGTGTTGAGTGCGAACGGAAAAGGCTTTCAGCCGCATATTCCTATGGTTCGAGGCGGGGGCGGAATAGTTTCTGTCATTGGTGCGGCAAGGGGTTGTGGTGGCTCAATAGCTCGGTAGCCAACCATGACTGAGGGCGGTTGGGTTGTTACCTCGAGTCGAATTTGATTCCCAGAAAGCGATGGGTCAGGAAGCATTTCAACCGTTTCTTTCAGTCTGGCCGCTAATAGGAGAGCCGCCTTGTCGCCTCCGACTCCGTACCTGATGCGGTTAGCGCCACTTGGTGATGCTTCTTGGTGAGTTGCGTTGAAGCGGGCGCCTCGCAGCCTTGCGGCCAGTGAAAGTGAGTCGGGTCCACTCACTGTTATTTCGACTCGTTCCTCAATTACGTCATTCCATCCGACCCCTTGGAAGATTTGTATGACGCGTTGATTGTGGTCGTTATCGATGAGTTGCAGGCCTGCTTGACCATTTACTGTTACGTCGACCAGCTGAAGCGCATATCGTTCGAGGTCGCTATCGACGTTAAGGCCCTTGAATCGTCTCGCCAGCTTCAATCCATCGTCGAAGACGCTCAGTGTGTTTGAGGTGCGTACGTCGGTGGCGAAGATATTGAGCAAGCGTTGGAGGGTTCGTGGGTTCCCTACAGCCCGGTCGAAGGCCTGGTCTAATGCCTGAAAAATAAACTGTTGCTGTCGACTATTTCTCTCGAGGTCGTTCCAAACGCCGAGTCTGACCCATTCACCGTCTTGCTGTTGCGCGAGTAAGCGTCGACTGCGGACGAAAGCTAATGCTCGGTCGCCGTCAAGATGGGTCCAACCTTGGCCCGCCGAGAAACCGGTGCCACCTTGAGTGGGGTCGCCGCTGTCTTCGATCGTTCGGTCACGTGTCGGTCGATTGAAACACATCGAGACACCCCCGATTGCGTCGACCAGTCTTCGAAAACCGTCCAGGTCTACTTCTACGAAGTGTTGGAGTCCAATGTTGAAATGAGCTTCAACTGTTTCGATGAGTCGCGCTGCTCTGGTTTGAGCAGACGAGTCCAAGTTATATGCACTGTTGATTTTTGCTACTGAGTCTGTACTGGCTATGGGGACGAGTAGGTCGCGAGGTACAGACACGACAGCGGCAGTTCCATCGTTTCGCAGTCGAAGAATCATGATCGTGTCTGCGAGGTGGTTTCCGACCGATTGGCTTCTGCCGGTCATGATGACATCTGTAGCTGAGATACCTTCGACGCTGTCAGAGCCCACAAGGAGATAATTTTCAGCCTGAGCTACTGGGTCGACGATTGCTGGCGGTAGCAGGATCTCCGCAGTTGTTTCAGCCGATGATTTGTCTACCGCTTGTGTTTGTGACGCATTGAGCCGGATGAGACCAGAGGCTGTTATGGGTGCCATTGTTGGAGCTGTCAAGACGTCGTTAACTTCGAATCGTTCGACTCGATCTAGTTGCCAAACCGCGTAGCCAAGAACGAATGTTGCTAAAAACCCGAGGCCAGCAGCGACTCCGAGGGCTGCTAACAGTAGCCGTTCGGTTGGTCGACGGTGTCGACGGGGACGATCTCGGCTCATATCCAGGGAACGTATCGCAGGAATTGCTGTTTCATTGGTCGTGCTTCGGGACACTGCGTTCGAGCGTTACTTGCCGGAGTGGACCTAAGCCGTGGAGGTGAAGGGTTCGATTTCCATTGGTGATGGTGCCGTTGTCGTATTCCGCCCTGCGCCATTGGTGGGCATGTCCGAGTCTTTTGGACCACCTTCTTTGTGCTGGGAGGTCACTAAATTTTTCAAGCGTGGGTGTTCCGGTTCGAGTGGCTGAAAGCAATGCTCGGACAACTCTTTGCCAATTCGCTGTAGTGACAGATTTACGAGCTTCGAAGCCCAAGCGGGCTCGTTCGTTGTTGTCTGCGACGAGTGCCTCTACTGCTAGTCGAATTTCGGAGGTTTTTGTGAGGAGATAGCCGTTGGTGTCGTGAAGGATCGTGTCCTTGGCAGCCTCGTTGCTATGCATTGCGATGACCACTTTTTCTTGACTCATGGCTTCTCTTAAGGGTTCAACGAATCCCTGGGAGTTCGATGGGTCAATGAGAATGCCGACGTTAGGGTCATCAATTTCGAGGGTAGGAATGAAGGCATCTTCTAGGGCCATTTGGAGGTCCTTGTGGTTTTGGCCGTCATATATCGCTACTCCAGGTTGGGTCGGTGGGGTCATTGGTGGAGTGCTAACCGGTAGGGGTGCCACGATCGGCGTCATAGTTCCTTTCCCTACAGCATCTGATAGGAGGTGGCGTGCTGCTACGACGGTCCATGGGGTTGCTTGAACCTGGTGGTGGGTGATGTATCGCCGGACATCTGCGCTAGGCGGAGCGGGTTCGTCGTCAACTGCTATTACCAAAGTGAAAGAGGCGGGGTCGTTGCCGTTGGAGAGAATCTCAGCTTCAACCTTGGCGCGTTTTGTCAGCGCAGTATGGATTGCTGTTGCGTAACGGCCGGGGGCTATTCCTACCTTCATCACGTTGCGTCTGGGTTGAAGCGGGATCGGAGGAGGTCGTGCTGTCGTTCCAGACGGACCAGCTCGATTTGTGCGGTTTCAATTGCAGCGCCGAGATCGTCGATGAGTTGCTCGTCGCCTGCAGTTATGAGTTCGAGGCGGTCGATGGCGTTCTCTAGTTGTTGTGTGCGTTCTCGTTCGGTTGCGAGTGTGGAGTTGATGAGGTCGATAGCTGCGGATAGTTCATCGGTAACAGTTTCGATGGTGGTTAGAAGTTGGCGTGAGTTGAAGAGTGCTGGCATTTTGCGTGCGCGGAGGTTGCGGCCTAGCTGTCGAGCGGTTGCTAGGTGGGCTGAAGCTTGGGATAGTGCGTCGTTGTCTGTCATTGGTTCACCATCTTCGTGATCGGGTGGCGGCTATTGATGCGAATCGGGGTCGTGGGGGTCTCGTGTTCGGGTGGATGCCGGCTCTTTGAAGTGCATTTAGGAGATCATCTGGTGTCGTGATTTCGGCGCGTGGTGCTAGTTGGCTGGCGCGCACCTTGTCGCTTTGGACGACTATGACATCGTCGCGGTGCCTGCGTTGCTCAAGTTGTTCAACATCTGTGACTGTGACGACTGAAATATTGTGTGTTTGTAGGCGCTCGATTATCTCTGGTTGGTCTCCGACTACGGCCACTCGCCCGTGGGTAAAACTGCTTTCTCCATGCCATGCCGTTCTAGAGGTGTCTTTGTAGAGCCATTGCCAGCGGAACGAGTTGCGGGCGTGGTTGCGATGGGAGAGTCGTTTGGCGTCGGCGGTTTGAAAGGATCCCCCTGTGCGGTGAATGACTTTTGAATCGCCGACTACCACTGCGTTGCATTTTTTTAGCCGGTGGGTGTTGATGAGGTCTAGGTCTTCGTAGTAGCCAAGTCCGTAGGCGGGGTCGAAACCTCCGAGCGATTCAAATGACTGTTTATCGATCGCCCAACAGGCTGCGGAGATGTGGTCGACGGGTTTAACTCCGTGAACTGGTGTCTGGGATGTGTGTACGTGTCCATCGGCGGTTATCGACGCGCCGCTTTCAATGATATGGCCTTGTTCGTCTGTGTAGATGGGGGCAGCAATTGTTTCTGAATTGGAGTCGATTGCGGCATTGAGTGGTTTCAGCCAGTTTGGGGTGACTTGAAGGTCTGAGTTCATTATCACGAGTGTTTTGGAGTTGGATTTTCGGACTCCGAGGTTGATGCCTCCGCCGTATCCGAGATTTGTAGGTGCTTGGATGAGACATGGACGCGATGGATGGTTTGCCACTCGTTGCGCTGAGTCGTCGGGAGAATCGTTGTCAACAACGATGACTTCGTGAGGTTCAGGTGTGTGTCGAGCTATGGAGTCGAGGAGGAGTTCTGTTAAGGCAGGTTGTCCGTAGGCGACAATGATGAGTGTGGTTTTTGGCGCTCGGTTCATAGCTCCATGTCCATGATTTCGATGTCAGATTGGTAGCGAGATCTGAGTAGTTCATGGGTGTGGGTCAGTGCTTCAAGTTCAGTGGTGGCGCTCTGCAACATGTTTGCTATTTGTCGGGGTTGTCGGGACGCAACAGTTTGGATCATCCGGTCTATTTGTTTGAGAGCCCAGTCTTGGGAGAGTTCGAGCAGTTCGATCGTCTGGGGGTTTTCGCGCTTTGTAACGTCGAGAATTTTTTTGAGCGCTGCACCTGCACTTGTGGAAGGCGTAAAGGTGCTTGCTGCGAGGAAGAGGCCTGTTGCTGTCCACGGGTCAAGTTCTATTGGGAGGTTCCAGCCACCGTCGCTGCTCTCGGTTATTTGGATTTCTGTTTCTTCGCTTTGGATTGCGCTGCGAGCCGCAACTTCGAGTCGTTCTTTTCTGTCGGAGCTAAGTCGGAGAAGTCCACCAACGGCTTCCGGTGATGGTTCGCAGGCTGAGACTCCGTTGTGGCCAATTGTGACGTTCGCGTATGGAGCGGCCCATTCAAGCGCTAGAAGTGTCGCTGTTGCTAGTACTTGAGCGGTGGGGTGGTTACCTGTTGGGGTTACCACTATCTCTAGTTGATTAGTCACATAGCTCCTTCACAAGAAGAGGGAGTGTGTCACGAAAGTGAGGTGGCGGGGTGAGTCCCACAGTGGGCAATGCCTGGTTGTTTAGAACAGAGTTAGTTGGGCGAATGGCGGGTCGTGGCGGGTCCAGTTGGTCTGTTCGTATGGCTGTTAGTTGATCAGTTGGGCGTCCCATCATCTCGAGGATCGAGTAGGCAAACTCGTACCAGTTCACTGGGCCTTGATTGGTTACATGGAACGTTCCTTGAGCTTCAATCTCGACTAGTTGCTTTATGGTGACGGCAATGTCCTGCGTGAATGAGGGGTGACCTGTTTGATCGTTGACGAACCTCATCGGCTGATCAGTTTTGGCTAATGCGACGATCGTTTTTAGGATGTTTGAACCATGTGATCCACATAACCAAGAGGTGCGCACAATGAGGTCACAGTCGCGCATTGCTTGTTCGCCTTGGAGTTTGGTTTGTCCGTAGATTGATTGCGGGTTCGTGTCGTCTGTTTCTATATAGGGCCGTTCGAGCATGCCATCGAAGACATAGTCGGTGGAGACTTGTAGCACTCGAGCACCTATCTTGTGTGCTGCTGCGACGAGATTTTCGGGTCCTAGCGAGTTGACCAATCTTGCCTGAACTGGATGTGCTTCACATTTGTCTACGTCGGTGAACGCTGCTGCGTTAATCACCACATCGGGCTTGTAGTGGCGCAGAGCAGCTTCGACATCGGATTGTTGGGTGATGTCGAGTTGTTGGTGACTGAGAGCGACTGTGTCGCTGCTGTTAAAGACTTGAACGAGATCAGTTGCGAGTTGCCCTTGTCCTCCGGTGATGAGCACCTGCTGATGCTTACTCATTCCGCTGCCTCCGAGAGGGCTTCGCTTAGAGTTGGGTACACAAAGAGGCTTTCGTGAATGTCTTGGACTTTTAGGTTGGCGCTAACCGCTAACGCGACAACGGAGATCAGCTCGGCTGCGTGTTGTCCGACGATTGAGCCACCCAATACGTGTCCGGTATTGGGGTCTGAAACGATCTTAACGAAGCCGAGTGGGTCGTTGTTGATGAGTGCTTTGGCATTGGACGAAAAGGGGACTTTTGTAACTCGGATTTTGCGTCCTGTGGCAAACGCTTCAGCTTCAGCTAACCCGACATCAGCGATTTCTGGTTCAGTAAAAATGGCGGAGGCTGCTTTGTCGTAGTCGAGGTGACGGTGTTCTCGCCCTTCGTGAAGGCCCATTATGTGCTCTGCTATTTTTCGTCCTTGCATTGCCGCTACCGAGGAGAGCGGAAGTTTGCCTGACAGGTCCCCTGCCGCATAAATGGTGGGTATTGATGATCTGAGGTTGTGGTCGACTTGGATGTAGCCGTCACTGTCTATTGCTATGTCGGTGTTTTCTAGGCCGAGGTCTTGACTGTTTGGGTCGGAGCCGATGGCGAGGAGCGCGTGGCTTCCTTGTGCGATTCGTCCATCTGAGCAGTGGACAGTTACTGATTGTCCTTTTCGCAGGATTCCGGTTGCTCGTGCGCCTTTGAGTAGCTGGACTCCCCTATCAAGAAAGTTCTGCTCAAGTAATGCAGCGGCTTCGGGGTCTTTTTGGGGAAGTACTTGTTGGCGACTAACGATGAGGGTGACTTCGGACCCGAGTGACGCGAACATGTGCACGAACTCGACGCCGGTGACGCCGGAGCCTACGACGATGAGGTGTTCTGGTATCTGCTCGGGTGGGTAAGCGTCGCGGGTGGTGAGGACACGTTCATGGTCGATCGGTGCCCATTCTGGGATACGCGGCCGACTTCCGGTCGCGAGAACGATAGCGTCAGCTGTTAGCTTGACGACGCCGTTGGGGGTGTCTACGCATACCTCATTTGGGCTTAAGAGTCTGCCAGTGCCTCGGTGAATTGTTACCCCTTGACTGGTCAGTAGTTGTGTGACGGATTGCTCAAGGCGTTGTTCAATGCCTTGGATGCGGGCGCGGAGGTGTTCAGCCTCTACTCCCGTCTCTACATTTGCTAGTCCCATGCCGTCTAGGCGGCGGGCAAACGAGAGTGCTCCTCCGGTCGCGATCATGGACTTTGAGGGGACGCAGTCTCGGAGGTGCGCCGCTCCCCCAACGATGTCGCGCTCGATGAGGGTTACCTCGGCGCCAAAACGCGCTGCATATGTTGCTGCGTCGTGTCCTGCGGGGCCGCCGCCTATGACCACCACGCGTTTGTTTGCCATGAGAGAAGTGTAGAGCGAAGCTTTGAATGAGCCTTTGCAGGCCGGTTGCTGGGGTGAAGCGACTCAGTTGACTGATGGTGAGCAGTATTGGTCGTATTCAGCGATGTTGATGCGATCTCGATTTTCGTGGGTGACTTGGTTTTTGGGGTCGCGATGAATTTTGTATTCGCGAAATGTCATGTCCAAGGCGTCGAAGGCTAAGAGTCGTCCAATGAGTGAATCGCCTAGTTGGAGCACAAGTTTGATGGTTTCAAGTGCTTGTAGGCTCCCGATGACTCCGGGGAGGACGCCGAGGACACCTGCCTCAGCGCATGATGGTGCTAGTTCCGGTGGAGGTGGTACTGGCACATAATCTCTGTAGGTCGGTCCCTTTAATGGGTCGAAAACTGTGACTTGACCTTCGAATCGGAATATTGAGCCGTGGACTACTGGGATTCCGAGTTTCACCGAGGCGTCATTGAGGAGATATCGGCTTGGGAAATTGTCCGCTCCGTCTACAACCACCTCCCAGCCCGCGAGTAGATCGAGAACATTGTCAGCGTTCAGGCGGGTGTCGTAGGTCTCAATCTGGATGTCGGGGTTGAGAGCGGTGATTGTTTGCTTCGCTGACTCTACTTTGGATTGCCCGACGCGGCCTGTGTTGTGAATGACTTGGCGTTGAAGGTTGGATTCGTCGACCACATCCATGTCTACGACTCCGAGCGTCCCAATGCCAGCCGCTGCGAGGTACATGGCGGCGGGTGAACCTAAACCGCCTGCCCCGAGTATCAAGACCTTGGCGTCAAGCAGTTGGTTCTGCCCTTCTTCTCCTACCTCCGGAAGCAGCAGGTGTCGTTGGTATCGGTTTCGTTGGTGTCGCGTGAGGGATTCGGGCATCGACCATTTCCGCCCTTCCGACTTCCATTTGGTGAAGCCGCCTTCCATTGAGACAACGTGCGTGTACCCCAGATCGGCGAGGGTCTTGGCTGCGAAGACTGATCGAGATCCCGCTGCGCAGTAAACCAATATTGCGGTGTCACGGTCAGGGATTCGTTGCTCTATTTGGCTTTCCAGATGCCCTCGCGGAATGTGGGTTGCGTTGGGTAAGGACCCTTGCTCGAACTCCTCCGGTTCGCGAACATCGAGAATCGTGCAACTGTCGTCGACTAGTTGGGCAGATTCGTTGGTGCTCACTTCGCGTACGTGTTGTTTTGTGGCCGCGAGTAAGTCTCCGTAGCTGGTCATCGCTGTTCTCTTCAAGGTTCGGCATTGACGGTTGCTTGTTATTGATTGTACCGGTTGTCGTCTTGACGGTTACTTGGGGGTTTCTGCGTCTCCGTTGTTGTCTTCCTCTGGGAGGTTTGATGCACCTCCGACGGCAATTGGAAGCACTTCGCTGATGGACTCTCGGATGACTAAGTCCGCTATGTGATCCATTTCGGTGGGTTCGGCGTTAATGATCGCAATTTTTGCGCCGACTCGTTGAGCTGATGGAACTACTGCTGCTATCGGGTACACGGCCAATGTTGTTCCGATGGCAATCATGAGGTCGCAATTCTGGGCTGCAGCCTCTGCTTTGAGGAGATCTTTTTGGACTAGTGATTGGCCGAATGAGATCGTGGCGCTCTTGAGTATTCCACCGCATTCGGGACAGTCCAGGTCCTCTTCGCCTTGGCGGACTCGATCGAGCGCTATTTGCATGTCGTCGCGGTAGTCGCATTCAAGGCATGCAACTTCCCGAATAGTTCCGTGCACTTCGACAACTTTTGTTGCCGATGAGCCTGCAGCATGGTGAAGGCCATCAACGTTTTGGGTCAATAAAGCTACGAGCTTGTTTCGCTTTTCTAATTGGACGAGCGCTCGGTGTCCGTCGTTGGGGTCAGCGGACCAGGCTCTGTTGTCAAGGCGGTCTCTCCAGGAAGCCTTTCTGACTTCGGGGTCCGAGATGAAGTTTTGAATATTTGAGGCTTTTTCCGCTTTCGGATTTTTCGTCCAAACACCGTTAGGTCCACGAAAATCAGGGATACCTGAGTCAGTTGAAATCCCGGCTCCGGTTAGCACTGTGATTCGTTCACTTTCGTCGATCCATTGGGTAAGGAGTCGAACGTTTGGGTCTTGGGAGAGATCTGATGGCATGTTGTGGTCCGGTGTTGTTGGGTGGGAGTTGTTGGCGCCGGGCAGATTTCGCGGTCTGAGTCCGGGAGTTAGTTGTGTCTCACCAATTATTGACAATTTCAAGCAGGGTTCGGACTCCGAAACCTGTTGCTCCCTTGGGAAACTCTGCTTCTTGTTCTTGGGTTGTTACTGGACCAGCGATGTCTAGGTGTACCCAGGGTGTTTCGTCTACGAATTCTTGGAGGAAAAGGCCGGCTACGAGGGTGCCGCCGAACCTGCCGGATCCAATGTTTTGTAGATCGGCGACATCTGAGTCCAATTGCTTTCGGTACTCATTAGGTAGGGGTAGGTGCCATAGTCGCTCACCTGCTTTGGTTGCTGCTGCTTCTACCCTTGCGATCGCGTCTTCGTTGTTACCCATAAGGCCCGCATACTGCGAACCTAATGCCACAAGGCAAGCTCCCGTAAGGGTTGCTAGATCGACTATAAGGTCGGGGTTTTCCTCGGCTGCTATTGATAGTCCGTCGGCTAATACCAGTCGACCTTCAGCGTCGGTGTTGAGAACTTCTACGGTTTTACCGTTGCGGATGTTGAGGACGTCCCCCGGTTTGGTGGCGGTGGGGCTGGGCTGGTTATCGGTGCAGCAACAGGTTCCTATGATCGTTACGTCGGGATTGTGTGCTGCTACGGCGGCCATGGCTCCGATCACTGCCGCTGCTCCCCCCATGTCAATTTTCATTTCTTTCATTCCCTCAAATGGTTTGAGGTTCAGTCCTCCTGTGTCGAAGGTGATGCCCTTGCCTACGAAGTGGATAGTTCCGCGACTTTCACCCTTGGGTCGCCATGTGAGTCGCACCATTCGTGGCTCTTCGGTGGATCCAGCATTGACACCGAGCATTCCGCCGCATCGCTCCACGATCAGGCGTTCTCGGTCCCATACTTCAACTTCTAGGCCAGTTTGTTCGGCGACCTTGACAGCTTCGTCGGCTAATTGGACTGCCGAGAGTGATCCACCGGGTCGGTTCACTAGGTCCCGTGTGAGGGCAATGGCGCTTGCTACCGCTTCCGCTCTTGAGAGAGCGGCCGCGCTGTCAACACCATCTGGGACAACGAGCGTTACTTGTTGAAGTGAGGAACGTTCTTCGGGACTTCCCTTTAGCTCGTCGTATCGGTAGGAAGCTAGAAGCATTCCCTCGACGGTTGCTTGGAGTGCGACTTCTGCGCCAACTTCGGTTGCGGTTGTTAGCGGCAGAAGCGAGGTCACGGAATCAAGGTGCTTAGAAGCTCTCCATAATGATGCCGCTGCGTTTCGTATTGACGGCTCGGTGATTTCTTGTCCGCCTAGCCCAACAGCGATCACTATTGGGTCTTGTTCGGGCAGCAGCAAGGTTTGGCCTAGTTTTCCTTCGAACCCGCTCGCAGCTAGGAAGTTTGGGCTGACTCCTAAAGTTTCGAGTTCGTTTTCTTTGATCGGCCTGTCGGTCGCGACGGAAGCCTCATCTGCTCCGGCGTTGATGACATTGATTGCGGAAATTTCTAGTTGGTTCGCCACGGTTTTTCTTTCATGCGGTGTGTTATTGCGGGTCTTTGCTGTACAGGCTTTCGTCTTCTTGCCACCTGGCCAGAGTCCATAGGAGATCTGAGAGACGGTTGAGATACGGCAAGACTCGGGATTCTGTCTGACAAATGTCGATTGTTTCTCGTTCTGCTCGCCGAACCACCACTCTCGCCCAATCAAGTCGCGCCGAAATTTCGGTTTGGCCTGGGATGGTGAATTCGGTCGGGCTTTCGAAGCGGTTGGTGACGTTATCTATTTGTTGTTCAAGGTGTTGCACCATGTCGTCTGTTACTAGCGTTGTGCCGGGATCGAGTTTGCTGTGGTTCTCGGGGAGCGTTGCTAGTTCTGCCATTGCGACGTATAAATCGCGGCAAAGGATTGTTAGAAGTTCATTTAGTTCTGAATCTTGAACGGCGGCGCGGGCGAGCCCGATGGCCGCTTGAGCTTCGTCGACTGCGCCGTATGCCTTTGGTAGCGGGGAGTCTTTAGTTACCCTGCCACCATAGAAAAGGCCTGTTGTGCCGTCATCACCGGTCTTTGTGTAGATCTTCATCGCTCACTCAAGTTAGCCGGAGGCTGACCCAGACCAAAGGCCTCTCTGACATAGGCTCGGTTGGTGGTGTTCCAGGGATATTGGATTTTGACCTCAGATAATCGATTGTTTCATTTCGCGGATGATGTGACCGAGACCGAAGTAGAGCTTCCGTCTCCTCCAATCGCGTTAGCTATGACTCGTGATGGGCAAGGGTGTTTAGTGCTTGGCTCTGGGGGACATATACAAGCGCATGGCACTGCGAGAGCACTAGGTGATGTCTCCGCTCTGAACTTGGCGGCTCCTCCTGTGGACATTGCTGCCTCGCCAATTGGTGTTGGGTATTGGGTCGTTGATTCTGAGGGCAGTGTTTTTAGTTTCGGAAATGCTCCGTTTCTGGAGGGCGTTCCGCAGGTAGCCGACAACTCGATCGATGCGGTATGCATTGAACCGTCTGCTGATGGCCGCGGCTATTGGATTGTTGATAGCCGGGGTGGTGTTTATTGCTTTGGGTCGGCTCCCTTCTTCGGGGCGTTAGCGGGAAGTCAGCAGCTAGATGGCCCTCGGGTGGTTGATTTCGCGTCGGGGCCCGAGAACGAGGGGTACCGTTTCTTGGATTCAGACGGGCATGTGCATTCTTTTGGTGATGCTAAGGATTTAGGTTCACCAATCAATTTCGGCCGGATCGACGCAATCGGCCTAATTAGTAGGTCGGGTGGTTATCTGGTTGCTGATGCACGTGGCGCGCTAACTGCTTTTGGGGATGTTGCGAATTACGGTTCCCCGGTCGGTTTGGGTTTAAGCGTGTTGGCGGTCACCTAGGCCCATGCCGCTAGCTCCTTTGCTGCATTGTGCGGGGAGTGCCGAAACAGCGGTCGGCGTGCCGGGCATTCCGGTCGTCTCCTTCTCACGGGTCTATTTGCTCCGGGTGACATATTCTGATGTTTGTGAATCATTCATGCCTTACGTGTCGACCGGGTGCTGATCGCGTCATTGACTACGAAAGCAATGTCGTGAATCTTCCCCAACATTTTCGGGGGCCTCCAACTTCGGGGAATGGTGGTGTTGCTACCGGTCTGTACGCCTGTCTTGGAGCGCGTTTCCTTCAAACCGATGTTGCCCAGTTGCAGGTAAGGCTGCACCAACCAGTGCCGCTATCTACTGATTTGGAATTTCATGAAGAACGGCTGGATAACGAAACCGTAGCGGTGACGATTGGAGTCAATGGTGGGACCGTTCTATCTGGCTGGGCCTCGTCGAAGACAAATGAACCTGTCATGAGCCAAGACACCGCTTCGGAGCTCCAAGAACACGTCAACTTGAGCGAGGCTCAGAAGAAAAGGTTCGAAAGCTACAAAGAGGTGTTCGGTCCTTCCAAAGATCACTTCGCAGAGTGTTTTGTTTGTGGTCCTGACTCGCAACTGGGTTTACGTCTGCGCCTTAGACAGATCACTGACCAAATCTTTTGGCAGGAGTGGAATCCTGAGAGTCGGTGGGATGATCGGGGTGCTTTGGCTTCACTCCCAGCCATCGCAGCTCTGGATTGCACTTCTGCTCTGGGTTTTTATGTGAATGGTTTCTTGGGGGAGGATGAATCTTGTCTGCTCGGCACCTATGACGCTGCAATAACTTCTCTACCTTCTTTCGGTTCTAACGAAGGTTTTCGCGTTATCAGCAAGACACGGGAGCGCGTAGGTCGAAAGATTTATTCCGACGTCGGCTTGTTCGGGGCCAGCGGTGAAATTCATGTACTTGGCAAAGCAACCTGGATAGTTGTTTCCCCAGAGGTCGCAAAGGGGCATAGAGAAGAGGCCGCCGGCTAAAGAGCGCAAGGTGGACCTTCTTTCATCGATGATCCCCTGTGAAGCGATCACCTAGACTGGGCGCGTGAGTGAGAACACCCGCAACTACCTTCATGCTCTATACGGCTTCGACGCTGCCGTCAGTCGAGTTAGATCACAAGATTGGGATAGCGCTAGTCCCTGTGAGGGCTGGAGCGCTCGAGATGTGCTTTCACACAACATTGGTATGTGCCAAATGATTACTGGGATCGCCCGTGGCATCGGAGCGGAAAGTGCTGGTCAACCCGAAGTTGTCAACCCACTTGACGAGTGGGGAAGGGCTTTCGCCGAAACGAGGGTAGCCCTTGACGATGCTGAGGCTCTTAGTCAGAAAGTCCAAACACCGTGGGGTCATCTGGTCGTTGATCGGTTTGTTGGCATCGTGACTGTGGACCCGTTAATCCACACATTTGATCTGGCGGTTGCAACTGGCCAAGAGGTGGTCATAGACCGGGATCTTGCCGAGGCCGGCTACACGCAGCTCCAACAGGCTGGGGACATGATCCGTGGAGAACGATTCGGACCTGAAATTGAGCTAGATGGCGATGAGTCGATTGTTGACAAGTTGATCGCTATGGCGGGCCGAGACCCGCTAATGGGTTCCTAGTTAGCTACAAAGCTCAGACCTGGTCCGCATTCAAGGTCGGAGCACGATTTTGGATGCAGCCAAGCCTCCTCCTTGACTCTGCTGGTCTCTCAGAACTCGAACAAGTATCTAGTTCTCAGTCGTTCTCATCGAGACGGCTGCGACGGAGCTGTTCTGCCTGCGGTTCATCGATTTCTCTAAAACGTTGGAGTTGAACTCTTTGGTTTGTTGTATCGCTTTTTTGATTTCTGCTATTTCCTCTTCGAGCATACGGGTATGAGAGTACTTCGGGCAGGGACTGTCCCAGTAGGTTAGGAAGTTTCCGCGAAGAAGTCGTCGAAGTGTTTCTCTCGTTCTGCTTTAAGCATCCCTGCGGTCTCATCCATAAACCGATTTCTGTCTTCCCTTGTTCGAAACACCCAAATACAAACTGTGTCCGAACTGTGGTAGATCGCTTTTAGTTCATCGTCTATTTCGCAAATTTCTGAGGGAATGGTCGCTTTGATGCAAATAATATTTTCTGCCTAGTACAACAGGTCAACTGTCAGTGCGGTCTTTGGTCGTTTAGTTCCATATTTAGATCACTAGGGCCACAGCACTGGTAGTTGTCTCTTGGCCGATCATCTTAAGGGGTTTGCATATTTTGATATCGGCTGCTCCCTAGTTCATGCCAGTGGGTGACCTCGCGGTAGCCATACTTGTTTGACTTCGTCGTGAAAATAGTACTGAGCATGTCGGGAGAGTCTCGGGTTGTAGTAGGGGTCATCTTGTCGGAGTGGTTCGCCCCAGCGCTCTCGGAAGAAGTTTTCGTCTTCTTTTGGGTGCAGTGAGCCTCTAAGGGCAGATTCTTGATGGAGAAGATTGGCGTTGGGTTGGTAGATCAGGTCGTATCCCAGTTGGTGGATGCGCATGGTGAGGTCAACGTCGTTAAACGCAACTCGGAGTCGTTCTTCGAATCCTCCCACTTCCCAAAAAACCTCTGGACGAATCATTAGGCAAGCCGCTGTGAGGGCCCAACAGTTGCGTACGAGGTTGCCGATGCTGAAGTATCCGCGCGAGTTGGTGTTTACGGCTACCCCTCCGACACCGACTGTGATTCCTTCGTGTTGGACGCGTCCGTCTGGAAAACTTAGTTTTGCGCCGACAGCACCGACTCGCTGTTGTTGGGCGTGGCCGATCATGGCTTGCAGCCAGTCCGGGTTGACGATGGTGATGTCGCAGTTGAGAAAGAGCAGAAGGTCGCAGTCCATTTGTTCGGCTGCCATGTTCATCATTCGGGCGTATGAAAACTGGTGTGGAAAATCGATAACCGGGCCTGGGTGGGCATCCATCCATTTCAGGGTGGCCGGGTCTGAACTTTCGTTGTTGACGACTAGCACTTCTGTTTCTTGCCACGAAGTGCTTTGGGTGATGCCCGCAACGCACTCTGATATGAGTTCGTACCTGTCCCGAGTGGGGATGATGATTCCTACTTTGGGTTGTCCTTCTATCGCATAGTTGATGTTGTAGGTGCCCGGGTCTAGTCCCTCTTCAACGTCTCCGTTAATGCCTCTTCTGTCTAATGCTTCTGTGAGAGCGCTTTGTCCTGCGGCCCATGCATCTGTTTTCTGATCAACTCCGGCGGCTGTGGAACCTGGAAGAATTCGCCAGTGGTACAGGTTGCGAGGAATATGGGCGATTTCGGTGGTGCTTTCTGTTGCTCGCAGGGCTAGGTCATAGTCCTGGGCACCGTCGAATCCTGTCCGCCATCCCCCGATTCGCTCGATGAGCGCACGGCGGAAAACGGCGAAGTGGCAGACGTAGTTGTAGGACAAGTGCAGGTCAGGCGACCAACCTGATTTGGCGTAGCTATGGTCGTAAGAGCCATCAGCGAAGAGTTTGTCTTCATCGGAGTAAAGAAATTCGACTTCGGGGAATTTGTTTATTGCCCGCACTACCTCGATGAGAGCGTCAGGTCGCAAGAGGTCATCGTGGTCAAGGAGAGCTAAATAATCGCCGTTGGCCATTTCGAATGCGGTGTTTGATGCTTGTGCTATGCCGCCGTTACTGGTTCGTTCAACGAAATCTATTCTTGGGTCTTCATCAGCGAACTTCTTGCACACCTCTCTAGGTGCATTTGTGGGGGAACAGTCATCAACAAGGCACAATTGCCAATTTTCATATATTTGCGTCCGTACAGATTCAATGGTGGCTTTTAGAACCTCTATCGGCGTGTCGTAAACGGGGGTCAGTACGGAGATCAGCGGCCGATGCTCGAGGCTGGTCCCGGGATTGATGTCAGGGTCGTTGAGTTGGTCACTTTCTGAACGTCGATATTGCTTGAGGTCCATTCGGTGACGTTTCCCTGTTTGTTCGGTGTTAAGCCAGTCAGTGATCTCTTGTTCTGTGCCTGCCGGTTGGATGCCAAGAGCCGATATCGCATTTTTCATTCCCGTGTCATCGAGGGGCAGTCGAGGGGCCCGGCGCCGTTGTGTAGCGGTTCTATACATCGCGGCGTCGGTCCCGGGGCGTTCGACGATTTCTAGGTTCCACTGTGCTGGGTCGTCGATGTGGCGGGCGGCTTCTTTTGTTGCGATCACCGGGATGTCAAATGCTCTCGCTGCGAGTAGGTGCGTCCATGCTGTAGGTCCTGTTTGTCTCAGTGACACAAGCATTGATGCTTGCTGTAGGAGGGCGCTAAGTGGCTTATTTCGCTCTAGGTGCTCAAGATTTGAAAGTCGGTAACCCCAAGGAAGAAATTCGCGCTCGGTGATCAGAAGCGGTGAGCCAATTGTCGGGTCAAGTTTTGGTGAGATGTGTTTATCGAAGTGCCGTATTGATTCAAGGTCGGGTTCCCCAAATTCGCGATGTGGTGCTGCCAGGAGCACTGGTTTGGTTCCCTGTGATTTGCCCAGGGTGATATTGGGTGGGCGAACGACCGTAATTTTGGCTGACGTGCCGAGGGCTTCTATTGCGCGGCGTTCCGAATGGGAACATACCCACACTTCGTTTGCGAGGGCGAGTAGTTCTCGATCGCGTTGCCGACGGAGGCTGGCTACGGTGTCTCGGCCGGCTTTTTCGGCGTCTGTGATGAGGTGATCGGCGAGGTCGGGTCGTTGGGTCGTTAATAGGTTCGATCCGTCGACAACGAGTAGGGAGTCTGGGTGATGTGTTTTGCAGATGGACGCTATGCGTTGAGCTGAGGCGTTTCCGCATAGGAAAATTACGTCACTGGCAGTTGTCCGCCACCATTCGTTGGAATCGAGACCAAGAGCTTCAACTGGGTTTCCGTAGAGTTGCGTTTCTTGGTCTGTGGGGCCGTTGAATACGAGTTTGGTGTTGGCGTCGCTGGATAGCAGTTCTTTGCAGATCTGCTCGGTCCTCCACCCATTTGGGTCTACCCCAGGTCTGGGAGCAGCGTCTAGAACAACGGTGACGTTCTTTGTTTCTGGCTTATCTCTCATCCGCGACCAAATCGGCGTCGCAGCCAACGAAGGACTTTTACTAGATCACGTTCCAGTTGGGCTGCGACACTGTGCCAATCGATGCTGCGTTGCAGGCGGGCAGGACCTTGATCGCGTCGTGCTATCTCAGTTTCTAATTCGTTTAGTCGATTGTGTTGTGCGCGCAGCGCTTGTCGCGTGTTGTTGGCGTCGTCTTTAGTTGCTTCAAGTTCGTTGTGTAATTGAAGTAATTCTTGTCGCAGTGCGTCGATGGACTGATGGGCGCGTCGCCGCTGCTCGGCCCAGTGTGTCAATTGTTGTTGATGAAGGTGGTGGGACTGTTCGTTGCGTTTTCTTTCTTGAGATGCCGACCGCGAGGTGATGGGTCGGTTCAGGCGTAACAGTGCTGTTTGTTCGATGATTTCAGCAAGTCGGCTAACTCGGTCTTCGAGCGCTGGGTTTGGCTCGAGTGATGCGATGTTCACAGATGCTGACCAAAGATGATGCTGAATCTGTTTGTCGTTTGCGTTTTCGGAGGCAAGAACTGATCTTCCGTGGAGCACGTTTGCTAGTCGATGGAGTGCCATATCGCTAGTGACCACTAGAGCCGCATTCTGCACGACGGCGGCTAATTCCTCGGGGTCTAGGTCGTTGCCAAGTGGAATTGACGTTTGGTTGTGGGTCGTTAATTTCGTCGCGAAGCTAGTTTGGTTGTGAGGTGCGCCTATAAGGGTGATGGGTAGTTGTCGTGAGTGTGCGTGCCGAGCGATCTCTACTGCGGCTATGTCCGATATCTGATCGTCGACATCAACCAGGATCGATTCTTTAAGTGATGGTGCCGGGTGAATTGCGTTTATGGACTCGAGGGGCAGGTAGCGACGCAGTAGCCCTAT
Organism: Candidatus Neomicrothrix sp. UBA814; assembly: GCA_002296525.1. GTDB lineage: Bacteria > Actinomycetota > Acidimicrobiia > Acidimicrobiales > Poriferisodalaceae > UBA6944. The sequence continues at coordinate 345,520 of DBIA01000017.1, read as the reverse complement.
CGAGTCGTGCAGGCTCAGGTCGATTGAAGTGGGGTCGACCACAAAGTCTGCGCTGTGGTCAGTGACGTCAAATTCGATGAGCACATCTAAATCATGTTCTAACTCTTCAACGTTTTCGGGCAAGTAATTGATGTCGAGCGAGCTTTCAGTCGCCGATTGCGGAGTTGCGGTGCGGGTAACGAACCATTGAAGTTCGACAGGGGCGTTTCGCCATTCGATTTCGCGACCCAGTGCTCGCGTTGCGAGCCATCCGACGGGGTGGCGGTCGTCGTTGGGGAGGACTATCCCGATGTTGAGAGTTTCTCTGGCCTCTGGAGGCGATTTCGCTTCAATGTCAGCAGAGGATGTCGTTGTTTCCATTGAGTTCATGAATGCAGCCTCCGGAGATCTCAACAGAACTTCACGCCACGTGTGCAGATAATTGTACGTGGCCCGGCTAGGTCAGTGGCCGCGACTAGCTTTAGCGATTCGGGTGACCTGGAGAGCCCTTTTCGTGTGGTACGGGGGGCTGCCATCGTCCTTTTAGGTCGATAAGGCCTTCTCGTTCAGTGGATGATCCCGGGACGATTCGTAGCGAATGGGACCGTTCCCAGGCGTCGTGCACATGCATCCGGTCTCGATCAGTTACAGAGGTAGAAAGCAAGTAGTCGCCTGGGAGTAGTGGGAGTTCGTCAATGATGAAATCTACGTATCCGCGTCCAGTTCCGATAGCACCGGTTTGTAGGTGCTGCAGAGCGCTATTCGGTGACGCCATATGAACTCCTGTTGCGTGGTGGAGTTTTAGCGCGAACACAGGTTCTTCCACTGGTGTTTCGGTCTCGTACCAGAGACGGACGATGAGGGTGTCGCCTGCGCTTGGTAGCGGGTTGGCTAGCCACTGTTCGTCTAAGTAGTCGATGTGGAAGATTCGTATTTCTCCGGTTCCTCTACGAACTTCTATTTCAGTTAGGGAGGTATCGGTATGGGCTTGTTCATCATCTCCATCCCTAAGTTTTTCGGCTTCTTCGGCGTTGACTGCGTCAAGGTAAGCCCAGCAGACCTCAGTCGCTTCGCCAGCTTGCATCAAGTGGCCATGGTCGAGCCATCCGACTTCGTCGCACAATCCTTCTACAAGGGGCAGGGAGTGCGATACAAGAACGATTGTCGTGCCAGCGCGCCGGAGTTCGTATAAATGTTCGAGGCATTTGCGCTGAAAAGCCTCGTCTCCGACGGCGATAACTTCGTCGATCAGAAGAATTTCTGGAGCAACATGCACCGCTACTGCAAAGCCAAGTCGGACATACATTCCGCTTGAGAGGATCTTGACTGGGGCGTCAATGAATTCTCCTATGTCGCTGAATTCGATGATTTCGTCGACAGCTAGGTCCATCTCCTTGCGGCTGAGGCCAAGAATTGCTCCGTTGAGGTAAATGTTTTCTCGGCCACTTAGCTCCGGGTGAAATCCGGATCCGAGCTCTAATAGAGCCGAGACGCGGCCGTTGACTTCCATCACGCCCGTCGTCGGCTTATGGATACCGGCCATTAACTTCAGCAGCGTTGTCTTCCCTGAACCGTTATGACCAATAAGGCCATGAAATGAGCCGGGCGCTATGTCAAGTGACACATTCCTCAGAGCCCAGAATTCGCTACTGGATGATCGTTTTCTGCGCCGCACCACAGCTTCTTTAAGCGAGTCGGGACGATCTCGTTGTATTCGGTAGCGCTTAGATATTGCTTGAGCTGAGATAATGGGGTTCACATATCCTCACTCAACAACATTGATCGTTGGGCGAAAAATCTCCATCCCAAGCCAAAGACCGCGAACGAGTACAGCAGCAGGATTCCCCATCGAGTGAGACTCGGCCATTGCAGCAAGTAAGCCGACTCTCTCGCAGCGGCGACAAATTGATTCACCGGGTTCCACTCGACAACTTTTCTTATCGGCAAGCCCCAGTGCTGTTCCGGGATAATTCCGATCGGATACACAATTGGCACGAGAAAGAACAAGGCGTTCAAAATAATTCCAACCAAGTATTGGACGTCCCGGTAGTAGGTATTGAGCACGCATACAAAAAACCCGATTCCTAGCCCAAAGATTCCTGCAAGGGCGAGGATGAACGGTAGCGCCAGGGTGCTGACTCCAATATTGCCTACTAGGAGCATCACAATGAGCAATACGGCAGCTTCAATCGCCGACTGGACTGCCAAAGCTAAGGCGCTTCCAAAGATCGCCGTTTCGGGGGGAAAGAAAACCTTTCTCCGGAGGTCTCCTATGGCTCCAAGCCACCCCATGGATCCATTAATCATTCCTGCGAAGAACAGCCAAACAACGAGTCCCGTGAACAAAAACAACGCAAAGTTTTGAGAGCCATTTCCTGCGGCAGGTGGAGCGGCTCTGAAAAACACGGAGAACACCAGGCTATATACGAGGATGGTGGACAGCGGGCTGAGCATGGACCATGTCCACCCAAGGAGGCTGCGCTTGTACCGGGACTTAAGTTCGCGCCTCGCGAAGTTTCGAACCAGCGGAGCGTACTTGCTAGCCGCTGTGATCAGGCCCCGCCGAGTCACTGCCGCCCTGCCTTTTTGGGCCTCCACCATGTTTCGTTTTCGCGGTACCAGTCGACTGTCTCTGCTAAGCCAGCTTCAAGATCGATTTGAGGGCTCCAGCCCAGGTCACGTAATTTACGCGAGTCTACGGAATAGCGAAAATCGTGGCCGGGGCGGTCCTTAACGTGAATAACTCGCGATTCGTCTAGTTCACATAAATCGAGCAACATTTGGGTGAGTTCGAGATTCGAGATTTCGTTTCCCGCACCAATGTTGTATATCTCGCCTATTTCGCCACTTTGAAGAACATGGTGTATCGCAGCGCAGTTGTCATTGACATGGATCCAGTCTCTGATATTTGTCCCGTCTCCGTACAGCGGCACCTGTAAACCATCGAGCAAATTGGTAACGAATAGAGGAATCAGCTTCTCGGGGAACTGGAAAGGGCCATAGTTGTTAGAGGAGCGCGTGACGGTGACAGGTAGGCCGTGGGTTATGTGATGCCCCATAGCAATTAGGTCAGATGCAGCTTTCGAAGCCGAATAGGGGCTACTTGGTGCAAGTTTGTCTTCTTCTGTAAAAGAGCCTTGCGTGGTTGACCCATAGGTTTCGTCTGTGGATACATGCACGAACCGTTCAATTTCCATCTGGCTGGCTAAGTCGCAAAGCGTGTTCGTGCCCACGCAGTTAGTTGTTACAAAACGTTCTGAACCATCAATGGATCGGTCAACGTGGCTTTCCGCAGCGAAATGGAGGATGGCGTGATGGCCCTCTATTGCTGAGGCAACCGCTTGACGATCACATATGTCCCCCTCGACGAACACCACCCGTGGGTCATCGACAAAGTCGGACATCGTGTCTCGACTTCCTGCATAAGTGAGCGCATCGAGGATAGTTATCTCGTCGTCACTGTTAGCTAAATGGAACCTGACGAAGTTAGAGCCGATGAAGCCGGCGCCGCCGGTAACGAGGACCTTCATGGTCTGGTCAGTTCCTCAGTCCATATCGAGGCTGATCTACTTCCGGAATGGCGTTTCTGAGGGGGTTTGATTGGTCTCGTTCAGAAAGAGTTGGGTTGTCTACCCCCCAATCGGCAGCTATTTCAGGGTCATTCCAGGCAACGCCTAGTTCGTCAGAGGGGTTGTAGTAGCTATCGACCATATAGGTAATGGTCGCATCGGTAAGTGTGGCGAACCCATGGGCAACACCTGGCGGTATGTAGATACCTCGATGCTTGGTCCCTACCAGGTCAGTTTCTTCGGTGACGCCTTCGGTCGGCGAACCCCGTCTTAAATCGTGCAGCACAACTCGAACGGTTCCGAATGGCACGTACCAGTAATCTGCCTGGTGCAGGTGATAGTGGAGTCCTACTACGCATCCGCTTTGGCGATCTCCCCGATTTGCTTGGATCATTTCTCTTGACCCTTCGGGAATCCATTCACGCCGGTAGGTTTCGACGAAGAAGCCCCGTTCGTCTTTATAGACATCAGGGGTAACCACGTGAACACCTTGAATATTTTCTGACGATACGACTTCAGCCATCGGCTTCTAGGTTATTGCCTAGTTGGGGCTGGCTGTTAGCACGTATCCAGCCGCAAATGCTCCACGTCACCTGCGGCAACCACCTGCACCTCATCGTTTTCTGTCTCCAGTACGAGTTGGCCAGATTCGTCAAGGTCGACGGCGCGCCCCACGATCTGCTGGATTTTCGGTTCCGTCCCCAGCTGCACTCGAACCTGCTTCCCGAGGGTGCCCGAATGTTTTTTCACCTCTTGGAGCAACTGTTGCTTCCCATTCGGGCGCAGCAGCGAGGTGTACTCGATCTCAAGATTCTTAAGAATGTCGAGAGCGAGCGCGTTTCTATCGATAGAAGATCCCGACAAAACGTCAAGGCTGGTCGCTATGGATTGCAATTCAGCAGGCACCACTCCCCAACTCGTATTGATCCCCATTCCAATTACGAGGGCATCGATCGACGCGTCCTGGATCAGTGTTTCGGTCAAAATGCCAGCAACTTTTCTATAGCCAATATCGGCTTCAACACGATGATCAAAGGGAGGAGTTACTACTAGGTCATTAGGCCATTTGATTTCCAGGTTGACGCTGGTCAGACCGGCGACTGCATTTCGCGTCGCTAAGGCGAGTGCGGACGTGGCGAGCGAGGCGTCGCTAGGAGACAGCGCTGTAGCTGGGGGACGAAGGAGTATCGACATCATTAGCGACGTGCCCGCTGGGGCAGTCCAAGTCCGGCCTCGGCGGCCTCTACCTGCGGTTTGTAGATCAGCAATGATCACCGCTCCTTCTGAGGCGCCTCGGCGAGCACGCTCTAACAGCTCCGTGTTGGTTGAAGGGATCTCGGCTACCCAAGTGACGTCACGAAAGCGAGTTTTCTCAACTACATCGAACTTGGGGGTTTCCACATCCCCGAGACTACTTAGTCATTTGTCAAATTATTTGAGAAAGAAAATCGCTCTAATGAGGCAAAAGGGTCTGATTGTGGCACGATTGCTGGTCGTACGTTTGCACTTGGAAGGCTGAACCCGTGTTCTCAAAGATCTTGATCGCTAACCGCGGAGAAATCGCTGTTCGAGTGATTAGAGCATGCCGCGAATTGGGTATTGCAAGTGTCGCTGTGTACAGCGAACTTGACCGTAACGCGCTGCATGTTCGATTAGCCGACGAGGCTTACGCTTTGGGCGGGGAAACAGCAGCAGACTCGTATTTGAATACCTCAGCGATTCTTGACGCGATTGAGCAAAGCGGAGCTGAGGCAGTTCACCCGGGGTATGGCTTCTACAGTGAAAATGCTGACTTTGCGCGTGCGATCACCGATCGGGGCGTGACCTTCATCGGTCCGCCGCCGGCTGCGATTGAAGTAATGGGAGACAAAATTTCAGCCCGTCTAGCTGCTGAAAAAGTCGGAGTTAGCGGGGTTCCAGGCACCACGGAGATTATCCAGGATCCGGACGAGGTTCGAAGCTTTGGTGAAGAACATGGCTATCCGGTCGCTATTAAGGCCGCCTATGGTGGTGGCGGACGTGGCATGAAGGTTGTGCATTCGGCCGATGAGGTCGATGCCGCTCTCGAATCCGCTCAGCGAGAAGCAGAAAGCTTTTTTGGTCGCAGCGAGTGTTACATGGAGCGCTACCTGACCTGGCCCCGGCACATAGAGATGCAGATCATCGCCGACCAGCATGGGAACACCGTCTGGTTGGGTGAACGAGACTGTTCTGCTCAGCGGCGACACCAGAAGCTCGTTGAGGAGAGCCCTGCACCGAATTTTCCAGACGAAGTTCGACAAGCCATGGGCGAGGCAGCGGTTGCTGTTGCCAAAGGTTGCGACTACACCAACGCTGGAACGGTCGAATTTCTATTTCAAGACGGCGAGTTCTACTACTTGGAGATGAACACAAGACTGCAGGTGGAACATCCTGTAAGCGAATTGGTGTCCGGAGTTGACCTAGTTAGGGAACAGATTCGGGTGGCGGCAGGAGAAGCACTGTCATTTTCTCAAAATGATGTCGAACAACGCGGTCACGCAATCGAAGTACGAATTAATGCTGAAGACCCAGCAGGTGGTCGGTTCCTTCCATCTCCGGGAACTTTAAGCGAGCTGCGGATTCCCGACGGCTTCGGTGTTCGGTGGGATGGGGGCTACGAAGCCGGCGACACGGTTTCTCAGTTTTACGACAACTTGGTCGGGAAACTTATCGTGTGGGGTTCGGACAGGGACACGGCGATATCGCGTATGCGCAGTGCTCTCACCGAGCTCGAAGTAGGGGGGATCGCGACGACGGCGTCTGCCCATAGCGCTATTTTGGCGAGCCCTGATTTTCAGGCTGGAGAGCACAGCACCAAATGGGTCGAAGAAACCTTGGACTTGAGCGATGTGTCGGGATCTCCAAAAGACGCCACTGAAGTGGTAGATGAGGAACCTTTGACTCGCAAAGACGTTGTTCTCGAGGTTAATGGCAAACGTTTCGAGGTCGCTGCTTGGGTTCCGGAAACTGCAGGGGCAGTCGCTACACCGAAGAGCAACAAACCTAGAAGGTCTGCTTCAAATGCTGGCAGTTCAGCAGGATCTGGTCAGGTAGCTGTGCCGATGCAGGGCACGATTGTCAAAGTTCTGGTCGAAGTAGGACAAGAAGTGGCTGAGGGCGAAGCGGTGGTGGTCTTAGAGGCCATGAAGATGGAAAATAATATTAATGCTGACAAGTCAGGAACGATCACTGAACTAAAGGTGAGCCCAGGAGACACTGTGGGCGCTGGTGACGTTGTCGTAATCATTGAGTAGCGGTTGCGACCAACAATTGCTTGAACCCTGAAAGACTGGTGGCGATGAAGAACAAGGTCGTTCAGGAGTGGCATCTATGCGTGGCATGATCCTCGCTGGCGGCGCCGGAACACGCTTGTTTCCTTTGAGCCAGGTTGCAAGTAAACAGTTGCAGCCGGTGTATGACAAGCCGATGATCTATTACCCGCTGGAAACCTTAATGAGTGGCGGGGTCAGAGACATCTGCCTGATCAGCTCACCACACGATCTACCTATTTTTCAGCGAGTTTTGGGTAATGGTCACCAGTGGGGCATCGATCTTTCCTATGAGGTGCAACCTGAGCCGGGCGGCATAGCTCAAGCAGTGATTATTGGGGAAAGCTTTGTTAAGCAGGAACCTTTCGTTCTGGTTCTCGGTGACAACATCTTTTATGGGCAAACTGGTCTTAAGTCTCTAATTTCGAATTTTGGTGGGGGCGCTGCGATCTGGGGGTATCGAGTACAAGATCCGCAACGTTATGGGGTCATTGAAATCGATTCTTCAGGTTTGGTTGCGTCGATCGAGGAAAAACCAGACAATCCGAAAAGTGATTTAGCTGTGCCCGGGCTATATGTCTACGACGGTACAGCGGTTTCTAGAGCGAAGGATTTAACGCCAAGTGATCGGGGCGAATTAGAGATTACGGATTTGAATTTGAGCTTTCTCGATGATGGCCAACTAAGCGCAGTCGAATTGGGGCGAGATGTTACCTGGATGGATTCAGGGACTCATGAGAGTCTCCTCGAGAGTTCGGCTTTCATAGCAGCGATCGAAAGGGAACATGGCCAAAAGGTCGCGTGCCTGGAAGAGGTTGCGCACAAGATGGGCTTTGTGTCTCGGGCCGAGATATCTGAGACCATCGAAAAGATGCCACAGTCGCCGTATCGAACCTATTGCGAAAGGTCGATTTTGGGGTGAGGAATCGAAGGGTCGACGCTGGAACACGTTGGACCCTAGTCGTTGTTGTCGCAACGGTGGTTGTTAGTTTGGGTTTGTCGCTGCTTGGCGCGAGAACGTTCTTGCGTTCCGACACAGTGTTGCGATGGGCGCCATGGAATGAGGGTCAGCCGATAGATCTCGAACTGACTTCTATTCCGGTGGCTGACCCAGTGGATTCGGGATTTCCTGCACAAGAGTTGTTCTATGGGCAACTGGCGGATGGCGATTTCGCTTGGTGGAATCCTTATCCTGCCGGCGGAACTCCCTTGGCTTCAGTTCCACACCAGGGTTTGTTTGATCCTCTAAATCTGCCGTTCTTACTGTTGCCGGATCGGGTGGCGCCTGCTTGGGTGAAGCTGCTTGAACTCTCGGTCGCTCTTGGGGGAGCGTTTTTGTTGCTCAGGAATATAGGGGTCTCTCGCGCTCCCTCCTTAGCAGCAGGATTCATTTACGCGTTTAGCGGCTTTCAGACAGTGTGGACAAACTGGCCGCAAAGTCACGTGGGTGCTTATTTGCCGTGGTTGTTGTGGGCCGCTGAACGTCTATTACGCAATCGCAACCTGTCTTCTTGCTTAGCTATTTCATTGGTCACCTGCTTAATGCTTTTTGCAGGATTCCCTGCGTTGACAAGTTGGGGTGTCGCATTGATGTTGTTGTGGCTCGTCTTGCGCTCTCGGACCGAGTTCCGCGCGGAAGGGAAGACTTTGCGTCTCCTTCTTTCTGCTATTGGGTCTGTGGTCGTCGGCGCCGGATTAGCTGCTTGGCAGTTGTTACCGTTTCTTTCTCAGTTACAAGCCACCGATCTCGCTCATCGTGCTCAAACGGTCGCTGATCATCTTTCCTCTTCGTTAATTGCGACAGTGGCGATTCCAACTGCTTTCGGTTCCCACGCTCAGGGTTTTTTCTATGGCGACCGCAATTACATTGAGACCTGCGCTTTTCTGGGTGCGGGGGCAACAGTGCTTGCGGCAACCGCGATCTTCTCGCGTCCTTCGTCGGCTGTTGCCAGGTCCGTTACTGCGATCATTACTGCTTTGTTGAGTTTGGTCACCATTCTGATCTTCGGTGGAGGGCCTCTTTTGGCTCTAGCCCAACGATTTCCCGTATTCGATTCCAATTTTGTAGGTCGAATGCGCTCGATTTGGCTCTTACTGCTGGCGTTATTGGTCGGTCTCGGGCTAGAAGCGATGAGGGCTCGCAAAAGCAGCGTCTTCGGATTCGATATTCAAAGATGGCGTTTTCAGGTAGTTGGGATCTTTGCGGTGTCGCTCGCGGCGATCTTCGGGGTCGCATATGTGTTGCGTCGTGCATTTCAAGAGGGATATCTCTTTGAAGTCGGGCGAGCGGTGGCGGTAGCAGGAATCGCGGTAGTAGTCGTTATCTGCGCTCTGGCGTTCCGAAGCAAACTGGGGGAATTTCTTCCAGTGGTCGTTGCTTGTGTCGCCGCTGTGGAGATTCTTATTTTTGTTACTCCATTTTGGCCTAGCGAGGCAGTCGAGCGGCACTACCCCACTACTCCAGCTCACGAGTTTCTCGCTGAACAAGCCATTGGCGATCGCATAGCTACCCATGATTTGGCTTTTTACGCAGGAACGACGACTCACTACGGGATTCGAACCGTTACTGGTCATGTGTTTCATCAGCCAACGTGGCGGGATCTATTGGTTGCGATTGACCCTGAGGCATTCGACCGGTCGTACACATTTTCGTTTCTCGAATTTTTTGACGTGAGCCGTTTGGAATCTTCGGTATTGGATCGGATGGCGGTGCGGTGGCTGGTCACTCAGGTCGATTTTCCCTTACCGGGGAGTCCATTTGTGATATCTGAGGGCACTGCGGTTAGCACACTGGAACAAGGAGCAGTGCTCCGGCTAGCGGTGGAGTCGCAACCAATTCGTGGTGTTGAGCTAGAGGTCGTTGAGGATTTCATTACTAGCGACCTTGCTGGGCGGCTGAGGATCGAAATTGTTGCACCCGACGGCACCGTTCGCACTGGGCGGCGTCATGTTCGAGGATTTTTACCCGCCGGTCGGCACTGGGTCCCGGTTGCTGCCGAAGATCTTCCTGTCGGTGGGGAAATGGAGATCCGAATTCGAGTTGACGTCGACGATGGCATTTTGAAGTTACGATCTAGCGGCTCCGGGGCACCAGCGTTGAACGGGATGAAATCTGCTGGGGAATCACTCCGTCTGGCATATTCCGATGATGTCGCAATTTGGGAGAATTTAGATGCATTGGAACGCTTCCGTTTCGCGTCTGAAGGGCTCGTGATTCCCGATGGCAGCGATAGGGTCCGGGCGTTGCAATCCCCTCTCCCTTCTGAGGTGGTGGTGCTTTCCGAACAGTCGTCACATTTGACTGGCGGTGCGGGACCTGAGGCACTCATCACACAGGTAGACGACCAGTTAGACCGTCTCTCGATTACGGTCGATGCTCCTTCGGCCGGGTGGCTGGTAGTGGCTGACGCTATGCAAAGTGGGTGGCACGCAGAGGTAAATGGGGTTTCTAAATCGTTAGTTGCTGCTGATCATGCGTTGGTTGCGGTGCCTATACCCGCAGGGTCCAGCAGCGTTATCTTGGAGTACAGGCCGCCGGGTTTGCAGGCTGGGGTGAGGATTTCCATGATGTCGGCGGCGCTTGTTGTGTTGTTGGCTTTCTGGGCTGCACGCAGAAAAAGAGCGTTTCAAAAATCTGAATCTGACTCTTCTTCAGTGTTGCCGTAAGTACCGAGCGAAAGTTCGATATTTCGCACCCGGCGAAGGACCCGCTCGGTTATCACCCGATTGGTTCTAAGTAAGTCTGCGAGCAACCCCAGCATGAGCATTTGCACCGAAACGAGTAGGCAAACAGCTCCGACTATGAGTGACTGGATACGCCCTTCTCCGCCGGCGCTCAGGTAGTACCACCCGAATCGTCCGAAAAGTATGAGGCCAACTGCGGCGAATGCGGCCGCAGGAATGTTGAAGAAACGAAGAGGTTTGTGCATGGCGTATACCCGGGAAATAGTTCCTGCTGATCTTCGAACGTACTGGCGTTTCGAGCGAAACAGGCGCGAGGGTCGAGTAGTTGGATTCACTCCGATGGGTACATCGGCGACTTTTAGATTTGATCGACCAGCCTGGATAAGGCTTTCTAGTGTGTATGTGAACTGCGAGACGACGTTAACTTGAAGGGCTGCTTCTTTGGAGTAGGCCCTGAATCCTGACGTAACGTCTGAAACGTGTGTGGCAGAGGCCTGCCGCACTACCCAAGATCCGATTCTTTGCAGCCATTTCTTTAGAAGCGAGAACTCCTCGTGATTGGCTATGTCTCTGGTGCCTACGACAAGGTCTGCTTCTCCATTACATATAGGTTCTACGAGGCGTGGAATGTCACATGCTGCGTACTGGTTGTCGGCGTCTGTGTTGACTATGACATCAGCTCCAAGTTGCAACGATGCGTCAAGGCCTGCTTGAAAGGCCACTGCTAAGCCCTTGTTGTTAGCGAATTGCACAACCATGTCGGCGCCGTGCGCTTTGGCGACTTCAGCGGTTCGGTCAGTTGATCCATCGTCAATTACCACCCAAAGGACGTCATCGAAGCCCTCGACCGCCCTGGGTAAGTCCTCCAAAGTTGTTGGTAGCGTCTCAGCTTCATTCAGGCATGGGATTTGTATGACGAGGCGCACTTCCCCATTCTGGTAGAGGAATGGGCTAAACACATGGCGGGTGATTATTCATTTCCCAAACTGATTGAACCTGGAGCGGGGGAAAAACTGATGAGCGACGAAGCTACCTATGAGTTGGACGGGCATATCGCCACGATTACTTACAATCGTCCTGAGTCTCTGAATGCGATTAACGGCGCTATGCGCGAGTGTTTAAATGCTGCGTGGCTTGAGTTTTACAACGATCCGGAGGCATGGGTAGCGATCCTGACCGGAGCTGGTCGCGCTTTTTGTGCTGGGGCTGACCTACGGCCGGGACAGGGTAACTCTGCAGGTAGCTGGTCGGGAAGTTACTTTGAGATTCCTACGGTCAATAGTTTTGAAAGTGGCTTGGAGTTGTGGAAACCGACCATCGCTGCTGTGAACGGCGCATGTATCGGCTACGGGTTGACCGGCGCTATTGCGACCGATTTTTTGTTGGCATCAGATCAGGCCGTATTCGGGATGCCAGAAGTGAAGGTTGGAGTGCCAACGATTGTGGGCTCTATGCGGATTCCCTCCAAAGTGGCGTGGGCTGACGCCATGGAAATTTTGTTAACAGGCGACAACATTGATGCTGAACAGGCCGCTGATATTGGGTTGGCGTGGCGGGTATTTCCTCACGATGATTTGATGGATGAGGCTTATGCGCTAGCGCATCGCTTGTGTCAAGGTGCTCCCTTAGCAGTAAGAGCCGTGAAGGAAGTTGCTACTCGGTCTCAACGGATGGGGTGGGTAGAGGCAGTAAGAATGGGTGAGAGCATCCGACGGATTGTTGGGGGCAGCGAAGACGCTCAGGAGGGGGTGGACGCGTTCAGAGAAAAACGTTCCCCCGAATGGAAGGGTCGTTAACCGCTTCTTCCTTCAGATGAAATACGGGACTTTCGGTTCTTTAGGTTTCGAGTAGAAGGCGAGCGACAATATCGGTGCCGAACGCAGTCAATATAGCGAGATAGAGAAGCCCGGTCGCGGCCATCACAGCAGCGTATTGACGTTCACGTAATGCTGCGCGCGTGACGAGTACCAGTGCCCCGGTGGTGAGCGCGCACGCTGCCCAAAACCATCCGAGCATTCCTCCGTAACTGTCGTCAATGGTTCCAGATAGGACCGAGAACATCCCTGTTGGGATGAGTAAAAGACCGACTTCTACAGGCCAAAGTTTTCCCAACCATGAAACTTGTTCAATTAGTGGTTCTCTCCTAAGACCGGGTTGCACTAGGTACCAGTGACCCAAAAGCATGGCGTCGGTTACCGAACCTAAGAAAGCTGCACCGATAACTATTCGCGCTGTCTGCAGTAGCTCGTTTCCGCCACCACTTGTTCCCGCTGCAACAAGGCCTATAAGCCCGACAAGGGGGGCAATGAGATCCCATTGTGGGTTGTAGCTACCGTGTCTTTTATCTCCAGGAGTTGCTTTGGTTGCTTCCTCGCTAGGTCGCTGCGCAATTGATAGCAACAGCGTTCCAATAGCGATGGCCGCGACTGCGGTGGCGGCCAGGTCACGGGTGGGTTCCGAAGCCCACCCATAACCGGCTATTGCAGCCAACGCTGCAATGGTCGCGTAGCTCGCTCTCAGAAGCCAGCCGTAGCCTGGGCCCACTTCTTTACGGCGTGTCGTCACCCACAAGAACAGGAGTCCTCCCGATGCCCACTGCAGCAACACTGTTGCGGCGTCGAGTTGTGGACCGGTTGGCATCGTCGAAAGTGTAGTCACCTACGGTTGAGGTCAGGCTGTTGTCGTGAAGGATCGAAGACCACGAGCGGCGTTATGACTGGAGCGCGTTAGCGGTCCAGCTTCGACATGCCTAAAGCCAAGTTCTCGTGCTCGCTCAGCGAGCATTTGAAACGTCTCAGGATTCACCCAACGTTGGACGGGTAAGTGGTCAGTGGTGGGGCGCAGATACTGACCTATTGTCACAATGTCGACACCTACACACGCTAGATCTCCGAGCGCGGAAATCAGCTCGTCGTCAGTTTCGCCTAGCCCTGTCATCAAGCCTGATTTGGTTATAAGGCCACGCTCTTTGGCGCGAGCCAGAAGGGTGAGGCTTCTTGCATAACCCGCGTTGCTTCTCACAGCGCGCTGGAGTCTGGCAACTGTTTCTAAGTTGTGATTGACGACGTCGGGTTGTTCGGCGAGCACACACTCCAACGCATCAACTCGCCCCCGAAAGTCGGGTATAAGAATCTCCACGCTTACTTCGGGCACTCGCTTTCGGATGGAACGCAAAGTCTCGACAAATCCACTAGCTCCGCCGTCATCGAGGTCATCACGCGCTACGGCCGTAATGACTACGTGACTTAGGCCCATTTGCTCTACGGCTTGCGCTACGTGATGAGGTTCTTCCGTGTTGATTGGTTCTGGTTGCTGGGTGTCGACTAGGCAGAAGCCGCAAGCACGAGTGCAGCGACTTCCGTTGATCATGAAGGTTGCTGTGCTTTCTCCCCAACATTCATAAATGTTCGGGCATCCAGCTTCTTCGCAAACGGTATTTAGCTCCAAGGTTTCTAGGGTCTTTCGGACCCGACGGTAGCCACTGTTGAGGTCGATGCGCGCCTTCATCCACGACGGCTTTCGTTCCGTGATCGCAATTCCATTTCCAAGACCTAGGTCATCTAATTGCCGTTGTCGCCGTCTAGTAGTTTTTCGATCTCTCAGCAGAACTGGTACTTCATCTTTGGCAGGATCACTTGAAGCGCGACGGCCCTCAAAGTCTTCTAAGCCTTTTGTTGTTTGCGGAAAGGCAGTTGTCGCTATGTCGAATCCTTGGGTTCCCCAGGTCTCGATAGCTACAGCGGAAACCTTCTCCACGACCTCGCTCATGGAGGCTTCAACTCCTTCGTTTCGCAAGTTTGTGACAGAGAATTCTTTGATACCGCATGGGATTATGTGGTCGAACCACGATAGGTCAGTATTAACGTTTACCGCGAAGCCGTGCATCGTTCGACCTCGACTCATTCGCACTCCTATTGCCGCTATTTTTCGTGGCTTTCCACTAGCGGGGGCAGCCCATACCCCGGGGTACCGGTCAATTCTGCCGCAGTCTTTGAGCCCTAGGTCATTTAGCGCGTCGAGGAGAACTTGTTCGAGCTGGTGAATGTAGGCCTTAGTCTCGGTTATGCCTCCTCCTTTGCGCCCGGGGAGCGATAGAACTGGGTAACCCGTGAGCTGGCCGGGTCCGTGATATGTGATGTCGCCTCCTCGATCGGTCCGCTCATATGTTGCTCCTAGGGTTGCTGGGTTGGTAAGCAAGTTGGACATGTCGGCATTCGGACCGCCGGTGAAGACATGTTGATGTTCGAGCAAGAGGAGATGATCGTCTTGACTAGCATTGAACAGTTGTCGTTGAAGGTCGTGTGCTTCTCGGTACTCAACGCGGCCTAACCACCGGACCCGGAGCATTTAGTTCTGATCCTTGATCGATTCAGGCGTTGATTTCACGTTGGTTTGGTTCATCCGTGGAGGGTGCGTCCCGCGAGTTCCAGAGCGGCTTCTCCGAAGAGTTCTGAGAGCGTGGGGTGGGGTTGGATGAATTCTGCAATTTCCTCAACGTCAATTTCCCAATTGACTGCCAAATAACCTTGGCTGAGTTGCTCCGTCGCGTGCGGGCCGATGAGATGGACTCCTAACAGTTGGCCTGCGTTCCCATCGGGGCGGCGTTGCGCAACAAGTTTGACAATGCCTTCAGTCGTGTTGTGAATCAACGCTCGAGCATTTCCTGCGAACCTATGCTGACTGGTGACGACGTCGTATCCAATGTCCAGCGCTTGTTGTTCCGTTAGGCCTGCATATGCAACTTCGGGATGGCAGTAAATCGCCCACGGAACTCGTGAATAATTTATGGTGCGCGGGTTTTGACCTAACACGTGACGAACCATGAGCATTGCTTCGGCGAATCCGACATGGGCTAATTGGGGTGTGCGAATCACATCTCCTATTGCGTATATATGTTGGAGGTTGGTTCGACAGAACTCGTCGACGACTACAAAACCATGTTCGTCAACCTCTATGGAAGTGTCTGAGATGCCGAGATGGTCAGTGAACGGTCTTCTGCCGACGCAGACCACCACTTTTTCTACGTCCAATTCTGTTCCATTGGTCAGCTGGACAACCGTTCCCTTCTGGTGAGGTCTGTGACTACTCGCCGACGCACCCGTCATAACTTCAATGCCTCTCTTTTTGAAAGACCGTTGTAAGGATTTAGCTATGTCTGCATCAGTTCCAGGTGCAAGCGTTTCGGTTGTTTCGATAATGGTGACCCGCGTTCCAAGGTCGGACAACATTGAGGCGAATTCACAGCCAATGGCTCCGCCTCCAATGATGGCGACGCTCGCGGGCAGACTGTCGAGTTCTAATAACTCCTCAGAAGTCAACACCGTATGCCCATCCACGTCGAAGCCGGGGAGGGTTCTCGGCATAGATCCTGCGGCTACAACAATGATTTCACCAGTTACGACTTGCTTGGAATTGTTATTAAAGCTGATCTCCACAGCATGGTCACCAGCTAATTTGCCGGTTCCCTCTAGCAGGGTGATGGCTTTACTTTCGACTAGATGAGTAATTCCTGCAAATAGCCGCTCCACGACGGCTCTTTTTCTTTCTTGCGCTACGGCAAAGTCGATGACCGGCTCCTGGGCATCAATCCCATATTCTCCGGCTTGAACGACAGTGCGGTGCACCGCTGCGGTTTCCAATAATTCTTTAGCTGGTATGCAACCTCGATGAAGACAGGTACCGCCGACGCGATCACGCTCGATTAAAGCAACTTTTAGATCAGCCGCTACCGCTGCAAAAGCTGCGGCATATCCAGAGGGTCCGCCTCCGATGACTACGAGATCAAAATCCTGGGAAGTCATGGTGCTGACATCCTAATAGACACGAAATAAAGTCTTGATCGTATTCAGAGCTACGTGAGCTTGAGCTAAATAGCGATAAGCACCTGCACAGCGAACGCGACAAGAATCGCAAGGCCGGTTACTAGTGCCGTAATGATTAAAGCTCGCGTGCTCACTTGTTGTGAATCTAGCGTTCTTAAACGCTGCGTCCCATAGCCTTTATCACGTGCGAATCAGATTGCATACGAGTTCGGTTCTACTAACGGTTGCACTGCTAGTTGCGTGCGGCAATCGTGAAACTAGTAACGATCAAGCGATGTCTACTGTTGTGGAGACAACTGTGACAGCGGTCGAGCCGACCCAAAGTCCCACTGCGGAAGAAAAAGTTGGCCTTGGAGTACCGGCCGCACTGACAACGTTGGAGGGTTTCACTCTCTTCGGGGAGCCATTTGATCCTTTGTCCCTCGCTCAACGTGAGGTTCTCTTATGGTTTTGGGCTCCCTGGTGAGGTGGTTGCAACAGGGAAGCAGCGGCGGTCGCCGCTCTAAGTGATGAGAGCGAAGTAGCTATTATTGGGCTTCCCGGGCGTGACGAACGCGCGGGGTATTTGGACTTTATTGAGCGCCATAATCTGGGTCATTTGACCCACATTGAGGACCCTGATGGAACTCTCTGGGACTATTTCGGCGTTTCTTCTCAGCCCTCATGGATTTTCTTTGCAGCGAACGGCGAAGTCGTTCGGGGACGAGGAGTTCTACCCAGTGAGCTATTTAAATCTGAGTGAGCGTTTCAGCGTTGAACTCCAACTAGATTTTAGCTATGGCCCGTCGCTCCGTTAGCCGTGAACGGCTTATTGCCGCTCAAGCCTCAGCAATATTCGATGTTTTGGCGGATCCGTCTCAGCACGCCGCAATCGACGGGTCGGAAACAGTGCAAGGTCATCTGGGCAAACAAGCTCGTTTGTCTCTGGGTAGCACCTTTGCGATGAGGATGCGTCTATGGCTTCCCTACCGGATCAAGAGCCGGGTGTTGGAATTTGAGGAGAATCGACTAATTGCGTGGGGGCATTTCGGTGGTCATCGATGGCGTTATGAGTTGCGTCCTGTTGATGGAAAGACGTTGGTGGTCGAAACCTTTGATTGGTCAACCGCCCGTCTGCCATTCGTCATAGAAGCGGTGGGGTATCCGCGGCGGCATTTGAAGAATATGGAACGAACGCTTTTCAGACTCGCTGGATTAGTTGAGACCACCTGAGCATTCCGTGAGATTTTTATCTTTTCTGTCGGTAGCGCTGTTACTTGGAACGGGGTGTGGCGGGAATACTGAACTGTCTTTAGTTGATGATTCAGTTCGCAACGAGTCCGGCGTTATAGAAACCGCTGGGCAAGTAGGAGTACTTCGTCTACTCCCCGGCGACTGTTTCCAGATCGAAAATGATGAGATTGAATTCGTCGACGCTATTCCATGTGAGGAGGAGCACATGGCGGAGGTGTTCGCTGTTTTCGACCTTGCTGATAGCGATTGGCCCGGCGCTAGTGCAGTTTCCCAGATAGCAAAGAGCGGTTGTCTGGATCGATTTCGCACCGCGACTGGTCACAATTTTGATCCGGTCCACATGGCTATCACTGGCTACGCGCCAAGTGAACGTTCATGGGCAGACGATAAGCGAGTTCTTTGCGTTGTCACTGCTCATGATTTGAGTTTGGTGAGGGGGCGGGTCACCCGTTAGTTCAGCGCCTATCTATTGGTCTGGTTCGATAATCCAAACGTCTTCTTCGAACTGTCGTTCAAGCTTTTTTTGTAGCGCTCCCAACGTACGGTCTTTGGGGTCCCGGACAACGATCGCCTCGTTCGCTGAGCGAATTATTTCGTCATCGCGTCTACCCATTGCTTTGCCGAATTCGTCGCCGGTGTTGGGTGTCTCATCGCTAGCAATAGCTATCGACAAAGCGGCGGATAACAGTTCGTGGAAACGTTTTTGAGTGGCGTCAGGCCAGCGTTCTTCCATGCCGTCAAAGGCGAGAATAACCCTGTATGGGACCGCTGCTGCAGCTGCTGCTTCTGCCCCGAGCATCTCTGCTCCTAATCCCAGGCCGGTTATAACTTCAAGGTCCGGGTGCATCTGGGCCTTAGCTCTGAAAAGTTCGATCATTCGACGGCGAATGGAAAGCGTCGTTGAGTTTTCCCCGTAACCTCCAAGTTCGGGTGGGCGGTGACCAAAGACAGCGATGCTGTGCGCTGTGTTGTCAGCCGGTTTCGGGGCCTCTCCAGATGCATCTACGTGTAAGCCGCGCAAGATGGCATCCGTGAAGATTCCTCCAGACTGCGCAGCTTGCTGCGCTGCCGCAGTCGTTGCCAACTGATCAGCCGCCTCGTTGAGGCGGTGGCCCGCGTGGCCTTTAACCCACAAAAACTCAACATCTCCTCGTGCGTTAACTAGTTCTATGAAGGGTTCCCACAGATCTCGATTAGCGACAGGTTCTTTCTTCGAGTTCTTCCAATCTCGCTTCAACCACCCTTTCCACCATTCTTGAACGAAACAATTCACCACATAAGTCGAATCGCTATGAACTCGCAATGGACCATCAAGAGCTTGGACAGCTGCGCCAGCGGCCATCAATTCCATGCGTTGGTTCGTTGTGTGAGATTCGAAACCCGATGCCCATAGTCCCTGATCGACCACAAAGCCCCATCCACCAGGTCCAGGATTCCCTAGACAAGCTCCGTCGGTATAGACGTCAATAGTCACTGCAATACTTCATACATCACCCGCGCTCAGGAAACACGCACTTGGCATTCACTTCGCGGCAGTGGGCAAGGTTAGATTTGCGTGTTGAGCGTTGTTCGCGC
This sequence comes from Candidatus Neomicrothrix sp. UBA814, assembly GCA_002296525.1. Taxonomy (GTDB): domain Bacteria; phylum Actinomycetota; class Acidimicrobiia; order Acidimicrobiales; family Poriferisodalaceae; genus UBA6944. The sequence continues at coordinate 326,368 of DBIA01000017.1, read as the reverse complement.
GCCAGTAATTGTTGCTCTCATTGATCCGCATAGAGGTAGAAATGTTCACTTTCCCCACTCAAAATGTCTAGCTCTTTGCGGTTCACAGGAAACCGCGATGCCGATGACCTGCTGAACAACAATCCTCTGGCGCTTCTGATTGGAATGTTGTTGGACCAACAATTTCCGATTGAGCGCGCATTTCTTGCTCCTTTGCTACTTCAGGAACGTTTGGGGAAGCCCCTTAATGCGACACACCTAGCCACAATGTCTCCGGACTCCTTGGCCGATTTATTTGCTGAAAAGCCTGCCTTGCACCGGTTTCCAAAATCAATGGGTGCGAGAACGCATTCGTTATGCCTGTATTTGGTCGACGAGTACGCAGGGGATCCAGTTCAGGTGTGGACTGAGGTGTCTGATGCTTCGACTCTGCGTGACAGGTTGCTCGCATTACCCGGTTTCGGGCAAAAAAAGGTCGCAATATTTATCGCTTTGCTAGCCAAACGATTTGGTGTGGTACCACAAGGTTGGGAGTCAGAGAGCGGCATATATTCAACGAGTGGGTTCCATTCGGTAGCAGACCTCGATTCGCCTGAGGCCCTCATGCATTTGAGAGAGCAAAGAAGCGCAGCAAGGAGAAAGAAATGACATCTGAGATTCCTGTGAAGGACCGCTACTACGAAGATTTCGCTGTGGGTGAGTCATTCACCTTAGGAAGTGTTGAAATGCTTGAGAAGGAGATGATCGAATTTGCCACCCAGTTCGACCCTCAACGCTTTCACATTGATCCTGATGCAGCTGCCCAAACCGTATACGGTGGCCTAATTGCCTCCGGGTGGCATACAGGCTCACTCATGATGCGTCTCAGCGCCGACTATTTCTTGGGTGAAAGCAGCCTCGGAGCAGCCGGAGCATCAGAGTTATCTTGGCCGGCACCTGTTCGAGCAGGCGACACCTTGACGCTGCAAATTGAGGTTTTGAGTATGCGAGAGAGCAACTCCCGACCAAATTTAGGATTTCTGGAGCTCGCCATGGAACTCGTCAACCAGAACGATGAGACTGTAATTCGAGTAGTTCCAACAATGTTGATTGCCAAAAGGCAGGTCACTGATTAGTCGAGGCTCTCCACAGCTTGCCGTTCCAGCCACCCAAGCAAAACGGCTATCGCTCGAGGGTCGTGACGAATTCTGTGATCTGCTCCATTCACCAGTCGAAGCTCGGGCGACTGGTGAGCCTCGGCCAAATGTCGGGCATCATCTGAGGGCACCTGGCGGTCATTAGTTCCATGCAAAATGAGTAAGGGGCGGGATCCCATGTCTTTCACTGAATCGATCGCTCGGTTTTGTCGAAGTTCGTTGGACCATTGACTTACCGATACGGGATAGTTCTCATCACCGATTACTCCGACGTTGCGACAGTGCTGCAAGAAACGACGCGGGTCAGACGCCCAATCATCGAAGTCCGCTCGGGGGGCCATTACCGCCACTCCTCGAATTTCAGGGTCGCGTGCTGCCGCCATGATCGCTAAGGATCCCCCGGTGGTAGATCCCACCAGCCATATACGCCGGGACCCTTCATCTCGAAGTTTTTGGATTGCCCTCGCTACATCATTGAGCCAACCGAGCATCGAAAATTGGCCTTCTGATTGGCCGCAACCGCGGAGGCTCACAGCTAAGACTGTCCACCCTTGTTCTTCAGCCACGCGCTCCGCGAATTGTTCGTATGACCTGCTGGGAACACCTGGTCGTTGAGCTGATGGGAAGCCGTGGCACAGAAGCATCGATGGAGCGTCAAAGACTGGGCGTTCAGGTTGGACGAGAAACGCTTCTAGATGTGGGGTGCCGTCTATGCGGGTTTCGGTGATGGTGACGGGCAAGGCTAAGCCATTTTCTTTAGCGACAACAGGCCGCTAGCTTGTAGCCCCGATTACGTGCTTCTCTGAGTTCATCGGGGCCGAAGGTCGCATACATTTTTGCCTTGCATAGATCTTCGACCGCCGCTTCAATGAGCGAGCCGGACATTTCTAGGTCGTAGACAAGCTGATTGCGTTTATCGCCAACAAATCTGTGACCTTCTAGTTCTTTGGGCGGTTCCATGTCGTCTATTTTGCCTTACTCGGAGGTCCGAGTTGTACCGAGTGCCCCGATCAGCTTCAAGTACTGCAAGTGGGCGGCCAAGATCGCTTCAACTGTCGGACGGGTAATTTCAATGTCTTGTGACCGCGCATAGCGGTACAGGTTCTGCAGGGCTGCAGAGGGGTCGGCAGTTTGATCAGGGTCAGTCGTGAACTGGAGTTGATTGAGATGAATTCTGAGCAGCTCTCTCAGCGTGTCGGGGTCAGTCTTTGCCGCGACGTCGAAGGGTAATTCACCCTCAACAAATACTGCTGCTTCTTCAAGTCGCCAAACGGGCTGGCGAGGTTGCGTGCTCAGCTTTCGCGTTTCACGTCCAACAAATCCTGCCGCGACGATGAAGCCGATGGCCAGAGAGGCAGCGATCGTTAAGCCAAGCATGAGGTGTTAGATCTTTCAGGGGTAGAAAGAAAACTTTAGAGCCCTATTCTTTGGGCTAAGAGTTCACGATGGTAGGCGGGGTCACCAAACATCAATTCGGAGCTCTTGGCTCGCTTGAAGTAGAGGTGTGCTGGGTGTTCCCAGGTAAATCCGATACCCCCGTGAATCTGGATGTTCTCAGCAGCGCAGTGGAAATAGGCTTCAGAGCAGTAGGCCTTAGCCAATGAAGCAACTGAGGGTAATTCCTCGTTCATTTCTGAGGCACACCACGCGGCATAGTAAGCAGCCGACTTTGCTGACTCAACTTCTAGCAACATGTCTGCGCACTTGTGCTTGATGGCTTGGAAAGATCCGATTGGACGTCCGAATTGGACGCGGTCTTTGGCGTATTGCACTGCCATATCCATGACGAATTGTGCTCCACCCACCTGTTCATTGGCCAGTGCTACTGCAGCTAGGTCCAAGATTTGGCTGATGTATGCGAAATCATTTGTGTCACAGAGGTGACTTGCCGGGGTGTTGTCGAAGGTGATTCTGGCCTGTTTGCGAGTTTGGTCCATTGTTGACAGGTTCTCGCGTGTGAGCCCTGATGCTTCTCCATCGACGGTATAGAGGTGGATGCCTCCCTCGGCTCGGGCCGCGACGACAAAAAGGTTCGCTGTGGCTCCATCGGTGACGAACATCTTTTCGCCGGTGATAGTAGCTCCGTCGCTAGTTCCGCTCGCTTCGACAGTTATGCCCTCGGCGTCCCACCTTCCGCTAGCTTCTGCGAGCGCGAGGGTCGCTATTGTGCTGCCATCAGCTATTCCGGGTAGGAGCGAAGCCTTTGCGTCTTCATTGCCTGAATGAATGATCGCATTTCCTGCAAGGACGACGGTGCTGAAAAATGGTGCGCACAGAAGGCTGCGACCCATTTCTTCGAGTGCTATTCCTAGTTCCACGTAGCCAAATCCCTGGCCTCCGTACTCTTCGGGAATAATCATGCTTTGCAAGCCCAGTTGTTCCGCCATTTGACTCCAAACCGCAGAGTCATAGCCATCCTCGGTTTCCATCAGCTCCCTTACGGTCGCCTCAGCAGATTTTTCCTCCATGAAGGATCGGATGAAGCTTCGGAGTTCTTCTTGTTCTTCTGTGAATGCAAAGTTCATGGTCAGTACCTCTTCACTCAGTTGCTCGAGGCACCTTTTCTAGCCGGTAGAAACGGATTCGACAAATCGATAGTGTACTCTAGCGTACACATTTTTGAGTATTGTTTGGACATGACACTTTCATCCACGGTGCAACACGTTGGGACTCGAGATCTTCGGGCTAATTTGGCGCACTATTTACGGGCTGCGACCAACGGTCATACGATTTTCATCACGTTGGACGGACTTCCGGTAGCGCAGTTGTCTCCTATTGGTCAGCAGGCCGATCAGACCTCTTTGGAGGCATTAATCGCATCCGGTCTCGTTTTGGCACCTAGCAACGAGGAGAGGGAAATGTCAGCGGCAGCGTTTGAACTGCCCGCCGGCTTATCGAGTGATCGGGCGTTGAGAGAAATACGAGGACGTTGATGACGATCGCTCTGGATAGTTCGGCTTTGTTGAAAAGGTATTTAATGGAGCCCGGCCATGAACTGGTGAACGAATACCTAACGTCAGATCCAATTTGGTGCGCCTCGGCGCTAGCCCGAACTGAGGTTCAGTTGGCCCTGCACAGAGTGGCGTCGGGACCTGAAGAGCAGCGGATGCTGTGGTCGACGTTCCGTGAGGATTGGGAACGTATTGCCGTCGTGCCGACTGATCAGCGTTGTTTAGCGCGAGCTGTCGAACTCGGTGCCACCTTTCAGTTGGGCACAGTGGACGCTCTTCACCTGGCGGCGGCTGATCGCCTTCCTAGGCCTTTGACGTATTTGACCTTCGATAGTCATCAAATACCCGCTGCGCTAGGGATTGGTTTTGAAGTGGTGTCGACTCAGGGTTCGACTGAGGCCGCGCGCGGATAGGAACCTATTCTTCTCCGATGGAAGATTGGAGATATCTCTCAATGCCGATGTCGTCGATCATCGAAAGTTGAGTTTCGATCCAGTCAAGGTGATGCTCTTCACCTACAAGAAGGTGCTCTACGAGTTCTCGACTGCCCGGGTCAGCTTCCGATAGGCAGATTTCCACGCCTCGTCGGTATCGTTCGACCGCTTCGATCTCGAGTTGGAGGTCGAGCCTCAGTTGTTCTTCGACTGACTCACCAACCGCTATGGTGCCGATACGTTGAAGATTGGGGTGGCCGTCGAGTAGAAGTATTCGTTCGATGAGCTTCTCTGCATCGTGCATTTCTTCAATTGATTCATCACGGAAGACTTTCGCTAGGCCTTTCCATCCCCAATTTTCGCATATTTTTGCGTGAGCGAAATACTGGTTAATGGCGGTTAATTCTGCGGTGAGCGCTTCATTTAGGAAAGTGATGACTGACTCTGAACCTTGCATTATGTCAGGACTCCTTTTGCGTGCATTGAGGACCCTATAGGCAGTCGTTATCGGCTACCTGCCCAATAATTCTAGCCTAGTAAATTATAGGGTTAAGCAACCGCGCTGCGGATCAAGACACTCTGTGGGACGGCGAGTCGCTGCACTTGCTCGACGCATGCTCCACATTCTGTACCTGCACCACAGCGACTACCTATCTCTTCAACGCTAAGGGCACCGGCTTCTATGAGCTCTCGTATGGTCGCGTCATTTATCGCTAGACAGTGGCAGACAACCATCAGGAACCTTGCTTCCTCGTCACTCGGATTTCACCTCTAACCCCACTGTCAAGGAGTCCAAGCGCTGTGCTAAGCGGCACACTCGTGGATCGAGAGCCGAACCGATGAGTTCCTTTGAGCGTGGCAGTGGGTCCCGGCGCTCCAAATTGCAGCGAAACTCTCTCGACCCGTCGCATCGAGGAGAGCCAATGACTCGCTGCAGTCCGATCTATAACTGCAGGCACCAATATGAATTCGTCTAATCCGAAACGAATTTCCGTCGTCGTGCTATTCACGGTGAGTACCTGAGTAACAGTGCGGCTGGTAGCCGTCCGTACACATCCCTCAGGGGATTTAGGGTTCTCAACTACTGACATCAAGCAAACCTTACTCATTTTGAAGGGTTAATGTAAATATTTTGGGGAGGTAGCCAATATTCCTTTCAAAGTGGCCAAAACCGCCCTGCACCGAGCCTCTAACGGAAGCAGCCGTCGTTCTCAGCTAAGTGTGCACCCACTGAGAACGACGGCTGAAACCTACTCACCTTGCGGCAAGTCCACCGATCGGCATTTCCTTATTGCAAACTGCCTATGTCGTCACGACCGATCTCTAAGAGACCCCAGACTGGATACAGAGCGGTACGAATGTCATCAGAGGACGGTCCCGATCCGGGTTCGTTCTCAAGTTCGTAAGCACTATTCAAGGTTTCAATTGTTTCTGCAAACATGCCAAGCACACCAAGCTCAGGCTCAAGAACTCGCCAGAAGGCAAGGCCCTCGGCCTGGTGGATACGAGCTTTGTCCATGTCACCCTTAGCAAGATCGGCTTCAACCTTCACGGCGTATCGCATGACTGCCTGGGAGTAAGTGATAACCACACCACGCGTGACCAGACTGGCTGCAGCTTCAGCTCCGCTAGCGTTTCCGCGCAGCAACGCATCGCGACCAGCGATCATGGCGCTGAGAATTGCTTCATTGGCTTTAGCAGTCTCACCATCAGAACCAAGAGTGCCGAAGTTGCCGCCACGTTTGTTGGCTGTGCCGTATGGGCCGCAGCCTCCATTAGCTCCGTGGTAGAAGGCCCAACCTTCGTCCCAGTTATGAACAGCGCCTGCCCAGTTACCATCGCCTGCTTTCGCAACAGCGGAGTTGAGCTCGTGGGTTACGTACGCGATTAGAGCCTGATTCTGCATGCCTTTTTGCACACCTTGCTTACGCACTCCGTCGGACTCGCCTGCAAACATGCCCGTCCCCTCAAGCGCGGATGTAATGAAAGCATCAAGAGATCCGGGACTGCCGTAGTAGGTGTCGTGAGCATGCTTTTTGCCCTCCGCTGACGCAAAGCCGCCAAGGGTTCGGAAGGATCCATCACTCTTTTCGGCGTTCTTTCCGTTGTTGTAAATATCAGCAACGGCGTCGAAATCAATGGGACTGGCGCCGAGCAACTCGTTCATGTCGCACATGTCGAGCACCAATAAGCGGTGGTTATCCACATTCGAGGCATAGTCGTAGCCACCTTCTCCGGCGGTCGCGTCATCTGTGACTTCCGCGCCAGCTTTCGCTGGGGCGCTAGAAGACCCTGAAGCGCTTCCAGAAGAAGAGCCGCTACCACTCGAAGATGCGGAGGCTGAAGCGGATGCACTACTGGAACCGCTACCGGAACCAGAACCGCTGCCGGAACCAGAACCGCTGCCGGAACCGGAGCCAGAACCACTGGACGAGCTCGCCGAACCGACTTCGCGGACAGATGCCCCGTCGTCACCACAAGATGCGGCAACTAGAGCGAACGCAAAGACCAGTCCAAGCAGCTTAAGCAAGGACGAACGTTTCATGTTTGGTTTCTCCATATGAAGGGTAGAGGGGGAATAACACTCGCATGATAAGCGGTCCTAATAGTGAATATCAACCAAAAGCCACCAGTTCTTGCAAATGTCTCGCTAGTTCGGGATTAACGAGAACCCATACCGTGACCCTCAAGCTCTACGCGTTCTTTGATCACCGTCTAAGGTCCAATAAGCTCAACTCTCAGGCCATATTTTAATTCTTCGATATTCAGCAGCATTTATGTTTGGCATACCTATCATTTTATGTTAAACAGTGTGACAACGTACCTGCGGGCCTCCGGGTCCCTCGCCTCTTCGTGCTGGGGCGGGTTGTGGGTCGGGTCCGGCCTGGTGGGGAATCCCCTCCTCGCCAACGCTTCCTTTGCCTGCCTCGGGCAAAACCCTCCAACGGCGTGGGGCGGACCCGCCCACAACGGGTCACTACCTGTTAAACGGCAAATAGTGATTCACTATTCGCAGTGATTCACTATTCGCACAGCACAATGAAATCAGCTCGGGACAGACAGGTTCAATTTCGGGCTTCAGAAAAGGATTAGGCGAATGAGCAGCGATCTCAACACTGACCATGGCGGCGATTTCGATCTTTCCCCAACGGGAGACACAGAGTCATTCCCTACTGACCCAGAGCTGTCTCGATCTTTGGTTGCGTCAATCGGCACAGGCGTCTTGTCGACGCTTAATTCAGACGGCTACCCCTATGGCAGTCTCATCTCCTACGCGAACGATCAGCGGGGTAACCCCATCACCTTGATCTCAGACCTTGCCGAACATACGAAAAATATTCGCTCGGAACGAAGGGTCAGCCTCTTGGTCACTCACGCCCACTCGGCGGAAGGTGATCCTCTAACTGGGGCACGACTAACTCTTGTGGGACAGATGCAGCTGCTCAGCAAAGACGATGAGTCTTCGGGTGCTTATTTGAATAAGCACCCTTACGCAGCCGACTACTCCAAGTTTAGGGATTTCAACTACTGGAAATTAGAAGTCGAGAGTTGTCGCTTCGTAGGCGGCTTCGGTCACATGAGCTGGATGGAAGCCGAAGCATATGCCTCCGCTGAACAAGATCCCTTTTGCGGGAACGCTGAACACGCGATTGAACACATGAACGATGATCACGCCGACGCAAATCTGATTTTCGTGCAGGAGCTAGGTGGCATACCGAATGCCTCTGAAGCCCAAATGGTCGCCGTGGACAGATATGGAATGACCTTCAAGGCATCAACTCCATCTGGAACACGCACAAGTAGGGTTGCCTTCCCCGAAGTTGCACATGAGGCTTCGCAATTAGAACCGTTCGTTATAGGTCTACTTCGTTCCTTGCGAGGCGACACTTAGCAACGGTTGGGCGTATTCCAAAAACTGACGCCGAACTTGTTAGTTCAGGCATTCTCCGGCGCATCTGGCACACATAACGGAGTCCCTGTTACCGGATCTGCAATGACGACAGCCTTGAGTCCAAACACTCTCTCTATCATAGAAGCGGTCAAAACTTCTTGAGGCGCGCCCTGAACCGCTACGGCACCATTAAGCATCGCTACGACGTGATCGGCGTAGCGGGAACCTTGATTGATGTCGTGAAGGACCATGACAACAGTTCTTGCCTCTTCAATATTTAGCTTTTTCAGTAGCTCTAAGATTTCGACCTGGTGGGCGATATCTAGATAAGTGGTGGGCTCATCTAGAAGCATCAGATGCGCGTCTTGCGACAACGCCATGGCAATCCAGGCTCTTTGACGTTGACCACCAGAAAGATGGTCAACGAGATCATCAGCTGAGTCCGAAAGTTTGGTTAGCGCCAAAGCTTTTTGCACCGCCATTTCATCTTCGCTGCTCCATTGCTCGAACATTCGTTGATGTGGGTACCGACCTCGACGTACTAAATCCATGACCGTTAACCCAGATGGCGCTGTCGGTCCCTGCGGCAACAATCCAACCTGTCGAGCTACAGCTTTCGTTGATTGCTCATGGATGTTGCGACCGTTCAGCAGCACCGAGCCGCTAGTCGGTTTCAGAACACGGGATAACCCTCGAAGCAGCGTCGATTTTCCCGATCCGTTAGCACCGATAACCGCAGTCATCTTTCCTGCCGGTACAACAAAGTTGAGTCCATCAATAACCGGACTCGGTCCGTAGCCGAGATATAGGTCAGACGTCTTCAAGTCTATGGTTTGGGGTCTAATTTCAAGGGGCACGGTTATACCTCACCAAAATAAATAGAAAGTAGGGTCCGCCTAGCGCAGCCGTAATAACTCCAACCGGCAAAGTGGTCGGGGCAAATAGTTGCTGAGCTATCAAGTCACAGGCCAACAGAAATAGCGCTCCAACAGCACCCGTCAGAACAAGAGTGCCGCCGGTGAGAGGCCCAGCTACCAGTCTGACAATATGCGGCACTAGTAGCGCAACGAAGCCGAGGGGACCAATAACAGCTACCGCCACAGCGGCGTAGCCCGAGGCGACCAAAATTATTGCTGTTCGTTCCCGCTCAACTCGCAATCCAAGACTCGAAGCCATCTCATCGCCAAGCTGTATGAGCCTTAGGCGGCGTACAAGAATCCACGCGGGCGGCGTGAGACAAGCTATGGCAATAATCAGTGTCCGAGCATCGCTCCACGAAGCACCAAACAAACTTCCGGCCTGCCATCGCGCTGCCGCAAGAACTTGCTCTATTGGGAACTTCACCATCAAATACGTAATCCCCGAAGCAAGCAGCGCGTTTATTCCAATGCCGACCAGTACGAGACGATTGCCTGTTATCCCTTTTTTCCAGGCCAACAGGTAAATCGTTCCCGCAGTAACGACCGCCCCAGCAAAAGCTGCCCACGGCAACAAGCCCACGTCAGCTCCAATGGCCAAGACGAAAACAGCGCATAGAGCGGCCCCGGTGTTAATCCCGATCACATCTGGGGACACCAATGGGTTATTTAAAAGGGTCTGAAACAACGCTCCAGAACTCGCCAAACAAAAGCCAGCTAGTAGTGCCGTCACCACTCTCGGAAAACGGAGAGAGTTGACGACAAAGGAATATTCGCCTGCACGATCCCAAAAAGCAGTCGATATTGCCTGGAAGCGAGGAATTGGATATTCCCCTGTTTCAAGACCTAAAAGGGTCAGGAGAACCAAAAGGACTGATGCTCCGCCACAAAGTCGCAATATCCGCAAGTCAACCAGCATCGAAAGTCGTTTTTTGCGCAACGAGCGTGGAGAGGGTTTCAGCACAGCAGTGAAACTGATCAGGACTGCAACCGCGACGATGCTGACGATTAGAACCGCCAGAGTCACGGGTGACGGCGCAGCCATAGCTTCGATGCTCACAATTCCGCAAGCCTTTTAGAGCGCACTAGGAAGATTAGGAAAGGTGCTCCTACCAAGGAGGTGACAATCCCGACCTGAAGCTCTTGGGGGGAAACCACTATTCGCCCCAAGATATCTGCCATCAGCAAAAGGCTCGGGCCGAACAATAGACCTAAGACAGTGATCCATCGATAATCCGGCCCAACAAGTGAACGCGCTATGTGAGGGACAGCGAGTCCAACGAAGGCGATCGGGCCAGCTATTGCGACAGCTGAAGCTGCAAGCACTACTGAGACAAAGCCTGACCAAAGCCGCACAACTACTACCCTTTGCCCAAGCGATGTAGCGGCTTCGTCTCCTAAAGAAAGCGTGTTCAATGACGAACCTAGGAGTAACGCAGCGCCGACGGCCATCAGAATCAAAGGAAAAAGCAGTCGGATCTCGTCAGTACCTCTTCCCGCCAAAGATCCAGCGAGCCAGAATCGAGCTTCGTCTAGGGTTTCTTCATCCAAAAGCAAAAGCGTTGAAGTCCATGCTGAGAGCAAAGCCGTAAGTACCGCTCCTGCTAGAGCCAATTTGACCGGGGTAATGCCCCCAGGTCCCACTCGGGCCACTCCGTAGACAAGGGTTCCGGCCACTATGGCTCCTAGGAACGCAAACCAGACGTACCCCTTGGGGGTGATGATGTTTAACCCATGGATAGCCGTAACCATCGCGAAGGCAGCGCCCGCGTTGATGCCAAGGATTCCTGGTCCTCCCAAAGGATTGCGCGTTACTCCTTGGGTGATCGAACCAGCTGCTGCTAGGCAAGCTCCTGCTGTAATAGCAAGCAGGGTCCGGGGCAAACGCAACTCCCGCACCACAATTTGCGCAGTGTCTTCTGAGTCGAAGGCGAATAGGGCAGCCCAAACAGTCCCCAGATCAGCCTCTACCGGCCCTACCAAAAGACTACAAATGGAGGCAATGCCAAGCAGAGTGACTGCGAACAGGGACCAACCTATTGGTCGGAGAGAACCATCATCGTTATTCGGCTTTGAGGCGTTTAGGCAAGCCATTATGGCCTCGGAAGTCTCATTCAGGACAAGGAGTTTGGGCGGCTGATAGGAAACCACAGAAATCCTCTTTGGTTACCTGCCATATGCCGTCAACGAGATAAATGGTTCTGTCCAGGTCTGTATAGGCGGGGGAATCGCCGAAATAGACGTCGTAGATAATGGTCGCCTCGTCGTCGTTTATCTCTGCGGCCTTGGGCGTTAGGGTGATCCCGTCATTATCGACCGCGCCCAGCCGATAGAGCTCGTTGGCATCTCGTAGTTCGTTCGCTTTTTGTAAGTGGGGCGCTTTGTCTTCCCAAATGGTCTCGCTGCCGTAGACAAGGCGAAATGCCTTCATAGCTGCCTCTTCTTCTGCCGTAGGCGGGTCAATAACGACAGTCACTACCTGGGAGATATTGGGTACTAGCTCTTCGAGAAGCAGGCTGAGGCTAAGAATAGTGATCGAGCTCACGGCTGTATCCAGGCCGCTCCCCCGATCTATCCAGACCACGTTTTCTTGTTCTAAAAACGGGTGAGAATCAATTAATAAGTCGCGTAGTGTCGGGTCCGACTCAACCACCAGAACATCGACAGATGACAGGCTTTCCAGTTGTTCAGTCATCAGTGACCAGTCCGCGTCCCCGATCTCATCGTCCAGATTTGACGGGTATGCAAGTCCCAACTGCCTAAAGAAACGGGATGACAGAGATTTACCTCCTGCAATTTGAAGCACTTCTCTTTGGTCGACTTTTATGTGAGCAAAAGTGGATCCTTCTAGGGCCGGGTGCGGACGAATAGCGTCAAAAATTGAAGCTTGAGTGACCAAGATCGCCTGTCCTGATTCGGACTCCAGATCCATAACTTGACCGATGAACTCTGCATGGGTTTGCCATGACATTTCCGATGAGTTGGGCGGCCCGGGCTGAATAAGAGTGGGAGCTATAGACGACAACTCTTCATATTGTTCGACAGTTAGCTCTGTCTTTGTCGCCATTACGAGATCAGGTCGTAATTCTGCTATCGCACCGTAATCAAGATCCCCATCAACGTTTGCTAGTTTCAGTATTGGGACGTTGCGAAGAAACTCTTGGGACCACGGAGGAGGATATCTACCGGTCAATCCCTGAGGTTCGGTAACGGCAATGGGGGTCACTCCAATAGCAATTAATGAGTCCTCTTCGTATGGCCCTAGAGTGATTATGCGCTCTGGGTTTTGAGGGATCACTGTTTGTCCGTAGCGATGCGGTATTGCAATCTCTTTAAGAGCTTTAGCTGGCGTCAGATTTTCTTCTTCAGACAGCTGCGACTGCGCTTCAGCGCTGGTTGAGAGTCGCCCCGCCAGTGAATCTGCATCGATCTCAGCGGTTGATGAACACGCCATGAGACAAAACAGACATAGAGAGAAAAGCCTCGCTCCACAGCTACGGTTCCCAAAAACCATCAATTGGCTTATCTGCTGGGTTCTGCTCGTAAGACAACATCAAATGAAAGAAGCTCTGCTCCATGCGCTACTGGTTGGGCAGAGGCCTCCGCATGACCGCGGGCGAACTCCGGTGACTGCACCCAGGCAAGAAAAGCTTCCTCCGAAGCCCAGCGAGTATAGACGTACCAAGTATCACCATCCGCCGGTCGGAGAAGTTCAAAATTTTCGAACCCTTCCATTCGTTCAACTTCCCCGAGCCGCGACTCAAATCGTCTCAGTAGTTCGTCACCAGAACCCTCTGGCACGGTGATCGCGTTAATCCTCACAATGCTCATTATCTCTATTCCTTCCTTTTCGAAATCTGATCTGTTGAGGGGTGTATTGCCTGGCTCACTGCGAATTCGGCTAAATAATTGGCATAGGCACACAGTGCAAGCCCGTCGATTTCCTCTTTGGAAAAACCGGACTCGACTTCTAACTTGACGACCACTACCCCAAGCTCAAGATCAGCAGTCAAGGTCACGGTCGTTTCATCCGCAACTTGCACATCGCAATCCAAGTTGCTGAACAGTGTTCGCACCCGGCTCGGGTTGAGGGATGCAACGAACCAACGTTCCCCCCAACGGTATCGAGAGCGATACACACCTGCCACCACGTGATCTAGTGCACCACCTGGAACTATCCCTCCTAGCCATGTATCTACCTGGGTCGCTATTGGACAGGGACGTTGGGCAACTAGATGGCGAAACGTGCAAGGGCTTAGATCAGCGCGTGAGTGTCTAGCAACTGTTATGCGGCCCCCATCTGTTCGTTTCAACAACAGTTCAGCACCTGGGACGCAGTGCGCAAGGGCGGCTGCGGAAATTACAACATCTCTTTCAATCATTAAGATTCGTCTCCACGTTCCCGGGCTTGGTCAATCACTTTCGCGAGTTCTGAGATCAGCGCTCCGACTCTCGGCCCGTTCCCGAGCAGCCACTGATCGTCGAAATGGACTATCGCCCCATTTCGCCCGGCGGGAGTTTGAGAAAGACCACCGATCTCCAATAGACCCGACGACCCACCAACCGAATCAAGACCAGCGGATGGCACGAGAATTACGTCCGGGGCCGCAACCATCAAACCCTCCGCTGAGATACTTTCACTGCCCGTTATGTTTAAGACCTCTGCCATGCTTTCTCCACCTGCGGCCTCAATCAGCCAATGCGTTGCTGCGCTCTTGCCCAACACCAGTTGAGTACTAGCACCGCGCAAATATAAGGAGACCACCCTCGGTCGACTCTGCACACCGACAACGGTTGAAGCCGCGATTTCCTCCGCAACCTGACTTGCCAACTTCGATCCAATTTCCGACACTCCCAAAGCAGCGGCAACCGCTCGGATTTTCTCCGGCGGCCCGGCTGGACCAGAAGAATTAGGGACAATTACGACCGGAAACCCAAGACGCCTGAGGTCTTCAATAACTCCTGGAGGGCCGGCGATGTCAGTAGCTAACAGCACCGTGGGTGCATATGACGCAATCGTCTCTGCCGAAAGCGCTCTCTGATAGCCAATTTCTGGTAGTTGATCGGCCTCGGGAGGAAAAGTTGCTGATATGTCGGTCGCTACAACTCGCTCTCCAAGGCCGAGGGCAAACACCACTTCGGCTACCGTGCCATCAAGCGGAATGATCCGGTCGATTGAGTCAACTGTTACTTCCGTGCCCGTTAAGTCCGTCACGACCACCGGGAGAATCGCTTGGAGACTTTTGCTCCGATCGCCGGCCAGCTCTTTTTCCTCGTTGGGCTGCGTTTCACTGCCGTCACCAATGACCTGTGAAGCTCGGTACTCCAGCGAAGCTGCCGGGATTTCAGAGTTTGCGCCGCACGCCAGACATCCGAAAACCAAAAAAGACGCCCCGAATACGAACATCATTCTTTCTCGGATCGAAGTTGAAATGTTCAGAAACACTTATAGACGCTTCTCTATTGGGCGCTCAGGTTAGCTTGGCTCATATTGATAGGTATACCTATCATTTAAGGTCTTGGTTATGCAACATTCGTAAGGCCTAGGTTTCGAAGTCGTAAGCTTTGCCCATGACTCTTCATTGGCAAGCGACGGGAATCGAGGTCCACAAAGTTGTTGTAGGACCCTACGAAAACAACGTCTTCACCATCAGGTGCACTGAGACGGGAGAAGCGCTTCTTATAGATGCCGCCAACGAACACGAACAACTTCTCGAACTCTGCCAAACCCTTGGCGTCAGGACCGTGGTCGAAACTCACGGCCATTGGGACCACATACAAGCTATTCCCGCGATTCGAGACGCCGGATACGAAGTAGGTGTCGCAGCCGACGACGCCACAATGTTGCCCAGCTACGACTTTATTCTCGAAGACGACTCAGTAATACAAGTTGGTCGCCTTCGAGTTAGGACCATTCACAACCCCGGCCACACACCTGGTTCTATGAGCTTTTTCGTCGAGAACACACCACTGCTCTTTTCAGGTGACACTCTGTTCCCAGGGGGACCGGGCGCCACCAATTTCGAAGGCGGCGACTTTGACACCATTATCAAAAGCATCGAAGACCGCATGTTCTCCAAGTTCACAGCGGACACACTCGTCTTACCTGGCCACGGAGATGACACCACTATTGGGAACGAATCACCGCAACTGCAGGAGTGGATTGATCGCGGTTGGTAAAGATCTAACCCGTTGCCACGCGACGGCCCAGGGCACGGAACGCCATAGTAAATGTGACTAACCCCAGTCCGACTATGGCCGCGACCGCCTTGAGCAACAAGTCGTATTCCCAACCGTCCGAGAGAACGGATCGCATACCCTCGAGCAGGTAAGTCACGGGGTTCCAAGCAGCGACTGTTTTCAGCCATCCGCTCATCAGCTCCCGGGGCAAAAAGCTGGGGGTAAGAAACGCGAACGGGAAGAAAATCAGGAAGGCAGAGTTCACTGCAGCCGGGTTACCGGTTCGAAGAGCAATTGTGTACGGGAAACCGGTAAAGGTAAGACTCCAAGCCATCGATAACACAACAAAGACCAATAAACCAGCAGCGCCCGTTCCAAAACTCACCCCGACGGCGAACCCGAGAAGTAAGACAATTGTTGCCAAAGCAAAGGCCAACACGATGTCCGCGATCATCAGGCCAAGGAGTAGCGACACTCGACGTATGGGTGTAACGAGCATTCGGTCTAAGTATCCGGTCTGGATATCGGTCACCAGCATGTTTGCTCTTGATATTCCCGTAACTGCGAAAACGATTGCTACCGGCAACTGAAATGCACGGTAATCAATCCCTGGCTGTCGTTCCACGAATGCTTCAAGAGCGCCGATGTTGACAACGAAAAAGAAGATGGGAATTGCTAATGCTGGTCCGATGAATTCTGGCTCCCGAGAGAGACTCCGAATAGCCCGACGAGCGACTGTTCTAATGTCTCCGACAAATGTATTTCGTTGTGCGATCGGCTCGCGTTGACTCGTCATTCATCGACCTCATGAGACAGTCGGTGACCCGTTGCGCGAAGGAAAACGTCGTCCAGTGAGGGTGTGCGCACCGTCAACGATTGGGGCGAAATCCCTTGTCGGCTGAAGGCTACAGCGACCTCGGCGACAAGGCCTGCTCCATCAGCCGTGGAGATAGTGAGACCCTGCGGACCCGTTGTGACCTCTTCGACAGCTGGTAACGCTTCTGCTGCGGCGACAGCTTGTTCCAAATTGTCTGTCAAGTTGACAACAATAACGTCAGCGCCCACGCTGCGTTTTAGGTCCGAAGGGGTGCCTTCTTGAACAATTCGGCCTTGATCAATAATGCCGACTCGATCCGCAAGCGCGTCAGCTTCCTCCAAATACTGGGTGGTTAAGAAAACGGTGACACCAAATTTTTGATTCAGCCGTCTCACTTCGTCCCAGACTCGCACCCTGCTCACCGGATCAAGCCCTGTAGTCGGTTCATCCAAGAACAAGACCTCGGGGTCGTGGATCAGACTCGCTGCTAGGTCGAGTCTCCGTTTCATTCCGCCGCTATAAGTTTCCACCCATTCGTCAATCGCGTCATCTAGGTCCGCTAGTTCTATTGACCGTTCAACACGTTCGACTCGGTCCGAGGCGCTGAGACCGAAAAGTCGGGCCTGCAGCTCCAAGATTTCTCGGCCGCTTTGCTTGTCATCAAGCGCCGCTTCTTGAAGCGCTACGCCTATGCGCACTCTCACTTTCGCGGCGTCTTTCACTACGTCGTAGCCCGCAACAGATGCTGATCCGTTGCTTGGTGAAAGTAACGTGCAAAGAACTCTCACCGTCGTTGATTTGCCGGCACCGTTGGGTCCCAAAAACCCATAAATTTCGCCTCTGGAAACCGTCAGATTGACTCCGTCAACTGCGTGGTTATCACCAAACGATCGCACCAGGTTGCGCGCTTCGATTGCGAGTTCAGTCACGAGAGCTAACACTACCCTCGCTCATTTCACAGAACTACCAGCGTGGACACTAGCCATTGCCCCGCTGCTACGGTCAAGCCAAAGCACCCGAGTCGGCGCCAACGGACCGGGAACGCAAAAAATATTTCGAGTGAATCTAACTTCCGGTTTACTTCATGCAACTAGGAATCCAACAGCGGGGGTCTGTGTTCTCCTATTCGAGTTGTCTGTTCGTAGGCGTATGCAAGTTCTAAAACCGAACGATCTTTAAGACTGCGGCCGACCAGCTGCAGTCCGACTGGGAGACCGTCTTCTGTAAAAGAGGCGGGCACTGATATGGCCGGGTGAGTTGTAGTGGTGATGTCACTGCACGACCGCATCCAATCAAGGTAAGTGTCGAAATGGATGCCCTCGATCTCTTTGATGTATTCGATTCCTTTGGCAAACGGTGGCACCTGAGTGACCGGACAAGCCAAGAACTCAATATCGCTCATAAAGTCTTGTAACTCAGCAAACATTCGCGCTTGCTGATAGCACGCATCAACGTGATCTTTCATGCTCATGGAAAGCCCTTTTTCGGCATTCCATACAACAGTTTCCTTTAACTGATCTCTATGTTTTTCCAACAACGGGGCATAGCTATGGGCGAAAATTCCAGCTCGAAGTGTCTGAAAGATTTCCGGAGCCGCAGAAAGGTCAGGCCATTCCTCGACGACGTCACAACCTAAATCCGAAAGTACGTCCGGAGTGCCCGCGAGGGCCTTTCGTATCGCCGGATCCACCGGCAGACCTCCCAAGTCTGGAGACCATGCGACTTTTACCCCCCGAAAGTCTCTCTCCAGGGACCCGCCGAATAGGTCTGGCGATTCTGAGTTCGAGTGCGGAGCAAGTTGGTGTGGCCCGGCTATGACCTGCATAAATAAAGCGATGTCGCTCACGGTCCGAGCCATAGGTCCTTTGGTAGCCATATGAAGCCAGAGATTCGTATTAGGGACGGAAGGAACACGGCCCGCTGAGGGCCTAAAGCCGACCACATTGCAAAACGCTGCCGGGTTACGTAGCGATCCACCGAGGTCAGAGCCGTCCGCTAGCGGCAACATGCGAGCCGCTAGCGCTACCGCTGCTCCCCCGCTGCTTCCACCACACGTCCGCGAGGTGTCATAGGGGTTCGACGTCACCCCGAATACTTGGTTAAAAGTTTGGGAACCTGCACCAAATTCGGGCGTATTCGTTTTGCCCACCATGACCGCGCCTGCGTTTCGCATACGCTCGACAATCAGATCGTCTTCATCAGGTACACGGTTTCTATAGATGGGGGAACCTAAAGTGGTAAGAACCCCGGCGGTGTCGACTAGGTCTTTATGAGCGACCGGCAATCCATGCAACAAACCAAGGGGCTCACCTCGAGCAAATGCGTTGTCAGCCTTGTCAGCACTGTCCTTAGCTAGTTCTGGGACAAGGGTTACGATGGCATTAAGTTCTGGATTGATTCGTTCGATTCTGGCTAGATGAGCAGCCAACAACTCTCGCGCACTGATGTCCCCCTGTAGCAATGAATGCCGCATCTCCAGTGCCGTCATATCGCACAACGTCTCGTTAATCACCCCGTCATTCCATCACACAGCAGTCAATACGCCTTACATCCCTGTGGGGTGTTTATTTTGAGAGCTCCTTGAGATATCCGGCATCGCATCGCCAATGGCTCTACGCTCATTTAATGGCCAGTGACAAAGAAGCCCGCACACAAACAACAGTTGAGCTTTTACAGACTCTGATCAGGAATGCATGCGTAAACGACGGGACCCCCACTTCTGGAAACGAAGTCCGCAATAGCGATGCTTTGGAAACATTTCTCGAAGGACCTGGCATCGATATTGAGACGTTCGAACCCACGCCAGGCAGGAAATCATTAGTAGCCCGGATCGCCGGCACAGACCCCAACGCCCCAAGCTTGTGTTTGATGGGCCACACTGATGTCGTTCCTGTAAATCCAGATGGGTGGGACCGCGATCCCTTCGGGGGGGACCTTGTTGACGGAGAGGTTTGGGGCCGCGGTGCAGTCGACATGCTCAATCTGACATCGTCGCAGGCAGTCGCCTTCAAGCACTTAGCCCAAAGTGGCTTTCGGCCCACCGGAGATTTCATCTACTTCGCTGTAGCCGACGAGGAGTCGGGTTCAGCGCACGGCGCTCAGTGGATGGCCGACCACCACCCTGAGGCAATTATGGCCGACTACGTACTCACAGAAAATGGTGGATTGCATACTGGCAACCCAGATAATCCGCACATAGGGATGAACGTCGGCGAAAAGGGTGTCGCCTGGCGACAACTACGAATCAAAGGAACCCCCGGACATGGTTCAGCACCATTTAAATCAGATAATGCGTTAGTGAGAGCTGCAGGCGTTGTTCAACGTCTTGCTGAATACCGACCTCCACCGCAATTTCATGAGCTGTGGCGTCAGCAGGTCGATATTTTGGACGTCGACGACGAGACAAAATCGATCATGCTCGATGAATCAAAAATCGAAGATTGGTTGGACGCGCATCCAGTCGAAGGGCTCGCTCGTCATTTTTATAGCTGCACCCACACTACTTTTTCGCCAAACGTCGTTGAATCGGACCGACGGATGAAAACCAATGTCATTCCGGATCAAATCGATGTCAACGTTGATATACGAACTTTGCCCGGTGAGTCGGGAGCCGAAGTCCAGGCACATTTGGATGCTGCTTTGGGTGACTTAGCCGATCAAGTTGATGTCGAGATCATCATGAACGACCCTGCAAGTATCAGCCGAATAGATAACCCCATGTGGGACACAATTCAGAAAGCTGTGAATCAACCTTTCCCAAGCGCACGACTTGTCCCTCAACTCATAGTTGGCTTCACTGACGCACGCGTGTATCGGAATCTCGGCTCAATTGCATATGGGGCCGGTCTATTCAGCCCCGACTTGAAGTCCAGTGACTTCATGAGCCGTTTTCACGGACACAATGAGCGGATAGATGTCGAATCGCTTAGTTTGACTACCCAATTTTGGATTGATGTTTGTCACGACTTCCTCAGTTGATCTTTGACTGACTCCAATTGCGATTATGTAGACCCAATTTGCACTATTGAGACAGTGTTAATTCCTGCTGCGCCCATAGAATCGTTTATATGGCATCGCCGCTCTTCGAGATTGAGGCACTCGAGGTTCGGGCCGTTGAGGGCCCGGACATCTTGCACGGAGTCGATTTAACGATCGGCGCGGGTGAAATCCACGCTGTTATGGGACCAAATGGGTCGGGCAAGTCAACGCTCGCTACAACGCTCATGGGCTCGCCCGAATATGAAGTCACAGCAGGCCATCTCCGGATGAGGGGTGATGACATTACCGACTGGGAAGCAGACATACGAGCGAAGGCCGGGATGTTTCTTGCCTTCCAATACCCTCAAGAAATTTCAGGCGTGTCAGTGAGAAATTTCTTGCGTCAAGCGGCATCTGCCCGACGCGGGGAAGACGTGTCAGCTATCGACATTTATGTGGCGATGCAGGAATGGATGGCACGACTCGACATGGACCCCTCATTTATGGATCGGTACCTCAATGAGGGCTTTTCCGGTGGCGAGAAAAAGAGAAACGAAATACTTCAACTTGCGATCCTGGAACCTGAATTTGCAGTGCTTGATGAGACCGACTCAGGACTTGACGTCGATGCCTTGCGGGTGGTTGCTAACGGCGTCAGAGAAGTGCACGACTCGCGCCCTGAGATGGGCGTTCTGCTCATTACTCACTACCAGCGACTGCTAACAGAACTCCAGCCTGACCACGTCCATATCCTTTTTGACGGGCGTATTGTCGAATCGGGCGGACCGGAATTAGCAGAACGGCTGGAGCGGGAAGGCTACGAACGGTTTGAGTCATGACACTGCCGTCAGACCTCAAGCATAGATTCCCGCTTCTGTCACAAGTCGTGAACGGGCACAACATCGTTTATTTGGATTCTGCGGCGTCTTCACAAAAACCGGACTGCGTCATTGACGCTATGAATCACTACTACGAAACCATTAATGCCAATGTGCACCGGGGTGCGTATGAAATCGCGGCGCAGGCTACAGAAGAAATGGAACAAGCAAGGAAACGGATCGCTAATTTCATCGGCTGTGATTCTCCGCACGAAGTTGTTTTTACTAAAAACGCCACCGAATCCTTCAACCTCATAGCTAGGTCGTGGGGCGGAAGCAACCTCTCTCAAGGGGATGCTGTACTAATCACCGATATGGAGCACCACGCCAATATTGTTCCCTGGCAGATACTAAGCGCCGAGAAGGGCTTCGAAATTCGCTGGTTGCCGTTGACTCCTGATGGTCTTCTTGATTTAGACCAACTCGATCAGCTCTTGGACGGCGTGAAAATGGTGAGCGTTACTGCTATGAGTAACGTCTTAGGCACCTTGAATCCAATTTCAGAAATTGCGGAAAGAGCTCACGCTGCGGGAGCTTTAGTGGCGGTAGATGGCAGTCAATACGTGCCGCACCTTCCGACCGATGTCCATGAACTCCAAGCTGATCTGCTTTGCTTCACCGGTCACAAAATGTGCGGACCCACCGGGATCGGCGTGCTGTGGGGCCGTGAGGAGCTTCTCGATTCAATGCCGCCTTTCCTTGGCGGTGGCGAGATGATTCTTGATGTGCGACGTGACGGGTTTACTGCTAACGAGTTACCGCACAAATTTGAGGCCGGAACGCCACCAATTGCAGAAATTATCGGTCTTGGTGCCGCTGTAGATTTCCTCAATTCTTTAGGAATGCAGAACGTTCGCGACCATGAAATCGCGCTGACCGACTACGCCCTACGGTCTTTGAACGACAGATACGGTGAAGAAATTGTGATTCATGGGCCGAGTGACCCATTGCAGCGCGGTGGAGTTATTTCTCTCGAATACCGCGGCGTCCATCCACACGACTTAAGTCAAGTCTTGGACCAGCGCGGCATTTGCATCAGAGCCGGTCACCATTGCGCCAAACCGTTAATGAAAGAGCTCGGCGTACCCGCCACGTCCCGAGCCTCGATGTACCTATATAACGATGAGTCCGACGTTGATGCCTTAGTTGACTCGTTAGAGTCCGCTGGTGAAATGTTCGCATTGTAGGTAGAGGGTTGTCACGTGTCTGGACTTGAAGAGCTCTACAAAGAAATCATTCTTGATCACTACCGAAATCCGCGTCATCAGGGAGAACTTGAGTGTCCTCCGGCGCACAAAACCGAGGGATTCAACCCGCTGTGTGGTGATGAGGTCTCCCTTACCTTCCTGATCGAGGAAGATTCGATCAAGGAATTGCGAATCGCGGGACAGGGTTGTTCGATCAGTCAGGCATCGGCGTCAATGATGGCCGCAGCAATTCAAAATAAATCCATAGAAGAAGTGCGCGACCTATCCCGTGAATTCAAAGCCATGATGTCTATTCACGAGGAGACAATAATCAACGCTGATCAGGAGCCAGTTTCTCCAGTAGCTCTCACTTTGGGGGATCTTGAGGCATTAAAGGGTGTCGTCAAGTTCCCAGTCCGGATCAAATGCGCAACTCTTTCCTGGAATACGTTGTTGACAGGCTTAGACGACCTCGACACGTAACACCATCTACCAGCGGTGCCCAGGAGGAACACCTGTGATGTGTTCTTTGATTCGTCTGGTAGTAGCGGCTGATGTTCCATCAGGCAGTTCGTCGGGAGCAAAGAAACCGACCTCAGCTATTTCCGGCGATACAGAAGGACTTACAGCCCATTCGTTCACTACAAAGACAACAACGTGATCGCTTTTGTTCTCATTAAAAGACGAGAAGACCCCGTGCACTTTTTGTGGCGTCTCGGGGAGTTCCACCCCGGTTTCTTCTCTCAACTCTCGCTGCATAGCGTCAACGAGCGACTCACCGGTCTTGACTCCCCCTCCAGGTAAATACCATCCGTCGCGGTAACTATGGCGCACCAGACAAATTCGACCATCGTCATCAAGTACAAGGGCGCGAACTCCAATTGTTAACTTCGCCGGACGCAACCCCGTCCACCTCCGGTAGACACGAAAGAGAAGACGTCTCAGGTCAGGCACCTGATAGTTCTTCCATCAATCTGGCCAACGTGGCGTCGAGATTCGTGACGCCGCTGCGGTCATGAGTGACAAGTCGTACATGCACTTTTCCGTACACGTTTGACCATTCCGGATGATGATTGAGTCGTTCGCATTGCAAGGCGGTGCCCGCCATGAAAGAGAAAGCTTTAACGAAGTTTCCAAAGTCGTAAGAGCGTTCCAGCCCATCGGCTGACACATCCCAGTTAGCTAGTTCCGCCGACAAATCGTCGAGCTCTTTGTCTGTTAGCAGTTCGCTATGCACGTGCCATCGCTCCCAAAAGTGCTGACATGCGGGTTAGTCATTAGTGAGTGTAATGGCCCGTCTACCCCGTCTACAGCGCTTCAGCTAAGCAAGAGGGTCAGCAAAGGGATCTTCGGGGTCAGAGACGGCGACATTCTTTGTCTCGGAACGTCCACCTATGGCTACCGACACGCCGGAGGATTCTTCACCTGCGTCACCAAAACGCGAATATCCATCGTCCTCAAGTTCGCGTGCCAGCTCTGGGCCGCCGCTTTCCGCGATTTGGCCATCGACCAAAATATGAACATGATCTGCGATGAGGTAGTCCAGGAGCCTGTGGTAGTGGGTGATGCATAGAACGCCCAACCCATCATTCGTCATAGCTTCAATGCGCTCGGCGCAAGCTTTAAGGGCGTCAATGTCGAGACCGCTGTCTAATTCGTCCAAAATTGCGATTTCGGGTGCCAGAACAGCCAACTGCGCCGTTTCGTTCCTCTTTTTTTCGCCGCCTGAAAAGTCCACGTTTAGAGCACGTTCGAGTAAGTCTGTCGGCAACCCGATTTGGTCAGCTTCTTCATCGAGTCGAGAGGAGATGTCGATATGGTTGTCCCCTCTAGATCGAACTGCCAACTCCAAAGCCTCGCGTACTGAAACCCCAGGCACCTCTGTCGGGTACTGCATCGCCAAGAAAAGTCCTGCTTGAGCGCGTTCCCACGTAGGCAGGGAAGATAAATCTCGGCCATCTAATTCAATTGACCCCGACGTAATCTGATACCCGTGCTTTCCCATGATGACGTTGGACAGTGTGCTTTTCCCAGCGCCGTTGGGACCCATGACCGCATGTACTTGGCCCGAGGAGATCTCGAGGTTGACCCCTTTTAGAATCTGCTTTCCTCCAACTACAACTGCGAGGTTTTGAATGGACAAGGTGCTCATGGCAGTTCTACCTCAATGTCGCCTTCTACTATGCGAGCTGGATAGACAGGTACAGGCTGAGTAGCTGGGAACACGTCCGGCATTCCTGTCTCAAGGTTGAACTTCGAGAAATGCTTTGGACATTCGATCGAACAGTCTTCTGTCCAAACGACGCCATCAGAAAGGGAGTAGTTGGCATGACTGCATCTATCGCCTATTGCGTGAACCACTTCGCCAATCCTGACGACAGCGATGCGGTGTCCTTGGACGTCAAACCTCTTGGCTTCTCCATCTCCTAACGAGTCGAGACTGCAGAGTCGTGCCATCTTTAAAACCGTTCCTTATCAAGCGCCACGAGTTGCTCTATTCGATCGTCAATCGCTTGAGCAACTGACTGGGAAGGGAGCCCTTGCAGCACGTCCGCAAAAAAACCTTTCACAACTAGTGCTTCGGCTATTTCTGTTGGAACTCCCCGACTTTCCAAATAAAACCTTTGCTCTTCATCAATGGGGCCGACGGCTGAAGCGTGACTGCATTTCACGTCGTTGTTTTCGATTTCGAGATTTGGTACTGATTCAGCCCAGGCGCTTTCCGAGAGTTTCAGGGTGCGATTTGTTTGGAAGGCGTTGACGTCGCCAGCTTCTGGCTCAATTCTGATCAAGCCCGTATAGATAGCTCGGCTTTCATCATCGACCACGCCTTTGAACAACAAATTGGAGTTGGTGTGCGGTGCTTCATGCTTTTGGAAAGTTCGGAAGTCGTGCTGCGCATTTTCACGCCCGAAATATATGGCGCTAATTTCGCTTGAAGATCCCTGACCGACCATTTCTGTGTCGATTCTCGCTCTGGCATAGGACCCACCCAAAGCGACTTGGCTCAATGCGACATGTGCGTCTCTTTGCACCTCAGCTACTTGAGTTGATATTTGCCACAGTTCAGGCCCGTGTTCTTGGACCGTTAGGTATTTGAGTCGACCTGCCTGAGCGACTTTGATTTCACTGACAGGGCACACCAACGCGCTTATCGATGGGCTGGCTTGATGTTCGACCACTGTCGCTTCTGAGTTTTCACCAAGTTGAACCACAAGCCGCGGGAACCAGACGATTTCGCTGGTGGTTGTGTGTTGACGAATCAGAATCGGAGCTCCTACAACTGAGTTTCGTTTAATCTCGATAACCACTGGAGCTGTGCAGTAACTGAGGTTGCAGTCTGTGAAGAAGTCCTCACCAATGGGGATCACAGAACCAACGGCAGCCTCCATTTCAACGCCCTCGGAATGCACCTCGATCGATTCATCGTTGATAGTCGTTGAGACTATTTGGCCATTGACGATTTCGATGATGGCAGCCGTTTCACTCTCTATGCCCTCTACCAGTCCAACATCGGCCATCAAACCTCCGGGCGCGTCTAAGCGGTATTTGGAGGGATCTAAATCACCGATGGGTGTGTAACGCCAGAGTTCCTCTTCGAAAGAAGGCACGCCTCTCTGGGAGGCTTGCTTCTCAGCTTCTTGACGCTTCTCAAGAAAGACTGAAGATCCAATTAAGTCGACCTGTTCGGGCCTGCCAAAAGGCCCTGTACCGGTGGGTGCCACAAGTAGTAATTCTACCTATCTAGATAGTAGAAATCCGCTGTGTAGTGGAGATGGACTGGGTTTAGTTCGTGGGTAGCTGTCGACCGGCAGTGGAAGTGAATTTTCTCAGGTAACGGGGCGGGACGGTTACGGGGGCTGATTATCAACGCTTCTTTCGCTTCTTTCTTTTTTGGGCTCGAGCTTTTTTGCTGATCCGCGGTCTCTTTCGGCCCTTTTTTTTGTCTGCTTCGAGTTCTCTCAAGATGTCGGGGCCGGCCGCATTGACAATATCTTCAGCCGCATCAAGCAAGGCTGCTATGGAGTCGTCTTCGCCGAGACTGTCGGGTTCGTCGGCGAAATCTTGCACCCCGAGCGTGCCGTGGTCCCACGCGACATCGATCCGGCGGGGTGTGTATTCGGGGCAGTCATCAGGACAACGCCATGGCGCTTCTGGAGCGAGGTCGAGATTGCATTTTCTGACGGTTTCGCCATTGCCGTACGAGCGAGTCTCGTAATGGCGACAATTCGTGCGCATCGGCATATCTATATTGTGGCGCCTTTTAGCTCGTTCATCGGCCTGGTTGAGGGAAAAGCGTTACAAAGCCGCAATAGCTTCTGCCATCGCAATCGCTCTTCGCGCTTCATCTACATGCAGGTTCTCAATCATTTTTCCATCCACGGTTAAAACGCCTCTACCCTCTCGTTCAGCTGCCTCAAATTCTTCGATCACACGTTGATGGAACTCGAGTTCGTCCAAGCTCGGCGCAAAGATCTTGTTGGTCGGCTCGACCTGACTTGGGTGGATGAGAGTTTTGCCGTCAAAACCCATTTGCGCCCCTTGCATGCAAACCGATTGGAATCCTGACTCGTCTTTGATGTCGTTGAAGACGCCGTCGAGAATGCTGACACCAGCTGCTCTAGCGGAAAGTAAGCACATGGCCAAATATGGAAGCAATGACTGCCTATCTGCGGTGATGGAGGCGCGCAGTTCCTTTGCCATGTCATTAGTCCCCATGACCATAACTGACATCCGTTCATGGTTCGCTATTTGGTTGACGTTGAGAATTCCCGTCGGGGTTTCTACCATCGCCCAGATTTGAGTCGAAGGCGGTGCTCCACCTGCTTCAAGCAAAGTCGAGATTTCATCTAGGTATTCGGGTCCATCAACTTTGGGTATTACTACTGCTGCAGGGGCTGCTGCGGCAGCGGCCAAGACATCGTCACGTCCCCATGGAGTATCGAGCCCATTGCAACGGATTGTTAGCTCCCGTTTTCCGTACTCGGCGGAGGATGCAGCTGAGCATGCTTGATCTCTAGCGAGTTCTTTCGCGTCGGGGGCTACCGCATCCTCTAGATCGAAGATAAGGGCGTCCGCTTCGATCTCTTTTGCCTTTTCTAGGGCTCGCTCATTAGCTGCTGGCATATATAAAACCGAGCGCCGGGGTCGGTATGTAGAAGTCATTCTCATCTCCTGACAATATGCGTGTGGATCTATAAGAATCAGAATCCGTAGCTGGTAGCCAAATCCGAGTCTTTGGCAGCTAGCTCGCGGGCAAGGTTGACGACTACGTGACATTGCTTGACCGTCGCATCGTCTTGCATTTTTCCGTCAATCATTACTGCTCCGGTCCCATCGCCCATTTCTTCAATGACTCGCATCGCCCAGGCGACTTCTGACGGTTCGGGGCTAAAGACCTTTTTCGCTATATCGATCTGAACGGGGTGCAAGCTCCATGCGCCTACGCAGCCTAAGAGATAGGCGTTTCTGAACTGATCTTCGCAGGCGACGGTGTCTGCTATATCTCCAAACGGGCCGTAATAAGGCAAGATCCCGTGTGCTCCGCACGCGTCCACCATACGGGCGAGGGTGTAATGCCAGAGATCTTGTTGATACGAGAGGCGGTCCTCGTCTTCGATGCCCTCCTCTGGGTCTTGACGGACGAGGTATCCCGGATGGCCGCCACCGACCCTGGTGGTTTTCATTCGGCGGTCCGCAGCAAGGTCCGCTGGACCTAGTGACAGGCCCTGCATTCGGGGGCTTGCGCCGCAGATATCTTCGACATTGGCTACACCTTGGGCAGTTTCTAGGATGGCGTGAACCAAAATTGGGGTGGTTAAACCGGCGCGGGCTTCTAGCTGCGCAAGAAGCTGGTCAACGAAATGAATGTCCTCGCTACCTTCAACTTTGGGGATCATTACCACGTCAAGCTTGTCTCCGATTTCTCCTACCAAGGTCATGAGGTCATCGAGAAACCATGGGGAGTCGAGGCTGTTCACCCTTGTCCATAGTTGAGTGTCTTGATTGCTCCAGTTTCGACCAACTTCTACTAGGCCAGCTCGGGCTGCTTCCTTGTTGTCGGCAGCGACAGCATCCTCAAGGTTGCCTAGGAGGACATCAACTGTGGGGGCAATTGCGGGGACTTTTGCTCTCATTTTTTCGTTCGACGGGTCGAAAAAGTGAATCATTCGTGACGGACGAAAGGGGATTTCTCTGAGTGGGTCGGGTGCTCCGAGCGCTAGTGGTGAAAAAAAGTTTTTCGGTGTTCGCACCTGAGGAAACCTCCATTTGCTGCTGTGGTTGTGACCGTATCCAGCAAAAGGCGGGTTCGCTACCGCGCTTGCTGCATTAACTCTAGGTTCTTACCCAGGGTCCGCCGATCTAACCGATGGATCCTTCCATCTGCAGTTCTATGAGTCGGCTCCATTCAACCGCGTATTCCATCGGAAGCGTTTTGGTGACCGGTTCAATGAACCCATTCACGACCATCCCCATAGCTTGCTCTTCGGAGAGTCCTCTACTCATAAGATAGAAAAGTTGCTCATCAGCGACTTTGGAGACTGTGGCCTCATGCCCAATCTCTGCGTCGCGCGAACCTATTTCTTGATACGGGTAGGTGTCGGAACGACTTATTTCGTCTAGGAGAAGTGCATCGCATTGGACGTGCGATCGGCAGTCGTTCATACCTTCCTCGACTCGGACTAAACCTCGGTAGGTCGTTCTTCCTCCGTCTTTTGATATCGATTTAGATACGATTTTCGAAGACGTCTCTGGAGCTGCGTGAACCATTTTGGCACCCGCATCTTGGTGTTGGCCGTCTCCGGCATAAGCGACCGAGAGTACTTCGCCAGACGCCTTTGGTCCCATCAGGTACACGGCTGGATATTTCATTGTCAGCCTGGAACCGATGTTCCCGTCAATCCATTCCACGTGCGCTTCGTCGTAAGCAGCAGCGCGTTTGGTTACTAAATTGAAAACGTTATTCGACCAGTTTTGGATCGTGGTGTA
Organism: Candidatus Neomicrothrix sp. UBA814; assembly: GCA_002296525.1. Lineage (GTDB taxonomy): Bacteria > Actinomycetota > Acidimicrobiia > Acidimicrobiales > Poriferisodalaceae > UBA6944. The sequence continues at coordinate 297,029 of DBIA01000017.1, read as the reverse complement.
AGTGATCCGCCCTCCGGGCAACGCGCATAGCTCTACCACTGCCGAGTGAAGTGAGTCAGAACTGTACACCGGCGCCGAGCATCCCTCTATGTAGTGCACTGTGGCGCCCTCATCGGCAATTATCAAAGTGCGTTCAAACTGACCCATATTTTCAGCATTGATCCGGAAATATGCTTGGAGCGGCATCTCAACTTCGACTCCAGGTGGCACATAGATGAAGGATCCACCGGACCAGACCGCTGAATTCAGGGCGGAGAATTTATTATCCCCAGGAGGAATGATCGTTCCAAAATACTTTTGGACGATTTCGGGATGTTCCTTCACTGCCGAGTCCATGTCGGAGAAGATGACTCCCTGAGCCTCTAAGTCCTCACGGTTACGGTGGTACACGACTTCTGACTCATATTGGGCTGTTACCCCAGCAAGGTATTTCCTCTCAGCTTCAGGGATCCCAAGTTTTTCGTATGTGTCTTTCACTGAGTCGGGTAGTTCTTCCCAAGCGTCTACCTGTCCTTCAGTGGGTTTGATGTAGTAGTAAATATCGTCAAAGAAGATTTCTGAGGTGTCGCCACCCCAGTTCGGCATTGGTTTTTGTTTGAATATTTCGTAAGAACGCAACCGGAAGTTGAGCATCCACTCCGGTTCCTTCTTGAGAAAAGACATTTCCCGGATAATGTCTTCATTCAGACCCTTTTGAGGCTTGTATACATAGTCCTCTTCGTCACTCCATCCGAGTTGATATTTACCTATATCGATGGCGACGTTTGGTTCGGTGTCTGTCACAAGGGCTCCTGCCGCAGTTATTTACCACTATTAGGATAGTGGTAATTGAATATCTGGCCCACTTATTGACCCAGACCAAGATTCCGCTGCGTCAAGGTGGAGGTATCCAGGCACCTGTGAATGTGGAGTATCCAGGTAAACCTTTGCCTCTGGCGCCTGAGCGAAGCGGCCGTGACTCCAACGCACTTCTACGTGTCCGTCGACGCACGTTTCTTCAGCGGCTTCGTGGTCTCGAACCGTCGCCCGCCAACCTATTTTCGGTTGGCCAGCTTCTTCCCCCCATATTTCTAAGTCGCGGAATTCGAACCGACGACGCCAGTCCCAAGGGGTAGTCACCAACAGACGTAAAGCCCTATCTCTGGCTGAACCCAGTACGTAGTAGGGGGCAGGACCAATGCGCAGTAGTCGCCACAAGAGAGCCTCTCGTTGACGTTTCGTAGCTACAGATTTACGCCATTGGCTGGCGGTGACGCGTCCGACCTCAGCTGCTAATTCTCGGTAGGCGGCCGCACATTTGGGGCTCCATTCTCGGTTGGCTAGTGCGGTCTTGAGTTCGGATCGGTGGTGTTTGGCTAGATCGCCTACGAAGGGGGGCAGATCTACACTTGTGTCGACTTCTGCTCGAACTGCGGCATATAGGGCTTGGTGTTGACTTGGCGCCGCGTGGTCGTACCAGTCTCCGACATCATGGCTCGCTGCGAACAGATTGGATGGCGCTGCGTTGAGTAAAATCTTGGAGGAGTACTTGCAGGAAATGAGATACACATGATCGACTCGCAGATCGATTGGGAGTTGGTCATGTCCAGGGCTTCGATGGCTCCCCTTCCACTCAATCAGTTGCGGCGGCCGACCCCTTAAACCGTCGTTCGCTTCCAGGAAGACCTGGCCGTTTCGATAAGCGCCGGCAAAATCGACACGGTGTGGCGATTCGTCAACAGCTTGAGTGAATTGATTCCAGACCCGCTCGGTGACATCGGCAAATTGTTTGGGAAATTGGCTTATTGCTTCAATAGGGCTGTCGTAGCCCAACATTCCAAGGCCCGTTGCCAGTTCGGTGATTTCGGTCCGGACGGAAGCCATCGGCTTTAGCCAACCAACGCTGGCGCCAATTGGCGCCAGCCCTCCGGAACTGTTTGCGGTTCCTCGGTAAGCACTTGAACGCAAACGTGATCTGCCCCAGCATCGAAATGGTCCTGGACGCGTTTCTTGATCGCCTCTATCGAGCCCCATGCGACCACGGCATCAACCACTACATCAGCCATATTCTCGATGTCGTCTGCGTCGTATCCGAGACGCATGAGGTTGTTGGCGTAGTTCGGCAAAGCCGAATAAGTTTTCATATGCTGTCGAGCTATGGCTCTTGCGGTACCGGGGTCTTCTTCAAGAACGACCATTTGTTCCGGATATAGCAACGCTTCTGAACCCATGACTTCTCTAGCGATTTGAGTGTGCTCCGGGGGCACGAAATAGGGATGTGCTCCAGCCGTTTGGGACGCCGCCAGTTCCAGCATCTTTGGCCCAAGTGCGGCTAGCACAATCTCGGGTAGCTCTGATGGGCCGACTGCCATGAAGCGAGCTTTGTGCATCATCTCGAGGTATTCCCTCATATAGGTGAGCGGCTTCGAGTAGTCGTGTTTTCTAATCCACTCAACCAAATGCATGTGGCTTACACCCAAGCCCAATAAGAAACGTCCGGGGTGTGCTTCTTCGATGCTGCGCTGGGCATTGGCCATCGTCATTGCATCTCGGGCATAAATGTTGGCAATGCCTGTAGCGATCGTTACCTCGGTCGTGTTTTCTAGAACTCGCATTGCTGTGACAAAGGGGTCGCGCCCGACTGCTTCGGGAATCCAAATTGTTTTGAAGCCAAGCTCCGCTGCTTCTGCACATAGTTCGTTCGCCGCCGAGGAGGGCAAACCGTCCAGTATTCCCGTCCACAGTCCAACTTTGCCGAGATCAATTTGCGCTTTAGTCATGCGTTGACCCTAGGTCATCTCAGCAAAGTTCTCAGTCGATTCGTCGCATCTGCTCTCTGAAGGTTGCTCCACGCCGGATATACGTCTCCACTCCAGGCAAAATCAAGGGGTCGGTATCAACACCTTCACGAATTTTCGCTGGCATTCCCAATGCCATAGAACCTGCTGGGACGTGCATCCGCCCAGGAACGACCGCACCAGCACCAACTAGAGCTCTCTGCCCTATTACGGCTTCGTGCAGCACGATCGACCCCGTTCCCACTAGAGCTTCATCTTCAACCGTGCAACCTTCAAGGTGGGCTAAGTGTCCAATGGTGCAGCCTCTACCTACAACCGTGGGGAGTTGTTCAGTCACATGGAGGACAGCGTTGTCTTGTACTGATGTTTCTTCGCCGATCACAATGTCATTGTCATCAGCTCGGAGGACGGCTCCAGACCAAATTGTTGCCCTGGCTCCTATCTTCACTCGACCGATCAAAACTGCTTCGGGCATCACCCAGGCTTCAGGGTGAATTTGTGGTTGATGTTCACCTAGTGCGTAGATCGGCATATCGAACCTCGGTCTCTTAATCCAGCCAGCGTTGAGCAAACTATCGCGTTGTAAGCCATTCAACTCTAGGTTGCATCGTTCGGGACGCTAGCGTCCATTCGATGGATTCCGAGAGAAACAAACCGCCAGTAGCGTCTCAAAAGGACCATACGCGAGTGGTGCACGGTAATTCGACCGAAGATCCATGGTTCTGGTTGCGCTACCGCGAGGATCCGGCGGTTCTGCAGTATCTACGTGCAGAAAACGACTGGACTGCGCAGGCAACTGCTCATTTAGGGGAACTGCGCAAAGCCCTCTTTGAGGAAATTAAGGGGAGAATCAAAGAGGAGGACCAATCGTTACCTGTTCCCAAGGGACCGTGGGAATACAGAGTTCGGACGGGTGAGGGATTGCAATATCCGATACATGTGCGCCAACAGCGGGGTCTCTCTGAAAGTGAAGAGGTGCTGCTCGACGAGAATCAACTTGCTTTGGGGCACGAATATTTCGCGCTCGGGGACTTAGCGGTTAGCCCCGATCACCGTCTGCTTGCTTACACCGTCGATACCGACGGAAACGAAGAATACGAATTACATGTAATGGACCTTGAGCGTCGCGAAATTATAGATAGCGGCATCAACGGCCTTTCATATGGATTGGTCTGGGCTAACGATTCACAAACTCTTTTTATGGTCCTGACAGACGAGGCTCGGAGACCCGACCGAGTGATACGTCACGTCGTGGGTACAGACAGCCAACAAGACAAGACAATTTTCAACGAGGAGGATGAGAAGTTCTGGGTGGGTATTGGTGGCACTCGCAGCGAGCGCTATGTGGTTGTTGGCAGCGAGTCCAAAATGTCTTCTGAGTACTGGCTCTTGGATGCAGATTCCCCAGATGGCGAGCTCGTAATTGTTGAGCCGCGCCGAGAAGGCCATGAATACCGAATCTCTCATCAAGGGGATCGCCTACTGATTCTCACCAACTGGAATGCTCTGGATTTTCGACTAATGGAGACTCCGGTAGATCAACTGGGTTCCCATAACTGGGAGGAGATAGTGCCTCATCGCGAGGGCGTCAGGCTTGAGGACATTGATGCGTTTGAGAATTTTATGGTGATTACGGAGCGGCGGGAAGGTGTTCCGATGTTGCGTATTCGTGATCATAAGCAGGGCGATGAGTTCGAGATTCCCATGAGCGAGCCCGTTTTTGAGGCAAGTTCAGGTGCGAACGCCGAGTACTCGACACGGGTCTTCCGATACAACTACACGTCTTTGGTAACACCAGCATCGACTTACGAAATCAATATTGATACTCGCGAGCAAGTACTACTGAAACAACAACCAGTCCTCGGTGACACCGATCTTTCTCGTTATCGCTGCGACCGGTTGTGGGCGACATCTATTGATGACACCAAGGTACCCATGAGCGTTGTTTGGCGACCTGACGTCGTGGCGTGGCCGGCACCGACCGTCATCTATGGCTACGGCGCTTACGAAATTGGCATCCCCGCCGCCTTTTCCTCCGCTCGACTGTCTTTACTTGACCGAGGAGTAATTTTCGCGATTGCTCACGTTCGCGGGGGCGGCGAACTGGGACGCAACTGGTACGAACAAGGTCGTTTGGAACTTAAGCAGAATACGTTTTCCGATTTTGGCAGTTGCCGGGACCACCTTGTGCGTGAGGGTTGGTCTGACCCAAATCGCATAGTTGCTCGCGGAGGAAGTGCTGGCGGTCTCCTTATGGGGGCAATGGTGAACCAGCGTCCAGAGGCGTTCTGTGGAGTTATCGCTGAGGTTCCGTTCGTAGACAACGTCAATACGATGCTTGACCCGTCTATTCCGCTGACGGTCACCGAATACGATGAGTGGGGCAACCCTAATGATGTCGCCACCTTCGAGGCCATGGCGGCCTACGGCCCATACGAGAACGTCGTTGAGGAAAATCACCCGGCGTTGCTTGTAACAGCAGGGTTAAACGACCCAAGAGTTCAATATTGGGAACCAGCCAAATGGGTCGCCAAGCTCCGTGCACGAACCAAGAGCACTCGTATGATGCTACTTCGCACCGAAATTGACTCGGGACACGGCGGCCCTTCAGGTCGCTATGACGCTTGGGACGAAGAAGCCTTCGTGCTATCGGTCATTCTGGAAATGTTAATGCTAGCCGGGTCGTCAAGCTCCGCTCGAGATAGCAGCTAGGGCGAGGAGCACCAGATTCCTTAAAACTGAGCTTGTGCCAACAGGTCGAGAGGTCCATCGACCGAAACAGGCACAAGCGGGTCGTTGAGACACCGGGCGACGCATTACACGCAACATGGCGATCGTAAACATTGCAAGCAAGACTTCTGCGCCGATAGAGGTCCAAGGGGTGCCAACTCCCACCACCAACATCGCCCCCAGAATGATTTCGATAGGAGCGATAGCAATTGCCACAAATTTAGGTGCCCCGAATTGTTGCGCTGCAGAATGCCAAGAGGAATCACGGATTTTGAGAGCACCTGAGAAAAGAAAAACGGTTCCCAAGATGACTCGAGCTAGTGCAGACACAATTCTCGATTAGCTGAACGTGCCGTAGCTTCCTTGAAAGAAAACTAGTGGCTCTTTGCTTTCCATTACTTCGAGTTGCAACACGCGCCCGACCACGATGTCATGGTCCCCACCATCATGAATGGCTTCTATTTCACAATCGATGTACGCGATCGAACCAGCAATAATCGGCGAACCTGACCGGGCTGCAGACCATTCGACATCGGCAAATTTGTCTTCGGCTCGGCTTGCCATGACGCCACATACTTCCATTTGATCCTGACCCATGACGTTGACACAAAACGACCCAGATTCTCGGATCTCTTTCCAGGAACCGGAGTCTTTCCCCGGCAAGAACGCGACTAAGGGCGGGTCTAGCGAGACCGATGTAAACGAACCGATGGCCATTCCAATTGGCTTGTCGTTGTTGACGGCTGTCACCGCCGTTACACCCGTTGGAAAGTGCCCCAAGACGTTTCGAAATGTCCCAGAATCAATATCAGTCACAGCGACTCCTTCTTTGCCTTTCGCGAATCGTAGCCTCGGAAGCTCGTCAACGGTTTCGAACAGTTAGTTCACAGCGATTATCTTCGAAGCTATGAGTCTCAGCCAGCGAACTGCTCTTCCGGAAGGGCTCGTCGCGATAGTGAAAGAAGACTGCCCAACATGTGAGCTCGTCGTTCCAGTTCTAGGTCAGCTCGCCGAGCGGACCAACCTGACTGTCTTCACTCAAGACAACCCTGATTTCCCTGCAGAGATAGGTGATCGACACTTTGATGAGGATTTAGCTATTTCATGGCATCACGAAATAGAAACCGTTCCCACTCTCCTAATGGTCAAAGATGGCAGGGAAATTGGACGCACCGTCGGATGGTCCCGTTCACAGTGGGAATCCATTTCCGGAGTCTCCGAACTTGGACGAGAATTACCTGATCAACGACCTGGCTGTGGCTCTCTTTCTGTTGACCCTTCCCTCGCTACAGATCTCGAACTACGTTTCGGCACTTCAAGTTTTAATTCCCGCAAAGTCGAGTTTGCAGAACTTGAAGACACCCATGAAGCTATGTACCACCGCGGTTGGACAGACGGCTTACCGGTCGTACCTCCAAACGAAGAACGCGTCCTCGCGATGCTGCAGGGCACCAGTCGCGCACCCGACGAAATAATCGCAACTGTCCCTCCTGACTTAACGCCATGCACCGTCGAGAAGGTTGCGATAAACGCTGTCATGGCCGGCTGTCGACCCGAGTATCTCCCCGTAGTTCTCGCAGCAGTACAAGCCGTGTGTAGCGAGACATTCAACATGCACGGTTTGCTCGCTACAACAATGCCCCACGGGCCAGTGTTCGTCGTAAACGGGCCAATCGCCGACCAGATCGGAATGAACTCGGGAAATAACGTGATGGGTCAAGGCAACCGAGCGAACAGCACTATTGGGCGTGCAGTCCAACTGGTAATTCGAAATGTCGGAGGTGGTCGACCAGGCGAGGTTGACCGCGCAGCTTTCGGTTCTCCTGCCAAAGTTGGTTTTTGCTTTGCTGAACGCGAGGCTGATTCGCCGTGGCCTCCAATATCGAGCATGTATGGGTTCAAGCCCGGGACCAACACGGTTCTCGCTTTTCCCGGTGAAGCACCACGAAATCTCGTTGACCAACTGTCCCGAGAGCCTGATTCCCTTGCTCGCACCTATGCAGCGAATCTCATTTCAATTCAACATCCCAAACTCGTTTTGGGTTTCGACGCCATTTTGGCTGTAGCCCCAGACCATTCTCGTGTTTTCAGCGAAGCAGGTTGGTCACGTGAGCAGTTAACTGAACGAATAGTCGAACTAACTATTAGACCGGGAAGCGAACTAATTCGAGGAGCGGGAGACATACCGGAAGGTATTCCAGAGGAAATGGAAGGCCTAAATTTGCCGAAATTCAGACCAAATGGCCTCCATATAGTTCACTGCGGTGGCGCGGCTGGGTTGTTTTCAGCGATCATAGGAGGGTGGGTGAACGGCGAAATGGGTTCAAATCCCGTTTGCGTCGAGATCACCCCGTAAAGAGGGAGAGCCATGACCAAGGTCTTAGATCCAACGAACGAAACCACGCCGACTGAAATTCCACGCGTGGATCGACCGGAAAGCCTTGAGGGACTCACGGTCGGTTTGCTCGACATTAGTAAACCCAGGGGTGATCGCTTTCTTGACCGGATCGAGGAGCGACTAGTGGAACGTGGTTTACGAGTGGAACGTTTTCGTAAACCCACCTTCACCAAGCCCGCACCAGTCGATTTACGTCATGAGATAGCGACGAAATGCGACGTAGTGATCGAAGCACTTGCTGATTGAGGCAGCTGCACGTCATGCAGTGTGCATGACATCGCCGACTTGGAACGACGAGGTCTCCCAGGTGTGTTTGTCGCCACCACTCAATTTATTGATGGAGCGGAGGTGCAGGGTAAAGCGTTGGGCTTTGATCCAGCAGCAGTCTGGGTTGAGCATCCAATTCAGGACCGCACTGATGACGAGATGGTGACTATCGCAGATAAAGCGATTGACGAGCTACTCGAGCGAATCACCAAGCAGTAAGAATCCATTGCAGATGGTGATCAGGCCTTCGCTGTGTAAATCGTGAACGAGTCGATCCGACCTACTTGGCTCGTCCTGCAGACCCATAACGGCAGGCGCCTCAGCTAATGCAATTGGGCCTACTGCCAGACCCTGCATAAGTTTGCCCCGAGCCTGGCGGTCACTTCCCTGAAACTTGTTCTGTTTTCCGGTTACACCGGCGCTATTTGAGGCTGGGTCAGAACCAGTTCCGCGCCAAGAGCAACTGGATGCGACAGGGCATTCAAGGCATTTAGGGGTTTTTTTGGTGCAGACCAAAGCCGCAAAATCAAAAAGTGCTTGGTTCCACAGCCAGGGGTCATCGGGAGGTACGAGCGCATCAGCTAGCCGTTGAGCTGCTCTAGGTTTTAATGTCCCGCCAGACCATCGCGCCATTAGCCGGCCTACGTTGGTATCAACAACCCCTACTTTGATTTCGAACGCGAACGCCATCACGGCCCTTGCCGTATATGGCCCAATTCCTGGCAGTTCCATCAACTCCGGGACAGTTGAGGGCACTATCCCAGAATGGCGATCTCTTATCTGACGCGCTGCAGAATGCAGATTTCTTGCCCTGCGTGGGTATCCGAGTCCAACCCAAAAAACAAGAAGATCGGCAAGTGCCGAGTTAGCTAGGTGTCCAGGAGTTGGCCAAAGTTTTAAGAACTCCACATATTTGGGTTGAACACGACTCACTTGAGTTTGCTGGAGCATCACCTCTGACACCAGAACGGACCATGGGTCGCGAGTGGCCCGCCACGGTAAGTCACGCAAAAAAGCGTCGGCCCAGTTCAATAATTGACGATTAAAGACTTCCGGTTCGGCGATAAGCGACACCCCGCTATTGCCAGATGTCTTCGCCATACGGGAAGTTCCGAGTGGGAGCGGCTTCACGTTTCCAGACCATGACCTTTCGACGGAAGTAACACACCTCTTCCTGTCGTTGGTTGATCGCCCTGGTTTCAACCTTGATAATCCCCCTATCCGGTCGACTGTTTGACTCTATTTTGTCCAACACTTTGGTGGCCGCATAAATGGTGTCGCCGTGAAAGGTAGGTCGCTGGTGCCTAAGACTCTCGACTTCTAGGTTTGCGATTGCTGCACCACTTACATCGGGAACGCTCATACCAAGAACTAGTGAGTAGACAAGATTGCCCACCACCACGTTCTTGCCATGAACAGTTTCATTTTGCGCAAACCACTCGTTGGTGTGGAGCGGGTGGTGGTTCATGGTGATCATGCAGAACAGATGGTCATCGGCTTCGGTGATTGTCTTTCCGGGCCAATGCCTATAAATGTCGCCGATTTCGAAGTCTTCGAAATGGCGACCAAATGGGCGGTCGTGGGTAGTCACACGTCACTCCGATAGGGGTAGGGGTCTTCAATGACGCTGACATCGTAGGTAATCCTCAGGGCGTCGGTGGACCAGTTACCCATAGAGTTTGATGACAGGCCAAGAAAGCTTGTGCATTGAGTGCTTCTGCTCATAGCCTGCTTAATTGTCTCGACTTCAACAAGTGGTGAAAATTATGACAACGCCAGATCTTCAAGCTGCAGCTGATGCCCTCGCTATCGGTATATCTGTAATTGACCGCGCTACTGCTTTCGCTGCCGGGCTTCCCGATGCAGATGATCACCAAAGCTTTCTCTACGACCTGGCCCACGCCGCGTCTGCAGTTGAGATAAGTCGCTCGCTTCTAGATTACGGAGCAAAGGGTGACTCTGAAGGAAAGATTGCCTGTGCGTTCATAGCAGACGCCCTAGCGGATCTCCATTCGAAGCTCTTCGGCCGCGAAGAGGCGTGGGGTGTCGGTGAGGGCGAAATTGATCCAGCGAGAGGCTTCATAAGTAAGTACAGAGCCCCAGAATTTGTCGCCCAACTTGCGACAATTAGTGCTCCGTCTCACCTTGATGAAGATTTCACGATGGTGGCTGACACCTTTAGGAGGTTTGCTCAAGACAAAGTGGCGCCCCAAGCCGAACACATCCACCGACAAGACACAGATATCCCTGAAGACATTATTGAAGGCTTAGCCGAACTCGGATGTTTTGGTCTCTCAGTTCCTGAGGAGTACGGCGGGTTTGCCACAGGTAGCGAGAGCGACTACATGGGGATGGTCATCGCTACTGAGGAATTATCTAGGGCGTCGCTAGGAGCAGGCGGCTCGCTGATCACTCGCCCAGAGATTCTGACGCGAGCTCTGGAGCGGGGCGGAACCGAAGAACAGAAACGAGAATGGTTTCCTAAGATTGCAACCGGAGAAACCATGGTTGCTGTGGCGGTTACTGAACCCGATTACGGGTCAGATGTCGCGAATCTAAAAGTCACGGCTAGCAAAGTCGACGACGGGTGGGTAATTAACGGGGTCAAAACCTGGTGCACTTTCGCTGGACGCGCCAATGTTCTAATGCTCTTGGCTCGGACCGATCCTGATCGAAGTAAGACTCATCGCGGACTCAGCCTCTTCATCGTTCCTAAGCCTCAAGCCGAAGGTCACAGTTTCGAATTTTCGCAAGACAGCGGCGGAAGCATGGAAGGCCGGGCGATACCGACGCTTGGATATAGAGGAATGCATAGCTTCGAAATAGCTTTCGACAACTGGTTCGTCCCCGACGAAAATTTGATTGGTGGCGAAGAGGGGCTAGGCAAAGGCTTCTACATGCAGATGGCCGGGTTTGAAAACGGGCGACTCCAAACCGCCGCAAGAGCGGTAGGTGTGATGCAGGCTGCTTATGACGAAGCTCTGGCATACGCTCAAGACCGAGTGGTCTTTGGTCAACCTGTCGCAGAGTACCAATTGACGCAAACCAAACTTGGTCGAATGGCGGCGATCATTCAAGGGTCACGCCAATACAGTTATTCGGTTGCCCAGATGATGGCTAAGGGCGAGGGCACCCTTGAAGCTTCAATGGTGAAAGCGTACGTGTGTAAAGCGGCAGAGTGGGTTACGCGCGAAGCTCTTCAGATCCACGGCGGCTTTGGTTTCGCAGAGGAATATACCGTCAGCAGGCTCTTTGTAGACGCACGAGTTCTGTCGATTTTTGAAGGCGCTGATGAGACTTTGTGCCTCAAACTCATTGCCCGACGCCTATTGGCCGAAGCCGAGTAGACACAACGCAAAAACATCAGATTCCTAGACGCAGCAATTCCGCAGCCACGACGCAGTCTTCTCTTACCGCGTGTTCGGAATCAACCAATCCATTCGGACCCACGACGCAACTTATCGCTGACATTGGAACAATTTCATCATCAGCTTCTAATGGGTTTTCCGTCGTCAATCGGCCTTCCACAACTTTGAAATATTGCTCTGGAAGGGCTCGACCGTGGCCGATCACTGCCCAAGTCTGCTTCCCACCGTTGACCCCGCACAGGGCGGCTGCATATGACCCGGCAGGCGCAACTAAAGACTGTGGGCCAGCTGCTTCGGCATCAATGATGACAACATCAGCTGTGGAACATGCTTGACCGAGACCTGTAAATGGGACTTCTTCTACCGTTACGCCTCGTTCAAGAAGCAACCTCGCAAGCCCGGCACCTTCACCGTAGGCATCTATGACCCGAACCGAAATATCGCTTCGCTTATGAATTTTCTGCAAAGCGAGATCAGGCCAACCGATGACCGCTACGGTCGCTGCTTCGGGAAGTGCTGAGGCCACATGTTCTGAGGTGGAGTCGGCCGCCAGCTCGTCAAGAAAGTCCCAGGTAGCGGTCCTAGCATCAGGCGAAATCAAAACCCTGGTAGCCATCACCCATAATGAACCAGCTAGCGGGTGATGATGCAGCATTCGACGACACGCGTTGACCATCTCGGCCGATTCTCCCCATAAAGCCCCTAACGCGTCAGCGGCTTCGCGCGCGAGGTCTAGCTGGTCAAACCCTCCGGCACGGGCAACATAACGAAGTCTTTCGATGGGATGCACTCAAGCAGACTGCCACAAGCTCACCCTCCAAATAAATCCAAATTTGGGTTTATCTCTAGGTAGGTGGAGCGCACTGGGCGCGCTAACTTGGCATTCGTGGCTACTGACCCTTCAACGCAACTAACAGTTGCAACCATGGATGGAGCTGAACAGAAGCTGTCCCAATGGTTGACAACGTTCAATCTTCTCGCTGTTGTGATAGATCCATATACTCACGAAAGCGGGTGGATAATTCCCACCGCCAACAGAATTTTCGCGCACTACGAAGAAGCAGACATCAGATGCGCTTTTCTGGTTACAGGTAACGGTGACGGAGCTCGCCAATACTTAGGTAAATATTCAGAGAACTGGCTGGTGCTAACTGATGAACAGAGGGAATTCGTCGGATCGTTGAGTCTTGATCGACTACCTGCTCTAGTTCATATTGGCCAAGATGGTTCTTTGGTTGGCTGTGCCGAAGGTTGGAATCCACCCGAGTGGAAACAGGTCCTAGAGGGTGTTGAGAACGCGATGGCTTGGCGGTCTAAGCCACTCCTCCCAGACCCCAATGACCCGGGCGCATTCGAAGGTACTCCCGCTTTGGCCTAAAGATTCATCTTGATTCGGTACATTTCGGCATCTGCTCGGGACAAAAGCTCTTCTGGTGCGTTTCGGGTCCCGTATCCAACTGTGAAACCGATGCTCGCTCGAGCAGGAAGTGAGTGTCCGCCTATGATGAATGGCCGTTCCATTGCGATTTCCAGTCGTTCGGCGACCAGCTGAACGTCGTCTGCATTTCGTAACTCAGGGCACACAACCACGAACTCATCACCCCCATATCGGGCGACGGTGTCAGTAGGTCTCACCGAGTCAGCGAATCGGCCACCGATCGCTGAAAGTAACCTGTCTCCAACGCTGTGCCCATAAACATCGTTGACGACCTTGAAGTCATTAAGGTCACAAAACACAACTCCCACAGCTCGCCCACTGACTCTGGACCGTTCTAACGCGTCTTCGAGGCGTGCCTCCGCTTGAAACCGATTCGCTAAACCAGTTAGCGGATCTTTACGCGCAGCGCGGGCCAGTTCCGCCTCTTGGCGGCCTCCGGTCCAGAGCACAGCAAGTGAACTAGCAAGAAGAAGCAAAGCGACCAGAGGTGACGTCACTCCCAGGATCCATCGCCACGCCGACGACAAAGATTCTCCACCGAGGAGGACCCAGGTACAAAAAAGTAGATTCGTCAGGCATGAAGGAACAGCTACGAAAAAAAGCATTCGTCGAGCAGTCATAGCAACACCCGAGAGTACGGGTATATGTGACGCGGAGCGAGAACCCTTAACGCGCTAACCAGCCGCCGTCCACCGGAAGGGGAATCCCGGTGACATAACTGCTGGCTTCGCTGGCTAAGAAAAGTAGAGCACCGTCAAGTTCGTCGGGAGTACCTCCTCTGCCCATAGCCGTGTTCCGGGCGATCCATTGACTGGACCGTTCGTCATCAAACATCACTTGGGTCAGTTCGGTTTCAAAGTAGCCAGGACACAACGCATTTACTCTGATGCCTCGTTTCGCCCATTGAACGGCAAGATCACGAGTCAAGTTGACTAGTCCTGCCTTGCTCGCAACATATGCAGGCTGCAGATTGGGTGCGGAAGCAACCATCCCGTGAACCGAAGCTACGTTGATGATGCTTCCCTCGCCTCGAGTCAACATATCTTGGGCGGCTAAGCCGGATAAAAGAAAACACGAGTTGAGATTTACGTCGACGACATTGCGGAATACGTCAATATTCGCTTCTTCTGCGGGGTTTATAGCGTCGGAAATTCCTGCATTGTTGACGAGAACATCAACCTTGCCATAGTGAGAAATGCTCTCTGCAATTAGCTCTCTGCACTGCTCGTCGTCACTCACGTCACACTGAATTGCTATCGCATCTGGCAATTCCCCCACTAATTCTTCCAAGCGATCTTGGCGCCGGGCAGCAGCAACGACTTTGGCTCCGGCGGCAGACAGGACCTTGGCAAACCTTACGCCAAAGCCACTTGATGCTCCTGTGACGACGCAGACCTTGCCATCAATGCGATACAGATTCTCTATTTTCGGAAGTTCACTCATATGACACAAACATTAGGCAAACATTGCGCCGCACACACATGACGAGAGGACCTTGACTGCCCTAGGGTCTTGGCATGAAGATTCGTGTTGGCTTTGGCCTGGGAACCCGCAGTTTCACTAATGACCATTCCACGTTTGATCCTTTCGTGGATTCCCTGGAAGAGTTGGGCTTCGATTCGTTGTGGCTAAGTGAACGTCTGGGCGGCGAATGCCCAGATCCCTTGGTTGGCTTGGCCTATGCCGCTGGCAGGACCAAGCGAATGAAATTCGGTTTTTCCGTCATGGTACTTCCGGGTCGAAATTTGGCGGTTTTGGCTAAGGAACTCGCCAGCCTCGACCGGCTCTCCGACGGTCGGCTCTTACCTGCATTTGGGCTGGGAGTCGCAGATGTTCATGAGCAAGCAGCTTTCGGAGTCAACCGAAAAGAACGTGCCAAAATGTTCAACGAAGCACTGCCCTTGCTGAAGAGGATGTGGGAAGACGAACCCGTCAACCATCAAGGGGATTTCTACAACTATCAAGACGTGAATTTGCTACCGAAACCGACCCAACAGCCTATGGATATCTGGCTTGGAGGAGCAGCGGATGTTGAGTTGCGAAGGTGCGGCAGATTTGGTGACGGCTGGTTACCGTCTTTTTGTACCCCTGAAATGGCATCTGATGGTTGGCGTCTTGTGAATGAGTCAGCGGAGCAACATGAGCGGTTCATGGATCCAGAACACTTCGGCGTTCTTGTTCCCTACAGCCACGGTGAGCTACCAACTAGTTATAAGACAATTCTTGACCGCCGCGCTCCCGGGATAGACCCTCAAGAGATAATCCCGATTGGACACGCGGGGTTGCGTGAGCAACTGGAGCGCTTTGTCGAGGTTGGGGCTTCCAAATTTGTCCCAATTTTGGTTGGAGAGCCCGACGACTGGTTTGCCGAATTAGAAGGCGTCGCCGAATTAGTTCTACCCATTCAGAACTGATCTCTTACCGGAGGCTTTACAAGTCAGTGATCCGTACATGTTAGAAGACTCTCAATTGAGGTCGCCTTGGGCACCTAACTTCACCAACGTAGATCTGCATGATCCTGCAAATTTCGGAGACGGGCCACCTTATGAAGCATTCGAGGTACTGCGTAACAACGCTCCCGTAGCTTTCCATCCTGAAGTTCCTCGTCGTCAAGGCGGGAAACAGGGCCCTGGATTCTGGTGCATTACGAAACATCGTGATGTGCAATTTGTTTCCAAGGACCCGGAAACATTTTCTTCTTGGTTGGGCGGCTTCACTGGAGCCGACTTGAGTGGCGTTGTTTTGGAAGAGACGCGACTCAACATGATGGGAATGGACCCACCTGATCACACTCTCTTGCGTCATTCGGTGCGAAAACCCTTTGGCCAGAACTGGGTTAACGGTCTCGCCACAAATATCGAACGCTTTACCTCAGAAATTCTCGACGAAATCTCTCCCAAAGGGGAAATCGATTTTGTTTCCGAAGTTGCTGCTCCCCTTCCGCTGAGGGTCCTCGCCCACATAATGGGAGTTGGTTCGTCTGATGTTGACCTTTTCTATGACTGGTCCAACCGAATTATCGGAAATCACGATCCGGATTTTGGCGGTTCCGTCCAAGACTTCTTGGCAGCTAAAGACGAGCTATTTAGTTACGGCCGCGATGTCATTGCTGAGAAAAGAAAACGGCCAGGTGATGACATGGTCTCTTACTTTGTCGCCACCGAAATCGACGGCGACAAGCTGGATGATGAGCGTTTGATTTTGCTTTGGTTTCTTTTACTGGTCGCAGGAAATGAGACAACTCGTTCCTCCCTGACTGGTGCCATGGAAGTTCTTTCGCAATTCCCGGACCAAAGACAGCTACTTGTTTCAGACGTAGACAGCCACCTACCTGGATTCATCGAAGAGACTTTGCGCTACACAAATCCTGTCTTGCATTTTCGGCGTACGGCAACAAGAGATGTCGCTATTGGGGACTCGATAATTCGCGAAGGAGACAAGCTCCTCTTGTGGTACCCATCAGCAAATCGAGACGCCGAGGCTTTCGAGAACCCAAATGACTTTGACTTGACTCGTTCACCAAATAACCATGTGGCCTTTGGCGTGGGACCTCATTTTTGTCTTGGAGCGAGGCTAGGGCGACTTCAAATGCACGTAATGCTAAAAGAATTGCTTCGACGGATTCCGGACATTGGTGTTACTGGCCCAGCTCAGAGAACACATTCGAATTTCCTGAACTCGGCCAAAACGCTGCCCGTTTCCTTTACGCCGTCGAAAATTCTATAAAGCTTGATACTTCTAGTCAGCTTCGCCTAGGTAGCTCGCTCTCAGGTCCGGATTAGCGAGCAGAGCCTCAGCGTCGTCATCAAGAACGACTTTGCCAGTTTGAAGCACCCAACCTCTATCAGCTATCGACAGCGCCATGTTGGCATTTTGTTCGACCATGAAAATGGCCACCCCTTCGCTATGAATCTGTTGAATTAGTTCGAAGTTGGCTTGAACAAGAGCAGGTGCTAACCCCATTGACGGTTCATCCATCAGAAGAACTCGGGGGTTCGACATTAATGCGCGACCCATCGCAACCATTTGCTGCTCCCCGCCCGAAAGCGTTCCCGATTTTTGGTTTATGCGCTCTTTAACTCGAGGGAACAACTCGAAAATTCGTTCCATGTCGTTGGCGATACCGGCCCGATCGCTACGCAGGTAAGCGCCTAGTTCTAAATTCTCTTTGACGGACAATCGTTTAAAGAGTCGCCTATTTTCGGGAACCATGGTGACCCCACGCTGGACGCGGTAGCTCGTGGACTGATGAGTGACGATCTCACCATCAAGAACAACGTCTCCAGTGGTTGGAGTTACCATCCCCAGCAGCGTTTTCAGAGTCGTGCTTTTGCCGCTGGCATTTCCTCCAAGCAAGCAGACAAGTTCCCCTGGGTAGATAGCAAGGTTGACGTCTTTCAGAATATGAACAGCGCCATAGTGGGTATTAACACCGCGGAACTCCAAGAGTGGCACTGCTTTTTCAGTCACGAACTTTCTCCCGGAATCTCTTCAGACCCAACAGGGCGACCTAAATACGCTTCAATCACTTGCGGATCGTTGGCAACATCTTCATAGGAGCCTTGAGCGATGGTTTCGCCATGATCCAGGACCACCACTCGGTCTGAAACATCGCGAACAACGCTCATGTCATGCTCAATCATGACCACCGTGAAACCCCATTCAGTTCTCAACCGCCCGATCAGTGTTGTCAATTCCGCTGATTCGCGAGGATTCATTCCGGCTACGGGTTCGTCTAACAGGAGTAACCTGGGCCGTGTCGCCATCGCTCTAGCTATCTCAAGTCGCCTCCGATTTGCATAGGAGAGAACTGAAGCAGGTTGATCTAACCGGTATCCGGTAAGACGCGAACCGAAGAAGGATAAGACTTCTTCACCGTAGGTTCGAATAGCTTCTTCTTCTGACTTAAAAGCTTTCGTTTGGAACAGAGCGCCGAATACCTTTTGGTCCGTCCGGCAGTGCTGCGCAACCATGACATTTTCAAGGATCGTCATATTTGCGAAGAGCCTCACGTTTTGAAATGTTCTGGCTATTCCACGTTCCGTTACTTGACTGGGATCTAACCCAAGTAGGGACTCACCCTCAAAAAAGATGTCACCAGATGTCGGCGTAACCATTCCGCTGATCATGTTGAAAAAAGTTGTTTTACCCGCTCCGTTGGGGCCAATAACACTGACGATCTCGCCCTCCTCGACTCGAAAGTCAAGATTTTTTAACGCATGAAGTCCGCCAAATGTGACACTCAAGTCCTTTATCTCAAGCATGCTCATGCTGTTCCCTCTTGGTCATCGGTGTCGATTTCACCTTTGAGCCATGCGTCCTGCAGGAACTCTTCTTGGTGGAGTTCTCGTGTTCGTCGAACGTTCGGAACTAATCCCTCGGGCCGTTTCAGCATCATCCAGACGAGTAGCGCCCCGTAGATCAACAATTTGAACTGGCTGAACTCTTGCAAGAGACCCGGCTGTTTAGGTCCACCCAATACTCCAATGAGCACAAGGGCTCCGACGATGACTCCAGTGATATTTCCCATCCCACCGACTATCACCACGACCAGGATGATGATCGACACCAACATTAAAAAGCTTGTGGGGAAAATCGATCCAACTTTGGCCGAGAAGATTGCCCCTGAGAAACTTGCCAGTACCGCTCCGACGACAAACGCCATTAATTTCGTATTTGTTGTGTTGACGCCCATCGCTTCCGCAACGTCTTCGTCTTCTCTAATAGCCATCCAGGCTCGACCAAGTCGTGAGTTTTCTAAACGCCAGGAGACGTAGATAGCTATCCCACAGAAGACCAAGACCAACAGGAAGACGGATCTCGGGTCGGTGCCTTTCACAGTGGCGATTCCGACGTTTACTCCAGGGATGTTAGTGATGCCTTGAGCACCGCCGAACCACCCGGAAAGCCAGTCACTTAGGAATAGCAATCGAATGATCTCACCAAAGCCGAGGGTGACAATTGCCAGGTAGTCGCCCCGCATTCGAATTACTGGCGCACCGATGAAAAGGCCTACGAGGCCCGTGAGTATTACCACCGCTATTAACGCCACCGGCCATGGCAACTCAGGTGAGAATCCCGGGGAGTTAGGGGATGTAAGAACGGCAGTTGTGTAGCCGCCAACAGCAAAGAAAGCGACGTAGCCAAGGTCAAGAATTCCCGCGAGTCCTACTACGATGTTGAGCCCAAGCGCCAACAGAACAAATAACCCAACATTGGCAAGTAACTCATTTGTGATCTTTCCAAGGAAGAACGGAAGAACAAAGAGCAGCGCTGCGCTAACAGCTAGGAGCGCCAAATTAACTCGTCTGCGTTCTTCGCTCGGCATTTCAATAACTTGGGTCTTGACGCGCGCCACTCTGGGTCCCGCTATGAGGGGAACAGCTAAGGCGAGCGCCGCCACCGCGACCGCTCCTAGTACTTCCAAGCCACCACGCTTGTAATAGACGAGGTCTGTTAGGCCCTCGAGGCCAAATCCTTCAAGTAAGTCGGTGAGAAATGTTTCTAAGACTGAGACGCCAAAAACCGAAAGACAGACAGTGAGGGTTGCGGAACGAAACTTTTGTGGCACAACGTGCATCGATCCCCCGAGAAACCCCAAGAAGGTTCCTAGAACTAGCCATATGACCATGCCAAATGCGGCTGAGCGGTCGAAAGACAAAAGCTCGAGTAGTTGCGGACTCCAATTTACGAGTGGGTCCCGCAAATCAAAGTTCTGGATAAGAATCATCAGCAGAACAACACCGCCAGAACTTCCTAAGCCGACGAGTGCCCCTGCCCAGAGGTCTCGAGCGCTACGTTGTCTCTCTGCCATGCCTTCGAGAACAACTTCACTACCGGCGATGCTCGCAAACACAAAGGGAACCCAGAGCAGCGAGAGATACCCCATGCTGAGAACCGGTTGAATGATGCTCCGTCCGTCCAGCCCAACTGGCATTCCGGCGAGGGAAATGAACGCCGTTGAAAGTGCTCCTATTAATCCGAATCGGATCTGCCTACGCCAATTAATTCCGGGCGTTTCATAGATTGAGGGGTCGTTAGAGATGGCGGTCATGCTCGATCTTCTTCGGAGAGACGCTCACCAAAAAGCCCGCTGGGTTTGACAAGCAGGACAAAAATAAGCACGGCAAACGCGACTGCGTCACGTAGTTGAGAAACTCCGTCGACTCCTAAAGGTTCGAGAAGTACCAACGGAGCCGTCGCTTCCGCTGCGCCAAGCGACAATCCGCCGGCCATAGCGCCGCCTAGGTTGCCAATCCCGCCGACGACTGCGGCGCTGAAGGCCTTAATCCCTGGCAAGAAACCGGTGGTGTGAATAACGCTACGGAAGAGAATCCCCCAGAGAATCCCCGCTACCCCGGCCATCGCTCCACCCACAGCGAATGTCGTGACGATGGTTCGATTTACATCAATGCCCATTAACGCGGCGATTTCTTTGTCTTCCGCGACGGCCCGCATGGCCTTACCGGTTTTGGTTCGTTCGACTAGAAACCAAAGTCCAGCCATGGAAACAGCGGCTGTTAGCAGCACTACCAGCTTTGTTCCCTCGATTTCGAAACCAAGCAAAGAACGTTTTTGAGATAGCCAACTCGGGAGCGAGGGGTACGACTTGGCACCTGGACCCAATAGGACTACGGACATGTTTTGAAGAAAAAATGAAACGCCTATCGAAGTAATCAGCGGAATGAGCCTCGGGGAGCCGCGTAGGGGACGATAGGCAATTCGCTCCATAATTACCGCTGTTGCAGTCGAAATCAGGATGGAAGTCACGACTACGAACAGCAGGGAAAAAACAAATGCGTCTTCCCAAAGCCCTGCCTCGGCGAGTTTGTTGGAGGTGATCATTCCCGACATAGCTCCAACCATGAAGACCTCGCCGTGGGCGAAGTTAATGAAGCCGAGAACGCCATAAACCATTGAGTAACCCAACGCAATCAAACCGTACATTGCGCCCTGCGCTAAGCCGGTAACTAGCAACCCCTTGAACTGAGGCGCTGTGAGACCAGTCGCGTCAGGGTTCAGCCATCTCGCCAAAGGGTTTTGTGGGTCTATCTGTTGGGCTACGAAGGCGATAAGTCCTACAGAGATTAGTACGACGAAGGTGATTCGGATCAGCGCAAGAAAACGGTCAACCCACAGCACTCGAGATGTCGGTTTGCCGTCATGCGTAGTTGCCACGTGTATCCCAATATTTGAGGCGCTCGACGATTAGTCCGATTCGCCAACGTGCGTAACCGACATTCGGCCCCGATCCGGATTCACTCCGGGTCGGGGCCGATGTCAATTGAGAAATAGTTGATGACTCCGCGGAGTCAGTCAACTGTGCCCTTATTTGGGCCGCTTAATTAAGGAGCGAAAGAGAAGACTACGTTCTCAATCGAACCGGCAAAGTCAGCTGAGTCGTTTTGGACCACTGTGATCCGCTGCGCTCCGCAGTCACCGAAGTCATCGCAGCTCAATGTGCCAATGATGCCTTCATAACCTGACAAGTTGTCCAGGTATTCGCGTACCCCGGCTCTATCAATTTCTAGGTTGCCGTCATGTACGTGTGAGGCCGCCTTTATTGCCTCTAGCAAAAGAGTGGCGGCGTCATAAGAGTGCGCCCAGAAAGGAGCTTCAGGGACGTTGCCGTTGTTGGCTTCGTAATCGGCAAGGAACTTCTCAGCTGTTACACCAGTGCTCTGGTTGGTGTTGGTGCCATATCGAAGGTCCGGTCCGGAGAGGTACATACCGTCTGCCTGTGGAAGTTCCATGAAGGTCTGTACTTGAAGGCCGTCGGCTCCTAGGAGCACAACACCGTCGAGACCTGATACTCCAGGAGCTTGGTCAGCAACGAAGTCGCCTGCTGGCTGGAAGATTGGGAAGAAGATAGCTCCCGGTGATCCTGCAGCGATTTCGGTAAGCACCGGAACCATGTCTGTGTCTTCTTTATTCACGCCGGTGAATCCCGTGACAGTACCGCCAAGATTTTCGAATGCGTCAGCAAA
This sequence comes from Candidatus Neomicrothrix sp. UBA814, assembly GCA_002296525.1. Taxonomy (GTDB): domain Bacteria; phylum Actinomycetota; class Acidimicrobiia; order Acidimicrobiales; family Poriferisodalaceae; genus UBA6944. The sequence continues at coordinate 275,064 of DBIA01000017.1, read as the reverse complement.
CGCTTGTGCAAGACCCTGGGTGTAGGGGTCGCCGTCGTGTATTGCAGCTGCTTCGCTAATTTCAAGCTCTTCATAGACGAACTTCGCCATCGCAGCGCCCTGGAAAAGGTCATTATGAGCGGTTCGGTAGTAGCCCGGGTGGTAGTTCTCACCTGCTGTGCCAGCGAGGTCAGATGTGAGCGCTGGTGAAGTGTTTGACGGGCTGATCATTACCATTCCGGCCTCGCTGATCAGAGGTGAAGCTGCGGTTGCCGCACCTGAGCAAGAGGTACCGATAACGCCAACGACCTGCTCGTCAGCGACGATGGTTTGCGCTGCTGCTTGTCCTCCATCGGCTGAGCAAAGATCGTCTAGACCTGTGCCGATGGTGACGCTGAATCCGTGGATATCGCCGAAGTCAGCAAGGGCTTGTTCGACGCCACGTTGGTTTGGAATACCAAGGAATGCAACGTCGCCCGTGATCGCATTCAGCGAACGAATCTGGATATCTTCGCCAGCTTCGACTGTGACAACTCCTAGTGAGCCATCTCCGAGACTGTCGTGGTGTTCCTCCGTAGCAGAAGAACTATCACTGGATGACCCGCTGCTCGAGTCATCGTCCGAGCCGCATGCGGCAGCGACCAAAGCGAAGGCGAACATTACGCCTAGCAGTCGCAGGAACTTGAAATTCATGAAGTCACCCTCCCTGGGTGTAAAAAATTGGCGTGTAAGTCGTTCTGTCCATATGTCCGTATGACCTTCACACCAGGAACAGACGAAGTCTATTCGCTATTAAACCCCTTGACGCACACTTCGAGTTCATCTCACGGTAGGAGGGTCTTCAATGGGTAGTCTCTCGGCGAGGGTTTGTTCTTTCCTCATGACGAAGATCTCTACAAGATGCTTATTCTCTCAGGACAAGACGTAGATGAATGTCTACCAATTGGCGCTGCTGTCGCTGGAATGCGAGAAGCGTTTGCCGCTGTGAGCGCTCACAGAGTTGAGTTGCCTGATCGAACATTAATCCCCTTGGGAGATGATTCTCAGTTGGCGTTGTTTATGCCTGCGTATGTAAAAAATTCGTCGTTTGTCACTGTCAAATCCGTAACCGTTTTCCCAGAAAACGGGTCTCATAGTCTGCCAAGCGTGCAATCCATCGTCCAAGTTTTTGACGCCTCGACCGGTTCTCCTGTTGCACTCATCGATGGCACTCGGCTCACCGCTATTCGGACTGCTGCGGGAGGGGCGGCGTCAGTCGAGTTGTTGGCTCGAGAAGAATGCAGTTCTTTGGCAATGATCGGTAGTGGCACCCAGGCACGAGCTGGAATCGAAGCGGTATGTCACGTGCGAGCAATTGATGAAATTCGGCTATTTAGTCGGAATGAAGGTAACGCTCGTCAGCTGGCAGAGGAGTTTTCCCCATATGACTGGTGTCCGACGATTCAGGTCACAACCGATCCTGATGAAGCAACGCTGGGCGCTGACATCGTTTGGACAGCTACTAATTCGTATGTCCCAACTTTTTCTGAAACTTCGATTGCCCCAGGTACACACATTGTTGGTGTCGGTTCTTTCCAACCGTCAATGGCCGAAATTCCGCCATTTCTGTTTAAAACAGCGTCGATTTTCGTTGACCAAATTGAAGCCTGCTGGTCGGAAGCTGGAGAGGTGATTGCCGCTCGAGCTGAGGGTCACATTAATTCCGAAGACGTGCTTGAGTTAGGCGAGGTTGAGTTAGGCAATCATCCCGGCCGCAGGAGCAACCAAGAAGTAACCATCTTCAAATCTGTAGGCATCGCAATTCAGGATGCCGTCGCTTCGTCAATTGCCGTGAATGCCGCCAAGACCCGCGGAGTTGGCACGAAGGTGAGCCTGTAGCGATGCCAGCGGTACGTCCTCCCCCCGAAGCGCTGTTCATAGCGGGAGGAATTTCGCAATACCTGGGCGCTGCGATCGCCATAGGACTTTTTGATGACATTGCGCCAGGTGGCGTTGCCTTGCTGCGGGTACTCGGCGCGGGTCTTGTACTTATTGGCTTTCGACGTTCGTGGAGGCGGTCATGGAGTCGCCAAGATCTGTTATGGGCAGGTGGGTTTGGTGCGGCTCTAGCATTAATGAATTTGTTTATTTATTTGGCGATGGATCGACTCCCTCTTGGGAATGCTGTGGCCATCGAGTTTCTAGGACCTATAGCCGTCGCGGCTGTTGGGACGAGAACTCTGCGATCAGCAGGATCCTTAGTTCTCGCAGCTTCAGGTGTCGTGATATTGGCGGGGGGTCAAGATGAGGGAACGCTGTTAGGGGTATTGTTCGCGCTCCTAGCGGGAACAATGTGGGCCGCCTACATAGTTCTCGGGCACCGCGTCGCTCACAATGGACTCGCCGTAGACGGCCTCGGCGTAGGGATGCTCATAGGAGCGTTCGTAATTGGTCCGTTCGGCGTAAATCAACTCGATATTGCTTTCACAAGCCCTCGAATACTGTTGCTAGCGCTTGTCGCCGCTTTGCTTTCTAACGTCATCCCCTATGGCATAGACCAATTTGTGATGAAGGAAATATCGCGGTCAAGATTTGCGTTCCTTCAAGCGCTTTTACCTGTAACGGCGACAGTGGTTGGCTTCCTTAGCTTGAGTCAGTCGCCGCGTTGGTCCGAATGCCTCGGGATAGGGGCTGTGATTCTTGCGATTGCAATTAGTGGCGGGAATAGAGGATTTCAGTCATCGACATCTGAGGAAAAGACGTGACAGAACCGACATATGAACCTATGGAGCATGAAGAAAAACTTGCTTGGATGCTGGAAACCCACGGTTGGGGAATTGAACCTGTAGCTCCGTCCGACCAGAAAGATTTACGCCCCGCGTACTCCTACACTTTCGGTCTTGAAGCCCTTGTCGGCCATCCGGAAATAGTGATTTTTGGCCTTGCGCCTGTGGCAGCTCGAGGTTTACTCGACCTCATTGTTAATCATCTTCGCCTGGGTGGAACATTGCCCATCGGTGAGCCTTTCACGGGTCTTCTGGACTCTGATCAGCTGAGCGTGTTGTTGAATATCGACATCGATCAATTCGAGGAGTATTTCCCTACCCTCAATCAAATCTATGGCGACCAAGAGTGGCGGGTCTGCCAGTTTCTTTGGCCTCATCGCGACGGTGCTTTCCCTTGGGATGAGGCTTGGCCTGAACAACTGAGGTATGCGCAGCCCGTTATCGGAAACTGGTAATTAGAGCGTCGGTGTAGTGAATCGTAATTCTTATATGACTGGGTCGAGCCAGGTCTTCGCTGCTATTAACCCGAGGGCGAAACCTAACAACGCAGCTATCGGAAACCCAGCCAAGATGCGCGATAGGGATCTCTGCCTCTGATCTCCAGCAATCCAACCACCAATGAGACCCCCTGTTAACCCCCCAAGGTGACCACCCACCGAAATGCCAGGGATCACGAAGGAAAGAACAATGTTCACGATAATGAGGGTTCCCAAGCCTTCATTCCAAGGATCTTTGCCACTAGAGCGTTCAACGACGAGAACAGCAGCCATGATTCCGTAGACAATTCCTGATGCTCCTACCACTGCAGTATTTGGGGTTGCGATAAGGGCGCCCATTGAGCCCCACAACATGCTGATCACACACAGGCCGATGAAAGCTGGCGATCCGATCTGGCGCTCAAGTCGTCGACCGAGCAAGAACAACATGATCATGTTCAGAAGAAGGTGTCGCACATCGGCGTGGAGAAATGCTCCGCTGGCCAATCGCCACCACTCGCCTATCGCGTCTATGGGGAACCCATATGTGGCCCACTTAACGAGTGAGTCTCGTTCCAAGGAAGCGCCGCCAAGCATGGTTATGTCGTGAGTCAGCACGAAGATGAAGCAATTGATAGCAATCAAAGCGACTGTTGCTGGCTTTGCAGGGTTGTGGTGACCGCCGGTGAACACTACTTGTACCGTAGAGCCGAAATGTCTTTCAACCACTAGGGTCTCCCCATGAAATTTGGAGTGATGTTTGCCAATACTGGGCCGTTCGTAGAGCCCGATGCTGCCGTAGCTTTGGCTACGGCAGCCGAAGACGCAGGATGCGAGTCAATTTGGACGGTCGAACATGTTGTCGTCCCTTCCGGCTATGCATCTCAATATCCCTACGCCAAAGACGGCAAGATGCCAGGGGGAAGGGAAGACTTCGACATTCCGGATCCCCTCATCTGGCTTTCATACATCGCCGCCGCCACTGAAGAGATTTGCCTCGGGACAGGTGTGATGATCATGCCGCAACGCAACCCACTTGTTACCGCCAAAGCTGTCGCTACGTTAGATCGACTGTCGAAAGGGCGAATGATTCTGGGTGTTGGTTCTGGGTGGCTCGAGGAAGAGTTTGATGCTTTAGGTGTCTCATTTGATGACCGAGGTGACCGTACCGATGAGTATCTGGAAGCTATGCGGCAAGCTTGGAGCTCTGATATCGCCAGCTATGACGGCGATTTCGTTAGCTTCAGCGACGTCTATAGCCGACCTCAGCCAGTGAATCGGCACGTTCCAATAGTTGTGGGGGGCCACAGCAAGCGCGCTGCCCGCCGAGCAGGTGAATTGGGAGACGGCTTTTTTCCGGGGCGTGGCAATCCACAGGAATTGTCCATTCTTTTTGATCATGCCCGAATGTGTGCAGAAAAGTGTGGGAGAGACCCTGAAGCTTTGGAATTCACCGCTGGTGGACCAACAACAGCCGATTACGTCGAGCAATTAGCCGAGATAGGGGTAACCCGTATGATTGTTCCTCCCATGGCTCCCGCCCAATTTGCTGAGTTCGGCGAGGAAGTCATCGCACAGTTCTCGGCGTTGTGAGGTAATTATGTCTGAGTCGAGATTGGACAGCTTGCTGGCGTGGATTGATGCTTCTCCCTCGCCTTATCACGCGGCCCACAATGCAACAGCTGAACTTTCCAGCGTTGGGTTTAACAGATTTGGTCCTGACGAGAAGTGGGAAGAAAGCGATCGAGTTGTCGTGAGCTGGGGCGGCGTCGTTATTGCGGCCGCGTTTGGTTCGCGAATTGACCCAGACAGATTGCGTTTCCGGATAGTCGGGGCACATACAGACAGCCCAAATCTCAGGATTAAGCCAAATCCTGATTCTCATAAGTTGGGATATAGACAACTCGGCGTTGAGGTTTATGGCGGCGTTCTGCTGAACTCCTGGTTGGATCGAGATTTAGGACTTTCAGGGCGGGTCGTGGTTCGAGATGGATCAGGCAATCAGACCTTGTTATTTAGTGCCAATCGGCCTCTACTTCGAGTGGCTCAGTTGGCAATTCATTTGGATCGCGAAGTAAACGAGGGATTGAAGCTCGATCGCCAGTCTCACCTTGCTCCTATATGGGGTTTGGGCACTAGCAATGACGGAGACTTTCGTTCCTTCTTAGCTGATGAAATAGGAGTCAACGATTCAGAGGTTTTGTCGTGGGATGTGATGTGCCACGACCTCACGCCGTCAACAGTTCTGGGTCGGGACAACGAACTCTATGCAGCCCCCCGAATAGATAATCTTGCCTCTTGTCACGCGGCCTTATCGGCGCTGCAGCAGATTGGACCGGTAGGCGAAGACACCATTTCAGTGATGGTCTTATTTGATCATGAGGAGGTCGGAAGCGAATCTTCGACGGGAGCCAAGGGTCCAATGCTTTCCAGCGCGTTGGAAAGACTCGCTGGTACTCGCTCAACGAATCGCGAGCAGTTTTTGCGAGCCCTGAACCGTTCGATCTGTGTATCGGCTGATGGGGCCCATGCTGTGCATCCCAACTACGTTGACCGACACGAGCCAGAACATCAAGTTGTTCTCAACGGCGGACCTGTGATCAAGATCAACGCGAACGTGAGATATGCGACTGACGCGGAGAGTAGCGCCTTATTTCAATCTGTCTGTCGTTCCGCCGGTGTTCCTGTTCAGCAGTATGCGCATCGCACGAATTTGTTGTGTGGGAGCACCATCGGACCAATTACGGCGGCTCAGTTAGGGATGTCAGTGGTTGATGTGGGAAGCGCTCAATTATCGATGCACTCAGCCAGAGAAATGGGCGGGTCAAAAGACCCGGACTATCTCTTTTCTGCACTTACTGAATTTTTTGCAGGCACCTGACGAAGTCACCGCGAATCGCGGTAATTAACCGTGGTGGAGATGAGGGAAGAGATGACTGCTGTCGTTAAATCGGCGAATGAGCCATTCCCCTTCGCTCTGCACAATTTGGCTTATCGAACAGTTGTCAGCCCCTCCGAACGCAAATGGTCTCGACAAGGCGATCTGGGCGAGAACGGATCCGATAACGCCTCCGTGCACTGTGCACAACACCAGTTCGCCAGGGTGACGCTCGACTATTCGGTTTAAGGCGTTCATGCATCGAGAGCCAAATTCCTCATTGCTTTCAGCCCCGGGAATTACATCCCATCGCTGTTCGAGCATCATTCGTTGAAAAGTAGGGTCGTTTTCGGCAGCTTTCTGTCGTAGTAGCCCACCTTCCCATTCACCCAAGGCAATTTCTCGTAGATCTTTTTCAATAGCAACTTCTTGACCCAGTGCCGCTGCAAGAGGTGCGACAGTTTGCTGAGTTCTCTGCATATTCGTTGCGTAAAGAGCAGTAATCGGTTCATTTCGGAGGCGGTCGGCTGAGCTGCGGGCCTGAGTAACTCCTACCGGTGATAGGGGTGGGTCTCCCTGTCCGTCGACAAGCGGGAACGACTGCCCAGGGACAAACGGCTGTGATGCCCCATGTCGCAGCAGTATCACTTCAGTTGCGTCGGGGGTTCTTTGCCAACGCTGTTGGGCAAATTGTTGAGGGGTTTCATCTTGTGTGGTCACAATGAGCAACGTAGCAAGCCCGCACCTGTCTTTGACCGATGCGGGCTTGCTCCGTAGGCCACGAGGGGGTCACGACCTATCTAGAAACTGTTCTGGGTGTGGTCACCCAATCCGTTAGAAGACTTAGAAGCGTTTAGGGCTCCATAACATAGGCTGCTTCGCCATGGTCGCTGACGTCGAGTCCTGTCATTTCAGTGCTCTCGGTGACTCTAAGCCCAATCGTCTTATCCATCAGTTTCGCGATGATGTAGGTAGCTACAAACGAGAACGCTGTGACTACCGCAATAGAAAGAACCTGGTTCCACAGCAATATTCCGCCGCCGAAAAATACTCCGTTTTCGAATTCGCCGCCAGGTACCGCTGATGCATCAGCCATAAACCCAAGCAATATCCCTCCAACAGCACCACCTACAAAGTGGATACCTACAACATCGAGGCTGTCGTCAAACCCGAAACGAAATTTGGCTTCGATAGCGAAGAAACAGATGGCTCCGGCTAATGCTCCGAATACAAAAGAATGCATTGAACCCACAAACCCAGCCGCAGGGGTTATGGCTACTAACGCCGCAACAATTCCTGACGCCATGCCGATCGTACTTACTTTGCCGGTCTTGGCCATTTCGATCACCATCCACGCGACCATTCCTGCTGCACCCGCGATAAACGTGTTAACAAAAGCCTGGGTGGCGGCGCCATCGGCAGCAAGTGCAGACCCTGCGTTGAATCCGAACCAACCGAACCACAGAATTCCAGCTCCCAACATCACGAATGGAACGTTGTGTGGAGCTGGTCGGTTTTGAGGCCACCCTGATCGCTTGCCCAGGACTATGGCTAAAGCTAGTGCTGCGGCTCCAGCGTTGACATGGATTGCTGTGCCTCCAGCGAAATCGTGGGCCGGAAGATTAAAGATCCAGCCATCTGCGCCATAAATCCAATAGACAACTGGTGCGTATACCACGAGGGACCAAACCGGAACGAAGATCATCCAAGCCGAGAACTTCATGCGGTCAGCCACCGCTCCCGATATCAATGCCGGGGTGATGCATGCAAAGGTCATTAGGAATGCAAATGTCGCTATTCCTTCAGCATCGTTGATGCCTTTCATGCCGATAACACTTAAGTCGCCAAGCCAACTTCTCCCGCTATCACCTGACGCGAGGCTGAAACCAACGAGTACCCAGACCACGGGCACAATCCCTAAGCACCACATGTTCATGTTCAACATGTTTAGGGCGTTCTTGGCCCTGACCATTCCTCCGTAAAACAGAGCTAGACCTGGCACCATAAATAGCACCAGAGCGGCAGAGGTCAGGATCCAGGCAATATTGCCTTCCATTCGATTTTCCTTCCACGCGGATGGGGATCCGCTTCACGAAAAAGTAGACAAAGAAAATCAGGGGGCAGTTTCGTTTGTGTTACGGCAATGTGAACTATGGCGATATCCACATGTCGGTCATGCGAGTTGATCCAAGGCCTGTGTGAGATCCGACACAAGATCATCGATTGATTCAATACCTACTGATATTCGGACTAAGTCGTCAGGAACTTCAAGGGCGGACCCCGCTACAGAAAGGTGAGTCATGACACCTGGGTGTTCGATGAGCGACTCGACCGCTCCCAGCGACTCTGCGAGTGTAAAGATTCGTGTGGATGTAACCAGCTTTTCGGCTGCGGGTTGACCACCCTCCAACCGGAAACTGACCATCCCGCCGAAATTTTTCATCTGTTTTGACGCGATGTCGTGACCCGGGTGCTCTGGTAGTCCCGGGTATAGGACTTGGCTGACAGCGTCATGTGCTTGTAGTAGTGCGACGATTCGCTGAGCGTTGTCACAGTGTCGATCCATGCGTACGGCCAGTGTTTTGACTCCACGCATTGCTAAGTAGCAGTCAAACGGGCTTGGCACTGCGCCGACTGCGTTTTGTATATAGACCAGGTCCTCGGCGAGGGCCTCGTGATTGGTCGCAACGAAGCCCCCCACAACGTCGCTGTGGCCACCAAGATATTTTGTTGCGGAGTGAACTACTACATCTGCTCCAAGCGAGAGAGGTTGCTGGAGATAGGGGGTAGCAAAAGTGTTGTCGACTACAACTATGCCCCCTAGCTCGTGCACTAGGTCAGAGATGGCTTTGATGTCGAAGACTGACAACATCGGGTTCGTAGGTGTTTCGAGCCATACCATCTTTGTGTCGGGTGTCCACACGTCTTTGATCTGATCGGGTTGAGTTAAATCGACTGCTGCATTGGCTAATCCGGACTTTTTGCCGTGGACACTGTCGATCAGTCGGAAGGTTCCTCCATAAGCATCATTGCCCAGCAATATTTGAGAACCCGGTGAAAGTTGGCGAAACAACGCGTCTTCGGCCGATAGGCCGCTGGCGAAAGCAAAACCGTATGCGGCTCCCTCTAATGAAGCTACGCATGCCTCATATGCGTGACGGGTTGGATTTCCGGTTCGTGAATATTCGTACCCGTGCTTCGGGGAGCCGGGGGCATCTTGAGCAAAGGTTGTTGACAGCGCGATAGGTGTCACAACCCCGCCTGTGCGCTCGTCGTGGGGTTGACCAGCGCGAATGGCGCGCGTTTCAAAACCGAAATGCTCTTGATCTTCGAATCCCGACAGAGCGGGGTCGCCACCCATCATTTCGATGTCTCCTCCTGTTCCCCGTCTCCCGCATGCGCGCCTGCGAGGTCTGATCTGGTTAACAAGCTACGTGGCTGTCCGTCATCAAGCACTAGAAGAACCTGCGAGTTTTCAAGTTTGGCAGCTGCGACTTTTAGGGATTCACCTACTCCGACTGTGGGCATGTTGGGACTCATCACCTCTTCGACTTTTCCAGGAGATGGCTGGTTCGTCTTGGAGGATTCTTCTAGCAGAGAGTGTTGGTACACGGAACCCATTACCTCCGCTATAGCTAAGGGCATTTCGCCATTGGCGACTGGGATCCCGGGAAGGGCCCTTTCTTGCATTATCGAAATGGCTTCCTCGAGGGTGCTTTCAGGAGACACGTACGTCAACTCAGATTCGCCCCTGGCCCGCTGGTCAAGTAAGTCAGCGACTGTCGACCCTTCTTGTTTGGAAAAGCCCATGTTTGCCATCCAAGATTTGTCGAAAACCTTGCTCAAGTACCCACGACCACTGTCAGGGATCAGGACGACGACCAGGTCCTCTGCAGTCAGGGTTTGTGCGGTTTGCAATGCCGCTGCTACGGCTGTCCCGCCGGAACCTCCTATCAGAATGCCTTCTTCGACCGTGACCCGATGCGCCATCGCAAAAGACTCGGCGTCGGTTACTGCGATAGTGGAATCGACTATTGAGGGGTCGTATGTGTCAGGCCAGAAGTCCTCACCTACGCCCTCAACAAGATATGGTCGTCCGCTGCCACCGGAATAGACCGAGTTGGTGGGGTCCGCAGCAATTATTTGCACGTCTGGATTTTGTTCTTTCAGGAATCTACCGACGCCAGTAATTGTGCCTCCGGTGCCTGCTCCAGCTACGAAGTGGGTGATTCTGCCCCGAGTCTGTTCCCAGATCTCGGGGCCGGTTGTTAGGTAGTGAGCTTTGGGGTTTGCTTGGTTGTGATATTGATTCGGGCGATATGCATTCGGTATTTCTGTAACTAAGCGTTCCGCTGTGGAGTAATAGGAACGGGGGTCTTCTGGCGCTACAGCTACTGGGCACACTACGACTTCGGCTCCGTATGCTTCAAGGAGAGCTACTTTTTCGCTGCTGACTTTGTCGGTCATGACAAAAATGCATTTGTAGCCTCTTTGCGCCGCGACTATCGCTAAACCGACTCCGGTGTTCCCGGAGGTCGGTTCGATAATTGTTCCACCGGGCAGCAGGAGGCCCGCCTCTTCAGCTTCGTCGATCATGGTCACCGCAGGTCGGTCTTTGGAACTTCCGCCGGGATTAGTCGTCTCCAGTTTGGCGACGATCGGGCAAGCAGTGTCTTTGCCAATTCGTGGAAGTTTGACCATCGGCGTCTTACCGATGAGATCAAGCACGGAATCAGCTATGTCCAGGTCCTGATGATCCATGCCCCCAGTCTGCTCGTTCCGGATGACATTCGCACCAATAACCGCAAGAACTAAAGGGCCCAGTTATTTATCTATTGAATCGCATTGTGACTTAGGATTCACGAAATCCGATAGTTGGCCCGGACTTCGATTAGTTCAATATTTCCTTGGCGGCTTGTCTAAATTTTTCGACGTTGGCCTCTTTGACACCTTCGTAACCGCGAATCATGTCGGGTAGCTCAGCTACGCGTAACGCTTTGTCGTAACTGTCCGTGTGAAGGCCATCAACCACTGCTTCGATCATTGTCTGATATTCGTTTACCAGGCCGCGCTCCATCTTGCGATGAGCGGTATTACCAAAGATATCCAGCGGGGTTCCGCGCAGGAATTTCATTCGACGCAGTATGGCGAATGCAACATCGCCTGACCGACCAAGCCCGATTTTTTGTTCAAGGCCAAGTCGCTTCATGGAGGGGGGATGCAACTTGTAGGTGACTTTGCTTTTATCTCCAAACTGGTCACGGACTGCTTGTTGAAAAGCCTTAGACCGGTGAAGTCGTGCGACTTCGTATTCATCTTTATAGGCCATCAATTTGTATAGGTAACGGGCATAAGTCTCAGACAGCCGCGTATCTTCTCCGACGCTTGCTTCAGCCGCTCTCACGGCGCTGACTCTTTCTACATAAGCCTTCGCATATTTAATGTTTTGGTACTCAACGAGGTCCGGCACTCGGATTCGCAGCAGTCGTTCAAGCTCTTCAGATGGTTCTGAAACGGAGTCGATGAGATTCTGAACCGCTTCGGAAACATTGTTTTTGCGGCTGACCTTTCCAACTCGTTCAATCCCTAATTTGTCAATAAAGTCGGGCTCAAGCACTATTTGGCGACCGATTCGAAACGCTTGGGTGTTCATTTCTACGGCTACGCCATTTAGTTCGATGGCGCGTTCTATCGCTGCTGAACTAATGGGTACGACTCCGCTCTGGTAAGCGGAACCGAGGACGATGATGTTTGCGGGCATGTGCGACCGAAATAGATTGTCGGACAGGTTGCCAGCGTCGTAGTAGACGTTTTTTTCGGGGACCGTAGCGCTATCAATCGATTGCTGTAGCGCCGACCATTCCGGGTAGTCGGCCGAAGTGTCACGAACCATTGCTCCTGTTGGGACTTTGCTGGAAGACACCAGTGCCACGGTGCGCCCCGGCATTGCCTTCTCGAGGTTGGCTGGGTTGGTGCCACTCAATAGGTCGAAGACGATGTAAGCATCTGCTTCTCCTGTGGCAATTTTGTTAGCTTCTCCTAGCTCTAGTTCGCTGTCTGGTCGCCGAATCTTGAGGTTGGATACAACTGGGCCGCCTTTCTGGGCGAGACCTGTTTGATCAAGCCCGTGGGCCTCTTTGCCGTCTAGCAGAGCAGCTGTTGCTAGTAGTTGGTTGACTGTAACGACGCCGGTTCCGCCAATGCCGATCATTAAGACATTGCCTTCATCGAGGCGGTTAGGTTCGGGTTGGTCGTCTTTAATTTCAGCTACTGCCAGAGTCGACTTCTCAGGAACGACGCCAGCGGGCTCTACTTCTATAAATGCCGGACAATCCCCGTCAAGACAGGTGAAGTCCTTGTTGCAAGAAGATTGGTGGATGGCTGTCTTTCTACCAAACTCGGTTTCTACTGGCTGTACCGAAAGGCAGCTAGATTTTTCTCCGCAGTCTCCGCAACCCTCACAAACGGCTTCGTTAATAAAGACTGCCATTGTTGGTTCGGCGACCTTACCTCGCTTGCGATCACGCCGTAATTCTGCTGCACATGGCTGGTCATAAATCAAAACTGTGCATCCTGGTGTGTCACGAAGGATTCGTTGTGCTTCATCCAGGCGGTCCCGATACCACACCTCGGTACCTTCGGCGAAGTGTGGGTTTTCTCCATATTTTTCGGTGTCATGGGTTAGGACCATGACTTTGCTGACTCCTTCGGCCTCAAGCGAACGAGTCAATTCTGGGACTGTCATTCCGCCGTCGACGTCCTGTCCACCGGTCATGGCTACTGCTGCGTTGTAAAGGATTTTGTATGTGACGTTGGTGCCTGCAGCAACAGCTTGCCGGACAGCGAGCGACCCAGAGTGGTGGAATGTTCCATCGCCAATGTTTTGGAATCGGTGCTCCATGGTGACAAATGGTGCAGCGCCGACCCATTGAACGCCTTCTCCCCCCATCTGAGTGGTGCCTTTCACGTTACGTGTTGGCGTCATTGAGGCCATACCGTGACAGCCAATGCCTCCACCGGCTTCAGAGCCTTCCGGAACCCAGGTGGAGCGGTTATGAGGACAGCCTGAACAGAAGTTGGGTGTTCGGTTCGATTGTTTCTTGTCGTCGGGTTCACCAAGCGCCACGGGTATGGTGACGCGTTCACGTACGGCCGGACCCACTGCGTCTTCTCCCATCAGGTTCACAAGAAATGGACGGATTTTGCGTGCGATAAGGTCCGCATCCATCTCCCCGTGACCGGGGAACCAGAACGAGTTTTCGGCATCACGTTTTCCGAGAATTGTTGGCGCGTCAGTAGTTCCGTAGAGAATTTCACGCATAAACATCTCAATGAATGCTCGCTTTTCTTCGACTACAACAATGGTGTCGAGACCTCGAGCGAATTCGCGGACCCCGTTAGCTTCAAGGGGCCAGACAACGGCTGGTTTGTAAATCCGTATTCCGCGTTGTTTGAGTGCGGCTTCATCAAGACCCATTCGATCTAAAGCTTCGCGAAGGTCGTAATAGGTCTTCCCTGCTGCTACGAGCCCTATCCGTGCATCAGAGGTAGCTCCGCTTACGGTGTCAAGTTGGTTAAGGCGAGTGAATGCGTCTGTTGCTTCCATTCGACCTTCGTGGATTTCTAGTTCTTGACGGACGGCGAAGGGGCCAAACAAAGCATCCTGTTGGGTGTGTTGCCAGGGGGTGCCGTCCCATTCAAAGTCTGGGCGTTGCATCTGGACTCGACCGGGGCCCACCTTGATGGTTGAATACCCATCTGCCACGTTCGTCACAATTTTTAGTGACACCCATAGACCGCTGTACCGCGAAAGTTCGTAACCAATCCGGCCGTAATCAGCAACCTCTTGAACCGTTCCCGGGTAAAGGATGGGCGTTTGAAAGTGAAGAAGCGCAAACTCAGACTCGGAAGCAAGCGTGGATGATTTCGAAGCAGGATCATCGCCCGCTACCAGTAGTACGCCGCCTTTAGGGTCAACCCCGCAGACGTTGGCATGTCGGATGGCGTCACCAGAGCGGTCCACACCAGGGGCTTTGCCGTACCACATTCCCAATACACCATCGAATTTTCCATCGAAGTTGCGATTAGCTAATTGCGAGCCCCAGACGGTTGTAGCTCCTAAATCTTCATTTAGGCCGGGAACGAACTGGATGTTGTTTTCGGCTAATTCGTCGGCATTGCCGAGCATGAGGGAGTCAATGCCACCCAAAGGCGAGCCTCGGTAGCCAGAGACCATGGCAGCATTGTTGAGACCATCTCGTTTATCGGCGCGCAATTGGTCCAAAAGAACTCTGAGGAGTGCCTGAACTCCTGACATAGCGACGTCTCCTTCGCTACGCGTGAATCGATCCTCTAGTTTGAAGTCAGCTAACGCCATCTTTTCCCCTCCTGCTTCGAGACCAGATTACTAGCGACAGGGTGTCGGTGCCTCCTCATAGCTTCGAGATCCAGGAATCACGCTCTATTGGCGTTACTCGGCAGACGCGTCGCTAGCAGCAATGCAAGACCGTTTGCTATACCTGAAAGCAAGAAGGCCCATCTGTAGTTACCCAAGGCATCTCGCAGTACCTGTGCTGTATATGGGCCAATCGCTGCCATAGTTCCTGCTGTCGCGAAGATTCGTCCCACAATTGAGCCGGCATGGGCGCGTCCGAAGAAGTCCGCGACAAGCGGCGGGAAGACCACCACTCCACCCCCATATGCAAATCCAAACGTTGCTGCCGATAGGTAGAGCAGCCACAACGAGTTAGTGCCGGCCATCCCAAAAAAGGAGACTGTTTCTAAAAATAGGGCCAGCATGACCGCATTTTTTCTGCCAATGCGGTCGGACACGGGACCCATTACCAGCCGCCCGATAAGCCCTCCGATTCCTATCGCTGAGATCACAGTTGAGGCTGTTTGGAGGGATGCGCCGAGGCTCTGTGCAAATTGCACGCCATGAACGAACGGAACGAAGACCGCAATGAAAGTAAGTGCGTACATCCCAAAAATTTTCCAGTAGGTTCGACTCCTCCACGCTTCAGCGGGCGTCATTCCTGTTTGGAGATCTTCAGTTGAGTCAGCAGTTGCGACAATTCGACCATCTGGTTGTTGGCCTACTCTTTCTGGGTCTCGTTCGAGAACAATCGAGCTCAGCAACATGCAGATTCCGCCCGTTAGGGACATAACCAGAATCGCGACTCGCCATCCATACGCTGATACAAGGACAGCGGCAATCGGCGGAACCAAAATGTTGGCAAGACTTCCCCCTGCGGTTGCTATTGCTGTGGCGAATCCACGGCGCACCACAAACCAGCGCACAACCGTGGCGTTACATGGCACCCAAGAACAACTCATTCCAAGGGGCGCAACGATGGCCATTCCTATCGCGACGACGACTATGTTGCTTGCGGTAGCCCACAACAAATAACCACTCGTGAGCAGGACTGCTCCTACTGCTACAACGGGCCTTGGGCCCATACGATCGGTTAACCATCCACTTATGGCAGATAAGGCGCTGTATAGACCGATGTAAATTGCGAAGATCAGCTGAAGCCGGTTTTCAGACCAGCCAGTGTCATCGACCACATCCCCCACGAAGGTGCCGAAGCTGAATTGGATTCCGTAAACGACGAACAGGACTGTGAACGATGCGCCAACAATGCGCCACCCGAAGAATTTCTGTTCGACTGGCTCAACGGAAAAGATCACGACGCCAACTAGCGATCCCCCGGGGCCATATAAAACCAGATTGGATTATTTTCTCCGGCGTCGGCCATGGCCTGTCTCGCCGCCATAACTACTTTGCCGGCTTCAGTGTGATCTAGGAACCAGCGGGTTCCGGCCCACGCTGACGGGGCGTGGTCTGATAACGCTAAAGCCGCCGTTTCGTAGTATCCGCGAATGTCCTGACTCACTCGTGAAGGAATCCCCGGTATCCCGGCTTCTTTCCATGGGGTGCCTTCGACAACTCTCACGAATGCTTCTATCGCACCCGTTATGTCGTCAGCTTGAACGGCTCGCCCGGCTCCCATTCGGTTCCCGTATTCAGCGATCGCGCGTTCGTAGGCCGGCCTCAGCCCGTTGGCCTCGTCCACCGCGGGATGGGCATCTGGGTCATGACGAGGCGGCATTGGGCATGCTAAAACTTCGCTCGCGTCGTCAGAAATAGCGACGTCGTATTCAGCAAAAATTGGTTCTGAACTGTCCAACAGTTCGAATGCGGTTGCTAGTACCCGATGTTGAAAATCTGGGTCGCCTGGAACTCCTAGAGGCCTACCCAACGGGAAATCACACCAGAGACCGCGGGGCGGCGCGGTGCTCTCTATCTGACTTTTAATGGAGCCAAGAGCGATAGTGGCGATGCCTTCAGCTTCGAAAATGTGAGCGAGCGTACTCACGGTACGCGTGCACAAGGGTCAAACAGGCGTTAGTAAAACGATGTCAACATCCTGTTCTTTAAGGAATTTGGCACCGGCAGGACCGCTATCCATTCTTATCGCAGATAGCTCAAATTGATTACCTGCGTAGGCAAGGTGTTCATCCGCTACCGAACCGATAACTCCTTGGGTAGCTAGTTCCTCTAAGCGGTCGATCGGAAAAACTGTGTTGATATCGAGAGCGAATCCTGTTGCGTCAAAGTTAGGACTCCAATGCCCCATGACGTAGTCCCTTTTTTCGGACTGCAGTACTCGATATCCCGTATCCATAGGCGAGAAGTCTTCGTCATCGGGGTGATGTAAGGAGGCAGAAGTAACTATCGCTACCTTGGCCTCAGAAAGGGGCACCGGGTCGGTAAACGCTGTTTCGTCGAATTCCACCGCCTCGAGGTCCGCTGTCATCGCTTTAATATCGCTATCAGCCATGGTGCTGAGCCTACGCCAGTCGTAACTCCGTTGCAGATTCCTCTATCGACGGTCTAATGAGAGAAGCGCCACACCTGTAACAACTAGCGCACCGCCGAGTATCTCAAAAGTTCCAAGACGGTCACCGACGAGTAGCCAACTAAATAGCACTCCGAAGAACGGCGTCAGGTAAGCAACGGCAGCGCCTTGTATCGCAGGGGCACGTCGGAGGACACTTGCGAACAGATAGAAGGTGACTGCAAGGGATGGAATACCTGCATAAAGCAAGGGCAGCGCAAGCCCCCAACCCATAGAGGTATCGGACCAGTCTTCGACGAATGGGACAGCTAAATGGAGACACACTGCAGAAAAAGTGATCTGAAGTGCAACTAACATCAATGGACTAATTTCCAGGGCGCCAGGTAGTCGTTTATTGAGTACTGCCCCTGCTGCCCAGCTGATACTAGAAATCAATGAGAAAACGATGCCTAAGGTGGTGTTACCGGATCCAAAGGCTGGCATCGCGAGACATACCGCCCCGAACAGGCCTATGAGTAGCCCCAAATAACCCCGGCGTCCTGGTAGCTCAGCGAGAACTAGTACTGCGATTATGGCTGTGAAAAGCGGCATAGTCGCCGACAACATCGCTGCTAGCCCGGGCGAAAGACGTGAAATTCCGAGAACGAGGAATCCGCTTGACACTGTCGTTATGGCAAGTGAGATCCACCAAACAGCCATCCACTGCTGACGGTTTTGAGGCAACTTCTCTCCGCGAAACATGGCTATTGCCAGTAGGAAGGGAGCGCCAACAGATGTTCGAAGAGCGGCGAGTGCTAGTGGTGTGGTGTGGTCTAGAGCCCACTTCATCACGGTGTAGTTGAGTCCTATAAGGAGCGCCGTGAGTATGACCAGAGCGACTGTTACGGAGCTGGAGGAGGCGACATTTTTGGAGCCGAGCCCGCCGTGCTTCTTCACGCTCCCTCTAGAAGATCAAGAGATCTTCTACGAAGGCGCCGCATCCCGTTTAGCCACCGGTCAGGATCCGATGCTTTGCGTTCTGTGTAGGTTTGGACTTCTGGGTGAGACAAAATTAGGAACTCTTCGTCACGCATCGCTTGTGTGATTTTGTCTGCGACGAAATCAGCTTCAACTATCCCATCGGTTCCACCGTCGCCCAGTTGCCTAGGCGCCATAGCGGTGTTAACCCCCTGAGGACACAAAACTGACACTCGGATACCGTCATCTCCATGGGCGATAGCGAGGGTCTCGGCCAGCTTGATACAAGCAGCTTTTGTAACTGAGTATGGGGCTGAGCCAACTGCGGCGAGAAGACCAGCAGCGCTCGCTGTGTGAACCAAATAGCCCTCTCCTCGCGCTGTCATAGAAGGCAACACCGCTCGGGCGGCATAGACATGTGACATTACGTGCAGCTCCCACTGCGACTGCCAAGCATCGTTGGGCGCCTCGACACCTCCTTCTGCGCCCGCGCCAGCATTCGAAAAAAAGATGTCGACCGGGCCGTTTGCGTTTTCAGTGTCTTCCACGAGCTGATTTACGGCCTCTTCATTGGTGACGTCGAGGCCCACGCCAACGCATCCGAGTTCTTCAGCAACTTGAAGCGCTGTTTCTTCGTTGTAGTCAGCCACTACAACTTGCCTGGCGCCCTCTGAGATCCATTTGCGGGCTGTCGCTGACCCAATGCCACCCCCGCCGCCGGTGATAATTGCTACACGATCTTTAATTTCCATGCCTTGAACCTAGATGGAAGAAGCAACGGGCTGCTTAACTTTCGGCAACTCCGTTTTTGGTTCTCATCGCCGCATAAGCAACCTCATCTGATTGCGCAGCGCCCAAAAACCTGCCTGGGCTGGCCCCATCGACGTGGCCCATGATGCCTTTATATAGGGTAAATCCACATAAGGAAGCCAAACGTTCGGGCATATCTTTCACATCTTGGGGGGAAAGGCTGTAGTACTGGTTCTGCTGCTGACGCATATATCCCTGGCAATATTGAACGCTGATTCCTAGTCTCCAGTCGTCTTGCGTTGTGTTAGCGCCACCGCAATGCCACGTTCCACCGTTCACAATCAAAATTGAGCCGGCTTCCATCTCGGCGGGTATGTGTTGCACCTCTTCACCTTTGCGGGGTTCGTGGTCAAATTTGTGGGAACCGGGGACTATGCGAGTAGCTCCGTTGTCAGCCGTAAAGTCGGTGAAGGCCCAAATAGTCGTCACCATGAATGGAATCCGAGGCCTACTCACGCTCACCAGACCATCATCACTGTGTAAACCCTGGTGCACTTCTCCAGGACCTATGTGCATGCACGTGGTTCCAGATAACAGACATTCTTCGTCTAGTAAGTACTCAGCGAAGGGAAGCACGTTGGGGTGAACAGGAAGCTTCCAGAACACTCGGTCCTTAGCTAGCAAGTTGTACATTCGCTTGGTAGCGAAGCCCTCGGCCCTGTTTCCGCGGGGTTGCACATTATGTTCTTCCTCCAGCTGAGCTACCGAGTTTCTAACTTCTCTGAGCAATTCTTCATCGATGGCATTTTCTACGATGCAGTACCCCTGTTCTTCTATGAGATCGAGGTAACTGGACATTCTCGCTGAATCCATACACCGATTCTTACAGCTTGAGGACACCATTCGCACTTTCCTGCGAGACTGATCTCTATGAGTGCTGTATCGCCACCTAGGCGGATGATTTTGAACGCATTCACTATGAACTGTGTGAGCCACATACAACAGGGAATGTGGAGCAGAAATGACACCCGTCAAACCGAGTTCAATTCTTTAGAACCGTGGTTGGAGTTAGCTCGCATTGCTGAGAAAGGTTGTCTCGACACCATTTTTCTTGCCGATGTAATGGGTTTGTACGACAACTACCAAGGCGGGGCAGATACTTCGTTTAGGGAGGCCATGCAGGTCCCCGTCAACGACCCCATGCTTCTTATACCTGCAATGGCTTCAAACACGCGACATCTGGGGTTTGCATTCACAAGTTCCGTCTTACAAGCACATCCCTTTACCTTTGCTCGCCAGCTGTCGACTTTGGATCACTTGACGGAGGGTCGAGTGGCATGGAATGTCGTTACTTCCTATTTGCCGAATGCTGGCAGCAACCTGGGTTTCGATGGTTTGCCACCACACGATGAACGTTACGCGCGAGCTGAAGAATATTTAGAAGTCGTCTACAAGCTCCTAGAGGGAAGCTGGGCAGACGATGCCGTGGTCCGTGATGAAGATCGACACGTTTACGTAGAGCCCGACCGTGTTCGCGCGATCAACCACCGCGGTACTTACTTCAACGTGGCTGGACCTCACCTTTCTTCACCCTCTCCTCAACGAACACCGGTACTTTTCCAGGCTGGAATGTCCGAGCGGGGCCGGACGTTCGCAGCTCAGCACGCAGAATGCATTTTTGTCGTGGGTTCGTCTCGTAGCGGAGCAGCTTTGGCGCAGGATTTACACCAGCAAGCTCGCGTACAGGGGCGGTCACACACGGATATGAAACTGATTGGAGGGGTAGCCCCCATTGTTGGAGGAACGGAAAGTGAAGCTTTAGAAAAGCGAGCTGATTACGAAGAGCATCTCTCTATCGAGGCGGGTTTAGCTCATATCAGCGGGAATATCGGGGTGGATCTGGGTGACATCGACCCAGACCAGCCTCTGGAGACTTTTCGAACCGAACGAGTTCAAGGATTCATCAAGAATCTTCTCGACTCGGCACCAGCTGGCACCAGGACTATGGGCGATCTAATCAAGTCAAACTTAGCCGGGGCGTGGCTCACGGGGTCTGTTGAGCAAGTGGCGAATGAATTAGAAAGACGATTCCGCAGCGGCTTAGACGGGTTTAACCTTACTTATACGGTGACCCCCGGGACCTTTGTTGACTTCGTAGAAGGAGTAGTGCCGATTCTCCAGGAAAGAGGCCTTGTCCAACGCGAATACGCGACAGGCACTCTCCGCAAAAAACTTTTCGGACACGATCGTCTTCCGTTGAGCCACCCTGCAGCGGCTGTTCGCTTCTAGCTCGCAGGTTGGCTGAATCGCGCTTTTTCGCTCTGCCAAGCCAGAAAAGTTGCTATTAACGAGAGAAGCAGCAACGAGGCCCAGGCCGTTTCGTAGGATCCGGTGACATCGGCGACTAAGCCAGTTAGAAACCCGCCGACGGTCAGACCAGTCATGAACCCCATGACAACACGGCCACTGGCACGACCGGATGCTTGTTGGGGTACACCGATAATTACGTACAGCATTGCTACGGCATTCCAGGCATTCAAACCAAGTGCTGAGACTACGGCTACAGGCCACATGATCCAAGACCCCACCGGAGCTGCGATGCATAGCATGGCCATGACTAGAGCTGTCAACGAAGACTGAATAGCGAGTGCAACCGGCGGTCTTATTCGGTGCTCCGCTAGGTGGGCCCAAATAATTCGAGTGCCGATAGCAATTCCTCCAGGAAGGCCTGCTACCAGACCCGCCGCTAAGTTCGACATCTGTAACGCGTTTTCTGCAAACAGGACTGTGTAGCGTCCCACTCCCCCAACTACACAACCCATGCATAGGGCGTACAGCGCTATTAGCGAAACCGATCTTGGGAGCTCCAAGGTTGGGGACTTCTCATTACTTGGAAAGCTCGGCTGAGTTCGATCTCGGCTATCAGGGAGAGCTACCACCGCCAGAGCAGCCACCAAAATCGCCGCCATGGCGTATAGCCCTATCGCTACACGCCAGTTGAGCCAGATGCTCAAAGCTGGAAGTGTGAACCCACCCAACAAGATGCCGAGCTGCACGCCGGATTGCTTAATACCTGTCAGTTTTCCTCGATGACCCGGCGCAGCCCTTTCTGCCACCAGCTTGTTCGTTGCAGGGTTACAAGCGCCCTGCCCGTAGCTGGAAACAAAGAGGCCAAATATCAATATGGAGGCTGATGGGGCGCAGGCCAGGATTAGCAGGCCGACACCTGAAGACAGTAAGACAAGGACGCATGACCACTTGCCTCCATGTCGATCACTTAGTCGGCCGGATACCGGTGCAAATACCGCACCGAAGGCCGTATTGACAGCTACTCCTGCGCCAAACAGAGTTAGCGACATCGTGAGGTCTTCTGCCAGGGCATTGGCTACTACAGCTGTCCCGACAATTGGAAAGGCGCCGAGTGCCATGGTCAACACCAGCACGGTGATCAGCAACGCAGTGTTCATGGGCGATGATGAATTGGTCGGATCATCAGACAACAGCACGGCTAGCACCCTACGCTGATCGACTATGTCCAAGCGTCAAGTCCTCATTCCTATTTCTGCTTATGAAAGAATCCGCTCTCGACTCGATAATTCTCAGCATGAATTTGAGGTTCTCTGCTGGTCCGCCAATGAGGTCTCTCGTCCAGATGGGTCAACAGTAGCTATGGAAGATTTTAGGCCCGAGATCGGTTGGATACCGATCGACCTACTGTTCGCTGGCGTATCTGACGGTATGAGCGTTCCCGACTTTTTGTTATTTGCTGATGCTCTAGTTGAGTCTGGGACCATTGAATGGGTCCAATCTTGTCTTGCCGGGACGGATGCTCCGCCACTGCAGAAGATCCTTGCCGCAGGAATTCGTCTCAGTAACAGCGACTCCCCCAATGCTGGGGTCGCTGAGTACACGATGGCCGCGATTATGAATGTGGTTCACGGCTGGGAGGAACGCTCTGACGATCAACGAAATGCTCGATGGAACCAAAAGAGTTGGACCGAAATCAACGGCGGAACATGGTTGATTGTGGGTTTCGGTTCTATCGGGGGGGAAATCGCAAAAAGAGCACGACCCTTTGGTGTTCAAATTATTGGGGCACGGCGAACCGCCGCTGACGACGAGCGGGCAGATCGCATGATCACCATGGACGAACTCGGGCAAGTTTTACCCTCGGCAGATGTGGTAGTCGTAGCGTGCCCTTTAACTAACGAGACACGCGGATTAATAGACAAGCAGTTTTTACGCCAAATGCGCAACGGGTCGATTCTTGTCAACGTTTCGAGAGGGCCGGTAGTCGACACTCACGATCTCCTTGAAGCACTTGATGCAGGAAGATCGATAAGGGCAATCCTTGATGTATTCGATATCGAGCCGTTGGAACCGACTAGTCCTCTTTGGAATCACGAAGCTGTCACGCTGACTTCTCACATAGCCGGGGCCGGGTCTGGTATTACAAAGCGAGGCGATGACGTCTTTATTGAACAGTTAGATGCCTACCTTGCCGGACGCGAACTGCGATTGGAGATCAAGCCATGAAATCAGAAACGATGCTGCCGTTAGGCAAAGTTGATCCAGGTTTACGAGAACCTGATACCCCACTCGATGTTCGAACTATTGCAGATGGGGCGGAACAAATTGAGTCCTTGGGGTACGACGGAATCGCAGTCGAAGAATGCAAAGACGACCCGTACCAGCAATTAACTCTCGCATCGGTCAACACCAACAAGCTCGAGCTGGCGACCTCAATAGCGATGGCATTTCCGCGATCGCCAACAATCACTGCTATGTCTGCTTGGACCCTGCAGAAGGTGTCATCTGGTCGACTTATTCTGGGACTCGGCTCGCAAGTGCGCGGCCATATAAGACGTCGGTACGGAATGGAATGGACCGCGCCTGCCCCCCGGATGCGCGACTACATCTTGGCGATGAAGGCTGTGTGGCGTTGTTGGCAGGATCGCGAACCTCTGAATCACGACGGAGACCACTACAAACTCGATCTAATGGTTCCGCTTTTTGACCCTGGACCTATCGACCATCCAGACATCCCGATACATATTTCCGCTATCAACACAAATATGTGTGGGGTGGTGGGTGAGGTGGCGGACGGCATCCGACTACACCCGGTTTGCTCACCAAAATTCATTGGTGAAGTGATGGTTCCAGCGGTAGAGAAAGGCGCAGCTAGAACTCAACGCAACGCTGACGATATCGACTGGTGCATGAAACCTTTGATTGCCACGGCGCCTGATGAAGCGAGCCTCCATCAGGTAGCTGAAAGCGTTCGAGCCAGAGTCGGCTTTTATTTAGCTACGCCCGCCTACAAAGCGGCGTTTGAAGTTCACGGCTGGGGTGACCAAGTGGATCAGGCGGCTTCATTTTCTAGGGAACAGCGCTGGGATGAGATTCCTGCGTTGGTAAGCGACGAAATGTTTCACACAATTGCGACTGTTGGCACTTATGACAGGATTGCCTCAATGTTGAACGAAAGATTCGGAAGTCTGATCGATCGCATTGAGTTCAGCATTCCAGTTAATAATTCCGATGACGGAAGTTTGTTGACTGCGATGCTGAACGAACTGCGTGAGAGCGATGACTTGAGACCTTGAACGGCACAAGACGATGTGGTTCTTGCTGTCTTACAGCATCAACCCGCTTCGGAATGAGTTACTGCTTCTTCGCCCATCCATTCTCGAAGCGTGTTCTTTAGTTTGGTTTGCTGTATGAAAATGTCATGTTCGGGACCTGATGTGTTAGTGGACTGCGGGGCCTTCAAATAGAACGACAGCCACTCCTGCACCCCGGATTCACCTGCTCGTTGGGCCAGATCAAGAAACAGTGCGAGGTCCAGAACGATAGGTGCAGCCAATATGGAGTCTCGACATAGGAAATCAATTTTGATTTGCATTGGGTAGCCAAGCCACCCAAAGATGTCGATGTTATCCCAGCCTTCTTTATTGTCTCCGCGAGGCGGGTAGTAATTGATTCGGACAACATGGTCGATGTTGCCGTACAGGTCCGGATAGACCGACGGCTGCAATATGGTGTCCAGGACTCCTAGTTTCGACACTTCTTTGGTTTTGAAGTTTTCCGGATCGTCCAATACTTCTCCGTCTCGATTGCCAAGGATATTGGTGCTGTACCACCCTCGGAGGCCTAGCATTCTCGCCTTTAGGCCCGGCGCTACGAGCGTTTTCATGAGAGTTTGCCCGGTCTTGAAATCTTTTCCGGCGATAGGAACACCGCGGCGTTCCGCTAGCTCAATCATGCACGGCAAGTCGACACTGAGGTTGGGTGCTCCGTTAGCAAATGGGACGTCGCTCATGAGTGCTGCATATGCATAGATCTGGCTCGGCGAAATATTCTCATCGTTTGCGGCCAAGGCTCCTTCGAACGCTTCAAGTGTGTCGTGGATTGAAGTTGCTTCTTGATAGGCCTCAGTGGAGCCGCACCACACCATGACAAGCCGGTCGCAGTCATTCTCGATTCGAAAACGTTCAATGTCAGCCATGAGAGCTTGTGCCTGATCTAATTTTGAATCCAGCGCTTTGACCCGGTTTCCATCAAGCTTTTTGACCCATCTCTGGTCAAACACCGCGTCCATTGCGACGATGCCTTCCAACTCAGCGGAAATGGCTGCTAGATCCCGATCCTCTAGAACTCCTGCAGCCTGAGCTCCTTCTAGGGCGTTGGGGGTAATTGGGTCCCATCCACCAAAAACAAGATCGTCTAGCCCCGCTAAAGGAACAAAATCTTTAATCAAGGGGTTACGCTCATCGTCTTTTTTACCGAGCCGAATGTGGGCCATTTGTGACACTGAACCAATCGGGGCGGCTAGTCCTTGTCGTGCTGCGAGAACTCCAGCGATAAACGTTGTCGCTACAGCGCCCATTCCGGGTGTAAGCACCCCTAGCTTTCCGGTAGCTGGTGCAATGTTGATTGTGGTCATGTTCAAATCATAAGTATTTCGAGCCTTTTATGTTTATTAATTAAGATATTCTTATCTTTATATTGACGATGGTGATCTAATGACCTCCACCCGCATCGGGCTTCCTGACATCTCTATGACGCAGATGGAATATCTGGTCGCGGTTCAGGAATCGTCGACCTGGGCTAACGCAGCTCAAGCGTTAGGAGTCAGCCAATCTGCCTTGTCTCAAGGTTTAGCTGAACTTCAACGTCGGCTGGGTATCGAACTTTTTACTTGGGATGGTCGTAGACGGTCACCTACCTCTGCTGCGATAGAAGTCACCGAACACTTTCGCCGGATACTGGCGCTCACTAGTGATCTATCCAGATGGGCCGATCGAGTTCGCGCCGGGTCTGCCGGAAAATTGAGAGTGGGTATGATCGACGCGGCTGCTGTAGATCATTTCGGCGATGCGTTAAAAGCATTTCGCGAAAATTCCCCTGAATTGGACTTACACATAACTGTGGGCCCTTCCGGGCAACTACTGGAAGAGCTCGCTAAAGGGGATCTCGATGTCTCGGTGTGCGTGGGAGCCGACCGGACAGGCTTTACCCAAGTGCCTCTATTGGACGAAGACCTGTGCGTCTACGCCCCACCTGACACAAAAGCTTGCGCATCCGAGAATTGGGGACCCTGGGTCACGTTTCCAAGGGGCTCCGTAACCAGAGATCTTATTGAGAATGCACTTCGATCGGCTGGTGCACCATTCAACGTCGTCGCAGAATCAAACCAACCTGAAGTGCTCAGCGAATTGGTGCACATAGGAATGGGATGGACAGTACTTCCTCGCATACAAGCTGAGCGTCCTCCCGCTTCTCTAAGTCCAATCCACAAGTCGCCGCTGCTAAAACGGATGCTTTCCGCAACAACTCGTGAGACCGGCCTAGCTAATCCAGCTGCATTGGATCTCATAGCCGAACTGCAACAAGAAGCTGCGAACTTAACTCTTAAGCAACGGAAGTCCAGCCCGTAAGTCGCAGCTAAGAGTTACCTACTAGTTGAGTTCATCAGGTGACTATGTATCGCATCGACGACGACAGGCCACAAAGGCTCTGGGATGTCATGGCCCATGTCACTAATCAGTAGATAGTTTGAGCTAGGAATAACGTCCGCTGTCCGCTTGCCAAGTTCGGGCAACAGGAGACGATCGTCGCGTCCGTGGATCACCAACGTCGGTACCTTCAATTCTGCCAAGGCCGGTTCCCGGTCACCGCTGGCCAACATTGCCGCTATCTGTCGCCCAGAGCCATCCGGGTAGCTGCAACGGTCATATGAGATCGCGGCGTACTCTCTAGCAAGTTCAGGGTCAAAGTATTTCTTACTAGACCAGATTGCGTACTCGGTTGCGTAAGCAATGTGCCCAGCTCTGTCTGTGGGCGCCGGAGCCAACAACAGTGCAAGCGACTCGTCTGGAATGTCGATTACTTCTCGAGTGCCAGTGGCAGACATGATGGATGTAAGAGAAAGGACCCGATCAGGCCGCTCGATAGCCATAGTTTGCGCAATCATGCCCCCTAGCGATGCGCCAACAATGTGAGCCGCTTCAATGCCAAGCTCGTCTAAGAGACCGAATGCGTCATTACCCATGTCAGATAGGTCATAAGGGGTGCCGGAAACCTCTTCTCCCTCAAGTGCTGCCGCTACTAAGGAAAGAAAGTCGACTTCAACCCCATCTAATTTGGTTGAGAGCCCAGCATCTCGGTTGTCGAACCTGATGATTCGGAACCCACCATCGGCCAGTCTCTGACAAAAGTCCTCATGCCAATGAATGAGCTGAGCCCCCAAGCCCATCACCAAGAGAATTGCCGGATCATCTGGCGCTCCAATGGTTTCGTATTCCAGCTCTATATCCCCAACGACCGCGCGAGGCATTACTGACCACCCGCCGGGGTAAATCGCGCCTGAAGGTGTTTCACCCCATGGATAAAAGATGATTGAAGCGGGTCGGGCTCACCAACAGCATGAATGTCTGGCAATCTGCGGAAAAGCTCTCGAAACATAACAGTTATTTCTCGTCGCGCGAGGTGCGCGCCCAAACAAAAGTGCGGCCCGGGTCCCCCGAATCCGCATTGGGAATTCGACGTACGCTGTATGTTGAAACTGTATGGGTCTGCAAAGACTGCGGGGTCGCGATTAGCAGCAAGGTAAAACATAGCGACCTTGTCACCCTCAGAGAGTTCTTGCTCTCCCAACACCGTGTCTTGAGTCACCGTACGACGCATATATGTAACGGGACTTGCCAACCTGACTATTTCTTCAACCGCTGGTGGGGCGAGAGTTTCAAAGTCGCTGGCCCACATGGCTTTTTGCTCAGGATTGTCAGTGAGGTACTTCAACCCCCAGGAGATTGCATTTCGAGTTGTTTCGTTGCCCGCAACAACAAGCAGAACGAAAAAACTCGCTAGATCAGCCTGATCCAGGTGGTCTCCGTCGAGTTCAGCATTGACAAGCACGCTAGTTAAATCAGTGCCGTCTCCTCCCCTTTTCGCTTCAGCTACTTCATTCATCAATTCGGCAAGTTCAGCCCCTGCGTTAAGTAAAGCCGTAAGGAAGTCCACTCCTTCAGGCGCGAATTCAGGATCCCCAACTCCCAAGATGATGTTCGTGTTCTTGAAGACCATCTCGTATGCCGAGTCAGGTACTCCCATGAGGTCACACACTATTTTGAGCGGCAAAGCTGCTGCGACATCCGTCACGAAGTCACATTCACCCCGTTCAGAAATAGCATCAACGATGTTCCCAGCCACCGTTTGCACCGAGCCCTCTAGAGCGCTCAACATCTTGGGCGTGAAACCCTTGGAGACAATACGGCGCAGCCGCGCGTGTCGAGGATCGTCCATTGCAATCATCGAGCTAAAGAACTCTAAGAACTCCGGCGGTAAATCGGTAATCGTGATTCCGTTAGCAGAGCTAAAAA
This sequence comes from Candidatus Neomicrothrix sp. UBA814, assembly GCA_002296525.1. Taxonomy (GTDB): domain Bacteria; phylum Actinomycetota; class Acidimicrobiia; order Acidimicrobiales; family Poriferisodalaceae; genus UBA6944. The sequence goes on along the minus strand of DBIA01000017.1, from coordinate 246,513 downwards.
TCTCGGCGTTACGCGAGACAGTGGCTATATCCTCGTGGCGCGTAACACACCAATAGCCCGGTCCTGGTTGTAGTAGTGGATTATCAGGCAGGGGCTCTTCAAACCAGTCAAGGGGTGCTTCAGCATGCAACCGAGCAATACCAGCGTCGCAGTCTTCAGCAGATTGCAACCAATACAACGGATCCATCAGGTTGGGGTGGGTTGTATTCCAATTACGCATGCAGTGACGCTAACACCCGTAATTCTGAAAGCATGAAACTGTGACCGCATCTAATCTAAGCCCCGCCGAGGTTGTCGACCGATATACCGAACGGATCTACCATCAACGCGATCTGAGCGCGTTAGAGGCTTTAGTCGCTGATCCGATGATCCGACACGAGCCTGACGGCACCCGAATAGCGCTGACTATCGAGGAAAGCACTCATCGGATTGCGTCATTTCATCAGCAGTTCCGATCAATGCGGTTCACTAATAGGAAACTCGTCGAAGACGACCAATCAGTTGCGTCGGCTTACGAGGCAGATTTAGTTGATGAGAATGGCGAAGTCTCTACTATCTGCGGGATAGAGATTTTCACTGTTCGAGATGGGCAAATCGTCGAAGTCTGGAACGCTCCTTCTGGCAGTGGGTCTTGGGGATGACATCTCACAACTACATAATTCATGGAGCAGGAGGAATTGGCTGTGTCATCGCAGCTCGTCTGGCTAGCGCCGGCAAGCAAGTCCAATTGATTGCTCGAGGGGCTCATCTACAAGCCCTTCAAGCGCGGGGTCTCACACTCGTTCAGAACACTGTCGGAACATGGGATTTGCCAGCCGAAGAAACAGCTGATCGTCTCGAGATTGACCAAAACACGGTGGTTCTTCTGGCAATGAAAACGGATGACACCTTCGACGCGGTGAGTCAGCACTCTTCTCTGTACTGCGACCTACCATTAGTGTGCTGTCAAAATGGGGTCACCAACGAGGAATGGCTGTCTACTAACGGTTACAGCACCTACGGCTGCACGGTGATGGTTGGTGCAGGAATAGTAGAGCCTGGGACCGTACGACATTCCGGTGGGACACTATTAGAGATCGGTAGTTGGCCCCAGGGCAGTGACTCTGTCTGTGAATCTCTAGTATCGGATCTGGTGGCGAGCGGAATGAACGCCTCAATTGACGAGCAGGTTGTTGACGGCAAGTGGGGCAAGTTAGTTAGAAACCTAGCTAATGCTTATCTCGCTTTGACCAATCTTTCGGTACAAGAGGCCTCCTGCGAACCAGAAGACCGGCGATTTATGGCAGATGTAAACGAAGAGGCTGCAGACGTTCTGGAGGCAGCAGCTATTTCTGCTCGGATGGTAGGTAAGCGAAATTTGAGGGAGCAAATTAGTCGGCTGCGGGAACCTGGCTATTGGGCTACCAAGGAGCCGGTGACAGACGAAACAAGGTCTTATCCAAGTACTTGGCAAGATCTCACGGCTCAACGAGGAAACGTAGAGGTGGATCACTTCAACGGGGCAATAGTTCGGCTCGGTGAGCAATATGGGATCACCACTCCACTCAACCGGGTGCTCAGAGATCGTTGCCTCTCGGCAGCGAACAATCGTCTGCTTCCGGGAACCGAAACAGCCGAGTCGCTCCGTTCGGCCGCTTCGTAGTGTGCCCGGAGTGGGATTCGAACCCACACGCCCCGTTAAGAGCCGAGGGGTTTAAGCCCTCTGCGTCTGCCATTCCGCCATCCGGGCCGATGTAACTCGGCGCCCTCAGCCTAAGCCCTGAGAGCAGCAAGGCGCCCTCTTAGGCAGCTTCGACTTTACCGGCGGCTGGTAGCCGATGGACGACCGCAGTTGGCTTATGTCTTAATTCAGGAGCAACACCAAGCCCGGCATGTATCGCTGTTTGCCACAAGAGATTACGTAGCTCACCGGATCTAGGGCTTGAGAGCTCATTGCACACAATGACTCCTTCAATCATGTCTGCAATTACAGCTTCAAAGGGCCTGTCTTTGATACGAACAGCAACGACGCTTCCAGAACCGTGCTTTCGTATAGCTCTATCTGTTTGTCTGGAAGAAGGAGGACTTCGAAAACCTGGTGCGACAAAACCTGCTTGAGCCGCTAGCTGCCCAAAGGCCTTAGCAACTATTGAGAACCGCACGGAGGGAGCATTTTCAATATTGGAGACCACTCGACTGTGCGCATCAGAAAGGGCGAGAAGAGGTCTATCAACGTTGTTTTCCATCGAGTAAAGCTTCTACTAGGGGTGTGACATCCATATATTCGACGAGAATCGTCGACAACCAAGCTCTCCACCTGAGCTAAGGCCACGCCAAGCGGAGCTAGGTTATGCACGTGAGAAGTAGCGACCAAGTCTCTGAGGAGTCGGAGTCCACTGGCTTAGCGCTGACTCCCGCTCAACAAGAAACACTTGAGTTGATTCGATTACCAGCCGATCAACGGGCGACTTATGGTGCAACGTTGCGGCACGAATTACATAGCGCATTGGAGGCAGCGACTGAGGACCTAGTTGATTCCATAGACGAGCCGTTGTGGATTTCTAAGCGCCAGATGCAGGCAGTTAATGGTTGCGAAGCGCTGTACGAGGCCCAGCAAATCGAACCTTTCGAATGGCGTATACCTATGACACGCGGCCAGATTTTTCATAAATGCGTTGAGTTGTCTGTCCATCTGTTTCCTAAGAGAAACGCTTCTGAACTAGTCGACGAGGCCTTATCAAGCATCATGAATCGAGGAGATGGCCTTGCTGAGTTTTTGTTTGGCTTGACCGAAGTCGAACGAGCCGAGATACGAAGCGACGTATCGTCTCTATTACAGACTTTTTTCGACACGTTCCCCCCTTTGAAAAAAGCATGGGCTCCTACTACTGAATTACCTCGAAAGGTCGTCCTCCATCAAGGCAAGGTGGTTTTTCAAGGTCGGTTCGATTTAACGATCGGGCAGCCCAATGAGTTGACAGCAGGTCGCGTGCTCGTCGAGCTCAAAACTGGCAGAGCAGTTCCTTACCATTTAGATGATTTACGTTTTTACGCTTTGTTGGAAACACTTGTTGTAGGTGTTCCCCCAGCTCTATTAGCGAGTTTTTATGTTGATGCAGGCCGGGTTCAAGTCGAGCACGTTGACCAAGACACCGTGCGGTCTGCTCTGAGGCGCGCCTCTGATGCTGCAGAGCGGCTACTTCATTTGAGGCTAGAAAAGGCTCAGGCTGCCGTGCGCCCCAACACGTCATGCCGTTGGTGCCCCATCGCCAGCCAGTGCGAACCCGGTCAAACTTGGCTAGAGGAAGCTAGTGATGGGGGCGCCTGGTAGTGGAGTCCCGATCCAATTCGTCAGACTGCAACCGCCGCATCGGAGACGAACTGCCAAAGCTCTTCTCTGCGCTCAGCCCATTCCTCTGATGTGATTCCGAAGCGCATGTGGTCTTCCCACACACCTGCGATTTTTAGGTAACCCTGCGCAAGACCCTCGTGGCGAATACCAAGCTTTTCGACTACGCGTCTACTGGCGTGATTCCTTGGAATTATCGATATTTCTAAACGGTGCAAGCCCGCTCGATCGAAAGCGTGGCCGAAAACCGCTACTAGAGCTTCAGGTATGAATCCCTGACCAGCCCATCGCTCATCCACCCAGTAACCAACGTGTCCACTTTGAAACGCTCCGCGCGCCACGTTATTCACGTTGATCTCGCCGCAGAAATGACCGCGGTGCCACATGGACCATGCAAATCCAGTCCCTAATTGCCTCTCCCTATCTCTCGCATTACACCGAGCAGCGAATGCCGCCGGGTCTTTAGATGGGTCAGGGGCTCCGACCGTTGCCTCCGGTTCCCATTTGGTAAGCCAACTGGAGCAGCGCTTTCTAACTTCGCTCCACTGCGCGAAGTCATGCGGCTGCAAAGCTCGCAGCAACAACCTGGGAGTGTGAAGATCGTTCACGATCGGAACACTAGCGTGCAATAGGCCCGACTATTCGTGCTCGAGCATCTCATCGGCTAATCCGTCCAGTAAATCCCGTTCGCGCACCAAACATTCTTCAAGTTCCCAATGACGCATAATTGCTACCAGGATGCAACATCCCGCCACGATCACATCTGCGCGTGCTGGTTCAAGACCGGGGTTGTGTTTACGGTCAGAGAGTGGTTCGGTTGCCAAAGTCCTAAAAACGTCTTCGGCCGCTTGCCTGGTAAGGCGAAACCCATCGATTACTTCAGAGTCATAGGGATCAAGACCTATTTCGACGGCGGCGATAGTTGTGATGGTTCCAGCGACTCCCACAAGCGATTTAGCTTTTCCTAATCGGGGAAGCTCTCGATCGATGTCATCTAAATGCAAACGAGCTACTTGAATCGCTGCGCTGAGCTCTTCGGGCTTTGGTGGATCGTTGAGCAAAAACTTTTCGAAAAAGCGCACCGACCCCATGTCCACTGATCGATACATCTCGGCTGCCTCAGTCCCGCAGGAGAATTCAGTTGAACCTCCACCAATGTCGACAACGAGGAAAGGTGCGTCCGTGCGGTCGAGGTCTGCTGTCGCCCCGAGAAATCCGTACCGAGCTTCTTCTTCCCCGGGTAACAGTTCTAGCGGATGATTCAAAGACTTAGATACGGCGTCTATGAAGTCATCTCGGTTCTTTGCATCTCGCGCTGCGCTAGTTGTTACCGCCCTAATGGTTGTCACTTCATACTGTCTAATCAGAAGATTGAATTCTTCAATGGCTTCCAAAACACGCCCAATTCCTTCCTTACTCAGGCGACCCGATGCGGACAGACCTCTACCCAATCCGGTAACTCGATGCGTTCGAACATCAAGTGACTTGCCATCGGTAATCAACAAGCGGCTGGTGTTGGTGCCGAAATCTAGGACGGCTACTGGTGCAGGTTTAGACAAGGCGAGTCGCTTCTAATTGTTGTACTACCCATGCCCCAACGGGGTCATCGCCGGTAACCAAATGGTTGGCGAGATGAGTGTGTAGACATTTGACCCCCTTGCGCGTGCCTCCAACTCCACCCTGAGGTCGAGGCCCTTCATGGTCAGAAGGAATGTGGAAGTCGCGCTCCTCGGCATAGCGCGCATGAGCCCTTTCAAGGTCGGTCCAATCCACCGCTTCTTCAGCAGCTTTAACTCCGCCATCTCCTTCTAACCGGGCTACTAGGCGACACAACTCACGGTCGACCAACCAGTAGCGAGTTGGCATTGGTCGGCCGTTGTCCATAATCGGCCCATTGCGAATGACAACGGGTTCGCCCGCGCTGTTCACCACCACTACCTCGAAGCCGCCTTCTGGGGAGCGGCCCAATAACGCGGCGACCTTGTCGACTTCTTGGGCAGTCGGGCAGTCGATCGCAGATACTTTCGCAGCGTCAATGACCATGACGTAGGTTTCGTTCTTATCGTTTGCGGCGACGCAGCAGAACTAACACCAACGCTACGAGAGCAAAGGGGCCGAATCGTTTGAATAAAGGTGCACCTGCGGTATCGAGTAAATCAACGGGTTCCGGTTCCGGCATGTCTATCTTTCGTGGACCAGTTTCAGTCGTTTCGGTTTCACCGCCGGAGGGCGATTCTGCTACTTCAGTTTTTGTTTCCTGATCTTCGCTAGCGGGAGATGATTCGAGCAGTTTCTGTTCGAGACTCTCAACAAATTGTCCAATGAGTTTTTCAGAAACGTCAGCCATGACGCCCCTACCGAACTGAGCAACCTTCCCTGTTACTTTAAGTTCAGTCGTAATGACGATTTTTGTGCCGTCACCATCTTCTGTCATCTCCGCTGTGACTTCAGCAGCAGCGTTTCCAGCTCCACGTGTGTCACGACCGCTCGCATCAAGGACTACTCGGTAGTCGCTTTCGTTCTTTTCTTTGAACTTAGCGACGCCTTTATATTGAGCCGTAATCGGCCCTACTTTGACCTTGACTTGGCCCTTAAATTCTTCGCCGTCAATTTCCGTGAGTTGGGCTCCTGGCATACAGGGAGCTATGTACTCAACATCTGTGAGTGTCGCCCAGGCTCGTTCGATAGGAACACCCACTCGGAATTCGTTTTTCAATTCCATTGTCCGAGATCCTCCACAGTATCTACGTCATCAGAAGAGCCCTCGCAGGCTACCTGCTCAACCAAGTCCGGCCTAGCACGGACCAAAACTCGAGCCCCCTCATCTCCTATGGAAGGAAGTGAGGACCAAACAGACTTTTCTAAACGCACTGGATTTCCTCGTTTTCCGTCGTAGGTAGCAACCGCTATGGGCGAACTTGTCTGCGCCAGGAGACCCCAAGCAGAACTCAGCACCCCTGGCTGATCCCCTAATCCGACTACCAACGCGTCGAAGTCATGGACCAGGGCCCAGGCGGTAGCAGCCTTGAGAGATGTCGCAATCCCTTGATCAAATTCGGGATTTTCAATAATTTTTAGTTCCGAAAACTGGGCTAGAGCGTTACTCAACTCAACTGCTCCGGTAACAACCGCGTATCCATCCATATTCGACTGTGTCATCGATCGAGCGGCGTGGGTCACTAGTGGTTCGCCATGCAGATCCGCGAGAAGCTTGTGTTTGGGGTCCTTGAATCGCGATCCAGTTCCGGCCGCGAGTAGAACGCCTGCTACTTTCACGGAATCAGTATGAGCGGGGCAAGCCAAGAACTTTGTTCGAGACGTAGTTCAGCACCATTTCTTGGCTTACAGGAGCGATTTTCATAAGCCGGCTTTCGCGCCAGTATCGCTCGACGTCGTATTCTTTCGCATAGCCAAACCCGCCGTGGGTCTGCATTGCCCGGTCCGCACATTCGAATGCCGCTTCGGACGCTAAATATTTCGCGAGGTTCGCCTGAGCGCCGCAATCTAGACCGCTGTCGTAGCGCCATGAAGCTTCTCTAATTACGAGTTCGGCTGCGTGAAGTCGCGCGTGGCTATCGGCAAGAGGGAACGCTAAGCCTTGGTTCTGGCCAATGGGTCGACCGAATATCACCCGATCATTGGCATAGTCAACGGCTTTTCTCAGCGCTGCCCTACCTATTCCGAGAGCTTCTGCGGAGATGAGAATTCGTTCCGGATTCAAACCGTCCAGGATGTATCGGAAGCCTTCGCCTTCCTCACCTACCCTGCGACTAACCGGCACTCGCAAACCGTCGTAGCGAACTTCACATGACACAACGGCGTTTCGCCCAACTTTAGGAATCGGCGTTATATCAACGCTTGGGTCCTTGAGGTCGACAAGCAGGAGTGTCATTCCTTGCGTCGGCCCGTCACAAAGCTCTTTGGGGGTAGTTCGAACAAGCAGTAAGCAAACGTCGCAGTAGGGAGCTTTTGTGGTCCAAACTTTCGCGCCAGTTATGACGTATTCATCTCCATCTCGCTCAGCTCGAGTTCTAATCGAAGTGGTATCAGTTCCAGCATCGGGTTCTGTCACGCCAAAAGCTGCGTGAAGTGAACCGTCGGCAACTTTGGGGAGTATTTCGTTTGCTAACTCGGGAGAACCATATTTGCGGACGGGTTCCATGCCGAAGATAGATAGGTGGATTGCCGAGCATCCATTCATCGCGGCGCCGCTAGCCGCAACTTCTTCTAGGACTATCGAAGCTTCGGTAATACCTTGGCCGCCGCCTCCGAATTCCTCCGGTATGGCAATGCCTACCCATCCTCCATCCGCCATCGCTTGGTAGAAATCCCATGGGAATTCGTGTTGTTCATCTTTTTCTCGCCAGTATTCGTCGGGGAACTGTGCGCAAACACGTCTGACACCCTCTCGGATAGCTTCATGATCTTCAGATGCGGAAAAGTTCATAAACAGAAAGTTAGTGGGCGCTGAGCAAATTGGCTCAGTGAATCGAACCTTTGGCCTCACTCAAGCTTGGGGCGTTACGACCTGTTCGCAACGCGATGATCTCCGCGACGATTGACACCGCTGTTTCCTCAGGTGTTCTGCCCCCGATATCTAAGCCAATGGGCGATTTAACTCGTTTTAGCTCTTCAGCTGTGACCCCTTCCTCTAGAAGTCTTTCGAGCCTCTTTTCGTGCGTTTGACGCGATCCCATGGCACCGAGATAACCCACGCGTGTTGGTAATGACCCCATAATTGCCGGAACGTCGAATTTTGCATCGTGGGTTAAGACACACACTGCGTCTCTAGGGCCCAGGTCGTTGCCGATACGAGCCAATAAACGATCAGGCCAGTCCACAACAACTTCATCTGCCATCGGGAAACGGCGACGGGTTGCAAAGACTTCCCTTGCGTCGCATACGGTCACTCGAAAGCCAAGCAGTTTTCCCTGGCTAGCCAAGGCACGAGTGAAGTCAACAGCTCCGAAGATCACCAGGTGGGGGCGACGAGAATGACATTCGATAAACACGCTTAAGTCGTGTTGACGAGCTTCCCCATGGGATCCATAGTGGCGGACTTCGCTTGTGCCTGCTTCGAGCATGGCTATTGCATCGCGTTCCACAACTCGGTCTAACTCTTCTCCCCCGAGGCTGCCGAGCGAAAATCCTGATTCTTCTACAAGAAGCTTCGCTCCAAGATTCGGTCCTTCAATGAGCGTCGCGAGAGCAACCGGAATTTCAGCGCGGATTGAGTCTCGAAATCGTTCGTAGATTGGTGTTACCAATTGAGTTCCTCAATGAAGAGGTGGATAGTTCCACCACAAGTCAATCCCACTGCAAAGGCTTCGTCATCGCTGTAGCCGAACGTGGTAATTCCTGCCGTTCTACGTCCTTCTAGGAGTTCGATTGCTTCACCGACGACAGCTCCTTCAACGCAACCCCCCGATACTGAGCCGGCCACTTCACCGACCTCATTGACCGCCATTGCAGCACCGGGATCTCTCGGACCGCTCCCCTCGATGTCTACCACTCGGGCAACAGCTACCTTTTGTCCTTTGGTGAGCCAGCGCTCGATGTCGTCGAAAATCTCATCCATACCGCAATGCTCCCACGTTTAGGCCGATACGGCTTCCGCTAGTCGTTCTAAAGATTCGAAAGAGTGTCCTTCAATGAAATCATCCGTATGCGGCAAAGCGGCGGCCATTCCACCTGCAAGTGGCGCGTAGCCAGGTGTGTGTTTGAGGGGATTGACCCAAACCTGTCGGTGACTTACCCGATGCAAGCGCTGCATCTGTTCGCCAAGGAGCTCTGGTTCACCCCGGTCCCAGCCGTCAGATAAGAGCACGACTATCGCTCCTCTGGCCATTCCCCTTAGACCCCAAAGTTCATTAAATTCTTTGAGGGTCGCGCCGAGCCGCGTTCCTCCCGACCAGTCAGCGACAGCTCCTGATGCGGCCCGAAGAGCAGCGTCAGGGTCTCGCGAGGAGAGTTCCTTGGTGATTCGCGTTAGTCGGGTACCAATTGCAAAGGCTTCCACTCGTGTTCTTCCGACTACCGTTGCATGAGCGAATCTAATTAGAGCTCGGGCGTATGGCTCCATCGAGCCTGAAACATCGATTAGCAACACCAGACGGCGTGGTCGTCGATCTCTTTGAACATAGGTTCTATGTATAGGTTCTCCACCCATCGATATCGCGCTCCTAAGGGTTCTTCGCATATCTGGGTGCCGTGTCTGATATTTGGTAGGTAACCGTCGTCGCGATGGGCGCAGACTCGAGGTGAACCGAAGGGTCCCCATCAAACGCCTGAGTTCGTCTAGTTCTTGCTCATCGCATTCGGCGAAGTCTTTGTCCCTAAGCGTTTCAGCGGGACTGTATCGGAGTTGAAGGGTCGGCCCGTGATCATCAGTAATCTCAGGTTCAACTTCAGCTGCTTCTTCGTCGCTGTCTATAGCAATCGACACCGAAATTGACGGAAGCTCTACGTCGAGGCCTGAGGGCCGTTTTCCTTCCCAGAAAACTTCAAAAGCGCGGTCATACAGTCCGACGTCTTCGGGATCAGAAATCAAGGTGGCTCGTCCAGCCCAGTAGACGGAGTGGCGTTCGCTTAAACCCAACCGACCCAGGGCTTGTACGAATGACATCACTCTGCTCAACGGGACTTCTAGACCCAGCCCGCGCAACAACTGGCTAAACCCGGCCGCGATTCTCGCCGGGTCGGAGATCAGTTCTTCATCAGGAATTTCATCCATTTGCCGCAGCAGCCATGATCATTTCTATTCCCTGACCTGAAACGCGCTCTTGGTCTTCTCGGTATTTCAACACGGTGCCCAATGTTGCCGTGATGGTCTCTTCGGTCAGTATTGACTCTCCTAGTTTCCCCAACGCAGTTGACCAATCAATGGTTTCGGCGACTCCTGGCGGTTTATACAAACCCATACCTCTCATCGCCTGAACTGCCAGCGCTACCTGACGCGCCAGCGCCGCGTCGGCCTCTGGTGATTTAAGGCGAATGATCTCGATTTCGCGTTCAAGGTCCGGATGGTTGACCCAGTGATACAGGCAACGTCTTTTAAGCGCATCGTGTACATCTCGCGTTCGATTCGATGTCACAACAACAAGGGGTGCTTTTCCCCGACCTAAAGTTCCTAGTTCAGGGATCGTGACTGAGTGGTCTGACAGAACCTCCAGCAAGAAGGCCTCGAATTCATCGTCTGCTCGGTCGACCTCATCAATCAGAAGCACCGGGCTGTGATCCCCGCTGTAATCGATGGCCTGGAGTAACGGGCGACGGATGAGGAAACGGTCGGAGTACAACTCGTCTTCAACAGCCAGCGAATCACTTTCGGCTCTTCCTAAAGCTTCGGCTGTCCTGAGATGCAGTAGTTGGCGGGTGTAGTCCCACTCGTATAGCGCTTGAGAGGCATCGATACCTTCATAGCATTGGAGCCGAATGAGCTCTCCCCCGGTCCAAGCAGCCAAAACTTTTGCGAGTTCAGTCTTTCCTACTCCCGCATCGCCCTCAAGGAATAGGGGGCGTTCCATCGTCATTGCTAAATAGACCACTGTAGATAGACCTTCGTCAGTCAAGTAGTTGTGGTCACTTAGCGCTGCGGAAACTGCTGCGGGTGAGTCGGGAAATTCAAACATGCGTCTTTCAGAATACGGGATATGACCGATTTAGCTCCTATTGGCAGTTCATTCGACACAACGCTCCAATTTGGAGATATGTTGCCGCCAGGGATTTGAAGGGAATAACAATGGATCTTGGAATCAGTGGTCGAACAGCTGCTATCGCAGCGGGATCTGCCGGCCTCGGGCTTGGCGCTGCAAAAGCTCTATCTGCGGAGGGAGTTCGAGTCGCAATTTGTGGGCGTGATGCCGCGAAACTTGAAGAAGCTGCAGCTGCCATCGGTGGTGATGTCATTGCCCTTGAAGCAGATATGTCTACACCTAGTTCAGGACGCGATTTTGTTGAACAGGCGACTTCGGAGCTAGGACAATTAGACATTCTCGTAACTAACGCAGGTGGTCCTCCGCCGGGGACGTTCGAAAATACTGACCTTGACGCGTATCAGGCTGCGTTCGATATGAATTGCAGAGCAATGATCGAGATGTGCCGTACAGCAATTCCCGCTATGCGTGAACGAGGTTGGGGCAGGGTCTGCGCAATAACGAGCGTCGGAGTGAAACAACCAATCGAATACCTGATGGCAAGTTCAGTTGCTCGTGCAGGCCTGACGAGCTTTTTGAAAATCACCGCTCGAGAGGTTGCCGCTGACGGGGTGACTATCAACTCGGCGCAGCCGGGAACTCATTGGACTGACAGGGTCGCGAAAATAGTCCCGGACAAAGAAACCGCGGCTTCTACTGTTCCCGCGCGGATCACAGGAGATCCAGACGATTTTGGTTCTGCAGTCGCATTCCTCTGCTCCGAACAAGCAAAGTTCATCACGGGGACCGGATTGCTCATCGACGGAGGACAAGCCTCCGGTCTCCTTGACTAAGGCACAGCTATGTCGACCCTCAACCTACGAGAAGGCGAGTCGGTTGATTTCTCTAGGCTAAGAAACCCCACCGGCTTCTAAAGCTCTTCGGGTCAGCACCCGAGCTAAATGAGACCGGTACTCAGGCGAAGCGTTTAGATCAGTAGGAGGCTCGGTGCCTTCAGCTGCGGCTTCCGCTGCCTCGGCTGCCGATGCGCCTCCCGCCAATGCAGCTTCAACAGCTGAGGCCCGAAGCGGCGTTGAACCCATATTGACGAGTGAAACCTGAGTTGCTCCTTGGACCTCTACCGCTGCGACTCCAACGATTGCCCAATCCTGCGCTCGGCGATTGAACTTCTGGTAGTTCCAACTTGATCCCGGCGCTTTGGGGATTCGGACCTCGGTGAGCATTTCGTCTTCGGAAAGAGCCGATTCAAAATACCCAGTAAAGAAATCTGCCACAGCGATTTCTCGTTCGCCGCTGGGACCTTTAGCTACGAGTGATCCTCCTAGAGCCAAGACTGCCGCAGGAAGGTCAGATGCAGGGTCGGAATGAGCAAGCGAGCCACCAATCGTTCCACGATGCCTAACCTGCGGGTCACCGACTTTGCTGGCAACATGCGCAAGCAGTGGGCACTCTGCAATAAGCAAATCGCTTGTCTCAAGGCTGCGATGTTTAGCGAGAGCACCTATAGCAATGTGATCATCGCGGTCATCGATATAACTCAAGTCATTGACGCCTGCGATATCTACCAACACACTCGGAACTGCAAGCCGCAGTTTCATCATTGGGATAAGAGAGTGTCCTCCCGCAAGTAACTTTGCTTCATCACCGTGTTCAGCGATAAGAGCAATCGCTTCCTCAGCTGAGTCAGCTTTTTTATAGTCAAAGGCTGCTGGAATCATCTATTTCGCCTTTCAACTCACGTCTTGGCCACTACATGCCAAGACTGCTTTAACGATGTTGTGGTAGCCAGTGCAACGACACAGATTTCCTTCAAGGCCTTCTCGCACTTCGGCTTCGCTAGGGGAGGGATTTTCGTCTAGTAACGAACATGCAGCCATGACCATGCCGGGCGTGCAATAGCCGCATTGGAGACCATGATTATCCTGGAAGCTTTGCTGCATTGGGTGTAGCTCGTCAGCGGAGGGGGCTAACCCCTCGATGGTTGTCACTTCCTGCCCGTCAGCTTGCACAGCAAGCATCGTGCAAGACTTCACTGACTCTCCGTTGACGTGAACGGTGCATGCACCGCAAGAAGATGTGTCGCAGCCGACGTTCGTGCCTGTGAGCCCTAGCTCATCGCGTAAGTAATAGACAAGTAAAGTTCGGGGCTCGACTTCACTTGACTGGTTAGCACCATTTACGGTGACGCTGATTTCCACAGTTGTCCCCTTCCTCCAACAGTAGGGCGGCGATTAGCCGGCCCTAATAATGCCTTATGAAAGAGCAAAGTGCCTCACTGAATGCCGGACTTCTTTAGTCGAATCCACTCATTTTTTATGGTGGGGCTTGTGGATTAAGGGCATGTCGTGGGGAAGCTAAAGTGAATCCCAGTCGCTACTCACGAAATTTTTGTTGATTTCGATGGCTATGGACATCTATTTCGAATCGCGTTTAGATAAGTTTTGAGGCATGCCGGCAGTGCAAACAGAAAATAAACAGTCAGTCGATACCAAGGCGCAAATTTTAGAAAATGCGAGGAAACTTTTTGCGACCCATGGCTACGACGGCACTTCAATTCGCCAGTTGACAGCGAGTCTCGACATAACTCCGGCAGCGCTGTATTACCACTTTGCCTCTAAGAACGACGTCCTAGAGGGCTTGGCAGAACAACTTCACGACGGCAGCGAGGCTCTGCTTCAACGCATCCGCGAGTTTGATCAGAGCCCTGCATCGATGCGCGAGGCCCTTTGTCAGTATTACGACTTGTTAGCCGACGATATTCATGTGTTTCGTCTTGTTTACAACGATGCAGCTATTCAACACAGCCCCATAGGTCAGCGGTTGCGGGGCCAGGCGCGCGAGTTTTATGCATACCTGGTAGGTCCTGACCCTTCAGTTGAAGACCGAATGCGAGCGGCGGGCGCCGTCGGAATAATTAGGCTTTCCTTAGAGCAACGTGGTGTTGACCCTTCAATGCATAGAGAGGTCATTGTTGAACGAGCTGTTCGAGTCATGACCGACGTCTAAAGGCTTGGCACTGCAAATACGATCAGTCAATCTTCCCGGTAATCAAATACTTCACTCCCGGAAGATTCCAGGCGGTCGGTAAATCGACTATGTCGGATGGGACCACGACTCGGAAAATCTCATCCCCTTCACTTACATATGACATTTGTTTTCGAGCGATGCGTTCGATCTCTTTTGGATTCTTGGCACGATCAACTTTTCGTTGTAGTTCCGCGCGTAGCTCTTCGAGCGCGCTGAGCTCTTGCTGCTTTTGTTCTATCGCGCCGCTTTGCTCCCTGTATTGCCGTAACGGCAGGAGTGACACCCCAACGAGGATTAGGCCCGCAACGACTACGACAGCTGCTATTGAGCGCCGACCAATCAAGCCCAGCCGAAATCTTGTGATGCTCGGTAAGCGTGTCGGTAACGAATTCCTAACAACACCCGCGATTTCGTCGCGCGATTGCTTCCTACGTTCAGCGTCTGGCTTTTCAGTCAAGCGCTAACGCTTCCGGGCCTCGGTAGGCGGCTGCTTCACCCAAGTCCTCTTCAATTCGCAGCAACTGGTTGTATTTCGCTACGCGGTCAGATCGGGCCGGAGCGCCGGTCTTAATTTGGCCACAGTTGGTGGCCACTGCTAGATCGGCGATTGTGGTGTCCTCTGTCTCACCTGACCGGTGTGACATCACGCTCGTATATCCATGAGCAGTTGCTAGATCCATAGTTTCCAATGTTTCAGTCAAGGTGCCGATTTGGTTCACCTTGATAAGAATTGAATTCGCTATGCCCCGATCGATTCCGTCTTCTAAACGTTCACTGTTAGTGACAAAAAGGTCGTCTCCTACCAGTTGGATTTTGTCTCCCAATTCGACTGTCAGATCTGACCAGCCATCAAAATCTTGCTCGTCCATTCCGTCTTCTATTGACACGATTGGATACCGGTTAACTAGATCAGCCAGATAGGCAGCAAAGTCTGGCGCTGCCAAATCCCTATTTTCTCCTGCTAGCCGATACTTTCCGTTTTCATAAAATTCAGAAGCCGCTGCATCAATAGTGAGCGCAATTTCTTGTCCCGGAACAAATCCAGCCCTGTCAATAGCTTCGACGAGTAGAGCGAGAGCTTCTTCGTTACTTGTGAGGTTAGGAGCAAATCCACCTTCGTCTCCAACCGCAGTTGAGAGTCCCCGGTCATTCAGGACAGATTTCAGAACGTGATAGGTCTCGATTCCCCAGCGGAGCCCTTCTGAAAAGGAAGCTGCTCCGACTGGCATGATCATGAACTCTTGAAGGTCAATGTTGTTGTCCGCGTGTTCACCACCATTGATGACGTTCATCATTGGAACGGGTAGAACATGGGCGTTGGCTCCTCCAAGGTAACGATAGAGCGGTGTCTTGCTTTCAGCAGCCGCCGCATGAGCAATCGCTAGTGACACTCCCAGAATGGCGTTAGCTCCGAGTCGTTCCTTGTTGGCGGTACCGTCCAAGTCGATCATTTTCGCGTCAGCGACACGCTGGTCTAGGGCATCCATCCCTGACAAAGCAGCAGCGATTTCGGTATTGATATTTTGAACCGCGCTGCGAACTCCCTTTCCGCCAAACCGGCTATCTCCGTCCCTCATTTCGATTGCTTCAAACTGGCCGGTGGACGCTCCAGACGGAACCTGTGCTCTGCCTCGGAACCCGCTGGCCAACCAAACTTCAGCTTCAACAGTCGGATTACCGCGAGAGTCGATGACCTCTCGGCCAAACACATTCGTAATGCTGCTCATTAGGCGACTCCGACCAGATTTTGGGAATGGGGGACAAACATCGATTCAAAGTGATGGTAGCTGCGAAGAGCCACAATATCGAAGGCCCACTTCACGCTTGGTTTTTCTCCGCGGCCTTTATGGCTTTCCATTGTTCCGCTAGCTGTTTTTTGCTCGGCATCGGAGTATCCGGGTCGCGATCGAAAATGTGGGGATGCCGACGCACCATTTTCCCGTGAATTTCTCTGGCAACATCCGCTAAGTCAAAGGTTCCTTCTTCTTCGCCGATAGCGCATTGGAGAACAATATGGAACAACAGATCTCCTAGTTCTTCAACGAGCCCAACGGACCCTGCCGCTTGGGTCTCCATCACCTCAATGGCTTCCACTACTTCCCTGGCTTCTTCTAGCAATCCCGAAATCAAGCTGTGGTGGGTTTGCTCTTGATCCCAAGGACATTCTCTCCGCAATCGACCGACGACATTGTGAAGTTGTGCGAGTGCATCCGTTGTCATCGACGCAGGTAGGTCAGAAATCCAGAGGCAGGTCAGATGGTCGGGATTCACCTCGCGATCTAATTCCTCCCAGTTCACTTCGAAGACACTTTCGTCGTCGAGACCTAGGCGTTGTAGAACCGTAACCATGGGTGGCTTGTCGACATTTATCGACAGCTTGATATCGGATAGAACAAAGCGGTTGTCACATTGAGCAACCAACACAGAACCGGTGAGCCCAGCGGCTTCTTTTTCAAAATTTTGACCATTGACGATAGTGACCCGCTTTGCCATCGGGTCAACCTGCAGTCTTTCCCAGGCTAAGTCAAGAAAAGAAACACTCGGAATCACCTCTACGGCAACCTTTGCCTGCATCCGCAACAGTTCAACTGTGTGTTCGGCGACCAAAGGAGAGCCCGGCACGAGGTAACCAATAGTTCCAAGGCGAATGGCTTCACTCACAAGGGTTTCGACTATCGCTGCATAGACGTTTTCCAACGAGTCGCTGGAGTCATATAAGTCGTCAAAAGATTCCGCCGCGTTAAACAAATGAGCGCACGGGTGCCGCCGGGTTCGGAGGAACGTAGGGTGATTTCTCAATATTATGAGCGACGTTTCGGGAACGAGCCTTTCAGTTCCAGGCCCAAGACCACCAACAACAATCTGAGACATTGCGATCTAGCTGGCGGACATCACTGAGAGGCCGGCGGCATCCCAAGTTCCGATTCCATCATCAATTACCACCTCGTAGCTAACTACAAGGTCAGCTAAAACGCCCTGCGCGAATGGGCCTAGTGTGGCCAGATTCTTTTCTTCCTCGCGGAGTTCGCGAACATAAAAAATCATCCACAGACGGCCGGTCGGGCTGTAATCAGATGCCATCGATACTACGTCTGAAGTATCTCCGGCGTTCATGTCGCCTAAGGGAGCAGCCGTATCACCAAATGCGTTGGCCCAGGTGAGTAGGTCGGCGCATCCAACATCTCCGTTAGGTGATGGCGTGGTACCCGCCAAGTTAACTTCTGCGGCTACTACTGCAGCGGACTCTCCGGACTCGAGCCTCTCTTGCGCTGCCCTAGCTTCACTTTCAGTTCCTGTCGCAATAACAGTGACGCAATGAGGTGTTGCAAACTTGTCTAGTCGGGGGTCCGCCTTGACCGCTTCTTCTTGGGCCCAGTCTTCGAATCCACCCAACAGGTGCGCCTGAACCTGCGAGTTCAAAGTTTCGTCATCTACGTCAAAATCAATGTTGAACCCAGCCTCGTTAATCGCTACCGCAGCGAGACGAAGTCGAAGCATGGAAGTCAAACGTGCCCGAAAAACTTCCACAGAGGGATTCTCCGGATCCACCAAATTACTCGGTGGGGAATCTTTCAGACTTTCAAGGACAGTCTCAATGCTGACATCCCCGCCGGGGTAAAATGCAATTAGCTTGGTTCGATCGCTGAGAGTAAGCAAGGTTTCATAATCGGCACGCAGAGCTATGCCATCACCGTCTTGGTCAATACGGTCAAAGATTTCGTCACGACCCAACACCTCAGCTCGGTCAGCGCTAGAGCTGCAGCCAGCGACTAGTGCGGCCAAGAGAACCGCTAAGACTGCACTTTGAACCTTGAGATTCTTAAACCAATTGAATGTCACGAAGGAAATGGTACGGGTTAAGTGCGCTATTTGGTGGGTCGAAGCTCACGGAGAAAATTAAATACGTCACCAGGGAGTTTCGGTCCAACTTCCCGTACGTGGATTGTTAGCTCGGCAACCTCTTCTTTATAGGTTCCGCCATTGAACTTTTCGTCGTTGAGGAGCCTTTGGTATCGGATCTGTTCACTTTGAGTCAATTCGATCGGGGAAACTCTCACACGGTTACGATTCGTCACACTGACGTCTTCTAGTCCCAAGCTGACACACTCAGCTCTGAGTAAGGCCACGTGCAGCAACGTTTGGGCTACTTCGGGGACGGGGCCATATCTGTCGATCCACTCTGCTTCAATATCGGCTACTTCTACAAGTTCACTAACGGCAGCCAATTTTCGGTATGCCTCAAGTCGCTGTTCTTCCGCCTCAACATATTCGTTGGGTAGAAAAGCTTTGATCGGCAAATCGATGTTTATCTCGCTCGTTCGGTCAACGGGGTCACCCTTAAGTTCAGCTACCGCTTCGGTGACCATTTCACAGTAAAGGTCGTAACCAACGGCGGCGATATGACCCGATTGTGTGCCGCCCAGTAGGTTGCCTGCTCCACGGAGTTCGAGGTCGCGCATTGCAATTCGAAAGCCCGAACCAAGCTGTGTTGCTTCACCTATAGTTCGGAGTCTTTCGAAAGCTTTCTCGGTCAATGCTCTCGTAGGTGGGTAGAAGAGATAGGCATAGGCTCGTTGTTCGGAACGCCCTACTCGGCCGCGTAGCTGGTGGAGTTGACCCAGCCCCATGAGGTCCGCTCGATCAACGACGAGGGTGTTCACGCTAGGCATGTCGATGCCTGATTCGATAATCGTGGTGCATACGAGAACGTCGTAGGATCGTTCCCAGAAATCTATAACGACCTGCTCTAGGGACCCTTCGTCCATTTGGCCGTGAGCTACCCCGATCCGAGCTTCGGGGACCATTTCTTGCAGCCTCGCTGCGACCTCCGTGATGTCTTCCACCTTGTTATGAACGAAAAACACCTGTCCCTCACGCAGTAGTTCCCTGCGAATTGCTTCCGCGGTGGCACGTTCATCGTATTCACCTACATGGGTGAGAATGGGTTGCCGCTCTGCTGGTGGAGTGTGAAGCAGCGACAGATCTCTGATTCCCGTAAGACTCATCTCCAATGTTCGGGGAATAGGAGTTGCGCTCAAGGTCAGCACGTCTATGTCAGTTTTGAATTTTTTGATCGATTCCTTGTGAGTAACCCCAAATCGTTGTTCTTCGTCAACAATCAAGAGCCCTAGGTTTTTGAATCGTACATCTTCCGATAAAAGTCGATGAGTTCCGATTAGCACATCGACTTCGCCAGCAATGGTTTCGGCAATTACTTGTCGTTGTTGAGCAGATGTCAGAAAGCGACTCAGCGCCGCTACGCGCACTGGGTGGCCGGCGAATCGTTCTTCGAAAGTTTGGTGGTGTTGTTGTGCTAGGAGTGTCGTCGGTACGAGCACCGCTACCTGCTTCCCCTCCGCTACAGCACTAAAGGCAGCTCGCATTGCCACTTCGGTTTTTCCGAAACCGACGTCACCGCATATCAAACGATCCATGGGGTGTGGCGATTCCATATCAGAAAGGACTTCTTGGATGGCGGTCAGCTGGTCTGGGGTTTCTTCAAATAGAAACGATTCTGAAAGTTCTTTCATCCACTGTGTCTCGGCTGGAAAGGAATGTCCGGTGGTCTGCAAGCGCGTTTGATACAAAACCACTAGTTCTTGCGCTATTTCGGAGACAGCACTTCGGACCCGCTGCTTTTGCTTGGCAAATTCAGCACCTCCCATTCGGCTAAGCGAGGGTGTCTCCCCACCGATATAGGGCCGAATGAACTCAATTTGATCGCTGGGCAGGTACAGCTTGTCGGTGCCTTTGAAGTCGAGTACCAGATAGTCCCGCTCGGAACCCATGAGGGTCCGGTGTTCCATACCGACATAGCGCGCTACTCCATGGTGGTGATGAACCACGTAGTCGCCGGCCTGCAAATCTTCAAAATGTCGTTGGACGTTCTTTTTAGGGCGACTGATTCGATGGGTTCTTCGACGGCCCGTTAAATCTCTCTCTGTTAGCACCGCCAGTGACAAAGTCGGCGCTATAAAACCGTGCTCAAGTGGCGCGGTAACGATATGCCCGCCCGGTCGCTCTTCATATCTTTCGCTTTGATTCAAAGTTAGATCAATGTTTTCGGCGCGTAGTGCGTCAGCCATTCGTTGAGCTGAACCATGACCGTCAGCTGCAACGAGCAATTGGTGATCTGGTCGCTGAGACAGATCTCTTATCTGATCGAGAAGGCGCTCGGGGCCTCCGGCCGCGGTTTCCCAGGGGTGGGTCGCCAAGGAAGGCTCGTCGGGGTTTGATGCGGTATGCGTAATTGTCCACACATCGGAGTCACAACTTTTTAGCGCTCGTTCATAAGGAACATGCAATCCTGGGAAGGTTCGGGGCTTACCGCCAGGCTCCAGAGCCTTCCAAGTACTCGCCAAGGACTGCGCCAAATCCTGCTCCTCGGCAACTATCTCCGAAGCACGATCTTTCAGTCTTTTGGGGTCAAACAAAAGCACTAATGATCTTGATGCCAGCAAATCGGCGAGAATCAATTCCTCGTCAACTAACCACGGAAGCCAAGATTCCATCCCGTCATAGAATTCACCAGACGCGAGTCGATCCCATTGTTCCTTACCCCACGGTTCGGCACTCATTAATTCTTGGGCGCGCTGACGCACTCGAGTGGTGGGTGTTAGTTCCCGTGCGGGTGCGATGGTGATTGACTCAATTTCAGCAATTGATCGTTGGTCAGCGATCGAAAATTCGCTTAAACGGTCAATTTGATCACCCCAAAGGTCCAATCTGATTGGAGATGTACCTGTGGACGGGAACACATCGAGAATTCCACCGCGAATCGAGAATTCACCTCGACCTTCGACTTGGAGTTCGCGTCTGTAACCCTGAAGTACTAGCGCGTCAGCTAGTTGAGAGAGGTCGGCTTCGGCTCCGCGTTCGAATTTGAGTGGTTGGATATCAAGAGCTTCAGGATTGATCCGTTGAAGGAGGGCTCTAATTGGGCTCAGGATGACTCTGGGAGCGCGTCCCTCCTGAATTTTGTTTATAAGTTCAAGGCGCTTTCCCATTGTTGCAGTGGTGGGGCTGACTCTTTCAAAGGGCAAAGTCTCCCAGGCCGGGAAAGTCTCCACTTCATCTTCGCTCAACCAGATTCGAAGATCGTTGGCGAGCATCTCAGCTTCACTAATGGTGGAGGTGACAGCCACTATCGGGTTGCGGTCACTTAATTTGGTTACACCCGCTACGAAGAAGGCTCGGGCTGCTTGTGCTACCGCTACTTGCGCGTTGCTTTTGCCTAGCAGTTGTTGAAGAACTCGGTCAGTTGCAAGTCGTCGAGGCAACTCCGATAAGGCTCCCTCCGAGCTCACGGTTGGCGACCATTGACTTCATTCATTGCTTGTTCCACCCCGCTAGATATGACTGTCTTTACAGCTTCAATTCCGACCTGTACTGCCGAGTCGAGTAATGCGCGATCGGTAGGCGAGGGTTTCCTTAGAACCCAGTTTCTGCCTTGTTGGGGGTCAGGAGGCTTGCCTACTCCCATGCGGATTCGAACAAAGTCGTCGGTACCGATGTGTTGGCGGATTGACTTCAGTCCATTGTGCCCGGCCGTTGATCCGCCTTGTTTTACCTTGATCCGGCCAGGCTCGAGGTCTAACTCGTCATGGACTATTAGCACCCGAGATGGTTGTTCAATCCCATTGCGACGGACCAAGGACGAAACTGCTTCTCCGCTCAGATTCATGAATGTCGTAGGACAAGCAAGAATAATTCGACTTTCACCGTGAGTAATCACGGCGACTCGAGCTTGATCGCGTTTCGATGGGTCAAGCGAGGACACTGAGCCTTGGGCCATCGCTTCAATGACTTCGTACCCGAGGTTGTGGCGAGTTCCCAGATACTTATCTCCTGGGTTCCCCAACCCGACCACGAGGTAGTCAGCCGGCGTGCCGCGCCGTTGCACGGCCCGGCGAAATACTGACACTGGCCGTCAACTTAGCTGTTATCGCCAGAATCTTCGCCGGAGTCAGCGCTGTCTGCTGCGTCTCCCCCAGCATCTGCAGCCTCACCAACCTCATCCGCCTCTTCACCTTCAGCGCCAGCTTCTTCTTCCGCAGCGATGGATGCTCTACTGCGCTGCCCGATCGCTATGAGTGAGTCTTCTTCAGTTTGGGGAACCACTCCGCTACCAAAGTCAATATCGGACACACGGACTGGGTTGTCTATCGACATTTCGGAAATATCAACTTCAAACTGTTGAGGAATATTGCCAGCCGGCGCTTCGACGGTCAGGGTCATCATTTGCTGTTGAACGACAGCGCCCTCTTGGCGGACCACCACAGCATCCCCTACCAGTGAAATTGGCACATCGACTATCAGACGCTGATCTATATCGATCAACATGAAATCAACATGGGTGACGCGATTGGCTATCGGGTCGCGTTGCATATTTTTGACAATAGTTAGGTAGTCAGTTCCATCAATGTCGAGGGTGATGACTGCGTTAGGTCCAGCAGCATTGAGTGTCGCCCTGAACTTAAGCCGATCCAGAGTGACTGAAAGTGGTTCGGAGCCCTGTCCATACAGAACCGCAGGGATCTTATTGTCGCGACGTAGACGTCGCGCTGACCGGCTGCCGTGATCGCGTCCTGTTTCGGCCTCGAGCTTCAGTTGTGACGACATCGCCGGTAACTCCTAGAAGGTAGGTACTGTTTGGCCGATCCGTACGGAAGGGCTTAACGAGGTGACCATTGTAGGGTGCAGGCCTTAGCATCACTCACCCGAAATGGGACGTAATTCGCTATGAGTGATTTTCTCCATCAAAAATTTCAGATACCGAAGTGTCCTCGAAAACAGATTCAAGGGCATCGGCAAGGATCCCTGCTGCGCTGAGCACTTCTAGTTTGTCGAATCGTTTTGAGTCAGGCAGCGGCACTGTGTCTGTGACGATAACCCTGCTCAGGGCTGAGTTCTTAAGCCGATCAATTGCGGGTCCCGAGAATACGGCGTGAGTTGTAGCACACAGAACATCTGACGCTCCACTAGCAACCAAAGTGTCTACGGCTGAGCAAATTGTTCCAGCTGTATCGACCATGTCGTCAATGATCACGCAGGTTCGGCCATCTACGTCGCCCATTACTCCTAGGGCTTCGACTTCGTTGGCGGATTGCAAGGATCGACGTTTGTAGATGGTCGCTACTTCGCAGTCGAGTCGTTTCGCGTAGCGCTCCGCAACCTTTACTCGACCTGTATCCGGGGACACAATCACCGAACCTTGTGGAATGAATGACTGCAAATGGTCGATCAACACTGGTGCTGCTGTTAGGTGGTCGACCGGGCCTTCGAAGAATCCCTGGATTTGTCCGCTATGCAAGTCGATACTTACCAAACGGTCTGCCCCTGCCTGACGCAGCAGATCTGAAACTAGTCGCGCTGTTATAGGTTCACGGCCTTGAGCTTTTCGATCCTGCCGGGCATAGCCATAGAAGGGCGCTACAGCTGTGATGCGTTTGGCAGACGCGCGTCGGGCGGCATCGACCATGATCAAATGTTCCATGATCGCGTCGTTAACACTCATACCTTCGGTCCCGGCGTGAGATTGGATAATGAACACATCGCCGCCACGAACCGATTCTTCGAACCGGCATTTAATCTCACCGTTTGCAAAGTCAATGATTCCTGGGTCACCCAGCTCAATGCCGAGGTGATGAGATATTTCGTCTGCAAGGGCCGGGTTCGCCCTGCCTGTAAACAGATGCAATCGCTTTTTGGTTACGAGTTCCATCGCTTCGCCTGATCTAGAGGAGTTGTAGAGCGGTCACGTGACAGTACCCGACGCGACATCTCCTGTGGGCTATTTGGCATTAGATCGATCCATGAGTAGTGACTCACATTCGGCAAGTTGTCTCGAGTCATTTACTCCGAGCGCCTCGTCCGGGTGGTTGACGGTAACCGATCGGACTTTATTCCCCTTACTGCTGAGAAGCTCAACGACGTCGGTTAGGTAGTACTCATTTTGTGAGTTTTCGTTGTGTACCTGTTCGAGGGCTGTTAACAACATCTTCGATTTGAAGCAGTAAACCGAAGTGTTGATTTCAGAAATATTTAGTTCTTCGCGCGAGGCATCGGCGTGTTCGACGACTCGGTCTACTTGACCAGTTTGATCCCGTACGATTCGGCCGTAGCCCGAGGCATCCGTTAACTGTGCTGTGAGCAGCGTCGCAGCGGCTCCAGAGTTGAAGTGGTGTTCTCGTAAATGGGTCAAAGTGGCTGTCGTGAGCAGTGGCATATCTGCGGGGAGCACCATGATGTTGCCGTCGCCTGCCTCAAGCTCATCTCGATCGAATGCCGACAGGGCAATACGAACAGCTTCTGCGGTGCCGTTTTGTGTCTTTTGTTCTACAAATTCCAATGACTTGTCGCCACTAAACACTCGGCGCAGCGTGTCTCGAACCAACGAACCCTGATGTCCCACCACGACGATCATGCGATCAACACCGAGTCCAGCAATCGCATCGACGACATAGCTGACCATTGGTCGCCCATTGACCGGCTGCAATGGTTTCGGCAGCGGTGAGCGCATTCGCGATCCCTTGCCTGCTGCTAGCACGATTGCGTTCATACGACGACCATGAGAATGTCGGTTCACGTCGAAAGGTTCCGTTCTTTGCGGCAAAGGTCCGCCTAACGAAAATCTAGTCGCAGCTGGTCTGTTCGGGGAGGAGGGCTCGAACCTCCATTGTCGGGACCAAAACCCGATGTCCTGCCAGTTGAACGATCCCCGACCATCGGAGCACCTCGGTGCTCGGTCGATATTTCTAGCCTAACGATGCGTGCTAGAGGAAATCGGCCCCTTTCCTGAACATTGTCATCAATTCCTACGTTGGCTCTGGCCGATGGTTCGGCTACCCTGCACATTCTCATGGGATCACTTGTCAAAAAGCGTCGTAAGCGTATGCGCAAAAAGAAGCACAAGAAGATGCTTCGACGGACGCGTTATCAACGCCGCAACAAGTAGCCGTTAGGTTCACTCATAACAGTCTTCGGACCCTGTTTTGCCTAGGGGTGTTGTGCGGGGAGTGTTGTGACGTTTACAGACGCAACTCCGCGGTAAATGAATGGGTCGTGGTGACCTTCAACGAACCACGTTCCTCCGCTTCCAGCAAGGCGAGCTTTTTGCCCAGTCGCACCGCTAAGTGCATCACGCCATTCAGCTAGTTCTGGCTCGACACTCAGGGCTGCCGCTTCGAGGTCGTTGCCATTTTCACCAACGGGGCCATCTAGTGCATCCCAGGCCCGGTAGACATCAACCGTAGAAACTCCAAGCGGGGGCGTTAGGAGGGTTATTTCTTGGTGGTGGTACGGGAGATGCTCAAGTGTTTCTCCGATTCCAGTCACGCGCGCTCGACCGCCGTTAAGACAAAACGCTACGTCGGCTCCAAGATTCGCAGCAGCGATCGGATCTTCAAATCCGGCCCAGCGAAGAATTCCCGCCGCGTTTGTTGATCCCCCGCCTAATCCTGCCCCAGCAGGGATTTTTTTGATGAGTGTCACATCAGCAGTTCTATTGACAAGCTTCAGTGCCTGGTTGATGAGGTTGTTATCGCCGAGGGGCACTTTAAAGCCCGAATCTGTCGATCGAACAGTGAGTCCAGAACCTTTAGCGATAATGAGTTCATCGCAGAGGTCCACCGAAACCATTTCGGCGTCAATCAGGTGATAACCATCTCGACGTCGCCCCTTCACCTTCAGTGAGAGAGTCAACTTGGCAGGACATAGGATTTGGACGGCGTTCATGGTTTGACCATCGAAGATAGCTGAGCGAGTGCGATCCATTGGTGTAAGTCAAGTTCTTCAGGTCGCGAGGTTGGCGAAATCTTTGCTCTTTCCAAAGTGCCCTGATCGACTCGACCTTTGAGGCTTTTACGAAGCATCTTTCGCCTGTGGGTGAAGGCGATGCGAAGAAGTTCGATGAGCTCAATTTCGATATTTGCATCGACCTTATTGGGGGAACGCTGTATCGCAACGAGTACCGAGTTAACTCTTGGCTTCGGGAAAAAGACTGAAGGCGCGACATGACCAACAATTTTCGCCTTGCCCCGCAGAGCGACGCGAACTGACACTGCCCCGTAGGCCGGGTCTCCTACTGAAGCCGCTATTCGTTCTCCCGCTTCTTGTTGCACCATCACCAATAAGCGGTCGATGTTGGGCACTTCATCTAAGACTGTTAAGACCAGTGATGTGGCGATGTTGTAGGGGAGGTTCGCAACGAGGTTCCAACCTGGCGTGGACACGACATCGCTCCACGCAAGCTCGCGGACGTCAGCTTCAATGATCGTTGCGTTCGCTCCGACTGTGTCTTGAAGGAGCGGAATGAGTGCTCTATCTGTCTCTATTGCTGTGACCCGTGCCCCAGTTTCAGCCAGAGCAAGCGTTAGAGACCCTAACCCGGCTCCTATCTCCAAAACACGACTGCCCTCTCCTACTCCTGCTAGTCGGGCAATCTTGCGAACAGTGTTCGGGTCGATCACAAAGTTTTGTCCAAGGCTTTTCTTTGGAGCTATCGAAGCACCTTCGAGTAGGCGTTGGATTTCGTTAATTGAGAGGGTCATTGCGATATCTGCCATCTAGACCAACCGAAATACGCTTTGCACCCCGGCCATCCATTCCATCCTTGTGCTTGCCATAGCAAATTTGCCCGATAGATCTGCTCTGCCTTCGTTGCATCAGCGGGGTTTCCTTCACCGCCCATCCATTGCCAGGACCCCAACGCGAATTGGAGGCCTCCGTAGTAGCCGTTACCGGTGTCAACATCCCAGGTATTTCGTGATTCACACCAAGCCATTCGTTCCCACATTTCAAGTGTGGGCCAGGTAACGAGGTAGGGCTGACCGAAGATCGTGAGGCTGTCCTCTGGTTCCAGCGATTCTTCAGAAGGTTCATCACTTGCCGGAGGCGGGCCGGCGATGGCGGTTGAGGGCACTCGCTTGGTTGTGGTGGTAGTCGCAATTGACTCAGTTGTCGGCGTATTTGCCACAACCGAAGTCGAACTACTGCTGTCTGGCTGGGTGCTACTGGTCGAACTGGCGGCGATAGTCAATGTTGGTCGGTCAGGCGAGGTCGTCGGTGGAATTGTGAGCGGAGACGGTGAGGTATCAGCATTTGCCCTGACTGTTGTGGTTGTGGCGTTAGCAAGTTGACCGGCAGGAGACGTTTGAGTTGTGGTCGGCGCGCCGGAATAATCTCGGAGAGTTCTGGTGCTAGAAAACAGGTCATTTACTAGGAAGACAGCGAGGGATCCGACTCGAAAACCTGAAACGGACAGATCCGGTACTTCAAGGCCTGAAATTGTTCTATTGGCTGGTGGAGGCATGGCGTTATTGGCTGTTTGCCTGGCGTCGCTAACTGCCATTGCTGCAACAACGGCAACGGCGAGCGTTAAAAGCGCCAAGATGGTATTTCCTTGCCAACTCTTTTGATTCAAAGAGTGCACTGCTAACCGCCATTGCCTTGTGTCGCTTGAAGGAGCCTACTGATGGAGGGCTGTGATCTGGCTCCTAGGTAAGGCCGTAAAAGTTTTCGGCGTTGTTCCAAGTCTCCGCTGCTACGTCTTCAAGTTCCATCTCTCGGGCCTCTGCCACGCCTTCTCCAACCAGCGTCACCCA
Source organism: Candidatus Neomicrothrix sp. UBA814 (assembly GCA_002296525.1). Lineage (GTDB taxonomy): Bacteria > Actinomycetota > Acidimicrobiia > Acidimicrobiales > Poriferisodalaceae > UBA6944. The sequence goes on along the minus strand of DBIA01000017.1, from coordinate 218,899 downwards.
ACCAGGGCGATTTTGTTTTCCTCTTTTGGGAACCGGTGCGAGGTACGGGGCATCGGTTTCAACCATGTAGCGATTGGATGGAGTGAGAGCTGCCGCAGCGCGCAATTCTGGCGCGCTCGGAAAGGTAACTATCCCACTGAATGAGAGGTACGCACCACGCTCTAGTGCGGCGGTTGCTTCGTCCGGGCCTCCTGTGAAGCAGTGGAAAACAGTCTTCGGAGGTATTCCTTCTTTGTCCAACAGGTCAAAGGTGTCTGACCATGCGTCTCTTGTATGGATAACGAGCGGAAGTTCGAATTGATGAGCTAAGTGAATTTGTTGAGCAAAAACGACTCTTTGTGTGTCGCGAGGCGAATTGTCGTAGTAGTAATCAAGTCCGCACTCGCCAACTGCGACTGTCTTTGGGTGAGGTAGTAGCTCCTTCAGACCCTCAATGCCGTCTTTTGCGTCATGGGGATGAACCCCCGCTGTAGCCCATACTCCGTCGAGTTGCTCGGCTCGGGAGATGCACTGAGCACTCCGTATTACTGATGTGCCCACGTCGATGAGGCGGTGCACACCCAGTTCCTTGGCGTCTTCTACTACTTGCGATGCTTCGTTCAAGTCGTCAGGTAGATGGCAATGGTTATCGGTCCAGTTCATTGTGATCACTTGAGACGAGGGAAAAGTGGGTCGCCTTTAAGGACCGCAAGTCCGGCGGGGTACTGCCCCCACTGAATGCTTTCGGGAAGTTGTTGTTCTGCGTCATCTGTGATTCCAATTCGACGTCGAATTTCTTCACATGCGTCGGGTACCGCTGGAGACGCGAGTATAGAGATGATTCTCAAAACTTCTAGGGCATTACCTAAGACAGCATCCACTTCCGGCCCGGGATCTGATTTCCAAGGCTCTGCTTGCTCAAGGTAAGCATTTGTTTCTCGGATGATTCGCCATGTCGCGTCGAGTGCATCGGATGGAGCGATTCGTTCCCAGGCATCTGCGATATGCCCGTATTCCTCCTCCACGATTCTCCTCAGTGGACTTTCTTGTTCGGGGGCAGGACCAATCCCATCACATTTTGATGTGACAACGGTTGTTACTCGGCTTAGTAAGTTGCCCAAGTTGTTGGCAAGGTCAGCGTTGTATCGAGCTGTCATCCCTTCATGACTGAAGTCCCCATCCGGCCCAAAAGCTTGGTCGTGCAGGAAGTGATGCCGGACTCCGTCAACGCCGAACTCATCGACTAGATCTGAAGGAGCTATCTGATTCAGTCGGGTTTTTGACATCTTCTCTCCACCCACCAGCAGAAACCCGTGCACATGCACGCGTTCAGGAGGGGCTAGGCCGGCGCTCATCAACATCGCGGGCCAATAGACACAGTGGAATCTGAGAATGTCTTTCCCGATGAGGTGAACTCCAGGCCATCGCTTTTCGAATCCTTGGGGGTCATCAACGTATCCGGCAGCAGTGATGTAGTTTGTCAACGCGTCAAACCACACGTAGGTGACATGTGAAGGATCCCAAGGGAGCGGTATGCCCCAATCTATGGAGGTCCTGCTAATCGAAAAGTCTTGAAGACCTTGGTTGATGAAGCCGAGAGCTTCATTTCTTTTGGTTACGGGGACGACAAAATCGGGATGTGTTTCATACCAATCTTTAAGCGCTTGCTCATATCGGCTTAGCTTAAAAAAGTAGTTCTCTTCAGTGACATGTTCGACGGGTCGACCATGTATTGGGCAGTTCCCGTTATTGAGGTCGCCTTCACCGAAATAAGCTTCGCAACTGACGCAGTACAAGCCTTCATATGTTTGAAGATCTACATCTCCGTTGTCATAACAAGCTTGTAGGAGTTTTTCTACTGCCGAGTAGTGGCGTTGTTCGCTGGTTCGGATGAAATCGTCGTTAGATATCCCCAGCTGGCGCCAAGCATCTTGAAACCTAACAACTGTTTGATCTGCCCATTCGATTGGTGAACAGTTGTTTTCTTCTGCAGCTCGTTGCACCTTTAGCCCGTGCTCATCAGTGCCTGTCAGAAAATGCACGTCGCGACCAAGGAGCCGGTTCCACCTTGCGACGGCATCTGCAGTGATGGTCGTGTAGGCATGGCCGATGTGGGGCGCGTCGTTCACGTAATAGATCGGAGTGGTGACGTAGTAAGGCGTGGTCACGGTTGACATGGTACCGACCCAGGTTCGCGCAACCGGCGAGCTTTCCCAGTTGAGTCGTTATTCCTCTCTTGAATGGGCGAGCGCATAAACTCTGTTTCGTTGAACTCCGAGCGCCGTTGATACTTGGCTTACAGCGCTACTCAGCTTGGTTCCCTTTGCTTGCTCCTGTTGCAGAGCGTCGACGATTGTCTGATCGTTTACTTCTCGTGGCTCAGCGGCTCCGACGACTATGGCGATTTCACCTTTCGCTTCTGTTGGGAATTTTTGGGTCAACTGTTCCAACGTTCCGCGGACACACTCTTCATGCATTTTCGTTAGTTCCCTCAAGACAGCTGCGGGACGATTAGGGCCACATGCCTCAATAAGGTCAGCAAGCGTTTTGTGTAGTCGTTTGGGTGACTCAAACAACACGCTGGTTCGGTCTGCGGAACCGATTGATTCCAGTTGGAGGGTTCGCTGCTGTCCTTTACGTTCCAGAAAACCTTCCATAGCCCAGCGCTTGGTCGGCAAGCCAGACAGGGTTATGGCGGCTATCGCGGCGCTGGCGCCCGGAGCTATTGATACGCGATGTCCGTTGTCGGTCACATGTTTAACGAGACGTTGGCCGGGGTCAGAGATAGCCGGGCTTCCTGCATCGCTCACGAGAGCTACGTCGTTGCCTTGGTCGAGTAGTTCAACTATCGCTGGGCCGATTGAGACTTCGGTGTGTTCATTAGCGACAAGGAGTCGGTTTGCTCGGAGCCCCAAAAGTTTCAGAAGCTTTCCGGTTTCGCGGGTGTCCTCGCAAGCTACAACTTCCACTTCTTCGAGAATTTCGCACGCTCGTTGTGTGATGTCGCCGAGATTACCTATCGGAGTGGCGACTAAGTAGAGAGTTCCTTGGTGCTGCGGTTCTACTGGTTCGTTCATTGGTCTAGCCTCAAACCATTTTGCTATTGGGCAGGGGTCAGAGATGTGATTTGCAACGCTCAGCCATTGTTTCAATTGCTATTGATAAGGGACAACTCATCACACATTGAAGCGGAATTCGACAACGTCTCCATCTCTCATCTCATAGTCCTTACCTTCGAGACGTAGTTGACCTGCTTCTCTGGCCGCCGCCCATGAGCCCACGTCGAGCAAGTCCTCGTGGGCGATCACTTCGGCTCGAATAAACCCTCTCTCGAAGTCTGTGTGAATTCGTCCTGCGCACTGGGGTGCCTTCCAACCATGTTTAAAGGTCCACGCCCGTGATTCTTTTTCGCCGGTGGTTAGGAAAGTGCGAAGTCCAAGCATGCTGTGTGCGGCGCGCACAAACACAGGGAGGGCACCTTCTCCTAAACCAAGGCCTTCTAAAAGCTCGGCTCGTTCGCTATCTGGGAGCATCGCTGCTTCCGCCTCAAGTTGGACCGAGAGTGGCAGAACTTGGGACTCTGGAAGGGCCTCCCCAAGTTCTTCTGCGAGCTCAGACCCTTCCCCCAATTGATCTTCTCCTATGTTGAGAACCGCCATAACGGGCTTGTTAGTGAGAAGAAAATGTTCGCGAAGAGCTAGCCGTCGATCCTTCGAAAGAGCCGCTCGGTAAAGCGGGGTGCCATCAGAAAGTGATTCCAACGCCGCCTCCAGTGCATCTACTTCGGCTACCAGCCCGGGGTCTCGAGGGTCTGCGCGCAGGGCTTTTTGTCGACGATCGATTCGTGACTCAACTGTTTCGAGGTCAGCGAGTGTCAGCTCGATTTCCACGACTCTTAGGTGCTCTAGAGGATCAGTAGGTCCCGGCACATCGGCGTCGCTGAACGTTCGAAGAACCAATACCAGGGCATCTACTTCTCGGATGCCGGCGAGAAACTTATTACCCAGTCCTTCTCCTTGGCTAGCGCCCTCTACGAGGCCACCGATATCGACAAATTCGGTTGTGGAGTTAACGACCTTTTTGCTCTTACTCATCTCCGCCAAGGCATCGAGGCGGTGATCGGGGACTTTGACAACTCCGACGTTTGGATCCGTGGTGGCAAACGCGTACGGAGCAGCGAGGGCTCCTCCGCCAGCTAAAGCATTAAAAAGAGATGACTTTCCTGCATTGGGTAATCCAACAAATCCAAATCGTTCCATTGGCAGGCGAGGATACCGTCGACTTGAGTGAAGTCACCCAACAGCTGTGAAGCTGATCGCAGCCTGTGAAAGAATCATAGAGATAGTCATTTGGGGAGGATGTTGTGGGACCGTTAAGCGGAGTCAAGATAGTTGAGTTAGCCGGTATTGGGCCTGGCCCATTTTGTGCCATGTTGTTGGCCGACCTGGGAGCAGACGTAGTCCGGGTTGATCGTATGACTCAGGTTGACCTTGGCATCGACAGGGGCAGACAGTTCAGTGTTCTGAATCGAAGCCGCCGATCTGTTTCGGTTGATCTCAAAAACTCGGATGGTGTCGAAACGGTCTTGAAGCTCGTTGAAGAAGCCGATGCGTTGATTGAGGGTTTTCGTCCAGGTGTAACAGAGCGTCTCGGTTTGGGACCAGAGGAATGCCTTGCCCGAAATCCGAAACTTGTTTACGGACGAATGACTGGGTGGGGACAAGAGGGTCCTCTGGCTCACGCTGCAGGTCACGACATCAACTACATCGCTCTGACGGGGGCGCTCCACGCGATAGGTTCGGCCGACAAGCCTTCCCCTCCATTGAATCTTGTTGGAGACTTTGGCGGTGGAGGAATCTACTTGGCCTTCGGAATTTGCGCTGCCTTGCTTGAAGCGAAGACATCCGGTGAAGGGCAGGTAGTTGATGCCGCCATGACCGAGGGAGCAGCTTCTCTAATGGCTTCGATCTACGGCATGCATGCTTCAGGCCATTGGTCAGATCAACGAGAAGACAATGTTTTGGATGGTGGTTCCTATTACTACGGGGTTTATGAGACTTCGGACGGAAAGTTCGTTTCTATTGGCTCGATCGAGGGAAAGTTTCACGACGAGTTACTCGAACTCACCGGCCTACAGGGGGCTTCGACGGAAGAGCGCAATGATCAAAGTAGTTGGTCTGAGAAGAAGGACCGAATGGCAGAAGTCATCAAGTCAAAAACTCGCGACGAGTGGGACGAAATAATGCTGGGGAGCGACGTGTGCTATGCACCCGTTCTCGACTTGACGGAAGCGCCGTCGCACCCTCATAACGCCGCTCGAGGTTCTTTTGTTGAGGTGGATGGAGTGGTCCAACCTGCCCCCGCCCCTAGGTTCAGCCGAACTCCTGGCGAAGTAAAGATGCCACCGCCATCCCCGGGTCAACACACGGCCGAAGTTTTGACTGATTGGGGATTCTCAGTCGAGGACGTAGAAAAACTGAAAGAGGTCGGAGCGGTCCATTAGTCCTTTATCGGCCTGCTGATTTTGATCTCTTTAGCGAATCAGCTGACACCCCTGTAGCCTTGCAGGCATGTCGAAGCGCACCAAGAAGAGAAAACTGCGCGCTCGCCGCAGCAAAGCAAATCACGGGAAACGGCCCAACTGCGGTAGGGGTTAACTAATCCTCGACGCAAGTTAGCCGGTTCGTTCTTCAATAGCCTTCACGACTGCCGCTGCTAACAGACGGGCGCCGTTGGATTGATAATGAGTTCCATCGTCAGTCCGCACCTCGATGATTTTCCCATTCTCGTCCGTCACATGTTTCACCCAAACGCCACCGGGTGAAACAATTGCTGCTGCGTCAATCCAAGAAGAACGTTCTCCGTTCTCAAAAACATTTCTCGTAATTGGGTTGACTACGTCAGGAAGCGGAACCATGAATGGTATGCGGAAGTGTGGCATTCCTACCCATATGACAAGGCGTCCCGGACGGTCGAGTGTTTTTAGCATCTGGCTAATTCGCGACCGGTATTTCTCTAACCATTCCACACTTCCTTTTTCGGTTGGTCCGCCACGAAATCCCTGCCAGTCGTTTCCGCCAATAGACAAAACAACTACCTCGTAGGGTCCATCTGCTATTTCATTTTTTAAATGGCTTTCCCAATCGAAGTACCAGTCGCTGACAACCCCGGTCGACTTGCGAACATCCTCGGTGAAGTCCCAGCGATTCTCGCGTCGTGTCAGCTCCCTAAAACCCAATGCTGCGCCACCGGCCATCGAATCCCCGCCGACCCAAACGTGTAAAGGCTCTCGCTCTGTCCCTTTGCGAAGAAGCGACTTGCGGTCTTCTCGGGTCCAGTAATAGTAAGTCTCTTCTTCACCCAGACCTGGCGAGAGCACATCCGGCCATCGTTGAGTTGGCGCGGCCCATGGATCGAATCCTGATTCCTCGTGTTCGCTAGCTTCGGGAGACGTGGCACTTGTTTCTTCAGCTGCACTCAAGCCATGAAATATCCAAGTTGTGGAGATCGCCATTACGAGCGCAGAGGCCAACCTGAAGTTCATTGCCCCCATAGGTCCCCCAGGTCGCCAAAACGACTTATTTCCGACAGCAACAATTCCGAAAGCCACTCCCCTCCCCAGTGACTCAGGTGCACGCCGTCGCTCAAACGCACATCCACTAATTTTCCGTTTGCGTCGGGAAGGTACCTGGAATATTCACCAGAGGCGTCGGTGAAGAGCGAACGAAGATCGATGTAGTGAACAGAATTTCTTGCGTCTGCTTCGATTTGATACATCTCGTTGAGTAGCTGCATCCGTGTGTCAAAGCCCTCCCCACGCATAGGTGGCTGACCGATCCACAAAACGGTGCGCTGTTCATCCTCTGCAGCAATGTCCATAACAAAACCAACGCGACGGCGGTATTCATTGACCCAGGGGGGACTGAATCTCTCTAGCCATTGAGTGTCTGCGACTCTAATATTTTGCGCGTCATTACCACCGAACATAAGAACCACCACGTCAGGGTCGTATTCGTTCATCACTTGAGCTACGCGAGCCGGCCAGTCGAAATAGTCGGGTCTACTTAGTCCACTTGATAACCGGGGCTCTGAGGTGCCGTCGACTACGGGCGATTGTTCGGCCATGGACACGAAGGTCTCACCAAAGAACTGGACCATTGAGTCCCCTAATACCCATATTTTCAGTGGATTATTTTCATCCCAGGCCAATTCGGGCGGGGTATTCGTCATGGGCAACGATGAAAGATCACTTCCTGTTTCTTTCTGCACTGACTCAACGATTAACTCGGTCTGGCCAGAATCTATTTCGTTGGTAACCGCGGTCTGTTCACGCAACAAGGTGATTGGGGGATCGTCTTGCGTTCGACCTAGCAAACGTTCTCCGAGTTCTCTGGGCCATGTGAGTTTCAAGGCCGAAGCGGCCGCTTCTAGGGGCGTCCATACCGCTAGGGATGCGGAGCGGCTGGCACTGTCTGGAAGACGTTTCGCTTCATCAAGCAAAGATGAGGCGTTGAGACATACCGCCAATGTCAAGCCCGCTAATCCACCAATTAACACTCGTCCGGCAGCGATGCCAGTGGGGTGTTCTATCGGGGAACCGGGTGTTTTTCGCATCAGAATTGGAAATAGATGAAGGGGGCGACCCCTTCGGGGCCGAACAGGTCGATGAGAACAAGCCCGATTCCGAACATCACCCCTTGAGTTAGTGCGCTGTGCTGATCGCGCCATCGACTGAATTGTTCGGTTCGGGCTTTCGAAATGAACTGGGTACCTACGGCTACAAGAATTAGCAATAGCACTGGAAGACTGGAAACCTGGTCGTCTCCTGAGAAAGCCACAACAGCAGTCAGCACGTCCAGCGCATTGCTAAAAGACTCAGCTCTGAAAAACACCCAAGCAAAACAGATGACATGGAAGGTGACAAACCATCGCAAGACTGGGTGCAAATTTCCCGTTGGTAACAGCCGCTCAACGACGAGCGCCACCCCATGAATTAGTCCCCAGACGACAAAATTCCATGTGCTTCCATGCCAAAGACCTCCAAGAATCATGGTGATGAGCAGGTTTCGACATGTTTCGACGTTGCGGCCTCGATTACCTCCAAGCGGAATATAGAGGTAGTCCCGTAGCCACGATGAAAGCGTGATGTGCCATCGTTTCCAGAAGTCTCTAAGTGAGAGCGCCCTGTAAGGGCAGTCAAAGTTTGTTGGAAATCGGAAGCCGAGCAGTAAGGCCACGCCGATAGCGATGTCGGTGTAACCGGAGAAGTCTGCATAGATCTGGATCGCGTAGCCGTAGATGCCTAACAGCACATCATGACCGCTGTGATCATCAGGGTTCGCGAAAACACCGTCGACCAAGTTGCTCGCCAACCAGCTAGAAATCACCACTTTCTTGAATAGGCCCCGGAGGATCAGATGGAACGCTTCCGCGGACTGCACTCTCCGAGGATCTGGTCGGTGGGTTATTTGCGGTGCCATTTCTGAGGCTCTGACTATGGGACCTGCGACGAGTTGTGGGAAAAACGATAGGTAGACAGCAAAGTCGAGAAATGGCATCGGTTTCACAAGATCTCGCTTCAGGTCTATGACATAGCTCATCGCTTGAAAGGTGAAGAAGGAGATCCCTACCGGCAATGTGAGTTCTAGAAGCGGAAGAGTTGTGTTAGCCCCAAGAAGATTAGAAAGCTCGAGGGCGAAGAAGTCGTAGTACTTAAAGACTCCGAGGATCAACAAATCACCAACTATTGCAGTTAGTAACCAATTTCGTGCGCCCTGGATATTGTCGGAACGGAGTGAGCGCTCGATCTGTGTTCCCGCATACCAATTTGATAAGACCGCCCACATAAGAAGGAATACAAATCGCCAATTCCACCAGGCATAGAAAAAGAGGCTTGCTCCGAGGATGGTGACACGCCACACCAGAGGGTGTGGTCTCGTCAGCCAATTGAGTATGTATACGGCGACAAAGAAGAGGCCAAAGGCAAGTGTGGGAAAAAGCATCGGTTTATCAACGTTGAATGAGCAACGCTAGCGTGCCTGGTGAGGCAGGATGAGTTAGTGACCGATGCAACACCCATACTTTTGGTTCAGCCAGAGGCTTGGGCTGCCGCGGATCCTGATGCTTCGAATAGGGCCTTGTTAGCGCAGGGTGACGGTGACGTAGATTTCTTAGGTCAGCACTTTTCCACAAAGCTCCAGTTTGGAACGGCCGGACTTAGAGCGCCACGTGGTCTCGGACCTGCTCGAATGAACCGAGTGACCGTTCGGGTGACAGCACGTGCTATCGGGCTTCATCTAATGGATAGTGGCCTCCATCAAAATGGTGTTGTGATCGGATACGACGCCAGACCCGATTCTGATATTTACGCGCTAGATACGGCTTTGTTGTTGACCAAGCTGGGGGTGCCCTGCCTGTTAATCAACGATCCGTGTCCTACTCCGGTTGTTGTATGGCACCAAAAGATGAGGGCAGCTGCGGGCGCGATCATCGTGACTGCAAGTCACAATCCTGCAGAAGACAGCGGTTATAAAGTCTACGGATCGGACGGAACTCAAATACGACCGCCGGTCGACCAAGAAATTGAATCCCTTATGGATTTCTCAGACCTTCCCGGTGAAGAAGATCTGGCTTCACAAGAGGAGGTCGAGTACTTATCCGGAAGTGCGGCAGTTACCGGCTACATCGAAAATGTGGTGCCTAGCAACACTTCGAGAAAGTCGGAGCTGCCTTTCCCTCAATGGGTGTACACGCCTCTGTGCGGAGTGGGTGGGGCCACCATGGAAGCAGCTTGTACAAGCGCCGGCTTTCCTCTTCCAGTCCGTGTCGATGCGCAATTCGAGCCAAATGGCCTCTTTCCCGATCTCCCTTTTCCGAACCCGGAAGAGCCCGGTGTTCTCGACGCGGCGCTTGCTGTGGCGGACGCTCATGACGCTGAACTTGTTTTGGCTAACGACCCAGACGGCGATCGGTTGGCAGTTGCTATCAAAGTAGGAGTCGAGTGGCATCAGCTAACTGGTGATGAGCTCGGTCTTTTGTTATGTGACCATCAGCTAGCTACTACGTCCGGTAACAACCGTCTAACGGCAAGCTCATTTGTTTCCTCGGAGGCAGTCCAAGCCTTGTGTAACGAGCGTGGAGTTGAACACGTCCGCACCTTGACCGGCTTCAAGTGGATCATGGAACCTGCTGTATTACGCACCGATAGCAGTTGGATTTTTGGTTACGAAGAGGCGCTTGGTTACTCGGTGAACGACGCGGTTCTAGACAAGGACGGAATATCGGCGGCGATTGCGTTCCTCGAATTGTTTCAGCGTCTCAGAGACCGTGACGTTGATCCGCTCACCCGCTTGGACGAATTAGCAAAGGAAGTGGGTCTATACGTCACACGACAAGCAAGTGGCCAATTTGAAGCTAGTGATATTGAGGAAACGCTTTCTGCCCTGCGAAATGACCCACCCGATGTTCTGATGGGGAGTCCTGTAATCGGTGTCGCCGACTGGTCTGAGGAGCCGGCTCCATTTTCTGCGAATCTGCTTGAGTTTCGGTCATCTAACGGTGTACGGATGGCGATACGTCCGAGTGGGACAGAACCCAAGGTAAAAATCTATTTGGAGCAGTTTGTTGCGAGCCCGCAAGGAAATCTTAAGGATCTTCGAGACGGTTCCTCTGAACTCCTCGAATCGCTTGGAGCCGAGGCCCTATCGTGGTTCGACGGTCAGGTGTAGTTATGCGAGCTCGCCTGCTAGCTCACGAAGCGACACTTCGGGTCTCGGGCCAACATGACCTATAACTTCTTCAGCTGCTATGGATCCCAGCATTCCGCAACGTTGTAGGTCATAGCCCTGCGCCAGCCCGTAGAGCACACCTGCCGCGTACAGGTCCCCTGCGCCAGTTTTGTCGACAACTCGCGCTACGGGATCTGCGTCAATAGTAATTCGTTCCTGTGGAGTTATTAAAAGGGAGCCCTCAGATCCCAGTGTGACTGCAGCTAACTCAACGCGTTCCTGAATCATGTCCAGGGCAACATCAATTTGGTCAACTTCAAAGAGAGACATGACTTCGTGGTGGTTCGCAAATACAGCATCGACATGTTCGTCGATGAGATCTAGAAACGAGTCGCGATGTCGCTCGACACAAAATTGATCAGAGAGGGTCAACGCCACTGTCGTGCCTGAACTGATTTCCGAAGCCGCATAACGCATAGCGGCTTTAGCCTCTGGCGGGTCCCATAGGTAGCCCTCTAAAAAAAGAAGCTTTGCTCTTCTGACGAGGCCAAGGTCTACATCGGACGAGCTCAGACCGTTGGAAGCCCCTAAGAAGGTGTTGAGCGTTCTTTCCCCGTCCGGGGTGATAAACACAATACATCTGCCAGTTGGATCTGCGGCGGGGGCTCTAGGTGTCGTGTAGCCAATCGATAGCCGCTCCATGTCTGAGGCGAACACTTCGCCCAAGTCATCATTGCCAACTCTGCCAATGTAAGCGCAGCTGCCGCCAAGCGAATTGACTCCGATGACTGTGTTGGCCGCTGAACCCCCTGAGACGGTCGTACGTTCCCCTACTAATTGATACAGCTCAGCTGACCGATGTCCGTCTACCAGGTTCATGCCTCCCTTGATTGCACCGATTCGTTCGATGAATTCTTCGTCCTGATGGGACAGCACATCCACAAGGGCATTACCGAATCCGACAACGTCAAGATCTAAGTGTGATGGGTATACAGCCATAGATTTTTTCATAGCGAACTGCAGAGCACCCTAGCGACTAGATCCAATGAAGTCCGAAATAGGCCGCTAGGGTGCGGCCTGTGATCGAGACAAACCCCCATCGACTTCCCCGGATCGTGTTACCTAGTCATTACGCGCTTGAACTAGAACCAGATTTAGCTCAAAGCTCGTTTCAAGGTCAGGTCATTATTGATCTTGAAGTGGTTGAGGAAACAGACACGATTGTTCTGAACGCTGCTGAACTGACTGTTGAAAATGTGCAAGTCGAGCAAGGGGCTTTAGTCCAGGCAAGCTCAATCAGTTTTGATGAAGATCTAGAACGAGCGACATTTACATTTCCTGTAGTGCTTCAGCCTGGTCCCGCAAAACTGTCATGTTCATTCACTGGCACGCTCAACGACAAGCTCCGGGGGTTTTACCGGTCTACGTGGACCGACGAGGAAGGTAACGAAAAAGTAATAGCGACGACCCAGTTCGAGTCGACTAATGCTCGGCGCGCGTTTCCGTGTTTCGACGAACCGGATCTCAAGGCTTCTTTCGGTGTAACTCTTCGAGTCGACGAATCATTAATGGCGATCAGCTGTGGTGAATTAGTGAGTTCAACCGATTTAGGCGGTGGCCGTCGTGAAGATCGCTTCGCCGACACAATGATTATGTCTACCTATTTGGTCGCATTCATCGTCGGAGAGCTCGAAGCTACCGAGGCAGTAGACGTGGATGGTGTTCCTCTCCGAATAGTGCATGTGCCGGGAAAAGGTGATCTGACTGAGTTTGCTTTAGAGGCTGGTGAATTCAGTCTGCGGTGGTTAGTTCAGTACTATGACATTCCTTATCCTGCCGGGAAATTAGATCTTGTTGCGGTCCCTGATTTTGCATTCGGAGCCATGGAAAATCTTGGGTGCGTGACCTTTAGAGAGACACTGCTACTCGCCGACCCTCAGCGTTCAACCCAAACGGAAATGACTCGGATTGTCGACGTGATCGCTCACGAGATCGCTCACATGTGGTTCGGGAATCTAGTGACAATGGATTGGTGGAACGGGATTTGGCTGAAAGAAGCCTTCGCAACGTTCATGCAAGTTGCCACCACTGATGCATTCCGGCCGCAATGGCGCCGATGGGATGGCTTCTGTGTTGAGCGGGGCGCTGCGTTCGACACTGATTCGCTTGCTTCGACTCGCCCAATAGAGTTTGAAGTCATTTCACCCGAAGACGCTGAGGCTATGTATGACATTCTCACGTATGAAAAGGGTGCCGCTGTCGTTCGGATGTTGGAGCAGTTTCTTGGCTCGGCGCAATTTCGCAGCGGTGTTAAGCACTACTTGACTTCCCACAGTTACGCGAACACCACCACTACTGATCTTTGGGACTCGTTAGAACATGCTTCTGGAGTTCCTGTTCGTGCTGCCATGGATACCTGGATTTTCCAGGGTGGTCATCCAGTGGTTGCCGTAGAAGCCACTTCTGAGGGCATTTCGCTCAAGCAATCGCGGTTCGGTTACTCGAGTGTCGATCCTACGTCGTGGCATATCCCAATCATTATTCGAGCTCAGGTGGGTTCCGAACAGGTCGAGAAACGGGTTCTGTTGGAGGGCAACCATGAAGAAATCGATTTGGGAGGAACACCTCAATGGGCTGTGGTGAATGCGGGAGGACACGGCTTTTATAGGGTGACCTACGGAGAGGACCTTCTAAGGGCTCTGTCAAAGCGCGCATTAGACGTGTTATCGCCTTCGGAACGCTACGGGCTAGTCGACGACACTTGGTCTTCCGTGCTTGCGGGCGAAACCGACGCAGAAACTCATCTGTCTTTAGTTACGAGCTTGGCTTCTGAAACTGATCTCGCTGTATGGCAACGCATACTCTCCTCACTTGAACACCTCTATTCAATTGCCGACGGACAAGGTCGTTCGCGCTTGCAAGTGCTCATCCGAGACTTGTCGACAACCGCGCTAGGAGTCCTTGGCTTAGAGCCCATAGATAACGAACCTGATTTAGATCGCGAGTTACGAGCCTTACTATTTTCCTCGGCAGGAACAACAGGTGCAGATAACTCAATTCGAGAGCTAGCTGATCAGATCTTTACCCATAGCAAAGCGGGTAAAGATACCGAGCCCAATTTGACGGCTGCGGCCGTTCGAGTGGTAGCCGCCGCCGGTGATGATGAGATTCATTCCGAATTAGTGTCGCTCTATAGGCAGGCACCGACTCCGCAACTAGAGGTCAGGTATTTGATGGCTCTCTTGGAACTCGAGCATCTTGATCTCTTTGAACAAACGCTGGAGTTGTTTACATCGGAGGTGCGCACTCAAAACGCTCCCTACCTTTTGGGGGCAGCCATGGCACACAGAAATCATGGCTACTTGGCTTGGCAAGTCATTCGCGACCGGTGGGAAGAACTGAATAAGAAGTTCCCACAGAATTCGATTCCAAGAATGGTCGGAGGAATCCGATCGTTGTCAACTCCGGTCATTGCTGAGGAAATTCGTGACTTCTTTGCACAACATCCGATCCCTCAAGGTCAGCTCACGCTCGAGCAGCATTTAGAAAAGATGACTGTCAATGTGGCGCTTCGGGCACGCGAAGGTTCTCGAATCGGAGGGTGAGTACCGTGAACAACGTGTGCCTGCCAAAATGGGGGCAATGTTCGGTCAACCCCCCCGAAGGAAATTAGGGCCCCGCTACACGTTGTGGTCATCTCTAGGGTCAATACTGCTAGCAGCGTTTTTAGTGTGGGCGGTTATTTATTGGTCTGCCTCGGTATTGGATTGATCGAACCCTTCGGGCGCAGATAACGCAGTGTTCTTGGCACGAGATGCGGCACTCTCGGCCCTGGTCGCTTCGCTCCACTGATACATCAATGCCACGATCGTGCCCCATACGACTGGAATTCCGCCTAATTTCATTACGAGACCCGCTAACTGCTGGTCAGTTGTGGCACTCAGCCCATGTACTCGTGGGGCTAGCTCGTAAATCGCGTATAAGGGGAATCCTGCAAACGTGAGGAAACCGGCCGGGACTGCGGGAACCACTCCCAAGGCCAGAAAGAGGTACGCCATGCGACCTGGGTAGCTGGTCATACGGTGTTCCGTGATCGGTGAAACTATCGGAGCCCAAACCAAGAGGCCTCCAATGAGCCACACAAAATCCATTAGGAAAGATCCGAACTGATTAGTTCGAAAATTGTCAACAGCCCAGGGAGAATGAGTCGCTATCAGGATGAAATTGAATAGGACCCCTCCTACGACGGGCTGAGCGATGCGACCCATTAGACGATAGAGCCGAAGCCGGCCAGCTATTCGACGCGCCATCCATTCGGGAATGCCTAACCAGAACAGCGGCGCCACCGCCATTGTGTAGATCAAGAACTGGAGCATGTGAGCGGATGCCAGATAACTGGCACCTAGAAGTCCGAGAGGCCAATCCGTTGCCGCCCACAGCAGTAACACTGAGATTATGAAGAGCCTACGCTTTTTGGTTTCCCCATCATCTCCTTTTGGTGCTCTTCTTTGGAAGATGAGATACGAAGAGATCAACAGGAGCATGACTATCCATATGCCCGGGTAGGCGCGAAAGCTCCATGACCAAGGCTCTTCAAGTGTCGAACACCAGAATCTCACGCAATCAAAACCTTTGGGCAGCTAGCAAATACTTATGAATGGGACGCTATCGGAGGGCTGCGAGTTTAGGCAGGTCGCGAGTCCAAGTAGTCTGACGAGTGGGGTGGGGGTACTGGGTTCGCCCAAGACCATCGGGCGCGAAAGCGAATACCCGACCATCGTGCCCGAGGTCATTCGGTGTCCCTTCCTCGTCGTTAGGTGCCAAAGCTACGAGAGCCGAGAACTGTCGTTGCACATCTACTAACTGTTCTTTAGTTCCTGTTAAACCAATAAAGTCAACACTGAATTGGTTTAAGAAATCCCTGATAACGGCTGGCGTGTCGGTTTCGGGGTCAACTGTCACGAATAAAACTTTGACGTTTGGGGGCATGCCGGGCCGAGCCAAGACATTGCTGAGTTGTTCCAGATGAACAGGACAAATATCGGGGCAGGATGTGAATCCGAAATAGACGAGCCGGACACTCCCCTGGGTGTCCGAACGCATGGCAAATCGCTGTCCCTGGGTATCGATAAGAATTGGGTCCGGCATGGGGCGAGGCTTATCTAGCTCCAGGCCAGAGTAAGCCTTATTTTCAGACGACACGCCACAGGCACCAAGTACCAAAGCGATCGCCATTAAGAATGTCATGGCTCTAGGGCCATGTAGACCCCGGGCAATCTTTCTTTTTTGAGTGGAGGTGAGGGGAATTGAACCCCTGGCCTCTTCGATGCGACCGAAGCGCTCTACCAACTGAGCTACACCCCCATGGGGACGTTTGGACGATACAGGAAAACCGGTCAATGCAGAAGGCCGAAACGAGGACTCACTTCGTTCAGTGTAATTACGGAGTTGCGCTTTGTCCGCTGCCATCGTCCGTAAACTCCGCGGCAACTGCTAGCTGTGGCTGCAAGTAGTGAATTTGGGCGAGACGTTGCATTTCTTTCTTACGGCGCTGATTCAAAAGAACGATGTAGCCAACTAGGGCGCCATCGAATACCAGGTGGGTCACGCCAACTGCTGCTAATCCTCCAACGACCCAACCGACCAAGGTGATACCAGAACCGAGTATCAGCAGTCGCAAAACATCGCGGCGACGGACAGCCGCCTCTCGACTGTTATTGGGCACCGAGCTTCGCGGGCGCCTATAAACACCTCTTCGATCTACCGTGGCGACTTTCGCTCCAAACGGGGCAGGTAACCCTGTCGCGGGGCTTGCGTGGGACAGAGTGTCTAGTTGCTGATGCCACGCGGCCATGGGCGTTCTACGACCGCCGCGGTGGAGAAACGCGCGTACCCAGCCTGGAACCAGAACCACTGCCCAAACACCAGCGAGAACAAGGAGAACTATTTCGGTCAAGAGCACTTCTCCTTCATTTCCATCGCTCCATTGGTCGGGTCACCCTGCTGAATCCTCTAAGTATTACGACACCGTCGGCACGATGCAATGTCTAGGTCATATCCGTTTCAATTACGGAAATACGAGCCAGATTTTCCGCCGGTTTTTTCCAACAGGGCTAAATCGGAGATGACCATGCCTTTATCGATTGATTTACACATGTCGTAGATGGTCAACGCCGCTACGGAACACGCAGTCAAAGCTTCCATCTCTACGCCCGTGCGTTCATAGGTCTCTACCTCGGCCATGACCGACACGTGGCCTTCCGCGACCTCGAAATCAACGGAAACGGACCCGATCATTAGGGGGTGACACAATGGAATGAGATCGGAGGTTCGTTTAGCGGCTTGGATGCCAGCAACTCGGGCTACGCCCAAGACATCTCCTTTCGTAACTTCACCATCGCCGATCGCGGACAGTACTGCTTCTGACATTTCAATTTGGCAGCGAGCTACTGCTCGCCTGCGGGTGACATCTTTGCCTAATACGTCAACCATATGAGCGTGGCCCGAGTCATCTAAGTGAGTTAGGTTTTTGGGCTCGGATGTAGACATCTTCATCCTCCGATCTGACTCATTGTGCGACTCGGACGAATAAAATTCACCTGTCCTATGGAGTGACCAGCCCATTTGGTACCAACCGCATCCACTATTGCGTTGGCGATCTCTTCGTCATTGGCTTCGCTCCTCAAAAGAGAGCGCATGTCGAATTCATCAACTGCAAACAGGCAGGTACGAAATTGACCTTCGGCCGTCAAGCGCACTCGGTCACAATCTCCACAAAACGGCTTGGTAACAGAAGCGATAACTCCAACTTCGCCCTTACCGTCCAAGTAACGCCACCTTTCTGCCGGTTCACTGCCGCGGACAATGGGCTCGATAGGAATCGCTTTATTGATCTTTTCCACGATTTCATCGGCGGGTACCACTAGGTCTTCATTCCAAACATCCCCAGCCTCAAGAGGCATGAATTCTATGAAGCGGACAGTCAGCCCCTTATCTCTGCCAAATTCAGCAAAATCGACGATCTCGTCATCATTGATTCCCCTCATCATGACTGCGTTGATTTTGACCGGCTTTAGGCCGGCATCAACCGCTGCTGCTATCCCATCTAGAACACGGTCTAGTTCGTCGCGTCGTGTCAATTCGAGAAATCGCTCTGGTTGAAGCGAATCTAAGCTGATGTTGATTCGCTTTAACCCAGCTTCGGCAAGAGCCTTCGCGTGCATTCGCAACGTCGCGCCATTAGTTGTGAGTGCAGTGTCGACGCCTAGAAGCGCGAGACGTTCCACGAGTTCAGGCAAGTGGGCTCGAACAAGCGGTTCTCCACCGGTCAGGCGGATGCCATCAAAGCCGAAATAGTTAATACAAATTCGCGCAAATCGTTCGATTTCCTCAAAGGAAAGGATTTCTTCTCTGGGTAGCCATTGCATTCCTTCTGCTGGCATGCAGTATTGGCACCTGAAATTACAGCGATCCGTTACAGAAATACGGAGATCGCGAACGGTACGACCAAAAGGGTCGACTAATTGCTCCCCAACTATTTCTTCACCCATGCTGTAAGGGTAGCGATGCATAGTCGATGACACTTGTTTGAGGTATCACTTCAGTGAAGCAGTAGCAGATCCACAGGATCGCCTGGCTGACATCCTTCGCCATCGGGTAGGACTGCTAGAGCATTCGATCGCGCCATGGCAGCAAGCATGTGGGAGCCTTGTCCAGAAATGGAATGTGCCGCTAGTTCTGAACCTTCGTATTTGACATCTACTCGAGCAAAATGAATTTTGCCGTCCGGCCGCCGCTGTAAGGGGGTCGCTGCTATGCCTTGGATCGTTGGTCTCACAGGTTGAGGGAAACCCATCATGGATCGCAATCCTGATCGAGCAAAAAGTTCGTATGAAACCATGGAAGAGACCGGGTTTCCAGGCAAACCGAAAATCGGTGTGTCACCTATGGTGCCGAATGCAAGTGGCTTCGCTGGCTTGATGGCTATCTGCATCCACCGCATATCTCCGACTCGTTTAAGGACCTCTTTGACGTAGTCATAGTCTCCCATGCTGACGCCACCGGAAGTTATGACAGCATCACAGTCTTGTGATCCTTTGAGTAATGCCTCTTCGATCAGCGTTTCATCATCAGGCAATAAGCCAAGGTCGACGGGTTCAAACCCGTCGCTACTCAGCAGGGACAGTAGGGTTCGACGGTTGGAGTCGCGAATTTGGCCCGGAGCTAGAGCCGCTTTGCCCTCAACTAATTCGTCTCCTGTAGACATCACTCCTACCCGCGGACGTGGGTAGGTTTCAATCTGAGTTACGCCAAGGCTGCACAAGACACCTAGGTGACCCGCGGTCAGCGGCGTCCCTGCGGCAAAGACCTTCTCTCCGACAGTTACATCGTCTCCTGCTGGCCGGATGTGGTTTCCAGGTTCGACAATGGCTTCTACTGTGACGATGTCTCCGTCAACAGTGGTCTTTTCGACCATTACGATCGCGTCGGCGCCATCTGGCACAGGTGCGCCAGTCATAATCCGGCTCGCTTGACCTTCGCCTACAACTTCCGACGGATTATGTCCAGCCGCGATGGTTTCAACGATGCGAAGTTGAGTTGGAATGTCGGAAAGGTCTGATGAACGAACAGCGAAGCCATCCATCGCCGTATTGGCGAACGGCGGCAAAGACTCTTCGGCTATTACATCTACTGCTGTAACAAGTCCTAGGGCTTCATTTACTTCCGTAGATACGGGAGCCTGACGCACACAACTATCCATTACGTAGGAGCGAGCTTCTTCGAGTGAGATCATGTGCAGGAATCTAGCGGCGATAAGGTTCCGAATGCCGTTCCCTGTCGACAGGTGGGGGCTTTGTTGGTGGTCGCTACAATTTTCTTCGGCCCAGGGGGCTGATCAGGAGCTCACTTACAACATGCCTACATACCAATACCGGTGCACAGCGTGCGACGATCTATTCGAGGTACGCCAATCGTTCACTGATGACCCA
The DNA here is from genome assembly GCA_002296525.1 of Candidatus Neomicrothrix sp. UBA814. Lineage (GTDB taxonomy): Bacteria > Actinomycetota > Acidimicrobiia > Acidimicrobiales > Poriferisodalaceae > UBA6944. The sequence goes on along the minus strand of DBIA01000017.1, from coordinate 199,203 downwards.
ATTAGCGCATGCGTGGTCGAAGGCTGCGACGGTGAAGTAAAAAAGGTGTTCGGTAATGTCGGCATCGCCTTTAAAGGCAGCGGCTTCTACAAAAACGACAGTCGCTCTAGCAGTAAGCAGTCGGATTCTTCAAGTTCGACAAGTGACAACAAAACCCCGTCGAAAACCACCGAAAGCAGCGCTTCAACCTCTGGTTCGGCGGATAAATCTGCGAAGACCGACACAAAAAAGGCCAGCGACTGACAAAAGGCTGCGTTAAGTCATTAGCGGGCGGTAGTCGCAGTTGAGAATTAGTTATCGCACCATCAAGACCACTGCCATGAACAGTGCAACCGACACTCGGTAGATGGCAAAGCCGCCGTAGCCTCTGGACTCGGTCCAACGCAACATTGCGTGAACTGCACACCAGCCTGTGATGGCCGAGGTCGCGGTGCCTGCCAACAGCGCTGCACCCATATCTGAGGGCATGCCATCTGCTGCTGCTTCGACGCTTCTGAATAGAGCAGCACCAGCAATAATCGGGAGGCCCATCAAAAAAGCGAGACGCGCAGCATGGGGTCTCCCATACCCAAGTTTGCGCGCAGTGGTGATCATGATCCCAGAACGACTGACACCGGGGAGAAGTGCTACACACTGCCCGATGCCCATTGCAAACGAGTGAACGAGCGAAAGTTCGCTAGTTGATCGTTCATCACGGCCAGATCGGTCGACGAGCCACAAGATAACCCCGAAGACAGCTAACCCGACTGCGATAAGTCCGAGGCGATCACTTTGTCTTAGCAAAAACGGCTCAAAGATAACGGCCACAATGGCTGCTGGCATGGCGGATAGAAGCAACAACCACCCTATTTTCGCCTCAGCGCTCCAAGGCCGCCGGCCGACTAGAGCGCTCAGGCCAGCTTTAGAGTAGAAACAAATGTCTTTGCGTAAGTAGGTAGCGGCGCCGATGAGCGTTCCGAAGTGCAGCGCTACATCAAAGGTATTCTCTGCTCTCGAGTCCCCAACAAATTCGTTCCAGTTAAATAGCCATGGAACAATTTCGAGGTGGCCGCTTGATGAAATTGGCAAGAATTCAGTCAGACCTTGCGTAATCCCTAGGACTATTGCTTGGAAAATGGGCATCAGGTAGCCATTACCGACTCGACGCTGGGTTAGTCAGCGGTTGAAGGGACTATGCGTGGTTTCCACTGTCGAGGCGGGTCGTAGTAATGACCGACCGGTTGGCCAGAACGCATGGATTTTAGAAAGTCCGCGGGGTTGTCAAAGTCTGGCATTTGCATATAAGCAGCTCCTATGGCTTCCGCTACGTGAGCGTCGCTTCCCGCGCCGATCGCCAAATCGTGTTCGCTTGCATAGTCCGAGGCTTTCTTATTGAGGCTTTTGAGGCTGGTCTTCCCGTTGAGGACCTCAATCCCATCAACAAGATCGAGGCCAACTAGTTCATCTAAAACATCCGAACGTAGGTTGTTTCGAATCGGGTCGAACGGATGGGGAACGTAGACAATTCCCCCTTGTTCACGGATATTTCTGGCAGCTTCTTCGGGTCGAATCCCTTGGGGAATTCGTTCCGTTAAGAACAGTCCAATTATTTCACCGGCATGCGTTTTTAACTCTTCGCCAACAATTACCCGGCATGGAAGTTGCTCCGCGAGTTCGATTGCTCCTCTAATTGCGTTGTGATCGGTAACACACAGAACATCTATCCCGGATGCCGCTACGCACTCTTGAAGCTCGTCGGGCGTTGTGGTTGAGTCGCCCGACCACATCGTGTGCGAATGAAAATCTACCCTAACCCAGCCTTCTGGACAGGGCTCGCCTAAATGTGGGTGTCGTTCAAGCGCTTCGGGTGAGGGTAAAGAAGGCACGGCCAGCAGGGTACCAATGGGCTTGGGTAATTCGCCCGCGGACTCTAAGTCCCTGAGAGGGCAACGTCAGCAATTGCCATTGACGCTACTCCCGAACCACTTGGCAAAAATTCGAAGTCTCCTCCGATAGCCACGACGTCTAAGAGCATTTTCTGGAGCGTCGAAGCGATAGTGGCTTCTCGAAAGGGTGCTCCTAGTGCACCATCTTTAATGTGCTGCCCGTAGGCGCCTACCGAAAAGTCACCGCTTACAGGGTTCACTCCACTATGTAATCCATTAACTCCTCGCACGAACACCCCTGAGCCGATCTGCGCGAAGAGGTCGTTTCGGTCACCGGCACCTGGGGTCATGCATAGCGCGTGTATCCCGACGCCCGGCGTAGACCGAGGGCCTCGAACAGCGGAGCCTGTTGATTGGGCTCCTGCACGCCTAGCGGTATACGAGTTATGCAGAAAGTTAGACAGTACGCCTGCATCAATCAGGTTGTTTTTGCGTGTTGCTAGACCTTCGCCATCGTGGTTATCCGCGCCCAGTGATTCGATGTTTGTTGGGTCATCGAATAATTCCAGTTGAGGTGACGCGATTTTTTCGCCCAGACGATCTGCGAATGGTGATCGGCCTTTAATTACTCGGTCGCCTGTGAGGGCACCTGCGATTGTTCCGAGGAATGCCGCTGTCACCGAGGGTTCAAAAACAACAGTCAGCTGTTTTGATTCTGGTTTAGTCGCTCCCAACATGCCGGTAGCACCCTCAACCGCTTCGCTGACGACGCGATCAAGATCGAGTAAGTCTGTCCGGCGAGCTGCATCTCCGGCGTATCCGATCTGTGTCTCATCGCCATCAACAGCGAGAGGTTGGACGCCGACAGAGCAGCTTCCGCCCTCGCTGTAGACCGAGATTCCTGACGTTGAAACCAAAGCAAATTCGCCCCAGCCATCGGACCAAGCAGCAGATCTCACACTTTTTACGCGGGGGTCTGCGTTCAGACACCTTTGTTCAAGTTCAATCGCCACAGTTGATCTCTGGTCTTCGGTTATCTGAAGAATTGTCGGGTCAGATAAGTCAAGATTTGGCGGTACTACGCCGTCAGGAGCGGCAATGCCTTGGTACGGGTCTGGTTCTGCGAAGTTTAAGTTCTCTCGGGCTTCGTCTAGCAGTTGATTCAAAACTTGGTAGTCGAGTGAGCCGGCGCTCGCGAAGCCTTGCCGGCCGTCAACTATTACCCGAATCCCGGCCGCTTCGGACAGCCCTGAGCGCACAGATTCAACCTGACCTGAGTAGGCCTTGACGGTGGTGGAACGGTTGCGCGATACGCAAATCTCAACTTGTTCGTTGTCGCGAGCTCCAGCTATGAGTTTTGCTGCCAGGTCGGGGAGTTCAAGCTTTCGTGTCAACTTGCTGTTCCGCCGATAGTCAGAGCGGCGACCCGAAGCGTAGGTTGACCATCACCTACCGGCACGCCTTGGCCATCTTTTCCGCAGGTGCCAGGGCTTCCCATCGCGAAGTCATTACCAACCACTTCGATGTTTTGAAGCACGTCGGGACCATTCCCAATTAGATTGCCTTCCCTCAAGGGTGCCGTGATTTCACCATTTTCAATGAGGTAGGCCTCTGTCATACCGAACACGAAGTCACCTGTAGCAGTGTTGACCTGGCCGCCTCCAAGTTGTGCGACATAAATACCGTTCTGTGTATCGGCAATGATGTCTTGAGGTTCGACATCGCCGTTTGTTACATATGTGTTGGTCATCCGAACCATAGGGAGATGTTGGTAACTCTGCCTTCGCCCGTTTCCTGATGTTGGTCTGCCTGCTGAGCGGCTACGTAAGTGATCCCACATGTAATCAGTGAGGACACCGTCCTCAATCAAGGTATTTCTTTGGGTTGGGCACCCTTCGTCATCAATAGCGACCGTTCCCCATTCCACTCCCATGGTTCCATCGTCAACCAAAGTTACGGAAGGAGCGGCAACAAGCTCACCGATTCGGTCACTAAATACGGATGCTCCCTTGTTAACAAGGTCAGCTTCGAGGCCGTGGCCACATGCCTCATGAAACAGGACCCCTCCCCCACCGCGTTCGATGACGACAGGAAGTTGCCCGCTCGGTGCGGGGCGTGCCGCCAATTTGGTTATGGCACGTCGGGCGGCACGTTGTGCCATGGCTTCAACGTCATGGTCATCGAATAACTCAAACCCCACCGTGTAACCAACTGTTTCGCGCCCGGTTTGCAGACCTTGGTCGCCACTAGCAACGCAGTTCACGGAAAGCAACGTTCGAATTTGGTCGTCCGCTTCGAAGACGCCGTCTGTGTTGGCAACAAGTACTTTGCGGCGTCCCTCCGAGTATCGGACAGTCACTTGCGTTATGGCCGAATCGTGTTCGCGAGCGGCGGCGTCAGTTTTTTGTAGGAGTTCAACTTTGCGAGCTTTGGGTACTGATTCGGGCAGAATTTGCACTTTGCTCTCGGCGGTTCCACTTCCCCGAAGAGCGATCGGTGTGATCTTTGCGCCGCCTCGAGCTGCCGCAGCAGCGGCTTGGGCGGCTTCTTTTAGACCGCTAGTTGAGATATCGGAGGTATGCGCAAAGCCGGTGGCATCTCCGACAGTGACACGGATACCGGCGCCTAAGTCGCGGCTAGAGACCATCGTCTCAACACGATTTTCGTCATATTCTGCAGCACCGCTCTGTCTATCTTCCACAAACACTTCGGCCCATTCCCCACCGTTGCTCATCGCTGTCAAGAGCGCATCTTGAATTATTTCTCGGTCCACCAGTGGAGAATTCACGTTCATACTCATATCGGCCTTAATCGGGTCGGAGTTAACTTTGGCGACACAGTACCTTGATCAGCGGCAATTTGGCTCCTCTGAGTTGCCAGTTCGGCCTATTCTTCGATCTCTCGTGTCTCCTTCGAAATATCGCTTCCTTCGCCTGCCCAGAACGGCATCTCTAGGACTTCGCCTAGTGGTGAGTTCTGTGATGTTGGTCTTGCTACTAACCCGATTTCCTACCAGTGATCTTCAAGCGCGTTGGCCGGAATGGAGCGGCACCAGTTGGTTTTGGTTGGTCGCTGCTGTAGCAGCTTCGTTTATAGCTTTCGGGTTGGCAGCTTTGCGTTGGTTAGAGGTGTGTCGGACCCTCGGGAACGACCTGAAGTTTTCAACGGTTTTCGGCTACTTCTTGGCTGGCCAATTTGTTGGAAACTTCCTTCCCACGACAGTGGGTGGAGACATTTTGCGGGTGTCGCGGCTCGGTGCTGAAATTCGTGACCATTCGAGCGCTTTTGCGTCAGTGGTTATTGAAAGATTGACCGGCTGGCTGGTGCTTCCAGTTATCACGATTTTTGCTTTGGTGATCCAGCCGAGTCTTGCGACGAGCCGAGCCGGAGTCGTTGCCCTACTTGGTGCGTCGGGGACATTACTGCTTTTGTTGGTTTTGATTCTGATGGCTCAGCACCAACGGCTGGGTGGGAGAATCCGCGGTAACAACAGTCTTTCAAACTCATTGGCTGCGGTTCATCGTGGGCTCATCAGCTACCGAAACGTTCCGACTTCAATGCTGCGCTTACTCGCAGTCGCTTTCGCGTTTCAACTGTGTCTCATCACAGCGGTGATATGTATTGCGAATTCGATCGGCATAGATGTGGAGTTGCTGACGTGGATCGCTTTTGTTCCGATGGTGTTTATCGCTCAAGTTCTTCCAGTTGCTATCGGCGGGATCGGAGTTAGAGAAGCAGCCTTGGTGTTATTTCTCAATAGCTCTGGGGTAAGTAGCGGTCAGAGCGTGGTGTTAGGTCTAGCCATCTACGCTGTTACTCTCGTGGCAAGTCTTGCTGGTGCGGTGCCGTTTGTCGTTGGTGGCGGCCCCTCAGATATGGAGGAGCCACCTTGACCTCTTTGGAATCGGCCGTCAACAAGAGACGCTGGTGGAAAGAGGTCTTATTTGTCCTTGCCTTTTATGTGGTTTATGCGCGAATTCGTAATCAGTTTGGATCCAATGGGCTTTTTGCTGCGACGACCACAACTGCAGCTGACAACGCTCGGCGTGTAATTGATTTCGAGAAGAAAATTGGCCTGTTCTTTGAAGAACGACTTCAAGAGGCCTTTTTGGGGTGGGATTGGTTTCTCTGGTTTTGGAACGTCTTCTATGGCAGTCTCCACTTCGTTGTAACAATCGGGGCAGGAATTTTTTTGTACCGCCGTTTTCCTGCTCGTTACCTGAAGTACCGCACCGGTTTGGGTATAACTACAGCGCTGGGCCTCGTAGGTTTTGCAACGTTTCCTCTTATGCCTCCGAGGTTGCTTTCATCTCCACCTCCGTATGGAGGAGGGATGACAGATTTTGCGTTTATCGACACACTTGCGGTCCATGGGGGTCTTTGGTCGTTTGACTCCGGTACGTTGCAAGCAATTTCTAATCAATGGGCTGCCATGCCGAGCTTGCATCTCGCTTGGGCCGCTTGGTGCGCAATTGCTTTAGTTCCTGTCTTGAAATCGCCCTGGACTCGCGCCGCTATGTGGCTATATCCATTTGCAACCAGCTTCAGTATCGTGGTCACGGCTAACCACTATTGGATAGATGGGCTCGCGGGTTTGTTGGTTCTAGTTGCCGGTCTGCAATGCGCTTCATGGTTTTGGAAAATTCGGGGCTCGGCTGGCCAGGCCATTTAGTTTTCTGCCGATAGTGTGACCATTAATTCCCAGCACCGAACAAATTACCGATGCATATCGAAAAGATTAAAAGTCCCGCAGATCTGCGTGCGTTAGACCAAGACCAGCTCGAAGAGCTATGTCGTGAAATTCGCGAGTTTTTGGTTGATGCCGTTTCAAGAACCGGGGGCCATCTAGGGTCCAATCTTGGGGCGGTGGAATTGACTATCGCCGTGCACCGCGTGTTTGAGTCACCTAGAGATGTCATTCTCTGGGACACCGGACATCAGGCTTATGTTCACAAGCTTGTGACGGGCAGAGCGGATATGTTCTCCTCACTTCGTCAGCGACATGGATTATCTGGTTATCCAAGCAACACTGAGTCTGAGCACGACATAGTTGAGAACAGCCATGCTTCGACCTCATTGAGTTGGGCTTCGGGACTGTCAGCCGGATTTGATCTCACCGGACACAAACATCGGCAGGTCGTAGCGGTCATCGGTGACGGTTCTATGACTGGGGGAATGGCATTCGAGGCCCTTAACAATCTCGGTCACTATGGGCAGAGAGCCGTAATCATCCTCAACGACAATGGTCGCTCCTATGCACCTACTGTGAGCAGGTTGGCCACAGTTATGTCACGTGTGCGGCAATCACCGAACTACGTGAAAGGCCGACAGGCAGTCGTGAACATTCTTGACCGCATGCCCCTTGGTGAGGAGGTTAAGCGCGGTTTATCTGGAGCGGCTGCTGCCATGCGGGAAATGTGGGAACCTCCTGCGTTCTTTGAAACGCTGGGTGTTCGGTACTTGGGACCGATAGATGGGCATGACATCGAGGCCCTCGAATCGGCGTTGAGCGATGCTTCGTCATACGAAGATGGGCCAATAGTTGTTCATGTGCTGACCGATAAAGGCCGAGGTTACGCTCCCGCTGAAGATGACGAAGAAAAACATCTGCATGACATTGGTTTATTTGACCCCGCTACAGGCAACTCCTCATCCGCTTCGGGCAAAAACTTCACTTCGGAGTTCAGTAACTCTTTGTTGACCATCGCGGAGCGTCGTCCAGACGTTGTCGCTATCACGGCTGCTATGCCCGGCTCTACCGGACTGCTTCCCTTTCAACAGCGGTACCCCGACCGTTTCTTTGACACTGGTATCGCCGAGCAGCACGCTTTGACTTCGGCTGCGGGAATGGCGCGAGCAGGTCTTCGTCCTTTTGTCGCTATTTATTCAACTTTCCTCGCCCGCGGATTCGATCAAGTGATGTACGACATCGGTCTTCATGGACTTCCGGTAGTGATCTGTATCGACCGAGCTGGCGTAACGGGTCCTGATGGCGCCTCTCATCACGGTGTCCATGACATTGCCATGTATGCGCGTGTACCCGGGATGACTATATTCTCTCCCTCCTCGCTTCAGGAGCTACCGGTGATGATGAACCAGGCCCTTGAAACGAACGGGCCTGTAGCCATTAGGTGGCCTCGAGGTACTGCCGACGAGTCATCCGTTGTTGGACAGGGGCTATCCGCGCGATTAGTGAGAGATGGCCAGGATGTCGCCATTTTGGCAGCAGGGAAGATGCTCAAGGCTGCGACGAGTGCCGCTGAGCTTCTCGCAGAGGAGGGCGTTGATGCAGCGGTGTGGGATCCGAGATTGCTGAAGCCGCTTGATCAAGAGATGATCCGTGCAGTCATCGGCCAGTCATTGGTCGTCACTGTTGAAGATGGCAGCAGAATGGGTGGATTCGGCAGTCTCGTTGCCGACGCTCTACAACGTCGTTCGGGACCTATTCCTCGATTGTTGCAGTTGGGAATTCCAGATGACTATCTGCCCCACGGAGAAGCTGGCGAGTTACACGCTGAGTTAGGTCTTGATGGAGCTGGCATAGCAGCCGAAATTGTGAAGGTGCACAAATCAGACCGCAGCTAGAGGTCGAATTGAGACGTCCCACTGCTCATAACGCGCAATGACCGTCCATTCACATGGCCAGAATGGACGGTCATTGAAGTTTTTGTATGCCGCTTATAACTATCCGATTTCGGATCCGACAACGGATACGAACGAGACACAGGCCCCGGGTTGTCCTCCCAGGTTATGAGTAAGGCCGAGAGTCTTATCCGAGTCGATTTGACGCTCAGGTGGCGCCTCACCCCGTAGCTGCAGCCAACATTCGAACAGCATTCTCAAGCCGGACGCACCAATCGGGTGCCCGAAACTCTTCAGACCGCCATCTGGGTTCACCGGTAGGTCGCCGTCAAGGTCGAAGGTTCCGTTGAGAGCCTCTTTCCAAGCCGTTCCCTCTTCTGCGAATCCAAGGTCTTCCATGAGAACTAGTTCAGTTGGGGTAAAGCAATCGTGCACCTCTGCCATAGCTATTTGGCTGCGAGGGTCATTGATGCCTGCCTGCTTGTATGCCTCTTCTGCCGAAGCACGAACTTCACGGAATGTGGTGTAGTCGTAGCTCGGGTCAAGGGCTCCAGTTGCGGGTCCTGAGGAGAAGCTCAGTGCCTTCACGTATAGAGGCTTGTCCGTGTAACGATGCGCATCTTCGGCGCGGACTATTACTGCGGCTGCTGAACCGTCACTAACGCCTGAACAATCGAAGATTCCCAGCGGGCCAGCTACCAGAGGAGAACCCGCGATGGTTTCCTTCGCTACTTCTTTTCGGAATTGTGCCCGAGGATTCAGCGCGCCATTTTTGTGGTTCTTCCATGCGATGCGCGTCAAAACCTCTTTCATGGTTTCATCGTCAAGACCGTGTTTGTGTGCATAGGCCGGGGCTAGCAAGCTAAACGTCGCCGGCGCGGTTAGTGACGAATCGGTGCCATCGCTTGGGGGTCGGCTACCTGTGAGCCCTGAGTACCCACTGTCTTTCAGCTTTTCGACCCCGATTGCCATAACTACGTCATAGGCACCGGATGCAACTGCGTAGCAGGCGTTTCTGAACGCCTCTGATCCTGTGGCGCACATATTTTCGAGTCGACTCACAGGCTTGTAGTCGAGTTGCAGGGGTTTCGAAAGCGTTAGTCCGGAAACTCCTGAGCCCATTGTGCCTAACCAAAATGCATCAATGTCATCTTGAGTCACCCCTGCCGAGGCGTACGCTTCGTGTGCTGCGTCGACGAGCATGTCGTCGGCGCCCTTATCCCAGTGCTCGCCGAAGGGCGTACAACCCATACCGACGATTGCGACTTGGTCTTTTATGCCATGTGAGGCCATGTCACTTTCCTTTGTTGTGTACTAACAGTTTGCTTGATGAGAACGTATCCATGCAGGGATACTTGGGTTTTCCGCTCATTTCGAGAGCGGGCGAGCTTTCCAGAAGTAGTTGTGGATTCCTTCTGCGGTGAATAGGCGACGGAAGGTCATTTGGACCCGATCTCCGATTTTGACCTCATCTGGGTCCACGTCGGTCATTTCTGCCTGGAACCTTCCTCCTCCGTCGAAGTCGATTACAACGGCAACGGTCGGTGGTGATAAGGAGAAGGCGAGATAGTCGACTGTGAAGGTTGCGATGGTGGCTGGTACATCCGCCATCCGCACGCGTTCCATGTCATCTACTGCCCCGCCGTCCATCGACACTCGCATGGGAGGAAGGTGAATGGCTCCAGATGACCGGTCGCGCGATCCAACGAATGCATATTTCCAGTCTTCTGAACGGAATGCTGGTGGTGCACCCGGACGGTCTGGGTCTGGGCGTCTAGGTGGTTCCCGGTCAAGGAATCCGCGCCAAGTGAGATAAAGGTTGTAGTCGAGATTGTCGCTGCCATTCTCAATCTGCGATGCAACAGTCGCAGACGGTGTGTAGTCAGCAATAGCTGGAGTTGTTTGCAGCACAGCTGCATAGGCTCCGTCAGCCAAATGCACGCATAAGATCGTCTCCCCCGGTGCCGCCTGGTCTAGGGCTGAAGCGAGTAGGAGCGGTAGTTGCGCTGTTCCAGGGTTTCCAATTTGCGTGGTGAGGTCATCTACGAGTTTGTCACCAGCGATTCTCGCGAGGCCCCTTACTGCTCGAGCGTGGAGACCGGCGATGATGACCTTATCGACGTCTTCTAAGCCGACGTTTGCTTCTTTGCATGCGCGCTCAATGGCGTCGTTTGCCAGCGTGAGATAGGCCTGCTCGCCAAAACGTTCTTCCCAGATTCGGCTAGCGCTTTCTCCTGGTAACCGATAACGGTCTAAGAATTCGGCGGTAGAGGCAGCAACACCCAGGGCCTGCGCTATCACTGGAGCATCTTCATCATCTCCAAACAACAGGGCCGCTGCGGCGTCACCGCCACCGCTTTCGTCGTTGCTGGTTGGGTTACCGGTTCTGAGGTCTGAAACTACCGCCATTGAAATCCCAGTAGTTCCCATAGCTCCACGAACCGCTGCTTCAGCTGACCGGGCCGCTCCTCCTGCATCCACGGCCCAGGTTTCTTGCGGGAGATCAAGTGCTGCCTGGATAGCAGTGGCGTTTGTTTTATCTAGGTACGCGGGGTTGGCGGTTGCAAACCATATCGATGACGGGGTGGCAGAGCTCGTTTCAAGGGCGTTGCGTGCAGCCTCGACGCCCATTGTTGTGGTGTCTTCGTCGTAGCTTGCGACAGCGCGATGACCTCGCCCACCACCAGCACCCATAGCGGCAGTAATTTTTGATCTGTCTAGCCGGTAGTAAGGCACGTAGGTGCCGTATCCGATAATGCCTCTCACTTCTCCCCCAAGATGTTTTGGTCCTCAGAGTCTAGGCGGCTCAAGATGAGGGACGCTATCTGGCAGCAGGCCTAACTTTCATGTAGCTGCGAAATACGGGTTTTCACCGGAGGTGTGATCGGTGATGTCGAGGACGTGCTCGACTCCCTCGATAAGTTCAGTCAAAGTTTTTTCGATTCCTGCGGTGACAGTCGCATTGGCCATTCCGCAACCCTGACAACCGCCGCCAAGTTTGACAAAGACAGTTGATCCTTCGACTCGCACAAGTTCCGCGAAACCACCATGAGCTGCTATCGAAGGGTTAATTCTTTTCACTAATACTTCTTGGACCTGTTCTTCTACGGTCCCAGACAAGTCGAGCGTGGCATTAGGCCCAAGATCTGGACGATTCGGATTACGCAAAACTAAGCCAGGTTGATTCGCGTTAGTGGGCAAATCAAGAGTGGCTCCTTCTAGTTTCGCCACATCTCGACTCGGAACCAGAACTGTGAGTCCCTGCCCAACATGGGTAGGAACATCGTCGGAGTCTGCTTCGCCTAAGACTTCAAACGCTAGGTCGTAGGAGTAGTCGACGCCTTGCGTTCCAACGATCTCAATCCGCAAGGCGAGTTGATCGGCGTCTTCTTCACCGGCACGCAATTCGAGGACTTTTTCTAAAGCTGACTCAGTGACGTTTACGATTTGTCTTTCGGACATTCCTTTATCCTACCGAGGACTGAGACCCGGAACATAGGACAGCTAGGTCTGGGGGGAGTAAGGTCCGGATCCAACCTAGTTCCTATATCGGGAAGATTAATGAGTGAGGATTGATGACATTTCGAGCAGTGCTGTTAACCCAGGAGGAGAAGGCAGTTACGGCTGAGGTCGCGGATTTAGACGATGGCCAGTTGCCTGAAGGAAACGTTTCGGTCGAAGTGTCTTACAGCACTCTGAATTACAAGGACGGGATGATTCTGAATGGCATTGGGCGACTTGTTCGCGACTACCCGCACGTGCCGGGAATTGATTTCTCAGGGGTTGTCAGCGCTTCTAGCGACCCTCGATATTCCGAGGGTGATCGTGTCGTTTTGACCGGATGGAGAGTCGGAGAGGTCCATTGGGGTGGGTACTCCGAAAAGGCTCGAGTTAATGCCGACTGGCTTGTGAAACTCCCCGAGGGAGTTTCAGAACTAGATGCAATGGCCGTTGGTACCGCTGGACTCACTTCAATGTTGGCTATGCAGGCACTGGAGGATCACGGTGTCGGTTCGGCTCCGGTATTAGTGACGGGTGCCGCGGGTGGCGTTGGAAGCGTAGGAATTCACCTGTTGAGCCGGGCAGGTTACGAGGTTGCCGCGTCAACGGGTCGGCCAGAAACAAGTGATTACTTGACCAATCTCGGCGCGTCTCAGATCGTGGCGCGAGATGAGTTAAGTGAGCCACCATCAGGCCCGCTTTCTTCTGAAAGGTGGGGTGGGTGTATTGATGCTGTGGGTGACACGACTCTGGCCCATGTGTTAACTGAGATGCAGTACGGGGCAAGCGTTGCGGCATGCGGCCTTGCTGGCGGCAACGCTCTCGACACAACTGTTATCCCTTTCCTTCTTCGCGGTGTCAACCTGCTAGGTATCGACTCTGTTATGTGTCCATTCGAGAAGCGAGAGTCAGCATGGGCTCGCCTGGACGAGTTACTTGATCGCGAGGTGTTGTCCGAAATGACAACCGTGGTGGGCTTAGAAGAAGTGCCAGCTTTGGGCTCTGAGATCCTCGCCGGCAAAGTCAAGGGTCGTACTGTCGTCGATGTGCGGAATTAGCTGATCCAACCCAACTATTCGGTTCTTAACATAGGAATATGGGGAATACCGTCTTCTAGGAATTCGGGTCCGGTCTGAGAGAAACCAAGGTCGGCGTACCAGTCACGTAGGTACGACTGTGCGGAAAGCACCCAGGGCCCTTCCGTGATACTCATGACATGATGCATTAATCGTTTACTCAGCCCTCTGGACCGGGCATCGATTCTGGTAACGACTCGACCAATCCTGTAACGATTATCTTCGCGAAGCACGCGTAGATATGAGGCAATACCTGCTTCATCGTCTATCCAATAATGGGTCGCTTGAGCGTCGAGATTATCGATTTCGGAATATGCACATTCTTGTTCGACGACGAAGACTTCAACTCGTAAATGCAAGATGCTGTAGAGACGGTCAGTTGAAAGTTCATTGAAGCCTGCGGCCTGTATGTCGCTCATAAAGCAGCAACTAGTGCGGAAAATCCAGCCAACACCATTGCTGCTGACACTATGACCGCTGTCCAATGAACTACTGGGCGCCTATGTCGTAGCGGTCGTAATTCACCGTGTTGGTCGTGAGTGCGTCGGCTCATAGGGGGCAGAGTAGCGGAGCAGCTACGCGCGTCTCTCCATCTCTTCTGATATCTCAAGCCATCTCTGTTCGGTTTTTTTTAGGTGCTCAAGTGTTGCCGCGAACAACTCAGAGATTTCTTGACGAGATTCGTAGGACAGCTCTTTGTCATCAAGCATCGATGCATATTCGTCACGTTGTAGCTCGTATTGTTCGAGTTCCAGTTCGATACCACTGAGAAGGTGTTGCAGCGTTGACATAGATCTTCCCGACGGAGTGTTTTTTTGGGCGCGACTTGGCTCGGTCCGCTTTGGGCTCGGCGGATCTATCTTCGAGTTCTCCCATACCGCCTCCCCCAAACCCAATGGGATGAGGCCTTGCTTGCCGATGGCAGCCACATGTTCAGCGACTCGTTCGAGGAAAACGCGGTCGTGGCTGACTACAACAAGGGCTCCTTGAAAGTCGTCCAGCCAATTTTCGAGTGCTCGAAGCGTGTCTATGTCGAGGTCGTTCGTTGGTTCATCTAGGAGCAGAACGTTGGGTTCCTGAGCGAGAACCGCCAATAGCTGAAGTCGTCGTTGTTCGCCTCCCGAAAGGGTTCCTATGCGAGCCCGGTGGGTAGCGGCTTCGAACCAGAATTGACGCAATAACGCTGACTGGTTGTGGTCCAAACGCGAGCCTGGGCCGGCGATTACTTCCTCAACGGTGAGTTCTTGGTCAAGTGACTCTCCCATTTGATCGAAGTATCCGACGCGAACAGTGGAGCCATATTCCACCGTGCCCTGTTCAGGAGTCACGGAACCGGCAATTAAATTCAAAAAAGTTGACTTACCTGAACCGTTAGGACCGACGATGCCTAGACGCTCATCGGGTGCGAGATGCAGCGATACGTGCCGCAATATGGTTTCTGCTTGGATGGAAACGGACACCTCTTCCAGATCAATCACTTTCTTGCCTAGACGTTGTTGACCGAATGTGTCCAACGCAAGGGCGCGTTCTCTTGCATCATCCTTCTCATCGACACGAAGAGTTTGGTGGGCTATCGCCAATCGCGATTTTGGCTTCCTTCGTCGGGCACGAGCCCCTCTTTGAAGCCATGCTAACTCTTTGCGGGCAAGGGTAAGTCTTGTTGCCTCGTCACGCTCGGCTTTGCGATGTCGTTCGGCTTGGGCCTTTAAATGAGCTTGATATCCTCCACCTGTCACATATGAGCCGTTGGCTGTTAGCTCAACTGTCTTAGTAGCGACTTGCTCAACTAGTTGTCGATCATGGGAAACGAAGATCACGCCGCCAGGAAAGCTCCCAAGGACGGTCTCTAGGTATTCAATTCCCTGGAAATCTAAGTGATTCGTTGGTTCATCAAGAAGAAGCAGGTCAGCGCTTTTATCTTTGAGCGTCATTGCTAGGGCGACGCGCCTTTGTTCACCCCCCGAGAGAATTGAGGCTTGACGCTCTGCGACGTCCGTCAAACCGAAGCGGTCCATAGCCGCTTGGGCTTCCCAACTGTCACCCAACAGCTCGCCCACTGTTCCGTCTCCTAGATTCGGACGTTGCAAAAGCAGAGACAAGCTGAGGTTTTGACGGCGCCGAATAATGCCTTCGTCGGGCTTTTCCATCCCTGCAAGAACGGTGAGAAGGGTCGATTTTCCTGCGCCGTTGACGCCCAGTACGGCAAGTCTCTCTCCTTCTTTGACCGTAAAAGACAAGCCAGAAAAGAGGTCTTTGTTCGGAAATCCCATGGAGATATTACTGACGTCCAAGAGATTCATGATCTAAAGAAGCGACTGTTAGGGGCGGGTCATGTTCGGACAAGCTTCCACTTCAGCCTGCCGTTGTCGTCTTCAAGTCGCACTTCAATAGTGGCTTGGGCGCCGCTGTCCACGCGAGTTGCAACACAATTGAAGGAACTCCCGATCGGAGCAACCAAATATTCGTCGTCACCGCAATCAATCATCACGTCAAAGCCAACTTCGTAGGTCACTTCGCTAGCGAGTAGTGCTTCGGTGTTGACCAGCTGTAGAGGGTGATGTTTGTGGACGTAGTTGTATTGGCCTTGGGCATCGATGATCCGAACTTGAAGTTCGTAGTATTGGCCCGCTACTTCGCTAGCGCAGATGAAGACCGACTCAGGTGTTTCCACGATGTCTTCTGGGCAATCCACTAATCCTAGTTCCACCGGAAGGATGTCACTTCCTGCCTTATCTTGAAGTTCTCGTTCGAGGTGAGTCCGATCTTGCCCTCCACCACACGCCACAGAAAACGCGACGATTGCGAGCAGCGCCCAGATCAATCGTGGTGTTTTTGTTTGCAGCATTAGTTCCTGATCACCTCAGTTCGGTTGTAGTGACACTACTCCCCATCTGCTCAACATATAGAACGCTCCGCGAGGTTCAAATAAACGGCTTCTCTTGGTATCGGCCGAAAACATCTGCGAGCGTGTTCATAATCTCGCCTACCGTGGCCCGAGTTCTTACGGTGTCGATCAGAGGAAGCATCAAGTTTGCATCGGTCTCGGCGGCTCGACTGAGGGCAACCAACGCACTGTCGACGGCTTGTTGGTCTCGGTCGCTCTTCACTGCTTGGAGATTCTTTATCTGCCGTTGTTCGTCTTCGTTGGTTATTTTCAATAACTCGATTTGGTCCTCTTCGTTTCCTTCAGTGAAGTCGTTGACTCCAACCACAATCCGTCGGCCAGCGTTTATTTTCTTTTCGAAGTCGTATGCGGCGTCCGCGATGTTGCCTTGGTACCAACCTTCGTCAATTAACTCGAAGGCTCCTTCAAGCATCGAGTCGCTACCGGCTTGAGCAATATGCGCGAACATCGATTCTGCTTCAGCTTCTAATCGGTCAGTGAGTTCTTCCAAAAACCAGCTGCCCCCCAGCGGGTCGACCACATCGGTCACACCGGTTTCGTGAGCTATGACTTGTTGGGTGCGCAACGCGATACGCGCTGCTTTCTCAGTTGGTAATGCCAGCGCTTCATCCATCGAATTGGTATGAAGGCTTTGCGTACCGCCGAGGACTCCAGCAAGTGCTTCTATTGCGGTCCGCGCGATATTGATTTCAGGCTGTTGTGCTGTCAGAGATACTCCAGCGGTTTGCGTATGGAAGCGAAGCATCATTGATTTGGGGTCCTTAGCCCCGTAGTGCTCTTTCATCCATCGCGCCCAAATCCTTCGAGCAGCTCTGTATTTGGCTATTTCTTCGAAGAAGTCGATATGTGCATTGAAGAAAAAGCTCAGCCTGGGGGCGAATTCGTCAACACCTAGACCGCGTTGCTGCGCTGCTTCTACATAAGCGAAACCATTAGCGAGGGTAAATGCCAGTTCCTGTGCGGCTGTAGACCCTGCTTCTCGAATGTGGTATCCGCTGATTGAGACTGAATTCCAACGTGGCATCTCGTTTCTTGCAAATTCAATGGTGTCTGCAACGAGCCGCATGGAGGGTCGCGGAGGGAAGACCCACTCTTTTTGAGCTTGATATTCCTTAAGAATGTCGTTTTGGAGTGTTCCTCCTAGTCGACTTCTATCTGCACCTTGATCCTCAGCGTTAGCAACAAACATCGCCCATATTGGTGCGGCGGGAGCGTTGATAGTCATCGAGGTTGTGGTCTTTTCGAGATCAATGTCGTTATAGAGCAGGCGCATATCTTCGATGGTGTCCACAGCCACGCCGCAACGTCCAACCTCACCTACCGACAGCACGTCATCGCTATCGAGGCCCATGAGAGTCGGCATGTCAAATGCCGTCGACAAACCCCCGCCGCCGGCTGAGAGGATCTCTTTGAATCTGGTGTTTGTGTCCTCCGGAGTACCAAAACCGGCGAACATTCGCATGGTCCATAGACGGCCTCGGTATCCACTGGGATGCACACCACGCGTATAGGGATACTGTCCAGGCCACCCTATGGAATCAGCGGGGTCACCATCCTTGGGTGCGTATAGAGGGTCAACTGGAAGACCACTCATGGTTTCATAATCAACGTCGCGGATTTTTCCGGCTTCGTATTCTTGTTGCCATTGCTCTCGCGTCACAGTCTTCTCCAATAGGCGCATTGAGATTTGAGCATCATCAGTCTAGGCGGACGGCGTCACGGTGACCTAGATGGTCGATGGGTCCTTGACCAGAACCCAATTTCCATTCCGCAGCTCGTCTAACCGCGTCAGCTGTGAATCTGTGCGCATTTTTTATCGATTGTGCTAGTGGTTGTCCCTTAGCTAGTGAGGCGACGATAGCTGCAGAGAGGGTGTCTCCGGTCCCTCGTACATTTTTGGTTTTGTAGCGTTCTGATTCAATCTTGATGATCTCGCCTTGGTGTGCCATGACGTCAATCATTGAGTTTGCGTTTCGGCGGCCTCCAGTGATTAGAACAACTTCTGGCCCTAAGGCAGCTAACTCGAGTGCCGCTTCACATATCTTGTCGATGTCATCAGTTAGTTCGACTCCTAGTAGATGCATGGCTTCAAGGTGGTTCGGGGTGATGATCAGTGCTTGCGAAATCAATTCTTGGCAAATGCACCGGACAAGATCTGGGTGATAAAGCAATTCGCCGTGTCGGTCAACCATGACCGGGTCTATGACTAACTGCGGTAATACTCCTGCCTCTGCCATCTTCGCTATGAGTTGGATATTTTCCTCAGAAAGCAACAAACCGGTTTTCGTTGCTTTCACATCAAAGTCGTGCAGTACTGCTTCGATTTGAGCCTCCAGTTCTTTTTTCGGTATGGACAGCACAGAGCGAAACTCTTCTGTGTTTTGTGCTGAAACCGCAGTCACCGCACACACTCCGTGCACGGAATGGGCGGCGAACGTCCTTAGGTCTGCTTGAAGTCCTGAACCGCCTCCTGAATCAGAGCCAGCGATTGTTAGCGCTACTGGTGGTTCAGACATGAACTTGTTGTAGCAGATACAACACTATTCCCTTGCCTAGTGTGGGGATATGACGGACCATTCGATGACCGTTGGGATAATTGCCAATCCCGTGTCAGGTAGAGATATTCGCCGCGTAGCTGCGCGTGGAGGAATCTCTAGCGCTGAGGACAAGCGAAATAGAATCGCTCGTGCTGTGATCGGCGCTGTTGCCGGAGGAGCAACTCATATCGTGGCGATGAAGGAACCGTTCGGTATTGCTAGCGGCGCCCTCGCGGATCTACCGGTTGAAGCCGAGTTGGAGATTCTTGACATCGGAGCGCGGGTTGACCCTGCAGACACGACCCGCGCGGCTCTTGCAATGAGGGACCGCGGCATCAACGTCGTGATCACCTTAGGGGGCGACGGCACGAACAGAACTATCGCTCGCGTCTGGCCCGACGTGACGTTAGTGCCTATGTCTACTGGCACAAATAATGTGTTTCCGTCCCTTGTAGAGCCGACGGTAGCTGGAGCGGCGGCTGGGTTAGTAGCTACCGGAAAGACTGATGAAAACCAGGTGGCGCCAAAATCTAAGCTGATTCATTTGGCTATGGCTGATGGTTCTGAGGACGTCGCGCTTATTGATGCTGCAACGCTCGCCAACGATTTTGTTGGAAACCGTATGCCTGTTGACCCAAACAACTTGCGTCAGTTGCTTGTTTCTACGGCAAGGCCAGACACGATAGGGGTGTCATCGGTGGCTGGCCTACATGCGGTGTGCCTTTCTCGAGATGATTACGCGATCCTGGTGACGTGTGGAGAAGGTGGAGCATTGACCAACGCTCCCATAGCACCCGGCTTATATCAGCAGGTTCCGGTTCTTGAAGTGCAACGAATCGATCTCGGTGAAGAGGTCGATCTAAACGGTCCTTCGACTCTCGCTTTTGACGGCGATCGAGAACATCAGATTCATGCGAATGCACCGATTAAGGCCGTGGTTCGTCGCGACGGGCCGAGAGTGGTTGACGTCAGACGCACACTTGAGTTGGGTGCTTCTCAGGGATTTTTTGTTCTTCCCTAAATCATTATCAAGATTTAGTTAATACAGAAATTGGCCATGCCAATACTTGGCATCTGGCTCATATGGTTCGGGCCTCAAACAGCGGATCGGCGTCAAGCTGTCGCATCGAGAGCGGAAGTTCATTTCGGACCCGAAGGTGGAAACTTCGATCGTCGTGAAGGTTGTATGGGTAAGCGGGTCCAGAGGCACGAAACAGAGGGACATGCAGTGCTCGAGCATCGGAGGGTCCAGGGCGATCGTGCTCAACTAGAACTTCGTCGACTGCCTGCCCATGGTCGACAATTCGATACGGTCGTACTACCCCTCCTCGGGTGGCCTTACCTTCGGATGACTTTGCCACCGGAACGACGGGCTCGTAAGTTCCTGATCTCCGCGCAACGGCTACCAATTTGTAGACCATGCCTGCCGTAGCATGACCTGAGCCAACTACCAGTTGGGTTCCCACTCCGTAGCCATCGATGGGGTGATCTGCCAGTTGCGCTATTCGGTACTCGTCGAGGTCTCCCGAAACCACGATGCGGGTTGACGTTGCACCATTATCATCCAGTTTTTTTCGAGCGCGTAGCGCCTCTTCCGCAAGGTCGCCTGAATCGATGCGAATAGCGCCAGGGACGCCACCGAGTCGTTTGGCGGCAGCTAACGCTCGGTCGATGCCCGTGTCTATTTCGTAGGTGTCGACCAACAGCGTGGTTTCGAGTCCGTGAGCCTCTATTTGCGCCTCAAACGCGGCCTCTTCGTCATCATGTGCCAAGGTGAACGCGTGCGCCGACGTTCCTGCAGTTGGCACACCGAAACGTATTCCAGCCTCCATGTTTGACGTGGTGTCAAACCCCACGAGCCATGCCGCTCTAGCTGCGGCAACTGCTGCTTCTTCGTGAGTTCTCCGCCCACCCATTTCGATTAAATGTCGGCCGTTGGCCGCGTCGTGCATACGCGCCGCTGCGGAAGCGACAGCACAGTCGTGATTGAGAACTGATAACACCAAGGTTTCGAGGAGCAAGCCTGCTCCAAAGGAGCAATCAACCCGAAGCACAGGACTGCCCGGGACATAGAGGTCGCCTTCGCGGTAACTCCAAACTTCACCTTCAAATCGGAAGCTTTCCAGGTGTTCCAAGAGTTCCTCGCTGAAACGACCCAACCCGGCAAGGTAGTCAATTTGGTCGGGTGAAAATTGGAAAAGCGCAAGTTGGTCTGCGAGGCGACCTGGTCCAGCGACAACGCCGTAACCGCGCCCTTGAGGTAGTCGTCTGGCAAAAACTTCAAACGTGGCTCGACGAGACGCCACCCCGGATCGCAGGGCAGCGTCGAGCATGGTTAGTTCGTAGAGATCCGTCATTAAGGCTGTGCCCATGACTCCAGCATGCTTCATTCGATGGGTGAAAGGAAAGGGAGTTTCCTTTCGAAGTGTTTCATTTCTCCTGAAGTGGACCGAAAAGACTGTGCTTTGGGCGTTATTGCAGCCACACTCCTGATATGGCATTAAAGACTTCAACTCGGTCAGAAATTGCACCTTTTTATGTGATGGAGGTAATGCGTTCAGCGGCCGAGCAAGAAAAGATGGGTCGTGAGGTCCTTCACCTTGAAGTTGGGCAACCCTCAACACCCGCGCCTATCGGGGCTAGGAGACAAGCGGCAGATGCTATTGAAAATGAAATTCTCGGCTACACGTCTGCTCTGGGTTTAGACACTTTGCGTGAACGAATTAGTTCCCACTATCAGGATTGGTATCACGCTGAAGTACCTGCTTCTCGAATTGCGGTAACTGCTGGGGCGAGTGGGGCATTCACCTTGGCTTTTCTAGCTTGTTTTGAGCCGGGTGACCGTGTTGCGGTGCCAACACCTGGATACCCGTGTTATCGAAACGTCTTGCGCGCTCTTGAAGTTGAGGTCGTCGATATCCCGGTTGGACCTGAAACACGTTTTCAGCCGTCGCCCAGTGATCTTGAGGCAGTGGGCCCATTGCAGGGCTTAGTGGTCGCCAGCCCTTCAAACCCAACTGGCACGATGTTGTTAGAGGAAGAGTTGTTCGATCTGGTCTCTTGGTGTCGCTCCGAAGAAGTCAGGCTTATCTCTGACGAGATTTATCACGGGATCACCTATGGAGATCCCGCCCCCACTGCGGCATCACATTGGGACGAAGCGGTAGTTGTGAATAGTTTCTCCAAATATTTTTCTATGACTGGTTGGCGGGTCGGCTGGCTAGTCCTGCCTCACTATTTAATGTCACCTGTCGAACGTTTAGCTCAAAACGCCTTTATAGCAGCAGCTTCTGTCTCGCAGCATGCGGCGCTTGGGGCATTTGACAGTGAGGAAGAGTTAGAGGCAAATCTTCGACGTTACGCCGAGAATCGGGACATTCTGTTAAAAGGTCTGCCACTCGCCGGCATCAATCAGCTGGCACCTGCAGACGGTGCTTTTTACATTTGGGCAAAGGTCGACCATTTATGTGATGACAGCCAAGAATTGGCGAAAATATGGTTAGACGATCTCGGGATAGCGGTAACTCCGGGAATCGATTTTGATCCCTCTAACGGTCATCAATTTATTCGATTTTCTTTCGCTGGATCTAGCGAAGAGGCGCTTGAAGCTGTGGATAGATTGGGTCAGTGGGTAGCTACACGGTCCTAGGTCATGCGAGCTAGGGCACGGACTCCAATTTTGGTCGTTCTGATCTCATTAATTGTCGGGTCTTGGATTATTTGGGCTGTTGGAGCAATCACTAACTGAATTCAGGTTGTTCAGTACCAGATGTGGGTATCGCTTCGGGGGCGAATCCTCGTTCAATTCACTCTTTGGTTGCGACAGCGTCGGCGCTAGAAACCTTCGAAGCGCGCTACCTCAGAGATCTTCTCCCGTTCACTTACCAGCGTGTTCTCAATCTTGGCATGGTCTGCCCATCCAAGGCTCATGCCGCTTACCAACGACTCGTTGTCTGGAATACCAAGATGACGGATAACAGGTTCCTGGTAAGGCACCCATGCCGCTTGTGGACAGGTATCAAGTCCCAGTCCTTTAGCTGCGAGCATGAGAGTTTGTATATACATGCCAACGTCAGCCCAGTTTCCTCGCTCCAAATACGAGTCAATGGTTATGAATATCCCCACGGGCGCATCAAAGAAAAGAAAATTACGCATAGCTTGCTTTGCGCTGCCCTCTCGATCACCTTTTTCAATGCCAACCAAGTTATAGAGGGACCAACCCACAGCTCGTCGCCGGCTGTTGTGAATATCTTCCCAAACCGACGGGTAGTAGTCGAAATCCTCATAGCTGGCACCTTGGCCGCACTCTGCCATTGCTAAGACGTCATTGGTGATCGCAGTTTTTACTTCGCCAGCACACAAATAAACGTGCCAAGGTTGAGTGTTAGTACCACTAGGTGCACGCTGCGCAATCTCCAAGAGCTCCAAGAGCGTTTCTTTGGGCACCGGATCTGGCTTAAAAGCTCGGATCGATTTACGCTCTTTAATTGCTTCCAGAACATCCATGCTTCAAAACTCCTGTCGGGTCGGCGGAGATCTTATTCTTTGGTTGCGACAGCGTTAGGGGTCACATTCATCTTGGGTTCATATCGTTGGGGTTCGACTTCGTTCTGGCTTCCGGCAAAAAGTTCTCTGAGTTCTTCGCGACATGACATACAGGGGCCATAGAACCTCTCTCGAACAGACCCGGAACAGCGTGGGCAACTAAATTCGGTCTCTTCGTCGGTTGAGGTCACTTGCGCATCATGACACCCCTGGTGCTGTAATTGGGGAATGGAGTCTGGATGACACGGAAACAATTAGTCGATTTCTGTTTGAGTCAGCCTGAAGCTGTTGAAGACTTCCCTTTCGGTGATCATGTTTCCGTGTTCAAGGTGGGGGGAAAGATGTTTGCTTTATTGCCCGTTCAGTCGGATCGTCTCTCGTTAACAGTTAAGTGCGAACCCGAACGAGCAGAGTCGTTAAGACGCAAATATTCAGCTGTGCGAGCCAGCAATTTTCATAAAAAGCATTGGAACAGGGTTTTCCTTGATGGTTCCGTTCCTATGACGGATATCCAAGAATGGATCGAAGACAGCTACGACCTCGTTGTCGACAATCTGCCTAAAGCACTGAAGTTACGTCTTCAAGGTCAAGTCAAGGGCCTGAGTTAGTTTCCTCATAAGGACTTGTGTTTTTGTAGCCGGTGGAGTCAGTGAAAAGACTGGCGCCCTCGTTTGGTAACGAGGGCGCCTGTTTACACCTGAGATGTTGTGCCTGACGAAGGTCAGGGCTTTGTTGCGCGAGGACCGACACGCACATCGTCAGGCGGGATGGTCCGGATTTGGAGTCGCCACCTATTCCTCAATTAAGGAAAGAGGCTTCCTCCCAAGTTGGCAGGCCGCCTCAGCGTCCGACCACCTCCAGAGTCCTCTTAAGTAACGGCATTGTATGGACCACCTCCTTTCTCTGGTGAACAGATGGTGACACATTCACTCAGTGCGAGGGTGGCAGCTACGAATGAAACTTTATTTGCCTAGGTTTCTTGCACAGCGTTTCGAATTGCTTGAGACACTGCCTGGGATCCAAGCGCAGCGACCTGATCGGGAATCGCTGCTATTTCTTGAGTGGCGAGCAAGAAAAGAGCATCGCCATCAACGGCTGTATGTGGCGGGTCAATTGTCCGAGCGATCCCGGTGTGCGATAAGTCAGCGACCCGACAAGCTTCGGCTTTAGTTAGTCGAGCGTTGGTGACTAAACAACCAATAGTCGTATTTGCTTTTTCTTCGCCCGCTTCCCAACCAGCTACTTCTTCGATTGATGCAGCCGGGTAACGAGGATTCTCTGGGGCTGCAGACGATCCCTTAAGCACTGATCCGTCGCTGTTTAGGACATCGCCGAATGCATTTACTGCGACGATTGCTCCCACGACCAGATCTCCAGACTGGACGATGCTTATCCCCTGGCCTCCGGGGGAGGCGTATGCGCGACCTGCTGCTTTCCCAACTGTGCACCCCCTACCTACCCCTATGCGGCCAGAGTCCGGTTCCGCGTTGGTCGCTGCCTCACAGGCCATACGGCCAGCTGTGGGACCTGGTCGAGGGTTATCAGGGCCAATCAAATCGAAGACGACCGCTGCACCCACCACTGGCACTATCGCAGAGGCCAACTCAAGACCTCTGTTGTTTTCCACACACCATTGGACTACGCCGTCTGCGGCCGCTAATCCGAAAACACTGTTGCCACATAGAACAACGGCATGGCATTCCTCTCCCGATCCGGTCGGCCCTAATGCAGCGGCCTCGCGGGTACCTGGAGCGCCACCCCGAACTGCTATCGCGCCTAGCGATCCCTTGGGTGGGAGGATCACCGTGACTCCAGTCGCGTTTTCATCGTCAGTCCAGCATCCGACCATGACCTGTTCAATTCCTAGTGCCATATGTCGCCCTTATGTTTGCGCGCGCATTAGAAATATTACGGTGCCAGAGGGTCATACTATTCATCGACTAGCTAAAGATTTGCGCGCGGACCTACTCCAGGGACCAGTCGGCGCTAGTTCTCCCCAGGGTCGTTTTGAGCGCGGAGCTTCTCTGATTGACGGGAAGCTTCTTTCGAGCAGCGAGGCGTGGGGCAAACATTTGTTTCTCCATTTTTCTGGGGAGCTGATCTTGCACATCCACCTTGGGTTGATAGGGAAGTTCAGGCCACATCCTTTTGACGTTTCGCCTTCTGAAACGGTTCGTCTTCGCTTGGAAGGACAACGGGCTTGGCACCTCACGGGTCCACAAAAATGTGGATTGATCGAAATCGAAGAATTCATTTCGGTAACAGATGCTCTCGGACCGGATCCACTCCGTCGAGGAAGCCGTTGTGAAGACTTCGCTATCGCGTTGGAAAAGAAGAAGACCCCTATTGCTATTGCCTTACTCGACCAGTCTGTCATCGCTGGCATTGGCAACGTCTACAGGGCCGAGTTTCTTTTCTTGCTCGGCATTAATCCCGAACGGCCAGCTTGTGACCTGAAAGCGGGTGAGATAGCTGACCTTTGGGATCTGTCGGTCTCCCAGTTACGTCAAGGAGTTCGGCTGAACCGCATCGTTACCGTGAGTAAAGAGGATGGTGGGAAAACACCTGGACGACTCAAGCGCAAGGATTCTTTGTATGTGTACAAGCGGGAGGATCGACCGTGTCGACGGTGCGGTTCTCCAATCCGGATCGGCGCATTTGCTGGCAGGAGTTGTTGGTGGTGCGATAAATGTCAAAGCAGATGATGAGTAAGTCAACTGCCTATCCGGCACGGATTATTCGGGGCTGTTTAGCGCTTCTGACACACGGGACACCAGGTGGTTGAGCGGGCGTCAATTATTCGGGACCGGAGGACAGAGCCACACTTATGGCAGGGCAGGCCTGATCGTCCGTAGCAATGGAGATAGTCCTGATTGGAACCCGCTCCGTCTAAGTTTCGGTAGTCGCGGAGTGTGGTTCCGCCCTTCTCGATGGCCTGTGAGAAGACCATCTGCAAGCTCTGAAGAAGTCTTTCTGCTTGAGCGCGCGTGATCGATCGAACCGAAGGGTTGATTCCCGCATAGAAGAGCGCTTCATCCGCGTAGATATTCCCGACGCCGGCAATAACTCGCTGACCGAGGAGTTGGGTCTTGATTCTTTGTTTACGACCCTTGGTTCTGCGCCACAAATCTTCGCTGGTTAAATCGGGTGAAAACGGTTCGGGCCCCATGTCTCGAAGAGTGGGTATTTGGGAGTAATCGCCTTTCTTCACCAACGCGATTCGTCCGAATCTCCGAACATCTTTAAAGATGATGGTGTTGTTGTTGTCTAGTACCCACCAGGCTCGCTCATAGTTCGATCCGAAGGATCGTTGATCTTCGGTTTCCACGATCTTTAACTGGCCCGTCATTCCAAGGTGAACTACCAGTTCACTTTGGTCGTCAAGTTCGGCCAATAAATATTTTCCTCGTCTGCGCAGTGTTAGAAATCGTTTTCCTTTGGTTTTACGAGCTGGCAAAAACTTCGCTGATTCATGACTCCCTGCTGAGATGACTGTTCGGTTCAATATTTTTGGGCCGAGCTGGCGACGTATTGTCTCGACTTCAGGAAGCTCAGGCACGTCAGTTATGTCTTATTTCAACTGCGAGGCCCATAACGTCTCTCAGCTTCGACCGCACCTTCGGGGCAATGATCCAAGTACGGGCACCAGTTGCATAGAGGACCAGTCTTGTATGGAAATTGCTGTATATCGATTGCCTGACAGAGGTCATCCCAGGTTTCACGGTGTGAGCTGACTGCTTGTGAAACTGCTTGCGAGTCGATGGGTCGATCTATCGACCCGCTCGTCAAATACATGAGACGAACCTCTGAAACTTCGACTTTTTGCTCGGCTAACGCGGCCGCATACAGCCAAACCTGGGAGAGTTTGTCCTCCACAAATCGGCTACTAGGTGCCTTCCCTGTCTTGTAGTCAACAACTCTTATTCCATCTGAAATTTGCTCGGTCAGATCCACGATTCCAAAAAATGGGACGCCTGCAATTTCAACTGCCAGCTCTTGTTCAGCTCTTAGGACATCGACTCGGGTGGGGTCTTCAATTGCGAAATACTTTTCGATGAGTCTCCACGCCTTCCACCGAAATTCTTTTGCGTCATCGTCAGAGAATGCCAACGCCTGAAAGTCTTCGTCTTCGAGAACCTGGTCCCACAACTCGCGCGCGATCTTTTTGGCTGCATCAATCGATCGGTGATCAGGCTGGAGAGTTAAGAGGTGCTCCAGGATTTCGTGAACAAAGGTCCCTAGAACTGCTGCTTCTCCTTTTGGGTCGGGCAGCTTGTCGATGTATCTCAACTTCCATCGTCGCGGACATTGCCTGAAAGTTGAGGCAGAACTGGGGCTTAGGTGCCGGGGGCGAAACGACTGAGACTCAGATGGAGCGGAAGGCACAGCTTTAATTCTGGACCAAGGGAGGGACGGTGATCGTCGTCATTGATCTTTTCTAGCCATGCGTCGGATGATGAACGCAACGATCGCGAAACCACATAGACCTCCGATGACTGCCATCAACGGCACTCTTCGGTCCAATGGGGGCACCGCCTGGGGTACGGCTTGCAGCGTCGTCTCAGTTTCGTCTTCCGCTGCGCCTGTTACCGTCAAATCTGGTTCGTTCACGCTGGGTGCGCGCGTTTCGGAATCTGGTTTATTGACCGGCAAGTCACCGGGCAACCCAGTAAACGGGTCGCCGCCATTGGGTCGTGGTCGGTTGGGGTCATAGCCAGGCATCACCCCTCCTTCATGTCTCGCTAGTAATGGTCGTTGAACTATGGGGAAGCTCGTCAAGATGTTCGTCAATGACATCCAAGCCTGGGCGACTGTTAAGAGATCCCCACAATGCGTCAAATTGCGAAGCGGCCTCCGCAGCACCTGGTCGTTTACCTAATGCCCGCAGGGTCGTGGATTGTCCCGATGCTTCGGCGACCGCTGCTCTTAACTGGATTTGCGGGAGCAGTAAACCATTAAATCGTTCTTGGAGCTGCTCACACCAATAGCGATTATCTCTGGTTCGTCCAACTCGGTTGACGACGATTCCAGCAAGTTTCGGCCTTCCTAAACGGCCGGCTACTCGCTCAACAGTGTTGTGCATTAGGTCGACGCCATCGGCAGCCCATGCAGCGGGTTCCGTAACAATAACGGTGCGTTCGGCTGCGAACAGTCCGTTAATGGACAGAAGTCCAAGTGAGGGCGGACAGTCGATTATCACGAGATCGTAGTCAATCCCCGCGAGCGCTAGCTGCAGACGGTCTTGAGCTCCCACGGGGTCCGCTGCTAACTGCGCCTCGCGATTGGCTAGCAAGTGGCTACCTGGAATGAGATCGGGTCGCGATTGTTCCTCAGGCCAACGAGATGAACAGATAGCTTCAGCGGCCGAACCAGCTCGAGGCTCCGACATCACATCATCGATTGACGGGGAGCCATTCCAGATTCCCAAGCCACTCGATGCGTTTGCTTGCGGGTCAAGATCGACCACCAGCACGCGGTTACCCGACGCAGCGGCAGCTTCAGCGATGCCGAGAGTGATGGTTGTCTTACCCACTCCTCCCTTTTGGTTCACTATCGCTATTGACTGCATTGTTCACAGGCTAACCCCGCTGGGCAGCGTGATCGGGTAGCTCACGAAAACACGTGACTACCGAATTTCGATTCCACACAAAGCGGCCGCGGCCGCGACACAACTTTCGTGTCGTTGAGATGAGTCGTCAAGAATAGTTCGGGCCGAGTTAAGTAGGAGTTCCCGAGCTCGTGGCGCATTGAGATCATCGTCGAGAGCTTCACGCACTTCGTCCATCAACTGCCCATCGCTGATCGGCTTGGTGATAGCGCACGCCTCAATGAGCAGGTCAAGATCAGTTTGTGCTTTGGGTCCTTCATCATCGAACCATTCGAAATCTGATCGGTAGTGATGGGCCATCAATGCTAGGCGGATTGCTCTAGGGTCAATCTCCTCGCGCAAATCAGAGACAAACACCAAATTGCCTAGTGACTTAGACATCTTTGTTCCCTGATACGCAACTAGACCTGCATGGACCCAATAGCGACTAAAGGGCGATCCGTTAACCGCTTCGCTTTGTGCAATCTCGCATTCATGATGCGGAAAAATTAAGTCACCTCCGCCACCATGAATATCGATTGTCTGTCCTAGTGCATTCATGCACATGGCCGAACACTCGATATGCCATCCGGGGCGACCGATCCCGAAGGGCGAATCCCATTTGGGTTCATCTTCTGCGCTGGGCTGCCACAAAACAAAGTCAAGTGGATTTCGTTGAGCAGGGTTGTCCGGATTTCCACCTCTCTCAGCAGCGAGTTCTTTCATCTCTGTTTCAGTGAGATGTGACAGCTTTCCAAACGAAGGAAAGGTTGTTACATCAAAGTATGTTGTCCCCTCACTCACATAGGTATGGCCGCCATCTTGGAGTTGCTGGATCAGGTCGAGCATGCTGTCTATGGATTCAGTAGCCCGAGGTTCAAAGTTCGCGGGGCGCATATTTAGGGCGTCCATATCTTTCCCAAAGCGTTCCATTTCCTGTTCGGCTAGTTGAAGGAAATCGATTCCAAGTTCCCGCGCCTTGGGCAAGATGCTGTCGTCTACGTCTGTGACATTCCTCACCATCTCCACGGTGTGGCCAAGATCCTCGAGTCTTCGAATAATGAGGTCATAGGTCAGATATGTAGCTGCGTGGCCTAAGTGCGTTGAGTCATAGGGAGTGATGCCACACACGTACATGCGGACGTGATTATCTAGCTCCAGGTCAACCACGGCTTGATGGGCGGTGTCATAAAGACGCATAGTCATCCAAATATCACTTCCTCGACCTGTGAACACACCACTTTCACACTAGGTCGGACACACCCCAGCTAGCACCGATATAGGAGTTGAATATCAGAGCACGGATGTTGATGCAGCTTTGTTGCTGGGTACTCTCAGTCAGGTGAGTGTTTCTGAAGATGACGCTATGTTCGAAACGATCGAACATTTCCGGCAGCGTCGTCGTCTTCCATCAATTGACCATGGACATCTCGCATCGGTGATTGATGAAATTTCTTTGACTGGAAGCGAACCAATTAAATACGTTGCCAATCTTTTCACTCATCATGAAATTGTGTTTGTGGGTCACAATTCCCCATCACGGAAAACAGGAATTTTCATGCAGGAACTTATACCTGCTGTGAATGGAGCCGGTGTAAATCTGCTCGCCGTCGAATGGGCCTGTGTTGATGACCAGTCGTTGCTCGATGAGTTGGTGACAGCACAACAATTTGATGAGGGAATCGCACGTTCGGCCTTATTTCGTTGGGGATTGAGGCATCATTTCGCGTACGTTGAGTATCTCGATGTTCTGAGGGCGGTTTGGGCGATTAATCGAACTCGGCAACCGAACACACCAGCGTTTCGGGTAGTTGCTCTTGACTACGACATAGACGTAAATGCAGTGACAGAGAATGCTGATTTATTGTCGCCATACGCGTGGGAACACTTGCGCGCAAAGGGACCTGCTGCGCGACACATGGCTGATGTTCTTCTTCGTGAGTTCGTTGACAGGGGGCAGAAAGCTTTGGTTTTCAGTCGTACTGCTAATGCCCTGACCCGCCTTAAACGTCGACCCCATTCGCTGCTCGATCGAATCGATACCGAAATTGTTGACGGACGGGTCGTGGGCTGCGGAAATCATGTCTACAGCGCTATAGCCGATCAAGCTACGACTGTTCTGATTCATCAACCATTAACCGCAGATGGAGAACATGGCTTATTCACTCTCCCCGGAGACGGCTATTTGGACGCGGCATTCGCTCACAAAAACAGGCCTCATTTTCCGTTGGCCTTTGACGCGACTAATGGCCTTGTGGGTCGACTCCCATGCTCAACCTCTCTTGATGGGGGCCATATTTCTCAGCTGTCACAGGGGTGGGTGTTCTTGGAGTCGTCGCGGGAAGTACGCGGACCGACTCCTCTGCCAAGATGGGTTACTGAAACAAATCTTGCCGAAGCACGCAGGTGGTCACTTGATCCTCAACTTAGAAGCTCTGATGCCACAGTCCAAGACTTCGAAAACGCAGTCAACAACTCTGCGGCGGCGGCCGAGCTTAGTTGGACTCAAATCGTTTAATACCTGACAGGCATAAGATGAACGACAACAACGAAACCAAGAACGAGCAAACGACAAGTTTGCAATCCGCAGCCGAGCATCTTGTTGAACTGGCGAGCTCAAAACAGCTGGTCTTGTTAGGCGACCAAATTGGCATCAGTCAGCACGTTTCATTCATTGCCCAGCTTTTGCCTGAACTGTACGAAGCTGGAGTTAGGAATCTTGCCTGGGAGTTCACCAACTCGAGAGCTCAACAGCAACTTGACGGCTTGCTATCGAGCGACGAGTGGGACGACGCCGTATGCACAGAGTTGTTTGTTGACCTAATGGGGATCGGTTTTACGTATCGAGAGTATGCGGAGGTCGTGAAGGCAGCATGGTCGTTGAATCAAACTCTCGACTCTGGTGCATCATCGTTCAGAATCATCGGGCTGGGAATTCCTACTTATGTCGAAGACCCTGACCTTCTCGATGGCAGATCGGCTAGTGAATTAGAGCTAAGGAATTGGTGGATGGGTGGGCACTATCGAGACGTGGCTGCATTTCATATGGCAAATACCTTGACTAACGAAATTCTTCGATCAGGTGAGCGGGCGGTTGTGCTGGTCTCTAGCGAGCGTTCGACAACAAGATTTGTTCAGTGGGAAGACGGGTTACCAACGGCAAGTGTCGGCAACCTTCTTTACCGCTGGATGGGAGAGGGAGTTGTGCGAGCGGTGTTTCACGGAGCTATCGCGGACAGCTCGGCAGTGGAGAGAGTCGAGGCATTGGTTGCTGCGGCTCCAGAGAATCCAGAAACATTCGGCATCGCGTTGAACCTTGCAACACTTGGAAATGTTGGGTTGAACGAGGTCGTAGGCTCTGTTGATGGAGTCGATACCTCGCTGAGACTGCGGGATATTGCCGACAGCTATATTTGGATTACCGGCGTCGATGATTGGGAGCCCTGCGAACTGATCGCAGGTGTCGTTACCAGTGAGAATTTTGATCAAATAGAAACTCGCTATCAAGCGCTTGATCCGCGCGCTACGCCTTGGACCCGTACGGAACTCGAGCAAATTCGCATGGAGGGTCAGGCAAAGCTCGCTGACTCGTGGATCAAGCTCCCGGATAAAGAGGAGGCCCCTCCGAAGAGGTCAAGATTTGGGAGGCGGCAGTCGTGAATGAGTTCATTCTTGGGGTCGACCTCGATGGGGTGTGTGGGCAGCACACGGAGATATTTAGAGAAATCGTCGCCAGAGAGCTGAACATCGCCGAAGAATCATTGCCTTTAGAACGCAGTTGGGATTTCAGAGAGTGGGGTTTTGGGCCCGATGATTTCGAGCGCCTTCACCGCATCGCTGTCATGGAACATCGAATGTTTCGAGATATGGAGGTCGTGCCCGGGTGCGCCGAGACCTTGTGGCGTC
Organism: Candidatus Neomicrothrix sp. UBA814; assembly: GCA_002296525.1. GTDB lineage: Bacteria > Actinomycetota > Acidimicrobiia > Acidimicrobiales > Poriferisodalaceae > UBA6944. The sequence continues at coordinate 166,699 of DBIA01000017.1, read as the reverse complement.
TGTCAGATGCAGGGATTTGGATACGAATCGTGACTCATCGTCTCTACGTCAACTGGGGGCACGCTGTTGCTATTGCTGACACTGCTCGATGGTTAGATGAAAAGCGCATTCCTTACCGTGATGTTTGTTTCGTAGGTGAAAAACCCGACGTCGCTGCGCATGCTTATGTCGATGACGGACCCCACAACGTCGAGGGTCTACGGGAAGCAGGCCACACCGTTCTCACTTTCGACCAGCCCTACAACCGCCACATCGAAGGACCCAGAGTGTCGTCTTGGGCGGAACTCGAAGACGTGGTGCTGAAATTAGCTGCCGCACATGCAGGATCTGTCACCCAACAGCTCCCCGGCCTAGATGCAGGCTCTCAACGTCTCATAGAAAGAACAGGGGATCACTCGTGAGTGATGCATCCGAACCTATTGACGCTGCGACAGTTGTAGTGGCGAAAGACGGGGCGAATGGTGTCGAAGTTCTGATGCTGCGTCGAAATTCGAAAATCTATTTTGGTGGCATGTGGGTGTTCCCAGGAGGCCGGGTAGACCCCGAGGACCGCCTTGATACTCGAACTGTGAGTGTTTGCGATGACAGTGACGGGCGAGGCTTCTATGCCGCCGCTATTCGCGAGGCTCACGAGGAAGCTGGCATCGACCTAACTGAGGCAACGTTGCATCATTTCGCTCACTGGCTTCCTCCAGCTGTACGCCCTAAGCGATTTTCGACGCAATTTTTTCTCGCTAAAGCCCCTGATAATCTTGACGTGGCGATCGACCATGGTGAAATCACCGAGCATCACTGGATGACGCCTAACGAGGCCCTCTTGCGGCGCTCCGCGGGAGAAATAGAGATCGTGACGCCTACCTTTTGCACACTCAATTGGTTACGAAGCTTCGGATCTGTGGATGAGGCATGTGTCTCTATCCAACATCCCGAGTGTTTTCATACTCACATCAAAGAGGTTGCCGGCGATGACCCAGGGATGGTCGCTTTTTATGACGGCGACGTCGCTTATGAGTCACTTGATCTTGATGCGGAAGGACCCAGAAGGCGTTGTTACATGCTTAAATCCGACTGGTGGTGGGAAGAGCATTCCGGTGATCCTTCTAAGAACAGCTAGGGGCGCCCTTCCAGGGAGTTAATGATCGTGTCCGTGTGGGCGACTGGCGTACTGGGCGGCCCTGATCTCAAATTCTTTCCCGTCGAGAAACGACCGCTTTGTGAGTATTCGCTCGAGTGCTGCGAGCCAACAGGAGTAGTAGTCCCAGCTTTGTTGCTCATCAGATTCCACCGCCTCCCATTCACTAATGGCCTCTATGAGGTATTCGCGGAAATCATTCCAAGTGAAATGTCCTGAGGCAACGAGATCCGCGGCAACCCCGAATGCGCGGCTCTGCCATGGGGCTTCGAAAATGAGTTCTCCGTTGTCGCGTGGTGGTGCTGCGGGCGAACCATCTAGAACTTCAAGATCGGTCATGGATTCAGTGCCTTCGCCACCCCGATCATCGAATCTCGAGTAACTAACGCTGCTAGGTCTTCCATACTCAGACCTTCGCTTCCTGCAGGCTGTTCTGGAAGAACAAGAAAGCGAGTTTCTGAGCTACTGTCCCACACTCGAATTTCCGTATCTGGTTCGAGCGATAAGCCCATTTCTTCAAGGACTTTTCTTGGTTCACGGACAACCCGGGCGCGGTATTCGGGGCTTTTGTACCACGCCGGGGGTAAGCCCAAGAGAGCCCACGGATAACAGGAACAGAGGGTGCAAACCACAACATTGTGGACCCCCGGCTCATTGACTTTGACCTCTACGTGTTCAATTTCAGCGCCACGGATATTTTCTTGTCTAAGCACTTCATCTGCGTCTCTAACAAGTCGGCTTTGGAACTCCGACTCAAGCCAGGCTCTCGCGACTAGACGAGCACCAATCATGGGACCTAAATCATGTTCGAATCGCTCGACGAGGGAATCAATACGAGATCGGTCAACTATCCCCTTCTCGACAAGCAGATCTTCAAGCGCTGCAGTTCTTATCTGTGACGAGCCGGCATTGGTTTCGTGGGTGTGGTCGTGTCTTTCGGTCACTGTGCCTCCGCTTCCAGCTGCAAATAGTTTTCATATAGATCGACATTGATGACGACTTTTTCTTCGGCTCCCTCGCCCCAAAGGTCTCTCGCCTGATAGGCGACGCTTACAACGTGTTGCGGTCGTTCTCCAAGGCCGTGAGCTGTACTATCCGGCAGCACTTCGGCTGGGTGGATCTTGACAACAACGCCTGACACACCTCGTACGTAGTCGGGTAGACGGGTGTGACCTCCTGCCGTGTTACCCGTTGCTACTACTCGGTCCCCTATTCGGAAGCCCGGGTTACGGTCCAGTTCACGTCTGACTGTGCGGTGCTCAGGTACAGGCGCGGATGAATCGGGTGGCAGATCTTTCTCATCTACGGATGCAGGAGATTGCACGCGGTAGCTCGCACTAGTACCTGAAGGTGCTCCCAAACGACCGTCTAACTCTCCGGTCTCGACGTGACCGTATTCCTCCAGAAGGACCTCCATGGCTGACCGCCATCGGCCGTAATATCCGTCAGGGGCGAAATAGTCATCTTCAGCTAGTCGCTCGAGCGCGTATCGAAACTCTCCAGGGCGCACCGCTGTATGCGGGAGCACTTGAAATACCATTCCGAAGACTCGTCTCTCCCACTCCTCATGAAAGGGCTCCTCTTGCGGATCGTAGGGTACGCGTCCCCAGCCAAACGCCCCTCCTAAATCGTGAACTCTTTGCGCTCGATTCATGTTGCTCTCATCTTCCGCCAACGGAACCACCGTCGACGGTGTAAATACCACCATTGACGTAGCTAGCGTCGTCTGAAGCTAAGAACGCAACCAAGGCAGCTACTTCATCTGGCTCGCCATAACGTCCCATTGGGTTGCGCGATGCCAAGTCTTTTCGAATCATTTCAGCCTGGTCACCTCCAAAACCCTGCTCAAGGCTTCTCATCATTCGAGTCTCTATCGGGGAGGGACAGACAGCATTTACTCGGACTCCTTGAGGCACTAATTCAAGCGCGGCAGATTTGGTTAAACCCACAACACCATGTTTGCTCGCGACGTACGCCGATAGTCCCCTAGCACCTAAAAGTCCGGCCGTTGATGCTGTATTTACGATCGAACCGCCACCATTGGTGATCATCGCTGGAGCTGCGTATTTCATTCCGAGCCATACGCCTCGCAAGTTCACGTTGATTACTTGGTCAAAGTCGTCTTCGGGGTACTCCATGAGACTGAGTATTCGTCCTTCGATGCCGGCGTTGTTGAAAAGGACGTCAAGGCGCCCAAATTCGGTGACGCACCGCTCGACATAGGCTGAAACGTCCGATGCCTGGCTACAGTCAGCCGCTTGGAAGATTGCCTTAACTCCGAATGGTTCAGCCTCGGCCACCGCAGCTGCCAGATCGGATCCTTCTAGGTCAACCGCGAGAATTTGGGCGCCTTCCGAGGCGAATCTACGAACCGCTGCAAGACCTATCCCTCCCGCTGCACCAGTGACTACGACGACTTTGTCTTGGAAACGCATGGGCACAGCCTCCCACGGATAAGCAAGCCGCGGGAGATCCTGCAACAATTAGGGGTATGAGCCAAGAAACCAGCCCTGAGTCCATCGTCAACTCCTTTATTGCGAAGATCGAATCGCGCGACCTTGATGCCGCATTGGAACATGTGTCTGACGACTGTTATTACGACAACGTCCCTATTGGAGACATGACAGGTAAAAGCGACATGCATGAGTTTCTCAGCGGTTTGCTGAAAGGCGAAGGTCCGGTGGAGTTCGAGGTAGTCCGTCAAACCTGCACCGGTAACACGGTCATGAATGAACGACTTGACCGTTTCAATACTGCCAGCGGACGAGAGATTGAGCTTCCGGTAATGGGGATCTTTGAAGTCAATGAGGGTTTGATCACATTTTGGAGAGATTATTTCGATAACGGCATGTTTCTTCGACAGATAAAAGGTGACGGCTAAGATAGGTCTTAACAAAGATGAGTGGTCGATCAAACACATCAGATCGACGGGGGTGGACAATGAGCACTACAACCGAATTCCATGATCCACGGGCGCAACCAAAAGCGGTTGCTGAACCGTACGAAATTAGGGTTGATCTGGATGCACCGTTGACAATTGGACTCGTAGCCAATGGTTTTCCGGACAGTGTTCGCTTTTTGGATCACGTTGAAAAAACCCTTGCGCAAGCAGTTCCTTCAGCTTCGTTCGTTCGGTACGACAAAGGTGATGCATCTTCAGTCGTCGGCGGAAAAATGCTCGAAGACATCGAGGCTGAGTGTCAGGCGGTCGTAGCTGCATACGGTCATTGAGGCAGCTGCACCTCTGGCACCGTGCGTGACAGCATTTCGATAGCTCGGCTAGGAATTCCTGCGGTGGCGCTCGTCACCGAAGAGTTTTGGCCTCAAGGTGATTTCTTCGCGACTTCTTCGGGGATGCCTGAAGTTCCTCGAGTGAAATTGCCGCACCCCGTTGCGGGCACTGGTGAAGACAAAATGGCTGAGGTCGCTTCAGACATCACACCATCCATCGTCGAACTTCTTAGTTCCTGAATAGCGCGAATCATCGACGATGAGTTTGCTTGATGCAGCTTCAGAACATGATGCTTTAGAACTACTTCACGATCTCGGTTGCACGGATGGGTTACCGGTGGTGGTCCCAACGGCAGAACGAGTCGCTCGAATGGTTCTTGCGACTGGCTATGAACCAGATCTAGTTCTCGGTGATATGGGTCCAATGCACGGCGCTGCGACAATTGAAAAAGTGGCGACTGCAGCGGTTATGGCCGGATGTACTCCGGATCATGCGCCCGTTGTGGTCGCTGGGGTGAGGGCTGTTTGTCAGCCAGAATTTGATCTGACGGAAATGCAAGCGACTACGCATTGCACTGCTCCGCTGATGATTGTGTGTGGTCCCGCCCGACACGCTTGCGGTGAAATCGCTTCAGGCTTTGGCGCACTGGGTCCTGGACATAGGGCCAACGCGTCTATCGGTCGAGCTCTTCGTCTCGCGATGATCAATATTGGTGGCGCTCGACCGGGTTCTTCCGATATGGCCTTGCACGGACATCCGGGTAAGTTCACGTACTGCATCGCTGAGGATGAGGAGAACAGTCCGTTTCCCGGATTACACACAACCTTCGGCTACGAACCCGACCAAAGTGCGGTCATTATTACCGGAGCAGAAGCACCTCACTCCACGTTCTTTACCGGTGATCGAGATGATCCGAACTCGGTAGAGAGCCTGTTGAACGTCATAGCGATGGTGATGGCGAACCCGGGCAGTAACAACGTTCATCTTCGTGAAGGTGCGATTACGGTAATTATGAATCCTGATCACACCGAAGTCATCAAAAGGGCTGGCTTGAGGCGAGAAGATGTGCAGACAGAACTCGCCAAGCGGGCAACTATTTCGGTTGGGACTATGCGAAGCATAAATCCGACTCTGTTTGCACAAGGGATAACCGCAGATGACAAGGGCCGGTTCAGCGAGGCCGCGGATGAAGATCTCATTCATGTACTGAAAGATCCAAGTCGCATTCTTGTTCTCCAGGCAGGAGGAAGTGGTTTGTACACCATGGTCATGCCTTCATGGTGCGCTGGTCCCCACCGCAACGCCATCGTTCATTCTGAGATTGAATTAGATCAAGCCTGCGAAATCCCGGGCATGACTCTGTAATCGAATCACGCTTGAAAGAAAGGAAGTGGTCGTGATGGAAGATCGACCTCATGGTGGTCTTTGGTTTGAGGAGCTAACTCCTGGACTCGTTATACGTCATCGTTTGCGCCGCACTGTGACCGAGACTGACAACATCATGTTCACGACTATGACCATGAATCCAGCTGCTCTGCATCTCGACTTTGACTACGCAGAGAAGGAGACTCAGTTCGGCCGGCCACTGGTGAATTCAATGTTTACTGCGGCATTAGTTGTAGGGATTTCTGTTCATGAAACTACTCATGGAACTACGGTCGCCAACTTAGGATTCGAGGCAATGAATTTTCCGGCTCCGGTATTTCACGGCGACACGATTCGTGTTGAATCTGAAGTAGTGAGTTCGCGAGAGTCTTCGAGCAAACCTGATCAGGGGATTGTGTTGTTCGAACATCGGGCACACAACCAAGATGATGCCTTGGTCGCCACTATGCGTCGCAACGCCCTGATGTGGAAAAAGCCTGCTTGACACCGAGCCGAAAAAATATTTCTTGGCGAGTCGGAAACTTCAAAGGCTGTGGCTACCGTCAGCCGCTGGTCTCAAGATCGGAGAGTGACCATGTCATATACCGCTCCAACAGATGCTTTTCGTTTCGACGCATACAGGTCAGCTGTGGAAGGGAAAAGGGTATTCATCACAGGAGCGGGTAAAGACGGCGGGATCGGTCAGGCCTTCGCTCTATCAGCCGGACTCAACGGAGCCGCATCGGTAGGCGTCCACTTTCATCGCAGCTATGAGGACGGTTTCGACTTAGTCAATCAACTTCGCGAAGAAGGCGCGAACGCTTTCCCCGTGCAAGCCGACGTCACAAATTTGCGTGACCTTTGGGCCTGTCGGAGCTACGTAATTGAGCAGATGGGCGGCCTTCCTCCTAATCTCGTTATCTGTAATTCGGGGCTGACAGAGTCGGGGTATAGCTTCGGAAGAGCACTAAAGGAAGAAGAGGGCGAACCTAGTGCACTGCGACGTGCCCGAGTTCGTCAACATTTTCTTGACAGCCTGGACGAGTCCCGACTGGTACTCGATACAAAGGTTGATGGGTTCCTCGCATCTACCCACCTTTGGGCTGGGGAAGCGGTGTATTACAACGAACCCATTCAACTGGTGTATGTGTCATCTCGTCAGGCCATTGATCCTGGTCCAGCAGTTCCCGGCTATGCGATAAGTAATTGGGCTGTCCTGCAACTGCCGAAGGTGTTGAAGGTCAACCTCGGTCGCAACTCCGACTTAGTTCAGGCTTTCTCTTTGATGTTTCCGTTTATCAGGACGGGTATGACTGATGAATATGTGAACAACGACCGTGTCTTCGGAAGGTGGCAGAGTCGAATGCTCGAACCTCATGAGATGGCAGAAGCGTTCATGGCGCTTCTGGCTCGCCCGGGCGAAGAAACTGATGACGGAATGTTCGAATTAATGGTCGACACCGGGGACGATAACGATGTCGAACTGACTTGGAGACAGGTCAAATTAAATTTGGCTGAAGAGCAACTTGAGTGGAGCGCCGGAAATCCTCTCAAGTTCTAAACAGTCAGCAACTTGTCTACGGAGAGCCGGCGCCCGCTACAGGCACCTGAACCCTTTCGATTCGTCCTTCTCGTTGGTCTGCGGCGCCACCTCGACCCGATGTTGGCGCAGTGACTAGATACAGGGTTTTACGATCCTCCCCGCCCAACATGCATGCGTAACAGTTGAGGTCCAATTCGAGGTGGTCAGTCACTTCTCCCCCATCAATAACTCTGAAGACCGAGTGGTTGACGGGGTCACCCACCCATATGCCGCCCTCTTCGTCTAAACAAATTCCATCCGGGACTCGTGTACCCAAATCCGCGAACAATCGTCTACCGGTTAAGGAACCATCTGGTTCGACATCAAAAGACAGCAGACGAGAACCATAGGACTCCGCCAACACCAGTTGTTTTCCGTCCGGGCTAATCACTGTGCCATTAGGGAAGTCAAGGCAGTCAGGGCCTGGTCGGGCGGTTCCATCTTGATCGACGATGGCGAGGGTAGCTTGAGCGAATTTCTCACCTTCCTCGAACCCAAAATTACCCACGTAAGCGACGCCATTTGGGCCCACCACCATGTCATTACAGGGTCCGCCCGCAATATGTGAAAGGTCCGCGTGGACAGTTACCTCACCAGCTTCGTCCATTCGCTTGAGTGTTCTATCAAGCATCGACACAAATAACAGATCTCCGTTTGGGAGCCATCCGAGGCCAGATGGTTGGGTCGGAACTTCCAGAATCAACTCCTCTGACCCATTCTCATCTACACGAAAGATCCCATGGCGATAAAAGTCCGAGAACCATAGATGCCCGTCACGCCATCGAGGGCCCTCTCCGAACGCTAAACCTGTCAGCACAATCTCTGTTTCCACTACAACTCCAGATCTCATTCTTTAAAAGTCGAGCTACCGACTACAACGAAGCTAGCGTCCTGAGGCGTGGGAGAACTGAGCCGTCAAGAAGCCCGCCTTCGACTGGTAGTGAACCGCGACGACGCTGATCGAATTTCGGGCGAACTCTGGCATCTAGGAACGCTTGGCATCGAAGAGCAAATAGATGGTGATGATGTGATTCTCTTAGCGGGATTCGATTCGGCTGTAGTAGCTGATGCGGCTGCGACACAGTTGGGACGTTTTGCAATTGTTGAAGAGTTCGGGTCCGGTGACTATTTGGATACTTGGCGAGAGTTCGCAACGGTCTATCGAACAGGCAATCGGCTAGTGGTTAAAGCGCCATGGGTTAGCTACGAACCCGATGGCACCGAGCTCGTTCTTTGGATCGACCCCGGCCGCTCATTCGGTTCTGGAAGTCATCCATCTACTCAACTCGCCTTAGCTGAGTTGGAGCGACTGCTAGAGGGTAATGAATCTGTCCTTGACGTTGGTTGTGGCAGCGGCATTTTGGCTGTTGCTGCTGCTCGTCTGGGAGCCACTCGGGTTCTCGCAATCGATATTGATAACTCAGCTCCTGACGTCACTGCGGGGAACGCTCGAGCTAATGGCGTCGACGAATTCATTGAGGTGTCGACTGACCCTTTGGGCGACGTTACCGAAACCTTCAATGTTGTGGTGGCCAATATGTTGGCCTCAACCCTGATCGAACTCGCGCCGGACTTGATCGGCGCGGTTCGACCTCGCGGCCGATTAGTTATTTCGGGCATATTGGATGTTCAAATGCAATCAGTGGTGGAAGCTCTGCGACCATTCGAACTGTTGACAACCAGAGAACGTGAAGCCGCGGAACAAACCTGGGTTGTTTTAACTTTTGGTTGATGCTGTGTCTTTGCGGACCACCATCTGGCGTTGTATCGGGCCCACGTGTAGGTGACCGACTCGTTCCAGTTCACCGTCGAGTTGCAGATCTGTGAGTACGGGCAGAACGGCTTTAAAGAATGCTCGTAGCTCCCAACGTGCCAAGTGAGTGCCAAGACAAAAATGTGCCCCGTGTCCGAATGCCACGTGTTCATTTGGAGATCGTTGAACATCGAATCGGTAGGGTTCCACGAATTGACGTTCGTCTCGGTTCGCCGACGCATGCCAAATGCCGACGTGTTCGCCCGCTTTGATCAGCTGACCATTGACTTCCGTATCTCGTGTGCAGACTCGGGCAAACTGGATGACGGGTGATGTCCATCGAAGGATTTCTTCGACTGCTGTGTCGATTACCTCATCTTCGTCTCGGTGCTCAGCGAGAAAATCGAGCTCCTCTGAGTGTTCAAGCAAGGCGATCATTCCACCGGTTGCGGCATTTCGAGTTGTCTCGTTGCCAGCAAGAATTAGCACGCGGATGTATCCCAGCAGTTGCTGCGGTGTCAACGGCTCGTTTGCTACTTCTGAACGCAGCAGAATGGATATGAGGTCTGGTCCAGTGCAGCCAGCTAATCGTCGGTCGGCTATCTGCTCGAAGATCCAATTTTCAAATTCGACGAACATTCGACGACGCATCTCTTTCTTGGATTCACCTTCTTGGGCGAATCGCATGAGTGCTGGATCGTCGAAAAGAACCGCTGTCCAAGCGTGGACCTGTTCCCAATCTTGGGGGGAGGCGCCCATCATTTCGCATATCGCCGCGAGGGGGAGTTTCACCGCTAAGTCTTCAACCAAGTCTGCTGTCCCGTGGTTTCGGACCTTGTTGGCGAATTCGGCGGCATACATCTGAGCGTGAAGAGTGAGAGATTCTTCGCGTGACCGCATCGCCTTAGGCGTAAATTCCGGGGCAACGAGGCGGCGCATGTCCCAGTGGACCGGCCTGTCCGTATATATGAAGTCGGGTGGCTCGTCGGGGTCCCACCCTCGTTCAATCATTCGTTCGCGATACCCATCCCAAAATCTTGTATCGCGTTCTGCCAGATCTAGCCGCAATCGACCTTCGCCATTCGCGAAAGTTTCGTTATCCCCCGATACGCGCTTCACGTCCGCATAGCGAGTGATTGACCAAAACGGAGTGATTCCCTCGCGTTCATACCAGTACACCGGGGCCTCGTCACGGAACAAATCCCATTCAGCCCAGGGATAGCCCTCGGTACGGTAACGGTCTAAGTCATGAATGATTGCTTCATCGACGTGCATGATTCTCCCCAATTACAGTCATGGTAATGAGAAAGCGAAGGCTAAGTCGGATCGAATCGACTCGACAGCGTTAAAGTCCCAAGATGGCCAACTCGCCAGTAATTTGGTTTGATCGTTCACCAGATCCAGCCTTACTAGAGTTTCTAGGTGGACAAGCAGAATTTGTGTGGCCGAGATCGGATGATCCTCTCGACGGTCTCGATACGGCCGATGGGGTGATAGCTGGTGCTTCGCTTACTTACGGTCAATCCGTATTGGCTAAAGCACCCAAGCTAAAGGTTGTAGCTCGCGCAGGGATTGGCTTCGACAACGTTGTCCTGACGGACGCTACGTCACTGGGGATAGCGATTTGCAACACGCCTGATGGACCCACTATTTCGACTGCTGAGCATGCCTTGGCGCTGATCCTTTCGGTTTCAAAGGACCTCAACGAAAGTCAAGGACGTCTTCGTCGTCAAGAGGGTAATTACGGTCCACAACACAGGGCCATTGAACTCGATGGGGCGTCACTCGCTTTGATCGGATTAGGCAGAATCGGGTCGCGGGTCGCACAGTTTGCCGTAGCAATGGGAATGCGTGTCACCGCGTACGATCCCTTTGAAGCAGCTGAAAGATTCGAAGACCTTGGAGTTGAACGCGCAAGCAACCTCCACGACGCAGTGTCTTCTGCTCACATTGTTTCCATTCACGCGCCATTGACTCCAGAAACTCGTCATCTCGTTGATGCTGAACTGTTTAGCCAAATGCAAGACGGGGTGTTGATTGTGAATACCGCTCGAGGTGGTCTTATTGACGATCATGCCTTGCTGGCAGCTCTAAATAGCGGAAAGGTAGCGGGAGCCGGTTTAGACGTCACCGAACCAGAGCCGCTTCCATCCGGGCACCCATTGCTAGACCATCAACGTGTTGTTGTCACACCTCATGTCGCGTCTGCAACGAACGAGGGGCGGAAACGCATTTTCGGTATGGCGTTAGAACAGATTCTCTGCGCCCTGGGAGGCATCAAGCCTTCACATATCCTCAATCCGGAAGTTTGGCCAGGTCGAAACTCTGAGCGTGTTGACACCTAACATATCTCGATAACAGATTTTCAGTTCTAAGCTCCTGTACATGACAGACCACGACAAGGGGCCCGCCTGGAGTAACTGGTCCGGAAAACTTTCGGCTCGTCCTAAAAGCGTCGTTCAAGTTGGCAGCGTTGAAGCAATCAGGAGTGAGCTATTGGCGGCGAAAGACGGCGGGTGGACTGTTCGCACCTCCGGCACTGCACACTCGCATTATCCGTTATTGCCCACGAATGGTGTCATTCTCGATACTCGGCCTCTCGCCGGACTTGTCGCCGTCGACAGCGAAAAGATGACTGCAACGTTTCGCGCTGGCACCAAGATTCACGCGTGCGGACGCCCGTTGCTCGACCATGGCATGGGTTTGCTGAACCAAGGCGACATTGATCAACAGTCAATCGGAGGGGCCATAGCGACTGGAACTCACGGAACCGGAGTCGAGCTAGGAAGTTTCTCGAGCGCCGTTACTGAGTTATCGATTCTGTTAGTTGATGGTTCAGTTGTGACTTGCAATCCGGAAAAGGAAGCTGATCTTTTTGAAGCAGCGCGGCTGTCGTTGGGAGCAATAGGGGTCGTATTGGAAGTCACTCTGCGAGTCAGGGAGGCGTACCGTCTCGAAGAACGACAGTGGTTTGAGCCGCTCGAGAGTGTCATGGATCGAATTGAGGAACTCACTTCCGCCACTCGACATTTCGAGTACTTCTGGTGGCCTGGACAAGATCGGGCGGTCTGCAAGTCGATTGATCTAACCGATGAACCATGTCGATATCCGTTAGGAGACGAAGGTCAACGCTTGGCCTGGAGTTTCGAAGTTTTGCCGAACCAACGAGTCAACCCACACACCGAAATGGAGTATTCGATACCCGCTGAACAAGGCCCGGCATGTGTAGCGGAAATTAGGGAACTTCTAGAACGGAAGTTTCCTGATGTCGCTTGGCCCATTGAATATAGGACCGTCGCACCAGACGACGTATGGCTCTCACCTGCACATAAACGTCCTACCGTGACGATTTCTATTCACGAGGATGTAGTTCGCGACGAGACAGCCTATTACCGGTCCGCAGAAGAGATCTTCCGGTCCTACGGGGGCCGGCCCCATTGGGGCAAAGTGCATTATCTAAACGCCGACGAATTGTCGGGAGAGTACGAGCGTTGGTCGGCCTGGTGGCAAATTCGAAACGAGCTCGACCCGACTGAGACACTGTTGAATGAAGACCTTAAGAAGTTACGTTCGCCGTGAGTTCCTCTCAACTAGTTGACCACCTCCCTTCACAACCAAACGCTGACAACTTGCTCGATGGGTTTTTAAACTGGGCGTCAGCAGCCGGTATTGAACTGTACGAAAGCCAGGAAGAAGCCATACTTGAGTTCTTAGCGGGGCAGCATGTGATTCTCACGACGCCAACCGGTTCCGGGAAATCTCTGGTTGGCACCGCAGCACATTTTGATGCTTTGGCCAACTCAAAGCGCTGTTGGTACACCGCCCCCATCAAGGCATTGGTTTCCGAAAAGTTTTTTAGCTTGTGTGGGCAACTGGGAGCCGACAACGTAGGAATGATCACCGGCGACGCGTCAGTGAACCCAGACGCAGCAATTATTTGCTGCACTCAAGAGGTGTTGGCCAATCTTGCGTTGCGTCACGGCTCGGCAGCACCGGTCGATACTGCTGTTATCGACGAATTTCACTACTACTCAGATCGTGACCGAGGCTGGGCTTGGCAGGTTCCACTCCTGGAGTTAACTAACACCCAGTTCTTGTTAATGAGTGCAACTGTTGGGCCAGCGGATTTTTTTCTGCAGGACCTAGAACAACGAACGGGTCGTGCAGCTATTGAGGTCACCTCCACCCAGCGACCCGTTCCCTTGGATTGGGAATATCGAGAGTCAACATTGCTCGAATCAGTTCATGAGCTGATCGAACTCAATCGCGCACCGATTTACATTGTTCACTTCACACAACGTGCGGCCTCCGAACGGGCTCAGGCGCTGACTAGTTTGGATGTGTTATCCCGCTCTGAGAAAGAGCAGTTGCGGGAAGCGATTGGTGACTTCCGGTTCGATTCGCCGTTTGGGAAAGACATCGCACGCTTCGTTAAGGCAGGTATCGGCGTGCATCATGCAGGTCTGTTGCCAAAATATCGGCTGCTCGTTGAACGATTAGCTCAAGATGGTCTTTTGAAACTGATCTGCGGAACCGACACCCTTGGAGTTGGTGTCAATGTCCCAATTCGCACTGTTCTTTTCAGCCAGTTATGCAAATTTGATGGGCACGAAACAGCGATTCTTAGCGTCCGAGACTTTCACCAAATTGCAGGTAGGGCCGGACGCAAAGGATTCGACGATCAGGGATACGTTTGGTGTCAGGCACCCGATCACCACGTTGAAAATCTGAAAGCAACGGCAAAAGCGGGCGACGATCCCAAGAAGCGCAGGAAGATACAACGCAAGAAACCTCCCGAGCGGGGTTACGCCCATTGGGACGAAAAAACTTTCGATCGGCTGCGCTCAGGTCAACCGGAAAGGTTGAACTCCAGTTTCGCTATGTCACATTCAATGCTTTTGAATATGTTAGATAGGCCAGGGGATGGGTGCCGAAGTCTGCGAACCCTTCTCACCACTAACCATGAGTTGCGGCCGCGGCAACGCTTCCACATCAAACAAGCCATCGGCATGTACCGCTCTCTTGTTGCCGCCGGGATCGTTGAGACTCTAGAAGAACCTGACGCCGAGGACCGTCTTGTGCGAGTCAACGTTGATCTACAAGCCGAGTTTGATTTAACCGGTACTCTTTCGCCATTTGTTTTTGATGCTGTAGAGCTATTGGATTCCACAGATCTGAGTTATGCCCTTGATGTCGTAACCGTCGTTGAATCCGTTCTGGAAAATCCGACCATTATCTTGGCCCGCCAGGCCGATAAGGCACGCGACGAGTTGTTTGCTGAGCTGAAGCGCGAAGGAGTCGAGTACGAGGAACGTATAGCTCGCCTTGATGAGGTCGAATGGCCTAAGCCTTTAAGGGAGTTTTTGTATTCAACTTTTGACGCTTGGGCTACTCACCACCCTTGGATTGGGCAAGAAAATCTTCGACCGAAGTCAATTGTTCGCGACATGTACGAGCGGGCTATGACGTTTCGCGAGTACGTCAACTTTTATGGCGTTAAGGGTTCTGAAGGAGTACTCCTTCGCTACTTGACTGACGCTTACAAGGGATTAATCAAGACAGTTCCGGACACTTCTTGGACTGAGGATTTAAGTGATGTGAGCGAGTGGCTACAAACTTTGGTTCGTCAGGTTGACAGCAGCCTGATTGATGAGTGGGAGCGCTTACAGAACCCAGAAGATGTGTCCGTCGAAGTACGCCCCCAAACCCTCGACATCACTACTCAGGTTCAAGCCTTCAATGTCATGATCCGCAATGGCGCTTTTCGGTGGCTGCAAATGTTCGCTAGTGCAGATTATGTGGGTTTGGCGCAGGATGCTGACGGAGAGTTAACGGATCCGGAATTATTAGAGCAAGTAGTAGCACCCTATTGGCAGGAATTTGATCGCGTTTTGATCGATGCGGATGCTCGTTCCAAGATTTGGGTGAGTATCGAAACACCAGAGGGAACCAGTTGCGGGGTTGAACAAATCATTTGTGACCCCCAGGGATTCAACGAGTGGCGTATCAGGGGTTTTGTTGACCTTGAAGAGTCTCGCTCAGTAGGTGAAGCGGTCATGAAGCTGACCGAAATTGTGTCGCTATGAGCAGTGCTTGGCACTCAGATAATGACCACGTATATGCATAGAGCAATGATGGACAGCCCAACTAGCCACCCAAAAATGCGATATTTCGCTGGTCCGGGCCAATCATCATTCACGACGGTAGACGGTAGTTGGGGGCCTCTTTGGTGATCATGATGTCGTGTGGGTGACTTTCGCGTAAGGCTGAAGCGGTGATCTTGACGAAACGAGTTTTCGTTCTCATCTCATTGATGTTTTCGGTTCCGCAATAGCCCATGGCTTGCCGCAATCCACCAACTAGTTGGTGGAGCACATTAGAAATAGGTCCCTTGTAGGCAACTCTTCCCTCTATGCCCTCCGGCACAAGCAGATCTTCGTCACGAAGATCCTGGAAATATCGATCTTTCGAGAAGCTGCGGCCCTTCATGGCACCAATTGAACCCATGCCCCGATATTCCTTGAATCGTTCGCCCTGGTAAAGCACAACTTCGCCCGGGCTTTCATCTACACCAGCGAGAAGTCCTCCTACCATGGCGCATTCAGCTCCAGCTGCTATCGCTTTTGCGAGATCTCCCGAAAATTGCATACCGCCGTCAGCAATAACAGGCACATCGAATTCAGCTGCGGCACTAGCGCAGTCATAAACAGCTGTGATCTGAGGTACGCCTACTCCTGCCACGACCCGCGTGGTGCAGATCGAGCCTGGTCCGATCCCAACTTTGATGCCATCGGCTCCAGCATTAATCAAGGCTCGGGTAGCGTCCCCTGTGGCTACATTTCCAGCTACAACTTCGACTGAATAGTTAGCTTTGACCTTGGCAACCATTTCGATGACATCTCGACTGTGGCCGTGGGCTGTGTCGATGACAAGTACATCCACACCTCGTTCGACTAGTGCTGCGACTCGATCGTCTACCGCGCCGCCAACTCCAACTGCCGCCGCGACTAACAGACGCCCGCGTGCGTCTTTCGCTGAGTCGGGGTACTGGATCTTTTTTTCTATGTCTTTAACGGTGATTAAACCGATCAATCGGTATTCGTCATCGACAATAGGTAATTTCTCGATTCGATGTTTCCCCAACACAATTTGAGCTTCTTCGAGTGTGGTGCCTTCTCGGGCAGTAACTAGGCCTTCAGAAGTCATAACTTCTGAAATGTCGCGCCCATAGTCAGTTTCGAATCGGAGATCTCGGTTAGTGAGGATGCCGACGAGCTTTTGTTTTTCGTCAGTGATGGGCACACCACTGATTTTGAATCTGCCCATTAGCTCTTCCGCTTGGGCCAACGTCGCATGAGGAGGCAGCGTGATGGGCTCCACAATCATTCCGGACTCGGATCGCTTCACCTTGTCGACTTCGTTGGCTTGTTCCTCGATATCAAGGTTTCGATGGATGACACCGATCCCACCGTGACGCGCCATTGCAATCGCCAGGCGGGCTTCTGTGACTGTATCCATCGCCGCGCTTGCAAGTGGAATGTTTAGGTTGATGTTCTTAGTGAAGCGACACTTTGTGTCCACTGCATCGGGTAACACTTCAGACGCTGCGGGGAGAAGCAGCACGTCATCAAAGGTCAATCCCTCTATCGCAAATTTTTCGTCCTCGGCGGGAAAGGAAAATCGAGAGGAAGTCATGAGGAACGATACCTCGGGTTCCTTAGTAACGGGTGCACTGGTCGTCTACCGTATGCGCTACGACAGGAGCGGCATGGCTGACTTTCAACAACAAGGGTCTATTACCACGCTGCATCGCTTGGTTGACGGCGATAGTGCGGAAGTCTCAAGATTTTTTGCCGAACGCGACGTGGGCAAACGAGTCGCTTTGATTTTGCCTTGTCTCATTAGCGAGTTCCGCGGTACGGCGCTACCTCGAATAATTGATCAAATCTCTGAGCTTGAGTGGTTGGGAAGAATAATCGTTGGGGTAGACGGGGCCGACCGGGACTCTTTTGAGGCCGCTCGAGCACTCATTACGCAACTCCCCCAACCGACTACCACCGTTTGGAACGACGACGACGCGATGAAAGCACTTGATCGGAATTTGGGCATCGCGGCGGGCAGCGGTAAGGGGCGAAACTTGTGGCGGAGTGTTGGGGTGGCCGCAGGTTTCGGCGAGGTTGACACCATCGTTGTGCATGATGCTGATATTTCGACCTACGAATCTTCTTTCATAGCCAGGCTGGCTCGACCGATAGTTGATGATCGGTTGGGGTTTGACTTTGTTAAGGGTTTTTATCCTCGGTTCGATAGCGAAGGTTTGAATGGGCGAGTTACTCGCCTGTTGGTTGGGCCACTACTCGAATCGCTAATCTCGTCGGAACCCGATAATGAGGACCTTCGGTATCTAGCGTCTTTTAGGTATCCATTAGCTGGTGAATTCGCTTCACGGATTTCAGTCGCGCAATCAATACCTATGCCTGAGCATTGGGGTGTCGATATTTCTTTACTCGTCGCCGTGAAAGCTTTAGGCGCTGCCATTGCGCAAACAGATCTCACTGACCGCTACGACCACAAACATCAATTGCTGTCGGCAGATAACGCTCAGTTGGGCCTGCACAGGATGGCTGGGGACGTTATTGGCACCCTGCTGTCAATCGCTGGTACTGACGTCATCGACGCGAATATGTTCGACGAGAAGCTTCAGCATGCAGCATCTGCTCATCGTGCAAACGCAATTAGCAATGGCATTCCCGCGAACGAAGGTCAAGAGTTGGTAGCGGGGAAGCTATTTTCACAATTAATTCGAGAAAGCCGGGCTGTTCTGCCTCCCGACCTTCCTTCCTGGGATCAACTGTGTTGCGATTTTCCCGATTGCATTCAGGATCTGGCTGGAATTGTGGATAGCCAAAACACTTCCCCTGGCGCGATCAGCAGTTCCCCATAAATTTCTTCTCCCGATAACAAGTCAATACTTGGATCGTTGACATTCATGGTCACGTCAACGAAACCCATGTTGGCGATAACTCGAACAGATGATGCCTCCTCACCGCGGACAATTCCCAGTAGGGGACTTTCAAGGTTCAGTATTTGTTGAGTTGCTTCGGGATGGAACGCAGGTATCTCTCGGCGGACACTCAATCTTCGAAGCAGTTCATCTCGGGCCGTTTTTCGTTCACCGACCAGCCCTGCTTTGCGGGAAGTTACCGTTTGTTTGGGCCTGTTAAGAGTGCGGTTATCGCCTTGGTTCTCCGCGGCCTTTGTGTTGTTTGGTTCACCGTCCACCGCCGGTAGATAAAAAGTGGGTATGCCGCGCAAACTAGCGAGAACAGTGTGCGCGGTTAGTAGACGATCGACCCCCAGCAGGGATGCTGCCGAGACGTTTACCTCATAGGGAAGAATGTCATCCCCATGACTTCGACCGGACCAAGTGCCCTCAGCTTGGAGCGAGGCGTCCACTAAAATCTGGATCTCATCCTCGTTTAAGATTCCTTCGGCTGGTCGTAATCCGATGCCGTCGTGACTAGATAAAAAGTTGAGCAAGGTGGTGCGTTCAGGTGGCTGTTCCGCTTCACGTAACCAATCTGCGAGCCTGGTGCTAGAGCCGACCGTTAAAGCGTGAGTGAGCAACGGAGCAAGAGTGAAGTTGTAGGCAACATGTGCCTGTTGACCATCGCGTAGATAGGAGAGATTTTCATCGTGGGGCACGTTGGTTTCCGTAATCAGGACGGCGTTTGGGTTTCGCCAAGTCAGGAGGTCCCTAAGTAACCGAACTAATTCGTGAGTTTCTTCGAGGTGGACGCAACTAGTGCCGACATGTTTTTGCACGTAAGCCACTGCATCAAGGCGGAACCATCGAATCCCCGCGCGGAGCAGGGCGTCAATAACTCTCAGCATCTCTAGTAGAACCTCTGGTTCCTCCCAGTCCAAATCAACTTGGTCGGGACCGAAGGTGCACCACAAGTACTTTATTCCGGTGGTGGTTTCGCAAGGAACCAACAGATCTGAGGTCCGGGGCCTTACGACGGCTGACACATCGTCATCAAGTGATGCGGTCTTCAAACAACTTCGCCCTGATTCGATGTCCGCTCGGAATTCTTCGACCCAACGATGTGAGGAACTGACGTGATTGAGTACCAGATCTGCCATGACTTGGTGAGTGGACGAAATGGAGCTGATGTTGGCCCAACTACCAAATCGGTCGTCGACGACACGGTGGTCAATGACGGCGAATCCTCTATCCGAGCTAGAGGGATAGAAGGGGAGGATGTGAATGGTCGAAAACACCTGGCCCATTTCTTGCAAGATATTTTCGAGAACTGCCAGCGGAGCGCGATCGCCGTCGGCGATTTGATCCGGATAGCAGATCAGCACTGCGTCTCGTTCCGACCATTTTGTTGAGTCGGCAGCGGGTTCAGGCTCCCCCAATGCGTCCTTACACTGCGTCAACAGCTTGTCTGTATCACGGTGGGGGTATAGCCGGTCCAGACGGTCTAAAATTTGTTGTTCTAAGGACATAACGGCGGAGCGCCGATCTCTAGCTCAATTCTTGAAGATCGGTTAAGACCGTCGAGGCATGTTCGGCAAGATCAGGCTTATCAGCAAAGTCATACACCTTCGCTATGACCCCATCGGGATCAATTAAAAAGCTCGCCCGACGCGGCCACCCAGCGAAGTCATTGTCGGGTGCACGCGTCACTCCGTACAACTCCCCCACGGTCCGTTCTGGGTCCGACAGCAATAGAAATGGAAAGTCCTCTTTATCTGCGAAGGCCTTCTGCTCTTCAACCGTGTCGAAGGAAGCGCCCAAGACCACAATGTCTGCCGCTTCAAACTCTGAGGCTCGGTCACGGAGCCCCTGTCCTTGAATCGTTCAACCAGGAGTCGCTGCTTTGGGGTACCACCAGAGCAAAATCCACTTTCCGGCATAATCACCGAGAGACACTTCCTTCGCATCTTGATCGAGCAAAGTAAAGGGCGGCGCCGAAATTCCAGCCTCAAGCATTCAAATCCTCCAAGGTTCGCCCCTGAAGAATACGGAAATTACCATCAAGAGCAACGTTATTTTCGGTTTCATTCAATCGGACATAGTGTTAGCCCATGCATCCACTCTCAATGATGACCGCAGAGGAACTCGAAACCTGTGTCGCTGTGTTGCGTGACGCCGGCAAAATTGATGACAGCTCCACCTTCCATGGTTGCTGTATTTATGAACCACCGAAAGATGAGGTTGCTGGTTGGCAGCACGGCGATACAACGGATCGTCGACTGGACTTGGTGATTCGGCATTCTGGTGAAGTCTTTGAGGCCCGAGTATCAGTAACTCGCCGCGAAGTTGATCGTTGGGAAGCGGTTCCAGGCGTTGTACCGAGAGTCGGATTCGTTGAATTGTTCAAGGTAATGGAGGCATGCAGAAACGACCCAACTTTTCAAGAGGCTCTTACCCAACGAGGTATTACTGACTCGTCGACAGTTCAAATAGACCCGTGGCCAACCGGGGACTACGGATTCGATTTTGAAAACGGTCGACGGGTGCAACGCTGCATCGCCTTTCACCGGCCAAGCCCTAACGACAACGGCTACGCATTTCCTATAGACGGTCTAATGGTTCATGTGGACGTCGACAGTTTGGAAGTGTTGCACGTCGAAGATTTTGGAGAGTGGCCGCTCGCTACCGAACGCGGCAACTATGACGTTGAATCGGTGGTCGAGGACTATGGGCCACTCAGAGACGACTTGAAGCCAGTGGAAATCACTCAACCTGAGGGCACTAGTTTCTCTGTTCAAGACAACGAAATCACCTGGCAAAAATGGCGCTTCAGGATGGTCGTTGATGACACCGAAGGTTTGGTCCTGCATCGTGTGACCTACACCCAAGATGGGGTGGAACGTCCCATAATCGATCGGGCTTCGTTGGCTGAAATGGTGGTTCCTTACGGTGACACTCGCCCAAGTCAAACGTTTAAACACGCGCTGGACTCAGGTGAGTACGGCTTGGGGATGACGGCCAATTCATTAACGCTGGGCTGTGATTGTTTAGGAGAAATTTTTTACTTGGATGCCGTTCAGATGCTCGATGATGGGAGCGTCGTTACTACCGGCAACGCAATCTGCATTCACGAAGAAGACTTCGGTATCGGCTGGAAACACACGGACATGTTGACAGGCGATGTCGAGGTTCGTAGGTCTCGGCGACTGGTGGTAAGCACTATTTCGACAGTGGGAAATTATGAGTACGGGTTTTTCTGGTACTTCCACCTGGACGGTTCCATCAAGCTTGAGATCAAACTGACCGGCATATTGACTACTCGAGCGCACGTCGATGGTGACGACCTGACTTTTGCTCGCCAAGTCGCTCCCAACGTTGCAGGGCCAATTCATCAACATATTTTCTGTGTGCGGCTCGATATGGCGATCGACGGCAACACGAATAATGTCGTTGAGGTCAACACCGAGCCTTTACCTTCTGGCCCCGACAATCCTCACAACACAGCGTTTGCCGCACGGGAAACCGTTCTCGCTAGTGAGCATTCCGCTATGAGGAAGACGAATTCGGCTAGCAGTCGATATTGGAGAATCGAGAGTTCCGAGAAAACAAATCGGCTCGGGCGTCCTACCGCATACCGACTGTTGCCATCTGCAACGGCAACCATGTTCGCATCTGAGGATTCTCCTCATGCTCAGCGAGCCATGTTCGCAAAACACAATCTGTGGGTCACGCCAACAGTGCAAGCTGAAAGGTACGCGGCGGGTGACTACCCCACTCAAAGAAACGCTGGGGAAGGGTTGCCGTCATTCACTTCTGATGACCGCTCCATAACTGACACTGATGTGACTCTATGGCATAGCTTCGGGCTCACTCACGATGTTCGTGTTGAGGACTATCCAGTTATGCCTACCGAATACGCTGGATTCATGCTGGTTCCGGATGGATTTTTCGACAGGAATCCCGCTATTGACGTAGCGCCCTCCGAGGCGGGTCATTGTCATTGATGTGGAGTTGTTCTCGGAAGCTAGAACGGCGAACATAGGGCTGTGAAAACAACTTTGGAGGGCTGTTGTGCGAGTTATTTCTGATCCGCTGCTACGCGCAGAATCTATGCACAAGACAAAATTGGCTTTTGTTTGCGGTGACCGGACGAGGACCTTCGAAGAGTTCGTAGATCGGTGTCGACGAGTGGGGTCGGTTCTTGATCTGCTTGGAGTGGGCACTGGTGATCGCGTCGGTTTGTTGGCAGCCAACTCTGATGTCTACGCCGAGTTGTATTGCGGTGTACCTGCATCTGGGCGGGCGATTGTTCCCCTTAACAGCCGTTGGGCTGTACCTGAGTTGGCGTACGCCTTAGAGGACGCCGGCGCCAAAATTTTGATTGCCGATCAAGTCGCAGGCGAACTCGCCGAGTGCGTCGATCGAGTGATCTCTTTCGATGAATATGAGCAGCTACTTCAGGAAAGTTCACCTAAGGAGTTCGCTGACACTAGCGAAGCAGATCTCGCTGGCCTGTTTTATACCGGTGGTACGACAGGTAAGAGCAAGGGCGTCATGCTCACGCATCGCAACCTCATCGCGAACACATTGCATAGCCAAATAACTATGCCTCTAGGCGCAGACGACACCTATTTGGTCGTTGCGCCAATGTTTCATGCGGCTGGCTCTAACTCTGTCCTTCAGTGTCTAGCGTTGGGTGTCTGTCAGGTCGTCGTACCTGCATTTGAGCCAAACTTGTGTCTTGATCTGATTGAGAAGTACCGATGTTCAGCGACGCTGGCCGTTCCCACCATGGTAGCGGCGCTTGTCGAAGCCCAATCTGCGAATCCTAGAGACACGTCAAGTGTTACTTTGATTTGCCATGGAGCATCACCGATTGCGACGCAGGTACTTAAGCGTGCTCATGAGGAGTTCCCTGACGCAGAGTTGCTCCATCTCTACGGGGCGACTGAGACTGCTCCTTTGGTCACGGGCCTACGGCACGAAGAAAACCTCATAGGAACAAGCCGCGGCAAATCAGTAGGACATCCCTCGCTAGGAGTGTCAGTGCGCATCGATGCGCCTGCGGGAGAAGCCGGAGAAGTTCTGGTGCAAGGACCCAATGTCATGCAGGGGTATTGGAACAAGCCCGAACAGACCGCCGCCGCTCTTCAAAATGGTTGGTATCGAACTGGAGACATTGGCTATTTGGACGATGAGGGATTCCTATATCTGGTTGATCGGGCAAAGGACATGATCATTTCAGGTGGAGAGAATGTGTATTGCTCAGAGGTCGAAGAAGTGATTTACCAAAATCCGAAGGTTCTTGAGGCGACTGTATTTGGAGTTCCTAATGAACAGTGGGGTGAGCAGGTACATGCAGTTGTCGTGCCACGAGACGAGAGTCTCACCTCTGAGGAATTAATCGAATTTTGTAGAGAATCGTTGGGGGGATACAAGCTGCCTCGATCGGTTGAGTTTCGCTCAGAGGAACTTCCAAAATCTGGTCCCGGCAAAGTCCTAAAACGCGAATTGCGAGCCCCATATTGGGAAGGGAAAGACAGGTCGATCAACTGATCCGGTTTCCATGATTGGAAGTCGCTTCATCGGATGAATAAATCAACAAAACATTGTCGTCGTTTGTGACCGTAGTGTCCGTGGCAATAGCTCACGTTCCAAATAACGCCGACACGAAAGGAATTATGAAACTCGCATTGATGCTCGGCTACTCCGGCGGCAAGCTTCAGTTACCAATGGAACAAATCAAATTGGCTGAAGCTTTGGGTTACCACTCGGTGTGGACAGCTGAAGCCTACGGGTCCGACGCCATGACCCCCCTCGCATACATTGCGGCCCACACAGAGCGAATAAAGCTGGGTACTGGAATCATTCAGCTGGCAGGCAGGGCCCCCGCTATGGCTGCTATGCAAGCACAAACTATCGATGCGTTAGCCGGCGGCAACCGAATGATCGTTGGGCTCGGTGTGTCGGGCCCTCAGATTGTAGAGGGTTGGTACGGCCAGCCCTGGGGCAAGCCGTATTGGCGGCTACGCGATTACATCCAAATTATGCGGAAGATATTTGAACGCGAACAGCCCGTCACACATGACGGTTCGGAGTATCAGCTGCCGTTCACTGGTGAAGGCACTACCGGTCTAGGGAAGCCCTTGACGTCTATTTTGCACACAAACACCGACCTGCCGATTTGGTTGGGAAGTGGCTCAGAAGCGACTGTCAAACTGACCGCGGAGTTGTGCGATGGCTGGTTGCCAATGCACTTTGTGCCTGGACGTATGAATCATTTTCGCCCGTGGATCGAGGAAGGTTTCGAACGAGCTAAACGTCGCGGGGTTGACAAGAACTGGCAGGATTTCGAGATCATTGGTCAATGTCCGGTACAGATCACTGACGACGTGACTTCTGTGTTCCGAAAAGCAAAGGACAACATTGCTTTGTACACAGGCGGCATGGGCCACAAGGATGTCAATTTTCATAATCAACACATGGTTCAGAGAGGTTATCCAGATGTCGCTGAGCGGGTCCAAGAGCTGTATCTGGCTGGCCGTAAAGAAGAGGCCGCCGAGTCAATTCCTGATGAATACGTTGACGAGGCAGGCCTTTACGGCTCTCCGGATCGGATACGGCAAAGGTTTTTGCAATGGTCTGATAGCGGTCTGACTGGGTTAAACATCAACACTGGTCAAGAAGAAGCGATTCGGTTAATGGCCGATCTAGCTGGCACCAGTAAGCAGTAGTAGGAACTAGGTCGTGGAATCAGCAGCTTTTAGCTTGGGTGACAATTTGGCTCATCCAGTTACCGGAGAGTCGTTATCAGAGTCTGAGCGGCATCGGCAGTTAATTCAGTATTCGGTGTGGGCAGCTGAGTCTGGTTTTGATGCGGTGCACATTGGTGAGCATCACTTCAACGATTACATGTTGAGTTCCCCACCTGTGGTCTTATCGGCAATCGGTGAACGTGTCCCCGATCTCATTTTGTCGACCGCCGTGACCCTGGTACCTACGTTGGATCCTGTGAGAGCCACTGAGGATTACTCCACGCTAGATAATCTCTTCCCGGGGAGAGTTGAGATAGTTGCCGGTCGAGGAAACTTTTTCAGCCGTAGCTACCCGGCATTCGGTTTGGATGTGAGAGACGCTCGAGACATATTTGAAGAGAAACTTGAACTTTTCCAACTTCTTCTTCGAGAAAAGAATGTGACGTGGTCTGGGAAGTTTCGGGGTCCACTGGAGAATGTAACTGTTAGGCCCCGACCTACGAGCGAGTTGCCTATTTGGATCGGCGCGGGCTCGCCTGCTTCTGCGTTGCTAGCTGCAAAATTAGGTTGCCGATTAATGCTTCCGTCGGTTTTTGGTCATCCGAAAATGTTTGTCCCGATCGTTGAGCAATACAAAGAGGCGTGGGAAGAAGCCGGACGCGGCGCGGATGACATTGTCATTGGATCGTGCTGTCACGCGTTTGCCGGATCAGACCATGCCGATATGAGAGAGCGATTTGCTCCTCGGTACGGTCATTATTGGAATTTCGTTGACCAATTGATCAGCGACAACACGGGTGGCAAAGTTCAGATGCCGTTTGACTTGGAAACTTTCCTAGCTGGGCCAGCGGTGGCGGGGAGTTCTCAAGAATGCATAGACCGCATGGGAGAGCTCCATCAATTGCTCGGTCATAACCGTCAGTTGTTTATGTTTGATTTGGGTGGGGTGTCCGACAGCGAGTTAGAGGAAACAGTTCGGCGCTTCGGGGAAGAGGTCCTGCCTCACCTCCCCGATTAGCTACTAACGGGACCAGTTAGCGATGTGTTCTGGAGTCGCAATACCGTCTTTGAGCTGAGGGTCTGGAATCGGTTCGCCTACTTTGATGCCAAGCGGCAGAACTCCAGCCCAGGTATCCAACAAATAATCTTCTTCGTCATCAATGGGTTGACCGGTTCGGATTTTTGAAGATGCTTCGCTGATCGCCATGGATAACACCAACGTTCCCTTTACTTCCTTGTCATGATGAGGACGAGTAGCCTCAACACGTCCTGGAATGACATGGTCGCTAATGACATCAAGAGCCCTGGTTTTCTCGTCAAAGTCGTCGACAATGGAGGCTTCACCCATCAGTACAACGGAGCGATAGTTCATTGAGTGGTGCATTAAAGATCGAGCTACCACCAGGCCATCGATCAGGCTGACTGTGACACATAGTTGAGCGCTACGGCCGTCGCGAAGGAGCCGACTTGCAGGGGAACCGTGGAGATACAGCGTCTGGTCTTCGCGTCCGTAGATCATTGGAATTACAACCGGCCCCTCGGCGGTAACTAACCCGACGTGTGCCATCAGACCTTCATCCAAAATCGAGTTCACGGTGTCACTGTCATAGGAGCCCCTGTCGGGCATTCGCCGAACGGTGACTCGTTGTGATGGGGCACTATCATCTGAACTCATCGGCAAACGATAACTCAGTTGGATACGGTGACATTGATGATTGAAGATCCTGTTGAACATTTCTTCGCGAGCGACGAATCTCGATTGCTCGCCTTACCGACTCTTGATGCTCTGGAAGAACAAGCGGAGAACGCCGATCGAACGCGGTCCGTCGCCAGCAATGTAATCGAAAGTTTGCGAGGCAGCGATGTGATGCGGATGGCAGCGACGAGCGAACTAGGAGGCGTTGAATCTTCAATCCTTGCTATGGGTCGAGAACTTGAAGCTGTCGCAGCGCGGTGCCCCTCGACTGCTTGGTGTTTGTGGAATCATCTCGCAGTGTTCCATTTGTTCGTGGGCACGTTAGGGCCAGAACATCAAGGTTTTCTGGAAGAGATAGTTCGTGAAGGCCGGTGGGTCAGCTTCCCAGCCGGGGCCGGTAGCGGGGTTTACGGTCGGATAGAAGGCAACGAAGCGATTCTTAATGGGAAAGCGACGTTCGGGACGGGCAGCCGATACGCGGACTATTGCGGTGTGGTGTTTGCCGTAGTTGGTGAAGATGGTGAGCCCGTTCGTCCGATGGACCTGCGTTTTTCGATTGTTTCCACCTCAGTCGAGGGTTTGAAGATAGATCCCACCTGGGACGGCTCTGGTCTTCGAGCTTCAGCTACTGATGATCTCCATTACAGCGAAGTGCGAGTTTCATTAGATCGTTGCGTCAAATGGTACGGCGCTAACCGGGCGGAGTCGCTTAGAACAGTTCCGGTGATCAATCATCGATATCGGGAAGACTGGGTTGGTATTTCTGATCTGTGGCTTGGTTGGATGGCTTGCGGAATCGTGCGTCGAGCCCTCCAAGAAGTTGCCTCCGGTACTCGCGAACGGAGAGTCATCATGGGCGGGAAAATGGTTGAGAAAGCAACTGCTCAAATAAATATTGGGCGAGCGGCCGCTCTACTTTCTTCAGCTCGAGCTGCAGTCGAAAATGCCTGCAACGAATTAGATCAACGGGTGACGGCGGGGATTGTTCCTGACGAAGCGGATTACCTGCGTCAAATGTCTGTCGTGTCGATGAGCGTTGAACAGCTAGCGGAAGCTATGCGGTTGTTGGAACGAACCCAGGGAGGTAATGGCCTACGAGAGGGCGGGACTTTTGAGCGGAGGTACCGTGATTTCCGAGCGATGCCGTTACATATCAATGTTCATCAAGATCGAGTTACGCACCAATTAGGTCGGTTTGTTCTTGATATAGAGCGCGACCCTTTCTAACTAGTTTTAGCCGACACGCCCTACAACATCGGATCTACGCTGTACGAAGGTCCGGCAGAGCGGGGTGAAAGATATGAGCTTTGACATTGTCGTAAAAGACGGCTTTATTTTCG
Source organism: Candidatus Neomicrothrix sp. UBA814 (assembly GCA_002296525.1). GTDB lineage: Bacteria > Actinomycetota > Acidimicrobiia > Acidimicrobiales > Poriferisodalaceae > UBA6944. The sequence goes on along the minus strand of DBIA01000017.1, from coordinate 138,858 downwards.
ATGGGAGTGGTGCGCCAAGAGTTCGAGGTGACCTGGCCATCACTGATGGTCAGGTGGTCGAGATCGGCAGAGTGAACCACCGCGACGCGGATACCGTTATCGACGGTACAGGTATGCATGTAGCACCAGGATTCGTGGATCTGCATACCCACTATGACGCTCAGGTGTTTTGGGACCCCTATTGCACCTTGTCTGGGTGGCACGGAATTACCTCTGTTGCCATTGGGAATTGCGGATTCGGATTCGCACCTGTTGCCCCTGACATGAGGGAATACGCCATGAAATCGATGGTGCGGGTCGAAGCAATCCCCTATGAATCAATGGCCCAAGGGATGCCATGGGATTGGGTGACCTTCCCGGAGTATCTCAATAGTTTGGATCGCACACCCAAGGCGATGAACATCTTGCCGTACGTGCCAGTCGGACCGATGCTTCTCGAAGTTCTAGGCGTCGACGATGCGAAAGCTGGCCGTATGCCGACTGACGCGGAACACGAAAAGCTTGCGAATTTGTTGCGAGAAGCGATGGATGCTGGTGGTTGCGGATGGTCAGCGCAGCGTCTTCCTCCCACCGGTCCAGCAGCGGTGCAACGCGACTGGGACGGAACGCCGATGCCTACCGACATGATGAATGATGAAACGGCGCGAGTTTTGGCGCAAGTTTTAGCGGAACGCAACCAAGGCGTTGTTCAAATGACGTTGACTACTGACGACATAAAACACGATCTTGCACATTTGGAGGAGATTGCTTCGATAAGCGGGCGTCCTCTATTACACAATGTGGTTCAGGCTTTTGAAGACAAACCACACGTTCATCGACGTCAGATCGAATGGCTTGAGCGCTGTCGAGAGCGCGGGATTCCCGTCTACGGACAGGGAGTTACAAGTGACGCTGGGTTCACATTCACTCTCGAAGATTGGAATCTCTACGACGACTCAGAGGCGTGGATGGAGGCGTGCATGGGTACGAAAGAGGAACGTTTAGCTAAATTCGCTGATCCTTCCCGTCGCCAAGCGCTCAAAGATAATCTTCCTTCAACAGCTACTGCGCCTATCGGTACGGTAACCATTCTTTCCCCTCGTTCGGACAGCACCGAACAGTTCCGAGAGATGTCGGTATCTCAGGCCGCCGAACTGAGCGGTAAGGACGAAGTGGACATCATGCTTGATATTGCCGTCGAAGATGGTCTCGACACTCTGTTCTTTGTCGCTCCACCCCAGGGAAACAGTGAGTTGTTGCAGGACATCGTTAGCTATCCTCACATGCTGTTTGGGGTTTCTGACGGAGGGGCTCATACGAAGTTCCTAACAGCGGGCCGTTACCCGACAGAAACACTGACCGAACAGGTGAGAGATAACGGGTGGGTGTCATATGAAGAAGCGCATCGACGATTGTCAGCTCTTCCGGCTCAACTTGCTGGCTTTCGGGACCGCGGTGTGCTTCGTCCAGGGTGTCCCGCTGACGTAGTCGTCTACGATCCCGAGAATCTCAAAGTGCTTCCGATGGAAGTGGTTCACGATCTTCCCGGCGGAGAGTGGCGTCGAATCCAGAAAGCTTCCGGGTATCGAAATGTGATAGTTAACGGCCAAATCACGATCGAAGACGACGAGCAAACGGAGACCTACAGCGGCAAACTCTTACGCCACGGGAAGTAGTAAAGACAGCCGCCATTGGGGCAGAAAGGATTCAGAGCTTCAGTTCATACCTAGTAATTGTGCTGCTCGCTCGGCTCGCTCTGCCACAGAATCTCGCATTCGGTCCAGATCTATTTCTTCGTCTTGTTCACCTTGTTGACCGCCTAAATAGCGGGCGTAGACGCCTTCGCCGATGCAGGCTAAGCGCCATTGTGCAAAAGCTCTGTAGTAGTTAATTGACGCTATGTCAGATTCCATTTGTTGAACATAAAGTTCGGCTAAATCATCCTGATTCATAAAGCCGGGAAGTCCGGTGCTTTCTGCGTCTCCGGTGGGATCGACTTCTTGAGGGTCGTGCCAATAACCAAGGAGCCCTCCTAGGTCAGCCATTGGTTCACCCAATGTGCAGAGCTCCCAATCCAGTACGGCGATGACTTCTCCTTTTGAGTCGACCATGCAATTCGATAGTCGGTAGTCGCCGTGAGCGATAGTCGTTGGGTTCGGTTCAGGCATCCGCGACAATAACTCCGATGCGACGGCATCCACTATTGGAAGTTCTCTTGTACGCGAACTTTCCCATTGGCCGGTCCATCGCTTAACTTGCCGTTCTACGTATCCACTTCTTTTAGCTAGATCGCCAAGGCCGACCTGATCAATGTCGACTTGGTGCAACGCAACCAATGTTTGGATAAGAGATCGCGACATTGTCTGTCTAGCGGCTGGGTCCATGGTGGATGCAATGTCTATATCGCGCACAACGATGCCATCAACAAACTCCATGACATAAAAGTCGCGTCCATTGACAGTTTCGTCTTGACACAAACCAACCATTCGCGGGACGGGGACATCGCTGTCACGCAGCGAGTCCATAAGCCGATATTCGCGTGCCATGTCATGAGCGGAGGGCAGCAGCGGACCCATAGGCGGTCGACGCAGAACAAATCGCGGATGCCCAGCGTCGGCCACCGTGAAGGTCATATTTGATCTGCCGCCAGCAATAAGTTCATAGGTCAGTGGTCCTTCAAAATCAGCATGTTCACTAATCCAGGAGGTAACACTGCTGACATTTATGACGTCTGACGGTATTTCGGGCACAGCAGCTATCTATCAGAATTCATTCGTCGCGCGCGTTGTCTTCAACCAAAAAGCTCGGTGAACGCTTTTCTTTGATTGCCCGCATCGCCTCTCGATGATCAGCAGATTTCAAGCTTGCAAGATGATTGTCTTGCGCTTCTTGGAGGTCAGGCGCAGCACCCGCCAAATTATCGATCGCTAGCTTGGTTAATTTGACTGCGTTGGGTGATAGTTCAGCAATCGTGGCACACAATTCTTTGACTCGGGAATCCAGTTCACTTTGGTTGACGACTTCAGTCAGATAACCCACTCGGAGTAACTCATCTGCAGTAATTGTTTCCGACGTGAGGAAAATGCGTTTAGTGGCCGCCGCTCCCACTCGTTGAACGAACCGTTGCAGTCCGGTGGCGTAGTACTGAATTCCTATGCGGGCAGCGGGCATTCCCAAAACAATTTCTTGGCTTCCAACTCTCAGGTCGCAGGCAATCGCCAGGTCCGTGCCGCCTCCATGGACATTTCCTCCGAGGACCGCAATCGTCGGCACCTTAACCTCGGCTAATGCGTCGCAAACATCCCCAAAGTCAAATTGTGGTCGTTCGCCTTCTGCTAACGCTCCGAGGTGATAACCCGAACACCACGACGGTCCTTCAGCCTCCAACGTGACTACCCGGACGGAGGGGTTGTTCTGTATTTGCTGTAAATGACTGATGATCTGTTCGAGATCTGCTGGCTCTAAGCGGTTTCTTTTGTCGGGGCGTTGCAAAACCAGTCGCGCTCGGTGACCGATCACTTCCAACTTTGGAACGTCGCCCGCGCCGTGAAGTCCCATGAGCTACTCGAACACCAGAATGGATCTACCGGCAACTCTGCCGTTCTCAAGATCTTCCACGGCTACTCCAATATCGTCGATGGAGTACCTCTGAGTCACTAATGAGTCGAGGTCAAGAATTCCATCGCGGTGCCATTCGATGAATCGGGGCAAGTCTTCTCCTGGTTCACAGGACCCACCGAGGCTGCAGATGTAGCCTCGTTCGCCCATAAACATGTGCCTGCTGTCAAGTTCTATGGGTGTTTGAGGTACTCCAACCAAGACGGCGGTACCGCCCTTGCTCTGGCCAAATTCTCCACTTCGCACCATTTCGGATATCTGTTTCATCGTTGAGGCATGTCCAATGCAGTCGAATGCATAGTCAACGCCGCTTACCGGTTGACGCAAAATGTCGAATTGGCCTTCAACTGGAGTCAGTTCTTTGATTGCTGCAACGGCGTCATCATTGGATGCGTTTACGCCATGAGTTGCACCAAACTTCTTTGCAAATTCCAGTTTTGTGTCATCGAGGTCAACTGCGATTATGGGGTCAGCACCTAGGTGCGCTGCGGCAGCCACCGCCGACAGACCAACACCTCCAACACCGATGATGGCGACGCTGTCCCCTGCCTGGACTTGGGCTGTGTGAAGCACTGCGCCTGCGCCAGTAATAACAGCGCATCCAATGATGCTGTCGCTTTCGCGGTCAATGTCGTCAGGTACCTTCACAACGTACATTTCGTCCGCGATGGTGTGAGTGGCCCACGTGAACACATTGATGCTGGTCGCTGTACGGCCGTCTGGTAGTTCCAACGCCGTGGATCCTCCTTGCCGTCGAGCCTGCTGTTGGTTTTTCGGCACCCAGGTCACCATTACGGTGTCTCCGGGCTTTAGGTCCATTACTGACTCCCCTACGGCTTCGACTTCACCTGTTGACTCGTGGCCGAGTATGGCCGGTGCCTGCCGAGGGTTGTGAATGGTGTGCAGTTGGCTGTGGCAAATTCCTGACGCGAATTGACGCACAACTACTTGGTTCGGTCCGGGGTCCGGGAGGGTCACATCCACCACTTCTAACGCTTGACCCTGTTCTTGTGGAACAACTACTACCCGAGCTTCGGTCGGCATTAATAATCCCCCTTTTCCTCTGCTTTAAGAGTTACGTCCGGCGTGAACGGTCATCGAATGTAGACCTTAGGTGGGAATTCGCAGTGGGCGCCCGTCTATGTCAGGGCGACTATCTGTAGATAGCCAAAGTTGAGTGGGTTCTGAGTCACTCCAGATGTTGACGAGAGCCATCGGGCGGGCATCCAATATTCCCCCAGTTGCGAAATCAACGGTTCCAGAAAAAACGATCTGATTTCCATTTGCGCATCGCATTACCGCTACGGCGTGGTCTAGTTCGCCTAGATGCACACCGATCCTCAGCTTGCGGTCACGGTCGTTAATTTCGCGTTGAATTCGCCATTGGGCAACGATGGCTTGTTCCATAGCTACACCGACGTCGTCAAAAGACGCCACTATTGGCAGCTCGTAGTCGATCAGCGTTGCCCCGCCAGCTGAGAGTATTTCTTCCAGGAAATTTTGAGGGTCTTCGCCTTGAGGCTCACCGTCGACTTCGTAATCGATACACACATATGTTTGTCCCTCTTTCGAGGGGTCTCTCGGGAGACGGGGTACGTCGGCAGTAATCAATTTGGCGCTGCAATTTTTCCTAGAAAATCCAAAACTGCTGTTACGAAAATGTCGTTTCGGTCTCCCGCCACCATGTGAGCTGCTTCACCGACGTTTGCGTATTCAGAATGTGGGACGAGTTCCAAGTATGCCTGAGCGCCTTCCTCGGATAAGACGTCACTTAGGCCACCACGGACGAGAAGAGACGGGCAGTCAACGTTCCGGGCAGCTTCCTCTTGACGAGGCACACGGTCTTTGAGTGAGCGTTTACGACGCATGAATTCAGGATCCCAATGCCACCGATAACGTCCATCTGGCCACAATCGAACATTCTTGGCGAGACCGTCGAGCGTACGAGGCCGCGTTCGGTGCGGCTGGTAGTTGGCAATAGCGTCAGCTACCTCTTCCAGTGAAGAGAAGCCATCAGGTGCTTGACCCATGAAGTCTCTGATTTTTCGTACGCCGCCTGCCTCAATCCGCGGAGCGGTGTCGACGAGAACTAAGGCGGCGGCATTAACTCGACCTTCACCAACGGCAGTCAAAGAGGTGCCACCACCCATAGATGCGCCTACCAGTATTGGGCTTTGTTCGAAGCTGTCGACAACGGCAACTAGGTCTTCAACGAGGGCGTCGTTGGAGTAATCGCCATCGGGCGCCCAGTCACTGTCACCATGTCCGCGCGCGTCTAGGCTCACTGCCAAATAGCCAGCTTCAGCAAGTTTTTGTCCTGCGCCCTTCCACGCATGGCGGGTCTGCCCTCCACCATGTTGAAGAATGACCAGTGGTCCTTCCGTACCGTAGATGTCAGCCGCTACTTGTAAACCCCCCGATGCGGCAATCATTTTATGAGGCTTAGGAGCCCCATCAAGAGGAGCGCCCCGTTCAGCCTTGATCACGCTATCCCCTATTCCGACCTTCAGCTTTCGCGTCCGCTTGAGCTGCTCGTCTTTGGTCACCAGCTGCCGCTAACGCTTCGCGATTTGTGTCATCAACCTTCATGAAATGTTCGCGCCAGTCGTCGTTACTGTCGGCATCCCAAACAAAGGGCGTTTGTACTGTCGTGCGCGGTTCCCAAGCACGTTCTAGGAGGTCTAAAGCCATGCCCGTGATCGTCATTTGCATTTCAACATCATCGGGCTTTCCTACCGGGTTCCCCAGAGGAAAGTCGGTGTATACAAAACGGCTTACCCCGCACTCTTCAACTATGTCTCGGGCGCTACCCATCACTACAGTCGGCAGTCCAGCTTCTTCAAGGTGTCTTGCAACCAGACTCACGGTCTGGTGACAAACCGGTCAAAGCGGCACGAGAATAACGGCATCGAGTTCATCTTCCTGAGCGAACTCAAGAATCTGTGGTGCGTCTCTGCGACTAGTCCTTCGGTGACTGTAGTCAGTCGGAACTCCATAGAAACGTTCTGCTAAGGATCCGATTCTTCCTTGTTGGGCAAGTTCGCGAAGGCGGTTTATCGGTAAATAAGTGTCAAGATCGTCGGTATGAGTGGTGTCTTTGTCCCAGAAAAGATCTTTGTTGTAGAGACCGCCAAGCGCGTCATCGCAACGAGCTGCGTAGGGTTCTTTCGTTGCCGAGCCCGCTACGGCATTTTTGTCGACTTTTCTTTCAAAGAAGGAAGTAGTGACGAGCCCGATCCGACACTCGTTTAAGGGTTTCGTGAGTGGCGTGAAGGGGACATCATGGTTATACGACCACTGGTATGCCTGGGGGTAACCCTGAGCACCGTAGTAGTTCCGTGATTTGTCTATGTAGCTGACATGGGAACGGTGGGTGCGTCGATCAGCAGGCATATTTCTCTCCCTGGTTAGGACAACACTCTTGATGGTAGGCGCAGAAAAGGGTTCGCGCCCAAATAGCGAACTACGGTCTCACCAAAGACACATCGGAGAGCACAATGACAGTTGAGATGCCCCCTAGGCCGCATCGCGGATGGACCTTTGACGAAGTACCTGTTGGTAAACGCTGGAGTACTTCAAGGAGAACAGTAACGGAGACCGACCTGATGGTGTATGCGACTCAATTCGGGTTTGTTGAAGGTTTATTTCTTGATGCCACGGGCTCTGAGCGTGCTGGCTATTCAGGTCGATTGGTTCCAGGAAGCCTCGTGATGTCTATCGCCGAGGGACTCATTATTTCTGGGGGCGCTATCGCTGGAACGGGCATCGCATACCTAGGAGCCGAGGTCCAGGTCAAAGGGCCTACCTTTGTCAATGACACTTTGCAGGTGATTGCGGAGGTAACTGAAGCGAGAATGACCTCTTCAGGAGATCGAGGCATTGTCACTACACGAAACGAGGTTTTCAACCAGGACGAACTGTTAGTCATGGTGTACACCCCTACTCGAATGATCCGCAGTGAGCACGTCGACGACTAGCGTTTCTCTGATTGAAATGGAGAGGTCATGAACTCACGCCGAGCTGGCATGCGGGTCACAATCGACGAAGCGATCGACGCTATCCCCGAAGGAAGCCTTGTTTATGTGGCCCAGGGGTCCGGTTGTCCATACGGACTTTTGACTGCGATTGACCAACACCGTGAACAATTTCAGCGTTTGCAGTTTGTATCGGCGTTCTTGTTGGAACGACCTGCCCCTGTAGACCACTTAGGTGAACCATTTAGTTGGCTCTCTTTACAACCAACTGGCGGGATGCGGGATGTACTGGATCACGAAGATTTTGGGATCATTCCCGGTCGTTACTCAGACCTTGACGGAATATGCAGCCCTAACGGCCCGCTGCCCGCTGACATTGTTGTGTGTCAGGTAAGTCCCCCAGACAAGGAAGGCAATTGCAGTCTGGGAACTGGCGTCGGAGGCCACGTATCGCTGTTGAAAGAAGCTCCACTTGTGATTGGGCAAATCAACAACGAGATGCCACACGTTTACGGGGAGGGTGAATGCTCTACCCGCGATTTTGACTTCTTAGTGTCAATAGATGAACCGTTACCGGAGCTGCAACCAGCTGTTGTAGACACAGTGTCAGCAGCTATAGCCGACTTCATTGAACCATTTATCCCCGATGGATCGACGTTGCAATTCGGGATCGGGGCGGTACCTGACGCTGTTCTTTCTAGTTTGCGGGGCCGAAAGGATCTCGGGCTACATGGCGGGATGATCAATGATGCCTGTCTCGAATTGATTGAATGCGGCGCGGTCAACAATCTTCATAAAGGGTGCGACGAAGGAGTGTCAGTAGCAGCGGAGATTATGGGTACGAGAAAACTTTATGATTGGGTCAATCGGAATCCCTTAGTGAAATTGGCTCGAGGAGCTCACACTCACGGTATTCCAGGAATGGCTTCCGTTCAGAAGTTTGTTGCTTTGCAGTCAACAGTGGAGATGGCCCTAGACGGTTCTGCCAATAGCGAATTCGCGTCGGGTCGATTTATTTCGGGTCCTGGTGGGGCACCTGACTTTGCGTTCGGAGCCTCTATCGCTACTGGCGGACGGTCCATAATCGCGATGCCTTCTACAGCTGCTAAAGGATCGGTGTCGCGAATCGTTCAACAGTTAACTGCGGGAGCGCCTACAACCCTTCCTAGTTATTTGGCGGACATTGTCGTTACCGAACATGGCGCTGTTGAGTTGAGGGGTAGGTCTCTAGCGGAAAGAGCTGAGCTGTTGATCAGCATTGCTCACCCTGATCATAGGGATGCTTTGGCAGAGATCTGATTCCTCACCAGCGCCTGGTTAGTGCCGTTTAGAGCCGGCGATACGTGGGAGTTTGGCCACTGCTGCCGTATGCCATGCCCGCCATGCGATGCAAGTTACGGGAATTGTGCATTCGTCCAATGAGTCGAGGTCCGCTCGCTAGAAGGCCGCCATCCACGATGTGTTCCTGACCTGTGATAAACGCAGAATCGGTACTAGCAAGAAAGAGAGCCATTCCTGCTATATCGGAGCCTTCTCCACGTTTCGACAGCGGTTGAATTTCGGCGATAACTTCCTCCGCTTGTTCTTCGTTACCGCTATGCATCAGCGGGGTAAAGATAACTCCGGGGCAGATTGCGTTTACTCGAATGTCATGTGGAGCCAACTCCACCGCTGTTGTTTTCGACAAACTCACTACAGCGGCTTTAGCGGCAGAGTACGCCTGAGGTCCAGCGCCGCCGCCCATGCCCGCTATCGAGGCCGTATTAATTATGGACCCACCTTGACCTTGGTCAATCATGATCCGAGCTGCATGTTTGGTTCCCAAAAAGATCGATCGAACCAATATGTGAAACGTCTTGTCCCAGTCATCTACCTCTAGTTCGGTGATGGGGCCGAAGGCACCGCCAATGCCTGCGTTATTGAACACGACGTCTAAACGACCGTATGCATCAACCGCTAGCTCGGTCATTGCCGCTACATCATCTTCGACAGACACATCTGTGACTGTGAAGCTGACCTTGCCTTCATATCCTTCGGCATTCAGTTCCTCGACGACAGTGCGGCCATTCTCAGCGTTCAGGTCGCCGACCACAACTGAGGCACCCTCTTCTAAGAATCTACGAACTGTGGCTAAGCCCATTCCACTAGCCCCGCCGGTCACAATTGCCACTTTCGATTCAAGCGCTCCACTCATGATCTTTCCCCTATCTGACTTTGCAGTGTCATTGTCGCCCAACCGCGGGGCTTCGTGCTCGCTATTCGCACTACGGTCACTTTATGGATCTAAATCTGACTGGCAAAAAAGTCATGGTTACGGGCGGCTCAAGGGGCATTGGTTTGGGTTGCGCTGTTGCGTTGGCACGCGAAGGCTGCGACGTGCATCTCGCTTCGCGGAGTCAAGAAAGTCTTGATGCAGCAGTGTCAGCGGTTCTTAAAGCGAATCCGGATGTAACGGTGGTATCGCATTCGGTCGATTTGTCTAAATCTCAAGACCAGTCGGCTTTGGTGTCAGCGGCAGGGGAAGTTGACATTTGGATTAACAACGCCGGGGCTATACCGGCTGGGGATATCGCAACTATTGACGAGCAAACCTGGCGAACGGCTTGGGATTTGAAAGTGTTCGGTTACATCAATTTGTGCAGAGAGGTCTACGGACTGATGGTCGAACGTGGGAGCGGTGTGATCATTAACGTGATTGGCGCGGCGGCCGTAAGACCTCAACCAACCTACATTGCAGGGGCTGTTGGCAATTCCGGTCTGGTCGGCCTCACAACAGCGCTGGGGAGTAGGAGCCTCAACCATGGCGTTCGGGTGTTAGCCATTAATCCGGGTCTGATTGTGACCGACCGTATGGGTGACATTTTAAAACGTGAAGCTATTGATCAATTTGGAGATGCAGACCGCTGGGAAGAACTTATTCCTGAGGATCCCGCTCCAGGCTCAGTTGAGCAGTGCGCAGACGTAGTTACTTTTTTAGCTTCGGTGCGCGCTAGCCATATAAGTGGAACTACTTTGACTGTGGATGGTGGTGCTTCAGCTAGGTAGGGCTGCTCTCTGAAAGAATGTCCATAGTTTGGAGGAGGACCATGGCTACGACGATTCAACGTGAAGGGCTACCAGATCAGCAAATGCACGAGGTGCATAGGATCGAGTGTGACGGCGCTATTGACGCGGACGGTCATATTCTTGAGCCGCCCGATCTTTGGGATGAATATCTGGAATCCAAGTACAAAGATCGCGCCCTGAGGATTCGTGTCGATGAGAACGGGCTTGAGGAACTGGAAATCGGCGGGCAACGAAGCACAATGAGTCGTCGGGGTTTCCCTGCGACCTTAGGAGCGATGGGTGCGCCTGATCTCGCAGATATTCAACGCAACCCTGATCGAACTTATCTTCACGAGGCCCCATTTGGTTCGATGGATCCGGACCAGCGGTTGGAAGTGTTAGATGCCGAGAATCTTGATGCAGCGGTGATTTACACGACGGTGGGTTTGTTGTGGGAAGCGGAGTTGGAGGATCCGGAGTTGAGTCAGGCTTATACGCGCGCTTACAACCGATGGGTCGTCGATTTCTGTCGAGATAGCGGCGGTCGGCTGGTGCCTTCAGCACATCTGTCGTTGAGTGACCCTGAAGCGGCTGCAGCTGAACTTCGGCGCGCTGTGAACGATGGGGCGAAGGGTTGTTATGTTGCTCCATTTACCCATAACGCGACTCCATTGGGTCATCCCGACAACGACGTCGTCTTTGCTACTGCTCAAGAACTTGATGTTCCGTTCGCGATACACCCAACGTTTGAACCGCAGTGGACTAAGGGCAGTCGTATGGGCGCTTGGGAGAACGTTAAACAGTTGCGGTTGACTGCCTCTGTTACCGCCTCTGATGGCGTCCGACACCAGTTCACCACCATGTTTGACTATGGGGTATTTGACAAATTTCCCGAGTTGAAAGTCTTAGTGCTTGAGTCCGGTGGCGGGTGGATTGGTTATTGGTTGGACCGAATCGACGCGGTGTACGCGCACACGTTCGTTGGCACACGAGTGCCCCTTGAGTTGAAACCCAGCGAATACTTCATGCGGCAGATCTGGATCAGCTGTGATCCTGATGAGCGAACTATTCCGTCATTGGCTGAACGTTTTGGATATGACCGGTTCATGTGGGCATCGGACTTTCCGCATGCGGATCACACTCCTGAATATGTTCACGACCTCAACGAACTTGTAAATATGTTTCCTGAACAACATCGACGAGCCTTTATTGGTGATAACACTCGGACCCTATTTGGGCTGTAAAGACCTGGTCCTTAGCAGGAGATAATTAACACTCCGGATCGGGCTTTGGGAAAGAAGTATGTCGATTTAGGTGGCATCACTAGATTCGCATCGGCGATGTCGAACACGTCTTCGAGTTCGGCTGGAGCCAACCGAATTGTTGCCGGAGTGCTATCTATGCCTGCTCCTGAGGGGCGGTAGGAAAGTCTGGGGTCGTCGGCTTCATGGATACCAAATAGTTCGGGAAGTACGACTGAGTGAACGAACTCTGAATCTAAGCCGCTGGGTTCTTTGCGTTCCGCCCAAAACCAGTCGTCTCCAAACCGGACCCTTAGGACACCTTTATCTACCGGTTTCGTGGATTCCGATTCTGATGACCCTCGGACATCACACCATTTCGTAAGCGCATCAATTGTTTTGCGAGGCAAAAACTCAATTTCGTCGATGTCGCGGTCGAAACTTCCGATGTGTAGTTCGGAGGGCGGCACGTACGCAACTAGAAGTTCCCTGAAATTTGCTTCTCGCGCTGCAGCTATTCGGTGGTGGCCGTCGACGATATACAGGTCTTCTAGATCTGTCTCAAGCTGGGAGTTAATTTCCCAGAGGCTTATTTGGGTACCGTCTGCGGCGGCAAAGCTCGTGACAGTTTCTGTTGCCTCCGATTCTTCCAAGAGTCGAAGGTCGAGATCATCGGAACGTGAGGTAATCACTACCGGGCTGGACATCGAACGCACCTGCCTGAAGTGAGCGGCGAGGGCTTGTACCCGACCAGGGTGCACAGCCTCATGTGGTTGTGGTTCAACCTCGGCCAAATTGATCGCTCCAATAATCGATCTTTGGGTGACTCCGTCCGCTTCTATTTTCTGCAGAAAGAGACGTTCTTTGTCTTGTTCTCTGTACGCCCCAGCGGAAATCAGTTCGTTGAGGGCGGCGTTACCTTCGGTGGCGAGGCGAAGGTGTTCTGAGGGGTGCTCATGACTAGCGTCGGCCGACCTGGTGACGTGAAGAAAGGAGTGGGGATGTTGCTCTAAATGTTGTTTCCGCTGCTCGGAAGTGAGCCCGTCATAGGGCGGCGGGACCACAGCAGGTGCCCAGCTATCGTCAATCACCGCGGCTGTAATCGGTCGGATCACTTCGTGCACCCCTCGCAGAGAGACGAAACTAGTCCAGGTTGCGTACCGTCGGAAACCCCAGATGGGTCCAAATCACCACTATGAGTGAAATTATCCCACATATAGTGATGACATTGCCAGTTCCGATCGAAGATGCCGCCCATCCAAGTCCCAACGCCCCCAGGGGCATCAGACCTGCTTGAACCAATAAGTACAGGGCCATAACTCTTCCCATGAGGTCCTTGGGAGTATTCGATTGGATGAGTCCTTGATTCATTGTGATGTACACGCCCCCCGCTAGACCCATAAGAAAGAACAGAGGGATCAGAACGCGAAAAGAGGAGGCTTGACCCATACACGCCACAATCGCGGAGCCGCACATCATCGCCCGCTGAAATTTTCCGCCTTTCCGCTTCATGTCGCCCCGACGCATGACGATGACCGACGTAATGGCGATACCCAATGCCATGACGGCCAAGAGGTAGGCCATGTCGCCGCTGTCGCGGAGAAGTTCTTCCTTTAGTTTTGCCTGCATCGTCACCATGACGGCGGTGTTGACACTGAGCGCTGCAACAGCGAGCAACAAGAACAAGACTCGCAATCTGATGTCACTCACTACATGTCGAAGAGCTGAAGCTGTTTCTTGTAGCAGGCGGCGCCTCGGTGCTTCTTTAACCTCGGGCGTTCGCATGCGTCGAACCACCAATAACCCCAGGACCAGCATGATGACCTGCACTCCATACACGCCTTCAAAGTCATATAGGTCACCGGCAATCTTGACCAAGGGTGCCGAGAGAATCATGCTGGTGGTCATCGCTAAAGCGTTTAAGGCCACCGCGTTCATCAACAGGCGGTCAGGGACCAGTAGCGGGATCAACGCTTGTCGCACCGGCTGCCCAAAAGCTTGGGCGACCCCCGAAAGGACAGACAGAATCAGGACCCACGGGTAGTTGAGTTGACCCATGATCAATAAGAGCAGCGTCGCCGCAACGACAACTAGTAAACACAACTGACTTCGCATCAACAAAACCCGGCCGTTGACTCGGTCAGCAAGCGCACCCGCCTGCATGACAATGAACGCCATCGGAATTCCAAGCATAAAAACTGCCAACCCCTGGCGAGTCTCATTTCCGCCGAAACCGTCGAGGACAAGCCATCCAACCGCGAAGCGTTGGGCATTGCCCACAAACATGTATATGAGGTTGTTTAGCCAGAGACGTTTGTAATCGGAGACGGACAGCGCATTCGCTATTTCATGCCCTGCCAGGTCGTCTGACTCGTCGCTCACGTCGGAATCGCTCACTTGGGGATTCTGCTGCAGATGGGGCGCCCAAACCTGATTGGCGACAATCTCTTTGTTAACTGTTTCACCTCAGATGCGTCGGTCTCGGGTCAGCGAGACGACCCAAAGGTGACTGGGCTCGCAGTCCACCATCAACCACTATGGCCTCCCCACTCACAAATGAGGACTCATCGCTGGCGAGCCACAGGGCTGCGCTAGCTATCTCCTCGGGCCGACCTAGACGACCTATCGCATGCGCATTCAAGTTCCTTTCGAGAGCTACCGGATCCTGCATCATTCGTTGAACTGGTGGAGTCTCAATGGTCCCCGGACACACGGCATTGACTCTGATGCCGTCGGCGGCATGGTCGGTACTCATTGCTCGCGTCAAGTTAATGACCGCTGCTTTGCTAGCGGCGTAAACAACAGCGCCTCCGTCTCCGTGCAACCCGGAAATGGATGCGGTGTTGATGATTGAGCCGCCACCCGATGCCAGCATGGCGGGTATCGCGAACTTCCCTCCGAGGTACACCGATCGCACGTTGACTGCCATGACAAGGTCCCAGTCGTCGACGTCTAGTTCTAAGACGGTGCCGGGTCTGAGTGTTCCCGCGTTGTTGAACATGACATCAAGACGTCCGAACTCAGTGACAGCGGAATCCACTAACGCTGCGACCGAGTCGGCTTCTGCGACGTCGACCTCTATCGCCACTGCGTGGCCACCGTTATCGTTTATGTCCGCAGCAACCGTTTCGGCCTTGCCTAGGCGAGTGTCTGCAACAACAACTGCAGCTCCCTCCTGGGCAAAGCGTCGCGATGTAGCTTCACCGATTCCAGAAGCTCCACCAGTCACGATCGTTACTTTGTTATTTAAGAGCATTGCGCCACCTCTGGAAGTTAAGACGGCGCGAACTTAGCGGCAGTAAGGTCCCTCTCGCGAGAAAAACCAAAGGAGGTCGCTGTGGCAAGCCCTGAATATCATCGAATACGAGAGATCATCGCTTCGAGACGGAATACGAGTGGCCGTCCGGTCAACATTGAGAAGTTCAGAGCCAACATGGAATCAACTGCCCGAGGTCTCCCTCCAGGTGTCGATGGAACGATGGTCGACGCAGACGGTGTTACTGCTGAACTTCAAGCAGTTAGCGACGCCGCGAAAGAAAAACTTGTTATCTATTTTCACGGTGGCGGGTACATAGGAGGGTCTATCGCTTCCCACCGAAATCTGACCGGTCACCTCGCTCTGCAATCAAACTTGCGTGTCCTATCTGTTGAATATCGACTGGCGCCTGAACATCCGCACCCTGCGCCAGTAGAAGACGCTGTTACTACTTACCAATGGGCGTTGTCACAGGGGTACCAAGCAACGGACATCGTTCTAGCCGGTGACTCTGCGGGCGGCGGTCTAACTGCAGGATGTTTGGTATCTCTGCGTGAACAACAGCTGCCTCTCCCAGCAGCGGGAGTTTTGATCTCTCCCTGGCTAGACATGTCGTTGAGTGGCGACAGTATGGTCACTAACGACGACAATGACGCTTCTATTTCGGCTATCTCGATGCCTCGGACTCGAGAGCTTTTCGTTACCGAGGACCAAATCAGTGATCCTCTCGCCTCCCCGCTGGAGGCTCAACTCGCTGGCCTACCCCCATTGTTGATACACGTCGGCGATGAAGAGGTTCTGTTGTCGGACAGTCAGAGATTCACTGAGAAGGCAAATGCTGCGGGAGTGAGCGTTGACCTACAGGTATGGCCTGAAATGTTTCATGTCTGGCACGCATGTGTCGGCTTGTTCGAAGAAGCAACCGCAGCTATCGATAACATCGCTGAATTCATTCATCAAAGATTCGAAGCACCTAACGAGTGACGCTCGGCGACGCCAGCTAGGCGGGGGGTGTCGTTCGAATCACCCCACTGTTCAACAAAGCCGAGTAGGTGTCGTTGTCCAGTTCTGCTAACTGCAGCGCCGCGAAATCATTGTGTTGGCCCATAGTGGCTGCGGGTCGGCGCATCGTTGCGGGCGTCAGGGCGAGGCGCGCCGCGAAACGCGGCCAAACATGAGTTCCTGCTTCAGGGTGTGCAAGTGGAACAAAGAATTGGGTGCTTGCGAGTTGTGGGTCGTTCACTACGTCTGCTGCGTCAAAGACCGCTCCAGCGGGCACACCGGCTGCTTGGAGTTCCATCATGAGCGAAAAGTCATTTCGTTGTGCAGTAAACGCTGCTAACCGCGCATCGATGGCGTCGTGGTCTCGCCATCGTTGAGCAGCGTCTAGTTCTTCAAGGTCGCTCCATCCGGTCACTTTGCACAGAGCAGCCCAGCAGTCGTCGTCAACGACAGATATTGCTATCCAACGGTCGTCTCCTTGGCATTTGTATACGCCTTGAGGGGCACGTCCAGGTCGTCGATTTCCTAGTCGTTGAGGTGGTTCGTCAACCTGGGCGGCTACGACATGTCGACCGATCATGTTGATTGCCGCTTCGACCTGCGCGACTTCGACTGTTTGTCCAGTTATCCCACAACATTGACGATCAAGTAACGCGACGATGGTCGCAGCAGCGGCATGCAGCCCTGCTGTTGGGTCCGGCCAAGCAATCCCGCATTTCCAGGGGATATCGTCACGGTATCCGGTAAGCCATGTGTGGCCTGCGTGGCCATCAATCGTCGGCCCGTACGCTACCCAATCCTTATACGGCCCCGTTCTTCCATAGCCGGGCATGGTGACATATGTCAGGTCAGGGTTGTGTTGTTTGAGTTCAGTTTCGTCGAGTCCAAAGTTCGGCATGACTCGCGGCGCGTAGTTTTCGATTACTACGTCAACTTTCGGAAGCATTCGCACAAAGAAATCGCGGCCTGCGGGTTTGTCTAACTCAATAACGGTCGACATCTTGTTATTTGCGTACTTGTTATGGAAACCGGTGCGGTTCCAAGGTCGTTCACCTGCGTGGTCATCTGGAAAGAAATGAGTTGAGTTGACGTAACTTTGGGGAACTTCAAGAGGGGTGCGGGTCCAAGGCACCTCAGTCATCAATACTTCTGCACCTAAATCGGCGAGCACTCGTGCGGCTAAAGGTCCCGCCCACACTCTGGTCATGTCCAGTACCCGCAGTCCTGTCAACGGTCCATCGGCAAGATGGGTGACGGGTTCATCACTCGACGCGAACATTCCGCTTCGCTTCTTGGGTCCAAGTTCCCACTTGTGGTGGCTTAGCCGGAATGGAGGTCCTGGGCTCTTAACTCCATCTGTAGTTTCGTCCCAAAAGTCTCGTTCCTCGAAGTGGGGGTCCTCGAGAAGATCGTCGATATCGGAAATGGGTGCTACCGGGAGACGCAGCGCTTGAAACAGGTCAACTAAATCGTCTCTTGGTTGTGTTTTCAGGTAGGGAATCAGGTGACTATCCAACAGTTCTTGGTTTGTCATGACGTCATAGATTGTGTCGACTTCTTCATGGTCGAGCAGAGTTACTAAACCTGTGACTTCAAGGAGCCGTTCCATCTGATCGCTCTGACTGATCGCTAAACCAATCCAACCATCAGCGCATTCGTAAGCACCGATTGGTGTTCCTGGGCCGCTGTACCGGTTTCCCATGCGATTCAAAATGGAACCGGTGTGGGTGTAACGAAGGAGGCTGAATTGGTGGAGCGCAGCTATAACTTCTTGGTGCGAGGTCTCTACAAGTTGACCGCGACCTGTTCGAGCCCGAGTCATCAAAGCAGCTAAAGCACCAATGAATCCGGTGACGCCTGCAGCCATATGAACCAAATCTGGGACCCCGTTGAGCGGTTCCCGTTTGGGGTCACCACTGAGTCTGAGGTGACCTCCAATAGCTGCGTCTACGAGATCTGTTGACTTCCAATCGGCGTATGGTCCTGTCCCCGCGAAGGGTGTAATTCGAAGAACAATTTGGTCCGGGCGAAGGGGTTCCAGTGGCGTATCGAGAGGACCTGAGCCGGACGACTGAATGATGACATCTGCTTGTGTTGACAGGTCACTGTCGCCAACATGTTTCGAAGCATCGAAAAAGAGTGTCTGCGAGGGTGTGTGATCACTCCCCAGTACATGAACTTCGCTGCCGTAATCGGCGAACAATTTCGCTGCATAGGAGCCAGCAACAGACGTTCCGATTTCCATAACGAGAAGAGATTCGAGTGCGGTCACTGTCATTGGAATCAGTTCACGCCAGCCAGCGGTTTGTACCCAGTTGGAGTAACTCTTACGAGTAGATCAGCGCTCATGCCTGCTGCTACTGGCGATACGACGGTCATCGTCTTAGCTTGCCGCTCAGTAACAACTTCTTGGCACGAAATCGGCCGCGAAGTCGCGGCGTTAATCCATTCGTCTGGATTGACGGGGACCACTGGGGAATCCGACGACAATGTGACTGCAATATTCCGTTCGATGAGCGATGAAAGCGGCCACAACCAAGTTTGTTCAACGGGCGACAAGTTCTCGACATATTTATTGAGCCGACGAGTAAGAAACGAAGGTTGGGTGCAAACCGTTGCCCCAGTCAACGCAACTCGATCGAGTTGTTCGGGTAATGCAAGTGAGCAATGTTCAAGCCGGTCCGATACCGGTCCCGGACATGGTGAGGCTTCCAGAGCCTGGAGCGCTTCTTCGAGCGTGTCGATGTCCATGACGTGAATCGCTACTGGAAATCCGGCTTCGTGAGCTGCTCGAACCAACTGCTTCGAGTTCTGTTGTAACTCTACGTCGGGCATTACTTTGGCGTGGCCGATTTCGACGTCACCGTAGGTGTCACCGAATCGAAGTCCGTCAAGGCGATCTGCTCCGATCATCACTGTCATCTGGGGGCCGTTGCATTCTTTCTTGATTTCGGCCAGCAGCTTGACGGAATCAATGTCGTTGGTGTGCGTGGCGTCGGTCAATGCCACAAGTCCAAGATCACGCCATTCATCGAAAACAGTTTGAGCAATTCGTTTCAAGTCGCTGATCTCTATGCTCGGGACTTGACGCAGTATGTCTTCGCGTTCCACTAACAGTCCTTCTAGATAGTGGTCGGCGTTCAGAATCGCAGCAGCTGCGGTGTTGATAACAGCGACGTGCCCCGTTCGATCGTGCACCACTATGGGACATTTTCCTGTCACTTCGTCTAGTTCGGTTCGAGTTGGGTGCCGCCTTTCGGTCAACAAGCTGGGTTCATAGCCCCATGCTCTAATCCAGCCGTTGTCGCCAGGCGAAGCTGCATCCACCAATTGGAGTAGATCACCGATAGTCCTCGCTTCAGATAGGTCCTGTGAGCAGTGGACTGCCAAAGTCGATAGCAGGTGAAGGTGATCGTCGCGCCAGCCGGGTTGCAGGTACTCGTCAGGGCCAAGTTCGACAACGTCATCTGCGTCTACGACACCGCTATCGATTTCGCAGACAACACCGTCTCGTAGCAACAGATTCGAAGCTATGAAACCTTTGTCATCGAAGGTGTGGACCTTTCCTCTCACGAGGAGCGAGGTCATCGGTTTTAGATACCGAGCTCTTCGAGCATCGGAATTAAATCTCTTCTGAGCAGTTTGCCGGTTGAGGTTCTAGGCAACTCTTCCATTAGTTCCACCGCTTCGGGTCTTTTGAATGGAGCGAGCTTTTCTTTTGCGAAAGCAACGAGGTCTTCGCCGGTTACTCCGCTTCCTTCTCGCACAACTGCTGCTGCGACGACACGCTCACCCCATTCTTCAGAGGCGACTCCCACAACTGCACATTCCAGAACAGCACTGTTTTCGTAGAGGACCGCTTCGACTTCATCGGGAGACACGTTTTCGCCACCTCGAATGATCATGTCACCCGTTCGTCCTCCCAGGAACAGATAGTCGTCTTCGTCGAGGTAGCCGAGGTCGCCCGTGTGAACCCAACCTTCGTCGTCAACCGTCACACGCGTTTTTTCTTCGTTACCCCAGTAACCGTCCATTGCTCGGAACGTACGAAGTTGTACTTCTCCGAGGGTGCCCGCCTCGACGGGGTTTCCGTCTTCGTCAACCACTCGGACTTCTACGTCGTCGAGTACCTGGCCGACCGAAGACAGGCGTTTCAGTTTCAACGCTTGTTCTTCTTCAGTGCCTTCAACTCGATGGTCGTCGGGATCTAACACCGCGACCGTTGAGGTGGTTTCGGTTTGACCGTAGGCACCTGCGAAAGAGACGTTGGGTGGGAATTCGCCGATCGCTCTTCGAATAACAGAGGGGGGCATCGGGGCTGCGCCGTAGGTGATCGCCTCCATGCCAACAAACGCGTCAGCTGTGAAATTGGGGGCTTCCATAACTCTGCCCAGCATCGTGGGAACCAAGAACGCGTGAGTGACCGAATGTCTCTGGACTATGTCGATCCAAGCTGATGCTTCGAACTGAGGTAGCAGCACGACGACACGTCCGCTGTACAAAGCGTTTAGCATCGAGGTCACGCCGGCGATGTGATACAGCGGCGCTGCTAAAGCCATTCTGCCGATATCTTCGCCTGTGGCCGCGTCGTTGGTACCCATCACATAACCAGTGATTGCGCCATTGGTGAGCTTCACGCCCTTGGGAAGGGATGTGGTTCCGCTGGTGTAGAGCAGTGCACACAGCCCGTCAGGGTCGACGTCTTCTGGAACGGGCAGCTCGAATGCTTCGTCTCGCGCCTGGGTGTAGGAATCCTCCTCGTCGAGCATGAATACTTGTTCGACGCTCTCGGGCCTATTTTCGTCAACTAGATCGCGGTAACGACTTTCGGTGAAGAGAACCTTCACTCCGCTGTCTGACATGAGGTGAGCTGCTTCTTCGGCGCCAGCTCGGAAGTTCATTGGAACAACGGTCGCGCCGACAAAAGCGGCGCCAAAAATTGCCTCGACACATTCAACACTGTTGGTAGCAAATACGCCGACGCGATCACCCGGCTCCACTCCCAGAGTTGTGAGTAATCCAGCTGTTTTGCTCACATTCTCCAGCAGTTCGCCATATGTGACCTCACGCGCAGCGCCGCCACTTGCCTCAGTTGAGGTGTCGATAAGGATGATCTGCTCTCCGGCTATCGAGGCCGGCATAAATAGCAACATTCCGAGATTCACGGTTTCCCCCTGTTCTCCTCAGGAATAATCGCGGATGAAGGTACCCGCGCGCCAGATATATGCAATGTTTCCTTGAACTAGCCAACCTGACCAAGCAGGTAGATGCGAGTTATTCTGCATTTATGGCAAACGACATTGAATTTTGGGTTGACCCTATATGACCGTGGTGTTGGGTGACGGCTCGTTGGGTCGTCGATGAAGTTGCAGCCGAACGCGATCTTTCGATCACATGGCAACCGATTAGTCTTTTGTTTAAGAATGAGCCCCCTGAGGACACTCCTTATTACGAGTCCACATCGAAAACACACAAGATGTTGCGTGTTATGGAAGCGGTGAAAGCCGCCGGGCAAGAAAACAAAGTTTTTGATCTTTACTGGGAGTTCGGTAGTCGAATCCACCACGACGGTGATCGGGATTTCGATATTGCTGATGCGTTAGCAACTGTGGGCCTAGCGGCAAGCTACGCCGAAGCAGCTAGCGACGAGAAGTGGGATATACCCATCAGAGAGAAAATGGATGACGGTTTGTCGCTGGTAGGTGACGACGTTGGAACGCCAATAATCGCCTGGAACCGAAGTGATGGTGATCGCGTCGCGTTATTTGGTCCCGTTATCACTCGGGTTCCACAAAAGGAAGACGCCCTGAAACTGTGGGACGCTATGACCATGCTCGGCGATGTCGACGGATTTTGGGAATTGAAGAAAACCCGTACGGAGCGACCTGAGTTCGGAGACCGGCCGACGTGAACCCTCAAGTATTCACCGATCTAAAGGTTATCGATACCGATAGTCACTGGTCAGAACCTTATGACCTGTGGACGAGCAGGGCCCCAGCTAAATGGCAGGACCGTGTTCCGCAGATGGTTGAACGAAACGGCAAAAGACGTTGGTGGTTCGATGGGGACATTCCTATCGGTCTTCCAATCGCTTCTTCAGTCATCGACCCAGATGGCGAGAAGATCACTGGCACCGCTTTCTTTGAGATGGACAATGAGGTGGTACACCGCGCAAGTTTCGACGCGGAAGCTCGGGTTGCGATGCTTGATCATTTGGGCATTCACGCTCAGATCATGTATCCGAACGTCGCAGGATTCGGAAATCAGAATTTTCTTAAGTCACCTGATGAAACGTTGCGGCTCTTAAGCGTCGAGATCTATAACGATGCTCTTGCCGAGTTCCAAGCAGACACAGGCGAGAGGGTTTTCGGTATGGCTTTGTTGCCTTGGTGGAACCTTGACGCCGCGGTACGAGAAATAGAGCGAGCTCACGCGAATGGGCTGCGGGGAATAGTGACTTGCACTAACCCTGAAGAAGCCGGGCTTCCTGACATGGGAACAAACCATTGGGATCCGATTTGGCAGACGTGTTCAGATCTGCAAATGCCGGTGAACTTTCACATCGGTTCTTCCAAAGGCAACATGGATTTCTTTGGGAGAGCTCCGTGGCCTTCGTTCGGTGAGGAACGAAAACTTGCTGTTGGTTCAGCGAATTTGTTTATGGGGAACGCTCGCACCGTCGGCAACCTCATTTATTCGGGTATTCCAGAACGTTTCCCACATCTCAAATTCGTTTCCGTTGAAAGCGGAGTCGGTTGGCTTCCGTTTTTTCTTGAAATGCTCGATCATCAACTGACTGAAACAGCACCGAACGAATTAGCGGATTTGTCGCTGTTGCCGTCGGAGTATTTTCGACGCCAGTTTTTTGGTTGTTTTTGGTTTGAGAGATCAACGATTAAACCAACGGTTGATTTTTTGGGTAGTGAGTGTCTGTTATTTGAAACTGATTTTCCTCACCCAACCTGCCTATATCCACGAGATGACGTCAGTCTCATGGACGCACTAGAGGGTCTGAACGAACTTGATATTCGCCGCCTGCTTCAAGACAACGCCGCCAAGCTCTATCGAATAGACGTTTCCAAATAACCTTTTGTGTTGTTGGTTAACGGTGGGTGACTTGTTTGAGGTTGTCGATGTGAGCGCCGAGTTCTGATGCTGCTCGCATCATTCCAAGTCTCCACGAGATCGCTCCTTGGAATGGGTTCATTACCCAGATGTCGATAGCGCCGGAGTTTGAGATCTCTTCGGTGAAACGCAGGCTGCGGGTTCGACCTTTGAATCGCATGGTCACCCCTACCGATCCGTCTTTCATGGTGACGGGCTCGTCCATTCCTAGGCCGGCGTTTCGGCCTTCTATGACGGCGGTGCGTGCTTGTTGTCTCAATATGGCGGTGTTCATGTCGGAGGCGACATTAACCGCCAAAAGGGCTTTACCTTTTCATTTCCCAAGATTTTCCATTTTAGTTTGGGTTCTAAAGGCCGCTGTTACCGCGTTGTGGATTGTGGCGCAAAGGTTGCAAGTTGTTTCCTCGGGTATGATCCGCAGTGTCAAAGAAGACTAAGAAAGCCGGGCGGGTAACACCAAAGGGAACGAGGCCTGCGGGATATGTTCCCAAACAAGCTTCAAAGAAGGGTGCCTGTCCCTGCTGCGATTGTGGATCGTATTGCTAGCTGAAAATCCACCACAACATTCTGGCTAAGCCTCATTGCAGTGGTCGAGGTTAATTACGTTTCTATGTGGGTACTGCACCGCTTGATCATTCGAGTGTTCTGCTATTTGAGTTGACTTAACGGTCGTTAAAAAGCCACTATGCAGCTAACTTCAGAGCTATGGCTAATGCATCAAATAGCCCACTAGCTGGGATCAAAGTCGTCGAAATCACGTCCATTTATTCGGGGCCAATGGCCGGGATGATGTTGGGTGAACTGGGCGCCCATGTTGTGAAGGTAGAAAGTCCGGGTAGCCCTGATCCCGTGCGGGCCAGCGGCTTGGGTCCCGGACCCGACGGCGTCAACAGCATTTTTTATTCTCTGAACCGCGGAAAACAGTTCTGCGCCATTGACGCGAAAACCGACAAGGGCCGCGAACTGCTTTTTGATCTTGCAGCAAGCGCAGACGTGTTTATCCACAACATGCGCCCCGGCAAAGCCGAAAGTTTGGGTTTGAGCTACGAAGCTCTCTCAGCAGTCAACCCTGGCATCATCTGTGGCGCAATTAGCGGGCATGGACCCGATGGACCCGAAGCTCACCTCCCGGCCTATGACTATGTAATGCAAGCAAAGTTGGGGATGGTCGACCACCAACGAGACCGAGAAGGTCGCGGTGATCTCGTTCGACAGGTCGTCGTTGATAAAACTTCCGCTAATGCACTCGTGCAAGGCATCCTCGCAGCGTTATACATGCGCGAAAAGACTGGGCGTGGACAACAAGTGGAAATACCAATGGTTGCTGCGGGACTCGCTTTTCTTTGGCCAGATGGACTTGCTGCGGCTCACGCAGAACTCAATCCCGCAATTCCATTGGAACAAATGCCACCGTGGTTGGAGTCCGCTCCGGGATCTTTCCTAGTTGTGTTGGAGACAACTGACGGTGAAATCGCAACCGGCATCCTTTTACCTCCTTGGGATGGTCTTTGTTTGGCGTTGGAACGAACGGACTGGATAACAGATGAACGTTTTTCGGAGGCGTTGGGACGCGTACTCAACTTGCCTGAGTTGATCGCTGAGGTCAGCGCCGAAGTCGCTAAATACTCGACCGAGGAAGTGTTGGCACGTTTCGAAGAACACGACTTCGCAGCAGGGAAGGTCGTAACTCGACGTGAAGTTCATGAAGATCCAACGGTTAAACATCTGGGTTTAATTAGTGAGCAGGCTGCTCCGGGGTTGGGTCAGGTCAGACAACCCGCCCCAATGTGGATGTTCAGCGACGCTGACACTGAGATAACAACAAGTTTGAATTCGACCGGTGGCGATTCGCGAGAAGTACTCGCCGAACTAGGTATCTCCAGCGACGAGTTCGATCAGCTCGAAGAAGATGGCATTGTTTTCGTCGCTACGAGCGAATGACAACGAGGCTGTAACGCTTAGATCATCTGCCACCGTTTTTCAGGGCTACCCGACATCTTTGGGCTATACCCAAACTTTCACTAAGTGGAAGCCAACTGCCGTTCGAGTTCTAACCCGGCGTTAAGGGGTAGGTCGTTTGCTGCGGCCAGGCATCTGCGGAGCTTCGCCGCTATTGATGGTTCAATAGCTGCCAGCTGCATTGCGAGATGCTCAACAGTTTGGTCGAGTTCTTCTGAGTGAACAATTTGAGTAACAATTCCAAGTTCCAATGCTTCTGCCACATCAATGTCTCGCCCTGTCAAAATCAGTGGCGAAGCTGCGTGAGGGCCTAACACTCGAGTCAAGCTCTGTGTTCCTCCCGCCGCTGGCAACATGCCCAGTTTGGTTTCGGGTAGGCCGAGAGTCGCGTCGGCGGCAGCGATGCGTATATCGCATAGCAAAGCCATCTCCAGACCAGATCCCATTGCGTACCCCTTTAACGAAGCAACGGTAGGAATTGGGAGGCCGAGCAGCGGCAGCCACGGGTCCCGGTCCCATCTAATTCTGCGTGCTTCAAAAATCGACGAAGCTGAGCCGAATTCGGAAAGGTCTGCCCCTGCGCTGAAATGTGGTCCTTCTGCTTGGAGGATAAGTGCTCGGGCAGCAGGGTTGTCTCGGGTCGCGGTGAACGCTTCAATTAAACCATCTCTCATCTCTAAGTCATAAATGTTGAGTGGCGGACTAGAGATCTTGACCGTTGCTATACCGGAATCCGAAAAAGAGAGCGTTACTTTGTCAGTCATGACAGTCCTCTAAACGCCGCGGCGGACCGGTCCAGGGAGATCCGACAGAATTGGGGGGCGTCTCTCATAGCTTGACTCAACGCAACCGCGCAGGCTTCTAGTCCTGCGATCGGGTCAAGGTAAGAGAATGCTGGTGTTAGCGGTTCCCCTACGTGCCACCCCAAACCCGAAGCTGCGTGGACACCTGTTCCATAAGCAACCCAGTCACTTTCGGGACTGTGTGAAGCGAACGCGGTAATTGAAAGCACAGCGATGTCGGGGTTGATTGAGGTGAGTTTTTCGCAGGTGATACCAAGATTTTCGTTCGCTCTCGGTGACAGCGATGTGACCACTAGGTCAGCGGAGCGGACAAGTTGATGAAATTCGCCTCCCTCGGAACAGTAACGAAGGTCAATGTCGGCGAATTCTTTGGACCGATTGAGTTCAACGAACATCGGTGCGTTCCCTGAACCATCATCACCGTCTCCGTAGCGAAGACCATCGGGTCGAGAAGACGGTTCGATCTTGATTACCGAAGCTCCGCCTCTAGCGAGAAGCTCCGTGCATAGAGGCCCTGCCCACATCGACGTCAAATCGATGACCTTTAAAGTTCTCGGTTCAACAAAATCTGTGCAATCGCCAAGATCGTTGGGGGGTAAAAGGGAAGGGTGTTTACGGTACGGGGTGACTGGAAGTCTCCACACCTGTGCTCTTCGTGCTATTGATTCGGGATCTTCGTCTCCTTCGACGACGTCTTTAAATCTGCCCCATGTAGCGCCGTCGTCGGGTCCTAAATCTAGGCACAAGAACCCATCGCCCCAGCTTGTTGCAGGGTCGGGTCGAGTCGGGTTGTCTACCAGTCGCTCTGGCATCTCGACCCACTTCTCAACACCGTCTAGGACGTCGTTATTCATTCGTTTTGCGATGATCGCAGCGAGTTCCGATCCTCTGTCGTTGAGATTTTCGGGTAGCCAGTAGCCGTTCATCGTCCGGAAAAGTCGGGGGGTCGTTTTGCGAAAAAAGCTGCTAAGCCTTCAGCTCGGTCTTCGGTGGCGGCCAATTGGTGGTTCAGGTCACCTTCAAGACGAAGTCCATCTCGCAAAGGCAGTTCACTTCCGCGGTGAATTGCTTCTTTGGTCAGTTCTAATGCTAAGGGTCCGCGGGTTAAGAGCATGTCGGCAATGCTGGTCGCTTCGCCCAGTGCCTCATCAGCTATAGCGTGAATTAATCCCCACTGTTGGGCGGTTTGTGAGTCAACTTCTGTTCCTAAGAACAGCATCGATGCGGCACGGCCGGCCGTGATTGCTCGGGGTAGGCGTTGAGTACCACCCCAAGCTGGAAGCGAGCCGTGTATCGAATCGCTGAGCGAATACCGACTTTGGGGGGTTCCTATTCGTATGTCACATGCGAGGGCGACTTCTAATCCTGCGGATGAACATTGACCCGATAGTGACGCTACTAGTGGGATACGTAGCCTAGAGAGAGCAGCCGCTGGGTCGGGCGAAACTGCGAAACGATCAAAATCCTCAGCTACGCCAGAACAGAAGTCTTCATTGCGAGACGCAATTACTACGGCCCGAATATTGCGATCTTCTTGAAGTCTTTCGCAGGCTTGCGTGATATCTAACGCCGTGCGCGTCTCAAAGAGTCCGCCGGGCAGGGTCATAGTGACAATACGCCCCTGAGCGGAGGAGGCAACAGTGACCGAGTCGGCCTGCAGAGCAGCCCTCCCTTTTCGTTAGATGTCGACGAATTAGTCGGCGGACTTTGTTTTCTTTGGCTCTTGCAGCTGCATGTCTTTGCCATTGCACTGCAATGTGATGTCACCTGGCTTAGTGACTAACACTTCAATTCCGGTGTCTTCGTCCTGGTAGCGCTTGCCGACCTTCAGACCTTCACCGCCGGCACTGTGTGTTATGTCGCCCTCTCCGCCTTTAGTCACGATGACTTGAACGCCACCATCAAAGTCGAGACGGTCACCTGCTTTGGTTGACACTGTGTGTACCCCCATGTCGATGGAACTTTCAGAGAAAACTACCGTACATCAAGTTACTTTTTCGTACCTCATTGAGAACAGAGCCGCGAGAATGGGGATATGAAGACGGCTGTAGTCATTGGCGGTACCGGTCCAACCGGGCCATATGTTGTGAACGGGCTAATAGACCGGGGCTTTCAGGTCACGATTCTTCACACCGGACGTCACGAAACCGATCTCATTGGTCCCGAAGTGGAACATATTCATACTGATCCTTTTAACGTCACTCAAACCTCCGAGGACATAGGAAACAGAACCTTTGATCTCGCTGTTGTGATG
This sequence comes from Candidatus Neomicrothrix sp. UBA814, assembly GCA_002296525.1. GTDB lineage: Bacteria > Actinomycetota > Acidimicrobiia > Acidimicrobiales > Poriferisodalaceae > UBA6944. The sequence continues at coordinate 110,602 of DBIA01000017.1, read as the reverse complement.
TACGGGCGATTAAGGGACCTTGCGCAGTTACTTCAGGGAAAAGTCGATCACTTTGTTTCCATAGGCGGGGTCGGTGTGTATCAGGGTTTCGCAAACCCTGATGACTTATTCCCAGAGGGAATGCCCGTGCCACTTGCACGAGACGCTGATCTAGTAGACGATCAGGAATCGTTTGTGAAATTACGTCGGATTCGCGAAACAGAAGAGGCAGTCTTTGAGACTCACCCAGAAGCTATACATCTGCGGTACCCCCAGTTATATGGACCACGTCAGCTACTTCCTCGTGAGTGGCCCATAGTTCGTCGCGCTCTGGACCGTCGACCATTTCTCTTTGTCCCCGATGGTGGTCTAACGGTGAAGAGCCAAGCGTGGGTTGAGAACGCAGCCCATGCCACTTTGCTGGCAGTTGACCGACCATCAGCCGCCGTCGGGAATATTTATAACGTTTCAGACGAGCATCTTTTCAGCATTCGCCAGATCTCCGAAATCGTCGCAGATGAGCTCGGTCATAGTTGGGAAATAGTGTCACTTCCACAGGAAGTAGCGACATCCACACGCCCATTGTTAACGAGCTGGTCAAGTTCTCATAGGGTGCTCGATATTCGAGACACAATTTCCGACTTGGGTTATCGGGACGTCGTGGACCCGGAGTTAGCTTGGCGTCAAGCTGCTCGCTGGCTTGCTGAGCACCCGCTCGAGCCAGGCGGTGAGCTCGAGAGGCGCCTTCAGGATCCATTTGATTACGCTGCTGAGGACTTGCAATACGACGTTTGGGTTGAGTGTCGGCAACGTCTCGCTGCGATCAATTGGTCTACCGCGCCCGGCTACTCGTCTGCGTACGTTGGGCGTTTGCCTAACCCTGCAAATGATTAACCCAAAACACCTTTATCTCGCAGATCCTGAATTTCTGGGAGGCCCAACTGTAGGAGGGATGACAGGATCTCGTCAGTGTGTTGACCGAGCATTGGAGCAGGGGTTCTCACCCCGTTGCCGCCCGCGCTGAGCAGCCACGGAATGCCGGTGTGTGCCATTTTGCCAATTAAGGGATGCTCAAGCCGTTCAATGAATCCTCGATCGTTGAGATGAGGGTCTAACTCCAATTCTTGAGCGTCAAGCGATGGCATAGCTGGGACGCCTACCTCTTGTAACAGCTCGGTGACTTGCCATTTATCGCGACTCGCCGTCCAGTTTTCTATTAAAGAGTCAAGTTCGTCTTCGTTGCTTTTTCTGGCGGCCTGAGAGGAAAACTGTTCTGTCTCAAGACCCAGGAGTGTTGCCATCTGCTCCCATTGTTTATCAGAGGAGCAACAGATCGCTACCCACTCATCTTCTCCTTGACATCGGTAAAGGTTGTGGGGGGCCATAATCGGGTCTCGGTTGCCGCACAGGTCCGGCTGTGTGCCGGTAAGGATTTGTTGTGTCCAGCCTTCAATTGCACTCGACGCTGTGGCTTCCCATAACGAAGTGTCAATGAATTGCCCTTCACCAGTTCGCCGTCGCGCAATTAGTGCAGCTACAAGAAGGTGCGCTGTAGCTATTCCTGCTGCGGGGTCTCCTAAGGAAACGCCTACTTCTTCTGGTTGACCGCCCTCGTATCCGGTCATTGACGAGAGTCCTGATAACGGTGCGGTGGTGGGACCGTAGCCAAGGTAGTGCCGGTAGGGCCCGTAATTGCCATATCCGCTGATTGCACCAACTATCACGTCTGGCCGCGCTTTGGCTAAGTCGTCATACCCAAGACCGAATTTTTCCATGACACCAGTTGCGTAGTTCGACACAACCAGATCACAGCTAACGGCGATCTCTTTAGCCAACGCTTGGCCTTGAGGGGTGGAGAGATCCAAAGTAATGCTTTTCTTTCCTTGGCCCCACTGATTGAAGTAGCCATTGCTGTCGACGGACTCCTCGTGATTGATTGAAAAAATCGGGAGTCGACGTCCTAGGTCCGGTGCTTGTCGAGATTCAACTTTGATGACTTCGGCTCCGAGGTGAGCGAGGTGCATCGTACAAAACGGGCCTGCCCAGACCCAGGTGAAGTCAGCTACTGTCACCCCCTCAAGGGGCAGTGATCGCGGACTTTCGGTTACCAAGTCCTTCCCTCGGGGTTGTTCGAACTTTGCGTCCTGATCAGCTCCTAGGTCAGGGGCTGGTTGACGGATCGACCACCAAGGTTTTGACAAACGAGCTACGGGTCCGGGAAGGGTAATAGTTCCTAGACCAGGCTGATCGACCTCCACGAGGAAACCTCGTTCGCGTAGGTGGGGGTCATCCAACATTTGTTGGATGGTGTTTACCGGAGCGAAGCCAATGCGGTTCCCCTGACCCAGATGGAACAGGTCCATAACCCGTTGCGGCGCAGCCCACTCCCCTAGCCACATGTGAAGTAAATCTTCTGCTTCGAATCGTCCGGCTTGAGTGTCGAAAATTTCCATTTCTGCCCACTCTGGAGAACCCATTACTTCTTTAAGTCGCGCCCATTGGTCATCTTCCACACAAACGATGAAAATTCTGCCGTCCGCTACTTCGAAGATGCGCCAAGGGTTCAGGATTCTTGTTCCGGCTCTACCGGGTATCTCGCCCAGATAGGTCCAACTAATGAAACCTGCCTCAAGCATGCTTGAGATGTAGGACATCCCAGCTAGATCAAGGTGCTCTCCCTTGCCGGTGCACAGCGCTTGATCAAGTGCTGCTAGGCCGATTGTCGCAGCAGCAAATCCAATCTGAAATCCTGCTTGCTGGCCTGCCGGTTTCAGTGGTGGAAGTTCAGGTTCATCGGAACAGCCCGGTGTCAACCACCCCCATCCGCCTCCGTGAATGAGTTGGAGATCTTCGGCACACCAACCCGAGTACGGTCCCGTACGACCGAACGGAGTAACCGAGACTGTCACCAGTGCCGGATGAGCTTTAGCTAATTCGTTCTCGTGTAACCCGATCTGGTTCGCTGCTTCTGGGCTGAGATCGTGAACGAGAAGGTCAGCATCACCGAGCAGGTCGTGCAGTCGAGCAACGTCGCTTGCCTCTCCAAAGTCAGCTACCACGCTGCGCTTGTTGAGGTTGAGGTGGGTAAATAGACCGCTTTGCGAAGGGTCGGGTTGGTTTGGGTAGGGGCCACGATGTCGGGAAAGATCTCCTTGTGGAGGTTCTACCTTGATGACATCAGCTCCCAAATCTGCAATTAGCCGGGTCGCCCATGGAACGGCAATCATTTGACCAACTTCAACTACCCGGATTCCCTCGAGCCCTTTCATTTCCCCCATCCGTCTTCAAACTTATGCGTCGGTCAAGCATGCCTCATGGCGACGATTTGTGCACAAAGCGACGCTTGTTCTGTGAATGTGCTGCACTGTCTATAGGAGCACTGAAGGGAAAAAAATGGAGAACCGAACCTACGAAGAACGTCACAACGCAGCCCTTGAGATTTTTGATGCCTTCATGGGCGGCACGGTCGCCGAGCCCGAACGCGGAGCGAGAGCTTTTCGTCGCCAACACGGAGCACTAGGGAGTTTCGCTTTCGATGTCGTCATGGGTGACGTATGGTCCCGACCTCAGCTAAGCCGTCGCGACCGCAGCCTGATCGTCATTTCTGTTTTAGCAACGATCGGCAGCACAGAAGAGCTGTCGCTGCATACGCAGGTAGGTCTTAACAACGGGCTAACACGAAGCGAAATTGAGGAGCTGATCATTCATGTCGCTGCATACGCAGGTTTCCCTATGGCTATGCAGGCAAGTCGCGTGGTTACCGACCGTTTCTGTCAAATAGACGGCGTTGACCGCCTGCCCGAACGGTCAGGAGCTGAAGAATTAGATGATGACCAACGACGCATTCGAGCCCACGATGTTCGCAAATCGTTGACGGGCGGGCGTTGCGCAGATGACATTAGCGACGATTTCGCAGCAATGGTCGATCATCTCGGTGATGTCGGGGAGATCGCCTACCACTGGGCTTTCGGCGATTTGTGGGCACGAGACGAATTAAATCGTCGTGATCGAAGCCTCGTTGTCATATCCATACTCACAGTGTTGAGCAGGATCGACGAGTTGGCGTTCCATGTCCCGGCTGGGCTAAATCACGGCCTGGATAGAGAAGAAATTGAAGAGATCATGGTTCAAATGACTATTTACGGCGGGATTCCACGAGCGGTTGAAGGAATCCGTGCCGCTAAACAAGCATTTGAAAAGATCGATGCACGAAACTCCAAAAATTGAACGTGCGGTGCCTAGCTAACCGAAATTTCCAAAGCGCGCTTGGGCATCAGCGGTCTTTATAGCCCGGGTTGATGCGTCTCCGTCAAATTCAGATAGATCTCCTAAGCGGCTGAGCTGGCTGTAGCCACGCATCTGATATTTAGACATTTGTACAGACATTGCAGGTAAAGAAAGAATTCTCTCGGTCCACCTATCGACCGCAGAGTCCAGTTCTTTTTCGTCTTCTACAACTTCGTGAACAAGACCCCAGGCTTGCGCTGTAATTCCATCTACTCGTTGGGAAGTCAGTACCATCTGCCGGGCGCGAGCTGCCCCAATTTCGTGAATAAGACGCGGAGTGGCACCCCAAGGAAGAGGCACACCAAGCTCGACCTCCGGCACATAGAACAGCGCGTCTGATGTCGACACTCTGAAATCACACGAGGTAGCGAAGCAGCAGCCTCCGCCTATTGCGTGACCATGCACTCGCGCGATAGTTACAAGTTCGCAATCTTCGATAGCTCTCGCCGCGCGTCGACCCAACTGTCCCAGATACCTGGCTTCTAAATCGTTCGCCGGCTCGGACAGCACTTCTTTTCTATCTGCGCCGGCACAGAAAGACTTTCCTCTTCCTCCAAGCACTGCTAGACGGAACTCTGATTGGCTATTAAGCGCAATAAATAGATCGCCTACTTCTTGAACCATCTGTTGATTGTGGGCGTTACGAGATTCGGGGCGATTGAACCATATGCGTAACACTTCGCCGTCAGGTTCAAGCTCAAGCGTGTGCAGGTCAAGTTGAAGGGCCATGAACATAGTCTTGCCCACAGTTGCGTCCAAGGGTCAAACAGGTTCGTTATCTAATTCAGATACCTCAGCCAAATCTTCTTTTCGTGATCTCGCAGCAAATAGCGGAGCGGAATAACCCAGAGCAGCGATAACAGCTGCAAAGATAAATGTTGCTCTCAGTCTTCCTAGGGACAGATCTGTACCGGCGAATGCCAACATTGATTGGATTCCGAGAATCATGCCCATCCACATCACTGTTTGGTTCATGCCGTTAGCGATACCTAGGTCAGCGTCTTCGACTGAGTTCGCAACCATTGTCTGGTAGGCGGGGGAACCGATACCTGCTGAGACTCCCGACAAAACCAACCCAACGATAATGAACGCCAAACCAAAGTTCGCTGGCTCGCTGCCGAAGGCGAAGGCGATCATCGAGCAGATCATCGCGGTTGACCCAATAACCATGGGGAATCGCATGCCTGTTTTGGTCACCAAGGAGCCGCCTAGAGGCGACGCTATGGCAAAAACACCAGGGCGAGGGACCATCAGCAGTGCAGCGGCGCCCACCGAATATCCATAGGGGCCCTGCAAAACGCTGGGAATCACGACAAACGCACCCATATAGGCGAATTGGTTGCACGCCGCTGACCCAAGTGGAAGCGCAAACGTTGGTTTTGAGAACAGACGTATATCCAAAAGCGGCGAGGCAACTCGCTTTTCCCAAATTACGAACAGCACATAGAGCGGCAAACTTGACAGGAACATCAGCCAGACGGGAAGGTCTGTCAGCACCGACGCTCCACTACTTGTGACCTTGGGTATGCGGGTTATGGCAAGAAGTATGAGAAGGGTCGCAGAAGCTAGGAAGATAGCGCCGAGCCAATCGATAGCGGATCGTTCTCCTTTTGGAATGGGCTTCACGACAACAATTGCAAGCACTGTTGCGATAAGTCCGATCACGCCAAAGATCGCGAAGACAGATCTCCATCCCAGAATGTCCAGTAGGGGGCCGCCCGCGACAACTCCGATAGTCGGCGCCCCAGTCATAGCGAACTGAAACCACCCCACGGCCTTCGCTCGCTCTTCAATACCAAACGCGTGCATTAACAACGCCATGCCACTAGGCATCAGAAGAGCTCCGCTTACCCCAAAGAGAACTCGAACTGCGATGAAGGTACCAATGTTCCAGACCCAATAATTCATGATCATGGTCACGGTCATTCCAACCAGACCCCAAATAAAGGTGTTGCGATGACCGTATATATCTCCCAATTTACCTCCGGCTGGAGTACCGACAGCCATGGCGAGCATCAAGCCTGTGAGCACCCAACCGGCGTTTGCTGTTGTGGTGTTCAAATCGGTAGCGATGGTGGGGAGAGCTGCCGTTACTAATGTCATCAGAGAACCAAACCCCAGAACCGACAGTCCAATCACCCAGAGCAACACCCATCGATATTGAAATCCAGAGCGTGAATCTTGCAGGGCATGATCTCGTGGTTCGACGCGCCAAACGTTTGGTTGCACGGCAGACGGGTTGAGGCTCACTTCCTACAAGTATGTAGGTCTCAAGCCATTTTTCTACATAATCTTAGATTTTTGATTTTTCTTAGATTTCTGGCTCGATTACCGGGTGAGCCGTTGGTCTTCGAGCATCGCTCGCGACTGGTTGACGGCGATCTCTCCCATCTCGGGGTGGGTAAGAATCCAGAACTTCTCGTTAACGATGGCGTCTAGAACCATTGGACCTACTTCGGCAGGGTCCATTCCGGTTGCAAGGGTGCGCGTCAGAAAATCCCAAAATTTTTGACCTTGTTCCGAGTCGGTATGTTGGGCCGCATCATCAGGATCCCTATTTCTTTCACTATCCACGATGTTGGTGTTAATAGGTCCGGGACAAAGCACCGATGCCCGAACCTTGGAATCTCGCCATCGAAGATCGCGCTCTAAGGAGGCCATTAGGGCAACGACACCATGCTTCGCCACGTTGTATGCACCAAGTGATGCTCCGGCATATAGGCCTGCCATTGAAGCAGTCGAGTTAATGTGCCCCTCACCTTGTTCCTCAATAAGAGGTAGGAACGTCTCGACTCCGTAAATCGGACCCCAAAGGTCTATATCTAGAGTCCATTTCCAGTCCGCTATCGAAGTATTTCCTACCGGTGCCCCAACTCCGACACCAGCGTTGTTGCACAGCACGTGCACGGCCCCAAACTTTTGCAGGGTTCGTTCGGCTAGAGCTTGGACCTCCTCCAGCTTCGATACATCAGTTCGCACCCCAATGACGTCATGCCCTGCTTCGTTCAACTCAGTGGTGACCTGCTTAAGGACGTCATCTTCTATATCAGCCAAAACCACTTTCATTCCTGAGTTGGCAAAGGTGTGGGCCATTGCGAGACCCATACCACTTGCCGCTCCGGTCACGACCGCTACTTTGCCGTCAACTTCCATGTCGCACGCTCCGAATATTGTTAGTTACAAGATTGAAGAATCAGGAGAAGTCGATAACGGTTCTAGCTCCGACCTTCTGGCGCATTTGTTCGTAACCCTCGTTGATTTGGTCGAGGTGGATATGGCTGGAAATCATCTCGTCGAGCATCAAACGCCCGTCGAGATACATGTCGACATATCTCGGCATATCAACGCGGAACGAGTTAGATCCCATCATGGAACCTTGCAGTCGCTTTTCCATCATGAAGACTTCATAACCGGGAATTTCGATTTTCTCACCGAAGGGCATCATTCCCACAATGACGGTTGTTCCACCCAATTTGGATGCGGACCACGCTTGCTCGCATGTTGCTTTAAGACCAATGCACTCGAAGGCATAGTCAACCCCTCCTTTGGTCATTTCGTGAATCGCGGCGACAGCGTCAGTTTCAGATCCGTTTACTGTGTCAGTCGCGCCTACCGAACGTGCTGTTTCTAATTTGTCGTCGGTTACGTCAACGGAGATGATTCGTCCGGCTCCAGCAATTCGGGCCCCTTGCACTGCTGAAAGGCCTATGCCTCCGGCACCGAAGACGGCAACAGTTGATCCTGGTTCTATCTTCGCAGTTTTGAAGACAGCCCCCACTCCGGTGGTAACGCCGCAGCCAATGAGCGCCGCTCGATCCAGCGGCATGTCTTCGCGTATCGCGACTACTGCGTTTTGATGAACCAGCATTTCTTCAGCAAAACCGCCAAGTCGAGCAAATTGGGTGACCGCAGTGCCGTCACTTTTGGATAGTCGCGGTGTGGCATCGTCCGATCGGCTCACTGCTGCGTTATTGCGGCATAGGTTCGGCCTACCAGTCAGGCAAAGGTCGCAGTTGCCGCAGAACACTGAAAGGCAGGTGATCACGTGATCACCTGGTTTTACGTACGCAACGTCGTCACCCACTGCTTGAACAACTCCCGCACTTTCATGGCCCATGACGGCCGGTAGCTGAGTTTGCCAGGCGGCGTCCATAAAGTGGAGATCGCTGTGGCATAAGCCGGCGTTAACAACTTGGACGAGCACTTCGTTCGGTCCGGGCTTATCGATTGAAATATCTTCGATCTCTAGTTCACCTGGAATCTGATTTAAAACAGCTGCCTTCATTATGTTCGTCCCCTCTCGAAAGCGTGTCTTGGATCGTAGTCAAGGTGGAGCCTTCTGCATAGCGGAAAGTGCGGTATACGTGCTCTATTTGGCAGTTCAGAGTCTGCTGGTTCTACTCCGTCGCAGCTGCATCAACTGATCTTCCCATCGCGAGAAGCTCCGGGTGAGTAAAAACCCAGAGAATTAGCAACACAAGTCCAGTGGATGCCATCACCACGACAGCGGCGGGTGCCCCATAGATTTCGGCTATCTCGCCCAACAAAAATGTGCCTATTGGTAAGGCGCCAATAGCCATGCTGAGTAAACCCATTGCTCTACCCCGCATGTCGCTGCCCACAGTTGTGAGCACCAACGTTGACTGTGTAGCTCCGAAGAACCCTGACCCGGTAGCCGCTATGAATAGCGCTCCCGCAGCCATCGGGACTGAGTTACTAGTCGCAAACGGCATAAGCATCAGCATTCCGAACGCAACACCACCGATGTAGGCCCTTCCTCGATGTTTGGGTTCCCACATGCCGATGATGAACGAGCCAGTCATCATGCCAAATCCAGTCATCGCAGCGATAAGACCTACTTGGCTAGGGCTCGCTCCGATGCGATCTCCAATTCGTTGTACAGCGGGAAAGTAAGAGAACAAAAAGAAATTCGCGAGAAATGTAACGCCCAAGATGCTGAGCAGAGCACGATTTGTTCGAACTAACGCCAAGCCAGCCTTGAGTTCCGCCACAGTGGAAGATTCAGTCTTGGGTGCAGCAACGTCGGTGAAACTAGTGCGGGGTACCCATTTCAAACTGATGAAACCAACTAGGAGTAAAACCGAGACAACTAAGAAGGCTTCACCGATGCCAAGGCGTTGAGCCACGCCGCCACCAATCAAATTCCCCACAGCTACACCACTCGCCAGAGTGAACGATTCGTATGCCATCGCATTATCAATTTTTTTGGTTCCAACAATTTCGAAGACGAGTGCCCGTCGGCTGGTCATGTCACCGACCCATCCGATCCCCGCAAACATCAGAAATGGGTAGATCATCCAAACGGACAGCTGTTCGGTAACTTCCAACAATCCAATTACCGCAACTATGGGAATCAGTACAGCTAACTGCCATTGAATGGTTCGTAATCGGTCAAAGCGGTCGGCAAAAACACCGCCTAGGGCTCCACCAAAAAGAAGTGGTGCCCACATCGTGGTACCCGTTAGCTGCACCATGCGAGGTGAATCGGTTACCTCATTGATCCAAAATGCAGATAAGAACGCAATGCCCCATCGTGCCCAGTGCCAACACATGCCGGCAAATAGCAGCGGAAAAAACCCTTGAACAGTGATCGCGCTTCTATCGCGACGTGAACCAGATAAAACCGAGCGAGATTTGCCCATTGTCGGATCATACGTTTAGGCAAATCAGAATGCTCGGCCCTTTAGGTGGCGCGTAGCATGCACGTGATGACGTCGAAATCGAGGGTATGTATTATTCCCGGTGACGGGGCCGCTCCCGAAGCGATGCTGGCTTCGCTTCGGGTCCTTGATGCTCTTGCCCTACCGATCGAATGTGATGCGGTGCCTCCAGGAAGCGAACTACTGGATTTGTCTATTGCGGAACGAGAGGCGCTGATTCGAGAGCGGGTCGATAATGCAGACACTGCTTTATTTGGCTCAAGTGATGGGACAACTCCCGGCGCACAATATTTGCGATGGGGAAAACTAACTTTCGCTAACGTTCGGCCGATTCGTTGGCGCCCAGGTTTTCACTCTCCGTTACAAGACCCGACCGAGATCGACTACGTGATCGTCCGAGAAAATCTCGAGGATATGTACGTCGGTGTGATGGGAGAGGCTAAAGATCTAATAGATGCCGGACTGACCGATCCCAGGTCTCGACTGCCGTTGGATGCTAGCGAGGGACGGTTCGCGGCAAAAATTATTACCCGGCCCGGAACCGAACAAGTAGCTAGGTTCGCTTGCGAGCTAGCGCTCCAACGGAGCGGGCGGCTGACGGTTTCCGCCAAAACGAACATGCTGCCCGCTACAGACCGATGGTTCTGCGAAATTGCAAAGGAGATATCTGAGGAGTACGCCGGGGTTGAATATGAGGAGTTCATCGTGGATGACATGGCGCATCGTCTAGTGGTCCGTCCGCAAGACATTGATGTTCTTCTTTTACCCAACCTTTATGGCGACATCCTTTCTGATTTGGGAGCGGGCACCATAGGTGGTCTCGGACTGGCGCCATCTGGCTGTTACGGGCATGAGTTCGCGTATTTCGAATCTGCGCACGGAACTGCACCAGATCTAGCGGGGAAAGGAACTATTAACCCCACCGCGACCTTGCTTTCAGCTGCGATGATGCTTCGCCATTTACATCTCAAAGACGCTGCTGATCGTCTAGAAAGAGCCCTAGAACATGTTTATCTCTCAAACTCGGATCTAACACCAGATCAGGGAGGCGAAGCCACTACCGAGAGATTCGCTGAAGCTGTGATAGGAGCACTGTGACCAACGCCGACGATCATTCGCCGAGAGGAATCCCAAACGACCTTCCCACTGACGGTCAGCCCGATGGTCCCGTCAGTTTCTATTTGGAACAACTGCGCCCGTGGGGGATCGCCGCTTACTCCGCTGCGGGCATGTCCCCCGCAGACGCCGCTACCGTCGTTGATAACCAACTCTGGTCGGACTTACGTGGCGTCGACACCCACGGCTTTCAACGAGTTAGTTGGTACATCAATTGGTTCCGCGATGGTTCAACCGACCCTAAGGCCCAACTAGAGATAGTGACTGAAACCCCTGCAGTCGTAGTGGCCGACGGCAGCCACGGGCTAGGGCAACTTGTCATCACTCGATTCATGGAACATCTCATTACTGTTGCTTCAGACAGCGGAATGGTTGTCGGAGTGATCCGGAATTCAAATGATTGGGGTTGTGGCGCCAATTATCCGTATATGGCTGCGCAAGCTGGCTTTGTCTGTTTTGGCACGACGACCAGCGTTCCGAATCTCGCGCCGTTTGGAAGTCGTCGGAAATTATTTGGCAACAATCCAATCGTGTGGACATTCCCTCGGCGAGATCAGCCTCCAATCGTTCTTGACATGGCGATGACTCCTGTAGCTCTCGGAAAGGTGCTCCGAGCCCGTTCCGAAGGCAACGACATACCTGAATCATGGGGATTTTTAGACCGTGACGGCAACCCCACGATCGATCCGGACGTAGCAATGAAGGGAATTGTTCCGGCGATCGGCGGCTACAAGGGCATAGGAATGATCACCGCATCAAACATCCTTGCCGGTATCTTGTCGGGCTCTGCCCACACCGGAGAGGTTGCCGTCGGACATCGCGGGCAATTCTTTCTGCTCATGGACCCCAACATATTTAGAGAAAAAGACGACTATTACGATGACATCGAAAACATGGTCGACCAAATCCGCGCAGCGGGAGAAGAAGATGCTCTACCCGGGCAGCAGGTGTATCTGCCCGGAGAGATAGAACAGCAAACTATGGACCTTCGTTCTCAGCAGGGCGTTGTTTCTTATCCTGGCTCAGTGGTCAGAGCATTACGCCAAGTGGGCGACGATGTTGGTGTGCCGTTTGACTGCGACATCGTCACTTAGCACTCCATTAATCGTCGTCTCGAGAGCGCTGGTGGGCTGGAAGCGGAAGTTGAATCGGGGCCAACAACTCCATATCGATATCAAGCAGCGTGGGTCCTGAGCGGTCGAGGGCGCGTTGTAAGGCCGGCTCGAATTGGTCTACACCTTCAACCCGCTCGGCATCGACCCCCATACCTTCGGCGACGGCGACGAAATCCACTCTCGGTAACTCTGTCCCATTCTTGCGGCCCAGCACATTGTCTTGAATGATCCGCAGGATGTTGTAACCCGAGTCGTTGAATACCAGGACAATTACTGGAATTTGGTGTTCCGCGCAGGCTGACAATTCACCGATCGATAGTTGCAGGCCACCGTCGCCCTGCACTAGTAGTGCGTGGGTTTCGCTTCCAATTGCTGCTCCCATCGCGAGCGGCAACCCGGGGCCTATGGCGACTGCTGCGGGCCTTAAGGACGTGCGGCTCCGAACGATTTGAAGTAACCGATTACCCCACGTGTATCCAGGTACCGTGGAATCTCGAACCACCGGGCACGCATCGGGCAACAGGCGCCTAATAATCGAGACAATTTGGCTATGGTCCGCTCCGATTTCTTCTTGAATTGCTTGTTCGTCAGCAGTTCTAATTTTGCGGCACCTGTCAACAAATTGTTCGTCGACGTTTCCGTTATCTATCCGGTTGAGCATTCCCTGCAATGCAAGTTTCGCATCGCCGACGACAGACACAGCAGCCGAATAGTTTCTTCCAATAACTTCTGGGTCGACGTCAACGTGGATCAAGTTCTCAGGCATGGGAAGAGTCCAAACCCGAGTCGCGTAGTTCTGAAATCGTGTCCCGACAGCAAACACGAGGTCAGCATCTTCGAAAATTTCCATGCCAAGCAGTCGGTCTGTTCTGAATCCGAGGCTTAACTCGTGTACTTCCGGTATGGATCCTCGACCTTCGATGGTGGTGACCACCGGCGCGCCCAGACGCTCGGCCAACGCCGTGAGTTCATTCGCTGCTCCTGAGATATTTACACCTCCGCCCGCCCATATAACTGGCCGCTCGGCCTGTTGGAGTAGCGCGGCAGCTTGATCCAACAAATTTTCGTCCGGGCTTAGCCGTTCTGTGTGCGGTGAACCAACTATCTGCACTTCAGCAATTCGATATTGAAGATCAATGGGAATTTCCACCGCGCCAGGCTGGGGCCTGCCTCGTCTTATGTCGTCCACAACACCGGCAATGTCTTTGCTGATGTCTTCGGTATAACGAACTGACGCGACTGACCGGCACACGCTCCGGAGCATGTCTGGCTGTTTCTCGTATTCGTGCAGAAAGCCTTTGGCCTTGCCTCTGAACCGTGACTCAATTTGGCCCGTGATCATAAGCAATTGAGAAGATACAAACGCTGCTTCGTATATTCCCGCAATTGCATTCACAGCTCCAGGTCCGGTGGACGTCAAAATTACGCCCAAGCCTCCGGTGACTCGCGAGTAGGCATCAGCTGCATGCGCAGCGGCCTGCTCATGACGAACATTTGTCACTTCGATGTCTGGGTGAAGCGAAAGAGCATCGTAAATCGGCAAGTTGTGTACGCTTACAATTCCGAAGACTCTCGTGACTCCAAGGGATGAGAGCGTCTCAGCGACCGCTTGGCCGCCCGTAATCATGGCCATAGAGGCACGGTAGCCCCCTTATCTGGTTTTGGACAGCAACGATGTCAGTACTTCTTGCGTCGGGGGTCGTTAACAATGAGCGATTCCAATTCTATGCGTCCGTCTTTGTGGGTCAGGGATAGATCCCTGTTCGGCGTAGGCTTGAATCCGATATGTCTTCAGAGCTCTCAGTCATCGAATCTCGAATTCGAAACGCAGGCGAACTGTCAGGCATCGACGCCGATTTAGTTGAACTAATCGTTAAACCAATTCGTGTTCTCGAAATGAGTTTGATTCTTGAGCACGACAACGGAAAAAGGTCTCTCTTTCCTGCTTGGAGAGCACATCACTCTGATGTCTTAGCTGTGGACGGCATGAAGGGCGGATTTCGAATAGCTCCCGACGTTGACCGAAATGAAACGGTTGCTTTGTCTGCCGGGATGACTCTTAAAACTGCCCTCGTAGGGCTTCCACTCGGCGGCGCAAAGGGAGGTATTTGCGCTGATCCAAGCACTCTGACGTCTAGGGAAATAGATCGTTTAGTGCGACTCTATGCACGCGAACTAAACCCACATTTGGGGGAAACCGGAAATCTAACCGACATCCCAGCCCCAGATCTGAATACAAACCCTCACCACATGGCAATCTTTGCAGACGAGATCTCTCGTATTCGCGGTGGACTCGTCGCCGGTTGCGTAACTGGCAAACCGGTCGAACTTGGCGGACTTCCCGGTCGACTGTCATCAACGGGCTTCGGGGTAGTCGCTTTAGCCCAGTTGGCAGCCGGTGGCTTAGACGGACAACTAATCGCACAAGAGGGATTTGGCAATGTCGGCCGTTACGCAGCTCGCACAGCACATGAGCTAGGTGCAACATACATAGCTATTTACGACATAGGTCTTGGCGGGTGTTTGTATCAAGCATCAGGCATAGACATCCCGGCTCTTTCAGAAATAGTCGATGAACACGGGTCTGAAGCATTCAAGGTCTACGCGTCCCAACACGGCGGCAGTTCAGGAGATTTCGCCTGGAGAGACGAACACTTGTCCGCCGGCGGAACACTTGACTTGTTCTTACCTTGCGCCGCATCACAAACCGTTACGGGTGAGGCAGCAAAAAAAATGGTGGAAATGGGACTCAAGTATGTTTCAGAAGGAGCCAACAACCCCACGACTCCAGAGGCTGACACTCAGTTCTTAGAGGCGGGTGTCACCTTGATCCCAGATGTGTTAGCTAACGCAGGCGGAGTTGCAGGGTCATACATGGAGATGAGCAAGGCTGCTTCCATGACGATTCCAACCGAAAAAGAGACGCTTGAAGCAGTCCGTGGGATCCTCACTTCTGCATGGGAGCAGGTGATGGCAGCTTGCGATAGCTACGAAACTCCTAATCTTCGATTGGCCGGTGATGCTTTAGCTGTCTCTAAGATCGCAGCTGCACATCAAATCCGTGGCTGGTGACATCTAACCGGTATTTGAGCCGCAAATAATTACGACACAATTCTCATCTTCGGTCAGTTCAGCTTGGCCAGATAACACTGCGGCATACCCTGCGGCAGCAGCGGGCTCAGCAATGACATTGAAGTCATTGTTCAACTGCAATTGAGCTTCCCTTACTTGCTCGTCACTGACTACGTGGCTCTCGGCTCCAGAAGCCACAAGGGCCTGCCATGCGATATTTCCGAGTCGACGCGCACCTAAGGAATCAGCAGCAACCCCTGAAACCTCGACATCTATGAGTTCTCCAGCAATTAGCGATCGGGCAAAGGTTTGGGTTCCTTCGGTTTCCACCACTATTAGGCGCTTTGAGGTTCCCCACCAGGTTGCAAGTCCGGCGGAAAGCCCCCCACCACCGCATGCAACGACGATCGTGGTGACGTCTGGGACTTGTTCATCTATCTCCATCGCTAGGGTGCCCGCGCCCAGAACAACTTCCGTCTGATCGTAAGCATGCAGTTCCACACAGTGCCGTCCTTGTTTGAAGGCACGAGCAGCATGAAGCGTTTCTTGGTACTCGTTGCCCTCAACGTGCACGACCGCACCGTACCCATTGAGCTTCTCTAACTTTGAAGGTGAAATAATGGAGGGAACAAAGATGTTTGCGGTATAACCCAACTCTTGGGCTGCCCATGCAACGGCTGCTCCATGATTGCCACCGGAGGCCGCAACTACACCATCAGCGCCAATGGTCGAACAGAGCATCGCGTTCATCGCTCCGCGGGCTTTAAAAGAACCGCTGCGTTGCGCACCTTCGAGCTTTAGGGTCAAAGAGGGATCGATACGGTGGGTGTCAGTGCGAACAACTTTGTCTGCTATCCGCTGAGCTGCACGCCGAATTTCATCCCTGTTCAAATTCACGCCTCAGGCCAACTGTCGTTGGCAACAAACTTCTGGACCCTATCGACATATTCAGTTCGGTCGTAAACACCGTAGAGAGCATGCTTCATACGCACTGGATCGCCGAAAAAGAAACGTTCATACAAGGCTTGTCGGCCGCCAAAGCCTGAGATTGTCATATCCCACGCAAGCCGGAACAGGCGCAGTCTTTCTTCAGCTGATCCATTTTTACCTTGCAAGAACTTGCCGATGTCACTGCTCCTTTCACCCTCCCAATCAGCTTGGCTAGGCACCATTATCAAACCGCTGGACGAGCACAACTGCAAGATTTCAATAAGCCGTTTGTGTACCGCCGGGTAGTGATTACGAGCTGCATCCAGTGGGCCGCGCGCTGGTGTCATCACCCCATATTCGTTGACGCTTGCTTCTTCTTCTGAAGCGATTTTTAGTGCCTTCATGATTTCCAGAGTGACGATGACTTCCGCGACCATTTCCTGAACATGTGGATAGTGACCCGTTCCGATCATGTCGACGATCGACTGTAATGTCCCCAGAATTGCTTCGGTCTTGGCAATTTTGAGATTGACAACTTGGTGCGCCATGTGCAGAACGGCGCCAGTTCGCGCGTAGGCCTGGTTGGCCAGATCGATGTCTTTGATGAGGAAGACTCGATCCCAGGGAACCATGACATCATCGAAAATGACCATTGCGTCCAATTCATCAAAGCGTGACCCCAAGGGATGGTCGACATGGCTTCGCCCTTGATCTAATGGCTCCCGGCATTGAAACCGCAATCCTGGAGTGTCGTTAGGGACAGAGAATCCCAATGCGTATGGACGCATCTCTTCTCCCCCTTGAATCACTGTCGAGGGAAAGATGAGAATCTCATCTGATATCGGCAGGGTTGCCAACATGCGAGCACCTCTGACCAAAATGCCCTCAGAAGTCTCCTCAACTAGCCCAAGAGCGATGTAGGGATCATCTAGTTCGTTGGCCTGTTTCGATTTGTCGATCTGTGGGTTTGTGAGGGCGTGAGTAAGAGCAAGATCGTTCTCTCGAACGTACTCAAAATAGTTTTTGATGTTCTGTCCAAAGCGTTGGTCTACCTGTTCGAAATAGTCGCCTGCCATGCCCGCTGCCATTACGTTCACGTTCATATAGTCAGGGGACCGTCCCATATGCCCCAAGCTCGCATCTGCCCATACCTTGTGCATCTGTGAGCGTTGACGCAGATCATCCTTCGTTTCGGGTACTACGAAGCTGCGGCCAACTCTGTCACCCGAGGACGGTGATTTAACGGTCATGGTGTCAACGAGGTCATCGCGATACTGGAGATCGTAAAGCGCTGCTAAGGAGCGAACTGCGTTTCGGGTCTTGGGGTGTTGCGTGGGGTCTTCAACAAATTGACCGTCTAGCCAGAGATTAGGGGGGCGGCTTTGTAGCCGATCGATGACTTCTTTGCCTGTTCTTGCGGGCATGTCCGCTCCTAGCTCCCACTCTCATATGTTCGATTATAGAATTCCAGGTTCTATTATCGATTATAGTTCATTACCTATGGCGGCCAAATCAGCTACAGATACAAGTCGATCTCAAACCCTGGATAGAGGGCTCAGAGCGTTGAATGCCATAGCTACTGCGACAGTTCCGATGACGATCGACGAATTGTCTTCCAGACTCGGTTTAGGCCGTTCTGTCACCTATCGAATTATTCGCACCCTCGAAGATCACAGGTTGGTAAGGCGAGACACTTCGGGACGACTAACTGGGGATACACAACTCGTCGCTCTCGCCGGGAGCGTGCGCAACGATTTACAGTCGACAGCAGCTCCGATACTTTCTGATCTGGCCAATGATTTAGAAATGACCGCGTTCCTCGTTGTTTCCGACGGCCACGAGGCGGTCACTGTTCAGGTTGTGGAACCGACTTACACCACCGCACATGTTGCGTACCGTCCCGGTACTCGACACTCTCTTGAGCGCGGCGCCCCGGGCATTGCCTTGCTCGCAGGGGATGGTCCTCTGCAAGACGAACGTCCAGAAGTTCAGGTAGCTCGCGAGTCGGGTTGGGCATATTCAGAAGGAGAAGTTATAGACGGAATGGCATCGGTTGCCGCCCCTGTCAGAACAACTGGTGGAAGCACAACAGCGGCTCTCGCTGTCGTTCACCTCTCGTTAAGTCTCGATTCAGCAGTTGTTGCGCCACTAGTCACAAACGCGGCGACACAACTGGGGCTTGCGTTGTCTTACTTCGACGGTTAGACGCTGTAAACCAACGGGAAATGTTTATCGTCGCCTGGATATTCTCCGCTTTCGACACTGGTGTCGTCGTCAGTCACAGTTGGATCGCTACCGGGGTGCGGGTACCAGGTCACATCGTCGCCAAGCCACCTAGTTGACAACGCCGCGCGCCTTTTGGTTCCAGCGTTGCCAGGGGCACCGTGCAATATCCACGCTGAGAAGAAGATCGCGTCACCAGGTTGAACATCGAAGCCAACGATGTCGTACTCATCTCGCGCGGCTGCAACATCAGGCGCCGGTTCTCCCTCGAAATCACTCGTCCAGTTCTTTGCGCCATCGAAAGCTTCAGGCGCAAAGTACGAGCCCCATTCGTGAGATCCGCGCACGAACTCAAGTGAGCTTTCGTCCACGGTTAGTCCACTCACCGATACCCAAGCTGAACATATTTGCTTACCCAAAAACGGCCAATAGGGAATATCTTGATGCCACGGGGTCGGGGCTTCGGTATGGGGCTCTTTCACAAGTAAATGATCGAAGTAGAGCCGTGTGGTGTTCGAGTTCATAAGAGCCGCAGCCATGTGAGCCACACCCGAATCATGCACATAACCATTGACGAGGGGATCGGTCTTCCAGCGGTACCTGCTGGTAAAGAGACGGTTCTCTGTGGCTCCCGGGTTGGTATCAGTCACCCACTCCCCCGGTTCGCTCAATTCTTTGTCGGCCATGTCTGCGATCGCCTGAAGCCACTTAGCAGAGATCGCCCCAGGAATTTTGACTACGCCGTCTTTAAGGAAGACCTCTCGAATCTCATTAGTCACCTTCGGGTGAGTTGCAGCCATAACATCAGCCCCGTTGTAGAAGATACAGACAGCATAATTTCTGCCCAAAAACTGTCGATAGAAAGGTCGAGTCCTTCCGGAGGTTACATTGAGCCAGTTACCTCACCGAGATTGGAATGAACAATTGAAGGTTGGCTTTATCGGACTCGGCAATGTCGGGGCCAAATTAGCGGGGAGTGTTCTCCGCAATGGATTTGACCTAACAGTTAGAGACTTGGACTCCTCCAAGACATCTGAATTCATCCGGGCAGGAGCATCTCACGCTCAATCACCTCAAGAAGTTGCCCGAAGCTGCGATGTAGTGATCACGTGCCTTCCGAGTCCCACTATTTGCGCATCGGTTATGGAAGACGATGATGGGGTACTCGCTGGGCTTTCGGAGGGGAAAATATGGGTCGAGATGAGCACCACTGATCAGCAGGAAGTGCTCCGTCTTGCTCAAAAAGTACAAGACCTTGGCGGTTCTGCTGCTGATTGCCCGGTTTCAGGGGGCTGCCACAGAGCAGCGACGGGCAACATAGCAATTCTGTCTGGGTGCGAGAGGGAGGTGTTTGACCGAATTCTGCCCTTGTTGCAAGCAATGGGCAGGCAGGTACTGCACACAGGCGACATAGGATCTGCGTCAATTCTCAAGGTGGTTACGAACTACCTGGCCACCGCGAACCTTGCGTCCATATGCGAAGCGTTGGTAACCACCAAAGCATCAGGTCTCGACCTCGCGACGGCCTATGAAGCAATCAGAATTAGCTCTGGTAATTCGTTCGTGCATGAAACTGAAAGTCAGGTGATCCTGAACGGGAGCCGGGACATTAATTTCACGATGGATTTGGTGCTCAAAGACATCTCGTTATTTCAAGAAATCGCCGAACGCCACCATGTGCCACTTGAAATTTCCCCTTTGTTAATCGAAATTTTTCAAGATGCCGAGAAACGTTACGGCTCGCGGGAGTGGTCTCCCAACGTCATAAGACGTCTTGAAGACGCAACCGGTTTAGATGTACACGCTCCCGGATTTCCAGCCGAGATAGTCGATGATGAGCCTGAAGCGCCAGGCGCAGAGGTCGTTACAACTAGAAACTAGTTTCAGGTCTGATTATGGAACCGATCTAGTCTGTAGTTATGTCGAACAGACTCTCCGACCACGCACTAGGACTGCTGCCGCCCGTCGGCGAATCACCCAAATGTTCGGCACATTCCCTGCAAATTAGAACGGACCCCTGTGGCACGAGTTTGTCGGCGGACGCTCTTATATTGGTTGAAGTGCCACTGCCGTGGCCAAAACCGGTCTTTGATCACCCACTCCTCGAGGGGTTCAGTTCAATGTCGGAGACTTCGCTCGGATCGACTCGGGTTTTAGCCATGGTCCCACGCACCGAGGAACCGGGAACAAAGATACTTATCTACCAGCGAGACGAAGTTGGAATGAAGAGTTGGGGTTTCAGGCCTCCTGACCCGTCGCAGCTTTCCAAATTCGCGTCAGATATCAAGACCCAGATGCCTCAAGATTTGGATGTTCCTTCCGACGAGGTAAATCCACCCGAACTGGCAGTCATTGTTTGTACCCAAGGCAGTCACGACATTTGTTGCGGAAGTGAGGGGGCGCGTTTTGCTAGCGAACTCGAACAGAGAGCGCCCGGACTAAACGTCATTCGCGTCAGCCACACCGGGGGGCATCGTTTCGCTCCTACAGCTATGACGATTCCAGACGGACGAATGTGGGCTTACCTGGACGCGGAGACAACCTTGTCGATTCTTGAGCTCACAGGCAGTCCTTCGCTTTTAAGTTCAAAATGTCGCGGTTGGTGGGGAGCTTCCACAGGCCCAGGTCAGGTAGCTGAGCGCGCTATTTTCGAAATTTTGGGCTGGGAATTAGATCTTCTACCCCGACAGATAACAATTGAAGAAGTTGAATCGGGGTGGCTGGTATCGATCTCAGTCGCCCTTCAAGAGTGGCGTGTTCTGGTGCACCGAGGTCGAGAAATACCAACTATCTCTTGTCGAGCAAATGGCGGACTTCCCGCTAAGCCAAGCTACGAGTACACGATCGGTGACATCGAACCCCCGGAAGGTCACTCACTTAAATGAAAATTCGATTACACCTAATTCGCGATAGTCGATCTTGAAATGGTCACCGGGACGGCAATCAACTGGCCGAGTAAACGAGCCACTCAAGACGATCTGTCCCGGCTCTAAAGCAAGACCTAGAGTCGCGTAACGTCGGGCAAGCCAGGCGACTCCGAGCGCCGGGTGACCCAACACGGCCGCTGCTACACCCGTCTCTTCAATTTCATCATTACGTTCACATACTGCCGATACCCACGGAAGATCCAATTCCTTTGGTTCGTGATGAGCGTCTCCAAGAATGATTCCCGCATCGGCGGCGTTGTCGGCAATCGTGTCCATGACCGAACGAGTAATTCCCGTCCGCGGGTGTTTTCGGTATGAGCGTGCGTCAATCAATTCGATTGCAGGAATTAGTGCTTCAGTGGAACTAACTACCTCGTCGATTGTGACTTCTTCACCCGTTATCCGGCTACCGATCAGGAACGCCAACTCGACTTCAATTTTCGGATCACAAAACAGCGCTGCTTCTAGTTTGCAACCGTTTTCAAAAACCATGTCATCTAGCAGATAACCCGAGTCTGGTTCATTGATATTCATAGCCAATTGCATGGCTTTCGACGTCAGCCCAATCTTGTGGCCCACGAGCTGCCGGCCGCGGTCAAGTTCAATTCGGAGCCACGCATTTTGAATCGCATATGCGTCCTCGATAGTCATGTCGGGATGATCTACGGTCGCAGGGTCGATCTGAATAGCGGTTTGTCGAGCTTCGTCATGGAGACGTGCTTGACGTTCAACCTCGGCATCGTCGAGTGTTCTCATTCGGTTTGCGTTCCAAGTTGTCCAATGTCGTGCAGGTCGTAGGCCACAGCCACATTCTTGGTTTCCATGTAGAAATCGAAGCTGTAGTCACCTCCGTCTCTGCCAACACCGCTTCGTTTCGTGCCTCCAAATGGAGTTGGTAAATGGCGCACGTTTTGGGAATTAATCCAGATCATGCCTACATCGAGATCGGAGGCGACACGGTGAGCGCGTCCGACGTCCCCGGTCCAGAGGTATCCCGCTAAGCCGTATTCCACGTCATTCGCGATGCGGACTGCTTCATCTTCATCTGAGAACGGGATCACAGTTAAAGCAGGTCCGAAGATTTCTTCTTGGCTGACCCTCATCGAATTGTCGGCTTCGATGAAGAGCATCGGATTGACAAAGTTTGAGTCTGGGTCAAAGTCGTAATCCCCGGTCACCACTCGTGCCCCGTCTTCCTCCGCTTTATCCAGATATGACCGGACTTTTTCGCAATGGGCGCGGTGAATTAACGGGCCCACTTCAGTAGCTGGGTCAAGAGGGTCGCCGACGCGCAAAGCCTTAACCCGTTCAGTCAGCTTTTCGACAAACCAGTCATGTATTGAGTCATGAACTAGAAGCCGACTGCTTGAAGTACAGCGTTCACCGTTCAGGCTGTAGATCATGAAGACGACGGCATCCAACGCTCGTTGCAGGTCTGCGTCGTCGAAAACAATTACGGGATTTTTGCCACCTAGCTCGAAATGCACTCGCTTCAAAGTCGAGGCTCCCTGGGCCTGAATCAGCGAGCCAGTTGAAGATTCACCAACAAACGCGATCGCTTTTATCGCAGGGTGCTCGGTCAGTGCTTTACCTGCAACTTCTCCCCTTCCATGCACAACATTGAGAACTCCTGGTGGGAGACCCGCTTCGCCGGCTATCTCGCCAAGGATCGACGCAGTTATAGGGCTCCACTCTGCTGGTTTATGCACAACCGTGCAGCCTGCCGCTAAGGCAGGCGCAATTTTCCAGGTCGACAACATGAATGGGGTATTCCATGGAGTGATGACCCCCACAGGCCCAATCGCTCGCCGCGATGAATAATTTAAGTGGGTTTTGGTGGGCATCGACTTGCCGTCAAGTGCCCCGGGTGCGGCATCTGCGAAATATCGAAAATTTTCTGCGCCGCGGACGGCAGCGGAGCTCATAAATCGAATTGCCTGACCAGTGTCGACTGACTCCACTGCTGCAATCTCATCAGCTCGATCAACGATCAAGTCTGCGATCCGATGCAATATTTTCTTTCGGCCGGCTCCTGAAAACGACACCCAGTCAGGGAACGCCGCAGCAGCCGCGTCAGCCGCAGCGGCAATGTCCTCGGAATCCCCTTCAGCAACAGACCCTAAGTGGCGTTGATCTCCCGGCGAATGGTTCTCGAACGTACCGTTGGACAGACTCGGAACGAGTTCACCGTTAATTAGGTGCAGCAACGGACTCGAACCATATTTTTTGATCGCCCGATCAGCTATAGCTCGGTTTTCATCCAAAGTGTGTTTCGAGGTCACGTCAATTCCTCAAAGTAATCTCGAATCGAATTTTCGTTAATTCGCATTTCTGAGTCAATCGGCTGAACTTCGACGCTCAAAGCTATTGGTTCATGCTGCTGCATACCGCCTAAAGACTTCTTGCAGGCTTGAACCAATAGATCGCGAACTTCCAACAGAGAGTCTTTTCCGCGGTCGGCGTTCAAGCGGGCGATCACGGCAACAAACATGTTGCGGTGGTCGCCGTTGGCAATGAGGTATTCGGCTCTTTCAACACCACGAGTCCTAAGTCCGGCAAGTGGGATCGAAGGGTGTTCTGCGGCCGCATCATGAACGTGTCGGACCAGATCAGCCGTGTTGATGTGCTCTTTCAGGTTTGTTGAGAACTCAACAAAGATATGTGGCATTCGATCACTTTCAGGCCGGGGCGCTAGCCGTCCGTAGATATGCGTAACATGTTATCAACTATTGATAGAGGGCTTTTCGATGAGATTTATTACCTGCCGACATGAAGGACGGGACACATGGGGCGCGGTAACCGAAAACGGGGAAGGAGTCATAGACCTAGGTCGTCGGTTACCCGACCTTCCTGATTTGAGCACAGCGCTCGAAGCTGAACGGCTCGGAGAGGCAGCTGAGGCAGCCAGTTGGGCAGAGGCTGATTTATCAATGTCCGATATCACCTACGAACGGACCATTCCCCGACCCGGAAAGATTCTCTGTATAGGTGTCAACTATGGCGGGAGAAACGCCGAATACACCGATACAGCGAACAGCAACAAGCCAAGCGTCTTCGTCCGTTTTCCAGATTCGTTAGTTGGTCACGATGAATCCTTAATACGACCGCCAGAAAGTTCTCAGCTTGACTACGAGGGGGAAATTGTTGCGGTAATCGGAAAAAGGGGCCGTCGAATTCCTCAAACCGAAGCGCGCGATCACATCGCGGGTTTGGCGCTCGGCAACGAAGGAAGTGTTCGAGACTGGCTACGTCACGGGAAATTTAACGTCACCCAAGGGAAAAACTGGGAAAGATCAGGCTCGCTGGGTCCATGGATGGTCACCCTTGACGAAATTGGCAAGTTTCAAGACCTTCACATAGAGACACACGTGAACGGCGAGTTACGGCAAAGTGACACTGTCGCTTCAATGGCGTTCCCTATCGAATTTCAGGTCGCCTATCTTTCAACCTTTATAACTCTTCAGCCCGGGGACATCATCTTCACAGGGACACCAACCGGAGCGGGAGCGCATCTAGATCCGCCGCAATGGCTGAAACCCGGGGACATAGTCGAAGTATCGGTGCCTGAAATCGGCATCCTTCGGAACACCATCCAAGACGAGGAGTCTCCGTGAGTATTTCGCTCCGGCCATTTGAAGACTCATTGCCTATGGCACTTATGCGAGCCCGCGAGGCGGTGATGCGTGAGTTTCGACCGCGTCTCGCAATTCACGGACTCACCGAACAACAGTGGCGAGTGATGCGGGCTTTGGAGGCCTACGGCAAGCCTGTAACCACGCGAGAGCTGAGCGACATGACTTTCCTGCTAAGCCCGTCACTGTCCAGGATCACAGCAAAGCTCGCCGCTAGAGGCCTAATCACAAAAGAAGTCAACCCGTCAGATCTAAGAAGCAGTCTTTTGAACATCTCTGAGACTGGAAGGGCGCTTATCTCCCGTATGGCTCCGAAGAGCGAAGAGGGATACCGAGCAATTGAGGACAGCTTCGGTAAAGATCGTTTAGATCAACTTCACCACCTTCTCCAGGATCTAGCCGCAACAGAGGTCTGTAAAGAGACCTAAAGTTTCAACTGTTCCAACAAGACCAGGAGATTTCTGTGACCGCACCGCTAACCGGGGTACGCGTAATCGAATTCGCAAACTTTGCTGCTGCGCCGTCAGCAACTGCGATCATGGCCGACCTCGGAGCCGAAGTTATAAAAGTTGAGGCAATCGGAGGAGATCCGATTAGAGGGCTCATGAAACAAGCCGTTGTACCTGAAGGAGATCAGAACCCCGATCACCCTTTTCAGTTCATCAACAGAGGCAAGAAGGGAATCGAACTCAACCTTGACAACGCAGCAGGAGTTGAAGTTGCCCGTCAGCTGGTCGCCAAATGCGACGTGGTGGTAATGAACCTGTTGAAAGAACGGCGACAAAGATTTGGTCTTGACACCGACGACCTCTTTGCCATTAAAGCTGATCTCGTAATCGGGTTGCTGTCCGGCTACGGCGAAGTCGGCGAAGAAACCAACCGCCCTGGCTATGACGTGACAGCGTTTTTTTCACGGTCGGGGGTCTTCGGCGGCGGAACTGCGCCGGGCAGCGCACCTCCACATGCCAGACCTGGTTCCGGTGACCACACAACCTCCATTGCTTTGTTTGGGGCCATAATGTCCGGCTTACGGTCTCGAGATATGACCGGCGAAGGCCAAGTTGTTGAAGCGTCATTGCTTCGCGCTGCGACCTGGACTATCAGTTTGGATCTCGTTACCTCCCTGGTTGATGGCAAGCCTGCATACGACAGGCCTCGCGAACAAGGACTGTCAGCGATGCTCGAAGCGTTTCAGGCTTCGGACGGAAGGTGGCTTCAATTTGCTATGCCTGACACCGGAGATGCGTGGCAGCGATTTTGCAACGCTCTAGATAGAGCAGATCTACTGGAACGAGAGGAGTTTGCATCGGGTCGTCTCCGCTACCAAAACATGACTCAACTGGTGGCGACGTTAGACGAAAGTATCGGTTCGAAACCCGCGGACCACTGGATTCCACGCCTTGATGAATACAAATGCATTTGGGCACCGATCAACGACTCTGCTTCTGCGGTCCAAGACCCTCAGGTGAGAGCGACGGGCGCATTTGAAACGATCAACCATCCCAGCGTCGGAGACTTCGAGACAGTGGCAGCGCCCTTCCGTATGCACGATGCTCCCGATGTCGGTGTCAAGGGGCCAGCCCCTGACAAAGGCGAACACACCGAAGAAGTACTGAAAGACTTGCTGGGCCTCAGCGACGAGGAAATCGACGCGCTTGAATCAGATGGTGTTGTCCACCGCGGGTAGCAATACCGCCTAGCTTTATGCCAATGGGTGAAATCAGTTACCAAACCGGGTTCGGCAACCAGTTTGCAACCGAAGCCGCGCCTGACGTTTTGCCTACAGGCCAAAATTCTCCTCAAAAAGTCTCGGGCGGTCTCTACACAGAACAGCTAACCGGCACTGCTTTCACCGCACCGCGGGTTTCAATGCAGCGAAGCTGGATGTATCGGATGCGACCTTCGGTAAGACACCTGAACAATTTGCAAGCCATCGATTCGGGTCTCATCCGCACCAGTCCGGATCAGAACACATCACCCACCGCTGCTCAGCTGCGCTGGGATCCTTTTCCGTCGGTCGCATCAGATACAACTTGGCTCACCGGGCTCGCGACGGTAGCAACGAACGGAAACAGCGAAATGCAAGCGGGTGGCGCCGTCCATCATTTCGTCGCCTCTCAATCGATGGGAGACACCGCATTTGTCGATACTGACGGCGAGCTGATGCTGGTTCCATACGACGGCCAACTATTAATAAAAACTGAAATGGGTCACCTCGAAGTTGGTCCAGGTCATATCGCTGTGATCCCACGTGGGGTTAAGTTCTCAGTCGATCTATCAACAGACGGCGCCCGCGGGTATGTCTGCGAAAACTATGGGGCCAATTTCTCTCTTCCCGAACACGGCTTGGTCGGGGTCGACGCGAACGCCCTACCCCGGGACTTTGAGTATCCAATTGCGGCCTACGACCATGACGATCGTTCAACCAGACTAGTAGCGAAGATCAGCGGCCAGTTATTTTCGACCGAACTCGAACACTCTCCGTTCGACGTTGTGGCCTGGCACGGCAATTTAGCCCCCTATCGTTATGAGCTCCGTCGCTTCTGTGCTTTAGGCCCCGTCGTCTTCGATCACCCCGACCCCTCTATTTGGACAGTTCTGTCTTCTTCGTCGGATACTCCTGGGACCGCCAATCTCGACTTCATTCTGTTTCGTGAACATTGGCGCGTCGCTGAACACACTTTCCGACCACCGTGGTTCCATTCGAATGTTATGAGTGAACTTATGGGGCTTATAGAGGGAATCTACGACGCGAAAGCTCAAGGATTTGTGCCAGGAGGGATCTCCATTCACAATTCGTTTATCCCCCATGGACCAGACAGCGAGGCCTTTGCAGCCGCAACCGAAGCGGAGCTGGTTCCCAGTAAAGGACCTGACTCTTTGGCGATCATGTGGGAGTCCCGTTACCGATGGGTTCCGACCTCTTGGGCTATGGGGTTATCAGAGCTACAAGGCGACTACTCCGAGAGATGGTCCGAGCTCGGTCGCCAGTGGGACTAAGCAAACACGCCGCCCGAAGTTGACAACTCGCGGCGATCAATAGAGAAAAGGTCATCGGCGATATCTGGGTCAAATGAATCTGTTTTGCCGGTTAAAGCCCTCGCAATCATCGCTCCGATGCCCGGCGCTAGCTTGAATCCGTGGCCGCTGAATCCGTTTGCTAGCCATAATCCCTGGGTGTGACTTGGGCCTACTATCGGATGGTCGTCCTGTTTGTTGATCGTATACAAACCGCAGAGACCTGTTGTAGTCCCGACATGTTTGATGCCTGGCACTCGATGCTGGAAAGCGGCCAGCGTGGCTTCCACGCAGGCTTGATCTGGGTTCACGCGGAAGTAATCGGGATTAGATGTGGGTTCCATAAACTCGGGGATTTCTGGAGACACCAAAAGAATTTGGCGACCGCTTCTTTCAATTCGGTAGGCACCATCAGTGCTTCCATCAAGCGTTATAGGTAGCCGCGGATCGTCATCCGACCATTCCCGCAAAATTAGTTGTATCCGAGTCGGGGTCAGAGTCCAGCGCCTCTGCGCTCCAGCAATCTCGTTAATCCAATTACACCAAGGACCTGCTGCGTTAACGACTACTTCTGCATGCACATCGACGTCATTGGCTGTGCGCACTCCGGTTACTCGATCGTCGCTGAATAGAAGATCTGCAACGCCAACCTCGAAACAGATTTCTGCTCCAACTTGCCTGGCTGCTGCCACTAAATCTGAATTCGCTCCGGCAGGATCAGCTATGCCTGCTTCGTTTTCGTATAGGAACGAATTACCGCTTCTGCATTCGTGATCTTCTAACGCCGAAAAGTCGACACGTTCCACACATAGATCAAGTTCAGGCCACCGACCTAACACGTCGCTTGAAGAAAGAATTTCCGTGGCGACACCGTTGTCACGCAGACGGGCGTAGTCGCTTCGAAGTTCTTCATCTGTTCTGTCCAATACCCACAACGCTCCCATCTGCGTGTAGTCGTTCGTGGGGTTTGCAAGTCCGGTGAACTCTTTCCATGAGCGATACGCAACTTGGCTACTTTGCGCCAAACGTACGACTTCTGGAACTGTGTAACGGCAACGTGATATCGCTACGGACGCACCGGTGGAACCAGTCGCTGGGCCTGCAGCTTTATCAATGACAAGAACCGTCATGTCACTTCGCCGGGCAATCTGGTAAGCAACAGCAGATCCAATGATGCCGGCACCAATTACGATCACGTCATATGAAGATCGGGATGGTGTGGAACCGTCTTGGACTGTTTTAGCCATGGCTCAGCATCATTTCGATCCCTTCGACGACTTCCCCAACCGATTTCCCATCGGTTTCAACCTGTTCGAACTGGCTGTAAGCATTCGCTCGTTCCTCATAGAGACGTCGAAGAAGGGATTCATCTGAATCCGCTAACAGTGGGCGAACAGGACCGTCTGCGTCGGCTTTATAACGGCGCTGAATTTCTTCGATCGAAGCTCGAAGGCAAAAGATTCGCCCCGTCGAACCTAAAATTTTTGCGCAGTGTTCATCCAACATCATTCGCCCACCGGTGGCGATGACTAGCCCGCTAGAGGTTTGAAGTTCAGTAGCAACATCTCGTTCCATCTGCCGGAACTCTGCCTCCCCCTTATGTTCGAAGATTTGTTCGATAGAGCCATGTCGTTCCACGATCATGGCATCGGTGTCTACGAAGCTGAGGGAACGTCGATGTGCTAGAGCGCGCCCAACACTGGACTTCCCGCTGGCCATAAAGCCGGTCAATATGACATTGGACTGCTGCGAACCCACAACTAACAGCGTACGTGCAACCGTCGCTTGAGGATCTACCGAATTAGAACGGCATCCTTATAGCCGTGTCTGTCGTTGAGTATTTGATTGCTCTTCTAGTTCTCACGATCGGCGGCGGAGTGCAAGCCACCCTAGGGATAGGGGCTGGATTAGTAGCCGGACCGGCTCTGACAGTCATTGATCCCGCCTTAGTTCCCGGTCCTCTCTTGGCCATGGGAATGATCGTCACTGTCCGCAATGCCATTGGTGATCGAAGGTCAACAGATCTGACGGCCTGGCGGAGGGCTGTCCTCGGTGCTCCGATTGGTTTAGCCCTAGGCGTTATCTTTCTCTCCTACATTGACGCGGACGCCTTGTCTCTAGTAATCGGTTCTTTCGTTTTGATCTCGGTGGGGCTGCAAGTAGGAGGTCTTCGTCCTCCTAGGAGCGTGTTGGCGAATTACCTAGCCGGGTCTGCCACGGCTTTTTCTTCAACGGTCGCTGCCTTGCCCGGACCCATGTTCGTCATTTTCCACGGCCATAGGGAACCAGGAACCGTTAGAGGCACGATGGCGACGTTCATGCTCGTCATAACACCCGTGATACTGATGCTTCTCGCTTTTGATGGACGGTTCGGTTTGCGGCACATGGCTCTAACCGCGTCACTCGCTCCAGGCATGTTTCTTGGTCTGGCCTTAGGAAAGGTTTTGCGACCTCGGGTCGCCGTGCACCGTTTTCGTTTCGTGATTTTGACCGTCGCTTCATTGAGCGCAGTTGCGCTAATCGTAAAGACTCTTATTTCCTAGTCCTTAATAAAGTTCTCCCCGCATACCTGCTGCGAGTTCCTCTTCATCCCAGTAGCCGATCATGATGCCCCGCTTCGCCGTGTTTCCTGGCTCACTAGTGGTATTTATCCACTCGTCGCTGTAAGTCGTGTCATGTCGACGCCTGCGAAACCACGAAAAGAGTTGCTCATGTAGATCAGCCACTACCCGATCAAAGTTCTGGTCGCTACATCTTTCGTGTTGCTCGTCAGGGTCCTCTTCGAGGTCATACAAAAGATTGGGACCGACTTCACTTAGGACGTACTTGTATCGCTCGTTTCGAAGCATCGTCGCCCTTTGCAATCTCGGCGTATCAACCCCAGGAACGTGGCGAGCCATTTCCAAGAAACCCCAGTCAGCTTCACACACAACGAAATCACGTCTAGTGCTCTCTTGCCCTCGAATGACCGGCATCAACGACTCACCTTCGAGCCACTGGCTCCGACTCTCGTTTTCGCCTCCGAGGGCTTCTACGAAAGTGGGGAGCAGATCTATAGCTTCTACGAGCTCATTAGTGACCGTGCCCCGGGTGCAATCAGCCTGGGGTCGAGGGTCCACAATGATCATCGGCACCCTGACTACCTCTTCGTTAATCCAGTCTTTTTCGCCCATCCAATGATCTCCCATGTACTCACCGTGATCAGAGGTGAACACGATCATGGTGTCATCGGTTCGCCCTAACCGATCCATCTCAGCAAATAACCGACCCAGGTGGTCATCGATTTGCTTCACCAACCCCAGATACGTAGGTAACACCAGGCGTCGAGTCTCCGGTCTGGACATCGCCCTTCCTATCCGTGATTTATGCAACGCCTGAATGACCGGGTGTGAGGTTGCGAGCTCTGCCTCAGTTCTATTGGGGGGCGGTAGCTCCTCGTCCTTGTACATAGCGTGATAGGGGTCCGACACGACGTAAGGCCAATGAGGCTTGATGAAACTGAGATGCAAACACCAACGGTCGTTGCCGGCATTTCGCATGAAATTGATCGCCCGATCTGTCATGTATGCCGTTTCGGACAACTCATCTGGAACTATTGCTGGAAAGGGGGCGGAACGCAGTAGCCAGCCGGAACACAATTCTCCATTCTCGTCCAGAACACTGTTAGCTACTGAGTGCCAGGGGTTTGCGCCACTAAACCCGTGCGAACGCAAGAATTCGTTGTACGGCAGGTCAGCTCGTACCCGCACATCGGGATGCAATCCATCGTCGTGTTCTTCTGGAGAGAAACCGCACTCGGAGAGAAATAACCATTCTGGAGAGTTAGCCGGTATCGCCAAGCGTTCGCGCGCTTGTTCATCTGGGCGCATATGTGTTTTCCCGACTAATACCGCGGGTACGCCGATTTCTCGAAGGTGATCGCCCATCGTTTTCTGGGTCACTTCCAACGGCACCTGATTCCATCGAGCTCCGTGGCTGATCACATACCTACCGGTGTAATAACTCATCCTTGATGATCCGCAGACGGCTCCATTGACGAACGCCTGATTGAAACGGACTCCCCTACCCGCCAAACGATCGATATTAGGTGTCTCTACAAACGGGTGGCCCGCGCAACTCAGCGCATCCCAGCGAAGCTGATCACACATGATGAACAGCACATTTTGTACCGGTGCAGCATCCGAATCTTGTTCGGGGTTGCTCATTCAGACACGCCCTCAACTAGGTCTCGATTGAGTTCACCTATCGAGCCGACCCCTGACAGCGCCATGGTGTGCTCTACGCCTGCCCGCAGAAACTCCAAGACCCAATCAACGCCACGCTCTCCCGCTGCTCCAAGCGCATAAAAATATGCTCGACCAATCATGCAAGCATCGGCTCCTAGCGAGACCGCTTTAACTATGTCGCTACCTCGCCTGATACCCCCATCACAGATCACCGATACACGGCCTGCGACGGCATCGGCAACGGGCGATACGAGATCGATAGGGGCAGGCGCGTAGTCAAGTTGTCGACCACCGTGATTTGACAGAATCACACCATCTACACCCATCTCAGCAGCTATTTCTGCGTCCTCAACTGTCTGAACGCCCTTGATCATGATCATTCCTGGCCAGTTATCTCGAAACCATTCAATGTCACGCCAAGACAGGGCGGGGTCGAATTGACTGTTGATGTAGTCGGAAAGCGTCACCGGGGTAGAGCCATCTCCCACCGAAGAGTTGCCTTTTACGTTAGCGAACTGGATGGGGTCTGATTTAAGAAAATCCCAGGTCCATCGAGGATGTCGCACTCCGTCGATGACGGTATCTAATCCGATTTTGGGAGGCAGACTGAAGCCACGTCGAACATCTCGTTCCCTACGACCGAGAACCGCGGTGTCGACCGTAATCATGATGCCTTCGTATTGAGCATCCGCGGCTCGTTGAAGCATCTCTTTCAAAAGCGGCTTATCTCGCCAGACGTACACTTGGAACCACTTCCGACCGTGGTTGACCTCAGCGACTTCTTCAATAGACCGCGTACCCATAGTCGACAGCGAATACGGAATTCCGGCGCGTTCAGCAGCACGGGCAACGGCTAACTCCCCTTGACTATGGGCAATACGGTCAAACCCAGTTGGAGCAATCATCAACGGGAAAGGTATTCGACCGCCAAGTAGCTCTGTACTGGTCTCAATGGAAGACACATCTCTAAGGACACGAGGCCGAAAGGAGTACTTTGTAAAGGCCGAAACATTCGCAGCAGCTGTCACTTCATCTTGAGCAGCGCCATCGATGTAGTCGAAGCAACCTGCAGGAAGGCGTTTCTTCGCCAGGGTCCTGAGATCTCCAACATCAGCAACCTTTGTCAAGGTTCGCAGAGTTCGATCTCGTTCAAATGTTCTGAAACGAACAACTGATCGCAGCGTATTGAACACTCCCACGAAGACCCTCCGGTATCGAATTGACTACTTCACCCTAGAATCTGTAATGGTGAGCCTGTACTACGTCCAAAAGTTTCTATTCGAATTGAACCGCGATCCAGAGTTTCAATCTCGTTATACCGCGGATCGTCATGCATCTCTTTCAGGCTTTGATCTATCTCACGAAGAAAAACGCGCGCTCGTTGAACCAGACATAGGACTGCTATTTCACCTAGGTGTTAATGGCCAAATTCTTATGCATTTCGCTGCGTTTCACTCAATTGAATGGCAGGACTATCTCCAACAAATGCGAGACGGCCTAGAGGACCACGGTCCGGTCCGGGAAGGCGTGTACGCAGTTACCGGGTATGAAGGCGTTGCGGCCCACACAAGTCGACTGGGACAAACAGAGAACACTGTTGGGGGACGATAGAAAATGGCTTTGGTATTTGCTGGAGTGTGCAGCCATGCACCAGGAATAGTTGGGCGTGCGGAGCAAGCTGAACCAGCCGCGAAGAAGCGTCTCTACGACGCTTTCGATGACCTGCGACTTCAGCTAGAGGCAAGCAAACCAGATGTTCTCATAGTGGTTGCAGCCGAGCACTTCGCAAACTTCTTCATGAACAACATGCCTAGCTTCGCTATGGGGATGGCCGATTACTACGAAGGGCCTATCGAAAATCCAGACTGGCTAGGAATTGAGCGGACACGAATTCCCGGAAATCGTTCACTGTCGGAGCGTTTGATCAGCAAAGTCATGGAGCGAAGCGATGTCAGTTACGCCGAAGAGTGGAAATTCGATCACGGCATCATGGTTCCATTGCATTTCCTTACCCCTAACTACGACCTGCCCGTGATACCAGCGAACATCAACTGCCAGGGTCCTCCCCTAGCGCCTCTGCACAGGGCGTGGAAATTCGGTCAAGCGCTGGGCGAAGCAGCAGAAGCAGTCTCTGAACGAGTGGCTCTAATCGGCACCGGAGGAATTAGCCACTGGCCAGCTACCCCCGATAGCGGAAAAATTAACGAAGAGTGGGACCGGCAATTTCTTGACCAGTGGTCACGTTGCGACAAAGAGGCAATGCTCTCGTACAGCGACGCTGAGTCATACCTTGAAGCAGGTCAAGGCGCATTCGAAATTCGGACCTTTGTGGCGATTTCTGGTGCAACCGAAGGCAAGCTCGGAACTGTCCACTTTTACGAGCCAATTCCCATCTTCGCAGTCGGCTGCACCACAGCAACAGTAAACCTCTAATTTTCTTCAACTACGGTGATCTTGTAGCGAACCTGCCCACCCTCCACAACTAAACGAACGACCGGAAATATGGCGAATACCCAGGAATTGTTAGAGCGATATCGGGCGGTAATGCCCTCATTTGTGAACCCACTGTACGAGTCGCCTATTTCTATTGACTACGGAGAAGGCAGCTACGTATGGGACCTCGAAGGCAACCGGTACCTGGATTTTTTCGGTGGCATCTTGACCACCATGATTGGTCACTCTGTCCCCGAGGTCGTATCCGCAGTACAAGATCAAGCCGCCAAGGTGATGCACACATCTACGTTGTACCTCAACGAACAAGTCGTGTCGTTTGCCGAAGAAGTAGCAGCGATTTCCGGCATTCCCGACGCACGAGTCCTATTTACGACATCAGGCTCTGAAGCGAATGACACGGCAATTTTATTAGCCACCAATTACCGCCAATCAAATCAGTTATTGGCGATGCGAAATAGCTACCACGGGCGTTCACTGACCGCTCAGGCTGTTACCTCTCACCGCAGCTGGTTGACTAGCAGCTACAGCGGACTGGACGTTCATTTTGTTCAGGGGCCTTATCGGCTTAGAAGTCCGTTCAGGGAGCTTGAAGACGAAGCATTCACACAGGCGTGTGTGTCGGATCTGGTCCAACTGCTCGACATGACCGATGCTGGTGGTTTCGCTGCCTTAATCGCTGAACCAATTCAAGGAGTAGGTGGCTTCGCAACACCGCCCGACGGCTTCTTCGGAGCAATGCACAAAGTTCTCGCAGCAAACGACATTTTGTTCATCAGTGATGAGGTGCAAACAGGTTGGGGGCGCACCGGGGACCACTTCTGGGGTTACGAAGCGCATGGCATCACTCCCGATATTTTGACCTTCGCTAAAGGGGTTGGGAATGGGATCACCCTTGCAGGTTGTGTAGCTCGAGCGGAGGTTATGAATGTTCTTGACCGCACCTCCTTTACAACATTTGGCGGTAACCCCCTTTCGGTTGCAGCAGGCCGAGCGACCCTGAAATTCGTGAAAGACCACGATCTTCAGTCAAACGCCGCTGCTCGTGGTCGGCAGATGAATGAAATGCTCGCTGGGGCATGCGATACAACCGACTGGGTCGGTGAGCTTCGAGGTAAAGGCCTCATGCAAGCCATCGAATGCGTGCAACCCGGGAGTGTTGAGCCCAATGTTACGGCCGCTACGCAACTCATCGAAGTCTGCAAAGACCAAGGCTTGTTGGTCGGCAAAGGAGGTCTTTACGGGAACGTCATTCGACTCACTCCAATGCTGAATGTGTCTGAAGAGGAGATGAGTGAAGGTTGTGAGATCATCATCTCTGCCTTGAACTCAGTTACTGGCTGATCATTTCCACATAGCTGCGAACCATCGACTCAAGATCAGGATCACCGGGAAGACCTAGCTCCCGACCCCTGGCATCATCTAGCTGTGCTGGCCAACTTTGGACCAACTCATCGGTCGCGGCGTCATATTCAAGCTTGACCAGCGCACGAGCTTCAGGGCCTCCTACCTTTTCTAATACCTGAAGCATCTCCCCCACCGTGGCGCTTAACCCGGGAACTCCGACTGCTCTATCGTGCCCTAAACGATCGGATTCAAGTTCTGCCACTAAACGGATACAGGTAGCTGTATTTTGGGCCGAGCCCACAACCATAATGGTTTCTTCAGAGACAGGCACCACACTTTCAAGTCCGGCGAGAGGCTCTCGAAACATTCCAGAGGCGAAGCCTGAGGCCGCAGCATTCGGCGCTCCAGGCCGGACTATTACCGTTGGAAGCCTGGCTGATCGCCCATCAATATGCCCTTTACGAGTCGCGTCGTTAATGAGTAGTTCTCCGATCGCTTTTGTGGTCCCGTAGGTTCCGGCCGGGGTTTGTTTCACGAAGTCCCCGACTTCAGCGCCGGCGGTTGCTCCCCCAAACACCGCCAATGTGCTGGCAAAAACAACTTTGTGAACATGAGTTGATCGTCGACAAGCTTCAAGCAATTGCAGCATGCCTCCGATGTTCTGGTCGACGGCATGTTCCCAATTGGCTTCGGCGCCGGCACTAACCACAGACGCTAAGTGAAAGATAGTGCAGGGCCCATCCTTCAACAGATCGGGCAACAACTGATCGTGCGCAAGGTCTCCTTGGAGGGTTTTGACGCCGGGGATGGACACCTCAACCACATCAATCGCTACCAAATCATCTGAGCCCTCTTCTTGTAATTCTTTGATCAGTAATCGGCCCAAAAAGCCACCGCCGCCTGTAACGATTATTCGCATGTCTCCCTTTCCGCTTCTGATCTCATTGATGAAGAGTGCATTTGTCTCACCTTAAGTGAGAACCGCAAAATCATGTGAAATCAATTGACACCTTGAGGGCTTGCGCATCATGAGGTTCATGAGCGAGATGCATTGCTTCATCGATTTCTTCTACTGGAAAGATGTGACTCAATAACGGCCCAACATCAATCGCTCCACTGGCAATTAAATCCAGGGCCGCTCGAAATGAAGAAGCTTCTGCCTCATCCTGTGCCCCATAGGTACTCGCCGCCGACAGGCGCTTGCGAAAAAACTTATGGAAACGCATATCGATATCAGTGTCGACGCTGGGCAGACCAAACCACATGATTTCGCCGTCCATCCGCACGTGATCAACTGATTCTTTAAAGGTCTCCGATCGGCCCACAGCCTCTACCAAATAGTCGACACCTTTGCCGCCTGTTAGATCCCTCACAGCTGAGTACATATTGTCTTCGCGCGCGTTGATACACACGTCTGCTCCGTAGCTCCTTGCCATGGCTAAACGGGTGTCCGACAAATCTGAAACCACTACTTTCGCTGCTCCGGCCTGCTTCAAGAGGTAAGTCCAAAAGAGACCAGCCGACCCCTGCCCCATCACGGCAACCGTTTCACCCACCAAGTCTCTGGGATGCTGACGCATCGCGTAAATCACTGTCCCAAGTTGTTGAGCCATTAATAGGTGAGATCGCGGGACGTCACAGTCAGGGAGCGGCACACAGTAACCAGCTCCTACGCGTTGAAATTCATTGAAGCACTCACCGACTGGAGGATTGGGAAAGGTTAGAACGTGTTGTCCTTCTTCGAGTCCTGGAACTTTCGATTCGACGATGCGACCGATGCCTTCGTGTCCTGGGTAGCCATGAGGGCAAGGGAACGAATGGTTAAGGCCAGCGCCCATCATCACCACATGGAGATCGCTCCCACAGATCGACGCCATTTCACTTTCGATCAACACCTGACCATCGGAGATATCCGGTATGGCAATTTCTTCGCAGATCATCTGACCTACATCGACCATTCTGGTCGCGCGCATCGTTGTCATACCACGACTCTAGGTCTTGAGGGTCACCCGTCGTATCAACATCGTCGTTCCTAGCGAAAACGAGTCGGTTTGTCTTCAATGACTATTTCACGATCTTGGTTCGCGACAGAGAAATACGAGGAGAACAGAGCAATTGGGTCACGAAACTGGCATCGTTGCGGAAGTGCAAGAAAGCAGTCCCTCTGGGATCTTCCGCGGTTGGTTTGTGTTAGCTGGCCTCTTCGTGACTATGACTGTCACATCAGGACTCGGTTTTTACGCTCAAGGCGTATTCCTCGACGCGTTGGTTGTAGAGCAGGGATTCAGCGTCAGCGTCGCGGGAGCAGGCACAGGAATCTTCTTCGCCGTTTCAGGAATTGCTGGTTACTACGCAGGTAGTTTGCTTTCGAAATTCGACGTCCGATTGGTCATGACAGTTGGCTCTCTGATCGGCGCCATAGGGCTCGCGTTGCTGGGGCAGGTCCGCAACGAAGCTCAGATGGTCCTTGTGATGGTGGTCTTTGGAATCGGTTTCGCGTTGACAAGTCTTGTTCCCAGCTCTGCCATAGTGACCCGCTGGTTCGTGCGAAAGCGCTCCATCGCTTTGTCGATCGCGTCGTCGGGGCTGTCATTGGGAGGCATCGCCATCAGCCCGGTTATTGCCACAATCATCGACGCCGATTCGCTTATCTACTGGGCCCCTCGTTTAGCAATCGCATTCCTAATCGGTATGTTGCCCGCCGTTTTATTCTTAGTGCGTCCCGCACCCGAGGCGCTTGGTCTTCGACCGGACGGAGATCCTCCGCTGGCCTCCGGAGCGCCGCCACCCAACCCTGCGGGTGTCAGTTTCAAAGAAGCAGTCAGATCGCGTTATTTCATTCTCATTTCGGTGACCTTCGTCATCGTTATGGCCGCCCAGGTTGGCGCCATCCAGCACACCTTCAAAATGACGAAAGATCGAATCGATATCGACACGGCACGAACCGCTCTCATGGTTTTAAGTGGCACAAGCGTGGTCGCCCGGATCTTGGGCGGAATCGCGGCTACCAAAATCTCGCTGACCGGCCTGACAGCAGCGCTTATGGCGGTGCAATCGGTGGGCATAGCAGTTCTCGCTGTCGGTCAATCAAAGCTGGTCATCCTCATAGGGGCAGTCATTTTGGGTGCAGCTATGGGCAACCTGCTTATGTTCCATCCGCTTTTGCTCGCCGACGCCTTCGGGGTAAAGGATTATCCACGCATCTACGGCATGGGTCAGCTAATCATGATTCTGGGAGTCGGTAGTGGTCCTTTCTTAGTAGGCCTCATTCGAGATGCGTCAAGCTACCGTGCCGCGTTTGGAGTGCTCACTGTTTTCGCAGTTGCTGCGCTCATATTCTTACTTGCCGCGGGCAAACCGACGACCCAAGAAATTGCAACAGCTGACGCCGCAAAGGCTGCAAGTGCAGTAACTGATTTTGGTAAACCCCCACGACCCAACACCCTGACACCACCTCACGAACTCGAACCTCCTGCAAGTCCACCCAGGAAACGCATCGCTGTAGTCGATCGGGGTTCAATCATGCACAGCAATGATCTTTCATCAGTTGTCGAACCGAGAAGTATCCCCCTCAAGACTTCGGACTGAAGACTTCTTTCATCGACACAGACATAGCCGTTAGCTGACCGAATTACCCGACGATTAGCATCTAGTTTTCGCGCGGGCGCCAGTTGACGTTGCGACACGATCTATAGCGACGATTAGGAGTAGCTATGACCATCGATTTCACTCTCTCGCCTGAGCTTGAAGAAATTCGACTCAAGATCAGAAACTTCATCAACACCGAAGTGAAACCGGTCGAAGAAACAATTGAACGAGACAAACTCGACCAAACTGATCGAGATCAATACATCTCCTTGCTTGTAGGCATGCGCAAAAAGGCCTTCTCCGAAGGACTATGGCTTCCACACATGCCAAAGGACTGGGGCGGAATGGGTCTCGGGCATGTCGAATTAGCAATGGTCCAAGCTGAAGCAGCTAAGTCGTATTACGGACCTTGGGTCCTCAACTGTCAGGCTCCAGATGAAGGCAATATGCACACTCTGCTGCACTGGGGAACTGATGAACAACTTGATAGATACCTCAAACCTCTTTGCGAAGGACGGGCTACCTCATGCTTCGCTATGACCGAACCCGAGGTAGCCGGTTCCGACCCGACCCTGATTCAAACAAGTGGCTACGAAGATGGCGACGAATGGGTGATCACCGGACACAAATGGTTTATTTCAAATGCCCATAGAGCAAATTTTGCGATTCTTATAGTTAGAACCGAAGAAAATCCTGATATTCCACAGGCAGGCAATTCCGCCTTCATTATCGACCTGCCACATGAAGGATGGACCGAAGTGCGCGAGGTTGAAACTATGCACGGAGGCACAGGTCATAGCGAGATTCTCATTGAGGAGATGCGCGTCAATAAAACCCAAATGTTGGGTGGTCGCGGTCAAGGCCATTTGCTTGGTCAATATCGACTCGGACCTGCTCGACTTGCTCATTGCATGCGATGGATCGCTCAAGCAGAAACGGCGTTAGACATGATGGTGGACCGCTCACTGAACCGTTTCGCCCACGGGTCACTACTGGCAGAGAAGCAAGGCATTCAATGGATGATCGCCGACAGCACCATGGAGCTCTATCAGGCCAAGCTTATGGTCCTTCATGCCGCGTACAAGATCGATCGTAAAGAGGACTTCAAAGCGGAGGTGTCGATGGCGAAACACTTCGTTGCCAACATGCTGGGTCGGATAATTGATCGATCTATCCAAGTCCATGGCGCTCTGGGCTATTCCACGGATACGCCGTTAGCCAACATGTACCAACATGCTCGTTGGGCTCGCTTCGCGGATGGAGCCGACGAAGTGCACCAAATGAGAATCGCTCAACGAACTATTGCAGCATGGACCGATAACGGTTCAACACGGTCGGCTACAGGAGACCTGCCGATATAACCGTCTATAGAGCCGCTCCAATAACCGCTGCAGCCGCGGCAACACCGGACTTACTCATGGGAGCCCCCATTGCGGTCAGTGTTGCCT
Organism: Candidatus Neomicrothrix sp. UBA814; assembly: GCA_002296525.1. GTDB lineage: Bacteria > Actinomycetota > Acidimicrobiia > Acidimicrobiales > Poriferisodalaceae > UBA6944. The sequence goes on along the minus strand of DBIA01000017.1, from coordinate 69,562 downwards.
CGATAGTGCCTAACGTTCCCAAAATCATCGGAGGGTTCAGATGACCCATGTGACCGATCCTGAATGCTCGATCGACAAACTCATCAAGCCCTATGCCGAGCGTTAGCCCAGCGTTAGATTCCGCTATTCGACGAAGTTCACTGGCGTTAACGTCACCCGTCAGAATCGTAGTAACCGAGTTCGAACGCGATTCAGGTGATGCAATATTGAATGAAAGCCCATTAGGCGAATGCCATGCTTCCACCGCAGCACGCACTGCCTCAGCTAGCACTCTGTGTCGTTCCCAAACATTCTCGAGGCCTTCTTCAAACAACATGTCAAGTGCTTCACGCATTGCCCACAAGTGCTGAACGGGTGGAGTGCCGCAATAAATCTTGTAGTGCTGCTCCGGATTAGTTCGGGGTTCCCAATCAAAGTATCCGTTTCGCAGATCGGCTCTTTCATGCGCAGCCAAAGCTTTTTCGCTAGCGAAAACGAAGCCAAGCCCTGGCGGGACCATCAGTCCTTTCTGAGTGGCAGCGACAGTGATATCAACGCCCCATTCATCATGCTCATAAGGTTCGCAGCCCAACGAAGCGATGCAGTCAACCATGAGAAGCGCGGGGTGATCCGCTGCATCAATGGCGTGTCGGATGGCCTGAATGTCATTTCGAACCGACGTCGCCGTGTCTACCTGAACAACCATTACCGCAGCGATTTCTCCTGATACATCGGCTTTAAGGCGTTCTTCAAGCGCCGCAGGATTCACTGGGTCGGGGTCACTACCGGACAGGATCTCTGCCTTCACTCCGGAAACTTCAGCCATCTCTCCCCAACCGACAGCGAACGTACCGGACTCAAGAACAAGTATTTTGTCTCCTCGAGAAAGGGTGTTGCTGATAGCCATTTCCCACGCGCCATGTCCGTTCGAAACACTGATGAATACTGGCTGCTCAGTCCTCGCTATTTTCCGCAGGTCGTCTTGAACGCTGAAAGAGACGTCGATTAAATCCCCTTCATAAATGTTGGGCATTGGACGGTGCATCGCCGCCAATACGCGATCGGGAATTACCGAGGGACCGGGAATGGAGACCATCGGGCGGCCATAGCTCAACGACATTTCTACACCCCAACTCACCGGCGGCTGTTTGCGTTATCGAAGGGTACCTTCCCGAAGAGTCACACCGGCATGTTCGCTCTAGTTAACGTCTACCCGACAAGGGTTCTAAAGTGTAATACCAGAGCGGAAGATAAAAGGGGGACCCCGTGACTGACGCACTGCTTCACGGCTTCAGCTTGCCAAACAAAAACGAGACCGACTTCATAAACATAGTCAGCGCAAAAGATTGCACTCTCGTTGATGACCAAGGCAATCAGTACCTAGATGCCATGGCCAGCCTGTGGCTATGTCAGATAGGCCATGGAAACTCAAAAGTGATCAACGCCATTAAAGATCAACTTGACCAGCTGCAGACCTACAACACTTTCGACCCGTTCACCAACACTCCGGCAAGTGAAGCCGCAGAAGCGATACGTCGCGTAAGTCCTCACCCCAACGGTCGAGTATTCCTAGGCTGTTCAGGCTCCGAAGCGGTAGATAGCGCCTTGAAACTTTCCCGGATGTTTCACCAACGTAGAGGAGATTCCGACCGGCAAATCATTGTGCGACGAAACGCCGGTTACCACGGAGTGAACGTCGGAGGCACCAGCGTTCAAGGCATCGAACCAAATCGCGTTGGCTGGGGCGATCTCCTCCCCCACGTAATCGAAATCCCTAACGACGATATTGAGGAAGCAGCAACCCTCTTCGCGGAGTATGGATCAAGGATCGCCGCTGTGATTTGTGAACCAGTTCAAGGTGCCGGCGGAGTGATTGTGCCCCCAGACGGCTATCTAGCCGGACTAAGGCGGCTCTGCGATCAACACGGATCCTTGCTGATTTTCGATGAAGTCATTTGCGGGTTTGGTCGAACGGGACAGTGGTTTGCAAGTCAGACCTTCGATGTCACTCCAGACATGATTACTTTCGCTAAAGGCGTTACCTCCGGCTACCTGCCGTTATCCGGTGTAATCATTTCCGAAGCTCTCAATAACGAGCTCGTCAGTGACGAGGCCGCGAAATTGATGCATGGTTACACCTACTCGGGCCACCCCACTGCCGCTGCAGCCGCCATCGCAAACCTTGAGGTAATTGAGAGCGAAAATCTTGTTGCGGAAGCCCGAAGAATCGGCGATCAAATGCATGCCGGCTTTAGCGCTCTCCTCGGCGATGAGACAATCAGCAGCTTCAGAGGGATCGGTGGTATCTGGGCCTGCGAAATAGGTAAAGACGCAATTCCGGTCAGGGACATGATGATCAGCAACGGAGTCGTGTGCCGCGGCATCGGAGAAGCTGTCGCATTCTGTCCGCCCCTCATTATCACCGACGACGAAATCGGACAGATTTTCGACACATTGAGTGAAGTGCTCCGAAGAAGTTAGCTAATTCGGGTCCAGCGCAACGCCTACTGGGGCGTATCAGCTATTCGTTCGTGATGACGAATCACTTCGTCAATCACAAACCTTAAAAACTTCTCTGAGAACTCTGGGTCTAGCCCAGCTTCCTCTGCCAGCTTGCGAAGCCGCTCAATTTGTTCGCGTTCACGTGTCGGATCGGCAGGTGGCATTCCTGCTTCCGCTTTATATTCACCCACCGCCTGAGTGATACGAAATCGTTCCGCAAGCATATGAATCAACGCAGCATCAATGTTGTCGATACTTTGCCGGAACTGAGAAAGCTGATCATCACTCATTGGCTAAGTTTCTAGTCGCTGGAAAGCAGCCGGGCATCTGTTTAACGAACATCGTCGCTCTATTAGCCGAGTGGAGTGATCTAGTGCTAGGCCATGGCAGTGACCGATACAACGATTCGCTTTGCCACATCGGCTGATGCAACAACAATATTTAACTTCATTGAGGCGCTAGCTATATACGAGCGAGAACCTGACGCCGTCGAAGCAACTCCAGCCTCAATCAGTAACCAACTGGATTCTGAGCGCCCTCCATTCGAATGTCTATTGGCTGAGGTAGAAAACGAACCTCGAGGCTTTGCCCTTTTCTTTCATAACTATTCAACCTGGCGAGGCAAAAAGGGTATCTACCTTGAAGATCTGTTCGTACCTGAACATTTCCGGGGTCAAGGCATCGGCAAATTACTACTCGCGTCTTTGGCTCGGATCGCCATGGAACGGGATTGCCCACGCCTGGAATGGCAGGTTCTTGACTGGAACCAGACAGCCATAGATTTCTACGAGTCGTTGGGCACCAGAGTGATGAAAGACTGGCTCCCTTGCAGGCTTACAGATCAAGATCTCAGCAAACTTGCTAATCAGGGGGCTACGGTCAGGTCACCATGAATGATGATTACAACCTAAAAGGCAAGGTAGCGGTCGTCGGAGTCGGAGAAACGACCTACTACAAACACGGTCAGTCTCCAGATCCAGAGTTTGTTCTAGTGCTCAAGGCAATTATTGCTGCCTGCGAGGACGCCGGAATAAGCCCAAAAGAAATAGACGGATTTTGTTCCTATTCCAATGATCGAAATGACCCTCCGCGTCTAGCGAACGCACTCGGAATACCTGAACTTCGTTACTCCAACATGCAGTGGACCAGCGGAGGCGGCGGAGCAGCTGCAGCCGTTCAAAACGCTTCAGGCGCAATCATGGCGGGATCCGCAAACGTTGTCGTGGCCTACCGCGGTTTGGCTCAGGGCCAGTTCGGTCGCTTCGGTCGAAGTGGTGGATCCCGGCCGGTCAGCGGGCCAGCTGCCTACACGCTCCCTTACGGAATGATGAGCGCGGCCCAAATGTACGCTATGCGCACCACCAGATTTATGCATGAACACGGCGTCGGTCGAGAAGCTATGCGTGCTATTGCGATGACGTGTTACCACCACGCACAAAACAACCCCCGCGCAGTTATGAACGGCAAAACGCTAGATGCAGAGACTTACGACTCTTCGCGATGGATTACAGAGCCATACCGGCTCTTTGACTGTTGCTTGGAGAACGACGGCGCTGCAGCGATGATCATCACCCGAACAGACCGGGCGAAAGACTTAGCTAAACCACTTGCCTTAGTACTCGGCGCACAACAAAGCGGTGGCCATCGTTCCGGAGCTACCGCAGAGAACGTCACCGACTATGTCACTTCGAGCTTCAAACCAGCCGTGAAACATCTGTATGAGCAAGCCGACATCACAGCAACGGACATTGATGTTGTACAAAGTTACGAAAATTTCACTGGCGGGGTGGTGATGAGTTTGATCGAACACGGCCTTTGTACATACGAAAACGCCGACGAGATTCTAACCTTCGACAATCTTCGTGCAGATGGAGGAAAGCTGCCGTTAAACACCAGCGGAGGCAACTTAGCCGAATGCTACATGCATGGCCTCGGCCTCCAGATAGAAGCTGTACGACAGGTAAGAGGCGAATCTTGTAACCAAGTTCCCGATGTCAAAGTCGCTCTAGCTAACGCTGGCCCAATGGTCGCTGTCGCTTCCACAGCTCTCTACGGAACAGAGGAGACTGCCTGATGACTCGATCGACAAATGATGCGCACCTACCAGGACTCCGCCAGCCCGCACCCGCTAATGACGGACTAGACGCCCCCTTTTGGGAAGGCACACGCGCACATGAACTAAGAGTTCAGCGTTGCAAAAAATGCGGCCGCCATCAGTGGGGGCCAGAATGGATGTGTCACGCCTGCAACTCGCTTGAACTCGAGTGGGTAGCAGTCAACCCCACCGGCCAAATTTACAGTTGGCAGCGTCCCCATCATCCTGTCCATAACGCTCTTTCTGATCGCGGACCGTACATCATTGTCTTAGTTGAGCTACCCCAAGCAGACAATGTCAGGATGGTCGGCAACCTTCTCGGTGATCCGCTACAAGAAGTCGAAATAGGTGCACCCGTATCGGTTGTGTTCGAAGACCGCGAGGGAGACCCAGATTTCACACTCGTGCAATGGGAAGTCACCTGAGATAGGTCTACCCAAAAAACACTGTGGCGGCTGACCAGAGGACAGCCGCCACAAGTTGGTTTTAAATTTGTCTGTTCTTAACCCGTTATTGCGTCGAGTGTTTCTTCGCTAGGTGCAAAGTAGAACGATCCCGAGGCAGGGTTTGAATAGTCTGTGATCGCGTCGCGAACTCCGTTCGCGTCATCGAGGCCATACATCATCCGCAGTCTTTCCCTCAGCGGTGCCTGGTCCTTGCAGAACGCCATGAAGTAGAGACCAACGGTGCCATCGTGGAACGCATACGGAGTTGACCTACGGGCAATCTCGTTTCGCTTCGGCGAGGATTCACCACCATGATTGCCGTCTTCGCGGAGTTCCACGTGACTGAGATGGCTGTAGGCCTCCTGGGACTCGGTCTTTTCGATACCCGGGAACTTCTTACGCCCAAAGTTCTTTTCCTGTTGGTCGTCTGATAACGCATTCCACCCATCAAGGTCATGCACCCATCGCTGAGCAATGATGTGACTTCCACCCGCACCGGGATCACCATCCGCAACGATGGCAACAGCTGGCTGATCCTCGTCAGCGGGGTTACCAGTTCCGTCTTTGAAGCCGGTCATATCAAGTGAGTCACCGTAAATAAAGGTCGGCGTCTCACGAGCAACTGCCATATGACCTTCGAGCGCTGAACGGGCGTCGTACTGGGCCTTCCAGACCTTGTCTTTGTCGTCATGGTTGAGCCACAGCAACAACTCTTCTTGAGTTCCTTTTGCTTGACGCCCTGAGCCATCATCTGACTCAACTGTTTCGTACACCTGAAAGTCTTCAGGTACGTCGTCGGTGAGGTCGGGTAGTAGCCCTGGGCCAAATCCGAGGGTGAGGTTAATATCCTCGGAGGCACATGCGGCTCGAAGGTCTTTCAGTGCTGATTTGATCGCTCCCAAATCCGCACCCTCCGTGCGGCTCAGGTGCACGTACCACTGGTTTTGACCCATCCCATTAAAAATGGCTCTTTGAGGTGTCGCCATCGTCGCTCCTTCGTGCTGGTGAGTGTTCTGAATCGTACGTTACTTCCTTATCTTATTCAGTGCCCATCAGACAAATCTTTCGTGAACATAAAGTTCATATATGTAAATATTTGGTATGCCCGCATATTCGACTGAACTTCCAATTAGGCCAGATCTAAACGACGCGCATGAAGAATTGGCGAAAAGATGGGCTTCTACCGGGCTTTGGTGGTCAGGTGCGGAACGCCTAGCGATAGTTGAGCAGGTTCGCGCAGCACGAGATGCCGAACCGCTCGCTCCGTGGGAATCCCCTAGCGAATTTGAAGGGCTCGTCTCAGGTGAAAACATTCTGCCTACCGCTGCGGTGGACGCAATTTGGCGAATCACCAATCACCCAGGGACACTGACCGCTGAATGGCATGCTTCGATTGTGGGTCGGGGCCTCAACCCTGAGGCATATGCGGAACTTGTTGGTGTAGTCGCGCAGGCCAACGCCGTGGATCGGTTCGCCGACGCCCTGGACCTCGAACGCGTGTCCCTCCCTGAACCATCTGGTATTGAGCCCGCAAGGTCTCCAGACCCTTCTGTCCAAGTCACCTCACATTGGGTCCCTACCGCTCAAATAAAGGGACCCAATGTGGTGAAAGCGTTGAGCGCTGTTCCTTTTGAAAACGAATCAATGCAGTTGTTGTCGTCAGTTCAATATGTCGGATTAGGTGACCTTCTATCCGATCTGGTCTCCGACCAGAATTCACTTTCAAGAATGCAGGTTGAAGTGATCGCTGCAAGAACTTCGAAGTTGAATGAGTGCTTTTATTGAACGACCAGCCATGCGTTGCTGCTCGGTCTGAGCGGCATGAACCAAGATGCCGAAGTCACTTTCGAGGCCATCGATAATTCCGAGTCGGGTGATGGCGGCGTCGAACACGGAGCTCTGCTTTCAAGGTTGTGTGAAGCCATATACAACGAAGATCAAGGTCAATTGGCATCCATCAAGGATCAGGTCATCGAAGCTGCGGGCGCGGATGTATTGGTAGATGCAGTGGCAGTGTCCGCGCACTTCTACATGATGACTCGTATTGCCGACGCCACCGGCACTCCGCTTGATGCCGGCTCTGTCGAACCATCCATTCAAATTCGCGAACTTGTCGGCGTAAACGCTTTCACTTCTCGTCGAGAAGCTCAGAAGTGAGTTGATCGTCAAACCTGACTCCAATCGTCAAGATAAGCGCCACAATCGCGAGTCCCCCTGACATACCAACAACCTGGCCGAAGGTCGGCACAAACACTTCTGGGGCCATCACTTCTTCAACCCCCAGTGATCGAGATCGCCGATCTCGCAGTCCGACAAACGCGGTGTTCCATACCGCTAAACCTCCGACGAGCCCCGCTGTGCGCACCATTTGCGTCATTCCTCCTGCCACGCCTTGCTGAGAACGTGACAGCGATGCCATAACAAAACTCATATTCGGTACTTGGAAGCTTCCGAGTCCGATTCCCACCAGGCAGAGAGCGACAACCAATGAAAACATGGTCGAGTTGGAATCAATTTGGCTGAAAAGAACTAGCCCGACACCTTGGCAGGCAAGCCCAAACCTTGTGAGTGTCAAGAGTCCTAGTCGTTCAATCATTCGGCCCGTTAACCACGCTGAGATGGCAGTACTGGTTGGCGCTATTCCCAAAATAAGACCGCCAGCGATAGGACCATGACCTCTGATATCAACGAGCAGGTAAGGCCCAAGAAACCAAATACTGAACATCGAGGCGTTGGCTAAAGCGTTCAGCAAGTTAGCTCGCCCAAAGCCCTGTTTTCGAAACAGTGACATATCTACCAGCGGGAGACTCGCCCGCTTTTCGACGCCGCGAAAGACCACTAACGACGCCATTGCAACCAGAGCTAGGGCGATCGTTATGGGCGAGGTCCAGCCCCACATCAAACCGCGGCTGGCAACGAACAAGGTCAGCCCTAAGCCCAGAGCAAGGGTCACTGCCCCGAATAGGTCAAGAGGCTGCTTACTCTTCATTACTCCTGGCCTATGCAAACCCGATAGAAGAGCCGCGACCAGAAGCACTCCCATATAGGGAACCCGGAACGCGTAAACCGATTGCCAGTCCCATGCCTGAAGCAACAAACCTCCGACTGGCGCGCCCGCTGCCAGACCAGCTGCTGTTGTCATCGCGAAAATTCCCAGTGCTCTGGGCTGGTGTCTTTCAGAAACTGACAAAGTTACGAGCGCAGGCGCTGTCCCCAAGATCAGAGCCATTGAGGCTCCCTGGCTCACGCGCGCCAGCAAGAAAAACTCGAACGACGAGGCTAGAGAACACCAAACGAATGCAAGGCCTTGGACGACGATGCCGATCACCATTATTCGCCCATGACCAATGCGGTCGCCGAGGCGTCCCGCAGGGAGTAACAACACCGAGTAAGTCAGAACAAAGCTGACCACTACCCATTGAATCTGGGAAACATCGATTTCAAATGCGGCTGTGATAGCTGGAAATGCGATATTGACCGATGTGTCGAGCCCGCTGAGCAACCCAGCTAAACAGGCGACGACGAATGGGCCGCTAATCTTCACCGATTAGCTTTCGGCCGCCGCCTTCATTCCTTTGAGCGTCGCCGTGATGCTCTCTTTCGCATTGGCGGCTCGGTATTGAATTTCTTCGTCACCATGTTCAATCATTAAAGGAGACAGATTCATCAGCGCCCATGATTCGGTCAAGGTGGTGCCTGAATCGGTGGGTTCTATGTCGTAACGCCAGTGAATAAGGTTCATTGCGCTGCCACCCGTTACGAAGGCAAAGGCCTTGTTTTCTTCACGGACAATAATTTCAACTAGCGCCTTCCACTCATCGTCACCTCGACGGTTAATTCCGACAAATTCGTCGCCGACCTCACCGGTGCCCGGCACTCCATCTTCGTTTTTTCGCCAATAGCCGCCGGTGTTTTCCGAACTCCACTCTCCGTATCGCTCCATATTGGTCACCAGAGACCAAACAGTTTCAGGGGATGCGTTAATTTCGATCGACTCGCTGTGACTCATAATTGGTTCGCTCATGCCCGAGAGTCTGGCAGGCTAAACGTCTCGCCGCTAACGATCAGTCGGTGCTCGTCATACGAACTGCTTCAGGAAGTCCAAAACCAGTCGGTTAGTTTCATCTACAGCTTCAATTTGGACCCAGTGACCGGGACCTTCGATTACGTGCACGGAGCGAAGATCATCGAAATGTTCAGCGCCGGTTCGGCCACCGGTCATGCGTCGGACAGGGTCCTCTGAACCGGTGATAAAGATTGACGGTTGACTGATTTTCTTCCCCTCAAGCTCTGCTGTATCACTCAAAAAGTAAGGGATGTTTCTGTACCAGTTCAGTCCGCCCCGAAACCCCGACTCGGTATATGAAGCAACGTAATAATCCAAATCTTCTTCAGTCATCCAGTGCGGTAACTCGTCGGGAGGCTCCGGTGATGCCTCCAACATTGTCGTTTTTCCTTTTGGATCTACGGATGGCCCTGAATCTCCTGAAGCGGACAAATGGACTGTTAACAGCGATCTGCGGATGTCTTCTTCGAAATGAGTCTCCGCGCCACCAATGTTTTCGCAGAAAAATGCCCAATAGAAAAAGTTGTCTCCCCAAAACTCTTGGGTACACCAAGCCGGATCGAGATTCCGCCCATAAGGCACCGACATACCTACGACAGTTCGAACCCGATCGGGGTACAGAAGCGCGACGTTCCAACCAACTAGGGCACCCCAATCGTGAATCATCAACGCGTACTCGTCGTAACCGAGCGCTGTGGCTAGCCCGTTAATATCTGCTGCCAGGTCACGGATTCGGTAGTCGTCAATGTTTGGCGGGCACTCGCTATATCCATAACCGCGTTGGTCAGGCACACACACCTTCCACCCCTGAGCCACTAGCGGGTCAATTTGGTGGCGCCATAGGTACCAACACTGCGGCCAGCCGTGCATCAAAATAATTAGTGGACCATCGCCTTCGACTACGCACCGCAAATTGACACCGTTAGTTTCGATTACCTCAAAGTTTCGGTCCGCCAATCCCACACGATTCTCTTTTCTCGTCAACGACTAGCTTCGCACAACTACTGTGCGGCAATGACCTATGAATCGATCCTCTACGAAGTAGACCAGAACGTTGCCGTGCTGACTTTGAATAGACCGGAACGTTTAAACGCTTGGAACACTCACATGGCAGCCGAGATTGGTTCCGCGCTCGCAGCGGCCCAAGCCGACGACGAGGTACGTGCTGTGGTGTTGACAGGTGCAGGTCGCGCTTTTTGCGCCGGGCAGGATCTCTCTGATGGAGAGGACACTTTTGCCGACAACGCCGACGCCAACGCACACGAGCAGGGAACTCCCTCAACGATGCCCTGGGACGTATCGAAACCGGTAGTGGCGGCAATTAACGGTCACGCAGTGGGGGTTGGACTCACATTTCCCCTTACTTGCGATATTCGCTTTGTAGCGGATGACGCGAAACTCCAGTTTGCTTTCGTGCGTCGAGGCATCGCTCCAGAGCTGGGGTCAACCAAACTATTAAGTCGAATGGTTGGCTTGCAGGTAGCTAGCGATTTGCTCATGTCGGGGCGATTTTTTTCTGGTGTTGAAGCGGCTGATATTGGGTTAGCCGCACGTGCGGTTCCAAGTGGCGAGGTTTTAGACACAGCTTTAAGTTGGGCCATCGACGTCGCCGCAAACACTGCACCGGTATCAGTTGCTGTGACGAAGAAAATGATGTGGGAAAATCTTCTTCCTGAGATCAAAGACACTTTCCGGAAAGAATTACGCCTTATCCCATGGTTGGGAAGTCAACCCGACGCGGCGGAAGGAGTCATGCACTTCATGGAAAAGCGCCCACCGTCATGGTCGGGAAGCGTACTCACGGATATGCCAGATTTAGATATGTGAAGCGGGGGTGCTGTACCGCTATACGAGAACAAGTGTTGTGACGAGAACGATCGCAACAGCTGCGAGCGCGCCACCTAGGCCTAAGAAAACCGCAATCATTGCCGGAACCAACGAATTGTCGTCTTCCACAAGAACTCCTCAGGTCGAATGAACGAGTCCTCACAATAGCCGATCACCCCTACAGGTCCATTCGAAAAACATGGCTGCACCTAGTTGTGGAATTATGCGTGTGAGCGGTTTACGTGAAAGGGAAGCCAAAAGTGGATTTCGAGTACAACGCAAAAACGCTTGAGCACAAAGAAAAGCTCGAGTCATTCATGGAACAAAATGTGTATCCAGCTGAGCAGGAACATCACGCCTTTGTTGAAGACCCAGCGAATATGTGGCAACAGCCGCCGGTGGTTGAGGAACTAAAGGCAAAAGCTCAGGAGGCCGGGATTTGGAATTGGTTCCTACCGGCCGAGTATGCGGAGTGGAGCCCGGGCTTCACGAATTTGGAGTTTGCGCCGCTAGCTGAAGTTATGGGTCGGGTCCCCTGGTCGTTTGAGGTGTTTAACTGCTCAGCTCCTGATCGTGGGAACATGGAGGTACTAGCGAAATACGGAACCCCGGAACAACAAGACCAATGGCTTCGTCCGTTAATGGAGGGTCGTATCCGTTCAACATATGGGATGACAGAGCCTCAGGTTGCGTCTTCGGATGCGACCAACATGGAACTTCAGATTGATCGCGATGGTGATCAGTACGTTCTCAACGGTAGGAAGTGGTGGAGCAGCAACATTTATCATCCACTCTGCGAGTTCGTCATCACAATGGGTGTGTCGAACCCAGACAACCCTCGGCATCAGCGACATTCGATGGTCATTGTCCCCAAAGACACTCCAGGTCTCGAAGTTGTCCGTCCCTTATCGGTGTTCGGTAACTTGCACTCTCCTGCCGGTCACGGAGAACTCGCGTACCACGACGTCCGGGTTCCAATTGACAACATCATTCTGGGTGAAGGTCGGGGCTTCGAGATCGCGCAAGGAAGGTTGGGTCCTGGACGATTCCAATATGCAATGACCAATGTTGGCATGGCTCAGAGAATGCTTGATTTGATGTGTACGCGAGCGGAACAGCGAGAAGCTTTCGGTAGCAAGCTGAGAGATTTCTCCTCTGTGCGCCAAGACATTGCGAGGGCACGTTGTTCGATTGAACAAGCACGGCTCTTGGTTCTGAAGGCCGCCGCGGAAATGGATAAATCAGGCGCTAAAGGTGCCCGAGATTACATTTCGATGGTGAAAATTGTCGGTCCGAAACTCGCTCATGATGTCGCCGAACGTGCGATGCAAATTTTCGGGGGTAAAGGGGTGAGTGGCGACACACCAATAGCTGAAATGTATGTGATCGGGCGTCTTATGCGGATAGCTGATGGTCCCGACGAGGTGCACATGAATCAGCTTGCCAAACTCACAATGGCTCAGGCGGAGATAGCGCGGCAAGAAGGTCGAGGAGGAATGGACTGGTATGGCGACTGATTCGAAGGTCTGCCGATGAGGTCACTAGTGATCGACGGTGCGACTACCTCGTCTTCCGTGGACGGGTGCGCGGCGGAAGCCATGGCGTTTGAGCAAATGGGCTTAGACGCTGCTTGGACTTTTGAGGCCTCTCACGATCCTTTTCTGCCATTGGCACTCGCTGCTGATCAAACAGAAAGTATTCAACTCGGAACAGCTATAGCTGTGGCTTTTGCTCGTAATCCCATGACGTGCGCTGTGACAGCGTGGGATTTGCAGCGACTTTCAAATGGCCGCTTTATTTTGGGACTGGGAACTCAGATAAAGCCTCATATCACGAAGCGGTACAGCGAAAGTTGGTCACAGCCTGCCGCAAGGATGAAGGAATATATTGCTGCGCTGCACGCTATTTGGGACAACTTTCAAACCGGTGAGAAGCTGGACTTTCGTGGCGAGTTTTATACCCACACTCTGATGACTCCGTTCTTTAGTCCAGGTTCGCTCGATGTTGAGCGACCTCAGATCTATGTAGCTGGGGTTGGCCCGAAAATGGTTGAGATAATCGGCGAGTCAGCTGACGGATTTTTCGTTCACCCATTCCATACACCTGACCATATGGAAGCAGAAACCCTTCCCGTGTTGAGGGGTGCCGCGGAATCAGCGGGTCGCGCAGCCACCGATGTGACGGTGGCTTGTTTGACGATTGTTGCTATGGGCCGCGACGACGCAGAAGTGCACGATGCGCGCAGTAAAGCGGCAGCACAACTTGCTTTTTACGGTTCAACTCCTGCTTATGCGGGCGTTCTAGATTTTCACGGTTACGAGAATCTGCAACCCGAATTGAATCAGCTCTCAAAGCAAGGTGACTGGAAACAAATGACCGAGAAAATTGATGATGATCTCGTCGATCTTCTCTGTGTTTCGGGCACTCCAGCAGAGGTTGGCGCAAAACTGAAAGACCGCAACCAGTTCGCGGACCGGTCAACAATGATGTTTTATGGCGCACCACCAGACCCGGACGCCATCGCTGACACTGTTAAAGCAGCTCGTAGTTAAGCAATACCCGCCGCTGAGGCGAATGTCCGCATTTCGCGTTCTATATCACCCATGGGTTGGTACGCGATTTCGGTTATGCCGTGTGCTTCTAATTCGGTTATTTGGTTAACCACTTCATTTTCGTAGAGCGTGAACGGCGACAGGAACATGGATTCGCCTACAACGACTTCGCGATCAATGTCATTCAGATGCGTCAGGTGCCCCTCATGCACCCGAAGGTGACGACCGTCTTCGGGCACTTGTTCGACCAAGCGACGGAACTCATCGGCGTTCGGGAGTGTGCTGAGCCTTTGGTCGTTTTGTTCTAAAAACGCGTGGTATGCGACGCTCACCCATGGTCCCGCTGTTTCGATTACTCGAGGGGAGTCAACTGTTTCATCTCCGCTCATGACCGCTCCGCTTGTCAACAAGATGACGTCGTCTAGGCGTTCATAGCTGGCATCTGGTCTGGGTCGCGAGGTGAACACACCACAACCCATTTCTGCAGCGGTATTCAATCCTCTCGGTCCGTTAACGCCGAGTATCCAGGGAACTTCGATTGGGCGTTGTGGGGCTTGTCCATCCCAATGCAGCATTGAAATCAGTTCACCGTCATAACGAATGTTTTCTCCCCTAAGCAAGGCTTGAATCTGGTGAATCATCTCTGGAAACTTTGCCCATTTGAGCGGTTTTTGTCCCATCGCTCGACGGCCGGTAAATCCGGTTCCCGCGCCGATAATCACGCGATCTTCTCCAACTAAATCGACGAGCGTAGCTATGGCGGAAGCCGTAACCATGGGGTGTCGGAGGGAGGGAATTAAAACCCCTGGGCCGAGTCGAATCCGGTCAGTGCGTTCAGCGGCGAGCGCAAGAGTCATCCATACATCTAGCTGCAGCGCTGGGGTGTCGTACACCCAGGCGGTTTCGTAACCAAGTTGTTCAGCAAGTTCGATATGGGCGGGGGTTTCAGGAATAGGCGGAAAAGCAACAGAGATCCTCATCCCTTCATTCCATCACGGAAGGAAGGGGAGGATCTCGTTACTTATTCTTGTATTTCCTTATTTAAGCAATACGTCGCGCAACTATTTGCTGTGTTGCTGAGGCATCGAAAATATTTTGGGCTTCGGCTTGGAGTGGACTATCACCGACCATTGACCAAACTTCTGGGTTATTGCGCTCTTCGTACTCTGCTATCGATCCGTAGTAGAGCAACATCGCAAAGCTGCAGCCACCTTCCCCTAGCGGCGTCATCAACGCGGCAGCTGGGGTTCCGGCGATTCCGTTGACCATATTTACGAATTGTTGTGACAAATCGATCGCCTTGCTCACATTATGAAATGCAGCGCGATTGATGGTGTTGACAAGAATCTCACTCGGCTCCGCGGGCATATTTTCAGATCCAGCTATTGGGCTCATAACCCAATCCATCGCCGGTTCTTGGTACATGCCGACGAGTTCCGCGGCTCTGCTCACCCAGCCAGCATCTTCAACCATGGCAGGCTGCGCAGCCATCAGATCTGACCAGCTATCAACTCGAGTGCTGAGTCCGCAAGAACCCACTGGACCGCCAGCTAAGGTCTGCCACCCATACCAGGTGAAGTCGGTAATGGAGTTTAAGTAGGACACCATTTCCGCTACCTTGGCCGGCCCTTCAAGAGAACATTCGGGACGGAACTGAATTTGTCGTTGAAGAATTTTCATTCTCACACCACCTATTTCATTTGTTGGAATGGTGGCACCATAGCCAAACCGACTTAGCCTCGTTAAATTTTGCGTTCGTAGATTGCGAAGCTAGTCACTCATGACATTCCTTTGGACCCAAGAATGCGATCGCTACACCTAACTCTGCTTCTTTTTTGAGAGTTGCAATACGGCGGTGGGGTTGCACCGCAGGTTTCACTTGACCGAGCAAGTCTCCTAGAAGCTCCGATGTTGCATCAATGTCGTCGACAGCGATGACAAGTCCCCACAAGTCCCAGTTCCGTGATCGGTCTTCATTTTTGGGACCAATGAGTTCTAGTTCGATGTCACCCATTTTGGGCGCTGAACGAAGCATCTCTTTTTCGGGGGATCCAAATATTCGACCATCTTCCACTTGCACTCCTGCACCCGTCAGTGCTGTTTTGCCCAAAGCGAATTCTGGGACCATCAGAACAACGTGATGAAAACCAATCGAACCGTTGGGGTGGGCAATTGAGCGCTCGGGAACCGGCTTTTCGGTGAAGGTGGTAGGTATCGAGCCGAATTGCGACGGCAAACTGTGGCGGAGTACCCACGAGTGGATCCCTTTCGGTCCATCACTGAACACAATTTCCGTCGTGCCGACCACACACCGCCCGTCGTTGATCCGAAAGCCCGCTCGTTTCCATGCGCTTGGGTCATCCCCAACATGGAGTTCAGCAATCGATGGTGTCTGCGCGGTCAAGGAGTTCGCCTCGATTGTTTGAGAGCCTCGCGTAACAAATATTCAATCTGGGCGTTGACGCTACGAAGGTCATCAGCTGCCCACTTCTCGACAGCTGCATAAACCTTTGGGTCAAGGCGAAGTGGATATGCCTTACGAGCCACGGTACCTACAGACGCTTACGCGGTGGTCCCAGCGGGTGGACCCCATTCATTTGTTTCCTGCGAGCTGGGTTGCACCGCCCAATAGAGGAGAACTACCGCACCTATGCCAGTGATTACTAGCCACATCCACTTCCCTGTGCGTCCTACGTCGTGGAGGCGCCTCACTCCCAAAGCAATGGATGGGCACAAATACGCGAGGCTATAGATGAGGTACAGCGGGCCTACGAGAAGCGAGAGGATAAGCGATACTAGAAATGACACAAGGGCAGGCCACCAGTAGGCGGGCCGTGAGGCACGCCCTTGAAAGTCGGTGTATTTCTGCCATGACTCAACGTAGTAATGCATTTATCTCCTGTCCTTAATAAAGGGATCCTGCGTTTACAGCTGGTTGGTGTTGCGACTGACTGGTCGAGACCACCAGAAGATTGCTTACCATTGCTGCTTTGCGTTCGTTACTCATATCGATGATGTTCTCTTCGACTTCGAAAGTCTTGTTCATCGCTGGATTTAGTTGGTGATGACGTCAAGAACAGTACGCCATCCCCCACCTTGGTCAGACGGACGGAAAAGATCTGTGTAGCCACATCGCTCACAGCTCACGTATTCGAATTTGTGGTTTTGGATATTGAAATATCTTGAGGCGCCGCCGCCCGTCGTGCGGATTACTCCCATGTCGGCTTCTCGGCCTCCACACTTAGAGCAGACCCACTGTTGTTTATTAGTCATTTCTTCCCCAGTCCCATAACCATAAATATTATATTGATATCACATCGATATCTTACCAGAGTCGCTTCTATCAGCGCTACAACGCGTAAGCAAAATGTTGTTCTTCATGTCATGATGCAGTGATGAGCGATCAAGTTGTAGTTACTAAAGACGAGGACCGAGTAAGGGTCATCACCATCAATCGCCCGCAGGCGTTGAATTCGATGAACAACGCAGTTTTCGGTGGAATTCGAGATGCACTAGCCGAAGCTGAAGCAGACGACCAGGTCGCTGTTACGGTCATTACAGGTGAAGGGCGTGCGTTCTCAGCAGGTCAAGACCTCCAAGAAATGCAGGATGGCCTTTCCGGCGACGACGGCGCAGAGCATTTGTTTCCCTCGATGTTGAAGCAGCTAACTGAATTCAAGAAGCCTTTAATTGCGGCCGTTAACGGTCTTGGGGTCGGAATAGGTATGACTTTCCTGGCTCATTGCGATCTCGTTCTTATGTCGAGCTCGGCTCGATTGCGCACTCCGTTCCCCCAACTTGGATTAGCGCCCGAAGCCGGCAGCAGCTATACGTTTCCCACTCGAATGGGTTGGCAAAACGCGGCGTACGTTTTGATGTCAGGTCGCTGGTTCTCCGCTGAGGAGTGTCTTGAAATGGGTCTGGTCTGGAAAGTTTGTGATCCCGACAATTTGATGCCCGAAACCATCAAAGTCGCAACAGAGCTCGCGGCTAACCCAATACCTTCGCTCGTAGCGACCAAAGAGTTGCTGATGGGAGCGGGCCGACCTGTCGAAGCCTGGTCGGCACATAAACGCGAAATAGCGGCATACGCCACGCTGTTAGGCGCACCGGCAAACACCGAAGCGGTTGCCGCATTCGTAGAGAAACGTGACCCAGACTTTTCTTCGATACCGGGAATCTAATTAGCTATCCGAATCTTTTGACCATCTAGGCGGGCGACTACTGATCACCGCATCATTCTCTAGGTCATCCAGTTCTTCAGGGCTAAAACCCAGGAACTCGGAGAGTACTTGTCGGTTGTTTTCACCTCGGTAGCCCACCGATGGCTTCACGCCTGCGTCAGCATCACGAAATCGCCAAGGCGACTGGGGAATAGTAATCATTTCGCCTCTGCCGGTATCAACATCAACGAAAGCCCCTCGCTCTCGGGCCCAATCAGTCTCCGCTAACTCGGGTACAGATCGTACTTCGGCGGCAATCACTCCCCCGGGGCCTATAGCTGCCTCGACATCTCGGGCGTCATCGAAAGTTGCAACAAATTCAGCAAGAATCTCAGTGAGCGCTTCACGATTTTCTACACGATTCTCGATGACCGCAAACCTTGGATCTTCAACAAGATCAGGACGATTCATCGCCTCAACCATGTACCGAAACCCATCATTTGTGGTGATGTCGATTGTAAGGCTGACGTATCTTCCATTTGCTAGACGCAGAACGGGTGACCAGTTCTGACCGCCTTTGAAGCCCACCATCGGGTCTTGTCCTGTCATTTCTATAGCGGCCAGGTCGTTGACCATTAGCGTGCTTTCCGCCATCGACACTTCAACCTTTTGTCCATTGCCGGTGCGATCTCGCAAATGCAACGCCGCTAAAACTGCTCCTAATGCATGAAGCCCAGTGCATGTATCAGAGTGTGACATCGGGTCATTTCGAGGTTCCTCGTCACGCCTTCGCGCGACCATTTCAGTGACGCCTGCTTCGGAGTGGATCGCCGAAGCGAACGCCCCTTGGCCTGAGCGGGAGTTGTCATGACCCCAACCACTTACGGACCCCATGATGATCTTCGGGTTCACTTCCTGCAATCGGTCAAAGTCGATACCAAGGCGTTCCATAACCCCAGGTCGGTAATTCTCAAGGACGATGTCTGCATGGGGAACAAGTTGAAGAAAAATGTCTCGACCGTGTTCAGAGTGCAAATCAATCGAAATGCATTCTTTCCCGGCGTTGTACTGGGTGAAGTATGGCGACAGTCCGTCGACTCGGGGCACTAAGAGCCGGGTGAGGTCACCGTCTGGCGGTTCGACCTTTATTACACGAGCTCCTAGGTCGCTAAGTAGCCGACCACAAATCGGTCCAGCTAGCGCTCGGGTGAGATCTAAAACCAAAAGATCTGAAAGCGGCTTTTCCATAGCTCCGCAAGATAGCTGCCCAAGCGATGTGCGTGCTGAGGGTTAGCCGTGCACGAAACGCAAACCTGAACGATCGAACGAATCTGGAGCGACATTTAGAAACTCGTCTCTTAGGTCGTCCCATAGGGCGAGACGTTCCCAGTTGGGTTTACAGGGCATATCGTTGTCATCAAGAAAAGGGTTCGGCAACAGCACTGTGAGCAGTTGTTCATCTGCGCCGTTATAAAGACGAAGGCCCCACGACACCGGTGCGTCTTCTCTAATAAGGCGATAAAGCTCCGCTCGTTGACACGGTCGGATTGAAGCAACCTCTGGTGCAGTTGGGTTTGACGGATCGCCGATTGTGGGTCCAACACATATGTGTATGTGCCATTGTTCGAAGTCGAGCGTCGCATAACCGTCCAGCACTGTGATCCGTGGCGCGCAGGGTGCCTTTATTTCATAGGCCGCTCCCTGGATGATTGGCCCAAACTGCACCATTTGCCAATGCTCGAACACTTTTTCTAGTAGACGTACAAGGTTGTCTTGATCAGTAGGTAAAGCAAAGAGTTCGATCAGCCCATTACCTGGTTCGTCCACCATGTGACCGGTCGAAGCCACCGAAAGTTAAACCTCTATGCCATACAGCTCGGCAGCATTATCTTGGAGAATTTTTTTCTGCACTTCGGGAGCTAGTTCTTGGATGGCTTCTCTAACACGTTCGACGCTGTGGGGGTAGAGACAAGTCGGGTGAGGAATATCGGTCTCAAACATGATGCGATCTGGGCCAATGTGGTCTATCGCCGGGGCGAGAGTCTTAGATTCAAACCAAAAACAACCATAGAACTGTCGCCTGAAATACTCGGACGGTTTCATTGACAGGTGAGCCAAATGTTCAGGTGCCGTTTCTCCACACTGGTAATCAAGCGCGTCCAACAGAAATGGAATCCAGCCAATTCCGGACTCAACTGACACAAATTTTAAGTTCGGGTAGCGCTCTGGCACATCGCTTACCAACAGGTTCACCATCCAACGCAACTGTCCAAGAAAGATGGCTGCACCACCCAGGCTGATCTTTACGTCACCGGACCACGTGTCATACGGAACAGATCCTGACCAGTTGATATCTCCCTCAGAGGCTCCGATATGAAAGTTGATCGGCATTTTTAAGGCTTCGCAAATTTCCCAGAATGGACGCCATTCAGGTTGGGCAAAATTGGGCATACCTGAGTCGTGGGGGTTGGAACACATGACGATTCCCTTAGCGCCATTTTTTTGCATTCGATCAACTTCGGCAACCGAAGCATCGATATCCCACCAAGGGACGAGAGCCATGGGAAGAATCCGACCCCCGGAGCGTTGCTGAAGGTCAGTCATCCAGTCGTTGTATATCTCTACACATGCAATTCGTAGCGCTTCATCTTGGACTCGTAAGAAGTTTTGGTTGCCAAAGCCACCAACATTTGGATACACGATCCCATGGCTTATACCCATTCGATCCATTAGATCTAGGCGCGCATCGCAGTCATAACTGGCGGCGTGCACCATGTCGATATCAGCTTTTAGGAATCGCAGGCCGAGCATTTTCTCGCCGTCAGGCATGATCGCGCTGACCGCAGAGTCACCAGCTATTGGTATGTCACCGTTTACAACCCATTTGCGTCGTCCGTTGTGTTCCTTTATTTGGGGAACGAGGTCCTTGTACTTGGTTGGAGCCAAACTGGTCCACAAATCGGGGGGTTCTGACCAGTGGGTGTCAGAGTCAATGATGTTGATCCCCGGAAAAATTTCACTCACTGTCGACATTGACTTAGCCCCCTGTATTCAGCCCCTTGCTTAGCACTCTAGTTTCTTGGGGCCAATCAGACCGGTTCGAGCTCAAACACCGTGGGTCGATGAGATGTCTTTTCCTTATCAACTGGGGTTTCACGGTCAGGTAGTGAGGTTGATTGATTCGGGCCGAAGTCCACCGGTTTAGTTGATGCAGTGAGTAACACGCCGGCTCCAAGCGAAGCCATCACAAACACTGCCCCGACAGGCACGATTCGAAAGGTCGACAAGTCGGCGAGGAAACCTACGATTGGTGGGCCTATCAGGCTGCCAAAGCCCGAGAAGAAAAAAAGCATCCCTGTAACCGCACCAATACCTACTAAACCGAAATAGAAGGCAACGACATCGCCTGCCAAGGCAACAAAGCCGCCATAAGTCAACCCAAGCAACGCAGCGAAAATCACGAGCAGGTAATAACGCCCATTCGCGATGATCCAAAAAAAGTATGCGACTGGCTGAGCTATGAGCGCTATCTGCAACAGTCGCACAGAACCCAGTTTGCCTGCGACTGCGGTGAGCAGGAGCCGACCCAAAATACTCGAAGCGCCTACGACACTCATCAACAATGCGGCCCTTGCAGGAGCGATGCCATCGTCCTCGGCAAATTTGATGACAAAGGCGAAGGAACCCATCAGCGCCATGGACATGAGACCAAATGCTACGGAAATGGTTTTGAATTCTCTGGTTCGCATGACGTTTCGGACATGTCCTCCGGCGACGCCCGGAGCCTGCGATGGTGACCGTCGCACCATCACTAGACCGATTAGGAAGCCCACAGCGGATATGACGGCCAGTATTCGGTAGCTGTTGCGCCAACCCTCTGTGTCGATGATGGAATTAGCGAACGGGACTAACAAAAGTGTTCCGAAGCCCGAGCCAGTAACCGCGACTCCTTGCGCCAGCGCCCTGTATTTCGCGAAGAAGGTTGCGACGGTCGAAAACAACGGGGAGCAGAAAATCCCTCCCCCGAGTCCGCATCCGATTCCGTACACGATGTAGCCCTGCCATATCGCTGTTACGAATGAGGTAGCTACTAGACCGGCACAAAACATTGTTCCGCCAACTACTAGTAGCGGCCGAGGACCGTAACGATCGGCCCAGCGACCTGATACGGCTCCCGTTCCGAAGAAAAGGAACATAGAAAGACCAAAGACGATAGAGGTAGGTCCAAGTTTTGTGTTGAACTCTTTCCCCATTGAACTTACGAAGGCGCCGAAGGTGTACAGCACACCAAAGGCAACTCCGTTCGCTATGGACGCGCCGATAGCAACTGCCCATGCTCTGGGGGTATCAAAGTGGTCGGTCGCGTCAGTCATGTTCTTCGACATCGTAAGCCAGTGATGACAGTTCGTCGCTTCCTAGAAGAAGATGTTGTATCGGCCACGTGATGGGGTAAGGCCGTCTGCTCTATCGTGTTTCGATTGCGACAGGCTAGAACGTCAGGGGTCCGATGGAACAAGATCACGGTCTATTGAGAGTGAACCCGGTGGGTTCGTTGGGGCCCGGCGACCGGCTGTTGGTTTTATTGCATGGTTTTGGAGCTGACGAAAACGACTTGGCGCCACTAGTGCAGCACATTGACCCTGATGGGCGTTTCACTTCAATTTGTTTTCGAGCTCCAATTGACCTGGTTCCTTTTGGTGCTGCATGGTATGAACGCGATGATGCTGGGGATGTTGACTCTGAAACGTTTCACACTTCGGTGCAGGCCATTGATCGGACTATCGACGCAGTGTGTGAGGCCGGAGGCTTTCTACGTTCGGAGATGGTCATCATCGGTTTTTCTCAAGGGTGCGCGATGACATTGGCGGTCAGTTTGTCGAAAGACACAGACATCCGACCTGCGGCGATGGCATGCCTATCCGGAATGCTTCAGGAGATACCTGATTTCGAATACGACTTGACACAAGTGCCCGACACTTTGATCCAACACGGCACTCTTGATCCGATGGTTGACATCGAGCGGGGTCGTCGGATTCGCGATGTCCTCATTGATTCGGGTTGGGAACCTGACTACGTGGAGTATCCAATGGGGCATGAGATTTCAAATGCTTCGTTGTTTGATCTCAGAGATTGGTTAGCCGCTGTGTAGGTCAAAGTGGCTTCAAGTTGAACACGTCGGGTCGACGATGCTCGGGTAGTTCGGATTGTTCGTACGTCTCGACTGCCGGCTCTCGAACAGCCTGGCTCATATATCGGGCTTCCGGCCTGAAACGCAAGAAAACTGTCATCAATAAAGCGCCGGTGAGAACCGAAAGAGTTATCGCTAGCGAGGCCCCTACGACTTCGGCTATTTCGCCTACCGCTAACATTCCCAATGGGAGCACACCAATAGCGCTACTCAGCAGACCCAACGCGCGACCTCGGTGTTGTTCTGAGACAGCATCCATAACAAGCACTGACTGCGTGGACCCGAAGAAACCCATTCCCACTGCCGCTAGAACCAGAAATGCAGCGGAGGCCGCGTACAGAGGGACTAAAGCAAACCCGGTCATGAAAACGAAGGCAATGTAGGAACCGACAACATAAAGCAATCCGCGGCGGCGCGGCTGATAGTGCGCAATGCCTAGAGACCCTGCAAACATTCCGATGCCCAGCATGGCCGCCAAAAGACCCAACAAAGCAGGGCCTACATTGAATTTGCCGCCTACAACTTGCAGCAACGGGGTTGCAGAAAAGAAGAAGAAATTAACGAATGCAGTGACACCAAGAATAGATATGAGACCTTTCTCGGTTCTCAACATTCGAATTCCCTCCAGCAGCGCTGAAGCGCCAACTGCTGTTGCTTGTTGACGTCGCACCAACCGTGGAACCGCTGTGAAGGCTGCTAGCGAAATCACCTGCAAGCAGCCCATGAAGATCAATGCCCACCCAACACTCAACGCTTGAATTAGCGATCCGCCAGCAACGGCGCCCAGGGCTAGGGAAATCGCTGTGCCACTACTTTCGATCGCTAGCGCATTGTCAATTTTTTCCGGGCCAACCACGTCGTAGACGATGACCCGTCGTCCAACCATGTCAAAGACCCATCCGACACCGGTGAGGAAGAGCACAGGGTAAATCATCCAGAGCTGAAGTCTCCCGGCAAGTTCTATCCAACCGAGGATGATGAGTCCTGGGATAGTCACAAAGAACTGCCCAATCACAATCTTGCGGCGGTCAAAGCGGTCTGATACCCAGCCGCCAACTACTCCACCGAACAGCAATGGAGACCAAAGGGCCACACCCGCGAGTTGCACCATGCGAGCGGAACCGGTCAGGTCATTAGCAACGAAAGGTCCGATAAACGAAACCCCCCATCGCGACAAATTCCAGGTCCACCCTGACGCAAAGATCAGGGGAAAGTATCTGACTTTGAGTGCGTCGAAAGTGTTACTCACCTATCGGTGCATACCGCCGTCGACGGTGAATTCTTGACCCGTGCAATAACTGGAGTCGTCGGAGGCGAGGAAAAGAGCAACTGCAGCGACTTCTGACGGCTCAGCCTCGCGACCCAGTGGAATAGAGCGGACCATGCGGTCTTTGTCGAACTCAGAAGTCATGTCGGTGTTGATGAGTCCGGGGTGAATCGAGTTCACTCGGACGTTATGTCGCCCAAGTTCCAGGGCAGCTATTTTACTCATGCCGCGGACAGCCCACTTTGTGGCTCCGTAGGCCATTGATGCGAAAGTCGCTTCTAGGCCAGCTACCGAGCTGATGTTGACAATGGATCCTGAGCCTTGCTCAATCATTTGAGGGGCAACCGCGCGCATTCCATAAAAAACGCCGGTCTGGTTAATGGCAATCGTTTGGTCCCATATCTCGTCACTGGTATTGACAAGTCTTGCGCCTCTCAAGATGCCGGCATTGTTGATTAGGGCATCGATGCGTCCGTGACGGGCAACTACATCCGAAACAACGACTTCCCACGCTGAGGCTGAGGACACGTCATGTAACAGAAAGTCGACCCCTAAAGTGGCTGCTGTTTGTCCACCTTGTTCTTCGAGGACATCGGTGATGACAACTTGTGCGCCTTCGTCGCGGAGTAGCTCAGCTTCCGCAGCGCCCTGGCCTCTTGCGCCTCCTGTAATGATGATTACTTTGCCGTCTACTCGTCCCATGACACCCCGATCGAAAGTTCTATGGATGCCACCATAGCGACGACAGCGGCAAGGAATCTTCCTAGTTGTTGGCTCAGGAGGCCCTGGGCTCTCTAGGGTAGGTGTTGTGAATCTTGAATCGGTGATCGATGGCCTTCACTCAGTGGGTCCTTCATGGGAGAAAAAATCTGCGTTAGCCGAAGAAGTTGGCTGCATAGACGCAGATAACGCTGCTGACATCAGAGCTATAGGTGCCGCTCGCCTTCTACAGCCGACGGACTTTGGAGGCGCCCAGTCCACCATCGAAAATCACATGCGTGCTGTCGCGGTAGCTGGTGAATATTGCATGGCGACTTCTTGGTGCCTTGCCGTCTGGAGCGCTCATGGCTGGATGCTGGCGCAGATGCCCATCGAAGGTCAGGAAGAAATCTGGGCGGATCCGACGAATTTGGTGAGCGCTTCCATTGTTCCAAAAACACAGTTTCGGCAAGAGGGAGGCGACGTTATTGTTTCTGGCCGCTTCGGATTTGGCTCGGGTTGCGATCACGCACCATGGTTAAGTGTCGGTGGTTTTCTTCCAGGCGAGGAACCCACCCCCGTTATTTGTGCACTTCCCGCTGAAGACGTGATCATCGATCACAAGTCTTGGAATGTGATTGGTCTTCGGGGTACCGGCAGCAAAGACTTAGTCGTTGCTGATGAAGTTGCTGTGCCCCCTCACCGAGTGTTGCGAGTTACTGAGACAATGACTCGCAGGGCCCCCGGGCAGTTGCATTACGGAGGTCCTCTCTACACGTGCCCGTGGCGCACGACAGCAATTCTCGTGTTGGCCGCTCCAGTGATCGGCGCCGCAAAAGCGGCTGTGCGTCGTTTCCAAGAGCGACTTGATGATCACTTTCTGGTGGCACTCGGCGATGTCCAGCGCAACGACCCAGCTGCCGGGTACCGACTTGCAGAATCTACGGCCGAGATTCACGCTGCCGAATTACTGCTCTACGATGCGGCCGCTCGATTGGATCAATTGGGTGGGGTCGAAAACGTCGACCCTGTACTGAACGCATCCATCATTAGGGACTGCGGTTTCGGAGTAAAAACTCTGGCTAAAGCAGTCGATCGCCTGTATGAAGCAAGCGGAGCGAATGCCATGCGAGCCGATGAACCGATACAGCGTCTGTGGCGTGACGTAAATGCGGCACGGTCTCACGCGATATTGACGTGGGATCACGCCGCGAATATGTACAGTCGGGCGCTTCTTGACTCGCTTCAATGAGCCAGGCTGGGTAACACTTCGTCACGAATCAGGGCATCGGATTGCTCGGCGATATCTCTATTAGTGCCCATTGTTGCCCCGACGAAAATGAGTTTGTCGAGACCCAGAGCCTCTAGGGTT
Source organism: Candidatus Neomicrothrix sp. UBA814 (assembly GCA_002296525.1). Classification (GTDB taxonomy): domain Bacteria; phylum Actinomycetota; class Acidimicrobiia; order Acidimicrobiales; family Poriferisodalaceae; genus UBA6944. The sequence continues at coordinate 43,406 of DBIA01000017.1, read as the reverse complement.
CTAACTCTTTCAATACAGACTTCCGGATTCCCAACTATTGCGTAGCTATCAACAAAGTCTGGTGTTAGCACCGAAGCCTGTTGGCTATCAGCCCGAGTATGGCTCTTCATGTCGTACTTCTCGTGAAGTTCGTTCATAACCTCGCGCTGAGTATCTGACACCGGCCCAACAACTTCTCCATGCATCACTGAGAAACGTGCGAACGTCGATAGCCCTCCTCGCACTAGGTCTCTCGCTCGATCGAGGTCAGAGTGGCACACGACATTGACGTATGCGCCGTAGGCGAGCTCGTCGGGATCATGACCAGCTGCAACGCGAGCATCACGAGCAATCTCGATTCCCCACTCGATTCGCTCGGGGTCTGCACCTAACGCAAACATGATTCGCTCTGCGTGTCGCGCCGCAGCGCCAATGACTCTGGGACCAGTTGCCGATACCTCCACGGGAACCTTGCCCGCAGATCCGGGGAGCCAAGATATTTTGCTGGTCCCCGCAGTGTCTGCCAGTTCGAGTTCGTCTACCAGCGGCGCCAATGTTTCACCAAAATTCAATTCTTCAAAAGGAATTTCTTCGCCTCGGAGATAGGTCTGCACGGCGGCGAGATAGCGCTCGAAATCGGCAACACGTGCCGGCGCCCTACCTAGATGGGCTAGAGCCGAGTCTCCTCGTCCGATTCCGAGCTGTACTCGACCCGGAGCTAGCCGGTTGACGCTAGCTACAGCGCTTGCGGTAACCGCAGGGTGTCGGGTTACGGGGTTAGTGACTCCAGAACTTACCTGCAGGCCTTCTGTGGCTTGCGCTGCTGTGGTCATAGCCACATACACATCGCCGGAAAGGTTCTGCGAGTCGACGAATGACACCCCATCGAAACCCTGTTGCTCTAAACGGACAGCGGTTTGGCTCGAATCGGGTCGTGCCACCATTTGTTGAAAGATTCTGGCCATAGAGGGACCGTAGTCGGCTTGCAGTGAACAGCGCTTTTCGGCACGAGAGTTGTTTTATTTGTTTCGTGCAGCTCAATTAGTGACGGTGACTCGATGTTTTCTTCGGGGTCCTGTTGCGGACTACTTCAAGGCATCCATCTACGACTCGGAACGCTGTGGCGGATCGCATCTTGTGTTGACCTGCCGATGCTCGGGATATGACAAGGTCGAACTCAAGACCCTCATGGACAGGAATCAACGAAACGGAACGTTGGCGGTGTTTAGGTCCGTCGATATATCGCACATCATCTAAGAGGACATCGGGGTGCTCCCAACACCAGTGGTCGTCGAACGCTACAAACCCGCAGTCATGAGAGGTGGAGCCTCTTTCATTTACTGCACCTGGACAGATCAGCACTCCATCAACGATCCAAGGATCATGTGGAAGACCATTTGGTTTGAAACCATCTTTAAAGCCTTGCTCTAGAAGGGCATCCGGTTCGGATCCTTCGATGGCTCTTTTCTGCTGTTCAGCAATGATGAGTTGCATCATCGCAGACAGATCCGCGTTGGATTTGGCGGAGAAGAAGTCTTCTGAGAGGAACTCAGCTTCGGGCATCGTGGTCGAGTCTGGCACCTTGACCATCTTGGCGGAGGGATCTGACATTGACTGTTCCCCATCTCAGCAATGTCAGATCGGCGTCGTAGCGTGTGAAGTCCCGATAGGTCTCTTTCAATTCGAACATTTTCAGATTCGGTTTCCTTCCCTCAAATTTGACGTTATCGATAAGGACCCCACATAAATGTCAGTCGGAACCACATCCAGCAGTCCGGCTACGCTCAAACGAAGAGGACTAAATCTCTGTTAGCCGCTGCGTTCTCTCAGATAGGAAGAAACACTTCGATGAAAATAGGTCTTTTCACTCCGTTACGTTCGCCCGTTGCAACACCCGAGTTTCTCAGAGAGTTCGGTCAAAGAGCAGAAGCAATGGGGATTCACTCATTCTGGCTCGGAGAGCACGTAGTCCTGTTCGATAACTACGAATCCAGATACCCCGGCACACAAGACGGGGTTTTCCGATTTCCAGAAGGTTCCGGCTTAATGGACATGGTGAGCAGCATCGGTTTCTTAGCCGCGTGCACTTCAACGCTTCGGCTCGGCACCGGTATATGCATCCTTCCCCAGAACAACCCTGTTTACGCGGCCAAGGAATATGCGACCCTGGACTTCTTGTCGAATGGCCGACTCGATTTCGGGGTCGGAGTCGGCTGGAGCTGGGAAGAATTTGAAGCTTGCGGTGCTCCCTGGCCCAACCGCGGTAAACGGTGTGACGAGTACCTCGATGTAATCAAGACCCTATGGAACGACGAACTCAGCTCATATCAGGGCGACATGTATCAGTTACCGGAGTGTCGCATGCACCCCAAACCCGTTCAGGAAGGCGGAATTCCAATTTGTGTTGGCGGACATTCCGACGCTGCTCTTAAACGCACCGCTCGCTATGGAGCAGGTTGGTATGGAATCAACCTGTCGCCTGTTGAGAGCAAGCAAATGGTCGCACGTTTGGAAAACTTTCTAGAGGCCGAGAATCGTTCAATTGACGAACTCGAAATCCATATCGGGGCCGTTAACGACCAGATGGACCCATCAATGGTGGAGGCATACGCAGAGGCCGGAGTCACTCAGTTACTAATTCCGTTCCTACGACAAGGCAGCAAGCACCTTGAGTCGAATTTGGAGAACATTCATCCATTCGTCGAAGTGGCGCGCAGCATTAATTAAAGGCAACCCAGATCTAATCGTTTTCGCTAGCGGGGCCTTCAAGCTCTCTGGCCGTAACGTTACGCGTCGCCGATTCGACTGGCTTCACCGCAGGGAGTTCCTCACCTGCGACACCTAGTTCATTGAATCGTCTCAGAGTGGGTAGCACCCTGCTCTCAACGCTGCCCACCATCTCGTTGTAGGCCTTTGTCGCGCTTTCCAACCCTCGACCGGTTTTGGCCATGGCGGACAAGGTTGTTCCTACTCGACGGTGTAGCTCCCGCCCTTGCTCTTCTACCTTTTTTGCGTTTTCAGCTAGTTGTGTGGTCTGCCAGCCTCGGGCAATCGTTAACAGCAAAGCCATCAAGCTCATTGGCGAAGCAATGATGACGCGTCGCCGCATAGCTTCGTCAATGAGCCCTGCTTCCGCCCGAACCGCGTCAGCCAAGAAGGACTCCCCGGGAACGAACATGACAACAAAATCAGGTGCATCGTCGAACAACGCCCAGTACTGCTTATCGGAGAGCGCCTTGACATGAGCTTGTACAGCTTTTACGTGCCCCTTTAGTTCAGCTTCTCGGGCAATGGGATCTTCAAGTTCCTGCATCCGGAGATACGCAGACAGCGGGACTTTGGAATCAACGACCAAAAAAGCGCCATTCGGGAGCCTCACAGTTAAGTCGGGTCGCAACGTCCCATCATCAGCAGCTGCCGCGGACTGTTCTGAGAAGTCACAAAACGATGCCATGCCCGCAAGGTCGATGATGTTTCTCAACTGATTCTCACCCCAAGCGCCTCGCGCTGATGGGGACTTCAGTGCTCCAGCTAGTGCACTAGTTCTGGAACTCAGCTCATTAATTTGTTCAACGAGATTGTGGCTAGAGCTTTCGAAGGCGCCTTTGTTCTTCTCATATGTGGACTTCAACTCTCCAACAGACGATTTGAGCTGATTCATCTGTTCAGCGACGGGTTGCAAGAGGTTCTTCGTTTGTTCCTCAAGAGTGCGGGTTCGCTCGTCGATCAGTTGGCCAGCTAGTTCGTTGTTTGTCTTCAGCGCTGCCTGTGCTGCTTGATTTACTTGTGCGTCCACAGCTTCTTTTACAGCGGTGACAATGCTGTCAGTATCAACACGAACTTCGGGTTCTCGTTCTTCAACGACGGATGGCTTATTACGCAGTTGGCTCAACAGGTAACCCACGGCGGCCGCCAATACACCTACGACGATTACAAGGATGCTTGCCATGCTCTACATGTTGACATCAAGGAGGGACAGCGAACGCCAATTACTTAATCAATTATTCCGGCATCACGAAGCTTTGCGAGTTGTTCTTTAGTAACACCTACTTCTTCGAGGATTTCGTCTGTGTGCTGATTCGGGCGTGGGGCGCCATGTCGCACTCGTACCGGGGTGCGGCTGAACTTCGCGGCGGGACCAGTAAGAGGCGCTGAAGACCCATCAATGAGTGTTGTTTGTTGCAAGAGATCCCGTTCAAGCACGTGAGGGTCCTGTGCAGCGTCTGCAAACGTATTGACCGCTGCAATGACAATGCCGGCGGCATCAATCGCAGACACCACCTCATCTTTAGGTCGACCTCGACACCAATCCGCTACCAGTGAGTCAACTTCAGTTCTGTGCGCGACGCGATCTTCGTTGGTGAGGTATCGAGGATCCTTGCCTAATTCGGGACGGCCAAGCACTTCAGTGAGCCGAACCCAATGGGAGTCAAGGATGAGGGCCATGAATACGTGTCCGTCGCTGCACTCGTAGCAGTTCGTCGGCGCACATACTCTGACCTCGCTTCCCCATCGTTCGAGTGAATCACCTGTAGCTCCCAGCGTGAGGTACCCGTTTGATTGATAGATAATCGAGTCAAGGAGCGATACATCCACGTGTTGCCCTTCTCCTGTCGCGTCGCGGTGACGGAGAGCTGCAAGTACAGCAAGCGCCCCATGCAATCCCGAGAGGTCGTCAGCGAGAAAGGTTGGGGCTTTCGAGGGGGAGCCATCTTTTTCTCCGTTAAGAGCCATCCAACCACTATGTGCTAACGCACCTGGGTCATAACCCGGACGTTGCGATTCGGGACCGAACTGTCCCCATCCACTCACCGACAGATACACGATGTCTTGCTTTACCTTTCGGCAGTCGTCGTATCCGATGCCCCAACCCGCGAAGGTTCCAGGTTTGAAGTTTTCGACAACAACGTCTGCTGAAGTTACTAGTGCCAGAAAAGCTTCAACTCCCTCGGATCGGCGGAGATCTATCGCGACACTTCGTTTATTCCGATTTATGGTTTCTTCTGCGAAAGAGCGCGTGGTGCCGCCAATGAAGGGCTGCCATGGCAAACCTTCGTCGCCGGGCATAGCCACTCTGATTACGTCAGCCCCGTAGTCGGCCAGCAAGCATGAAGCCATTGGTCCCGCCCAAGCGGTCGTGGCGTCAATAATTCGCACTCCCGCAAGCGGACCTGGAAGGTCATGACGCGCGTTTCGGTAGAAGTCCTCCTTCTTCATGCACAGCAGCGTAGAGACATTCGTGTAGGCCGTGCAGCACGAGTTGCTAGAGATCTTCTAGGGTCGCTTCCCAATGGAGGGAAAGATCTCATGAAATTCGGTGTTCATTTACCCGACGCCGGCCGCGATCCGAGCCGAGAAGCCATGATTCGTGTCGCGACAACGGCAGAAAACTTGGGGTACGCGTCCCTGTGGTCCAGTGACCACATCGCTTGGCCCGATCCGGACACATTGGAATCAAAGTATCCATATGCAGACGACAACAGCGGATTCCCTGAAGCAGGGAGCGCATGGTTGGATTGCATCGGGACACTTCAATTTGTCGCAGGAATAACGGAACGAGTTTTACTTGGAACCACCGTTCTCATTTTGGGCTACCGAGGCGCTGTGCAACAGGCGAAGAGTTGGGCAACGCTCGATCATCTCTCTAATGGGAGGGCAATTATGGGAGTAGGGGTCGGTTGGATGAAAGAAGAATTTGAAGCCGTAGGACGGCCTTGGGATCAGCGGGGCGCTCGCGCCGATGAAACATTGGAAGTATTCCAGGAGCTCTTTGAAGCTGGTCTGTCGACCTACAACGGAACGTGGACGCAGTTTCGTGATATCGGGTTCAGCCCCAAACCCGTCAACAACCACATTCCAATCTGGGTTGGAGGTCATTCGCCAGCAGCCTTTAAACGAACTGCAAAATTTGGCGACGCGTTCCACTCCGCTTTCGCACACCCTGATCTCCTTTCCGAACAATGGAGTGCTGTAGAAAGAGAATGTGAAATCGTTGGTCGAGACGGTGGAGATCTAGAGCTCACAAGTCTCTTCAGGTTGAACTTTGATGGCGGCGATCTGGATCAAGGTGAAATTGGTGGCGGAACAGAGCAGGTGATTGACCAAATTGGTCAATACGCCGATGTTGGTTTAGACCATGCCGCGTTTTTTGTTCTGGGTCGCGGTAACGATGGGCGGCTGGAAGCAATCAATCGATTTGCAGAGGAAGTAGCCCCTCACTTCGGGCATTAATCCAATAGGGAGCTCGGGGGTTGCTTGCTCGGTTCAGTCGCTGATCCACGACTCAGTAGAAATGCCAAGCCCGTCGGCAATGCGGTTGGCGTAGGCGTAGTAGGCGGTGACCTCAACTATGTCCAAGACATCTCGATCGCTAAATCCGACATCGCGCAAAGTTTCGACGTCTACGGCGGTGATCTCGCTGGGGGTGACTGTTAGCTTCGTCACGTACTCGAGCATCGCTGTACGTTTTTGACTGAGCGGAGCCGAACGCCAGTCTTCTTCAATTGCTTGCGCTAACGAGTCATCTTTCAGCAGGCGACGCAGACCGCGCCGGTGGTGCACTATTCAATAGTGACATTCGTTCTCAAGGCTCACTACTAAGGCGATGAGTTCACGTTCGACTTTACGAAGATTGCGTGTCCCTGCCATTGCTGATCTATAGACAGCGTCGTGAGCGGCTAGCCCCCTCGGGTTCAGTGAGTGGACCGCCATGATGTAATCAATGCGGTTGTGGTTCTTATCTATCACGCGGTCATAGAGGCCGTTCAGGGCCTGATCGCTAACCCAGTCGTCGTCGGGAACTATGTCAATCCATGCCATACCTCTATCGTGCCCTGTTCTCAGCAGCTACGGTGCCAATGAGGGAACATCTGTCGGGAGGCCATATGACTGCAACGCCATCTTCAATCGTTGAGGAGTGCCATGCAGCTTCCGAATTGCCGATCCGCGCTGATCTCACTGCCGCCCACGCTCATGTTTGGGAGAAACTCGCTGCTCCTGGGACTTGGTGGGACGGTGGTGAGCGACTGGCGATCGCAGAGATTGTCGGTGCAGCCCTAGATGATCCAGTTCCGATTCCGCCGTGGGAAAGCCCCTCATTAAGCGGTCGTTTCTCACGCAACGCTCTACTGAGTTCAGAGCTACAGGATGCTATCTATCGTCTGACCGTTCATGCCGGGACGCTGACGGAAGAGTGGTATTCCAAGATGCGTGACGCTACCGGCATTACTCCGCAGCAGTGGGTTGAGGTGATTGAGGTAGCAATCAGCGTCACTTCTGTCTTTCGGTTTTCTCAATTGGCGGGAATCGAAAGACCCGCGTTTCCTTCACCTATTGAGGGTGAACCTTTGCGACAAGAACAGCCTTCAAAGCCCGCCAAACATCATTGGGTTCCAGTAGTTCATCTAGAAGATATGACACCAGAGCTCGCGCCTTTTTATGATGGGTTACCTGCCGTTCCTCCCGTGATTCGTGCCTTGAGTTCAGTTCCATCCGCAATGGATACCTTGGCTACTCTCTCGAGCGCTCAATACATTCCTACACGCGAAATGATTGATCTGGATTGGACTCGGGGCACGCTATCCCGTCGCCAAATCGAGTTCGTTGCCGGTCGCCTGTCCGCTCACCGGGAGTGCTTCTACTGAACTGCGGCGCATTCGATGATGCTCCGTGCGAGCAGTTCCGCAAACGACATGCAAGTCGACTTATCTTTGGTGCGAGGAGAAGCAGCCGAAAATGAAGCCGTTGACCACGCGCCGGAGTTAGCGCGGCTGGTCGACACTTCGGTCAGCGATCTGAATTCGCTCTCTGCTGCGCGTTCCGCGTTAGTCGAAGCAACAGACGATGCAACTATGTTGGACGCTGCAGCGGTCGTCGCAAATTTCGAGATGATGACGCGAATCGCCGATGGAACTGGCACCTGCCACCCATCTGAACGACTCGAATCTATGGCCGAGATGACAACTTCTATGGGTCTTGACCAATTCGTTTCCGCTCGGTCCTGACTAACACGTGGCTTAGCTAGTCGTCACCCCACTCGCGTGGCTTGTCATCGAAATAAGTGTTTCGCGCCACTCGAGAGTTGTCACTCTTGCCCATGTACCCAACAGCTAAATGATCCATGTGTTGGATTGCTCGGCCGAGCGGCATGGCTTGGGCGTTGATAGAGGCTTTAGTCACCGTTACTGGTACTGGTGGCTGTTTAACAACCTCGGCAGCTAACCCTTCACCCGCCGGTATCAAGGCATCATCATCAGCCACCACGTCAGTGAAATACCCCATCTCATTGAGGTCGGTCATGTTGTATGTGCGGCCAAGGATGAGCATTTCTTTAGCTCGTTGCGCTCCGACAAGGTTGACGAGCGCCGGTAGTGAATGCCACGTCAAGTTAAAACCAATGCTGACCTCGTTCAGAGTCAACTTCAATGTTGGGCTTCCGATTCTAAAGTCGCACGCCGCGGGTAAGACGGCGCCTCCACCGATCATGTATCCATGACACAAGGCAATCGTGATCGGGTTCATATGCATAAGAGCGTCATACATCGTCGCGCCGTGTTTTGAACCCAACATTGTGTCCTGAGGGCTGGTTCGCTCCTGCTTTAAGTCAGCTCCAGAACAAAGAGACTTTCCCTCCCCCCGAACAATGACCACACGTATCGAAGCGTCAGCGTCTAACCATCGAACAGCTTCGTGCAAATCACGAACCAGTTGCGCATTCACAGCATTGTGAACTTCCGGCCGATTCAAGACAAGGTGGCGAATAGGGCCTTCTCCATCAATTCTCACACTCTCAAGTTCCATTCCGAGAGTCTCCCAGAGAGTTATCGCCTTCGCTTGACCTGAGGCTTCTAGTATTCCTAACAGATCAAATTTGGGAGAAGCCGATCATGAGCTACGACGCATTCGACTTAACAGGCAAGGTCGCTGTCATAACTGGAGGAAACGGAGGCATTGGTTTAGGTTTCGCTCGCGCTCTAGCCGCCGCTGGCGCGGATGTCAGCATCTGGGGAACTAACGCAGCTAAGAACGCAGCTGCCGAAAAAGAACTTCAAGAAATTAACCCTTCGGCATCTTCAATCCAGTGCGATGTGTCCAACGAAGAACAAGTTGAGGAGTCGATGTCTTCAGTCGTCGAGAAATACGGCCGAATCGATGGTTGCTTCCCCAACGCGGGAATTGGTACCCAAAACCAGAAACCATTTTTCGAACATTCCAACGAAGATTGGTTCTCGGTACTAGACGTGAACCTCAACGGAGTGTTCTACACGCTTCGCGCAGCTACTCGACAGATGGTTTCACAAGGCGAAGGGGGGTCTTTAGTTCTGACCTCTAGCGGCACAGCTATCCAAGGGTCAGCTAAAGGCCAAGCGTACGCGGCGACTAAAGGCGCCATGTTGGCCATGATGATGGGCTTATCGGTGGAGATGGCTCGTTACAAAATCACAGCGAACGCAGTAATCCCAGGCTGGATCGAAACGGAGATGACATCTGGCCTATTTGGGTGGGACAAATTTGTCGATAACGTCATGCCCCGAATCCCAATGCGTCGATGGGGTCAACCAGACGACTTCGGAGCGATCGCCGTTTACCTCATGAGCGAGGCGAGCAGATGGCACACCGGCGACGTCATCAAAATTGACGGCGGCTTCAGCATCTTCTAGTGACCACTCAGCCTTTTATCTCTCAGGAAGAGTTGTTTGGGGAGCCGCCGATCGAAACCTTCGATTTACCGGGGGCAGAACTTGTCCTCCTCAACGCAGTGTGGAGTCGCAGCGATGGAGATCTTCTTTGCAAGCAATTGATTGATGAGCTTCAGTGGAGACAAGACAAGATTTCGATGTTTGGACGATCACACGACGTTCCAAGATTGAATGCCTGGTACGGGGATCCTGATCGTTCCTACAGTTGGTCAGGCATTGAGATGGATCCAATTCCTTGGACCTCAACCTTACGCAAAGTCAAAGAACGCGTTAGCGAAGTTGCAGACGCTGAGTTCAACTCAGTTCTAGCGAATCTGTATCGCGATGGAAACGACAAAGTCGATTGGCACGCCGATGACGAAGAGGTCTTAGGGCCAAACCCAATCATCGCTTCGGTAAGTTTGGGGGCCGCGAGAAACTTCCGTATACGTCGCAAGGATCGTTCCTTGGATCCCATCAACATTCCTCTCAAGTCAGGCGACGTGTTAGTCATGAGCGGTTCAACTCAGCGATACTGGGAACATCAAATTCCGCGCACGAAGAAGGTCCTTAACCCTCGGATCAACTTGACTTTCAGGAAAGTGGAATCTTCCGCGTGAAATTGACTGCGTTCCCGTACCGTTACCCTCGGTGATTACCCAAACTTCGCTGCCGTGGCGTTTGACGCGCTTAGGCGTCGGTTTAATTTTATTCGGCATTGGCGTAGCGCTTTTCGTCATCGGAGACTTAGGCCTCGCACCCTGGGACATCTTTCACCAGGGCCTCGCCGAGCAGACTTGGCTGACATTCGGTACAGCAATGATTCTTGTCGGAGTCGTGCTGCTCATCCTCCTGGTAGCCCTAAGAGAACCATTAGGTATTGGAACATTGGCAAATGTTTTAGTTATCGGTCTTGTTGTCGATGCGACAATTGACATTGGCGGCAGCCCAACTAATTCGATAGTTCGTGTTCTTTGCACTCTTCTAGGGCCAATTGTCGTTGCCTTGGGCTCGGGATTTTATATTGGCGCCCGATTAGGGCCAGGTCCTCGCGATGGTCTCATGACTGCACTTGACCGACGAGGAATCGCTATTTGGAAAGCCCGAACGTTGGTTGAGGGTGCTGCATTGGCTTGTGGTTTAGTCATGGGCGGCACTATTGGTTGGGGAACCGTATGGTTTCTTGTGTCGATCGGGCCAGCCGTGCAATTTTTCTTACACCGACTCGACACGCAAACAAACCGGGAATCCAGCTAGAAGTTCTAGCGATCTGCCGGGCTATTACGTCAGCTAAGTATCGGTTCAAAAGCGCTTGCAGGTAACGAGTCATCCCATCCCCCAGGGATAAACAACGTCGAGGCCAAACGCCCCAACTCATCGCTACTCTTCGCCGCGGATCCGCATCCGCCTATAGCGACTGCGACACCTTCCTCAACCCAACCGATGTAGGGGTGCTCAGTTGCCGTGTTGGTGACGACACACGGCTTTTGAGCCCAACTGTCAATCTGTACACCGGGTAACAGACTAATAAGCGAATTTTTTAGGGCTTCTGTTTCGGTTGGGTCACCGTCTCCGTTGAACCACTCGGTCAAAGCTGCTTGAGGCACTGGACTGCTATTTCGAAGAGAACCTCCTATTTTGAGTGCAACTCTGCCGTCCCGATACCGGACTGGAGGCACCCAATAAATTTCGTCGAGTCGCTCGTCAGGCGGATCGACACAAATAAGACTTGGGATCTCTTCGTTGAATGGCATTTCGGCTGTGACCGTCGTGCGAGGCATTCGACGCAGATCCAGAGAGCAGTTTAATAGCTCCGATCCGAAGGCCCCTGTAGTGACCAACACGCGTTGGGCGGTCACAGAACCCCACATCCCAGCGACGCTGCGCCCCGAGTTTGTATGCCTTAGAGATGACGCAGCTTCCTTAACGAACATCGCTCCAGCAACTTCCGCAAGTTTGTTTTGGGCTTTGATCAACCGCCTCGGGTTGATGTAGCCAGCTGGTGCACCCTCATACAAAACAGGGTGGTCGTTGTTCAAAGAGATCCCAGTTTGATCAAAGACCCATTGTTGATCCACCAGTAGGGCATTACCGCCGGCTATTTCAGAGTTTTCTATCCATTTGTCAGCTATGGGGGATGAGGAAACTAACCCACAAGCATGATGGAAGTCGATCCCTGATCTCTCGGAAATATCTGCATACCTCTGAATTGAGCGAGCAGCCATTTGCGACCAGATGGGTGTCCGACCCGCAACGCGGGTTATTCGTCCTTCATCAGGGTGACTGCAAAAAGGCCCGAGACTTAGCCTGCGGTCGGCAGGCTCATCAGGACCGATCACCACGACCTGCATGCCAGATTCGGCGAGGTGTCGCGCTGCGGCAGAGCCGATGAGTCCGCGACCAACAACAGCTACGTCGTATACCTCAGGCACGGTATTCAGGAAATAACAGCCTGAGCCCGGATTTCAACCACTGCGCCAGGCATCGCGAGTTCCGTGCATCCGATGGCAGTCCACGCTGGATACGGTTCGCGAATGAGTTCATCTTTTACTGCGATGAAATCACGAAGGTGTTCTCGCATTCCTATGTGATAACTCGTCATTTCCACGATGTTGGTTAAGTCGCCACCTGCTTCTATAAGAATCGCTTCGATATTTTGAAAGGCAAGTCGAAACTGTTCGGTTAGATCTTCGGGGCACTTTCCCGAGTCATCCATACCTACTTGTCCCGACATGACCAAGAGGTCACCGGTCTTGATGCCGGGGGCAAAGTGGAAGTTGTCGTACATGGCCTGTTGAGAGGCTGGGATTATGCGTTCAGTCATCGCTGCACAGTAGCGCCGTCGCACCGATGTTCTCCAAAAAATCCACTATCCAACTTTTAATGGACGCTGCTGGGAGGCACAGCTGGGGTGTTTAAGACGATTTCGTTTCCGAGATCAATTCGAAAATTGGCTCATACGCGTGCACCCCTAAGGCCTCATCTTTCTGAGCTACACGCATCATCACAATCTGTTCGGTAACCCCTTCGTACTCAGCTATGCGACGGGCACACTCAGCAGGGGTTCCACTGATTGTCAATTTGTCGACGACTTCTTCTGGAATGATCCGCATCGCTTCCGCCGTTTTGCCTTGCGGCATCAACTCCGCAAGTCGGTCTGCTGTTTCGCTGAAACCCTGTTGACGCATTTGCGAGTCGTAGTAAGGGTGCGGAACGGGGTGGAAAAGTCCGCATACTGAAGCCTTCGCCGCATTTCGCGCCAGTTCAGAGTTCTGATTCACGCTAACGAGGGCTCCCATTGGAAACGCCAATGCCTCTGGTTCTCGCCCTACGGATTGAGCTGCCGCGAAGGCGTTAGGTCGGACCGTGTCGCGCATGAATTCAACCGATGCCATGATTCCCACTCCGATTCCATCACTAACTTCAGCTGCGACCTGCATCATCTTTGGTCCCGAAGCCGACAAGTAGACAGGTACGGAGTCTCTGTACGGTGCGAAACTCGCTCGCCATTTCTTTACTTGATGCACGGGTCCTTCGTAACTCACTCGCGACCCAACTGGCGCGGCAATTACTTGGCGCACTATTTCGACAAAGTCGCGCATGGCAGTGAGCGCCTTGGATGAGTCGATACCCATGTACCAGTCGTTGAAGTGAACATTTCCAGTTCCTACACCCAATACGAAACGGCCCTCGCTCATTTCGTCTAGGTCACGAGCAGTGAGACCTGTAAGCCACGGTGACCGAGCAAAAGCGTTTGCCACATATGTCCCTACTTCAATTGATTTGGTTGCGGCGATTACTGCTGCGGCCTGCGTCACGGCGCTTCGACCCGCCTCGGCGAGCATTACAGACCCCGCTCCTACAGCTTCCATTTCTTGAGCAACAGTTACAACCGTGTCAAAACTTTGCTCAAACCCTAGTAGTGGTCCTAAACGCATCTCTTATCCATTCCCAATGACGGCAACACGACCGTAGCGTCACAATTAAACACTGCGCCAAGCGCACGCCGCCTCGTTAAAGGTCTTCGTGGACAAAGAACCCTTTGAGATGATTAGCTGCATAGGGAATCGGATCATCAAGTCACATATCCGATAAGGCGACTCGTTCGCCAAATCCGAGTACTGATCACTTTCGCCGGTGGAAGGAAGTCAAATGTTAGGACACGACGCAGTCGCTCAAGCCCTTGTGGATCATGGAGTCGACACGGTCTTCGGGGTTCTCGGAGACGGCAATCTCTTCATCGGAGAAAATCTTCAGCGACAGCACGGGGTAAATCTGGTTGGCGCAACTCATGAAGCCAACGCAGTGTGCATGGCAGAGGGTTGGGCCAAAGCAACAGGCCGCCTTGGCGTCGCAACCGTGACCCATGGACCAGGACTCACTAACACAATCACCGCGTTGGTTGAAGGGGTCAAAAATGAGACTCCGATGCTCTTAGTAGCCGGTGACACGCCAATCGAAAATGAACAACATCTTCAAAATCTTGATCAGCATGCACTAGTGGTAGCTACTGGCGCTGGATTCCAGCCAGTTCGAAACGTCGAAACGATTGCAGAAGATATATCTACCGCAGTGAGAAGAGCGCACGCTGAACGTCGACCTGTAGTGGTCAATGTTCCTCTAAATATTGAATGGGAAGAGGTCGAGTACGAAGCAAGACCACCACTCAATGCACCGGCATCTCGACTCGCGCCTGATCCAGATCAACTCGAAACTGCGTTGGGAATTATCGCGTCATCGGCGCGGCCAATAATTCTTGCCGGTCGCGGCGCTGTGAAGTCGGACGCCAGAGATGCTTTGGTTCGTTTGGGGGAAGCGCTCGGCGCACCCCTTGCTACCTCCTTACTCGGTACCGGGTACTTCGAAGGGGAACCATTCAATCTTGGGATCCACGGAACACTCAGCCATCAAATTGCAGGCGAGACGTTCGCTATGGCCGATTGCCTAATCGTCTTTGGTGCTTCCCTGAACTTTTTCACGACCGACTATCAGACCTTGTTAGCGGGCAAACGTGTCGTACATGTCGATCTCAACGCTCGACACATAGACCGGCACGTCACCGTTGATGCTGGGGTGGTTGGCGACGCCAGAGTCGTAGCAGAAACCATGATCGAAATGCTTTCTGAGGCTGAGCACCAGCCATCTTCATTTAGAACCGCCGACCTCGAACAGCGTCTTCACGACTTTGATCTTTCCGAGGCATTCGACGATAAAAGTTACGACGGTGCCGTTGATCCTCGCACCCTGACCCGACAACTGGATGCTGGCCTTCCTCAGGATCGACAAGTCGTCGTTGACGCTGGTCGGTTCATGCTCGATGCCTTAACCATGTCAGTTCCCAGTCCTCACGACCTGGTAACCAGTCACGGCTTTGGTGCCATCGGTTTAGGAATGTCGACAGCGATTGGCGCGGCAGTTGCGCGTCCCACTCGACCAACAGTGCTTTGCATAGGCGATGGCGGTTACATGATGGGTGGGTTAACCGAACTTTCAACAGCTGTTCACTTGGGGCTTGATCTCATCGTAATCGTCTACAACGACGGCAGTTACGGCGCTGAGCACATTCAACTCGTATCTAAGGGAATGGATCCCGCCGCTTCGCTTCAC
Source organism: Candidatus Neomicrothrix sp. UBA814 (assembly GCA_002296525.1). Lineage (GTDB taxonomy): Bacteria > Actinomycetota > Acidimicrobiia > Acidimicrobiales > Poriferisodalaceae > UBA6944. The sequence goes on along the minus strand of DBIA01000017.1, from coordinate 28,143 downwards.
GAGTGGCCAGATTTTTGTGCGGTGGCGGAAAGCATGGGCTGCAAAACTGCGAAAATTAACTCACTTGAAGACATTGATGCAGCTCTTGAAGTTGTCAAAAATAGAAAAGCGGGTCAGCCGGTCCTGATAGAAGCAGCCACAGACCCAGATGTCGTATCCACTATTTACGGCCATCACAGATGAGTAACACGACGATCGAGTTATTGGACACCTACATCGGGATGCCAGGCACAATGCAGGGTGGTTACATAGCCGGTCTCGCAGCCGGTGATTCAGACGGCCCGATTCGGGTTCGAATTCGAAGGCCATTGCATCCCGGCGAGTCCGTCGTTCGAACTGTTGAAGATGGCAAGACGGTCGTGCACCGAGGTGATGAGCTAGTTATGGCAGCTAGCAACAGCCCTCTTCACGTAGCTGCCCAGGCACCCATCGCTCGAGACAAAATAGACGCAGCCATGGGGCGCCCAATGGGGTGGGATCCGCCCTATCCGAATTGCATTGGCTGCGGTCACGAGGTCGATGGTTTGGGCGTCCGCATTCGTCCTCTAGGAGACGGCAAGCATGTTGTTGCTGTCTGGTCACCCGCTCCTCAGTGGGCCGACGAAGATGGTGTTATTCCGAGAGAATTCATTTGGACTGCTTTTGACTGCGTGACTGCCTACGTTCTATTTGTGGATCCCCCGTCGATTCCAGGGGGTGGGGCCGTGACAGGCAACATAGCGGCAGAATTCTTCGGTCAAGTTCGCGTTGGTGACACCTATACCTTTCAATCTTGGAGAGAGCGCGACGACGAGAGAAGCATCATTTGTGGAGGTGCCCTTTACGGACCTTCGGGGTTAGTGGCGATAGCGGACCAGGAAATGATTCGCACTAAAGACTGGGGATTCGAAGTACCGTCGGAACCTCTGGCGGTTTGATTGGCACGGTACAGGGAAAGGGTTCAACGTGACTGAATCAGTTGAAGGGCACTACGGCAACGAAGGGATTGTCGAGCGGATAGTTCAGGCGTTGGCCGATGCCGGCTTTGATACGGAAAATCTTGACCCCGATGTTTTGGCTGGAGCCGACGAGTTCCACATTGGGGGTCGGGAGGGAACCCTAAATGTGGCATCAGTCCTAAATCTTGCACCAGGTCAACAACTACTAGATGTGGGATGTGGCATTGGGGGAACGGCAAGATTTTTAGCTCGATCTACCGACGCTGCTGTAACGGGTGTTGATTTGACACCAGAATTTGTAGAGGCAGCAGTTGAACTCACCAACCTCGTCGGCATGGGCGACCTCGTTGATTTCAAGGTCGGATCAGCTACGGATCTTCCCTTCATGGACGACAGCTTCGATGCGGTCACCATGCTGCATGTTGGTATGAACATTGAAGACAAGAACCGGATGATGAGCGAGCTAGCGAGGGTATGTCGTAGCCAAGGCACAGTCGTCATCTACGACGTGACGACCACTAAAGCCGGCGACCTGCCCTACCCCATGCCGTGGTCGTCAACCCCGCAATTCAGCTTCCCAGAGCCTGCTAGTAATTATGAGGCTGCGGCGAAAAGCGCTGGTCTTCAACACTTAGGAAGTTCTGACCACTACGACCTGGCTTTGAAGTTCTTTAACGAGCCCCCAGCGTCACCACCGCCAGTCTCGCTCGGTCACCTAATGGGTCCCCGGATGTTGGAAATGAGAGACAACGCGGGGATAGCGGTTAACCAAGGATTAGTAAGTCCGGTCTTGATGACATTTCGGGTCGCCTAGAGTCAAACCCTTTTTTCAGTACCTACTCGCCTGACATCCATTTCAAAGCGGAGTCCTTCAATGGGAGGGTGCGCAACATGCCAGTTAAGGCCAACACTGATCGATGTTCCTACCCGGCTGATCAAGGTGTCACCTGCTTGACCGAACCAGTCCTCCGCGCAATACACGTCAATAACTGAACAGTCGTTCCATTCAACCCCGATGGCGGTCATTCGATCTTCCATCTCCTGGCACACCTGTTCGATACGTAAACGCCATGCATCTTCGCCGTCAAGGTCTTTCGCCACAATGCTGCTGGGTTGAAGATCGCTTTGGTCCATCAAATCCCCGGCACCCGCTACAACGAACGATCTCGCGACGCTGTCTGATTGCTTTACGTAGCTGAATGCATGAAGGGAAGTTTCCCTGGGTGGGTGATGAACAGGAGCGACGTTGGTTCTAGCGATCGGGTTTTCTAGACCATTAAGGAGTCCCCAATCGTTGAGCAAGGCTCTGTACTCATCGTTAAATCCGATAAACCCTTCAAACGAATGTGGTTGAGAGCAGCGAAGCTCTACAGCACAAAGTGATGTTCGGTCTACGCCATCGTCAGTTGTTATTTCCTCAATACGTTCAAAGCCGTCGCGCCAAGGAATGGCTTCTAGCAGTGTCACGTGAATGATTTCGGCTCCTGGTGCTGCGACCACTCCCCCGGAGTATGGATCGATACCAGGGACATATGAAAAGGGAGCAACGGGACTCGGGCGGAGATTCATATCAGCCTCTCAGAAATCGGGTCCCTATTCTTTCACTCAATAAGCAGGTCCCTCTCCTTTTTGGTCCGAAGGGATATTTGGTGCATCAGACACCTATTGGCGACTACGGTCCTGCATATGGGAGAAATGGTTTCATTTGCAAGTAACGGACATGACGCCAGAGGGCATTTGGCGCTACCTGACAGCGGATCCGGACCGCCAGTCATGGTGATACAGGAATGGTGGGGATTGAACCCGCAGATGAAGGGTGTAGCTGACTACTTAGCTGACCAAGGGTTTGTTGCACTCGCGCCAGATCTCTATCACGGTGAGTTGGCCGGGCACGATGAAATGGACAAAGCCGGTCAGTTGATGACTGATTTGCCTCCGGATCGCGCCGCGCGAGACATGAGTGGCGCAGTTGATTACTTACTTAACCATGATGCTTCTTCAGGTGACGGTGTGGGAGTAGTCGGGTTTTGTATGGGCGGTTTGCTGAGTTTCATGATTGCCGCTAACCGCGGCGACGCGGTGAAAGCTGCCGTCCCGTTCTATGGCTTTCCTCAAGGAGATCAAGAACCCGATTGGGAGGGTTTGACCGCCTCAGTACAAGCTCACATGGCTTCACCCGATGACTTCTTTCCGCCCGAAGCCGCAGAAAATCTCGGCGAACGACTTCGGGAAATGGGGAAAGACGTTGAAATCAATGTTCATCAGGCACTGCACGGTTTCATGAATGAAGAGAACCCAATGGGGGCATTCGACGAAGGTTTAGCAGCTGAGTTGTGGCCCCAGGTCGTCGGATTCTTGGAGTCTAAGCTCAGCTAAATCCGGTATCTAGATGACAGCTTCGTTGCCTGCAACCGTTATGCGACGCATTACGCGCCGACGCGACGCTATGTCGTAGGGGCGGAGGCGATGCAGCGTTGAACGGTTGTCCCAAATGACCAAGTCATTGTCCATCCACTGGTGTTCGTAAATAAAGTCAGGCTTGGTTGCTGCATCGAGCACCTGTTCGATCAGTTCGCGTCCTTCTTTGAGGTCCATACCTTCAACGTGAGAAGCGTGACCACCCATATACAACGATTGGCGTCCATCTCCGTGAGTGCGGACCCACGGATGACTCACAGGTGGGTATTGTGCTTGGTCTTCGAGACTCATCGGGTCCATTCGGCCAGGATTATTGGCGCGACTAAACACGTAACTGTGAATTAGGCGTTTTCCCTCAACGGCAGATCGTAGGTCAGGCGGCAGCTGTTCTAACGCCGCATACATATTGGCAAATTGAGTTTCCCCACCAGCATCGGGAACTTCGACCGCGTAGAGCATGGTGCATAAGCAAGGAATTTCCCTAAATGAGCTGTCAGTGTGCCACCGTTCGGTGCCTCTCAAAAAAACAGCTTGGGGTTCCTCAAAATCGACGACATTTCCGTCTTTTCTGACGTTGGTGAGATCGAAAATTTCGGGGTGCTCGGGGTGCCGTTTATCAGGTTCTGGGAGTATTTCGAGTTCGCCGAAAGCGTTGCCAAGTTCAACCAGACGTTTCGGTGAAATTTCTTCACCTCGCATCAGTAACACACCGTGTTCACTCAAACCACGAGCAAGGTCTTGAACGAGTTGTGAATCGATCGCCCGATTCTTATCTAATCCTTGGATACGGGCACCGAACTGCGCGTCGAACTGTTCAAATTCCAAACTCATGTCTGTCCAGCGAGCTGAAATTCTTCTGAACTAACCGGAACGATTGGGGTGAAATCGCGGGCAGCGTAATACTCGGGGCGTTCGTATGTTTCTCCCCTGTTGTCAACAGGGCAAACATTGACATACAAAAGCAGCCTTCTCAAAGGACTGATGTTGACAGTGGAACCGTGAACGACCGTCATATCCATAAATAGCACCGAGCCTGCTGATGCTGTGATCGTCTCCAGACCGTACTGGTCAACCAAGCGGGCCATTGTTTCATCGGTGATGTCATATCTATATTTCGAAACTTGCTCGAAATCTGGTGATGATGGGTCAACAGAGGCGGTCGATACCAGGCCTTCTTTGTGAGACCCCGGAACCGCTAGCAGCGGCGCGTTCACTTCGGTGACATCATCAAGGAAGACCGCGATCATGACACCCTTGGGATGCGGCACCCCATCAACACGGTGATAGGTACCGAAGTCTTGATGCCACGCAACAATCGAACCGTTGGTCTGTTTGATGTTGATTCGTGACTGATGAACGTAAACCTCGTTATCTAAGAGAGTTCGACTTGGGTTAATGAGGTTTTCATGTCGACACAAAACAGCTAGTTGCTCATTGAACAGGTGCATGCCCCATGAAACGTGGGGTGAACCGTCAGCTTCGCGACCAACTTCGGGGCCCGGTCGCTCAAGAACATCTAGTGCCGCATCAGTCAGCAGTTCAACTTCTTCTGGTCCGAAGACGTCGCTGAGAACAGTCCAGCCGCGGTCTTCGAATTCCTGACACTGAGCTTCAGTGAGATCCATCTTCATTAACTCCTATACGGATTTGTTCGATGCCGCTCTGCAGCGCAGCCGTCATTAAACCTATGTCGTAGCTGTAGCTGACCATCCGGAATCCACGCCGTACCCAGTCAATCCCAGTGTCCACCGAACCTGCAAGACAGGCTGCAGTTTTTCCATGAGTCTCACAGGCCTCCAAGATGGCGTCGATACCTTTCTGCATAGTCGGGTGGGCTGTGTCTCCTGGAACTTCGAGGGACAAAGAGAGATCGCCGTGACCAAGATGTGCTACATCCACTCCAGGGACCGACATGATCTCTTCAGCATTGGCTATGCCTTTTGCTGACTCAATTAGTACGCACACCATGGTGCGTTCATGGGCGCCGGCGATGATGTCAGGAACCGAATCGGAACTGTAATCATCGTGAGCACCACCAAACATTGCTCCCCGTTGGCCCGATGGCGGGTATCGGGTCCACTTGACGAATTCCTCAGCTTGTTCCGCCGTTTCGCACATCTGGAAAAGCATTCCCATTGCTCCAATGTCAAGCAACGTTGCCGTGTATTGGTAGGAGGTGTCAGGCGGACGCACAAGGGGGACTATGTCAAGGCCCCGACATAGCGCTAGTTGGAACTTCATCTGCTCCATCGAGAATCCGCTGTGCTCCATGTCATAGAACACAAAGCTTGATCCGGCGTTGTGAAGTATTTGGGGTAAGCCCGCACTGAGGAACTCGAAAATCATTGTTCCGTATCGAGTTTCTCCATTTGCTAGGTCGGCCTTTAAGCGATTTGGGCGCATCAGGTAAGTGTTGCAGATTCGGAGGCAGGATTCAGATTGTCGACCAATCTCAAAATTCTCAAGAACTCCTCCATATTCCTTTGCCTCAGGAATCGGCGCTTTTCATCATTTGACTCAGGCGCACTCTGTTTTCAGATGGTCGATTGCTTTTCTTTGACGTTACGGCGATGCACATGCCCGACTGATCCGCCTGGTCATGAACAGCGGGCCCGTCGCCTTTTTATTCAAAATTCAGAGAGCTCGAATTAAAAGAAAACTCCATACATCAACGAGTCTGAAAGAAGTGTGGTCAGGCGACGTCGGGGACCATAATTCGCGGTCGAAAAGAATTTTGAAAATAATTAGGTAAACGACTTGCGCTCCTTACCGCAGTGGGACAGTATTAGCACTAAATCCATTTAGCACTAATTAGGAGTATTCAATGTTGACTAACGTGGCATCAACCACGATCGCCTTTTCGAAAGCCAAGGTCCTCTTTATGGCCGCCGGCTTTCTCTCCCTGGTCCTCTCGGTCAGTCTCTGGTTCAGCGGCGCGAAAGACCAAGGCATATTCGTAGGCCTCTGGGTCCCAGCCATCCACTCATTGGGTGCGCTAGTCCTCACCAACGATCGGAGCGCACAATGAACGAAACGCTACTCATGTGCATAGGGGCAGCAATGTTCGGTCTCACTGTCTGGGCAGTACTACTCGTTGCATACGTCAACGGGCGCGACGCTTCAGGAAATGACATGAGCTTTGGAAATCGCGAACCCCTTCCCTTCCCCGAAGGTGACGTTGCCCTACAGCCTGTGTACACCACCGTTTCGTACCAAGAGCCGAGACGCGCTGCGCAGACAAATCGTTAGGCAAAAACACCCATGGGACCGCTACTTTCGCTCACAGCTCTCGCATCTGCTGCGTTTATGGCTGGAGTTCTCTGGCTTGTACAAATCGTTCACTACCCCTTACTCGGGGCAGTTTCGGGTGACGAAGCCACAGACATTGCAATTCGCCATCAAACGCTGATCACTAGGGTCGTTGGGCCCGCGATGGTGATCGAGGCCTTGGCTACCGGGATGATCCTCCTGGTTGGACCCGCTGAATCGAAAATAGCCGGTTTTATAGGCTTCGCATTACTCTGCGTGGCTATAGCCGTAACCGTCTTCAGAGCCGTCCCGCTGCATGTTCGAATAGCTCGAGGACAGTCACATTTAGTTCCTGAGTTGATTCGGATCAACTGGGCCCGGACGGTTGCCTGGACGCTCAGAATTCCGGTTGGGGTAGTAGTAGCCCATCAGACACTGAGTTAAGGAGCCACAGTGACGAAACAGCCAATAGACGTAGCCGTAGAAATCCAATTGCCCCCAGAACAAGTGTGGGACTACGTCAAGGACATCAAAAGCCATACCGAATGGATGAAAGATGCCGCAGCCATCAGAATCACCTCTGAATCTGCGACCGGGGCCGGTACAACTTTTGAGTGCGACACCAAAATTGGCCCATTCAAACTCCTAGACAAGATGGAAATCACAGAATGGACAGACAACCAAGTTATGGGAGTGCGACACGAGGGAATTGTCAGCGGCTGGGGCAAGTTCTCTCTTACCCCAGCCGGCGATCAGGCAACGACTTTTCGCTGGGCTGAAAGCCTGAAATTTCCTTGGTATTTGGGTTCTCGTGTCGGTCAGATCTGCGCCCGGCCAGTGTTGCGGTGGATCTGGAACAGCAATCTCACCCAGCTCAAAAAGAAACTCGAGGGGCGGTGATAGCTCTTACGTCAACCAATTTTTTTTAAGGTGATGATTTAGTACTAAATAGAACTAAATCGGCTAAAATTCTCTCTGAAAGGAAACCCGTGTCCATCGAACTGACCCCCCTCCCTTATAAAGCTTCTCTCCTGGAGCCTTTTATCAGTGAGCGCACAGTCCAACTACATCACGGCGGCCACCAGGCTGCCTATGTGAAGAATCTGAATTCAATGATGGAGTTGGACGGTGACACCCGCTCGCTCGAAGAAGTAATCCAAGATTCAACAGGCGCTACCTTTAATAACGCAGCGCAGGTTTGGAACCATGAATTTCTGTGGAACTCGCTAACGCCCCCAGGAACAAGCCCGTCAATCGAACTGCAAGAAGAACTCAACAGAGCATTCGGTTCGACAGACGGATTTGTTTCTCAACTCATTCAGGCCGGAGCCACCCATTTTGGCTCGGGTTGGGCTTGGCTGGTCCACGACGGATCAAAGTTGCAAATCACGACAACCGCCAACGCCGAGCTGCCTAGCTTGACCACTTCGCAACCCTTACTCACCATTGACGTCTGGGAGCACGCCTACTACCTGGATTATCAGAATCGTCGGCCTGAATATCTGGAAGCAGTCTTGCGCAACCTCATTAACTGGCAACACATTGAGGAACAACTACGCGCCGACTCAACACTTACTCATAGGAATTAAAATGGAAATGCACGAAGTTACAAAGGAACTATTCGGACCTCTCGCTCTTCTGGCAGGCGATTGGGAGGGGTCTGATGGCATCGATTTCTCCTTCCACCATGAAGAGGGCGAGACCGGATTTACGCCATACCTCGAGAAGGTTCAGCTAAAGCCGTTCGGGCCAGTAGACAACGGCACTCAACATCTTTACGGACTCGATTATCGGATGGCTGCATGGCGAATGACGGAGCTTGACCAGGACCCCTTCCACACTGAGGTTGGATATTGGTTGTATGACGCTGAGGCAAAAGTCCTCAGCCGATGTTTCATGGTGCCACGAGGATCGGTATTGATCGCATCAGGGGTAGTCGAACCTGACGCAACTGAATTCACTCTGACCGCACAACGTGGTTCAACCACCAACGGCATTTTGAGCAACGCCTATTTGGACGAACGGGCCCGGTCTGAAAGCTACGAAATCAAAGTTTCAGTATCAACAGACGGCTGGAGCTACGAGTCAAACACCGTTCTCGAAATGGCCAATCTCAACAAATCCCTCAATCACACCGACCGCAACTCGCTAACTCGAACGAAAGAATCATCATGACCACAACCATCTCGCCCTCTTTGACTCTCTACTTGAACGACATCGGAAATCACGAGCTGTTGAGCAAAGCCGACGAAGTCAAGCTTTCGGAGCGCATTCGAAAAGGAAATGCCGCGAAAGAAAAAATGGAAGCCGGCGATTACAGAGATCTCCAGCAATTGCAACGTCTCGAGAGAATCGCGAAGAAAGGGTCGCGAGCTAAGGAGAAGTTCATTCTTTCGAATCTTCGCCTAGTCGTAAGTATCGCCAAGAAGTACCCCGTGCCAGGGTCGCTCAGCATTGAGGATCTGATTCAGGAAGGCAACATCGGTCTCGGGCACGCTGTTGAGAAATTTGATGGGAGAAAGGGCTTTAAATTCTCGACATATGGCACTTTCTGGATCCGCCAGGCCATTAATCGCCTAATCGACCAGCACAGCAATCTGATCAGGATCCCAGCTGATACTCACAGCGCATTACGCAGGCAGCTGCGCGAGGCAGACGTGACATCGCCCGAAATGTCCGGCGAAATGAAACGTATACACGCTTTAACCAGAATGGCTTCGCTCGACGGTCCCATGGTCGAAGGAGAAGACCGAGACCTATACACGGTGCTCGCTTCTTCAGAAAACAGTCCCGAAGACCTGCTCACCGAGTGGCACAATCAGGAAATGATCGAGACGGCTCTCGGAAAGATGGCGCCCCGCACTCGCGAAATGGTGCGTCACCGCTTCGGTCTCGACGATGGTATCGAGAAAACTTTCCGCGAAATCGGCGACCTTGTCGGCGTTTCAGCAGAGAGTGCTCGACGGGCAGTCTCCAAAGCTTTGACCAACTTGGCAGAAAATCGATCTTTAAACCCTGCGTCATAGTGATCAGATTCTTGATCGTTCCCGCGCATCGGAATTTGCCAAAAACTCAAGGTCTCCTCGTATGAACTCATTAATGGTCTTTACGAGGGACCTTCGAGTCGACGACAATCCTGCCCTGTGCGCTGCAGCGAACGCGGGCACCATGTCGTGTTTATTCGTTGTCGACGACAAATTCGCAGGTGCTCCTGGTGCATCTCAGAGACGTCAAACTTTCTTGCTCCAAAGTCTCAGCGACCTTGACCAGTCCCTTCGCAAACTTGGCGCCCACCTTGAAGTCGTTTACGGGGATTGGTCGCAACAAGTTCAACAACGAGCACTGGAGTTAGGGGCGTCCAACATTCATTTGTCGGAGGACTACAGCTTTTACGCCAAAAGGCGACTGGCCAATCTCAAGAGCTGGTGTTGCGACAACAATATTTCGCTACACGCTCACCCAGGCATAACCGCAGTTCCACCAAACAGCGTTTCACCTGCGGGCGGAGGCGAGTACAAGGTATTCACCCCCTACTGGCGGTCTTGGCTGAAAACCTCGAAACGGCCAGTGCTTAGCGCGCCAGCGTCAATAACTGCGACCGCGGCGCCAAGTTCCAGCAGCCACCTAGCCCCAGACCCATTCCCTAACTCTTCACTGATTGGCGGGGAGTCTGAGGGCTATAAACGGCTGCAACATTGGCTAAAGAACGCACTCGGCTTTTACGCCGAAACTCGCGACTATCCCGCTACTGATGAAACCTCACATTTATCCCCATATCTACATTTCGGGTGTATATCGCCTCTGCGTCTCGTAGAACAAGCCAGTCAACTTCCCGGTTCCGAACCTTTCATTCGCCAGGTGGTCTGGAGAGACTTCTACGCTCAGATTCTCAACATGCATCCAACCGCGTCTCGGCACGATTACAGAGATCGCGGTGACGTTTGGCAATATGACCCCGCCGCGTATGAGTCGTGGGTCGAAGGAAACACCGGATTTCCTTTAGTTGACGCAGGCATGCGTCAACTCAAAGCAGTCGGCTTTATGCACAACCGGGTACGTATGGTGACAGCGTCATTCCTGGTAAAGGACCTTCACCAGGATTGGCGGCGTGGCGCTGACTACTTCATGTCTCAACTCCTCGACGGCGATGTAGCTAGCAACTACCTCAATTGGCAATGGGTTGCAGGCACCGGAACTGACAGCAACCCTCATCGCATCCTCAACCCAACTACACAAGCTCAACGATTCGATGGTGAGGGCAAGTACATCCAGAAATGGATACCCGAATTATCAGACCTGACCCCGTCGCAAGTCATCGATCCCCCTTACGAGTTACGAGAAAAAACTGGCTACCCGCTTCCTATAGTCGACCATCACAAGCAAGTAGAGATGTTCAAACAACGCCGGCTCGCCGCAAATCAAGACAGCAAAGTGGCCAATTGACATCGTGAACTGATATCTGTGTCACACATGGATACGACGCCTGAGATACAAACAACCGACTTTGTGTTTTCGGCCAAGGAATCACATTCGGCGGCCAAGTGGTCTCGTCGAAGCAAAACAGTCCCAGCGCTAATCATCACTGCCTTGTTGGTGTGGCTCCTCCTTCCTATCCTGGTTGCATTTTCGTTCATTCATGACCTCATTCGCGACCGGGAATTCTCAAATACCCGTCTGACTCTGTTCGGGGCCTGGTGGCTGGCGATGGAAATATTGGGTGTGGTTACGGCCTTCATCTTGTGGCTGATTTTCTTACCCTCAACCAAATCGACCAGCGTGACATCCAACAGATGGCACAATCGCCTTCAATGTCTTTGGGCTAAGAGCCTTACTGGCGGAGCGAAACGCACCATCGGACTTCGTTGGAGTGCGGATGGGATTAGTTGTTTACGTACTAAAGGACCACTAATTATTTTGGCCCGGCACGGAAGTCAGGGAGATGCCCTGCTAACAGCGGCACTTTTGTCTAACGAAGGGCGGCGCCTTCGATTTGTTCTCAAGAAACAACTCTTGAACGATCCCTGCCTCGACATCGTCGGACACCGAATTCCGAACTATTTCGTTAATAGGGATTCGCTGGACAACCAAGAGGAACTATCAAATATTGGCGTGCTGGCGAGTGGGTTAGCAGACGACGAGGCTCTAGTTATTTTCCCGGAAGGCACAAGATTCTCACCGTCGAAACTCACCAAAGCTGTTCAGACCCTTTCGCAGCAAACCCCAGCGCGGGCAGAATCAGCGCGTCGATTGCGTTCGGTGTTACCAATACGCACAGCTGGCACCCTGGCGGCTCTTGCGGCATCGGACGCCGACATTGTGTTTTGTAATCACGTCGGTATACGAGATATTTCTTCGATTCGAGAACTACGGGAATCTGTTCCTTTGAAAAAGGAACTGCGCTTCAAGCTGACACGCGTATCACGCAGCGCTCTCTCCTCGCACTGGTCTGATGAGGAACTTGTGCGTTGGTTAGACACTCAGTGGGCGTTAGTGGATGAGTGGGTGACAGCACACGAAGGCGAATAATTACCTTAAGCGTGGTACCAGCAACGGCGTTGTCGACTTGTGATCAACGTAAGCAGGGTCGTTACCCCACTTACGATCAGCTTTCGCTTCTAACATCGGCACTCCAGATATTTTCATCAAAAGAGTCCAGACAAACAGCGGGGAGATAAGCGTCAGCAGCTGGAATCCATTCAGTGAAGGCAATGCGGCGATCGCCAATCCACTCCACAACACGATTTCACCGAAGTAGTTGGGGTGTCTTGACCGGCTCCACAAACCTGTGCAGATAAATGACTCACTGCCCGACAATCTGAACTTCTTCTTTTGCTCGTCCGCAATTATCTCGATCGAGAAACCTATGGTCCACACCAACAAACCGAACGTTTCGACAATTCCAAGTTGCTGACCGACTCCGTCGCCAATCACCGTGAGCACTGGTGCGGTGGTTACGACAACCCAAGTTGCTTGCAGGGTCCACGTCATAAGAAACAAAGAAAAATCTTTTTTCATTGCGTCGAAACGTCTGTCCGAACCTACTTTTCTGACTCGGGACACCAAAAAGGAACCCAGCCTGGATGCCCACAAACAGACCGCGATTAATAGTGCAATATCGAGAGAACCTATATCGGACCGGGAATAGAGCGCTGCAAGGACAACAACCAGAGCGAAGGTCGCCGAACCAAGCAAGTCAAAGAAACGTTCTGACTTCAACTTCCAAGCAAACCCAAAGGCAATCCACTGAATCAAGACTGCCCCCATCGCGGAAATAATCACCGGTGGTAACGAGTATTGGCCCCAGAGTCCGTCAGCGCCGCACATTGCAACAAGAGTTATGAGTGCAAGACCAACGATTGTGCCAGAAACAGAAGTTCGTTTACTCACTTCTCGGACCCTCCCACAGGCATAGTCGACAACTTCTCGGCGCGATCACTAATTGCTCTCAGCATTCGTTTGAATATAACGGCGTGAGCTGGAACCAGCGAAAGCCAGTAGACCCGGCCCCATAGACCGCGGGGAACAAAAACTGCCCTCTGTTCAACCGAACATCCGCTTTCCTTAGGGTGGGCTTGCCATTCAAGCCATGCGTGCCCTGGGACTTTCATCTCTGCTCGCAGACGCAGCGAGTTTGGGGTGACTTCCACGACCTCAAAAAAATCGACAGAGTCCCCAACACGCAATTCGGTGGGGTGTCGTCTGCCTCGTCGCAGTCCAACGCCGCCGAGAAGTTTGTCGACGAAACCCCGCACCGCCCAAAGCCAATCGAAAACTAGCCACCCAGTGCTACCACCGAGAGAACGGACGACCGCCATCACCGAATCGACATCGGAGTCAGCGACCAAACCGCGCTGATCAACAAACATGCGCCCTCCGGCCCAAAAAGGGTCACTGGGGTCCGGCATAGCTGCGCCTAATTCATCACCCGGAGCACGGTCGTTGCTCCAGCGTGTGGGTAATTCTTGGCCTTGAACCGAAGAAACCGCGTATCCGATCGATTCTTCCAAACTTTGATTAGGTGCCCCTCGAACACATCCTTCTCCCCCATCGGCGACAACAACATCACTGGTTAGCGAATCAATTAAAGGACGGGCCAATTGAATCGGTAGAGGACTGACCAGATTGACCCAATGCGACGAAAGTCGTGGAGTCAAAACAGGCACCGGTAGTATCCAACGCCGCCGTAACCCGGCGACGTTCGCGTACGCATGCATCATGTCTTGATAGGTGACGACATCGGGCCCGCCAATGTCGATCGTACGGTCATAAAATTCGGGGCGATTCAACACGAATACAAGATCGTCGAGCACATCGCTGATCGCCACGGGCTGACAAAGAGTCTGCGATACCCACTTAGGCACCACCATAAAGGGCAGTACCTCGACAAGCGAGCGCAACATCTCAAACGAAGCGCTACCGGACCCAATTATTACGGCTGCCCTAAGTTCGGTGACGGGAGTCTCACCTGAGGCAAGAAGGCGGCCGACTCTATGGCGGCTGGAGAGGTGATCAGATTTGTCATTGCCGTCGTGGCCGAGTCCACCCAAATAAACAATTTGGTCGAGATTTTGAGCTTCGGCTGCTATCGCGAATTCCTGCGCCATGCTTGACTCGACCTTCGCAAAGTCATTGGATGACGACATCGAGTGCAACAAGTAGTAAGCAGCTTTAGCACCATCTAGAGCTCGTGGAATCTCCTCGGGTCGAGATAGATCAGCTTGGACTATCTCAACTTGGTCTTTCCACAAGCGGTCGGATAGCTCTTCGGGACGGCGAGCTACGCATCGGACTGAGTAGCCGGCGGCAAGTAGCCGGGGAATCAGCCTGCCCCCTACGTAGCCGGTGGCACCGGTGACAACTATTGGTGCATCATTACGAGCCACTGAGTTGTTCCAAATGACTCAACAGCGCAGGGAAACCTTCAATTGAGATGGCGTTGACCGGTAGGCCGGGCCAATTTCCTCCAACGATAACTGGCATTTCGGGGATCGATGCCTGGATTGCCTCGACCGTCTCAACTACCAGCTTGCATGATGTCGAACTTACGGTGCTCAATACGATCGCGAGTAGCTCATCCGTGTATTGCGCAGCTTGGATAATCGTGTCTACGGGACTGTCAGCGCCTAGGTTTACAGGGTCGTAACCCCAACTTCGGACCAACTCAGCGCAAATCGCTGCGGGTAGCGCGTGGGTTTCAAGCGGTGGGCAAGCAATAAGAACACTTCCAAGTTTTCTACCGCGACGCTGAGGTAGTCCTTGCATCCGTCCCAACAACGATGAGACAACGCCGGAAGCTCTGTGCTCTTCATAGACCTCTAATCGACCATTTGCCCATTCATCGCCTATTGATCGAAGCGCTGGAAGGATTACTTCACATATGACTTCTTCAACGGTGGCACCTCCGTCGAAACCTCCTTGAACTATCAGCCACGCTCCTGCTGTGTCTCCTGCGAGCAGGGCTTGCAGAAAAGAGTCAGATTTGCTTCCCAACGACCTGTGACCTCGCCCCGACGGGGCGCGCTCTAACTCAGACATTGCATCTAAATCACCGGCTGAGACTTCCCAACTGCCTCCACTCTTCTTGGCAGGTAATTTGCCTGAACGAACGTACTTATAGACGGTCATGTAATGAAGGTCGAGGCGTTCCGCCGCTTCGGTCAAGGTGAGCATCTCGGATGTTTCAGTCATTTCACCAAACCTTTAAGTTCCCGCCGACTTTTTTCGTTGTTAAGTAATCGGCGTTGCATTGCTTCTCTGCGGTTAGACAAATCTTGCCAAGTCAATACTTCGACGTCGTCTCTGATCCCTGCAGCTCGCCGAAATGAGGACTCAGATACCTCTAGGTCTTGGAGGGCGAGCCCAAGTTCCGCTGATACTCGGAAGCCGTGTTTCGTAAGGAAGCCGGCACTAATGGCAGAGAATTCACCCAGTAGATCCATATCGGGGTCCAGTTTCTGAACGAAAGACGCGAGGTAGGCAAAGTTCTTCACGAACAACATAAGTTCTTTTGGAATCCGCGCACCGCTAGCCAACAATTCCTTGAGTAGCGTCTGAAACTCCGAGACAAACTGTTCTTCTGTCAACTGAAGTGGATCAAAATCGACTCGATCTAATTGCAACTTCTGAATTAGGTCTTCGACGTCGACATCGGGCGCGAAAGCGCCTAAGTCTCTAACAGCTAGCACTTGCGTACGAACGTCGCCAGACATAAGACCGGTGACATAACGAAGGAATGAGATACGCCGGTCGTGGTCCAGCCTGCCGACCATTCCGTAATCAACGAGTCCAATGACTCCGCCGTCGACGACGAACAGGTTGCCCGCATGGAAGTCTCCATGAAAAATTCCATGAAGGGCCGCACCTTCTAATAGGCCGTCGACCATATTTCTAAACAGGGTCCGGGTTTCTTGATCAGTGATTTGGTCAGAATCCAAACGGGTCAAGGGAGTTCCTGGAACGCGCGACATGACAATGACGCGCGATGTCGTCATTTCCAGCACTGGTTCAGGAGCGATCCATCGGTCGCGTCCCCCAGTCGCCAAGGCCCTCCGGATCTCAAAGAGGTTCGCTACCTCTAAACGGAAGTCCAGCTCCTCAGAAATTGTTTCCGCAAAGAGTTGCACTAGCGCCGGGGGGTTGGCGAGCGCAGCTACCGGAATACGGCCAACGAGGCGCGGTGCTACCCACGCGAGGACGCGCAGGTCACGCACCACCTTTTTATGTATTGACGGTCGTTGGACTTTGACTACAACTTCCGACCCGTCAGGAAGAGTTGCTGCGTGAACTTGGGCGATTGACGCAGCGGCAAATGGTTGCTGGTCGAAGCTTGCGAACGCAGCATCCAATGAACCTAGATCTCGGCGCAGGATGCGTCGTATTTTGCGCCATGGCGAGGGTTTTGCTTGGTCTCGACAGCGTGAACATTCATCTACTAGTGCTTGCGGGAAAACCCCTTCAGCGGCCGATATCAGTTGGGCAAGCTTTACGTATGTGGGTCCAAGACGTTCAGCAGCTATTCGCAGTCGCCTGTATAGCGACTCCGTCCGATTTTGCTTATCAAGACGTCGGTCAAAGAGCTTCCAACTGAGGAGAGCCCATCCGAAACGTAGGGTCGTGTGTACGAGACGAGTGACAGGAGGGAACGAAGGCTTATTCACTAGCCGAGGTATCCCAGCTGCGATAGCACTACGGACAGCGTGGGCGTCTTTAATCCATAGGTTTTCGGCGTCTGGGGCGGTCGGCAAAGCTACCGATGCGTCTAGTTGACCAAGAGGCTGCTCTTGGCTGTCTTCGACAGGTCGATCAAGAATTTCAAATTCGAGCTTCTCTGGGCCCCAAATTCCCATCGATAAAGGCTTCCAAGTAACGGGCGCCGATAGCCGATATGCCGGGACAACATCCAAAAACGAATTGAGGGCTTCTTGTAACTCTGCTCGCGCCAACGCCGCGCCTAAGCAGTGATGAGCTCCCAAACCAAAAGCTAGATGCGGCGCTCGATCACCTCGTTCTAAGTCAAAGCGAAAGCCATCATCTGGTTGACCTAAACCTGCAGCGTGCAGACCCAGTAGCACTGTGGTTCCCGCTGGGAAAAACATTCCGTCGACA
The DNA here is from genome assembly GCA_002296525.1 of Candidatus Neomicrothrix sp. UBA814. Taxonomy (GTDB): domain Bacteria; phylum Actinomycetota; class Acidimicrobiia; order Acidimicrobiales; family Poriferisodalaceae; genus UBA6944. Next base: position 10,933 of record DBIA01000017.1, on the reverse strand, counting down.
ACTCGGTCTTCGCTCGCAACACGCGCCGTCGTCCGAACCGCGCCGATGTAGCGCAAAGACTCCTCAACAACGGCGGGTACTAGCGACCTGTCATTGCGGACGGCCTGATATTGGTCTGGTTGCCCTGCCAACACTGCAAGCAAGGACCCCAACTGGTTTCGAGTGGTGTCGGTGCCTGCCAACAAGATGGCTTCGATCATGGCCACCAACTCGTCTACGCTCAGACGGTCTTCGTCGTAGGTTGCTTGGACCAAATCACTGACAAGGTCGGCGTGCGGGCAGCCTTTCCGTTCGGCGACCAGTCCGGTTGCGTAATCGTCAAGTTCGCCTTGCGCAGCGGTTATCTCTTCTAGTCGGCCCAAAACAGCGTCCGCGTCTGCATCAAGGCCAGAAAAAATTATGTCCGCCCATCGCCCAAACTGGTCGTGGTCATTATCGTCGATACCCAATAGCTTGCAGATCACCGGAATCGGGTAAGGCCTGCAGAATTCAGCCACAAGATCGCCGCCACGTCGCTGCACCAGAGGTTCCAGAAGGCGATCGGCATGTTCGCGCATAAACGGTCGTAGCGCTTCGCTGCTAGCTGGCGTGAAAGACGCGCTTACTAGACGTCGCAGGCGTCGGTGATCTTCACCTTCTACAGACAAAAGATTTGGTCGCATCTCTACCTGATCACCCGCTCCAGGCAACATCTCACGTGCGCGGTCGATCAATTGATCAAAGTTAATGTCGTCGCGTTTTTCAGATTGCAATGAACTGACACCAGAAAGCACTGTGATCCAAGAAGGGTCGCGGAGAATCTCGCGAGTTTGGTCGTATCCGAAAACCAGCGGACCGGCAGGAGTTCGCACTGCCCAGTGGCCAGTGGCTTGTAGCTGCTCCGTAGCGGCTACTAACTCAGAAAAGTCTGAGATAGCGAAGTCGACAAACGGCAATGACCCCGGAGCAGTAGTGTCGATGAGCTCCGTTGCTTCGTTTAAATCACTCACTCCATCGACCTCCACAAGTCGCCTGGAGTTTAGCGCTAAATACTTCTAAAGTCCCCCACTCATTTTTTATTGCTCGCGAATGGCCTCTAGCGCCGCGAGTCGACCCGACACCAGTGCCCCTTGAATAGATGGGGTAGTTCGGTGGTCGCCTGCCACCACTATTTGTTGGTCACTTTGAATCTGTCGCCGGAAATTGGCACCGGGAACAAACATTGGCTGAGCATGCTCAACAATCCCCTGCTTTATCAATTCCCATGATTGAGCCTGGTGTCCAAAAACATGAACAAGGTGTTCGCGAGCCTCTACTAGATGCGATTCGCGTCCCGATGTCGGACCGGCAGCCACTATCAATGCTGAGCCTTGAGGGGCATACTCAGGAGCGACATTGCTCATAATCGCGATATTTCTGCACGGACCCTGCACAGAGGGAAGGAGATGTATCGCTTCGCTTTTACTAGGGGCTTCAGTAGCAGAAAAGTATGCGTGCCACTGAGCCCTACCCTCAAATGATTCCCCTTTGAGCAAACGCGCCGCAGCCGGCTGTTCTGTTGCAACGATCACCCTCCTTGCAGCCGTTACTTCCCCAGTACTTAGGAAAACTTCTGAGCCATTAATCTTTTCGACCTCAACTCCAACATGTACCGAGCCGCGCGGCAGACCTGCCGCCATCTGGTTCGGAATCTCTTGCATTCCGCGGGCAGGAACTGCTGCCGGACCCACGAGTAAGCAGCGAAGAATCAGACATGCAAGCCTCGCCGAACCCTCAAGGGAAGGCGTTAGCTGAATCCCCGACAGCAGGGGCTCCCACAACTTCTCTATGGACCGGTCCGAAAACCTAAGAGTCTCCAAAAACTCGCCGGTTGAGCAATCATCTTCCCGACCTAGAAAGCCATTTTTCGACGTCAGGAGCCTTACAGCCAGTTTCAAGAATCGAACACGATCTCGCGTCGTCAAAACTTGGGTCCGTAGACCTCCAACGAGAGCAGTTAACGATCTTCTTGGGTCTGACAGTTCGGTAAACGAACCGTTTTCCCAAACATTGACGCCGCGGACAAAGGGGCGAAGGTCAAGCGCATCCAGATCTATGTGGCGAGCTACTTCGGGGTAAGCGGTCAAAAGAACCTGAAAACCCCGGTCAAGCACGTAACCATCCTCAAGATCAGTGCGCACTCGCCCACCCACCGATTCATCGCGTTCGAGAATGAGCACTTCGCGGCCGGCTCGATGCAGGGTCAGAGCTGCTGCCAATCCGGCCAATCCGGCACCGACCACCACAAACTCCACTTCAGACGGCGGAGATGGAGCTGAAGTGCGCTCGTCTTGAAAATCCATATCTAAAGACCGTTCGAGGGAAGGGGCACAGTGTTCAACGAGTCAATCTCGGCGACTAACCCAACCTACACAGAGCCACTCACTCAAACCTAGACCGGGCTTAGAAGGGTTGCTTTCGAGAATTTGGCCTTAGTGCACCTGGGTAGCACGTGCTGGTTCTAAATTATGTCCATTCGGTTGGGAACAGTCACAAAGAGACTGAAACATAAGGAGAAGACCACTGATGCAACAAAACACTTGGGTCCAGTTAATGGCTATGCGCGGCAAAGACGCTCAGGCGATCATCTTGCCGTACGTCTTGTCCGTACTAGGAGTCTTCACATTCATTATTTGGGGAGGCGAAACTGCAGATACAGGTGCAGTGCAACTGGCTATTGCAGCGTGGGTAGTACTCGGCTCTCTATGGACTCTTCTGTGGTTTGACGGGGTGTTGGCAGATGTTGGCGCCGGCATGCAGGACATGGACAGCGAAATAGCCGGCAGCAACATGGGAAAGAACTTTGCCAAAGCTCCATTCGCAATATTTCGCGGCTTCAACGCGCTCGTGATCGTCATCATGGCTGTGCTGCAAATTTCAGCTCTATACGCCTAACTTCTTTTGATCCTTTGTTGGTCGCCGCCTCGCGGTGACCAACAAAGGATCACCTGAAAATACTTTTTCGCTATTTGGTTACATCCCAAAAGGCACTATGGACAGCACGTCTGATTTAGAAGCAGTCAACAATTCTTTTTACGCCCATTTCGAAACGGCGAACATTCAAGGAATGTCTGATCTTTGGGTCAACTCCGACGAGGTGTGGTGCACGCACCCTGGCTGGCCGACAATTTTCGGATGGGACCAAATTCGGGTTTCTTTCGAACAGATCTTCTCGGGCCCTGAACTTCCCCAGTTTTTGACGTCCAACGTTCGATTCCACGGCAACGACCATGCTGCTTGGGTGTTCGTCGAAGAGAATCTTCTTGGATCGTCGCTCTCGGCTGTAGCTGCTGTCAACGTATTCATACGCGTAGAGGGAAATTGGAAGATGGTCGGCCACCAGGCCGCGCCTCTCATACCCGACCTAGATATCTCCTCGGGCTCATAAATCAGCTAACTCCGAAGTCGGAAACTTTCACCACACGTAGTGCATTTCGTTTCGCCCAAAGAGACAGATACATCAGCAGATCCGCAATAGGGGCAATATTCAACAGATAGATAAGGAGCACCAGCACCGTCTCGCGCTGCGCGTCTCGCAGCGATGAAATCGATGACCGCGAGCAGCGAACAAGCCGACTGCAACACAGCTAATAACGCCAGGATTCTTCCCGGTAGCACGTCGAACTCAAACCAGATCAGTGCCCAGACGTAGCAACTATAAACAAGCGCGCCAATCCAACAGATAGTCCTCAAAATCGCTCGTTCAGCGATTATGGATACAACCGCACAATAGGTAACAGCCACCGCCGCTACAGCCACTGTTCCTAGCGGGCGACCTAAAGCATCAGGGGGTGACACTCCCCAAATCATGGCTATAACTGCTAGGCCCATAAGGAGCGAAGCGCCAAATCCAATGGGCCAAATCATCTTGAGTTCGGTTCTGAATTTACCGAGTTCGATGCCGACCAAACTGGCCGCTGTAGCCACCAACAAGAAGCTCGTCCCGTGGATACGCGCCACAAATTCGGTGCTTCCACCAATAACGATCCCTGCAGCAGCGAGGACAGCGTTAACAACCACAATCCACTTCAAGGTCCGCTTAACCAAGGATTTATTGCGCAAAATGTTCGCGATGGACCCCACAGGTAAGTCTCCTGTTATGCGACCTCACGAATCACGGTAACCGTTGACACCCAAGTGACGTGACCGTTTACACAACTCGTCAGAAATTTAAAGTTTTTCAGCATCTGGGTTGCATCTCTGTGCTATTTAGTGCTAAATTATCGTTCAGAGGTCCCCCCACCTCTTTCAAGCCTTCGGGTCGGCATCTGGCAGTCAACTTCTATAGCTGTCCCGAAGGCTTCCCCCCTTTTTAAACCGTCTAGCTTGATAACAATCTGACTGATAACACAGCATGTGATACTCAGGAGAAAACGTGTCACACAATCCCACCTCGACACTCAAACACCCAAGATTGTCAGCAACTGCTAAACGACTGGGGACAGCAATAGTGATACTCGGCTTACTCACATGTTGCTCTTCCCCACCAACTCAACAAAGCGCCGCCCCCACCTCTACTGCACCAATTGAGGCCGTGGCACCCACAACAAATCCAAACGAAACAGTTATGTGCATCGAGCCCTACAAAACGGCAGTTCACGAACGCATCCTGACGCAAATCGCTTCGTTAAGAGACGGCGCATATGAACAAGCACGAGAACACGCATCCGAATCCTTTAAAAGCTCAGTAGACGTCGCTGGATTTCGGGAAATCATCGAATCAGGTTTTCCGTTTCTCGCAGAAAATCAGTCCGTAGCGTTCGGACGATGTCGAATAAACGACGGAACAGCAACAGTTGAGGTTCGGTTCGGCGAAGAGCCAGCCATCACTCTTGTCTACTTCTTGGTCCAATCAGACAACCGGTGGTGGATCGATGGCGCCTCACCAGCAGTCGATGGGCTCGCGGACAAGATTGAATCGTCATGACACTGCAAGAAAGACTCACTGCCAGCGTGGTCAAGTTGTTCTCCGAAGGCGATCAACCACTGACTGACACCCACTTGTACCCAAATGACCCCGGACTATTTGGTCCAGACAGTGTCAGTTGGAAAGTAATGGGCGATGTGTCGAGTTTTGCAGGAGGAGTACGAGCACTTCTCCTACAGGCCTTACATCCCGAAGTTGCTGCGGGCGTCGCAGATCACTCCGCGTACAAGTCAGATCCCTTAGGTCGTCTCAACAGAACATCACTTTTCGTTACCACCGCCAACTACGGTTCGATGCCCGAAGTTCGCTCAGCGGTACAAATGGTGCGCAAAGCACACCAACCCGTGACCGGTGTCTCAGAGCGCGGGGTCTCCTACTCAGCTAACCAGCCACCACTAGCTGCCTGGGTGCAAAATACCCTCACCGATTCGTTCCTCGAGGCGCATCAAACCTTCTGCCGCCCCCTTGAACAAAGCGAAGCAGATCAATTTGTCCAAGAGCAATCCAAAATCGGAGCCCTTTTAGGTGTTGTGGAACTCCCCCAAACCGCAGCAGACCTACGTTCTTGGATCGTTGATCACCCTGCCCTCGCAGAGTCACAAGCTCTCCAACAAGCATGGGATTTCTTACGCAACCCACCCTTAAACACAGGCCAACTCTTGGGTTACAAAATCCTAAGATCGGCCGCAGCCGCAACTTTGCCACAGAGCTTGAACCACCTGACAAACACAACGCAATCAAGGGCAGCTATTTTCGCTGGACAACGTCTCATCGGATCACTGCGTTGGGCAATGAAGTACAGCCCCGCGTGGAAAGCAGCTCTCGACCGGTGCGGTGCCACTTACGACCACTCCAAGTTTCGATCGTTCGAAGACAAGCCTTAACCCGAAGGTACGACAAACACCAAACGGCACCCTCAACAGGGTTTAGCTCAGCTCAGGGAAGATCTCCTCCAATTCGGCCACTATCCAGTCACTGACAGCACACACTTGGTCAAAAAACGGGAGATGAGTGCTCATCATCTCAGTGAACCGAAGTCCGCGAACTAGCAACTCAGCGTCTGCCCGGGACATCGGAATACCTCGCTCGGCCCCCGACATCGAAGCCCATTCTTCGCTACTCCAAGCGATAACCAAACGTCTATCTAGAGCGTCAAGGCGCCCGTCAACATCTTGAACCTCGTGGTCTGACAAAATTCCCAAGATCTGGCGTAGCGCCGCCGCCCCTTCGATAGGCAGCATCATGGTCTCCCCTAAGGAGTCAGAAGACATTGGGCTCTTTTCTCGTCGAATTGAGTCCGCAAAATAGATCCTAAGCGCCAAGATCTCAAACTCTGTCACCCAAGCCGTTAGTTGAAACCGAAATAACCAACTGGCGTCGGTAGCCTTCGGGATCAGCAATACTTCCTTGAGGCACTAGATCTCAGGCAGTGATCTATCGGCCCCCGTAGCTCAGGGGATAGAGCGTCGGTTTCCTAAACCGTGCGTCGCAGGTTCGAATCCTGCCGGGGGCGCGCAGCTACCACATGTTCGTCATTTATGTTCGAACCTCGTCACCCCAAAGAACATACAAGGCAACCAGAGGGGTGTCGCCAGCTTCGACTGTGTGTAAATCCAAAGGGTTGTTGTACAGCGTCGAGTTGGGCGGCATTTCGACCAAATGTTCAGATCCGCCGTATCGCCAACGAGCACAACCCGAGACGACGAGGTAGAGCTCTTGAGGTGGATGGTTGTGGAGGGGGTAGGCGCACCCTTGATCGACATACATGATGCCGACCTCTAGCCCCGGTAACTCGAACGCCTCAGATAAAACACATAAGGCTCGTTGCTCTCCTCCGTCATCCCAGCGATGTGATTGCACCCATCGCAGGTCGGGCGCAAATTCAACAAATTGTTCTGCTCGGGCCGATCCATCAACTTTGTCTAGGTTGCGAAGCACTGGAAGAACTTGGCTTTGGTAGGGAACCGCCGCAGCTATTTCGATCGCATCACGAAACTCTCGCGCTCCCTGTTCGATTTCATCGCGGGCAGCGCGTTCAATGGTTTCATCAGCGGCTTCGATAAGCCATATGCGAAGCGTCTCATGGATGGTCACCTAACACCGTTCTCGTTAGATCCGAACCCTGCCAGCAACACCACAGTGAACAAGAACACAGATCCAGCCATCCACGGAATCGAAATGAACCCGAACTTGTCGAGGTACGTAACTGAACATGGCGTCAACAAACTGCATGCATCCGCGTCAGAGAGAGACGGAATCCGCTGCAGTAGGTAATGCCAAACTGAGGCACTCATTCCAAGCATTGCGATGGGTAGCGCGTAGCGTCGCACGTGACCGTCCCTAAAACACAAGGCGATCACCAGAATCAAAGCCAATGGGTACATAGCTGTTCTTTGAATCCAACACCATCTACAGGGCGTCAAATTACCTATCTCTGACAAATACAACGACCCGAGACTGGCGGCAACTGTGACCACCGCAGCGACTTGCCGAACCCGCGACACGAACAGCACAAATAGTTTGAATTGAGGGCGGGTGCGCCGAACAAGCATTGCAATTAGCGCAACGGTTACCGCGTTGAGAAACAACGTTAACCAACCAAAAATCGACAGAACAGTCGCTACAGCCACTCCTCCAATGTGCGCCAATTAGGCTCAGATTGCGAATCTAAACGCTAATTCGCTAGACGTTCTCGTCCAGGTGCTTTCCCAATTTTGATCCACATGGCCAACGCACCAGAAGTTGAAGCCACAAGGAAGAAACCAAGAATTTGGTCGTAATACGGCAGCGCTTCAACTCCCGAGGTCACAGTTAAGAGCGCGAACACTGCAGCCGTACCGATTGCCGCAGCTGCATATCGCAAGGTGCTGAAAAGCCCATTCGTTTCGCCGTAATACTTTTCCTCGACCCACTCAAGAGCCACTCCGTTGAGCAGCGGAATACTCATTCCCCATCCAAAACCGTAGAGCATGATCCCGGGAGCGAACGCGGACCAGAAGTTCACTTCAGCGTCAAGCTGAGTGAAGTGCCAGGCAACTGCGACGACCTGCAAAGCGGTTCCGAGACGACACAAGCCAACTGAGCCAATTCGGTCGGCTAATCGACTGAATGTCAGCGTGGAGAACCCCGCAGCGATAGGGCCCAAAGTAACCCCCATGCCTACTTCCAACGTCGAGAAGTTCCACACGTTTTTCATGAAGAGCGGCCAAACAATCCATATTGATTGCGATGTGATGCCTACAAGGAAGTTGACAAGGTTGGCGACCATCACTCCACGTCGTCTCAGGAGATGCAGGTTCAACAACGGCTCCGGGTGCCGGAAAGAGTTAGATATGAACACGACAAACGAAAGCACGCCTACTGCAGCGACCAAAGCTGTAAGTGCTGACGTGTACCCCCATATGCGGCCTTGCATGATGGCCGTTACAGCTGCCCCGATAGCCAACGTCCCCGCTGCTGCTCCAACCAGATCAAGCTTTTGTTGATCAGGCGGCGTTGGTAGTTCTTTCAATAGTCTTTGACCTGCCCAGAACATCAACAGAGCGACTGGAGCGCTGACCAAATAGACAATTCGCCAACCAGCATTCGCCAAAATAAGTGCCGCCACACCGGGTGCTACACCTGCGCCAAGGGGACCAGCCGCGGACCATAGCCCAACCGCTGTTGTGCGTCTGGACTCAGGGAACAGCGGGAGCACCAGTGCAAGTGATGCAGGGAGAATCGCTGCACCGGCGAAAGCTTGCAGCACGCGGCTGAGGTTGAGAGTAATGACTGTCCCCGCCGTAGCCGAAAAGATCGCCGACAACGCAAAGGCCAGCAACCCCAATTGAAATATGCGTTTGCGGCCTATGCGATCCGCTAGCCGTCCCGCTAACGGCAAGAACGCTGCTGTGCCAATAAAGAACCCTGCTACACCCCAACCAATATCGGCCGCGGTCGCTCCAATAAATCCGGCCTGAATGTCGTCAAGCGCGATGTTAGTGGCGGTGCTATTGAAGCCAACAAGGACAGTGGCGAGCGACGCCACCGATAGCGCACGCCACGCTCTCGGCGATACAGGCTCAAGGGGCGCTCGAATCGAAGACTGCGCACGCGTATCGGAAACAGTTGGCGACTCTTCAGCGAGGGGGATGTCAGACACCTTTGAGAGCACTACGGGAATCTGACGACGCACCAGGAAAAGCCTACGGGCTCGATCATCGCTGCGTCTGAGAAATCAAAAATCGTTTAGATAAATATGGTTGAATTCTGGGCTCGTTGTCTCACCCCTCTGCGAACGTGAGGTATGGCCTCTAGACAACCTCAAGCTTTAACTTCTGTGACCGACGAGCAGCTATCTCGACCCAATCGCGACCTAGGTCGCTTCTGGATTCTCGTGTGTCGCCAAACACTCGCAGAAACGACTGATCAGTGGACGATTGAGATATGAGCGTCTTCTTCCTGTCACTAACAGTTTCCGCTGCATTCGGTCTATGGGAGTTATGCAGCAGCAAATACTCGGAACATGCTTTGATAAATCATCCATCTAAAGGGCTGCGGTGCCAAAAGGAATCACCAGTAGCCGAGTCAGAAGGCGCTCCCAACCATCTCGCCTCAGCGGACGCGTAAGGAAGCAAAGATCATCGGTCATTTACGTAATGACCTATCCAGGCGATGCCTTAGAAAGAGTCTCCGGAAAGGACCATCAAAATGAATGCAGAAACATTCGTCGGTATGAGCGAATCAAATGCCGCGACGATCAGAATGAACGGCTTTACTTACATGCTCGCTAGCACCGCTTTGCTAGCAATCATCGTCTTCGGTAACAGCAGCGACTTTCAATTCCCACTCACAATGGGTGTTATTGGTACCGGGCTTTACGGACTGTTGACCTTTGACTTTGGGATGCAAAGCGCTATGGGTCTTAAAGATTCCATGCCTAGCGAAATTGCGTCAACGAAGGTAGGGGAAGGTTTTCAGAAAGCGCCCTTTGCTATGTACCGCATACTCAACGCGGCAGTTCTCATATTGATCGCTATCGCCCAAATCTCGGTCATTTACTAGCAAAAATCTGGAAGGTGGCCGGAGCTCTCAAGATCTCCGGCCACCTTTCATGTTTTTGCGCAGGCGCTCAAACTAATTGCGTGATATTTAAAATGGTTTGGAAGGCGAATGGACATGGTCATAGATGCCGTGGGTCATGTGGCTATCTTTTTCCACCCACTCACCTCCGCGGTATCGAAGCGCACACCCGCACTCTTGACACCTACGTTCCCGATAGGCGCCAGCAAGTCGGTAGACGATAGTTAGGACGAACCCTGGTAGCCCCCAGCGCACTGCTCTCCCAGAGCTAGCTGCAGCTGCGCCGGCAGAGCTTCCCATCAGCAACATGATTGCTGCCGCAGCTGCGACTGCCCTCAGGGGAAGGCCACTTTCATCTACTTCCTCGGGATCCTTAGGAATTGAGGCGCCTAAAGATGGAAAGAATGGTTCTCTTGGGTTCGACGCGGACAATTGCGGTACTTGGGGCAGGTCTCTTTCGGTTTCACCAAAGATTTCGTCAACGATCTTTTCAATATTCGGTATCGCGGAAGCGCTGAAGGAAGGATGTGAACCTTCGACTACGAATTGCGGGCCCGGACTCGCTGCGGTCTCAAATTCCTCAGGCAGGGAGGAGCGCCCGGCAAAGTCCTGCGACTCATTGCCCTCCTCGACTTCGAGACTTTCCCCAACTATTGGCTCTTCAACCACTGGGACCTCGATAAGCCTTTCATCGTCAACAGCAGGAGTTTCGACGGTTGAGGTGTCGCCACTGGTGTCGAGGTCGGCAACTGTTCCAGGACTTACTGGTTCGGTGGGGGCAGGTGAAGGTCCGGGAAAGGATATAGGTGCTGGGTCTGGCTCAGGGAGGATGACGACTGGGTTTACCTCTGCGACTGGAGGAGCCGCGTTGTTGGTGTCGTCATTTCCTGAACCATTACCAGTCTCCTCAGCACCGGTGTCTGAGTC
>DBIA01000014.1:54088-55897 GCA_002296525.1 Candidatus Neomicrothrix sp. UBA814 | reverse complement strand
TTCGACTCAGATGTTGTGGACGCAATTCGCGACAGCGCCACTCAAAGTGGTTTCGAATCTGCCGACATCGTGTCCGGTGCCGGTCATGATGCTGTGTACATCAACCGTGTTGCGCCGGCTGGAATGCTGTTCATTCCGTGTGAAGATGGCTTGTCGCACAACGAAGCAGAAAACATCACCCAAGAACATTCAACGCTTGGCGCCGAAGTGACTCTTCAAGCAGTACTTCGTCTTGCAAGCTGATGAGCGACGCCTCATTTTGGCGGAACCAAAACGACAACTGGCCGCCCCAATGGGCGGCCCATTGTCTTAAAGAGATAAGAGCAGTTTTTGCCTCTCTCAGACCGTTCGGCTGAAAGACCGCTCCACGACAGTCAAACCGCTTGACGCAGCTACAGCTTGAAAGTCAGCGTTTGCGTAGAGACCTTGAATTGCACCAGCGTATGCATCGAGTGATTCAACATAAAAGATCCCGAGATAGTTACCTGTGCTTTGACCAGCGGCTAACCCGCGAACTGCGCGAGCTCCGTTGACTCCGTTACCCACCAAGTTCTCTTCCACCACATCCATGGTTCGTTGAGTGATTTCCAGCGAGTGATCGGTAGCCGTTTGGTGGACTCCTACAGCGTATGGACCATCGCAATCACCTCGTTCGTCAAGAATCTGGCCGACGTTAGTCATTAACGGAACCGTTCCCGAAGCTTCCAACACAGCCAAGAAACCTGGGTCCGCCATCCAAAGATGACGATGTTCGTAATAAGCATCTATCGAGTCCCAAATAGAACTAACTACCCCTTTACCGGTCATTTCTCCGGTCAATTGAACCGAACCACGGACGGAACTCGCTCCAGCTTCTTTCATGATGGGCGCTGCTGCCGCTACCACGTCACCCGCCTTGGACGGATCTCCGTCGCCGATCGTGAAGAACATGTAACTCATAACTTCAACCTTTCGTAATAATTACGAATCATTCTTATTTTGCTAGATGCGGAGCGTAGTCCTCCTAAATGAACTCTGAATGAACAGTTAGTAAAGCTAGAAAAAGCCGCCCCAAAGGGCGGCCATTTCCGTTTAGGTAATCGCTTCGTATCTAATGGACGATCGCTAATCCTCTGGCAACAGGCACGAAGCCAGTGCGAGAAGCTCCCGCGATAAAGCTGGGGTCTGTTGTTAGCTCAGCCATCATTTCTGCCCAATTATTTAATGAGTCGCAATAGAAGACAGCAGTTCTTGTTCCGGAATTGGAACCGGCAGCCATGTTATTGAGCATACGAATAGCTGTAATTCCATTCCTGTCTGCGATAGCCGTGATGTTTGCGAACTCTTCGTCGTTAACCGAATCACCCTGGAAACTGGTCCAACCCGCGTAGCCGGGACCAGGTCTCCCATGTTCGCGTTCCAGTTTTGTCACATTGCGACCGACCGCAGTCGGCGCATCCGCCGAAGTTGCTATTTCTTGAATTCTTGGGTCGGCGTACATGGCAGACAAACCATCCCAACCTTCTTGAACGCTGTCCCAAAAGCTGGCCGCTACGCACAAACCCGTAAGTTCACCTGCTGCAATCTGCTGAAAGAGAAGCATCCCTGAGGAGCCTGACCCTCTAACTAATTCGTTAAACAAGTCCATGTTGTCGATTAAGACAGCTGGATTATCTCCTTGATATTGAGTTTGGAATACAAAGCTCACCGTTCCACCTTTACCTTTCTTTATGTATTACCTACGGAGCGTAGCCCTCCCCCATAAACGGTGAATGATCGTTCAGTTAACAGTAAGTGACCGCCCCTTAGGGCGGTCACTTGTTGAAGTCC
>DBIA01000014.1:35602-53757 GCA_002296525.1 Candidatus Neomicrothrix sp. UBA814 | reverse complement strand
TGAAGTCCTATATAAGGTCCGTCGCTTTAACTCTGCGTTACCTTTTGCATTCGAGCTTTGAAATCTTCGACTGGTTGAATTCTTGCTGTTCCCATTGGGACTGCTGGGAACAAGCCTTCCACTATCGCTTCATAGGAGTCGGACTCCACCACAAAGAAAAAATCGTGGCCGGGCGGATCCACCCATGCTCCATGGACAGTTACTCCTTACTCAGCTAGTGACGGCAATACCTGACCAAAGGTGGCAGCGACCTTGTCAGGGTCATGAGCTGGACAGGTTTTTTCATCGTGGTGATGGGTGATATGAAAAATCATTTGAGTTTCCTTCTGGTGGCCTAGCGCGACAATAGACCGCCCCGAAAGGCGGCCGTTACCAACGTTGCTTTGTCGTTTTTCGGGTCCCTAAGGATTGATGTGCTTTGCACTCAAGAGATGCTGAGGCAATCGATCCGATAGTTTTCGCTTGTGCGTCAATCGGTTAGGAGACATGAATGAAGTTCGGATTCAGTGCACCATTTCGTGGTCCGCTTGCAAACCCACAAGACATTCGGACAATCGCTGAGGCCGCAGAACGTTTCGACTACGACACCATCACGGTCGCCGATCACATCGTGGTGCCTTCAAACATCAGCGCGAACTATCCCTACAGCGAAGACGGCGAATTCGCATGGACTGCTGACGGGAGCACCGACTGCATGGAACAGTTCACTCTTCTGGCATGGCTTGGCGCTGTGACCACGAGCGTGAGGTTGTTGACGTCAGTCATTGTGGTTCCGCACCGCAACCCTCTCTTCATGGCGAAATCGTTAGCGACCACCGATCAATTGTCAGGAGGTCGCGTCACCGTTGGATGCGGCGCCGGGTGGATGCGCGAGGAGTTCGAAGCACTGAATATCACTGACTTTGATGCCCGTGGGAAGGTCACCGACGAGTACATCCAAGTCATGAAAGAACTATGGACGAAGGGTCGAGCCAGCTTCCACGGGGAATTCATCGATTTCACCGACGCAGCCGCCGACCCAAAACCCGTCCAGCAACCCCATCCACCTATTTGGATCGGAGGGGAAAGCATGCCAGCTATCCGCCGAACTGCCGCCCTTGGCGATACTTGGTACCCGTTCGGCTCCAATCCCAAGTTCCGGATGGACACGATCGAAACATTTGTCGCTCGCCGTGACAAGTTGTTCACTGAAGCAGAACGTCTCGACCGCGACCCCACCTCGATCGGGCTCGCGTACAACTGCGCGTTCCACAATGAGGAGGCTCAGACCCACATTGATGGCGGTCGACTTTTGTTCACAGGCTCCCCCGAAGAACGAGCAGAGGACATTGCCCAACTTGAAGCGGCGGGCGTATCAACCATGATCGTTAACGTCACCTCGAATGACTTGGCACACATGCTGGAGCGCGTGGAACGCTTTAGCACCGAAGTGATGGCGTTACTGAACTAATGGTCTCGGCCTACAACAATCTAAGGAAATTATATGAATCGTTTTGAGAATCGAGTAGCTCTTGTGACCGGTGGAGCTTCAGGAATCGGCGCTGCGTCTGTGCGCCGTTTAGTTACTGAAGGAGCTCAGGTGATGATCGCCGATCTAGATGGTGAGGGCGCCGAGCAGCTAGCCAGCGAAATAGGAGCCATGACTGACACTTTCCAAGTTGATGTTGCTGATTCGTCAGCTGTAGATGACATGGTCAAAGCGACTGTTGAACGTTTCGGTCGACTAGATGTCCTTTTCAATAATGCTGGGATCGTTTCCACTGGCACTGTCGACACGTTAAGCGATGAGCATTGGAAGCGAATCATGGACGTTGATTTGAGTTCTGTGATGTACGGCTGTCGCGCTGTTATTCCTGTGATGAGAGCTCAGGGTGGTGGAGCTATCGTGAATACTGCTTCAATTTCAGGATTGTTTGGGGACTGGGGAATTCCTGCCTACAACGCCGCTAAAGGGGCTGTTGTGAATTTGACTAAAGCTATGGCCGCTGACCACGCACGGGACAATATTCGTGTGAATGCAGTGTGCCCAGGAGGAGTTGAAACTCCGTTAGTCGCTGAAGTTGTTGCGAGCCGACGAGCCCAAATTGAATACAAACGTCTCGTTCCCCAAGGTCGTATGGGTAAGCCTGAAGAAATAGCTGCTGCGGTCGCATTTTTGGCCAGCGATGATGCGAGTTATGTAACTGGCCACAACCTTGTTGTAGATGGTGGGGTGACTGTGACGACTGGTCAACCCAATTTCACGGCGATCGCTGAACGCTGGTGGGATCCACTAAAAAATTAATACGCGCGGCGCTTAGACCACTTCTTTGCCCCAAATTCCTACTGCGTGCTCTGGGTTTACACCATCATCTGCAAAAGGCTTCTCAGAGATGGCTACATCCCTTCTTCCATTTCAGCTATCTCGTTGAGCCATTCCTCGGCTCGCTCTTTGGCGGTGACCGCAGCCCGTCGGGCAGCTTCTGGGGGCATTTCATGTACCCACTTGCGAATCATTTTCTCTAACTCGCTAGAAACCTTGTCGTTCTTTTGCGTTATGGCAATCACTCTCGCGGCCAACATGTTCGCCAACAGATCCTCATCGTCTTCAGGTTCCTTTGAGATGTACTTATCTTGAATAGCTTGGAACCGTAAGGCGCGGTCCAGTTTCGCGAAACCAGCCTCGAACTCGGCTCGATCGAACCTGCCCTCGCCATCGCAGCCCATACGTACCAACTTATGCCAAGGCTGCCACCGACATGGACTTAACAGTTGAGGACCGCGAGGCGACAGAAGCTGACTACGACGCCAACGACATGGCCGTCGCCGCTTGCGGCGTTTTCGTTACGTACCGCGAGGATGACGTCAACCGTCAAATAGGCGCCGAGAGATAATTGCTGACCCCTAAAACGACAAATGACCGCCCCGAAGGGCGGCCATTGCCTAACAGCTTTGATTCACCCAAGCACTTTGAACAAGTTCCGTCCGGTGAGTTGGAAATTCTGCGACGCCATCATCTGCTGAATTTCGGGGTTAGCGAACATTCTCTGGCTCGATGCCATGAGCTGATCCACAGAATCACATAGCGTCATCGTGAGATACGCACCTGTCATCGGTCCAGCCGCTACCGCTTGATGCCACTGAATTCCGTTCGTTCCATCTTGCATCTGCCCCCAAAAAGCATCCGCGTTTGCTTCGAGCTGTTCCGGTGTCGCCGGGTCGCCAGTGCCCACAAGCAACGAGCCGTACTTACCTTCAAGCGAACCTCGGGTTCCTTGAACCAAAAGCAAGCTTCTTCGCAGCGTTTCCACGCCAGCTGCCTTCATCATTTCTGCCGTCTCTGGATTGCTCCGAACTGCCGCAGGGTGCTCCATAGCGGCATCGATCGAATCCCACTCGCTTGCTAGCCCTATGTTGCCTGCGTCTTCGCCAGCAAAGACACTTTGGCTAATCCGTGCACTGGTTGCACCCAGGTCCAGGAACTGTTGTTTGCCAAAGTCATTCCAACCTGCAACGAACCGATCCACATCTGCTACCCGAAGGATTAGCCCACTCATATAAGCCATAACGTCCACCTTTCGCAATAATTACGAATCATTCCCATTTTGTTAGATGAGAAGCGTAGCCGTCCTTTATGAACAGTGAATGAACGGTTAGCAAAATGACGAAAACCGCCCCGAAGGGCAGCCCTAGTAAGTCAATAAGTTATTAGCGGCTAACGGCCTGGTCACATGGATCTCCGGCCCCCGGTTCAAGCAAGTAAAACTTCGGACGCGACTCGGTAGTGCGAACTGAAGGCAAGTTTCAATCGCCTATCCGAACCTCAAGTTCATTTTGTTCGAGGTCTTCAGCTCGCAACATGGGCTCAACTTCTTGTCGTGCCGAGCCCATCCCATCTTCTCCACACCAATGCATCTCACCGAGGAAACAGTTTTTCTGTTTAAGAGTCACTTCCGCAATCTGCATCTGACCGCATGGTTGCACTTTGACAATCTCACCGCCTTGATCTGCACTGACGGGATCGAAAACGTAGTCATAACGATGTGAGGAGCTGCGGCCATCTTGACAGGTGACGTTTACACCGAGAACATTTGTTGATCGTTGGATATACGAGAATATGCCCCCATCATTTAAAGCATTCAGCGAATATTCATAGAAGAGGTTCGGCCCATCTAGCGAAACAGCCACAATTTCTGTGTCTGCCGCAACTTGCTCGTCTATCGCTCGTATCAAGGCTGGCTCAAGAGCTCGCGCCCAATTCTCATACCCGTCTGCGTTTGGGTGCCAATTTCCCATCGAAAGGTCAATTCCCCAGTCGACCATATCTGCCCCTTGAGTCGCTGTTGCAGCAACGTTGTTATTGACGAAGGGCTCCGTTGAACAGATTCCGTGGTCTGCCCAGTCCACTTCAACGACGTTCCATCCATTCGCATTCGCTGTAGATCTCATGCTGCTTTGAAGAGGAATACCTATCTGACGCCACAAATAATCGACCTCAGCGCTACTCAACTCATCTTCAGGAAAGGACTGCATGCGATTTCCAGGGTCATGGTCCTCACCGCACGCTCGCCCATCGGCAAAAGCGATATTCGGCACAACGGAATAGACAACAGCGCCCTCCTGACTGAACCACTCACTAGAGGTCAAGGCCTGATCGATCTCATTAAGGAGCGCAGGAATTTCGTTTCTGGCCTTTGCGTTGAACCCTTCAATTACGTCGGTATGCCGATCCTCACAGCTCCACGTCGTCACACAGTGTTTTATTGCGTCGCTGAATCCGGCATCGTTGCCACCAATGTTCATATAGGTGACACTGCTCGATGCCCCTATCGACGCAAGCCAATCCTCGGCGATTGCGAATTGAGGTCTATGAACCCACTCGTCTTGCTCAACTCCGTCTAACGAAGTTCGATCGCTTATAACTTGATTAGTGTCTAGCAAGTTTCGAGCGACTGCTCCTGAACACGCGAAAGATCGCCATGCAAGGCGAACACCGGGAAAGGAATTTCTGGCTATTTCTTCCATGGCAACCGCAAAAGTTGACCTAGGGCTTCGATGACAATAGAGCGGACCCCAGAGAGGGTCTTCAAAGCGTTCTATCTGAGCTGGCCAGCGCGGATCATCGACAGCAATATTGGAGTCCACCCATCTCGTATGATTCGTGGCAGGAGCACCTTCTCCGGACGCAAACGAGTCGCCAAAGGCAGTAATCACTATGTCAGGCAGTGAAGACAAACCCATATCGACAAGACCTATACGGTCAGGAACAAAATTAGTTGCGTGAATATCCTTCGCCTTTAGCTCAATCTTTTCAGAGGTTCCGGGCTGCAATAGCCGGTCGAACTTGACAGATGAAAGTGACTTATTTCCTTCCTCGTTATCCGGGCAGTCGTCTTTCGAAGTAAGGCCTTTACCCTCTCCTTTGACGATCTCACAGTTCACCTCCCCGGTCTTCTTGTCGGGAAACGCCGCATTTCTCGTTCCGACTTCATCGCCAGAAGACCCACAACCAGATGCAGCCATCAACAGCACTACTAGTATTGCTATTCGTCTTAGAAATCTCTCCCACACGGGACTCGACTATATGGCAAGCATGGGGGCACCGGTCACCTACTGATAGGAACGTGGTCATATTCGCCCGACCGGACCAGTTCGACAGTGAGGCCTGCCACTGTGACGTGGTCACCGATAGCAAGAAACGCGTCCGGCCAAGTTTGTCCGCCAGTACGCCCCAGGGAGCGATCATGACCCCAGTTGGAGCCGTCACATTTGTCGGTCTGGGCGCTACAGGACTCGAAACGAGACCGCAAATAAAAATCCTCCCAGCTTCTTGAAAGAAACCAGGGAGCATCGTCCATGTCTATAAGTATGGAAACCAATACCGCAGCCATTTACCTCCGGCGAAGCACCAAGCAGGGCGCTTGACGCAACCGAAGAACACAGCGACGGATCCCAAGCGTAGGGCAGCGCTCGGATCCGTCGCCGGTACTGTGTTGCTTTGACCAGCGACCGGTCAGGAAGCAGATAACAGCTAGACCTAAGCGTTCTCAGTCGATCTAGCCTTAGCAATGCCGATCACCATCAAGCCATACAGACCTTTGGCAGTGATGTCTGCAAAGGTGTACCCAACCTGACGCAAGGTTTCAAGAGTTCCCGAGTCCGCATCAAACACTGGGAAAAGGTAGGCAATGGGATAAACCATCCATGTCGCAAGCAATACGACAGTAGCGTTTTTAATCGCTTTCGCAACGGCTGGAGTTTCCCGCTTCGAGGCCGCCTGGAGTTGACCATAAAGTGTCCACAAAATGTAGGCGAAAGGAATCATTGCCAAGACCCAGAACAACCATTTGGTTCCAGAGCTCTCTGCTATTTCGCCCGGGTAGCCAAGCCCGATCATCAAAACTGTTGCGGGGATCAGACTCGCCATTAGCTTCTTGCGAAGTTCCGAACTGACACCAAGAACGATGAGAAGCTCAATGATAAGAAGGGGCACTGTTATTAGCCAGTCGGCATACCGGTACCCTTCGTTCATTTTCATTTCGCCAAAGTCAGACCAGATTCGGTAGTAGTGATAGCCAGCAATGCCTACAACTACCGCAGACACCGACACTGCAGACCGATACTGATCCTTAACTGCTTTCATCTGGGTTAGGAAGTAAACGAAGGCTCCGAACATCACCGCAGTGCCAAACGACAGCACGTTGTACACAAGGGTGTATTGATCAGGGCTCAATAGATCGATTGGGTTCATTCAGAATCCTTAACAAGAGTCATTTAGATACCTTACTTTAAGGCATTTGTTGACGAATTACGAGTATCGCCACGAAGACACGGTAACGGCGGTTTACCCCTACTTCCCCACACACTTTTTCTGTCTATCAACACGGACACGAGATCAGTGAGGCGCCTAGCTCAGTACAGAAAGAAGCTTGCTAGACCGCATCCAGGCGAGCGATCATGGAGCTCAAGAAGTTGGGTTTTGCGGTCTCGCTGTGGGCGCTTCAGAACCCGCTCCGAGAGTGAACAAAAACCTCGGGAACTTATGAAATACCACGAGGGAGATTGTCCATATGACAGGCATGGGAAACAACAGGAGGACACCGTCGATTATTTGATACCGCGGAGCACTAACAGGTTTGCCATCAGCCAAGAACTTGCGGCCGCAAGCTGGAGCCAATCTCCAACAGAGTTGAGGCCATAGAAAAACAGGCTGAGAGCCCAGCAGATGCTGGCTAGCGTCTGTCCGATCCACTCAGGGCGACGCGTTCTAGTGATAGCGCTGTCCGGTTGGTTGGCCTTAGAGGGCGCTGAAGTCTTCATTAGCAAACGCATTCTTGGCCGCAACAGCTAAGGTCGTCGAGGTACATTCCCCACATTCGGTAGACCTCAAGATTTTCTGCTGGGAGATCAAGCTCGTCTGCGATTGCTTTAGCGACCACTGCAAAGCGTTGTCGATACTTGTAGATGAAACAGAATGACTGGTTGCCGTGCCGTACCGCCGGTCCGCATAGGAAGAGGCCAGATGTTGCAGTCGATTCATCTTTTTCGCTGAGCAACGGAAACCCGTCGTCGCGTTTTTCGAACAGGTCCTCGATTAGCTTGTGGCTTCCATCGAAGCCGCCGGCGAAGAGTGGCGGAGAGTTAGTGCTGTACTGGATGCCGTCGAGCGTGGAGACTATGTAGCTTTTGTCTTTCCTTAGTACCGCTGCAATGCGTGTATATGGCTGGAGCTCTACTCGGTCGACAAAATGTGGCGCTTTCATTCGCTCCATTGAGTACGTGGAAAGCGCAACGCTGGGGTCAGATGTCTTGCTCTGCCAAGGGCAGCCGCTGTCGAATAGCTGTACGTGTTTTCCCCGTTCAGCTAGGTGGTAGGCCGCGTCGATGCCACTTTCGTAGCCACCAATAACTATGAAGTTTTCCCCTTCAAGTTCTTCGTACCGGTCAATGGTCGCTGTGTGGCTGCAGTGTTCGAGTCCAGGTATTCCTTCGGTTGTGGGGTATTGAAACTCCCCGGCCGCCCAAATCAGGTGCTTGGACCGTACGATTCCTTCGTCGATTTCGATATGGAATTCACCGTCGACCTTCTCTATGTTGATCACGTCTGTGTTGGTCGAGATAGGCAATTTGAAATGGGAGGCCACAAGCTCTAGGTACTCGGCGTAACTGCGGCCCGTAGGGTGTTCTGCTCGAAGTGACACCGCTGGCGAGGTTCCAAGAGCTACAGCGTTAAGGTCGAGCATGCCAATTGAGTTAGTTGGGAAGGAAGGCGTTATAAAACGTGTCTCTCGCGGCCACGATCGAAAAGATGCGCCGACTGTTGACCGGTCGAGTATTAGGAAGTTCTCGATTCCTGCGTGACGGAGTGTTGCTCCAACGCCCACTCCTGCGGCACCAGCGCCGACGATAACCACATCGTGTAGTGATGTCTTCGAAACAGAATTTTTCACCATGCTCTCCATGACGACTTGGCGGTAACGGAATGCCTTAGCCTATTGGAAATAAGAATGATTCTTATTTTCTGAGTGAGAGAAACTGCCAGAACGCAACGGTGGATTTACTACGCTAGGGCCACAACGCTTCACCGCCGAGACCGCTCAGTGAGGGCACTGACCACTGCCCTGCTTGTGGTGGTCCTCGCCAACGGCTGCTCGAACACGGATTCAGACCGGGTCGCCGAGCTTCAACTCGAGATGAACACCGAAGAACCGACCACGACGCCCACGACCGAACCGACGCCCACCGCTCAACCGGAACCCTCGGTCGAACCGACGAGCACGACCAAGCCACTTCCGGGTGACTGGACGGACCTAGCGAACAGCTACGTACCGGTCGAAAACCCTGGGGTTCCGCCCTTCAGCGGCACGCTGGAGATCTCGCCCCACATCATGAGTGCTTCCGATCCTACGTCGCTCGGCGAGCAAGTCGCGGGAGAGCCTAAGCTAACTCTGATCGGCCTCACCTATAGCGCACCTTCTGAATGGGGTCATATTTCGAGGTCAGAATGATTCCACAACTACAGCCAAACGAGATTGAGTTAATCGATTGGGCCGATGAGTTCGCCCAACAGGTCCTTGCGCCTAACGCCCAACAGTGGGACGAAGAAGCTCATTTTCCTCCCGAAGTATTTGAACAGCTATGTCAGCGTGGCCTTGCTGCGATGCTGTTGCCTTCAGACAATGGTGGCGCAGATCTTTCCTATGTCGCTTCGGTTCAAATATTTGAACGCCTTGTTCGCGGCGACCTCGGAGTTCCTTTTGCGTTGCTGTTGCAGAACAACACACTGCGCTCCATCTGGCTACACGGAACAAGCGAACAAAAAGAACGTTGGGTACCGCGATTGGTAGACGGATCTCTTATCGGGGCATACGTAATCACCGAGCCCGACGCTGGCTCAGATGCTGGTTCCATGAAGTCAACTGCGGTCTCGTTGGCTGGTGATCAATGGAAATTGAACGGTCAAAAGTGGCTCCTTTCTAATTCACCAGTCGCTGACTTGTTTGTCACGTCGGTGGTTACTCAGCTGGAAAACGGGGAAGCCGGAGGTATCTCTACTTTTGTTTTGGAAAGAGACATGGCAGGCCTACATGTAGGTCAAGCCTCAGAGACTCTCGGGGCTCGCTCATTGCCAGTCGGTGATCTTCACTTCGAAGATTTAACTGTTGACGACGGCCACAGATTGGGCGAAATCGGAAGTGGAATGCGAATGGCACTTGACGCCGTCAACTTCGCTCGAGTTGTTTGGGGCGGGATTGCTGTCGGTATCGCTGAGGCGGCTTTAGAGGAAATAATTGAATTTCTAAAAGAGCGTGAACAATTCGGTCGCGCAATCGCTGACTTTCAAGCAGTGCAATTTCAGCTCGCAGATTTAGCATGCAAAATTGAGGCTGTTAGAAGCCTCACCTATAGAGCAGCGGCAGCGATCGATTTAGGATCTCGTTATATCGAACTCGGAGCCATGTGCAAGAAGATGGCAGGAGAAATGGTTGTAGAAGTCACGTCAGCCTGTCACGAGTTACTCGGTGGCCGAGGGTATTTGGTTCCGCATAGTTTGGAGCGCCGGATGAGAGACGCTCGACTGGCTCTGGTGGCAGACGGGACCACAAACATCCAACGACTCGTAATTGCTCGGTCTTTGGTAGGCCGGCGCTAAATCTGGTGCTAGATGCTTACCCCGAATGATTTAAGTGCTGGTTATGAACCTGTACCAATAACGTTTGTTGACCTCCTAGAAGCGTCTCCTGGTGAAACCGCTTTCGTGGAGGACGAACGGGATTGGAGCTACGACGAGCTGCGGCAAGCTGCCCATAATGTCGCAGCAAGACTCATCAGTTTGGGAGTCAAGCCAACTGATCGGGTGGCTTTGGTAGCGGGCAACAGTGCCGCCTTCGCTGCTGCTCAATACGGCATTTTTAAATCTGGAGCCATCTGTGTAGCTCTGAATACGAGGCTTACGCCAACAGAGTGGCAGGCGGTTCTTAAACACAGTGGTTCACGTTTTGCCGTAGCAGACAGCACGTTATTGGCGAGTTCTCCTTTGGAAACTATTCATGCGCTTAAACCACAATTGCCCGAATTAGAGCTGGTTGTTGATTCTCATCAGCTGATTCAACCTACCGAGCCTCGCACAATTACCGATTTCCCAGAAGTACGGGCCGATGATCCAGCCATCCTCGTATACACCTCGGGCACAACAGGAAGACCGAAAGGCTGTTTGCATTCGCATCGCTCTTACGCCAACTCGGCAATTGTGACTGCCGGGCTGAAGGGCCTGACTACAGATGATCGCATTCTTGCGTCCGTTCCGATGTTCAACGCTTTTGGCACCTTGAATTGCTTGATGGAAGCATTTGTTTCAGGTGCCACGGTGATCAATCAGACCGTGTTCGAAGCAGGGGATGCTCTGGCTCGTATCCAAGAGCATGGGGTAACGGACTTCCTCGGCACTCCCACTATGTGGATGCGGTTGCTTCAACATGCTGAGTTCGCACCTGAAAAGGTCTCGACGCTTCGAACGGGAATCATGGCAGGCGCCGTTCCTCCCCAAGGACTCTCAGCTTCTTGGCTAGAACTCGGGTGTCAGCAGCAACAGATATTCGGAATGTCTGAGGCGACATCCATTCTGATAGACGGCAAGCCTTGTCCGGGTATTGAAGTCCAGATAACCCCCGATGGTGAGCTGATAAGCCGCGGTTTCAATCAGATGCTCGAATATTTTCGCGACCCGGCCGCCACCGCAGAGAAAATTCGGTCAGGTTGGGTTTATTCGGGAGATCTGGTGGATTCAGATCTTAATGATTCAATACGAATCACCGGTAGGAAGGATGAACTCATCATTACCGGTGGCTTCAATGTGACCCCTGCTGAAGTCGAAGATGTCTTGAGGGCCCACTCTTCGGTTGCTGATGCTGCAGCTTTTTCGTTTCCAGACGAGGATTTGGGACAAGTAGTGGCAGCTGTTGTTGTACCAGCAACTGGTCAGCAACTCGATTTCGAACAGATCATGAACCACTGTCGAGAACGGTTGGCGAACTACAAACTGCCTAAGTATCTGCGAAGTAATGCCGAGTTGGCCCTTACAAGCAACGGCAAAGTACAACGTTTTCGACACCGCCAAGATCTCTTGGACGAACTAAAAATAAACGGGTCCTTGGATACTTAAACTCCGCGGGACCTATCCCAGTGTTTATGCGGCTCGAAGTACTGGTTGTTGGTTGTGTTGTATGGACCCAGGTCGTCCAGTGCTGCAGAGTTTGCGTATTTATATCGTCTGAGTAATTGACCGCTGTGGGCTGCGAGAAAGATCGCCGGTGTTCATAGGCTAAGAATATGGCGGAGTTGGTGCTGCAGAAATTTCCCCTAGGGTCTCAGTGGCCCACATTCGATCCTTTCTTATTCGTGGCGCACCACCACGACGACTACCCAGCTAGCGACGGAGCTTTGGCACCCGGCGTCTCGCTCAGTGGTCGCCAGCTCGGCAATGACTTTTCAGGTCGAGAGGGTTGGAGCATGTATCACGGTCGAACAGTGCCCGGCTTCCCTAAACACCCCCACCGGGGGTTTGAAACCATCACTTATGTGCGTGATGGTTATATAGATCACGCGGACTCACTTGGAGCAACCGCTCGTTTCGGCAAGGGTGACACTCAGTGGATGACTGCCGGATCAGGTGTTCAACATTGCGAGATGTTCCCCTTGATCAACAACGACGCAGAGAATCCCTTAGAGCTTTTCCAGATTTGGCTAAATTTGCCCGCCAGCGACAAGATGGTTAATCCCTACTTCACGATGCTGTGGAGTCACATGACACCTACGGAGATCGTCAAAGGGGCAAATGATCGTGGTGCCGTCAGCCTCACCGCGTTAGCCGGCCCCATCCGTGATCTCATACCAGCTGATCCTCCGCCTAACAGTTGGGCTTCCAGCGACGAAAACCACGTCGCTATTTGGCACTTGTCTATGGAACCCAATGCGCGTTTCGGCCTTCCGGCGGGAGATGCTGCGTCCAATCGAGCGCTATACGCGTTCGAAGGGTCAACTGTTGCGATCGGTGGCACTGAAATCGATGCAGGGACTGGCGTGCTGGTCCGAGCCGAGAAAGAAATTGAGTTAACTGCGGGCTCTGGAGGAATAGAAATCATGATCCTTCAGGGTCGCCCGATCAGAGAGCCAGTGGCGCAATACGGTCCGTTTGTGATGAACACCGAGCGCGAGATCCGAGACGCCTTTCGTGACTACCAAGCCACACAGTTCGGAGGCTGGCCCTGGCCTAACGAAGAGCCGAATCACGGATCAATAGAGCAACGCTTTGCCATTCACGCTGACGGCCGCCACGAAAAAATTTCCTAGGTTTCCACGATTCTTCAAGTTTAGGAGAGCCGATAGGGCTTAAAACCTGACCTAAAATTACAAAACGCAGCCCCGAAGGGCGACCTCTTATCATTGAATAAATTGTTAGCGGTTACCAGCCTGGCCGTGGGGGTCTCCGCCCCCCCGTTCAAGTAAAGAAAGAGGGCTTTGCGCAAACATGCTTGCTAAGCCTCATCCAGGCGAGCGATCTTGGACCTCTGGCCAGAGTTTTGCGTTTGAGCGTGGGCGCTACAGGACTCGAATAGAAACCTATATTTCGGAAAATCTGTTGCTCCGGAGAAACAGACGCGGGAAATCGCGCTGTATCTCCGCTACAGGGATTTGCGCTATCACCGCTGCCTCAGACCTAGCGTCCGAAATAGCGGCAAAGAAGAATCCCTTACTTTCCACAAGCTGTGCTCCAACAGCAGACATCACTTAGGAACGGCAGGCCAATCAACAGGCTGAGGCACGAACGGAATCAGATCGGGCGGTGGATAATCAAATTCACCGAAGTCAAACGGGAGCATAAAGTTCAAAGGATCGACCCCGATAGGAATGTCATTCCATCCTTGAGGAACAAAATCGACACCTGGAACAGTCACTTGCCATCCATCCAGAATCCCTGGGTGAATATTAAGTGCTGTGTAGATCCAACCAAGACAGTCCCTTACCGCGCCCGGTTCTGCTTCGTTATGGGAAATGACGGCGAGGCCCGGGTAGCCGGTTAAACCTGATCCGGTCAGGTTAAAAGTTATGTCATCCCAGTTAAACCCATCCGACCCCGAAAACATTGAGTCCGGGGTAACGACCTTTCCAAAAGCATTAGTTGATGTTCGGAACAAAATTCCCGACTCATATGATGCTTGACCATCACCAACTCCCACGTGGAGTCTTAGGTACCTGTCGTCTAAGGGAACGGACACAGTAAGTGCAGCCGATGCCACACTCGTTTCATCTAGGACCGATACTCCGTGGGAAAGAATCACTCCTATCTCTTTGCTCGACACATTCGAGCGACTAGGGCTTCCAATAAGCAGAATTGATGCACCATCCGCAGTGCCGCTTGGAGAGGCGACCTGAATCATAATTTCATTGTTGCCCTTGACGAGACCGTCTTGGTTATTGGACATGTCGATTCGATATGAACGAAGGGGCCCAAGTTCGCGACAAGGGGCTGTAGACACGCCAAGTGTTTCGAACTCTTCTTGTCCCGACCAGTACCAGGTTCCGTTGACGCGCACTGCGCTGGCTGGAGCGCCTCGAGTAGAGAAATATAGATAAGCCTTATCCCGAGCTCCTGCAGAGGCCGTATTAACTATGGATTCACTCAGATTAATAGTGCCCTTCCATTGGCTCACTGGCACTGCAGGCCCAAGTCTTTCTTTCCTGAGCCCCGTTCCTTCCGAATACGTTCTCCTTTTACCGGGATAAAATTCGAGATGGTCGGGCAGAGTTCCTAATGCCGAATAGACAGGAAGTGCAGCTGCAACATCGAGTCTTGGGACCCACAGTCCTGTTCCTAGGGTTCGGTTATCCGAAACCGGTACGCCGGTTCCTCGGAAAAGGCTTCTTATAGTCGCAACGTTTGCTGTGGGCATTAGTTGTCGGGCGAGAGCCCAAGCTCCTGCTACTTGAGGCGCCGCCATGGAGGTTCCGGTTTTGGCTTCGAATTCCAGAGATCCTTGAGGAGTGCTCCCGCCAGCCCTAGCGACCCCCGATGCTGCAACTATTCCAGTACCTGGTGCCTGGATGTCAAGCAGCGTCGAGTGGAAATTCGAAGTGTTCGAAACAGCGTCGCCATCAGTTGTGTTTCCCACTACAACAAAATTGCTAATACACGAGTTACCACCGACAGCCGTCGGGAAGCCATCGTTGCCCGAGGATTTCGTCGGCGCAACATTGACAGATACCAAATTAGAGAGTGCGGTCTCTCCTGCTGACCAAGTCCCGTCACATGGAGCATTCGCAGGACTATTGGCCGGGCCGTAACTCAAGTTAGCTGAAACAATATTTAGCGGAAAAGCGAGCGCCGCTACCCGATTCCAGCCGAGGACATAACTGCTGAGCGATGCAGAGCTGCTGTTATTCGCAATTCGTATCGCCATCAAATTTGCCCCAGGGGCAACGCCAACGTGCCACCCGTCAGCAGGCTCAACAGATCCCCCATTACCGGGAACTGACCCAGTAGCAACGGAGCCACCTACAGCTATGCCAGCGACATGAGTCCCGTGATCACATCGCCAGCCGCCCGTTGTGGACTGCCCGGTACAAGGCGTAGCGGAGCCCGCAAGCGTTGAGGTAGCTGCCCCCAAGGGGCAAGAATTATCAACCGTGTAGCACGCCTGCGACACAATTCGTCCCGCAAATGCAGGATGATTCAGATATACGCCGGAGTCAAGAATCGCAACAGTCGTACCTGCACCATCGACACCCCACAGGGAACTAACGGAGTCGGTACCCATTAGAGCGTCCGAGGAACTGTCTACAAGGCTCGGAAACTCAACGCCGTCAATGTCAACTCCAACAATAAGTCGCTTCTTATATAGGTCTTGCAGCTCATCAACCGTTACAAGCGCCCGGACTCCCGGCACCGGACTCAACGAAGCAAAATAGTCACCAGCAACTATGCGAGCTTGCGTTCGCTCCTGTCGCCGTGCGGTTTGGTTGAGACGACCAGGAACTCGAGATTCTTCCTTCGCTCTTCCTTGAGAGAGCTTTGAAGAGTCACCTTCTTTGCCGAGTCGATTCTCGTTGCCTTGCCACTCCAGATACAGACGTTCAAATTCATCAAGATCAATCGACGATTCGACATAATCACGATTTGCAAACAGCGAACGCTGCACCGCCTGCGCCGCCCTGCTAATTCGACCCCTCTGCTCGCGCACCTCTCTGGATTTAGATAGATCTGGACCACCAGCCAAAACACCTTCTGGCGTCCATGTAACCGGTAACTGCAGCATCACCGGAATCCGACCCACACCCTTTTCGAGCCAACCTAAAATTTCCAGCAGTTCCTTCGAGGGGTAAAGAGGTTCGGGGACCTTACTAATCTGCACAAGCTCATCAGGCATCGCGTATTTAGACACACTCGGCTCGCGCTCAAGTCGCACCCCGATCTCACCGCCAGGCTCGCCGAAAGATGCCTGACGCACAAAATCTTGCCGGTCGCCACCATCACCGCAAGCAGCCGACACCAACAAAACCACAATGAAAGGCACGAAAAGCTTCTTCATGTACCGGCCCTTCAAATCTATGTACCGAAACTTAAGTGGGAACATTAATCTTAAAGGCGCTGGCATCGCCGAAGAAGTAGGGCTCTCCTGCTTCATGCTTGCTAAACCTCATCGAGGCGAGCGATCATGGAGGCACGAAGTCCGGTTTTCGGAATCCACGTGGGCGCTACAGGACTCACCCCGAGAAATGTGACAAATAACTTCAACTTGTGAAATATTCGGCGTCGCTCTCGCACTTCGGAGTAACTTTTCCTTAACCGGTTTCGTGGGGAGCCGGAAGAAAATGACTAGAGGTGCGGACTATGTCTATATGGCAAGCAAGCGTGATGAGAGTCGCCGATCTCAACGGCTTCGTCGATCACATGAACAACACAATGGTGCCCAAGATGCGCAGCGTTGGTGCTTCTGATGTGCAGGGAATGCGCGTCATACTCGGAGGTGAAGCTGCGGGGAGCGTATTCGTAAACGGTGAATGGGATAGCGTTGACTCCTTTGCTTCAGCTGCAGAAGAACTCGAAGCCGATCCCGGTTACGCGGCACTAATGCAAGACTTTGGAGTAACTCTTCTTCGACGGAGCCTTATGACAACGGAAGTCGAACGCGGTGAGCGAGCCGGTGACTACGGTTCAGCGTTCTATGTCCAAGGCGGAGGAGGCCGAGATCAAGAAACGATCGATGCAAATGCCGATGTGATTTGGGAAAATCTCTCCCAAGGTGCGCGAGGAATGGCGCAACTCAGGATTACCGCAGGAGCTGAGATGACAGGAGTCGGAATTCTCTTCCAATCAGGTGATTCACTGGACGCGATTCTCGAGGCATCTCACAAAAACCTTGCTGACCCTGCGGTCAAGGCGATGATGGCTGAGCAAAACCTGAACCCAATCGGTCGCGTATTAGGTAAACGGCTCTTCTGACCAACCTAGAGCTGGCGCTACAGGCCGGTCGCCTGGATCTCTAGCCCCGTTGAAATGAAAAACTAGGACTTTGCGCGCCTAGCTCAGTACTGAAACATGCTTGCTAAGCGTCATCGAAGCAAGCAATCACGGACCCCAGTTGGGGCCGTCACATTTGTCGGTGTGGGCGCTACAGGACTCGTACTCAAACGCAAAATTAAAGAATCTGCCGGTCACCTGAAACAACTCAGGGAGTCCCGTCCATGCCTATAAGTATGGAAACCAATACCGCAGCCATCTATCTACGGCGAAGCACCGAGGACGACGGCAAGTCCGTAGGCCAGCAGGAGCGCACTCTTCGCAACAAAGCCGAAGACCTTGCCATCAACATCGTCGCCGTTTACCGCGAAGACGAAGATGAGGCCGTGGCCTAAAACGACAACGTCGCGCCGAATTGCGGGGCGGCTATTCTGCGTTTATGAGAATTGTGGCTGTTCTTTCTGTGGCGTTCGTGGTGTTGGTGGGTGTTGTTGCGGTTACCTATCCCAACGAATCTGATGAGGTCAGGCAACGAAACGCCGCGTTTATGAAGCTCGGCGACATTAGAGGTGAAGTGAAGGCTGACCCCGAGCAAGGCGACGCGGGTTTCACACTCATAGACGGCCGAAGCCTTAAAGCGGGCGACCTATTGGGCATATCGGCAGAAGACCTAGACGCGGTGTGTGAAGACCTCAATGAAATCTCTCGAATCGTTGAAAAACTTGACGCTAAGAATTCCGTTGCGGCGGATCTTCGAGCGGCTTTGGAGCGAACGCACAACAATTTGAAAAATGTCCAGATCACTTCCTTTAGCGAAAACGAAATCCACTTTTGCACTTCTTAAATGCATGGAGAGCATCTAATTCCTGCCCCTAAAACGACAAAAATCTCCGCACAGGAAGCCGTCTAACGGCTGCCTTAAGGAATAAAAGAAACAGACTGCCCAAGAGGCGGCCGCTTTAGGATGTTAAGAGTGAGAATCAAACCATCGGCCGCACTTGTTGGCGTTGTTGTAGGGGCGTTGGCCCTAACGACTACTTCGTTAAACGTGGGTATTGTTGTGATTCTCGCCTTTGGTGCATCGCTCTATTTCAAGTTAATGAAAGCGTTGAGGAGCGCTAGATAATAATTTGTGCCTGACAACACCAGGATGAGGCAG
>DBIA01000014.1:0-35251 GCA_002296525.1 Candidatus Neomicrothrix sp. UBA814 | reverse complement strand
GACCGCCCCGAAGGGCGGCCTCTAGTCAGTCAATAAATTATTGGCGGTTACCGGCCTGCTCACATGGACCTCCGGCACCCCCGTTTAAGAAAAGAACTGGGGCTTTACGAAAACATGCTTGCTAGGCCTCATCGAGGCGAGCGACCATGGGGCCAGGG
This sequence comes from Candidatus Neomicrothrix sp. UBA814, assembly GCA_002296525.1. Classification (GTDB taxonomy): domain Bacteria; phylum Actinomycetota; class Acidimicrobiia; order Acidimicrobiales; family Poriferisodalaceae; genus UBA6944. Next base: position 35,093 of record DBIA01000014.1, on the reverse strand, counting down.
AGTTAGCCACTTTTTGAGTCATCTTTTGAGGGGTGGGCGCTACAGGACTCGAACCTGTGACCCCCTCCTTGTAAGAAATAAACGGGGCCTTGAATACATGGGCTTTGCGGCACCTATCCCAGTGTTTATGCGGTTTTGGGTACTGGTTGTTGATGGTTGTTTTGTGTTGTTACGCAGTGGCTGGTGCCCCAGAGGTGCCCCTGAGAGTCATTTCACCTCGGTAACGCTTCGAGCGCTGACCCGGGGATGTGCCGACACTCCCCACATACATTTACTGTCTATCGACAGAGGTTCGACTTTGGTTCAGTGAGTTCCTAGAGGCCGCAGGAATCGAAAGATTTCAGATTCTCTATGGTTGATCTTTATAAGCTGCCAGAACGCGAAGGTGGCGAGCGTTATGGAGCGGGTATATGTCCGAGTTTCAGGAATTTAAAGCTTTCGAGAAGGCTGGGTGGGAAGAACGAGCAACCGGCTACGCCACCCTCATGGAGTCAGTAACAGGTTCATTAATGAGTTCCTTCGTTGATTACCTCGAGCCGGTCGCAGGCCTACGCACACTAGAACTCGCATCTGGCCCGGGCTTCGGAGCAGCGGAAATCGCCAAGCGCGGAGGCGAGGTCTTAGGAACAGATTTTGCTGAATCGATGGTCGCAGAAGCCTCTCTTCTTTATCCCAATCTGGCCTTTCAACAAGAGGACGCAGAAGATCTGAGTTTCGAGGATGACACTTTTGATCTGGCCTTGTGTTCATTTGGAATGTTGCACTTTGCTCACCCCGAACAAGCTCTCTCGGAGGTATTCCGAGTCCTCAAGCCTGGTGGCAAATTCACGTTCACCGTGTGGGCACCTCCGGAGGATTACCCAGTATTCGGTCTACTTGCTGAAGCAGTGACTGAATGTGGCAGCCTCGACGTTGGGCTACCGCCCGGCCCACCTGCCGAAGCATTCTCAATCATCGACGGTGCTCGAAACGCTGTTGAGGCAGCCGGATTCGATTTTGAGTCATTCGTTGAAGTCGACACCAAAATTTCGCTATGCCCCGCGTCGGACATAATTAATTTTTACTCTGAAGTCTCAGTTCGCGCCCAAGGCATTTTGGAAGCTCAACCCGCCGACAAACGTAAAGCTGTTGAGGAAGCCCTCGTCAGACGCTACGAGCAATTCGAAGTCGACGGCGTGGTACTGCTCCCTATGCCACATCGAATCGTCACGGCAATCAAACCGCAGGATGGCTGAGCGAAAAACTTCGAACCCCTCCCCACATACATTTACTGTCTATCGACCGATCCCAGGCTTCTTCAAAGTCTTCGCGTCTATAGCCACGAAAAGTTCGTTCACCTATCCGAATCTTGGTCGACTTAACTTCGTAGGGCTTCAATCTGCGAGCCAAACCACGGGCATCCAACCCCGATGGTTTGAAACCGCCAGAGCGACCGTGGAAAAGTACGCATCAGGTTTGGCTAACGGTGATAGCGCTAGAAGACTTGGGCCTTCAGGGGCAAGTATCCCAAAGCTAACTGAGATGAACGAGGAGCCTCTATAAGTGTCAACTCTTAGCGTCTATGGGCAAACACCGGGATCTAGATTGTCTTCTCGTTGCACCCGTTCTCGAAGATAACTAGCTATTTCAGGGTTGAAAAAATCGTAGTAACAGGCCGCATTATAAAATCCAGGATCTTGTGCTGTTGAGACCCTTTTCAGGTCATCGTAAATACCAAAGTCGAAGAAGGCGTTCCCATCAACTAGAAAACCGATTTGGGTTGCAATCAAGTCACCTTCTTTAAAAGCCATTGGCCCTATCGAAATTCCCCTCGAGTCATCTTTCGGCTCTGGACCGAAAAGTTCGACTATCGCTTTTATGGGCTCGCGAATGTGGTCGAACCGAAAACGGATCCCTTCGCACTTTGTTTGAAATTCAAGCCTGTACTGAAGTTCAAGCGAGGACCCGTCGAAGGTCCTGCCGAGGTGGTTAGAGCCCATGTACAAAATCCCATCGACGGGCATACGAACTTCAAGAGCGTTTGTGCCTTGGGGCATGCGGAAATATCCGTGGCCTCGCAGGTCGTCGGGGTCAATTCTGCCCGGGGGGCCGACTTCTGTTATCACTCGGTGGTCTTCAAGTGGGAAGGTAGTTAACCAGCCGTCAAAATTGGTGGGACAATTATCTAGATTGCTGCCGGCTAAGGGTTCCGCTTCTTCTGACTGGTTCTTATTGCTACCCTCAGCCGAATCCGGGTTTTTGGTTTCGTTAGCCTGCGGATTGTTAGCAGTTAAATCAACGGAAACGCTTACATCGTCGCATATTCCTTCTTTGCAAAGTCTGAGCACGACCTCAACTGCTTGCTTCGCTGATCCGGCTTGTAAAGAACTGATTTCATAAACAAGGCTGCCGTCAGTACCCGGAATAGCGGTACCGGGAAGAGTCGAGTCCCAGAAATAGTCGACACCTGCGGGGATCCCATCTGCCACACAGCGGATTCCCTCTTCCATCTCGCGAAGTTCGCAGGAGAGTTGCGTGCTCCCGGTTTCAGACAGTTTCGAGGAGTCGTCCGGTATGGATTGTTCAGAGGGGACTTGCGACGGCGGGAGAGTCGATTCGACCAGACCAACGGGGCTTGCCGACTCAGGACCTACATTTTCAGGGTTATCTGTTGCCGAGGAGCAAGCTCCGGTCAACGTTAGGGCGAGAAGGACTGCAAATAAACGACGGGCGAGTCGCCCGCTAATCCTGATGAGCACGAAGCTGATCGTATAGCGAGTTTCCGAAGAAAAGAAAGAAGCCTCTCTCGGCTGGCTCAAATTGAACAGTCGTTGTAGTTGGTTGCTTTATGTTGTTACGCAGTGGCTTGTGTCCGGAGGTGCCCCTAGGCGACCTTATTCGCTGTCTACGACCGTCAACGAAAACAAAACAGGCGGTGAGCCGTATGGATTTTGTATCGGTTCCAGTTGACCGCGGATGCTGCCATTGTCAACCTTGCCAGAGAACTTATATTTTCCAAGTTCGGAAGTAATGGCCTCCAGTTGTGTGACCCATGCCTGACAGTAGCCACCTTCAGTACTATCAGCTAAGACATCCACATTAAGTAGGTATTCACCGGTCGACCCTTGCAGAACACCAGTCGCAGGGTTATAAGAAGATGCTTGAGCGTCAATTACCATCGAGCTAATAAACGAAAGCTTACAACTCTCATATGATCCGCCCTGCGATCGCATATCAACTGCTATCTCATAAATGTAATCACTGTTGAATTCTCCGCTTACCTCACCTGACTCAGCTGAATAAATCATTTCTATCTCGTTAAGCGTCACCTCCAAACCAGCAAACACGTCCCCTAAGCCTTGGGCACGGTTCTCATACCACGAGTCATCGTAATCATGTTCACCCACGGCGCGGAAAGAAGCCTCCGCGCTCAGCGGACCCTCGGAGGCAATAACCTCGGTTTGGTTTTCCTCTTCGGGAATCTGCGAGCCCTCGACCAGCACGGTCAATGTTTCCGAGATTGATGAAGCGTCACTGACATATGTGACAACTAGCGAAGCGATGCCGTTTTCATTGGCAATATAGGTATTGCCCTCGAGTGTTCCTGGACCGCTGGACAGGCTCCATTGAATCTCCGAATTCAGTGCAGTGGCAAGGATGCGATGCTGCGTTTCGTCCTCGTAGGTGACTCGCAATGGCGTGAGGCCCAAATTAAGCAGATCACCCAAGTTGATGGTTTTCGAGGGATTAGGAATTTGCATTTCAACAATGCGAGGTCCTTTTTGGATGACCCGGTGTTCAATGGTGCTTGACACTTCCCCACTGGTGAGTGTTCCTGCAAGTCGGAACGAACCTATCGAGGGTCCGTTGACCTCAAAAGTGCCCAGTGCATTGAAGCTTTTGGATACGACTTCGCTTTTGTCGGGAGCAGATTCGTTGACTATGCGTCCCGAGAAAGTAACGGGGCAGCCTGTTAGCTCAGGAGTAGTCGAAACCTCAACGCTTATTTTTCCGTTACCGAGATCTTTGAAAAGGTGGTTTAGACCCATAATGTCTGAACACGTTGGAACGGATTCCGGAACCTCTGTTGAGATTTGAATTTGGTTTTTTCCGGGAGATTCATCACTAGATCCCAAAATTTCTAGGCTCTGTTCTCCGTTTGTTTCGACCCCATTAGCCACGACCGGCTCATTTTTTTCGGTGTCGATTACCAACGTGCCACATTGATCTTTGGGGATCAGCGTCTTCCCGTCTGGGCCAGTTTTCCCGGCAACAACTGAAGCAGTATCTGAGAGAAATAAATACTCAACGCCTTTGCCAACCACATATCCGCCAGCACCCGCAATAGTAAGTGTCGTAAGAGTGGGAACCACAACACCTGCTGATAAGGCCGCAGCAGCGAAAGCGCCGAAAACGCCGGCCGCTTGACCTTTGGAGGCGTTCACAACGAGAGAGGGCATGAGACCTGAACTGAGAATCTCTAGTCTGCGTAAAGCTTTAGCTGCTTCTTGGTCGGTTTCGTCTCCACCGCGCTTTTTTTCGGCTTCACCCGCAGCTTCGATACTCTGGCTTGCCTTGTTGCCGATCTTCGCCGTTTCTCCCACTTCTTTCAACCCTCCGAGTCCAAGCGAACCCAGTCCTGGGATTAGCCCGATCAAAAAATCACTCACCTTCTCAGTGATACTTTTTGGTGGGCAGTTACCTGTGCCGCCATCTACTTGTGCCAAAAGAAGCGTTGAGGAATCAGATGAGCTGCTAGCGAGGCTCGTGAAGCCGGAAACAGCTAGCCCGTCGGGAAGCCCTAAATTTTTCTCTCGTCCAGTATGGGCAGAATATTCATTAAGTTCGTCAACGCTGTCAGCGACGAGACCAAACAGAGTTAACTCCTCTACAAGGGCGTCCCAAGCGTCAAAAACACGGTCGACAGCGTTTGCTTGACTTATTTGATCACCGTTAGCTCCTGCATCGAGGACTTCTAGTGCTTCTTGCCGAGTTTCGGCGTACTGCAAGAACGCAGAAACAGTCGAAGAGACTGACTTATCGAAATCGTCAAGGTCGTAGTCCCCGTCGACGCCCATGTTGAGCCAATCTGGCCAGTCAATATCAGTGGCCCAGTCCTGGTCGACAACCCACTCGCGCCACTTAATATCGCCTCGCCAGGCGCCAGCAAGCAGCCCCAAAACTACTAAAATCGCAATGCCTTTAAACAAGCGCCTCAATTTTTCACCCGCATCCACGAATTAGGTACAGAACTAAATCGCGTCAAAGTCAATCAAGAGTGATTATCGATTTCAAGCACCAACGGGCGTCAATAAGAAAATGTTTGCTTATCGACATGTCGAAGTCCCAGGCCCCCTCGGCACTTTTCGTTCCACTGTCCCATCAGACTGACCAAAGTAAATCTCTGGTGCCCCTGGAGTGCCCCTAAGACCTGCTCAGATTCTTGGTTTAGGCCTCTGACCTGCGGTTTTGTGTGTGGGCGCTACAGGACTCGAACCTGTGACCCCCTCCTTGTAAGGGAGGTGCTCTAGCCAACTGAGCTAAGCGCCCGACGTGTTGAGACTAACGGTCTATCGCTGGGTCCACACCGAGTTGAGCTAAGAGATCTGGAGATGCTGCTACTACTGGTCCTCTGCGTGCAGCATGGTCAGAGTGGATTAGGTCGCGGCCTTGGAGTTCTCCCACTACTGCTCCGGCTTCTTGACATATGAGTACGCCGGCGGCGTAGTCCCATACGCCGTGATGGGCGAGCGGGTCTATATAGGCGTCTACTCTTCCGGCGGCGACAGAGCAAAGGTCGAGTGCCGCGGCACCGAATGACCGATATTGGCGCGGGTTTAGGCTCGGTGGAGGGACTCCGGCAACTCCGATAATGGCTTCATCTAACTGTTCGCAGTCTGTTGATTGAATAGCGTCGCTGTCGAGAAAAGCCCCCTCGCCCCTTACCGCGTGGAACCGTTCACCGTGCGCGAGGTTAAGCACCAGAGCCACCGATGGGCCCTTGTCGTCTACGACACACAGGCTGGTGCAATAGTGCGGGATCCGTCGAGACGCATTCGTGGAACCATCTACCGGGTCCACGATGACTAGCTCGCTTGTGTTTCCTTGAACTAACCCCGACTCTTCGCTTAACACAGACAGGCCCGATGGCATCAGAACTTCAAGCACAGCGGAATCTGCAACTTGGTCCAGCGCATATTGATCAGGGCGCTCTCCCCCATCACCCCAACGGTCAAAAGTCTCTAACGCTTTTTGCACAGCGCCAGCCGCTTCGTCGAGAAGCAATAGCAAGTCTCTTGAGTTCACAATCAGGACCGTACCGGTTTCTTAGGGAATCGACTCGGGTCAACCGCTAACCTCGCCTCCGCTGAAAGGTCTTTTATGGCAGTAATTGACATGTCTGGTTACGTCGCTGATCTCAAAGATCACGCCGCTGAACATGGCTTTCATATTCATGATGAGCGTCACTTCTTAGAGACGTACAGCCTTCGTCAAGCGTGGGAAGTTGATCTTCACCCCGAGGAAGCGTGCGGGGGGCCACTGGATCTTCATTTGACGTTGGAGTCGGACCCCAGAACGATGCTCGCTCTCGAAGATGTGTTGCTCGCTGGCGCTGAGGGAGACCTTCCACCGGATGAGTTTTGGGCTCCTTTGACGTTCACATGGGGTTTACCTCCCCTGGACAATGAACCTGATCTGCTGGTGTTAGCTACCGAACTGGCTGGTTTCGGTGGCCAGGTCCTGCCGGTGGAAGTTTCGGCTATTGATTCTTTCCCCTCGGTAACTGATCCAGCGCAGCGAACCCTCACGATCATTGCCCGGATTGACCTTTCGCTTCGTGGGTTAATGAGTGGTGACGATGGAATGTGCGCTGTTTTGGACCGATGCAACGAAATATGTCGCCATCTTCTGAAATTGGCCGCAGATTGGTACAACTAAGCAGATATTGGACCTAGAGCGCGTTGGACTTTGCCATAAATCGTCGCCAGTAATAGCGATATGGGCGTGAACTGCCTACGCTCTGAGCGGGCCGGTAGCTCAGTGGTTAGAGCAGGCGACTCATAATCGCTCGGTCGCGGGTTCGATCCCCGCTCGGCCCACTACCCATTTACCTCTATTGGTTGATATCCTCGGCCTCTGCCATCCGGGGTAGCTCAGTTGGCAGAGCAGCGGACTGTTAATCCGTTTGTCGTGGGTTCGAGCCCCACCCCCGGAGCCATTTAAAATGCCGCTATCTATGCCGAGTGGTTCTACGAAGTTGAATCTTTGTCTGAGTCCTGTGTGCGTAACCAGTCAACAATTGCTTCAACTGCTGCGGTTCGGGTTTGTTCACTGTGCATCTCTTCTTGGCGTTGCGCTAACCACTGGACCATCGGTTGATGTACGCGCAGTTGCTCGATGTCGTTGACGTCATAGCGAACTTCGGTGTGCCATCTGTCGATGACGGCGTCTAACGCGCGTGAGACAAGCTCAACCGGGTCGGCGTCTACTTCTTCAACCACAAGTCGTCCCACAAGTGTCGCTACTGGTTGGGAAAAATCGTTGATCTGGTCTCGCCACCCATCACTGATTACAAGCCGGTGGGCCTCCGCGGCGATGGGGTCGGTGAACATTGCTGGTAATACCAAAGAGGTGATCGCATCGGGCTGGTGGATTAACGCCCTAAGAAGGTTGACTTCTACTAGTGGAGGAGGCTTTGGCTCAACCTGTTTGGCTGGTTGCGCCGTGTCTTGTTGAACTGCGGAGGACCGTTGCTGTTGCGGTGATGGTTTGACGATTAGTCGACGCATCTGTTCAATATCGACTCGCACTTTTTGTGCGGTTTCAACGAGGTACTGATCTCGCACAACTTCATTGGGGTGTTCAGCGATAATCGCCCCAGTGTCTGCAGCAGCGCGGGCTCTGCCTTCTACCCGCTCAAGGTCGGCTCGGTCGAGCACCCTATTGATGCGATAACTCAAAAATGGTTCGGCGGAGTTAATTGCTTCGGTGAGAGCAGCTGGGTCTTCTTCTGCTAGCTGTCCTGGGTCTGCGCCTTCAGGGATCGCGGCAACAAACACTTCGGCATTGTGTTGATGCTCCCAATCGTAGAACCGGTCTGCCGCGGCTTTCCCGGCTCCGTCAGCATCGAACGCAATGACGATTCGCTTTGCGAAACGGACCATAGTTTTTACGTGGTCGTCGGTGAGGGCTGTACCGCAGGTGGCGACCGCTCGATCAAGTCCTGCGCGGAAGCATCCAATGACATCGGTGTAGCCCTCGCAGACGATGATTTCGTCGGCTTGCACGATCTGTTTCTTCGCCCAGTGAAGACCATAGAGCACTTTACTTTTGTCATATAGACGGGTTTGTGGGGTGTTTTTGTATTTGGGTTGCTGACCGTCAGGGAGCATGCGCCCGCCGAAACCAACTACTGCCCCATTTGCGTCACATACCGGGAACATAACTCGATCCCTGAAGAAGTCGATTGCTCCGCCTCGCTGACCTGGGCGCCCGAGCCCTGCTGCTTCGAGCTTTTCAATTGCTACTCCAAGGTGCGAAGCAAGCGCGTCCCACTGGTCGGGTGCGTAGCCGATTCGGAACTGCTCAACTGTTTCGGAGTCGAATCCTCGGCTCCGGAGGTAGGAGCGGACTTTGCCGGCCTGTTTTCCGGTGCGGAGGGTCTGGTGGTAGAAGTCTGCGGTCTTTTCGAGCAGTTCGCTGATTTCTTGTCGTTCTTTTCGGTTCGCTCCATCTGTGGAGTCGGTGTAGCGGAGGGCTATGCCGAGTCGGTTAGCTAACCATTCGACTGCGCCTACGAAGTCCAGGTGCTCGATTTCGCGGACGAATGTGATGGCGTCACCACTTTTTTGGCAACCGAAGCAGTAAAAGAATCCTTCGTCGGCGTTCACTGAAAACGACGGAGTCTTTTCGTTGTGGAAGGGACAGAGACCGCTGAATCGTTGTCCAACTTTTTTCAACGCGACGTACTGAGACACAATGCCCGCAAGGTCTGTTTCGGCCTTGACGCGTTCGAGGTCTTCGTCGTGGATACCCATTACCAGTTGACGCTAGTGCCTACACGGGTGCACCAATTGCTCAGTTCTCGATGCTTTGTGTGATTGCGGTCTGGGCGGCGGCGAGTCTGGCGACTGGGATCCGTGGTGGTGAACAGGACACGTAGTCAATACCGGTTCCGGCGAGCACGCCGATGCTCACGGGATCGCCTCCGTGTTCTCCGCACACTCCGATCGGTAGATCGGGTTTGGTGCGCCTTCCTCGTTCTATTCCGAGTTTCACGAGTTCCGTGACCGCTTCAGTGTCGACTTGTTGGAAGGGGTTGTGTTGTAGGAGTTCTTGTTCGAGGTAGAGGCCCATGATGCTGCTTTCGACATCGTCGCGGCTGAACCCGAATGTGAGTTGCGTTAAGTCATTTGTGCCAAAACTGAAGAAATCTGCGTGTTCGGCTATTTGGTTAGCTGTGAGGGCCGCTCTTGGGGTTTCGATCATCGTCCCTATCTTGATGACTATTTCTGAAGGGTGGTTGTCGATCGTGGCTTGGATCCGCCGTCTGATTCCGGCGAGCTCTTCGCCGCTGACGGTGAGGGGGATCATGATTTCGACCAGTGGGGTGCCTCCGTTGGCTGTTCGGTCAGCGATCGCGTCGAGGAGAGCGAGGGTTTGCATTTCATATAGACCGGGTTTCAGCCATGCGAGACGCACGCCGCGTGTTCCGATCATTGGGTTTCGTTCGTTCCAGCGGCGGGCGGCTTCCAGGAGATCTTGTTGCTCTTGGTCCAATGCCTGTTCTGCGGCGGCTTCCAGGAGATCTTCGATTTCTGGGAGGAACTCGTGCAGTGGCGGGTCGAGCAGGCGAACGGTGACTGGTAGCCGGTCCATTTCCTCAAGGATCTCGATGAAGTCGTTGTGTTGGCTTTCTCGCAGTTCTTGTAGCGCTTCTGTTTCTTGTTCGGCAGTACTAGCCAAAATCATTCTGCGGATTATTGGTAGTCGTTGTTCGTCGAGAAACATATGTTCTGTGCGACATAGTCCAATTCCCTCAGCGCCGTTATCGCGAGCAACTTTGGCTTCAGTCGCGGTGTCGGCGTTGGCTCGAATGGCTAGTTCGCGGATCTCGTCTGCCCATTGGAGCAAGACTTCGATTTCGGGGATCGGCTCGACGTGGGTGGTTTGTATCGCTCCTCGCATCACTTCGCCTGAGGTTCCATCGATAGAAAGTGTTTCGCCAACGTCGATACGTTCGCCGTTGATGATGATGTGGTCATCAGCGAGCTCGATGTTTTCTGCTCCGCAAACAGCTGGTTTGCCCCAGCCTCGAGCTACAACTGCGGCGTGACTTGCTAGTCCGCCACGTGTGGTGAGGATGCCGACGGCTATTTGCATTCCGTGGACGTCCGCGGGGTTCGTTTCTTCGCGGACAAGGATGACGTCCTCAGTTGCCATCATTGCTTCGTCTGCGGACAACACGATTTTCCCGACGGCTGCGCCCGGCGACGCTCCCAGCCCGCAGGTGAGGACATGATGGGTGGAAGGCTCGAAGCTGGTGTGGAGCACAGCTTCGAGTTGTGTGGGAGACACCCGCATCAACGCTTCTTCTTTGGAGATGCTAGGTGTTGGGTTTGACGCAAGCGATACTGCTTCTTTGATCGCTGCGGCTATCTCTGATCGGGATTCCACAGAGTTCATTATGACGGGACGAGTAGCGATGCTCGAATCTCGCCTAGTTCCCGATCAAGTTTGTTCCAGGTTGCGCAGTAGTCACCGCTGACATATATCTGCCCGTATACCGAGGTGGCTGCTACAACCCCAGGTAATTCTTCGTGTGTTGCGAGCCAATACATGGTTGCCTTTGGTGTTTCTGGGAGTTCCGCACGGTGGAAGGATTCGCCGCCATCTTTGCTGACTTCGATTGCGCCAGTTTGTCCCGGTATGTAGTCGCCGACGCACACGATGACGGTGTCATCTTCCCAGGGGGTGCGAATGCATCGGGAGTAAGCAAATTCGAATTTTGATCCTTCGAAGGGTTGGAACTCGTGCCAGTGCCAACTTTTTCCATCGTCGTTGCTGCGACCTAAGCCATACGGTGAGGTGACGAGCAGTTCTGTCTCATCGCCGTTTGGGCGCAGAGCGAAGCCGTGAACATCGTTGTAGAACTCCGATGGGCCTAGTTCACCTAACGACTCCCAGGTAGCGCCTCGGTCGCGACTGCGATGTAAGCCGTCGATTTCGACTGATGCATAGACGGTGTCAGCGTCGTTGGGGTCGACGAACACGTTGGTGGTTCGAGGTACCCCAATAGGGCAACGATCGCTGATGGTTGTGTCGAGTTCCCTAAATGATTGCCCACCATCATCGGAGGCGTACAGCCCGGGTCTGGTGCCCGCATAGATGCGTTGGGTGTCGTGAGGGTCAAAGGCGAGGGACCAAATAGGTCTCTCGGCAAGGGCGGTTGTTTTCTCCCAATGACTTCCTCCATCATGGGATTGATAGATGCCGTCGGCGTCAACTGACGCCAAGAGGTGCTGTGAGTCGCTTGGGTTAACGGCTAATGCCCGAACGTTGGCTTCTGGGTCCATTGGTCCTTGGATTTGGCGCCATTTTTCGCCGCCGTTGTAGCCAACCCACAGGCCTCCGCCGACTGTACCTACCACGATGGTGTAACTCATGTTTGCTCCCCCTCTACTGACAGGCTAGTTCTCACCGCCGGTTGCTTACAGGGCTAACTGTTGGGTGAGGTACGGCACAAGCTCGTCGGTGGCGACACGTTCTTGTTCCATGGAGTCGCGTTCGCGGACGGTAACTGCATCGTCTTCTAGGGAGTCGAAGTCGATTGTTACGCAATATGGGGTGCCGATTTCGTCTTGACGCCGATACCGCTTACCTATTGCTTGGGTGATGTCGTAATCACACATGAAGTGCGGTTGTAGACGGGCGAGGACTTCTTCAGCTTTAGGTAGCAGCGTGTCTTTCTTAGACAGGGGTAGCACTGCGACCTTGTAGGGAGCTAATCGGGGGTGGAGCCTAAGAACTGTCCTGGTTTCGTCATTCACTTGCTCTTCGTCGTAGGCGGCCATTAGAAACGCCATCATTGAACGAGTCGCGCCTGCTGCGGGCTCTATGCAATGGGGCACATATCGTTCGCCGGTGCCTTGGTCGAAGTATTCGAGTTTTTGGCCTGAGTGTTCAGCGTGTTGCAGCAAGTCGTAATCGCCTCTATTCGCGACGCCTTCAAGTTCACCCCAACCCCACGGAAACAAGAATTCGACGTCGCTAGTGCCCGAGGAATAGTGGCTTAGTTCGTCGTCGTCGTGTGCTCTCATTCGGAGTTGTTCTTCGGGGATGCCTAGGTCGAGGTACCACTGGAATCGTTCTTTCATCCAGTACTCGTACCACTCGTGTGCTTCGTCGGGCGGGACGAAGAATTCGAGTTCCATCTGTTCGAATTCTCTGGTTCGGAATACAAAGTTTCCTGGAGTGATTTCGTTTCGGAATGATTTGCCGACCTGCGCGATTCCAAACGGTGGCTTTTTGCGGCTTGTTTCAAGAATATTTTTGAAGTTGATGAACATGCCTTGCGCAGTTTCTGGACGCAGGTATACATCTGCTCCAGCGCCTTCAACTGGGCCAGCTTGTGTCTTGAACATAAGGTTGAAGGCCCTTGCTTCGGTGAAGGTGCCCGATTTGCCACACGAGGGACATATGTTGGGGTCTTCGAGCTGGTCTTCTCTATGCCGGGTTTTGCATTCTGTGCAATCGACGAGCGGGTCACTGAAGTTTTCGAGATGACCCGACGCTTCCCAGACTTGCGGTGGGCTCAAGATAGCTGCGTCTAATCCAACTACGTCGCTGCGTAGTTGCACCATGGAACGCCACCAAGCGTCTTTGACGTTGCGCAACATGAGCACGCCAAGGGGTCCATAGTCGTAGGTGCTGCGAAAGCCTCCATATATTTCCGCTGAGGGAAACACGAAGCTTCTGCGTTTACACAGGTTTACTATTTTGTCGAAGAGTTCGGAATCGGGCGATGCCATGGCGCCGAGAGTACCGACCACTTACCCTGTCTGGCTACGCAATTGTTTGACTAAGTTTGGCTCACGCTCGGCATGGGCGTTGTGGTTTCTCGGAGGGTGTATGCGTTTAGAGGGCAAAGTTGCAGTGATTACTGGTGGAGGGAATGGTTTGGGGCGCGCTACCGCTCTTCGTTTCGCTGCTGAGGGAGCTCAAGTCGTCGTTGCGGACATTATTGACGAGTTGGGTGAAGAGACGGCTCAGATGGTCAACGATGAAGGTGGGAGCGCTTCGTTTGTTCATTGTGACGCAGTGAGCGTTAACGATAACCATGCAATGGCTGCCCATGCAGTGGCTACGTTTGGCGGGCTCGACATTTTGGTGACGGCCGCTGGTGTTAGTCATCCTGGATACAAAAGTGGTGATCAAGATGCCAGCGTGAAGTGGTGGGCGAAACGTATGGATTACTTCGAGAGTCCAGCCAATGAGTTATTGGATCTCGATTTAGATGATTTTCGTCAGGTGATGGCCATCAATTTGGATGGGACGCTGTTGGCTGCTCAAGCTTGTGGGGCGCACATGGTTGAAGCAGGTCAGGGTTCCATAGTGACTATCGCTTCGATTGCAGCGAAGCATCCTGATGCTGGCCCAATTCCATATGTGTGTTCCAAATCTGCAGTGTGGATGCTTACCAAAAAGCTTTCGAGGCTCTTGGCGACATCAGGGGTCAGAGTGAACGCGATTGGCCCGGGCTATATCGATACTCATATGACCAAAATGATTGATCTCATTCCCGAAGAGCGGTTGACGCAGTTCTTTGCGAACATTCCAATGGGTCGCAAAGGTGTTCCAGACGAGATAGCCAACACCGCATTGTTTCTTGCGAGTGACGAGGCGTCGTACTTCACTGGTGAGATATTGCATCCCGATGGCGGTTACTTCACCGAGTAGCTGCAGCGAATTCGGTTAGGGTTGACTTGTTATGTTGCGAGATCGAACTGTTGCGTTTTTGTGTCTGGTGTTGACTGTGCTTGTTTGGTCAACGCCGATCACGTTCTTTGATACCGAGTTTGAGGGTGTAGATAATGACCGGATGGCATGGTCATGCCCCAGGCCTATTTTTGCGCCGCTACCTGCGTCAGTTGACTTAGACGCGGTGCGCGCTGAATTGGCTGCTACTTCGAAGTCTCCAATAGAAAGCCATCACCCCCAGTGCCGAGTGCTAAACGGAACTCAACTGGTGTTGGGTTTACTTTCGTTGGCCGGAGGAATCTGGAAGGGCCGACTGTGGTGGCTTTCAACAGCTGACGCGCGGGAGGAAAAGAAGTTCGCTCGCCTCCATGCCAAAACTTCGGGTAAACCCAAAGGCATGCTCGACTAGCTGCTGAGAAGCCAGCAGCGGTTATTGCAGCAGTTCAGTACTTCGAAGCCGTCGCTCTATATGAAATTCCCACAGCCGGTGGGTTATTGCGGTGACCTCGTCAGTGTGCGGCGCAGATTGCACTTCTAAAACGGCCGCGAGTGCTCCTCCGAGGGTTGCTCGCATCAGTTCCAAAGCCGAGGACGAAATTGCTCGACCCCGTTGGTGGGCTATGCAGGTAACCCCGCCTGCAGCCGAGTCGAAGAATCCAAGATTTGTTGTTTCGCCACAAACAACACATTGATCTAATGCAGGCGCAACCCCTTCATGGGCGAGAAGCTTCAGCATGAATGCCGGCACGACGAGGACGGGGTCACTTTTCTCTAGCGTGTTAAGCGCTCCACAGAGCATCCGATACAGCTCTTGGTTTGGTTGTTTGTCTTGCGCTATTTGGTCTACTGCTTCTGCGATGGTGAGTGCTTTACCTAAGCGATCGAGGTTGTCGCGCACCTGGGGCCAATGATCCTTGGTTTCAGCTTGGGTGACAATGTCGAGGTCTCCCCGCCCTTTGTAAAATTGGAGATCAAGGTGGCGTAGGAGTTCAAGACGTCCTCCATACTTGCTGCGCGTTTTGCGTACTCCTTTGGCTACCGCTCTCACTTTGCCGTTGCGTTCGGTGATGATCGACAAGATTCGGTCTGCTTCACCGAGTTTGTGAGTTCGCACGATGACGCCGCTATCTCGGTAGTGCGCCACAGCAGTTCCTACCTGTTTAGGCCACCGAAGCGGCGATCCCGTGCTTGGTATTCAAGGACGGCTTCGTAGAGATGTTTGCGTCGAAAGTCGGGCCACAGGGTGTCAGTAAACAGCAGTTCGCTATACGCCATCTGCCATAGCAAGAAGTTAGAAAGTCGATGCTCACCGGAGGTCCTGATCAAAAGGTCCACGTCGGGCATCGTTGGCTCGTACAGGTAACGTTCCAGTTTTCGTTCAGTGATTCGGTCTATAGCAACGCCGTCTTCCAACATCTGTTTCACTGCGTCGATGATTTCAGCTCGACCCCCGTAATTGAACGCGATGGTTAAGGTCATTTCCCTATTGTTTTTGGTGAGTTCGACTGCTTCATCCATTCTGCGAAGCACTCGCTTAGGGACACGCCAATTTCTTCTTCCCGCGAAGCGAATCCGAATTCCCATGTCATTCAATTCGTGGGAGCGACGCTCTAGTAATGATTCATTGAAGTTCATGAGGAACTTCACTTCTTCTGGTGGCCTCTTCCAGTTTTCGGTCGAAAACGCGAAGACGGTAAGCCACTTCACCCCGATTGCCTGGGCACCCTCAATAGCATCAAAGAGAGCCTCTTCGCCGGCGGCGTGACCTTCGGTTCTTTCCAGTCCTCGCGCTTGAGCCCATCGGCCATTACCGTCCATGACACATGCGACATGGTTCGGAACGCTTGATAGATCGAGAGCCTCTGGAATCACAGTTTGCAGGTTAATCCGGTTCGTGGAAATCAAGCAGACGGTCTAGCGACTCTCTTCGCCTTTGCCAATCTTTTTCTACTTTGACGTGAAGTTCAAGGTGTACACCTTCACCGTTGTTTGCCAGTTGTTTACGAGTCGCAATACCTACTTCTTTGAGCACTTCTCCCTTACGGCCAATCACCATTCCCTTTTGAGAGTCGCGCTCAACCAAGATTTCGCATCGGATACGAGGCCAATCCCATTCGGTGATTCGTGTCGCAATGCTGTAGGGCAATTCGTCACGAAACATTGAGAGAAGTTGTTCCCGCACCAGTTCAGCCACAAACCATGGCTCTGGAAGGTCCGTTACTTGGTCCGGCGGGAAGTAAGCGGGCCCTTCGGTCATTCTGCTTTCGAGGTAATCGATGAGCGCTTCGACGCCTTCGCCGGTGACACCTGAAACCGGGAAGTACTCTTCTGCTTCGAATGCGGATGCCTCGACTAATTGTTGCAGCACCATGTCTCGGTTGGCCTGGTCGCATTTGGTGACCACCACTACAGAACCAGGGGGCAATCCTTCAGCTATGAGTCGGTCACCTCGCCCGATCGGGGCGCTGGCATCTATGACCAGGCATACAACGTCCACATCGTTGAGTGCCGCTCGAGCAGTCTCGTTAAGTCGCTCACCTAATTGCGTAACTGGCTTGTGAATTCCTGGGGTATCAACAAACACAATTTGGCTGGTTTCTCCGTGAAGAACACCCATCACTCGAAGCCTTGTGGTCTGCGGTTTGTCCGAAACAATGCTGACTTTGGTCCCAAGTATTTGATTGATTAGGGTCGACTTACCTGCGTTCGGACGTCCGACGAAGGTAACGAAACCTGACTTCATTCGCTTGCCTCGGGACGCGCGACAATCAAATGTATCCGCCGATTATGGATCTCTTTAGCGGTAAGTTCCCAGCCTTGGTACTCGATGCTTTCCCCCACATCAGGTACATGGCCCAACAGACCGAATACGAACCCGCCAACAGTGTCCCAATCTCCGTCTCCGGTGCTCACTCCGGTGAGTTCCTCGAAGTCGTCCACGGGCAAGCGACCCGATAACACCAAAGATCCGTCTGGTTGTTCTTGGACAAGCGACTCTTCTCGGTCGAACTCATCGACGATTTCCCCTATGAGTTCTTCCAAAATGTCTTCGAGGCTAACGAGCCCGGCTGTTCCTCCATATTCGTCTACCACTATTGCCAAGTGTGACTTCGATGACTGCATTTCACGCATCAGTTCCACTACTCGTTTGGATTCGGGAACGAACACCGCTTCTCGCGCCAACCCTCGCATATCTGTGTCGTTTGGGTTACGCAACTGCGCTGCTAATAGATCTTTTGAGAGAACTAGCCCGATCACATCATCCACTGTGTCTCCAACGACAGGAAGGCGAGTAAAGCCGGTGTCGACTACCACGGCTAGAGCTTCACTTACCGTCAAGTGCGCTTCAAGAGTCACCATGTCGGGACGAGGCACCATCACTTCGCGGACAATGGTGTCACCTAGTTCGATAATGGATCCGATGAGATGTGCTTCGTCGTCTTCGATCAGGCTTGCTTCGGCAGCAGCTTCTGCTAACGCTACGAGTTCGTCTTCTACGACTGGATCCAGCTCTTCTTGACGAGCGCGCGGTCCGAAGCGCCGCACGAGAACCGCTAACGGCCGCGCGATGAGCTGTAAGGGGACGAGCCGCGCTATGACTCGCGCCGGTCGAGATAACCATTTGGCCATTTCGTCGTTTGCCTCGATAGCCCACCTTCTAGGTATGGCCTCCCCAAGCAGAAATAACACAAATGTTGCTACCGCCACACTGAGCAGGGTCCCGCCAGCTGAACGACCTATGTTCATCGCGAGCACGATCAAACCAACTTGGCTAATGATTCTCAAAATAGTGACCGGTGCGAGGAGTACTTCGCGGTCGGAGATGAGATCGGCGAGCTGTAATTCGTCGCCGCTCGCTTCGTCTAAACCAGCAGCGCGAGCACGCCCTAACCGAATGAACGTGACTTCGATAAGGCGAAACAGTATAAGCGCAACGAACAGCAGTACTGCGAGCAGGGCAATAATCGCTCCACCCATTACAGATCACGCCCCCGAAAAACTGACAAGTGTTGTCGCTCTAGTGCTTGCATGTCTCGGCGTTCTTCTGCTTCTGCGTGATCCATGCCCAATACATGCAATATTCCGTGAACGACCAGCAGATCAAGCTCATCGGTGACCGTTCCTTGATGCCCCGGGTAGGAGTCTTTGTTGACCGAACAGTTTGTCGCCGCTACCGCGGGGCATACGACCACGTCTCCTAACAAGAGGGGGGCGTCGTTTTCAGCTTGAGGCTGAGTGGCGTCTTCATCAATCGGAAACGCTAGAACGTCGGTGGGGCCTGTATGTCCCATATGTTGTTCGTTGAGTTCAGCAATCGTTTCTGGCGAAACAAAGAGAACCGATAGTTCGCTCGCTTGGTTGATGCCTTGTTTGTTCAGCACTGATCTGGCAAGTTGCTCGTACCGGGTCGCGTCGAGCTGAACGTGGTCTTGTTCATCGGTGACGTGCACCGTTAGCTGGTTTTCGTTGTTTGTGGGTGACGTGGGAGCACCCGACGTGGAGAAATTCGGGGATGTCACGGGTGTTGCGACGCTTTGTCGCGATGTTCGTAAGCCTTCACTATGGCTTGCACTATGCGGTGGCGAACGATGTCGCGGCCACCTAGGTGAGCGAAAGCGATATCAGGCACACCGTCGAGAGTTTGTTGGACGTCGCGCAAACCGCTTTTTCCACCCGGGACGTCGATTTGGGTGATATCTCCGGTTACGACGACGCGAGAGCCAAATCCAATCCGGGTGAGAAACATTTTCATTTGTTCGGGAGTGGTGTTTTGGGCTTCGTCGAGGATGATGAAGCTGTCGTTCAATGTTCTGCCGCGCATGAATGCAAGCGGGGCGACCTCAACAGTGTTTTTTTCAAACAGTCTTTCAGCTGCCTCCACGTCGAACATGTCGTACATGGCGTCATATAGGGGACGGAGGTAGGGGTCTACTTTGGCCATGAGATCCCCGGGCAAAAACCCAAGGCGTTCTCCTGCTTCTACCGCTGGTCGAGTGAGAACAATGCGACGCACTTGTTTCGCCATGAGGGCTTCGACCGCAAGTGCGACCGCCAACCAGGTCTTGCCGGTTCCTGCGGGGCCTATAGCAAAGGTGACGATGTTGTTTCTTACAGTTTCGACGTAAGCCTTCTGCCCGGCGCTTTTTGCTCGAATGATGCGGCCGTTTGGTGCTTTGAGAACGCGGGTAGATAGGACTTCGCTAGGACGTTCATCTGATTTGACCATGTCGATCATTCGCGTGACTTCTGCTTCACCGAGACGTTGTCCGCCTTCTAGGACCTGGACAAGTTCGGAGAAGACCTGTCCGACTATTGATGCTTCTGGTCCTTCGACGGTAATTTCATTACCTCTGACATGAATAACAGCTGCGTTGAAGTGGTCTTCCACGATCCGCAGATGTTCGTCTCGTTGTCCGAGAACGCCAACCATGAGGTGGTTCCCTGGCACATGAATTCTGACTTGGGTGTCGCTCAAATCCACTCCTGGGACCACCAACTAACTTTGGAGGCTAGCGCCACGCGGGGTCCGCGCGATGTCCAAAAGGTAAACACTCGTTGTTGGCTGCATTTGGTTGCAATGTTGAGCACTTAAATTTCGGCAGAAACAGGCGGGGTTCCGAGATTGCGTTTCAAGAAGTCGACCTGCAGTAACAGGATATTTTCGGCTACTTCTTCTTGGGGCGTCATATGGGTTGTATTTGACAGGGGTAGTACTTCGTGGGGGCGTCCTGCGGCTAATAGCGCTGCTGATAACTGCAGGGTGTGGGCTGCGACCACATTGTCGTCTGCGAGTCCGTGTATGAGCATGAGCGGTCGTTGTAACTTCTCTGCTTCTTCTAGCAGGGAGGTGTTCTTATAGTTGTCTGGTTCTAGGTCAGGGTGACCTAAGTATCGTTCGGTGTAGTGGGTGTCGTAGAGCCGCCAGTCTGTTACTGGTGCGCCGGCTACTGCTGCGTGGAAGAGGTCTGGTCGTCGGATTACTGCAAGGGCTGCAAGGTATCCACCAAAGGACCATCCCCGTATCCCGACGCGGGAGGGGTCTACCTGGTCTGAGTACAGTTCGCCGACTGCTTGCAGAGCTTCGATCTGTGCCTGGAGAATGTGAGTTGCTAAGTCTCCGCGGATCATTCGCTCCCACCCGTTGCCCCTTCCGGGTGTGCCTGGGCCGTCGGTGATGACGACACAGAATCCTTGGTTAGCGAACCATTGCGATAACAGATAACTGTTGCGGCTTTTCATCACTCGTTGGGCGTGTGGGCCGCCGTAAGGATCTAGCAAAATAGGGAGAGGGTGTTCGAAATCATCTGTGGGCAACACCACCGCTGTGTGTGATTGGAGGTGGCCTGTTTGGTGGAATCTGACATCAGGTTCGACGAGAGGTGTAGCGGCCAACGAATCAATGACCCATAGGTCATTACCCTTGCCAACAGTTGTCGTGGTCGGGTGTTGCATTGAGCTGCGCTGGGTGATCAGCACGGAGTGCGATCCGTTCGCGTATGTAACCCCATCTCCATCTGAGTGAAGTTTGTGGCCATCTTGATCGTAGGACCAGAGTTCGATGGTGGTTGGGTCTTCCGAAGCGGTATATGTGATCCTGTCCTCCTCTAGGGCCACGAGAGATCGAACCCATTGGTCGGGCGGCGATATTGGTGTGCCGTTATGCAGCAGGGCGCGTGTGGTGCCGTGCTCTTGGATTGTCAGCCACCCATCGCGCCAACGCCGGGGGGTGCCGGGCACTATTTCAACCCAGTCGGGATCGGCGATCTCTGCCACGGTGACGGTTTCGCCGGTGTCAGCTTGCACTTCGAGTATTTTCATCGATCGCTGATCTCGGGTTTGTACTATCAAGGTAAGTGGTTCGTTATCGCCCCATGTGACATCAACGAGGTACGGGTAGCTTTGGCGATCCCAGTCAATTTCTATCTGCGATGAATCTGACACATCGATCACATACATTTTGACGTCGGCGTTGTTCGTTCCCGCCGCTGGGTAGCTGATAGCTCGCGGGGTGTCTGTGGGTTCATTTGGCGCTGAGATATGCCAAACGTTGACGTTTGTTAGGTCTACTCGCGCGATGGCAAGTTTCCGGCTGGTTGGGCCCCACCAGTGACCTCGGTTCCGCCTCATTTCTTCGGCGGCTACGAATTCTGCGCTACCCCATGACACGCCATCTATGTCCTCGACAACGAGTCTTTCTGCTGGTGTTGATCCATCGGTGGGAGCTACCCACAAGCTGTTATCGACTACGAATGCGACCAGTGCTCCATCTGGAGATAACCGAGGGTCGAATGCCCCGGTCGAGCTTTCGACGGTTAGACAGGTCTCGTTGGCGAGGTCTGCTACGAACAGTTCACCCCCAAGGGGGAACGCCGCTTTCAGGCCCGCATTACTCGTTGTATAGGAGGTGATCCCTGCTGCGCTTTCGC
This sequence comes from Candidatus Neomicrothrix sp. UBA814, assembly GCA_002296525.1. Lineage (GTDB taxonomy): Bacteria > Actinomycetota > Acidimicrobiia > Acidimicrobiales > Poriferisodalaceae > UBA6944. Next base: position 13,707 of record DBIA01000014.1, on the reverse strand, counting down.
GAACTCGTTCGCGTCGCGCTCGTTCGGCAGCGGGTATTTCGCCGTCAACATCTTTTGCTAGTTCCCTCGGATCAACAACAACTCGTTCGGCCCCAGTGGAGGTATCGAGTGCCCACAAAGCGTTGACTGGGTCATTGGGTCCCGAACTTCGCAGAAACAGCACTTGGCTGCCCTCTCCTGCGACTGCGAAGTCGCGAGGAATTCCCAAGCTGAAGCGTTGGGTGCGCGCATATTGTCTTGGGAAGGTATCTGACACACTGAAGAAGGTAGCTCTCGTTACCCTCAATAGTGTGCTGATACCTGATCCGCAGTTGTTCGAAGAGTTATCTGACTCGAAAAAGGCCTTGTGGGCCAAATACGGATCAGGGAAAGATCCGCTTTTCGTGCAAACACTTGGTTTGGTCGTAGATGAGGTCCGTTTGGACTACTGCCGTCTTTCGTTACCTTTCCATCCCAAACTTCTCCAAGCTGGCGGGTCTGTTCACGGGGGTGTCATATCAACACTGGTAGATACCGCGTGTGTGCCAGCTGTAGGAAGTGGATTTGATAAGGCTCGCCCTTACAGCACTATCTCCATGCAGGTCCAGTTTTTGTCCGGAACCTCAGATAGCGATCTAGTTGCTGTTGGTTGGGTGACCCGCAGAGGGAAGTCAATCGCTTTTTGTAATGCAGCCGTGCAGACAGCAGACGGCAAGACGTTGGCGACTGCAGCCCTAACCTTCAAAATCTAAATCGCTAGACGCGCAGAGGAACTAGTTGCCGTCGCTGGCCGCTGCAGTTGAGGTGACTTCATCCGCGGTGGGGTTCACCAATACTGAGGAACCGATTTGTACGGTAGGCACCACTTCGTTTCCTTGGGCATGGTTTCGCACGAACTCAGCTGCTTCTGGGTCTTCCCAAATGTTGCGGTATGTGATCGTTAGGTCAGTTGACGCCAGCTGACGTTCTAACGCCATACAAAATCCGCAGCCCGGGCGCCAAAAGAAAGTGATCTCGGTATCAGTTGTGCTCATCTTCCCGCTGCCTTCAAAGTTTCATAAATCTTCTTGCAGTCTGGGCAGACAGGAAATCTTTCTGGGTTTCTGCTGGGCACCCACTTTTTCCCACATAGCGCTCGCACTGGGGTCCCAGTCACCGCGGATTTGGTCATGTCGGTCTTGTTGACATAGTGAGCGAAACGTTCGTGGTCACCTTCGTCAAGCAGATTTTCAGATTTTTGGTCTATGACTGTTGCGTCCGACATTGCAATCTCTCACTCTCGACATCCACATGTTAGGTATGGTGCGGAGAGGAAGCTATTCCGATTGAGGGGGAAAGTGACGAATCGGTCTCATAGCGTTGATTCTGCAGCCGGCTGGGTAGTGGTCGCCGCTACAGCAATTTCGACCTTTGCCGTCTTCGGTGTCGTTTACAGTTTCGGTGCCGTTTTCACAGCAATCAGAGATGAGTTCGGTGTCGGCAAGGGTCAAGCCGCTCTGTTCTTTTCGATCACAACTTTCATCTACTTCATTCTCGGAGTGTTTACTGGCCGACTGGCAGATCGATACGGACCCAGACCAGTGCTCCTGGTCGGTGCAGTGGCAATGGGTGCAGGGTTGTTCTTCACATCGTTGGTGAACAACATCATCGTTGGCTACCTGACCTACGGCATCGGCGCAGGCATCGGCGTTGGATGCGCGTACGTTCCCATGGTCGCCGCCGTCGGAGGGTGGTTTGAACGCGACAGAACGAAAGCTATGGGCGTAGCAGTAGCGGGTATTGGAGTGGGAACTCTGGTAGGAGCTCCACTCGCAAAACAGCTAGTGCTCTCTTACGGCTGGAGAACGACGTTCGTTGTATTAGGCATCGGATCAGCAGCTCTGTTGGCTTTAGCTTCCTTAGGGGCGAGGCGACCACCCACAGCAGGCACCCAAGAAGCACCTCCTCCGCTTAAGTTACTGCTCCGCGATCACCGGTTCACGTGGCTATACACGTCCATGACTTTTCTCAGCGCTGGTCTCTTCGTGCCCATGATTTACCTCGACGACTATTTGGAGGCGCAAGGCAAAACCGGGGGTGCGCTGTTAATCGGCATTATCGGTGCGACCTCAGTGGTTGGCCGTCTCGCTCTTGGGGCTGTGGGAGCAAAAGTTGACTTGATGGGGCTCTACCAGTCGTGCGTCGCGGTGCTCGGCGCAAGTTATGTGATCTGGATTTTTGCTGGTGCCAACTACACGATGCTCGTCATCTTTGCGGTGTGTATGGGGACCGCATACGGCGGTTGGATAGCTCTCTCCCCCGCCGTTACCGCATACCTGTTCGGTCCTGTAGGACTTGGAGGGGTACTCGGCGCCCTATACACCTCTGCGGGGATCGGTGGATTGGTTGGGCCACCGGTGATCGGCGTTGTTATCGACAGCACCAATTATGAAACTGCTATCGGATTAGCGATCGTGTTTTCTGCGATCTCTCTTGTCTTACTCAGGACAGCAACTCGGGCATCGGCACCGACAACAGCAGATGCTGTGGAGTCCGACGATGATGTTCAACCGACTGGAGCTGCGGCAAGCGCCTGGTTAGTTCCCTCTCCCCAAGGAGGGATGCGACTTATCCGTCGGTAAGAACCGGGGGATCTTCCCAACCAATTTCTGCACATCCCTGCAAATACCATTGCAGCACTGACCCCGCATCAGTCACAGATTCAACGTTTCCGTTCTCGTCTAGGTTCAGATTCGCTCCATAAATCTGGAACCAGACATCTGTAACTTCGGTGTTCTCTTCTGGAACGAGAAGAGTGTGAACTGATCCGGCTGGTTCATACAAGAATGAGCCTGCACGATTGACATATTCGCTTTCTTGGTAATGCCAGCTACCACTCATTGTGTAGGCGTAGACCTGACCGGTGTGTCGGTGGGTTTGCACCGCTGTGCCTGGTTGAAACCTGGTGCGAACGATCCACAAACTCTCACTGATCTTTGCAGCGAGTAATTTCACTTCGTTACCGCGCCCGCTGTCAATCCAGGGCAGGTCGTCTTCTCCGCGGTGAATAGCGCTCGGCTCAAGTTCAATCATGGTCATAGTGTTCCCCTTCCATTCAGCTGATGGTAGTGGTCAGTCTTCGGGTCCGAAGATCAAATCAAAAACCTCATCTGCTTTGCGTTCATGGTTGCGATGCACCAGCAGTTGTGGGTTACCGTCGATCGCCCATCTAATTCCGCGCGAGTCGAGACGATTCGTTAATTCAGCGATCTGCTCAATCGTTAGATCGTCGAGTTCGTATGCCGGACCGTCAGTAGCTGCGATGTCAAAAATATCGATTTCGTCAGAGATCAATCCCGCCGACGCAAGTTGCTGGGCTTGTTCGGACAGCTGCTCTTCTACCTCGCCTTCTACCAACTCACCTTCAAGAACTTCTTCCTCATCCATAACAGTGATTATGGCGTCCTTTGGGCCGTAGCCTGCACATATGGGTATGGGCAGATTTGATTCGCTTTTGCTGCTGTCGTTCGGTGGTCCCGAAAACTCCGACGACGTTATGCCATTTCTACGCAACGTCACTGCTGGACGAGGTGTCCCCGATGAGCGTTTGGCGGTCGTAGCCGAACAGTACGAGCTTTTTGGCGGTAAGAGCCCAATCAATGAACTCAACCAACAACTGTTAAGCGCGCTCGACGAAGAGTTAGTCAGCAGAGGTCACGAAATGGCTACGTTTTGGGGGAACCGCAACTGGCACCCATTCGTTACAGACACCATCGCAGATCTCAAATCGCTGGGGCACACCTCCACTGTTTGTTTGGTGACCTCAGCGTTCAGTTCTTATTCAGGTTGCCGTCAATATCACGAAGATCTTGATCGGGCACGCAACGAAGTACCCGGTGCGCCAAATATTGAACGCGTCAGGGTGTACTGGGATCATCCAGATTTTCTCGGGACAGCAGCTGAGCTATTGGCTGAAAGCCGAGACGCCGCTGGTCTCTCATCGGAGACACCGGTGTTGCACTCTGCCCATAGTTTGCCGCTGTCAATGGCTGCTAACTGTGACTACCAACAACAACTCAACGAAGCTGCATCAATTGTGAATGAACTCGCCGGCATGCGGGGACCATACGAAGTTGTGTTTCAAAGTCGGAGTGGGCCACCGTCAGTTCCCTGGTTGACACCCGACATAGATCAACGCATTCATGAACTAGCTGAGCAAGGAACGCAGGAACTCCTGGTGCATCCCCTGGGGTTCGTCGCCGACCACATGGAAGTTCTCTTCGATCTCGACACTCAAAGCGCTGCTGCCGCTAAGGAAGCTGACGTCAAGATGGTGCGCACACCGACCGTAGGAACTCATCCGCGGTTCGTTTCGATGTTGGTTGACTTGGTAGAGGAAGCTGCGGGTTTACGAGCTGACCGTCCGAGCTTAAGTAAGAGTGGCCCCCGACCCGATAAATGCAACTCCCAGTGCTGTCCTGCACCGATACGGCCTGGTAGGTGAGCTAGCCCGCAGCTTTGAATCGGTCAGCGATCGGTCCTGCATCACCGGAGATCCAATGACTGCGGCATCGCAGTTCATAGGTCACTTGAGCTGTTGAGCCATCGTCAATGAGCACGACATCGCCGTCATACACCTGCACTCCATCGTGAAGTCGCGCGTTGTGAGTAGCGGCCTGCCCACACCAGCAGCGAGCCTGTACTTGAAGTTCGAGGCGTTCATCAGCGATTTCGAGCAGGCGCGCTGACCCCGGAAACAATTTGCCGCGGAAGTCGGTTAACAATCCGAAGGCGTATACATCAACATCGAGTTCATCAACTACCTGGGCAAGTTGTTCCACTTGCGCGTCGGTGTAGAACTGCGCTTCGTCACACACCAAGTAATCCAACGCTCCATGCGCTGTTTGGTGGCTCGTAGCCAGTGCTTGAAAGTCCAAGGTTGGATGGACTTCAACTGCGGGAGTGGAAACACCCAACGCGCTCGACACGTGCGCCCCGGCTCGGTCGTGCATGCTGCACAACAGGCCAGTGGATGTCGCCGACAGATTGTGATGGATTTGCAGCGCAAGGGTTGACTTCCCCGACGACATAGTTCCGAACGAGAATCTGAGGCGTCCCATGGTCAACAAATTACACAGATGTGATACGTCATGAGACCAATTACCCGCATCCGCTAGTACTGCCGCACGATCGACAGCTATAGCAGCTACCCGCTCGCACCATTTGGTCACCACAGGTAGAACACAGCGGCGCGTCGTTCAAGGTTGATGATGGAACGTCGGCCGGGTCCGGGGTTGGCGCAACTCCGATCGCTGTTTCTACAGTTGCTTCCTCCAAACCGGGCAGATGTTGTTCCATACGTTCATCGCTAGACAAAATTCCCAGTTGCTGACGTTCCTCAACTGACAAATATTCCAACGCTAAACGACGAAAAATGTAGTCAACCAAACTGCTCGCGATTCTCAGTTCTGGGTCGTCAGTGATTCCAGCTGGTTCAAAGCGGACGTTTGTGAACGCTTCTACGTATGAGCGCAACGGAACGCCATATTGCAACCCGTGGCTTACCGAGATCGCGAACGCGTCCATAATGCCGGCCAGAGTTGAGCCCTGCTTCGCGACCGTGAGAAACAGTTCCCCAGGACGACCATCGTCATATTCGCCAACGGTCATATAGCCGTGACAGTCAGCAACCCGAAAGGAATAGGTCTGTGACCGTCGCGTACGCGGCAGTTTTTCGCGTTCAGGTATTAGCTGGGCTTCGACAATGGCAGCGTTGACGGCCTCTCTAACCTCGTCTTCAACGTCACGGCTAGTTGATAACGGTTGACCGACTTTGCAGTTATCTCTATAGATCGCTACTGCTTTGAGGCCGAGTTTCCACGACAAAAGATGCAGATCTTCTACGTCCTCAATCGTTGCCGTTTCCGGAAGGTTGACCGTTTTCGAGATAGCACCAGAAACGAAAGGTTGCGCAGCTGCCATCATGCGAAGATGACCTTCATGGTGGATGACGTTGTCACCCATCGAACACTCGAAAACGGGCAGATGGCTTTCAAGCAGGTGCGGTGCGCCGACGATACTCCCCCCTTCGAGTAAATGAGTCTCGATGTCATTTCGTTGCTGCTCGTTATATCCCAAGCGGCTCAGTGCTCGTTGAACGGTCTGGTTGACAATGGTCAGATCACCGCCGCCAACGAGCTTTTTGAATTTGATTAAACCAAGATCAGGTTCGATGCCGGTGGTGTCGCAATCCATCATGAACGAGATGGTGCCAGTTGGAGCTATAACGGTGGCTTGTGAGTTGCGAACCCCATGCTTTTCGCTGCCCTCTACTACATAGTCCCACGAAGATCTGGCTGCCGTGACGAGATCTGTGGGCGCTTCGCCTGATACCGAGTTCAGTGCGTCTCGATGAAGTTGAAGCACCTGACGCATCGGATCACTGTTGGAGGAGTATCCGGAGAACGCACCGACTCGTTGGGCGAGGTCAACCGAAGTTGCGTATGCCTCGCCGGTCATGAGAGCTGTTATTGCTCCGGCCCAAGCACGGGCTGGTTCTGAGTTATAGGGCAATCCGAGTGCCATCAGCATTGCACCCAGGTTGGTGTACCCCAATCCAAGTTGGCGAAAGTCTCGCGATGTTTGAGCGATAGCAGCAGTTGGGTAGTCAGCGTTTCCGACCAATATGTCTTGTGCTGTGAAAACCACTCGAACTGCCTGCCGAAAGCCTTCTAGATCGAATCGGTCGTTCCGTGCGCTGTCTAGGAAAGCCAGCAGGTTCAGGCTCGCTAGGTTGCAGGCAGAGTTGTCGAGGTGAAGGTATTCGCTGCAGGGGTTCGACGCGTTGATCGGACCGGTGTTCGACGCGGTGTGCCATTTGTTGATGGTGGTGCTGAACTGAATTCCGGGGTCGGCGCATTCCCAAGCTGCTTCAGCTATTTGACGGAACAGGGCGCGTGCGTTGTAACGCTTGATGACTCGTCCATCAGTTCTTGCGGTGACGGACCACTCGTCGTCTCGTTCTACGGCCTGCATGAAATCATCGCTCAGGCGAACCGAGTTGTTGGCGTTTTGGTATTGCACTGAATGAACGTCTGCGCCGTCTAAGTCCATATCGAAACCGGCGTCACGTAACACTCTGGCTTTTCGTTCTTCGAGTGCTTTGCACCAGATGAACTCTTCCACGTCGGGGTGGTCAACATCTAGGAGGACCATTTTCGCTGCGCGCCGAGTTTTTCCGCCGCTCTTAATCGTGCCCGCTGAGGCGTCGGCTCCTCGCATGAAGCTCACCGGGCCGCTCGCTTCTCCCCCACCTCGCAATGCTTCATCAGAGCCTCTGATCCTCGAAAGGTTGACGCCTGCGCCCGACCCACCCTTAAAGATCCGGCCCTCCTCTGTGTACCAGTTCAGGATCGAATCCATGTCGTCGTCCACAGACAAGATGAAGCATGCCGATGCTTGTTGAGGAACATCAGCTACGCCGATATTGAACCAAACTGGGCTATTGAAAGCGCAGTATTGATGCAACAGCAACCATGCCAGCTCCGCTTCAAACGTGTCGGCCTCTGCGACATCTGCGAAGTAACCGTCTTTTTCACCCCATCGACGGATAGTCGCTGTAACTCTCTGCACGACCTGCCGCAGCGACACTTCACGTTCGGGAGCCCCTAGAGCACCTCGGAAGTATTTCTGCGCGACGATATTTGATGCAGTGGCGCTCCAGTTCGACGGGAATTCGATATCGGACTGTTCAAAACTTATGGAACCATCAACAAAGTTCGTGAGCTTCGCGTCGCGTTGTTCCCATTCGACTGTCTCATATGGGTCTACATCAGGTTCACAGAAGTGAGGCTCAAGGCGTCGAGCAGCTAGTGAAGCCGATTGGTCAGATGTGACAGTCATCGATTTCTCCGTTGGTAAGTGGCCCACACATTGTGGTTTGCGACGGGTCGGAGGCCGGCCCAGAGGGTGTAGTTCCGCTTCGCCCTGACCTCGAAGCTCGGAACTTCTTTGTGCGCCAACAACAAAAGCTCGGTGTGAGCCTTTGATGCGTCGGTTGCACTCCTTCCGCTGGTTGGTCACCCAACCCGTCGCACTCTTGAATGTAGGAACAATTGCTTGTGGACCGATAGAGGGATAACGAAAAAGTTCTGTGGGTGAGTTGGGGATTTCTTCGACTAGTTCTACACACCTTTTCGCACCGGCACTCGCGGTGGTCAAGAGTTGTTGGCCTCTTGCGTCGCGAGTGACGGGGTGGGTCTGCGTTACCCGCACCAGTTAGGGCTGTGAGCAGGGAAAACAGCTTCTCATGTGCCTCTCGCCCTCCTGAATGTCGGCGGTGCGCGAATCGGTTTTTCTCACTGTGGTGCCCTAGGGAGTCGCGAGTGCCTGTGGAGAACCACTGATTGTGGTGGCAGTGTTCTTGCGACATATTTGAAGGTTCTTGAGCTGTATTTGAGTGTTTGGGTCCCCAAGTGATGCTTGGTCGTGTCAACATCAAGGCGTGCATCAGATATTTCCCCCGCCTCTGGCTGAAGTTGAGGCCGATGACGTTTACCGAGACGAACGATCTCCAGTCGGAGGTCGGCCTTGGTTGATGATGAATATGGTCTCGACCGTTGACGGCATCACTGAAATAGATGGGGTGTCTGGTCCCCTCGGAAGCCCTGGAGACAAGGATATTTTCGGAACTATTCGGACACTTCCGGACGTCATTATGGTGGGAAGCGCCACCGCAGTGTCTGAGCAATACAACCCCACTTCGACCAGTGTGAGTACCAAAGCTAGGCGCTTGGCAAATGGGGCGTGGCCCGTTGCTCGTATCGCAGTAGTTAGCAGTCAACTCACCTTTGACTTGACGCTCCCTATGTTTCAGAGGCCATCTCAACGTCCGCTTGTCATAACAACTGTCGACGCTGACCCTGCGAAAATTAATCAAGTGGCAGAGCATGCCGATCTGATCCGATGTGGGAGCGGTTCGGTCGATTTGCCCCAAGCGATGCGTGAGTTGAGCGAGCTCGGCGCTCAACGGGTGCTTTCTGAAGGTGGACCTTCGCTCAACGGCGCACTGCTGCGAGACGATCTGGTTGATGAAGTGTTCTTGAGTGTGGCGCCCCTGATGGGAGGCGGTAGCCAGCGAGGGATCGCTCGTGGGGACACCCCTAATATTCATGAACTTGAGTTGCGGCATGTGCTGACTGAGGATCATTTCTTATTTCTTAGGTACACCAGGGCAACCGCCACCCCTGCCACTGGGTAGCTGAGTTGCCTGTCTATGGAAGTAGCAGGGCTTGTCCAGCTGTTAGGCCATAACCGTTGTTGAGTGTGGCGATGCGGTCAACCAAGGGCCGCACGTCGCCAGTTGGTTGCATCTTTCGAGCGATTGACCAGAGAGTGTCACCTGGTTTCACGATTACGACCTGCCCTGCCGTGAGTGATTCACCTGCGGCACTTTCGATCAATGTTTGAGCCTGTGGTCGTTCGCCTGAACGGTCGTCGTTAGCAAACCCAGCAGCACTCGACGTTACCCATAACAGCCCCAGCAGTAGGGCCATGCAGACGATGCGGCGTCTCCAATAGGTAGCTTGGGTCTCGCGCCGAGTTGTGGTCTGTCGCACCGAAACGGGGCCTTCGGTCACTGTATCCACGATTCGGAGATGGCGGTCTCGCACTGAGTCGTTGTGGTCTTCGTCGAATTGTTCTATTTCTGCTCTGAGTACTGCAACCATTATTTTTCCCTGAAATGCTGGGCCTTTCCCGGCTCTTCGGTTCGAAATTCATTGTTCTAGAGGGGTGTGACACCGGTTTTTACCTGTGGAGGCACTGGCGAACACCTGTTCGACTAAACCAGAACACGTGTTCGGTGTCAAGTAAAAATCGAACGTGTGTTTGCCCACTCATGATCCTACTGGTACCGTCGTTGCGAACACACGTTCGTTGCTGCAGAAAGAGTCATCATTATGACTGACCACACAATCACGGATCGCCAACGAGCGATTCTCGAATTCATAGAATCCACAATGCGGGAACGTGGGTATCCCCCAGCGGTACGCGAAATCGGAGCCGCAGTGGGCCTCAACTCTCCCAGCACCGTTCATTCACATCTCGCGCAGTTAGAAAGTGCTGGCTACCTGCGGCGAGATCCAACAAAACCTCGGGCTATTGAAGTGTGTTTCGACGCCTCCTCGGGTGCCATAGCTGAGCGTCGACCCACTCGTCATGTTCCACTCGTGGGTGAGGTTGCTGCTGGAACCGATGTGCTGGCGCAAGAGAACGTTGAAGAACTTGTTCCCGTTCCGGAGGATTTCACAGGGGACGGCGAACTCTTCATGCTGAAGGTGAGAGGCGACTCGATGATTGAAGCGGGCATCTTGGATGGCGATTTCGTCGTAGTCAACCGGCAAAATTCTGCGACGAATGGCGACACCGTGGTTGCTGGGATTCCAGGAGATGAGGCGACTGTTAAGACGTTTACCCAGCAAGGCGATGTGGTCACGTTACTTCCAGCAAATTCGATGCTGGAACCCATGGTGTTTAATGTCGCAGAGGTAGCGATCTTTGGGCGGGTCGTGACAGTAATGCGCCGTTTATAGCCATTCCCCAATGGGTTCTGTCCGAAAATCGAGCGCAAGCCTCCTAGTTGTGGTGGACTGCAACCGTGTTTACACCAGCTCCTAATCCTCCAGCCGACCTTGACCCCTCTCAGAACATATGGGTCCCCGTAAGATCCGGAACAGTTTTTGTTGAACCGGGGGCCGGACTAGTCCACTCAGAGCAAGCTCCGATAGAAGCCCCTACTTTCTTTTTGGGGGTAATGGACGGCGCCGGTGTTTACGCAGTCGACCTTCACGAAAGTTCAGACGAGGGTGACCTTGAACCGGTTCACCTGCGGAAGCTTTATGGTCGAATCCCAGATGATGAATGGGTGATCGCTGGACGAGCTGAGCAGATAGTCAACTATGAGCGAACTCATATCTATTGCGGTCGATGCGCGACGCCCACTGAGACGAATCCTCACGATCGCGGCAAAGTGTGCCCAAATTGTGGACACATGGCGTTCCCGCGCTTGAGTCCCGCAATGATTGTGCTGGTGGAAAATGGTGACCAGGTGTTGCTGGCTTGGGGACGTCAGTTCCCCGGTCGTTTCTTCAGCACGCTGGCAGGTTTCGTAGAACCAGGTGAGAGCCTCGAACAGGCTGTTGAACGGGAGGTAATGGAAGAGGTCGGCGTCCAAGTAAAAGATATTCGTTACTTCGGTAGTCAGCCGTGGCCATTCCCTCATTCGTTAATGTGTGGTTTCCATTGCACCTATGAGTCAGGCGAAATTGTTATTCAGGAAGAGGAGATAGTCGAAGCAGGGTGGTTCCATGCGAATGATTTGCCGCCGTGCCCTATCGGAGGTATGTCAATCGCTGGATGGTTGGTTAAGGATTGGCTGGAACGCCAAGGTGTGGCCTAACCAGTTTCTGGTCGGACCCTGATGAGTCCTTGTTGCGCAACAGTTGCCACGAGTTCACCATCAGCGGTGAATACGTCACCTGTTGCTAGACCTCGAGTGCCTTTGATCTGGTGCGGCGCTAAGTCAAATAGGAGCCACTGGTCGGCGCGGACCGCTCGGTGAAACCACACCGCGTGATCTAACGAGGCGGCCATGTACACGTCGTCCCACGTGAGCTCGCTAGATTCGTCTGCCACCAAAGAGTGCGCTGGGTGCGCTGTAACTATGGCATCCATTGGGTTTGTGTCTGACAAATACGCGAGAGCTGCCAAATGTTCCTCCGTCGTGTCGCCAAGTGGACCGGTGTACTTGGTCCATACTCGGTGAGAGGCAGGGTCAGTGGACTCGTGCTCTAGCCGTGCGTCTACGCCGATACCCCAATCTATTTTTTTTGACTCCTCGGGCGATTTCAAACCTTTGGGAATCGCCGCAGTGGAGATATCTGGTCCTTCTTCGTCGCGTTGAAACGAACACGAGAGGTTGAGTATCGCTCCCCCACTTTGTCGAGCAACAACTCGTCGGGTGGAGAAGCTTCTGCCGTTTCGAAGACGATCAACTTCGTAGCGAACTGGTTCGTTCGGGTCGCCACCCAAAATGAAATATGCGTGGAGTGAATGAATGTTGTGTCCTTCGGTGTCAATGGTTTTCATTGCTGCACACACAGACTGCGCGATAACTAAGCCGCCGTAGATGCGGCCCCATTCATATAGTGGGCTCTCACCTACAAAGGCGTCCGCTCCGTGAGGTTCAAGCGACAAGATTTTTGAAGCTTCTGTCATGCCCGGTGCCATATGACCCCGTCAGCGGTGTCTTCGACAACGATCCCCGATGCTGCTAGTTGGTCCCTGATTTGGTCCGCTGCATCGAAGTTGCGGTCAGATCTAGCTTTTTGGCGCTCCTCGATCAGCCGTTCGATTTCTTCGTTGTCTGGGCCTTCGCCCAAGATGCTCTCTTCGGCACCGATTTCGATACCTAGAGCAGTAAGTAACGTCAGTGCAGTGCGGGCTCGAAGTCCCGCCATTTGCGTTTTGCCGTTGTCTAGGTCGCTGTTCGCTTCGCGTACAAGGCTAAAGGCTTGGTCCAGTGCTGCTGGGGTACCAAAATCGTCGTTCATTGATGCTGTAAAGGAGTCGATCGATTCCGGCATTGTCTCGTCGCTCGTTAGGTCAACATCTGAAGCTGACATGCGCCTATGGAAGGCATCTAGGCGGTCCACTGCCGTCGAGGCAGCTGAAAGGGCATCTCTGCCCATTTCCATAGCTCTTCGATAATGGGTTTGTAGCGCTAAAAGACGCAGTGCTCTTGGACCGGAGCTGTCTATTGCTTCTGCCAAATTGGTGAAGTTACCCAACGATTTCGACATTTTTTCGCCCGCAACATTGACCATTGCGCTGTGCACCCAGTGGCGCGCGAAGGGCTGTCCAGTCGCGGTCACTTGAGCCCATTCGTTCTGGTGGTGCGGGAAGCAGAGATCATCGCCGCCCCCGTGAATGTCGAAATCAGGGCCAAGAGCGCTGAGTGACATCGCAACGCACTCGGTGTGCCATCCTGGCCGTCCCACGCCCCAGGGGGTTTGCCACGATGGTTCGCCCGGTTTTGCTGCCTTCCATAACGCGAAGTCCAAAGGTGATCTTTTGTCGGTGTCTACGTCTACTCGTTGACCAGCGTCGTCGAGAAGTTGACTCAGTGATCGACCTGCGAGTCGCCCGTAGTCGCTGAGGCCTTCTACTGAGAAGTAGACGCCTTTGTCAGGCACAACATATGCGGCGTCGCGTTCTACTAGGTCATGGATGATGTCGATCATTCCGTCTATGAATTGCGTTGCGTGTGGGCGAGATTCGGCAGGGATGATCCCGAGTCGTTCCATTTGTTGGTCATATGCGGCGGTGAACTCTGCTGCGACGTCTGGCTCGGTTCGTCCTTCATCTTCGGCTCGGGCGATGATTTTGTCGTCGATGTCGGTGACATTTGAGGCGACCGTGACCGTGTAGCCGCACCATTCCATGTATCTCCTGATCATGTCGTATGTGAGCGCTGTTCGGCCGTGACCGAGGTGGGGTACGTCATAGACGGTCGGGCCGCACACGTACATTGCTACTTCGCCCTCTGTTCGAGGGACGAACGGCACTTTTTGGCGCTCCATGGTGTCGTATATCTGAAGGGTCACGTCAATCTCTGCACTCGGAAGGTGTTCTCGGAGTGTTGAACAAATAGGTACTCACTCGCAGGGTACCGCTAGCCCTAGGGGGAAC
>DBIA01000036.1 GCA_002296525.1 Candidatus Neomicrothrix sp. UBA814 | reverse complement strand
CGGGTGATGTAGGTACCAAGTGCTGGGTCTAGTTCATCTGATGCTTTTAGCGCCTGTTCAACGATCTGACGGCTTGTACTTTCACCGCGTCTTATTTTCGCAGCTGCGTCTCGTATTGAAGTGCTTGTCATGACTACGAATCCGATTCTGCTCGAAACACCGACGCCGTCACTTCGTCGCCAGTCTGGATGTCGTAGAACCGATCGACTTTGCGTCGCAGACCAAGAAATTGTTTTGCAAGCGATGCAAGGTCAACGTCGGGTGCCTCAATCCCGTCCAGTCTCAGCACATTTTTGAGGTGCTCCAGCGAGTTCAACTCGAATCCATCAGGCCTGTCCGTCATCGCCCCATTCTTGCACCCTCAGGCTGTGCCCACGACCGAATTCATACGGCGAGACACGGACCCGCACTCCCTTACCAGGCGTTTCTCTGAGACCCCAGCGCCAAGTTCATTCAACTTCGCGTTCCTGTGTCTCCCGGAATACCGAATCCATGCCAACGCCCCTTCAATCGAGGACAAAGGTATTAAGAGCTGAGTTAGGCAAGAAGACGAGATTGGAACCCGCAATGTCCTACTAGCGAAAGCCGGAACTTTTTGGGTCTAAGCCTCCAGTGGCCAATAGCTTTTAAAGGGTTGCTTCAGTGTTCCATGGGCAAGGTTGACTCAATTCGATGAGCGAAAAGGCAAAACCGTCGGTGTGGGTATTCGGAGACCAGCTCAATGTGAACATTGAGTCGCTCAGGGGTCGTTCCGCTGAAGATTGTCGCGTTTTGTTCGTTGAGAGTGAGCACAAGATTCTTTCGAAGCCTTGGCATACGCAACGCCAACATTTGATCATTTCCGCCATGTCTCACTTCGCGGCGGAACTCGTAGAAGCCGGGTATGAAGTCGATTACAGGCGGGCGAGCTCCTACGAAGAAGGTCTTCGTATGCATTGTGAGGACTTCTCGGTAGGAGAGGTTGTGGCTATGGCGCCCGCGAGTTGGGGCGGCCGCAAATTACTCGAACGGTTGGGTGTTGCAATGGTGCCTAATAACCAATTTCTTTGCGGTGAGGATGATTTCGCAGCGTGGTCGCAAACACGTAAGAACATGCGGATGGAAGATTTCTATCGGTGGCAGCGGAAACGTCTTGATGTCCTAATGGACGGCACGCAACCCGAAGGCGGTCGTTGGAACTTCGACGCCGAAAACAGGAAGCCGCCGCCCAGAGATGGAAGATCGTGGCCGGCTCTAGGTCGGTTTCCGCTGGACCAAACCGATCACGATGTCTTACAGCGACTCCCTAATTCCTGGGGTTCTGAGCCCGATGGGACTTGGCCTGTCACTAGAAGTCAAGCCCTTGAGCGCCTCGAAGAGTTCGTCGCTGAGGGACTGCCAGAATTTGGCGCCTTCGAGGACGCCATGTTGAAAGATGAGTGGAAACTGAGCCATTCGTGTCTTAGTTCATCAATGAATCTCGGGTTGCTTCACCCCTCGGAAGTTATAGCTGCAGTCGCAAACGCCTACCGGAACGGCACCGCACCCATCAATAGTGTCGAGGGTTACATTCGACAAGTTCTCGGCTGGAGAGAGTATGTGTGGGGCCTGTACTGGATGTGGATGCCCGGGTATCTAGATTCCAATTTTTTTGAGGCAAATCAACCAATTCCGCCCGTGTTCCTCGGGGAAGCCGAGACCGAAATGGTTTGTGTTGAAACAGCAGTGAGGCATCTGCAAGAAACTGGGTACACGCACCATATTGAACGCCTGATGGTCTTCGGAAACCTTGCCCTAACAGTGGGAATCGAACCTCAGGCGATGATGGATTGGATGTGGTCTTCTTTTGTTGATGGCGCCGAATGGGTGATGGCACCCAATGTGCTTGGTATGGCTCTTTACGCTGATGGTGGGGCCATGTCGTCTAAGCCGTACGCCAGTGGGGGCGCGTACCTCAATCGAATGAGTGACTCGTGCCGAAATTGCGCATTCGACCCAAAGAAGCGGGTCGGCGACGATGCTTGCCCGTACACGACTCTGTACTGGGACTTTCTTGACCGGCATCGGGACACGTTGTCGTCTAACCACCGACTATCGCTGCAATATGGGAATCTGAGTCGCCTATCGGACTTGGAAAGTATTCGGGTTAGGGCAAGTGAAGTCCGTGACCGTTTGAGGAAGGGCGCGTTGTGAAACACATGAGGTCTGCGGGTTTTTCGCTCAGCCCGCGCAACGAGTTGTGCGTCGTAGCTGTGCATGCGTTATCTACATGGTTCATGGTCGGAATGATTTGGACCATTCAGATCGTGCACTATCCATTGTTCGCATTTGTCGGCAGCGAAACTTATGAGGACTTTCAGGCTAAACACGTTGAGGTTATTGGGCTCCTATTGGTGGTTCCTTGGCTAGTCGAGGGATTATCTGCGCTTGTTCTCTTGGTCTGCTTGTCGGGCAGCCTTCGGAAATTAGCGGTCGTTGGTGCAGTCCTTATGGCTTCGATCATGGCTCTCAGCGCTTTCGTCTCCGCACCTGCCCATGGGGACCTTGCGAGCGGATTCAATGCTGAGGTGCACAATGATCTGATGTTCGGGAATTTGATTCGGAGTATTTTGTGGACGGCGAGAGGTTGTATCGCTGCGGCCATTCTTTGGATCACTGTGACATCGGTCGCCAACAAAGTTGAAACGTAGGGAAAGAGATTCGGTTCCAGCGTTAGCTTTATCGGAAACCTGACCCTCTGAAACCTGGTGCGGTTCGCGAGGCAGTAGCCGTTGAAAAGTTCATGTTTCCTAGTGAATGACCTGGTGGGTGATCAGGTACCGCGTTCGATTTGTTCGTTCAGAATGGTGTGAAACATTCCTAAAGCCGGTTCGTTTGCGCCGACGTTGATTGATGGGAATGCTCCCGAGGTGAGGCCGCGTTGCACGCCTGCCATGGCGAGAAAATCTTCGTTCACGACTGTGTCGACTGTGAGCTTCCAGTTTTTTTCCCAGTGTTCTTGATCATCGTCCCCTGTCATCTCTTCGGGAATATAGAAATCAAGGTCACAAATTGACTTTGAGGGGTCGCTTGGGTGTGGTTTAACGCGCCAGGTTTCTACATGGTCAATTTGCATCACGAACACTGTGGCGGGAAACAGTAGGTAGACCAGTGCGCTGTGTGGGACAAGATCCCACTCGTTCGGGTTCGATTCTTTTAGGTCGAGCATGGTTCTGCGGGGCAAAACCTCACGCAGGTGGGCGCCAGACCGCTCAACGTGGCACAGGTTTGGAATGAAGATGGGTCCAACTGTGTCGCGGTGAAGGGAGGCGAAATGATATGGCTCGAGGAACGTGTCGATTACGAGCTTCCAGTTCATTTCTAGTTCGAAGTGGTGGCTGCGCCAATGCAAATAATTCTCGAGGTCGTAGTTGACAAAGTCATCTACGAACGCTCCTAGCGTCGGTTCGAATTTCGCCTCGCCGTTGATCGCGGGCGTTACCCAGATCAGACCATCTGCTTCGTGAATTGACAGTTGCTTCAAGCCATCTTGTGGCAGTTCCATCTCAGGGAATGATTGTTTGTCCGGGATACCCACCAAAGATCCTTGAAGGTCATATGTCCAAGCGTGGTATGGGCAGACAAGCCGTTTGGAGCAGGATCTTTCCTGTGGCATTACCTTCGCCGAGCGATGTTTGCAGACATTCAGAAAGGCATTAGCTCGTTGATCAGCATCTCTTGTTAACAAGACATCAAGGTCACCGCATTCGCGAGTGAGAGTGTCACCCGGGTTTGGCAAGTCGGCGCTTAACGCAACAACTTGCGGCAATGAGTTGAAGAGGAGCCTGCGCTCGGTTTCCAAATAGTGAGGATCGCAGTATCTGTCAGAAGAGAATTTCAAATGCTCTTTTCGCCATGGCTCACCGGCTGAGGCTTTCTCCAGCAAGGTTTCGATTATCGGCTGGGCAGTTGAATTCAACACAAGTAAAGATCCTACCCATCGAGTCTGACTCCGTCAGAGTTGTGCTCTGTGTCGCTTGTTTTCGGGGCTAGTTAGCCGGGACTCCCGTCTAACCGCGCGACTCGGTGCCATGGTCGCAGTGGGCTTTTACTGAGCGTTAGCTTCACAGCTTGATAGGACTACGCAGAAATCTGAAGCTCGGCTTGGTTTATGGCAAGCCAGATGCGTTCGGGCGACAAAGGGGTGTCGACGTGTTCCACGCCGAAGGCTTGTAAAGCATTGACAGCGGCGCTAACGATTGCAGCCGCTGCTGGAGTGATACCGGCTTCACCTGCCCCCTTAATTCCGAGGGGGTTACTAGCGGTCACGCACTCCTCAATGTGACTCTCGAGTCTCGGCATCTCCATCGCACTAGGGACCCTGTAATCAAGAAACGACCCGGTTAGGAGTTGGCCTGTGTCACGGTCGTACACGATCTCTTCGAAGAGCGCTTCGCCGATGCCCTGCGCTGCACCCCCGTGCAGCTGACCCTCGACAATCATCGGATTGATAGCTCGACCAACATCATCGACGCTGAGGTAGCGCGTCACCTCTAAGGCGCCGGTCTCAGGGTCGATCTCCACCTCGCAGGCTGAGACGCCGTTGGGATGGGCATGCAGCCGAGTTGAGATCTCCGCCGTTGCGGCGAGAGGCATTTCGGACGCGACTTCGAACAAGCCGACCGAACGCCCATCAGCGGTGATGCACCTACCGTTTACCAGGCTGATCTCAGAGGGCTTTACGCCAAGTTGCTCTGCCGCGCGGATAGAGAACTGGCTGAGAATGTCCTCGCATGCCTGCATCAGGATCGTTCCACCTAACCGCATTGAGCGATCTGCGTGTGAGCCCGAACCGCCGACGGCGCGGTCGGAATCACCGAACTCGATTGATACAGATTTCATGGGCACATCGAGTAGTTCGGCTATCACCTGAGCGAAGCTGGTTTCATGGCCCTGTCCCGATGCCTGGGTGCCGATCACTACCCGGACCGTCCCATCGACGTCGACTGTGACATCAGTACGTTCGTAGGCAGCGGCGCCGGGTGATTCGAGGTAGTTGGCTACACCGATACCCGCTAGCTTGCCGCGACGTTGGGCTTCATCTCTGCGAGCTTCGAAGCTGTCCCAGTCGATGAGGCGGAGCGCCATTTCGAAGTTGTCGCTGAACGCACCGGAGTCATAGGTGAGTCCCAGTCTGGTGCGGTAGGGCAAGTCGGTGGTCCTGATGAGGTTGCGTCGCCGGATTTCTGCTCTATCAAGTCCAGTAACAGCGGCTGCGAGATCCATTAAGCGCTCGACTATGTACGTGACTTGTGGTCGTCCCGCGCCTCGGTACACCGATGTTGGGGTTGTGTTGGTGAGCGCTCCACGCACTTTCACGTGCATCGCTGGAACGTCGTAAGGGGGACCTGCCATGCGCAGCAAGTTCGATAACACCGCTGAGGACACCGGATGGGCTCCAACGTTGCCGATGTAGTCGAGTTTTAGGGCCATGATCTTTCCATCGTCGGTGAGCGCTAGCGCACCGTCGCAGCAAGTGTCACGGCTGTGCACATCGCTTACAAACGCCTCGCTGCGAGTGCCTTCCCATTTCAGGGGTCGGTCGCATTTCCGACTAGCCCAGAGCAGGAGCGGGTATTCGTTCGAGCACGGGATACGCAATCCGAACCCTCCACCGACATCGGGCGTCACCACCCGAACTTCAGCGCTATCGACACCGAGCGCTTTCGCCAACGCACTGCGAAACCGATGCACTCCCTGGCTTGGTGCCAATAACTCGTAGCGGCCAGACGCAGGGTCAAAGCGGGCCACTGCGCTGCGTGGTTCGATTGGCGAACCGTGCACACGGTGATTGTGTATCGACAATCGCACCACGTGCGCGGCCTCGTCAATCGCTGTCGTGACAAGGGACGCATCGCCACGCTCAGCTTCAACACATTGGTTGCCGGACTCCCAAACGTGCGGTGCCCCTTCACTTAACGCGGTTCGGGCGTCAGTTACGGCTGGGAGTGTTTCATAGTCCACCACGACCATTTCGGCAGCGTCGACCGCCTCTTCTGCTGTCTCGGCCACGACGACAGCCACGATTTCACCTACGTGCCGGACGCGGTCCACCACGATCGGTAACGCTCCTGGTGGTGGGCATAGCTCGTCACCGGACAGGCTCGGTTGGGTCGGGTCGAGATGATCCGGGAGGCTGCCAGGCTGGAGCAGGGTTTTCAGCCCATCGGATTCGTAGTCTGCGCCAGTGAGGACGCAGAGAACCCCCGTTGCTGCGATAGCAGCGCTCGCATCTAGTGAACGAATCTCGGC
Source organism: Candidatus Neomicrothrix sp. UBA814 (assembly GCA_002296525.1). GTDB lineage: Bacteria > Actinomycetota > Acidimicrobiia > Acidimicrobiales > Poriferisodalaceae > UBA6944. The sequence continues at coordinate 2,114 of DBIA01000036.1, read as the reverse complement.
ATGTGCCTCAGGTGATCGGACAAATGCGACATGGGCCTGTCCTGGAAGGTCAAGCGCGGCAGTAAAACGGCCGGCGCCTTTCAACAGTCGCTCATCTTCGACGCGCGGTACTCCTTTCCCAATCAGTTTGGGTAGATCCTCAGACAACCAACCGCTCCTTGCAGCTAACCCTTACGACTGTAGGCGAGGCCTTTGTTTCAGCGATGTTTTGGCTGGTGTGTGATAACGGTATGGGTGTGATTCGCACTATTGGGGTTACCAAAACACTGTTTGTAGCGCTTTTTTTGTGTGCGAGTTGTGGTGGTTCTTCCGCTCCCCCTCTAGAGGCTGCTGCGTCTGTTATTTCAGCTGAAGAGGCTTCGGATTCGTTGGGTTTTGATGTTGGTCGTCACGGTTGGGCGTTTGGGAATTATGCGGCTTCTGAGTCTGGGCGATTCAGCGTGGCTGATGCTGTAACGCTTTTTGGTGACGCTGCAGTGTGTGTCGAATCTGAAGGTGTGTGCACACCGACGCCTGCTGCCGCGGAGTGGATTGAGATGGTTGCGTCTTCGATGGAATACGGGGTCTGTGAAGGCATGACGGTCGCGAGCATGGACCGTTTCTTGGTCGGAGCGGATCCCGAAACGGGGTTAATGGCGCTGACTAGCGAGGTTGAGCATCGGCTGGCTCGACTGTTCGCAACTCAGTTCCTTGACGACGTGATCACAGCCACTGAGCAGTGGCGGGGACGTTCGGTAGCCGCAATCGTCACTGAGTTGCAGGCGTCGTTGGGTGATCCGTCTGCTGAGCAGTACACGTTGGGGGTGTATTCCAAAGTTGGTGGGCACAGTGTGTTGCCCTATGCAGTGGATGTAGACGCCCAGGGTCGTGGCGTGATCTACGTGTACGACCCGAATTGGCCTGGCGAACAACGCTACATAGAGGTTGATACCCAGGCGAATAGGTGGCGGTTCTCTTATTTCGCCGCTGATCAAAGCAACGACCCTGAGGCGTGGACGGGTGGCAGCGGTTTGATGGATCTCACACCGTTATCTGTTCGCGAAGCGCCTTTTCCTGAACCCTTTAAGGGTTCGGGAACAGGTGTCAAACAGCTGTTAGCAATCTCCAGCACCACGAGGAACTGGACCCTAACGAGAGGTGACGGTGTGCTCGATGGGGAGTCGGCGGTTCCTGGCAGTGATGGTGTGATAGCAGTCACTCGAGGCGCTCCAATCGATCGAGGGTCTCAACGCACCGATGTGGTGTTAGTGGAATGGACTAAAGCCGCTGAATTAACGGTCGAGGATGGTGCTGCGAAACTGTCTGTATTCACTGATACTGGCGCGGGTTCAGTTGTGGTCTCCGATGAGGCAACAATAAAAGTTGAAGCGCCACCAGACCCTGACCCTCTCAACGAACCAAGTGGTCTCAAAATTGATGTTGACGTTGCAGAACAAACCGAAGCGACGGTGACAATCGCGTCAACCACTGAACGAGTTCGAATAGTGGCTGAGCCTGAACTGCGAACATCGGTTCAGTTGGCTGAGGCCAGCACCAAGATCGAAATAGTCGACAACCAACGACAGACAGTCAAGGTCGTGGAAATTCCTCGTAGTAACCAGAGAGTCGATGTGGCCGTGGACGCTGATGGCGAGGTCGACACCTACGTACCTAGATCAATTCCAGTCGAAGAACGTCTGGATGCCATCGAGAAATCGTCTGAACTGTTAGTTGCAGACGACGTGACATCGCGGACAGTTGAAGTAAACAGCATCATCACAGACAAGATCGAAGTTAAAGATTTACGAGTCGACACCGTCGACAAAACGCAAACGACGACAATCATTGACGAGAGATCCAAAGTCTCCGTCGACTCAAAAGACAACCAAGACAAGACAGCTGCAACTCACATCGCCAAAAGCGACTTGACAGATATTCGGATAGATGAGACTGGTGACTCGGGAACTCTTCTACTAGCCGACGGGTCGAAGGTCGAAGTTCGCATCAGCTCTAACGGAGACATAGTGACCTCGGATGGTCGAACCGTCGACGTCACTATCAAAGCCAGCAACGAGGAGCCTAAAAAACAAACTGGCACCACAAACCCAGATGAACGCAAGAAAGAAGAAACAGCC
>DBIA01000009.1:13381-116356 GCA_002296525.1 Candidatus Neomicrothrix sp. UBA814 | reverse complement strand
CTTCCGACCTTCGGGTTATGAGCCCGACGAGCTACCAAACTGCTCCACCCCGCGGCGAAGAGTCATCAGTATGGCGTTCATATTGGTGGATCTGCAACCTCAAACCAATAAGAACAAGGAACTAACACATTCGAAAATTTACGGTTCGAGCCAATCTTCTAGTTCCATCAAGGCCTCATCGAACGCCGTCATAGCCATCGCAACTTCGCTCCCTGTTCCCTGACTTTCTTCCTGTTGCACTTCTGCAACCGAAATGTTGCCTGATGGGGTGGTTGGAAGCAGCGTAAGAAGGAGAAAAGCTATGAGGCCGAGCCCTAGGCCGACCAGCATCGGCATGGTGTAGCTGTCTTGAACGTCAATAATTCGTCCAGCCATCGGGGGACCGATTAAGGCCCCTAGACCGCACGCCGTGTAGAAGATTCCCATAAGTGACCCAAGGCCGACTACACCAAATAAATCGGCTAATACAAGGGGGCTAACTGCGACGAAGGACCCATATCCAATTCCCATGATGATCATGAAAATTGCGAGCGTTGCGAACGAAGAGCCGGCCAAAAGCCAAATCGTGAAAGCTATTGGGCAGAGCACGAAACCGAACCGGAATATACGAAACGTTCCGAACTGGTTGGTGAGCCAACTGAAACCAATCCGGGACAAGACACTGGAACCGCCCAGTAATCCGACGAGGGTTGCAGCCGCAATAGGAGAAATTCCTCTTTCTTTGGCGTACGGAACTGCGAAAACAAATGGAATAAATAAGGCAGTGGCGTAGCACAGAGCCGCAATCCACAGCCTTCTGAAAGTCGGAGATCTAAAAGCTTCTCTGACTCTTGAGGGGGCCGCTCCAGCTTCGCCGGGCGCTCGCGCCATCATGAAAGTGCCGACGAGAAGAATTAGAGACCCTACAACAGCGAAGATTCGGTAGGTGGTTCGCCAGCTGTATAGATCAATGAGTCGTGCCGCTAATGGGTTCATTACCAACGTCCCGACCCCGATACCTGCAACTGATATACCCACTGCTGTTGCCCGGGATTTCTCGAACCACCCACCGACGTGGGCGACCATCGGGACATAGGCACATGCGGCCGCAATGCCTGCACCTACGCCGAACGTGACATATCCAATACCTATTGAGTTCACGTTGCTTGTGGCCCAAAGCCCAACGAAAAGCGCTACTGCTCCTGCCGCCAAAACCGGTCTGGGGCCGTAACGGTCTGAGAGTCGACTGGTAATGAGGCTCAACCAAAAGAACGAGAAGGTGGTGAGCCCAAAGATGACGGCCGTGGAACCTTTACCCGTTCCAAAATCGTCTGCCATTGATTGGAAAAAGGCTCCGAAGCTGTACACGGTGCCAAGCGCCACACCTGAGGAGAAGAATGTCGCAACGACTGTAAGCCACGCGCGAGGCGAATCGATTAACTGTCGGTCGCTCATATTTCCTACTTCACACAGTTCGTTTCTTACTCGGTGTCGATAACTCGAAATCCTTCGGCGAGGGTGTCGGGTGGCATGTCCGCTGTAGCCGCCACTCCTGATGCCCATTCTCGTAACAAATCATCTAGTCCTTCGATGCGATCAGTTTGACTTGAATGGCATCGCAATGCTTTGACCTTCTCTTCAAAGGTAGCGGTGATGTCAACGTGCAGCATTGTTCCCTGCGGTGCAGCCATCCACATCATCCATACTTGCTTGACAGTGTGCGGCTGGTGGCCTTCAGCCAAGAGTTCCGGATGAGATCTGGGATTTCGAGCGTCGGGATATACAGCTGCCATCGTCGCCCACGCTGTCGCGAGATGGTCGGGGTGTGATCCGTAAATGCGATCCCAATTCGCTTCCGTGGGCTGGGTCACAACCACATCGGGTTGAACGATTCGAATGACGCGCGAGATATCACGTCGAAGGTCAAGGCTGTTGACAACTCGCCCGTCGGGGTAGTTCAGCCAATGCAGATCCTGTACTCCTACTGCCAACGCCGCCGCCGTCTGTTCTTCTTGTCGCAATGCGGCCAGTTCATCTTCATTCAGCGGCAGGTCATCGCCACCCGCTTCGCCACTTGTCACTAGGCAATAAGACACATGAGACCCAGCTTTCACCAGAGCGGCCATAGTTCCAGCTGTGCCGAAGTCGACGTCATCAGGGTGAGCCACGACAACTAAGACTCGCGAGGGCGCAGGAGCCTCACCTTCTGCCGTGGGGATAGTTCCCGTCACAACGCTATGCGGCGTCTGCGTCGTCGAGCTGAGGTGACTCTGACACAAGCGCTTGTGCCCTAGCGATATAGCCCGACGCTGTTTCAACCCAGCGCTGATATCCAGCAAGGTCACCGGTTCGAAGCGCAGCATCAGCACGATTGAACGCGTCTTGTGCAAGAGCTAACAGTTGTTCAACTGAGTACTCCCCAGTGTCTTCTTCATTCTGAGAACTATCAGTGGAATCTTCTGGTGCGTCATCTTGAGGCGTCGCAGATTCCGATGTCACTTCTGAAGGTTCACTCTCTAGATCCACGTTTAATCCGGGTATGGCGCTAGCTAGAGCAGCTTCAAAACTGTCGGCGATGACTACCTCAGGGCCGACACCCACAATAACTAATTGCAACTCAGGGACCGCCGTAGTACCGGTCGCTTCAATGTAGAGAGGTCGCACATAAAGCAAAGAGTTCTCTACTGGGATAAGTAAAAGGTTCCCAGGTACAACTGTCGAACCGTTCTGGTTTAGCAAAGTAACGCGTTCAGAAATCTCTTCTTCGGTCTGAATGTTGGAGTTAAACAACGCGGGTCCATCGACAGGCGTTGAAGAACGAATCTCGTACACCTCTATCTCGCCATATCGCTCCGGGTCGTTGTGTACGACCATGAAACCTTCAAGGTTTTTACGCGAATCATCATCAGAGAAGGGCACGAACGGTCGGAAGATAACAAAGGACTCGTCGTCGTCACCCGGCAGTCGCATGAGCAAATATTGGGGTGCTATGCGGACTTCGGAACTGCTGATGATATTTCCTGAAGCGTCGATTACAGACTCCACTGCTGTTTGCCCAATGGAGTTACCTGGATCTTGAGCAACGCTCCAAGCGCCCGCCGCATCGTAGAACTCTGAGGCTTCAGTGATTCGGTACCGCCCCCACATGTCGGTTTGCATCCGGAACAGATCTTCGGGGTAACGGAAATGTTCCGTTAGTTCTTTGGGTGGAGCAGCGTCGGTGAATAAATCAGGGAATTGTTGGCGATATGACTTCGCTATCGGGTCCCGGTCATCGACGATGTAGAACTCGGGTGTGCCGTCATATGCGTCTATGACAACCTTTACCGAGTTTCGGACATAGTTCACCGAAGATCGAAGGTCACCTGACCTGACCGCCCGTGGGTTGACTTTCTGCGCATAAGGGAACATGTCGGTGGACGTATACGCGTCAAGGATCCAAGTCACTTTGCCGTCAATGATTGCAGGGTAAGGGTCCCTGTCAAACTTGAGGAATGGGGCGAGAGTTTTGGCTCGGTCCAATACGTCTCGCTTGTAGAGAATTCGGCTGTCTGAGCCAAGTTCGCCGGAGACCACAAGGTTGGGTTCAGCGAAACGGAGAGCAAACGCGAGCTTTCGAGGCAGCGAATTGATGTTGACTCCGTCAGCTCCGTCATAGCGGGTGACTTCGGTCCGATCATCGTTATCTTGAAAGTCGACCTCATCACGTGCGGCGCCAACAATGGCATAACCCTTCAATCCTTCACCGACGTATAGACCAGGAAGGTCAACGTCAAGGCTTGAGGCGCCAGGGCGAGCAGCCACGGGGATGTCCGCTAATGCGTAATCCGGTCGGCCGTTTGCATCGATCGCGTTGGCAGGTGCTGCGGCGATTCCGTAGCCGTGAGTGAAGGCGATATGTTCAGATTCCCAGGAGTTATTCGGAAGGTCTGTTTGTTTCAGCTCTCGGGCTGCAAGAACCACTTGTGTGGTGCGTCCGTCGATCTCATATCGGTCAACGTCGATATCTCGAAAGTCGTAAAAGCTCTTGATGCCTTGAGTCTGTTGGAAGGTGTCTCGCATCACGGCCGGGTCAAGTAGACGCACGTTGCGGACGGTCGCCATATTCTCTTCAATTTCTTTCGCTGTGAGGGTGGGCTCATAGTCGAAATTCCGAGGGGTCACCTCTGCTAGACCCATAGCAAGTCGAGTCATTTCAATGTTGCGTTCGATGTACGGAGCCTCTTTTGTTGATTCTGAGGGCTCTACTTGGAATCGTTGCACCAGTGCCGGGTATATGGTCCCAGCAAGGCTGGCGACTAGCGCCCATAGGCCCACTGCGATAATCGGGTAGGTAAAGCCGCGGCGCCAGATGTTGAAAATAAGCAACCCGAAACAGAACACGCTCACAATCATCAGAAGCTGAAGGGCAGGCAGTTGGGCTTTGATGTCGGTATAGGTTGCACCCGTCACAAAGCCGCGTTCAGACAGTGTCAGCTCGTAACGGTCCAGGTAGTAGCCAACGCCTTTAACCAACGCAAGCAAACCCAGCAGCAAGGACAAGTGAGCTTTCACCTGAGGCGTTACGCGAGACCCAGGTTGCCCCTGAATACGTATCCCGCCATTGAGGTAGTGCTCGATGGTTGTAACAACAAAAATGACGATAATGGCCGCAAAAACCCAGTTAACAACGAATGTTAAAAATGGGAGCTGGAAGACGTAAAAGCCGACATCAATACCGAATTGTTGGTCAACGATTCCGAAGTCGACGCGGTTTCTGAAAAATAGCCAGCTTTGCCATTGAGAAGAGACGCCGGCACCTACGAGAAGCGCAAATAGAAGCGAGATCACGCTCCTGATAAGAATCGCCCGTCTTGCGATGAACTGCCGCCACCGCCTGGATAATTCGTCTTCTGGTCCGGGTAACGGCACTGTTGGGGCGAGCCGGTCAGCGATAAATAGATTGAGCCATAGAGCTATGAAAAAAATGGCTGTGAACAGCAGGCCTAGGCCAATCTTCGCCCACAGCACTGACGTCCAGACTGATGACAGTGCAAGGCTGTCAAACCAGAGATAGTCCGTCCAGAATCCGGCTAAACCTCTAATCGAAGTAAAAAACAAAAAGATGGCGAGTCCACCAAAGCCAAGAAGTACTCGGCCCTTGCTTGTCCGTCGACGAGATTTCATTTGTTCAGATGGTCGCATATATCTGAAAGGCTACTGGCCTATTGGCACGACCAGGCTGCGGCATCCTTGACTAATCGGAGGAAGCAGGTGACCCGAGGGGAACACCTCACCTTTTGGCCTAACAACTGAAGATGCGTTGTCGTAGCAAGCAGTTCCGCAGCAACCGTCAGGCGGTGTTTCCCATCTGATCTGGTCATCCGCGGGGATTGTTGCGTAAAGCCCCAGGGCGAACGCTTCGGCAATTGCGTCAGTGGCGATTAAGTCAACTGCCGATTTTTTCCACTCTCGGTACACAGCGCGTAAGCGGGTTTCAATTGCCACTTCGTCATCTAGGTGTGCAATGAGTCGACTACGTAACCAGTCCCCCACTGCTCGCGCGGTCTTATTTGGTATTCCGTCAACATTTACCTTTACCCCGCCCGCGCCGAACTTGGCGGCGGCGGCTACGAAGGGCGTTAGTCCTTGGACTAGTTCGTCGTCCATAGCTCTCGGGACTAGGTGTGATACCTCAAACGTATTGTGGGTTGAATTTTTCAATTCCGGCAATAAGGCCTCGAGTCGCGCAGCCAGGTTTCTTTTTAGTTGACTTACTGCGGGCCGTGATAGTTCCGACACGGTGGTACGCAGACGGTCATGGTGGTCGACAATTGCTTCAGCTTCGCCGTGGAGCGACTCGTACGGGGATTGCGGGATCACCGGAATTTCACCGGTCCGGATCAAGACCTCTCGAGCCCATTCGACATCCTCTAGTTGCGGCTCTCCTAAGCGGGCAAAAAGTTCGTCGATAACAGCACGTCTACGAGGTGGTGCGGCGCTGGGGAAGGGAAGAACATCGTGCGGGGTGTGTTCCTGATTTTCACTGGTGTGATGGTCTTGGAACCAGAAGTCGTCTTCGACGTCGGTTTCTTCGCGTTCTAACGTGATTCGATGGGACTGTAAATCAATAACCGTTCCGGGACCCACCGATGCAGTGTTTTCGGTTGGGTGTGCTTCTTCTAAGCGTGAAGAGTGTTGGTTTACCGTGGCTGCGAGGTCTTGGATGGAGTTCGCGGCAGCAAGTTCGTCCCTTAGGCGACGCATTTCCCGACTGACGTGTTGCAGAAATGTTTTTACTTCATCGATGGAGTAGCCACGGAACACATGAGTGAACTCGGTGGTAGCTACCGCATCGGGATCAATTTCTGACGCCCCTTCGGCGTACTGCGCCATGACGGACGAGGGTACCGATCCTTGGTGTTTTGAAGTGGATGGTCACCCAAAAATGGTTGGTTCGATTAGCTATTTATCTCGATGCCGCTGACATCTCCTCCTAGTGATTTAAGTTTCGCTAGTGCCTCGTCAAGGTTCTCCACGCCCACCACTTCAACCATGTCTCCTAGAACTGCTGTGGCTTGATCCACTTGGTTAGCCGGGACTAGGAACAAATCAGCTCCACTTCGCATCACACTGTGACTTTTTTGTTCGACGCCACCCACCGGACCTACGTTTCCCAGAGGATCAACGGTTCCGGTTGCCACAACGTTTAATCCAGCAAGCAGCTCTCCGGGTAGTAGCCGTTCTAGCAACGCCAACGTGAGGCCAAGCCCTGCCGACGGACCTCCAACTCTTTCGACCGCAAACTCGATCTTGAACGGTAACTCAGCCATTTCTGCGTAGGTGCTAATCGACACCCCGAGGAACGCTTTGCCTTTTCTTTCGGCCAGAGAAACAGTTTCTTTTCGAATACTTCCGTCTATTTGTAAAACAGAGAAGGAGAATTCGTCCCCGGGAGATTTACTTTGCACAACTGCGCTGAGGTCGCTGGCAGTAACAACTCTTATGTTCTCCGCTTCAATAATCACATCACCTTGGTAAAGCACTCGATCTGCGGGGGTTTCGGGAACAACCTGGACGATAAGTGCACCTGCTTCGGATATGACGTCATAGCCGATTCGCTCAAGCGCGACTCGTGTCGCCACATCAAGGCTCCTCGCCATCTGCTCTCTTCCGAGGGTTCGATTCTGTTCGATTGTTCTATTTCCCAGGATCTGTTGCCGGTCAGAGATCTCTATCGAGTCATCAAGCCAACCGCCAATCATCTCTAGTAGGGACGGCTGAAGGTTTGATTTGACCGTCACCATTTCGATGCGTCCATCAGCGTCGTAGGTCTTTGAATCCTGTACTTGCAGCATTGGTGCAATATTTCGGGTGGTACCGGGACTGGTGAGAACCTTTGAACTGATGGCTATTCGATCTAGCACTAGCCCGGTCACCATGGCCAGTGAGGCGAGACCAACGATGATGAGCACCCATGTTGGGGCCCGAGGTGCTGGCGACACCTCTCTAACCTCAGGGCCAGTATCCTCATTTTCGGTGAGCTCAGACATCGGTTATAAGCGTGCCACGCTAGACAGTGTTGGGTACACGCGGCTCGGGTGAATTTCATGAACGATATAGAAGGCGATGGCGATCCAACTGCGGCATTAGATGCGGTGCCCTCCTCAACGCCAGGTGATGAGCTCTCCCTAGAACCGAAGAGATCGGTTGCTGAATCAGGGTCACAGGTCCGGCCTCGCTTGAATGACCCTCGGCAGATTCTCCCGGTTCAGACCTATAAGGGTGCTTCGTTGTGGCGGAAACTAGTGGCGGTTCTTGGACTGGGTGCTTTCACTGTTTTGGGTGGTTTAGCCATCACGCTTGTGGTTGGCATCATCGCAATAGTCGCTGCGTTGGTAGTTCAGGCAGCAATCAGTTGACAGATAACGACCTTCGCGAGGTGAGAGCGCGAACCGCTATGGCCGGTCACCTAGGTGACGCGGCCTCAGCCCGGGGGTCTTTAACAAGTGAGGATTCGGCTACGCGCCGATTGGCGATTAGCGCACTTGAACGTCTGAGCTCTTTGACGACTTCGGAGTTGCGGGCCGCACTTGACGATCCGAGTTCGTCAGTGAGGCGGAGAGCCCTGGAAATCACCGCTAAGCGTTCCGATGTGTACGCCAGACATCACTTGTCTGACCCCAACCCTTCGGTTGCCGAAACAGCAGCGTTTGCTGTCGGTGAACAGCTAGATATCGCTGCAACAGAACTCTTGATTTCGATGGCTCAACAACATGACGATGCTCTGTGTCGGGAAAGCGCAATAGCTGCCTTGGGAGCCTTAGTTGCCTCCGCTGAGATTCATCGTCAGACAATCTTGGAGTGCCTGTTGGGCGCAATGAGCGACAAGCCCCAAGTGCGGCGACGCGCTGTTCTTGGTCTTTCCCAATTTGAGGAACCGCAGGCACAGCAGATGATTGAGAAAGCGTTGAGCGACAAAGATCGGCAGGTTCGATCTGTCGCCGCGGATTTACTTGGAGTTGCAGCAGATTAGTTGGTTAAAGCGTCAACGTTCTCAGTTGCTAGCTGTCTTTCAAGCTGCCACCCTCGGTGGTCGGAAACCTCATCCTGATTGTCACTAAACCAAATATTAAAGTTGCGAGGCTGCAAACGTTGTTCGGCTAGGCCCAGCATGTCGATACCTGCTTGTGACTCACTCGCTGCGAACAAGGTGGGTCGTCTTAAGTCGCCTTGGGCGACGGCCTGTTCGAGGAGTTGATGCAGCCGTATTTGGGATACATAACCATCGCGGACTCTGGTGTCAGGTTGTACGTCGGGGGCGTGACGCAACAAGGCAGCCAAAAGGAGTCTCATTCCTTCAGAAGAGTCGACGTTCCACGCTGGTCCGGAGTCAAGATAAGCGAATTGCAGATCAGTTCTTTCCATCGCAGCGGCCGACCCTGCTCGGACATAGATTTCGCGGTTCGCAGGGAGCGAGTCGATTGCTTCGATTTGGAAATCCTCAGCCACCTCAACGAGAACCTTGCCGCACGCGACCGCTGACGTCGCTGAGTTGAGGTCTTCTCCTACCTCAATGAGCGTCACGTTTTGTGCTTGCGCAACCTCCGCAGCTCGCATTGAAGCATTGCGGGTTGCAATACCTATGGGCGAGCCGTCAGTAATGACACACCAGTTGGGTGAGGGTTGGTTTTCGAAAAGAGCCAGTACGACAGCCTCAATTGGGGGGACATGGGTGAGAAAACGCGGGTCATTTTCCCAATCCAATGTGGAAGTCGGGACCACTCCTAGGGCTTGTTCGGCAACTAGGAAGGGATGTACTGCCCCGGTGGCGGTTTCATTTACAAAGGTTAAGGCAACGACTTTTTTTAATAGGTCCGGTACTGCCTGTTCTGCAATTTGGGGATCCCCGCGGTGGTCCAAAATATCTAATTCCACGACGTATCTTCCCCCCAAGCCTCCCTGGGTGTTGACGTCTGACCAGTAGGTCTCAACTCCTGTTAGGCGAGCTCTGTCGAGGGTTCCGCCTGGCCCTGTTATGTCGGCGATTACTCCCAGGCGAACGACGTTGCCGTCGAAGCCCACTGATCGCTCCACCGACGGTGTACGTTCTCCTTCCAACTCAGAAAGACTGTCACGTTCGCCAGAGCATGCAGCGAGAACTGACATGGATAGAACCAGTGCTGTGGTCAGGACGCTTAATGGTTTTCGGGCAAGCACGTTCCTGTCACCGACGTTCGCCGTAGGTGTTAAACGATGAGGAAAGGTCGTCAAAATTCTCTAGTGCTCGACCAGCTCCCAACACGACTGCTTCCATGGGCGTCCGAACGGTCCGTACCGGAACTCGCGCATCATTTTCTAGGCGTTGTGCTAACCCTTTGAGGAGGCCCCCTCCCCCTACCAGGTGTACACCGTGGACGAGAAGGTCTTGCGAGAGTTCAGGTGGCGCCTGACTCAGACAGTCAATGACTGAATCCACCACTGATTGGACGGGTTCTTCCAAAGCTGATCTGACTTGATCAGGGGTCAATATGAAGGTTCTGGGTAGACCGGTGGTGAGGTCACGACCTTTGACTTCGGCATCGAATTCATCTTGAACGGCCCATGCTGATCCGATTTGAACCTTGATTTCTTCCGCTGTCCGTTCTCCTATTGCGACTCCGTGAACACGTCGCGCGTAGTTCTGTAGCGCTGCGTCAAAATCGAATGAGCCAACCCTTATAGCTTTAAGGGAAACGATCCCACCCATTGAAACCATCGCTGTCTCAGCTGTCCCACCACCGACATCGATAACCATATTTCCAACTGGTTCGTGAATGGGTAGACCTGATCCGATAGCGGCTGCCATTGGCTGGTCGATAAGACGAACGTCGCTTGCACCCGCTCGACGAGCAGCGTCAGTTACGGCGCGCCGTTCAACGGGTGTGATAACTGATGGGACACACACCACGACGCGGGTCTTACCGAACCTTCCAACTCCGACTTGCTGAAGGATCAGTCTGATCATCCGCTGTGTAGTGTCAAAATCAGTAATCGCTCCTTTTCGGAGGGGACGCACCGCAACAATGTATGACGGTGTTCTGCCAATCATCTGCCACGCTTCGCGTCCTACCGCTAGAACATCGCCAGTTTGCTCATTCATAGCGATGACTGACGGCTCGTTGAGAACGATGCCGCGTCCACGTTCGTACACCAACGTATTGGCGGTGCCGAGGTCAATGGCTAAGTCACGTGCCAGCGGACCGTCTCCTATCACGATCTGTTAAACGGTCATTCATCACGTCTTCAGCATCATGCTCATCTGGTGCTATTGCATCTAGATGTCTACGAAAACTGTCGATGCTCGACTCCCATGGGGTTTTCTTCCGACCGCTAATCGTCAAACACAGCATCCCTAATAAGGTGATCGCGGCAGCAAGCCCGAGAAACGCTAGAGGACTCACTGGGGGTTCTCTTCAACAGGTTGTATAGATCCCACGTCAGTGATGTCTTGTGCGGCAAGCGCCCAATCTTCTCCGTCTTTCCACACCTCTCGTTTCCAAATAGGAACGGTGGCCTTAAGGGTGTCTATGCCAAATCTTGCGGCTTCGAAGGCTTCCGGTCGGTGAGGGGAAGATACTGCTACTACAACTGAACTCTCGCCGATAGCGAGCGGACCGGTGCGATGAGCCAACACAACACGTTTAATGTCGGGCCACAACTTCCGCATCTCAGTGACTATTGCCTCTAAACGAGGTTCAACATGCTCCTCGTAGGCCTCATATTCAAGAAGTGACACGTCATCGCGGCCTTCCGCATGGTCGCGCGCCGTTCCCGAAAAGAGCACCACCGCGCCACACGACGGTTGGAGACACCAATCATAAATTTCGCCGATCTGGAGTTCATCGGCAGTCAATACGACCCATGAGTCAAGGTTTTGTGGAGGTAGCACATGTTTATGGTACGCCCATAAACGCCCGCGTCCCTATCGCTTCGACGGGTCGCGGATAATAATGCTCATTGGGTCGGTACGTTTTGGGGTGTGGACTCACGCGACGGTGCCGAACAGAATCCAGACGATCCATCCGAGCGTGATATTTCCGCTGGTTCCGCCGGCCCTTTTTCTTCGGAAGAATGGGGGTTAGGAAGCTCGATCGATTGGTCTCAAATTCCAGACGACCCCGACACAAGCATTGAGGAGAACCCGACCAGCAAGTATGCCTTACATCCCGACGATCGAATCTGGCGTCATCCAAGCGAACTCCAATATTTGGCGCCGGACGCTCGAGCATTAGGGCAACGGTCCAGCATTCGCAGGTTGATCGGCTCAGGTTTGATTGGCGCAATCATTGGGGCAGTGGTGGCCGCATTGGTTGTCGGCAACATGTTGTCCGATTCAGACCCTGTAATCGAAAGAGTTGTAGAGCGAGAAATCACTACTGCGAATGTCGCTGCAGTAACGCAAAGTGGCGCCAGAGCTTTAGAGGTTGCAGACATTGCCGCTGAAGTGACCCCAAGTGTCGTGCGAGTCGAAGTGCTTCGCTACGGCCAAGTAACAGGCACCGGTTCCGGTGTTATTTTCCGTGATGACGGTCATCTGATAACAAACACCCACGTCGTCGATAGTGGAGATAGCTTTCAGATTGTTCTCGCTGACGGCGCTGTTTTTAATGTCGAATTGGTCGGCATGGATCGGCGAACTGATGTAGCCGTGCTCCGACCCTCGGGTGACGTTGAGGCTTCCTTTACACCTGCGACCCTTGGACGCGCGGACAATCTTCGCGCCGGGGAAACCGCTATTGCGATTGGTTCACCTTTAAGTCTGCGTGGTGGACCGACCGTGACCGTAGGTGTCATCAGCGCCACCAACCGACGTCTCCAATCACCACAAGGCGACTGGTTGTACGAGTTAGTGCAGACTGATGCGCCTATCTCTCCTGGATCTTCAGGTGGTGCTCTCGTAGATTCTCGGGGGGCAGTGGTAGGCATCACTACGGTTATCGCTGTCACCGATGTTGGTGCCGAGGGCTTGGGTTTCGCGACTCCTATAGAAATCGCACGCGATGTCGCTAAAGACATCATTCAATGGGGGCGGCCTCGCCATGGAAGACTCGGTATCCGCGGTTCCGATGCTCAGTCAAATTTTCTACCACCAAGCCACTCTGCAGGAGTGCTGGTTCAATCCGTCGACTCAGCTGGCCCGGCGGCCACTGCAGGGCTACAAGTGGGTGATGTGGTGGTCGAATTGAATGGTGCACCTGTCGCTGACATGGGAGCACTGATAGTCGACGCTCGAATGCTGGAGCCAGGAGACGAAGCTTCTCTTCGGATCTGGCGGAGCGAAAAGTTGATGCTTTTAACCGTCGAGGTAGGGGAACTGGATTAGTTATCTCCAGATCTTGTTATTCGTCTCAGCCAGGCGGCAACCGCGCAGAGCAAGCCGATAATTGATGTAGCGCCAAGTGCTAGCGACACATTCTGTCGTTGTTTCGCATTCATCGAATCCCAGGGCATACCGGCGTCCGCGGCAACAAATACTTGATCATTGCCGTAACGGGGAACCCAACCTGTGGAACGAAGTCGGTCATTTGCCACTACCCACGGGTAGCGGGTATAGGGGAGCAACCCAGTGGGCGCTTGATGCCCAACTCTTCGCGCGACGTATCGGTCTAATCGACCGGGCAGCGGCACTGGCAGCCGGATAATGGGTCGAGCCCCGACAAGTTCTCTAACTTCTTTTGCTGTAAGCCATCCGTCGGGGGCGACGTTGAATACGCCTGAGTAGTCAAGTTGAGCAACGGTAGCGACTGCTGTAGCAAGGTCGTCTAAATGAACAAATTGTTGAGGCGGCTCATCTCGACGGGTGCGTATTGGAGCAGCTGCTAACAACGCTTCGCCGATAAGCCCTGTCGCATTCGGTGATGCGACTGCGGTCGGGCGCAATATGGTCACCTGGCGATTTGGATCTATATCACCCCATTCGAGCGCTGTGCGTTCCGCATCGGCCTGATGTACTGCAAATGCTGACTCAGGGTTAGGACGCACT
The DNA here is from genome assembly GCA_002296525.1 of Candidatus Neomicrothrix sp. UBA814. Classification (GTDB taxonomy): domain Bacteria; phylum Actinomycetota; class Acidimicrobiia; order Acidimicrobiales; family Poriferisodalaceae; genus UBA6944. Next base: position 102,873 of record DBIA01000009.1, on the reverse strand, counting down.
GGCGCGTCCTCAGATATGGGAACCGAGTTGTTAGGCCACGCGCCGTACACCATCGCGCTCGACACAACTATTAGTTGAGAAACCTCTGCTTCGTCAGCTAGTTGAAGGAGACCAATCAAATTTTTTTGGTCAGATTCATCGGAGAATGCGAGGTGGACAAGACACTGGACGTCAGTCAACAACGCTTCGTCAAGTCCATATGTGAAGCTGGTGACCTGGTCAAATATTTGCGACAAGGCTTCAGCTATTCGGGACCGCAAAGCCCCCTCTGCACCGGAGATAGCAACTTTGGTCATTGATACTTTCTCGCTCCGCTACATGAAGTGGTTAGGGGTCTGAGGTGACGTTCCACTCCCACCGGCCTACGATGCGAATATGGCTACCGACGATCCCTTTGAAGAGGATAATCCGTTCGGAGGTCTTCCGTTTTTGGGGGATCTCGGAAAGATCTTCAATCACCAAGGGCCTATTGCTTGGGATGTGGCTCGACAATTCGCCTATCAGATAGCTACAGACGGGGTATCGGAGACCAATGTTGATCCGTTGCATCGCATCAAGCTGAGTGAATTTGCGAGGGTCGCAGAGTTGCAGGTTGCGAACGTCACCTCACTAGATATCGCTAGCTCAGGTCAACCCATATCAGTTGAGGTGGTGACGAAAGCGCAATGGGCGTCTGCGACCCTTGACGCATACCGTCCACTCCTGGATCGTCTTGCCGGACGTCTCGCCCAGGGCGGTCCACCTCCGGAGGTTTCAGAAGCTGACGCACAAATTCTCGATGGTCTTCTCAAGGCTTTAAATCCGATGATGATGGCCATGAGCGCTGGTTCAATTGCTGGTCATTTAGCTACTAAAGCATTTGGTAACTACGTGTTACCTATCCCCCGACCCGATGATCGTATTTTGATCATTGCAGACAATGTTGATGCCTTCGCTGAGGAATGGTCTCTTCCGGCTGAGGATGTTCACCTGTGGGTGTGTATTAGCGAACTTGCGACGCACAGTGTGTTGTCGGTAGGTCACGTGAAAGCAGCTTTTGAGCGCCTGTTGAACAGTTACGTCGATGGTTTTCAGGCTGACCCGCGTGGGTTCGAAGATCGTTTGATGGACATAAACATTTCTGGCGATGATCCAACAGAGCTACAGGAACAGCTGCAGGGTGTTTTGAGTGACCCAGAAAATTTGCTTGGTGCTTTGCGATCTGAGGCCCAAAACGCTGTCGTTCCTCAGCTAGAAGCGCTGTTGGCGGTAGTTGTGGGTTACGTCGACTTCGTTGTAGACAAGGTTGGTCAAGGACTGCTGGGTTCCTATACGTCTCTTTTGGAAGTGGTTCGACGTCGGCGTTTCACTTCAAGTGCTGGGGATAAATTCGTCGAGAAGTTGTTCGGGGTTGAAATCACATCTGAACTTGTTGATCGCGGGGCGGCATTTGTTGCCGGGGTGGTTGAGAGGGCAGGGGAGCCTGCTCTCACGCGACTTTGGACGGACCCCAATGCCCTACCGACTCCGAGCGAGGTTGAGGCACCTGGTTTGTGGTTAGCTCGGATTGATTTACCGATTGACGGTCACGACTGATCGGTTTCGTGTTGGGATGGAGTGGGGATCATTCGTTTAAGCCATCTGGGCATGCGGCTGCTGAGCTTTCGGTATCTCGCTTCGGTCCAGACTTGGTCAGCGATGACTCGCGATGGAGTTCTTTTTCCCCGAGCTAGAGCGACCAGGCCACCCAGGTAGAGGAATGCGGCTATTCCGCTTGAGAGGGCGAGGATGATTAGGCCGGCGCGTAAAGGAAGGACACCGTTGGGCGCTATTACTGGGATAAGGGCGCCTAAGACCCAGAACAATTGGAATCTGGTTTCGAAGCGTGCGAACGATCGGCCTTGGTTTGCGGTTGGGGCGTCACGTTGCACTATTGCGTCGAAGGACAGTTTGCCGAGGCCTGCTGCGAATCCAACCGACATTACAAAGGCTAGAACGGCCGTTCGGTCACCTGGGAAGGTGGCGAAGAATCCAACTGCGGATGCGATGGTTAGCACTCCGCCGAGCAAGTATTCCTCTCGGACGAGGCGACGTAACAGAGGTGCTGCGACTGCTCCTATGAGTGCTCCTATAGCGCTGGCGGCGACCATGAGTCCAAACCAGATGGTGGCGGCATCTTCTCGACGTAACCAAAATGCGACCAGAAAAAGCGTGAAACCGGTCATGCCGCGCAGGATCGCCATCGCGGACGCAGCTAGCACGATGCCGGCGCTTCGCAAGTCATTGCGTTCGTCTTCCGCGAGTGGCTGTTGTGCTATCGACATTCGAGGTAGTCGAGCGGCCAGGGGTACAACCGAACAGAAAACGATCATGGCCGCGCCTAGGACCCACTGTGATCCGATCAAGCCAAGGAGTAGTCCTGGACCGGCTGCCATAGCGCCGCCGACCCCGCTCAGAAGCACAAGTTTTGAATTCGCTTCGACTAGGTCTTGTTGATCGCGAACTAGACCGGGGACAATGGCGCTTTTGGCTACGTGATAGGTCTTGCCGAGTACGAGCGCACCGAAGGCTTCTGGGAACAACAGCAGGGAATCTAAATGGCGAATCATCAAAAATGCGAGAACGGCTCGGCCTAAGCCACTGGCAATCATCATGGCTCGCCGGCCACCTTGTAGCCGGTCGATGAGTGGTCCGATCAACGGCCCGACAATGGCGAACGGGGCGATGGTCAAGATGAGATAGAGCGCTACCTTTGGCCTCGCTGCATCGGGATCCAAATTAAAGAAGAGCGACCCGGCGAGAGCGATAGTGAAGAGAGCATCTCCCGCAGCTGAAGCAAGTTGCACTCGCGCTAGTCGAGCAAACGGTCCTAGGGGCGCGGGTTTGCGTTTCGGGGCGCCGTCTCCGCCAGGTTCATTCGGGACTATCGAGGATTCTTCGGCCTCTTCCACATTGTCACACTACGGCTCGCGTGGAGTCACTACGCGTCAGCGCGAGGAATCAGTTGTGGTTAGTCGGCTTGATCGATTACCCGAACGGGTTCGGTGGCGGCGAGAACAGCGCTATTTAGGTTCGCGACGATGCGTTTGAGGTAGCGGTGGTACACGGCCCTTGGGACGACCTGATGGCCGGGTTCATCTGAGGTCATGTACCCGTCAATGCGACCCTGAATCTGGTCGATCATCTGATCTAAACGATCTCGGAAACCTTCGGGTATCCCGTCATGTTCTGCGAGAATTTCGCTTGCTTCTGCAAAGAAGCCCGATACCGCACGCCGCTCTTCCAGCAGTTCATCGATGTCGGGTTCATTGGTAAACGACACGCCGCTTTCGGCAAGGTCAAGGATGTTTTTTGCGTGATCGCCTACGCGCTCAATTTTTTTCAGTAAGAGGATCAGGCCTATGACTTCGCCGATGTCGTTAGGTCCGTGGACGCTGATATGCACAGCCAGTTCGCCGCGGAGTTGCTGCTCGTTTGCGTTGATTCGAAGGTCGGTTTCTCTTACGTCGTCAGCTATGGATTTGGGTTGAGCGCCGCTTAGGAGAGCTGTGCAGGCTAAGTCAAAGGAGTGGCGGGCGTCGCTCACCATGGCAACTGATCGTGTGACGACGTGGTCTAGCCCTGTGTCACCTGCTCGGAAAAATGAAAGAACCATATGTAACTCCCCGTTATCGAAGGATAGCTACACCAACCAGAGGTGCAACAATGAACAGTCCGACGACGTAGCAGACCGCTAGGACTCGTCTGCGTACAGCTATCTCGGCCATTGCCGTCGCTGCAATCACAGGAACGTCTCTAAAGAACGGCAAAGCGTACAGAGACAGAATGCCGATGATGTTAAAGGTCGTGTGCGCTAAAGCTACGGTCAATGAGTCGGGGCTTGAGGCTGCAAGAGCAGCGAGCAACGCAGTAATGGTTGTTCCGACATTTGCCCCCAATGTCACTGGGTAGGCGTTTCGTAGGGTCAGCACTCCAGCTGCCGAAAGCGGTATCAGTATTGAGGTCGTGATGCTCGATGACTGCACCGCGATAGTGACCACGATTCCGACAACTAGTGCTACTAGTCCCCCGGCTTTGCCGAGGATCGCGTTGAGGGATCTTTCGATTCGCGCCGCTACGAGCGCTTTCATGTTTCTAGTGACCAAAGCAAGCGCCACAAGGACAATGGCCAGACCGGTTGCCACCATGAGGGCGCCTTTGACGTTGCCCGATGCTCCGAACTGGTCCCACATGTCTTTCAGCCACCCGACCGGTTCTTTAACCCATTTTTTGACTGGGCTTTTCCATTCGGTTCCGCCGGAGCCGACGAGGAGTTCGCTTACCCATTTCGCGGTGCCTGATATTGGTTTAAAGATCAGTTCAATCGGAAGCAAAATCGAAACAGCTAAGACGTTGAAGAAGTCGTGGACGGTTGCAGCAGCGAACGCTCGTTTGAATTCTGCTGATTGGCGAACATGCCCTAATGAGACGAGCGTGTTGGTGACGGTGGTTCCTATGTTGGCTCCCATGACCATTGGAACGGCCTGCTCAACACCTAGTGCACCAGAAGCAACCAACCCCACAATGACGGAGGTGCTTGCTGATGACGATTGGACGAGGACGGTTCCGAGGATGCCTACACACAGTCCCGCTATGGGGTTGCTAACAGCGGAGAAAAGGCGTTCTTGGGTGTCGGCGCCCATGATCTTGATGCCAGCCTCGAGGGAGGATACACCGACCAGAAACAGGTAGATCAGCGCAACGACGAGAGCTGCGCGAGCGCCCGTTGGCATTTGGCGATTAGCGGTACCGGGGGGACGGGCCACGCCCGGCAAAGTAGTCCCCTCACGCGTCTAAGTGGCGGAATTTTTGCGATTTTTTAGTCTCCGTTGGCTACGGAGTTCGTTGCAAGCTATCCGCACGATGTGACGAGAATCCTCCAACCAAATAAACATGAAGCAGCTATTGGGTAAATGACTGGTAAACAGAATTATGTATTGAGGACCTTTGTTACAGAGCCAGGTCTGCGAGGTTCAAATCAGATGTTTGAACCTTCAACCCAACTAGCTCAGATACAGAAATGCTGCCTTCTCTAACAGCTGCATTATCGGTGCCTGCGATTCGTCTTTTCGGGTCACCGGGCTGCCGTTCAAAGGACCAAGACCCATCTCCAGAGGATTGCAAGGTTCCGGCAGCATCCCCCCATTTCGCGAGCCCGGTGATCTGAACACCCGATACTTCGGACAACGAGATGTTGGGGGCGTTGATATTGACAACTCTGCGCCCCTTCTCGATCAACCTGAGACGTTCAATCATTTCCGGTACAAGGTGGATTGCTGTCTCCCACTGCATCGGTGCATCCGTCGCGTCGAGGCTGACTGCGATTCCATGAGCGCCGTTGTTGGCTGCGGTGAGTGCCGCTCCGACAGTTCCGCTGTGCAGCGCTGAGCGGCCGCAATTCAAGCCCGGGTTGACACCTGACACCACCATCGGAACCGGATCTCCGAAAGCACCGAGTTGGGTCATGATCACGCAAAGAGCGGGCGGTCCGTCTACCGCCCAGCACGGTGTGTCGCCTAGGTCTTCTCGCACGATTCTTTGAGCTTGAAGTTCGCCGCCGTGCAGGTCACCACCAATCGCGGCACCCATACCGGTCATGTCAGTTGTGGGCGCAGCAACCACTGCTTCATATCCAGCGTCCACTACCCGTTTCGCTAACGCCCACAAACCTTCCGAAGCGACTCCGTCGTCGTTAGTTACCAGTACCCGCATAACGGGAATTTATTCTTCTTCGTCTTCTTCAGGGACGCCCAAATCCCATTCGAGGTGCAGATTTTCTCGTTCGGCATCCCGATTCACACGCTCACGATTTCGACGAAATTGTGGGTCGTGGGGTGGAAGGAGTTGTAACCGAGCCATGGTCCGACGTCTGAATTCGTCAACGACCGCTTGTTCACCAAAGAGCCCCTGAATGTCCCAATGCGGGGATACGGGACCGAGATACACCACTCGGATACCGGTTTCGGGGGGTGGTAGCTCTTCTTCAATTTCGAAGTCTGTCACTAGTACTCCTTCGACAGCGACTGCATCACTGTACCGGTGAGAGCCGCAGGAACCATTTAGCAAAGCAAACCTTGATCTGGTGTTGACGATGATGTCCAGATTAAAAGTTTCATAAGAACCGTAAATATTTGGAACCTTTTTGGTCCCTCGGGCGTCATAGTCGTAACAAACAGCGAGCAAGGTGTCTCGCGTCGACGAACGGAGTGCTGAGATGAGCCACATTTCCACCGACACAAGTTGGATGCAACGAGGTAATTGCGCCGAACAGCACCCGTCGATTTTCTTTCCTAGTGATGGGGTAGGTGTTGAGCGCGCTAAGAAGTTGTGTGAAGGGTGTGTAGCCCAATCACAATGTCTTGAATATGCACTGGTGAATCGTGTTGAGCACGGTGTGTGGGGCGGGGCGTCGGAGCGTCAAAGAAGGAGAATTTTGAAAGCTCGCAGAGAATCTCAGCTCAGCGAGTCATCGGTTCAGATTTCGTAGTCGTTTACAGCAGACTTCTGGTACAGCAGTTGTCTAGTTGTCAGACGGTTCGTCGCTTGGGTCTGAGTCGTCGTTCACGCCTTCTTTAAATTCTTTTTGTGCTTGGCCGAGCGAACGGGCGAGTTTGGGGAGCTTGGCGCCGCCGAACAACACAAGAACAATGATCAAAATGATGATGAGTTCGGAGCCGCCTAAGTTCACGAACTTGAGGCTATCAGTGCGGTGCCCCTACAGATGAAACGCAACCGTTGGGTTGGCTTAGCTTGCTCGTTCGGCAGCGGCCCGGCGAGCGAGTGCTCGTTGTCGACGCAACCGACGGCGTTCGCGTTCACTCATGCAACCCCAGATACCGAACTTCTCGCCATGGCTCAGGGCGTATTCCAAGCAATCTTCGCGAACAACGCAGCCTCGGCAAACCTCTTTGGCTTCTTTAGTGCTGGCGCCTCTCTCAGGAAAGAACAGGTCGGGGTCAACTCCTAAGCAGTTGGCGTAATCCCACCAGCTACTTTCTTCGGTCTGCCCACCACCATCATCTACAAATGCCATTGCTATCCGCCCTGGTTACTTCGACAGGTCAATATGACGCAGTCGTAATTACACGCGTGTTATTGAACACCTGTTTAGCCACAGAATCAAGAAAAATTAGGAGTTTCTCGGGGTTTTCGTAATTTGTTTTAGTTGCGATTCTTATTTTCGACGACATGAATTCATGTATTTGAAATTTTCGCTTTTCAATCCGCCTGCCCGCGGGGCAGACTACTCCCGGAGGTGTCCGAGCGCCTGGTGGGCTCCCCCGCCTTCAAAGCGGGCGGGACGGGCGATCCCCGTCCGGCGGGTTCGATTCCCGTCCACCTCCGCCAAGTCTGTCCACCGAAATACCCCGAGATCCGAACAATCTGACCGAAAGGAACCACGTGAAAAAGCTTCTGCTGACAATCATCGTCGGAGCCTTAGTGGCTATTGCCGCTCGAAAATTATCTGAGAACTAATTCTGACACCTTCGGAGTGTCAAACTCCGAGCAGGTCTCGAGCCCCGGTATCGCTGCTTGGGTGCCGCAGTTTTGACATCGCTCGGGCTTCGATTTGTCGGATGCGTTCGCGCGTGAGGTTGAAATGTTCGCCGACCTCTTCAAGGGTTCGAGGCTCTCCACGATCAAGCCCGAATCTGAGCTTCAAAATTTCTCTCTCGCGTTCATCCAGGGGACCAAGCAGTTTGGTGATCTCATCGGGAAGCCGCGCAACAGCTGCTGCTTCTTCTGGATCTTCAGCATTTCGGTCTTCAACAACGTCTCCGAGTTCAGCGTCACCATCTTCTCTAAGAGGTTCCGATAACGAAAGGGGCTCCGCTGCGAATCGAAGGGCTTCGGAGACCTTGTCTTCGGGCATGTCAACTTCAACTGAGAGTTCAGCAAGCGTTGCCGGGCGCCCAAATTTGAGTTCAAGTCGGGAACGAGCTTTTTGGAGACGCGCGAGGGTGTCGCCTGCGTGAACGGGAAGTCGGATTGTTCTACCCGTGTTCGCTATACCTCGAGTGATGGCCTGTCGGATCCACCACGTGGCATAAGTAGAAAATTTGAAGCCTTTACGCCAGTCAAACTTTTCGACAGCGTGCATAAGACCAAGGTTTCCTTCTTGGATGAGATCAAGAAGCGGTAGGCCTGACGCCTGATATTTCTTCGCTATCGATACGACAAGACGCAAGTTGGATTGAACGAAAGTACGTTCTGCTCTTTCGCCTTTTCTGTCAGCTCGGCGCAGTTCACGTTTCTTAGTTGACGTTATAGCTGAACCATCGGGCAGCTGGTCGGCTTCTAGTACTGCGCGAGCTTCGGTCCCGGCTTCGATTTCCTGTGCAAGACGCACCTCGTCGTCTTTTGTGAGAAGCGGATACTGTCCGATATCGGTGAGGTAAAGACGAACTAGGTCTTCTTCATCTCGTTCGACCCGATTCTTGGCCACCTGCCGACCTCTTTCCCCTGACCGGAGTACACGACCACAAAGTGATCCTTTCCGCCGGTACGCTCGTCTCGTCAAAGACACGACCTATTTCGACTCTGGATTACGAGCCTAATCGCTTGCCTGGAAACTACCGGCTGGAATCGCGATTTCCGACACGCATTGCGAGCAGAAAATGACAGAACCAATTTCGATACCTGACGATGATCTTGAAATTGCTCTCTTGCAGATGACTTTCGAAGCTACAGACGCGGAGCGGCTGCTACCAGTGCTGTCGAAATACATCGTGATGACGCGCAAAGAGGCTGCTTGCCGTAATGCAGATTTGTGCGTTTCGTTTACCGATCCGAGCCGTTTTGTGATCATCGAGAAATGGGATTCCGAGCATGCTGCACGAGCGCATTTCGACTCTCCTGTTATGGTCGAAATGGCAGAATCGTGTTCAGGGATCCTCGCTGATCGTCCCGATGTTGATTTACTACAAGGGCTTAGCGCCCACGACCTGAACTGAAAGGCCGGTGTGACAAAGCGAGCTTTGGTTTGTGGCGCAGGCGGTTTCATTGGAAGCCACTTAGTGAAGCGCTTGGTCGATGATGGTTACTGGGTCCGGGGCGTGGACATCAAACATCCGGAGTGGACCGCTAGCCCAGCCGACGAATTCCTTATCGGAGATCTTCGAGATCAGAGTGCAGCAGTTGCGGCACTGAAGGGCGGTTTCGATGAGGTCTATCAACTCGCTGCAGATATGGGCGGCATGGGATTTATTCACTCAGCCGAAACTCAGATCATGCACAACAGCATGTTGGTCAACGTCAACATGGTCGAAGCCGCAGCTCAAGCTGCCGTTGACAAATATTTTTTAGCTAGCTCGGTGTGCGTGTACCGCGACATGGATTTAGGAGAAGCAGAGCTAACCGAAGACGACGCGTACCCTGCGCTACCAGACAATGAATACGGTTGGGAGAAGCTGTACGCCGAACGAGCAGTGGCTTCTTACGCACGCGAGGGTCGCTTTCAGGCCCGCATCGCACGTTTTCAGAACTGCTACGGACCAGAAGGAACTTGGACTGGCGGCCGAGAAAAAGCCCCCGCCGCATTATGTCGCAAAGTTGCCGAATCAACAGATGGAACCATCGATGTGTGGGGTGACGGCTCCGCTGTCCGCAGTTTCATTTACGTCACAGATTTAGTCGATGGCGTTCGCCGGCTCGTGGACAGTGAAATGACTGAACCTACGAATATCGGCACCAGAGAATATGTATCAGTGCAGCAACTCGTGGCGTTAGTCGCAGACGCAGCTGGGAAAGAGATTTCACCCTGCTGGATCCCAGGACCGGTCGGAGTGCAGAATCGTAATTTTTCCAACGATCGAATCGAATCACTGGGATTTGAACCGCAATCTGATCTCGCGAATGGCTTATCAAAAACCTATCCATGGATAGAACAGCAAGTTCAGTCCAGTTGAAGCACGTGCTTCTAGGTCAAGAGGTGCGGCATTCTTCAGAAATTCGCTCAATCTCCGTCCAACTCAATTCACTTGAGTCCCACAGTTGGGTGAACGCCGCATCAGCTACATCAGTAAAGCCATGCCTGTTGCGGAACTGATATTGCCGGCGTTTTTGTTGGCCACCAATTCCAAGACGCTCTAGGCGACCTACGCAATGAGCGTCCCAAGCAGCAAACTGGTTGAGATCTAGATCTTCGTCGGCGGGTGCGTCATCAAAACGACCTGAACGACGATCCATGATCCGAATAAGAAGCCTTCCTATTGTGTCTCGGCTTCGCGCCTTGCCAAATTGGCGCGGTCGTTGAGTATTTTCTAAGGCTCCACCATCTACCCACAACTCAATTGGGTCGTAACTAGTTATTTTGCTGCGACCCAAAGGTGATTGTTCGTCAATTTCAAGGCTGATTGCTTCGTCGATACCGAGTCGCTCAGCGACTTCTGCGACAACCTCACCAATCACCGCTGAGTCGTAGAAGACCATCTCGAAGGACTCGGGTGTCACCGAGACCTCTGGCATTAGCTAGGTGCCTCGGCTCTAGCTTCTCGGGACATGTCCGCGATTTCGTCAATTTCGTCATCGCTGAAACCGGCTAGTTCACGGAAACGTCTGGTGAGTTGGATTGGGCTGTCGTCGTCCTCACCTCGGAAACCATTAAATGAGAACAAACGGTCGACGACTTTTTGAAACTCAAGGGCTTTTTCAAGGCGTTCTTTGTCATTTTCTGTCAGCCGACGGAGCCAGTCTGAACCCATCTTCACGTGAGTTACTTCATCGGCAAGCATCCAGTCTTCGCAGAATTCCAGGACAGGATCACCAGCTAAGTTTCCGAACTCTTTCATGGTGTTGAACACGTCGATGGCAAGACCTTCGAGGGCTCGATTAACCCCGGTCAGCCGAAGCACAGGGTCAGGGTTGCATGCTGCTTCGTACAGCAGTCCATTCTCAGCAAATTCGCCGAGCTCGGTTCCCATGTGGTCGGCTAGCGAGACAGAAATTTCGCAGTGACGGGCCTCGTCCCAGCATTGACGAGCCATATCAAGTTTCAACTCAAAGGGAACATCTTCCCCTACTTCGAAATCCCAACAGGTTCGGCCGGCACCCTCTAATGCTTGAATTTCGCCGACAAAAATCCCGTGCATAAGCGCTCGGGCTCGATCGGGGCCGTTTGCAAGTCCAGGGGTCAGTTTTGCCAACTGCTCGCTGGCATTGCCTCCAGCAACCCGAGTGCCACGAGGGTCACTAAGTCGCTGTTCGTTAGTTTGTCGGATGAAGCGAGCGTCTCGGGCTAACTCTTCAGCAGGAAAGATTTTTCGCATTAGTTCTCCTCTGGCATTTCTACGTAGGGATCTCCGATTGAGCCCGGGCCGGCAATGCCGCCTGCTGCCAGCATAAGCTTTTCTAGCTTCAGTTGATGATTCATCGCCCTCTCAACTTCTGCTTCAGTTTCGATCATTGACTGGATAAGCATTTCACCTTCACGCCAATCATTGAACTCATCCTGGAGAATGAAATCCAAAATTCTGACAGTTGGCATATCAGTAATTTCAGATGTGGCATTGCGGTGGTATGTGTAGGCGGCGATTTTGTGAGGTATCAGAACTCGATAGACACCGACCAGCTTCTCGATCGTCATGGTTGCATCTTCGGGTTCCGTCATAGCTTCAAAGAAAGCAACTAACTGGTCGTTAGCTGGCACGGTAAGTCGTTCTGTTTTCATTTCCCGCAGCTCAGGGAGCCGCTTATCGAACAAGTCTGCATGCCAAGCATGGTGATAACAGTGCGTTCCCAGTCGCAGCTTCACATCAAGTTCTGGGACCGTAGCCACCCATCCTCCCAAAGCTTCGAAAAGCTTCATCTCAACCCATTTATAGTGACCGATTCGTTCAGCCGTTTCTTCAACGTCAAATAGCCCGGGAAGACTGCGGCGATCCCAGGGAGCGAAGGGTTCACGAGGCCGCTTTGTGTCTGTCATTGACGCTCTTTCAATCGGTTGAACAACGAATTCGCTCGTTGCGCCTGTCTCAAAGTTGACGGTGAGCTTACCGTCCGTTCAGTTGGAACAGAAAACGGCAGCAAATTTAGATTCAGATGTCTTACCTGTAGCGATTAGTTATCGGTAAACGTCTATCTTTGCCAAACGCCTTACCTGAGATACGAGGGCCTGGTGGGGACTGACGGCGTTTGTACTCGGCCAGATCCACCAGGCGGGTAATTCGATCAACCAATTCAGGGTCATGGCCCTCCGCGACGAGTTCTGCCGCAGTCCAGTCAAGTTCGACGTAGGCCTCAAGTAGGGGATCAAGCACCTCGTAGGGAGGTAACGACTGATCATCAGTCTGGTCCGGTCGAAGTTCAGCTGAGGGAGGTTTAGTGATTGACGCTTCGGGAATCCAAGGCGAAGAAGTCTGCGAGTTTCGCCACGTACAAAGTTCATAGACAAGCAGCTTGGGGCAATCTTTAATAACGGCGAAGCCTCCAGCGGTGTCCCCATACAGAGTCGAGTAACCAACCGAGGTTTCGCTCTTATTGCCCGTAGTCAAGACCAACCAGCCGTTCTTGTTTGACAACGCCATTAAGAGAACGCCACGGATACGGCTTTGCAAGTTCTCCTCAGTCAAATCAGGCTCCTGACCATCGAACAAAGGGTCGAGCATGTCTGTCAACGCAGTATGTGCTGCCTCAATCGGAATCCGATGCAGAGCTATTCCTAAGTTTGCCGCAAGCGCTACTGCGTCGTCTTCGGACCCCTGACTGGAATACCTAGAGGGCATCGATACGCCTTGCACTCGGTCAGGTCCTAAGGCATCTACAGCAATGCCTGCTACGAGACTGGAATCGACTCCACCTGATAGACCAATTACAACTTGCTCGAACCCATTTTTTTCCACGTAATCGCGGGTTGCTAAAACCAGGGCATTCCAGACCTCGCCTGTTTCGTCTTGTCCTGGTGTGACCGTGGGTTCAGGGATCGGTTTCTTTGTTTTCTTTGGTTCAGAAACCCTTATCAGCGATAGTTCCCCTATCGGTCGAGCGCTGACTTCTAAATCTACGATTTGGAGAGCCTCCTCAAATTGAGGGAACTGAGCAATTAGATCACCGGCACTATCGGTCACAAACGAGGACCCATCAAAGATCAGTTCGTCTTGCCCACCCACCTGGTTCACATAAACCGCCGGGAGGCCGTGATCAACAAGCCGTTCATGGACGGCCGAAAACCGCGATGCATCTTTACCCTGCTGATACGGCGACGCATTCAAAGAAATAACTAGGTCAGCACCAGATGCAATTTGTGTCTCGAGAGGCCCGTCATCAAACCACAGGTCTTCACAAATAGAGATACCAACGGTTACGCCGGCAATCTGGAATATCGGACCAGCTGAGGTCCCAGGCGTGAAATATCGTTTTTCGTCAAAAACCGAATAGTTGGGTAGCAACTGCTTTCGATAAATTCCTGATATTTCGCCCTGACAGCAAACAGCAGCAGAGTTATACAGCTCCTGGCCTACGCCTTCAGGAAACCCGACTATTGCAACCGTCTCCGAACATTGGGCTGCGATTTGTTGCACCGCCTCGCCGGCTTCCTCAATAAACCGTTGTTTGAGCAGCAAGTCCTCAGGTGGGTAGCCACACACCGCAAGTTCACTAAATACGACAACATCGGCATCTTGTTCGACCGATTTCTTGTAGGCGTCAACAATCGCGGCGATGTTGGATTCAAAATCTCCAAGTCGAAAGTTCAGCTGCGCTATCGCAACTCTGATTGACGCCATACCTATGAGGCTAGAAGCACTAGAAGGTAGGTGGCGAAAAGTATTCGAGCGGGGCTTACAGCCCCGCCCGAAATGCTGAAATTTAGCTCCGCTTTACGCCAAAGCGCCGCAGCACGTATTTGTTATCAAGGTGGCTACGACGTAAGGATCAGCGTTCGCGTTTGGTCGACGATCTTCAAGGTATCCCTTTCCGTCGCGCGCTACTTGCCACGGGATTCGGACTGATGCTCCGCGATCTGATACGCCATAACTGAACTGGTCATAACGCTGCGTTTCGTGTTCACCAGTAAGGCGGTCTTCGATCCCAACTCCATATCCCGCGAGATGTTCTTCCGGTTTCCCGGGTCCACCCAACGCTTGAGCAGCTTTTTCGACCGCGTCGTAGCTTTCGCGCATTTCGTTGGTCGAAAAGTTCGTGTGCATTCCTGCTCCGTTCCAGTCCCCCTTCATGGGCTTGGCATCGATGCTGATTTCCAACCCATGTAGCTCACCAGCACGGTAAAGCAGGTATCGCGCCATCCAGAGGTGATCACCGACTGTGACGGTGTCGGCCGGCCCTATTTGGAACTCCCATTGGCCGGGCATCACTTCAGCATTCGTCCCTGAAATGGCTAAACCGGCTTCGATACACCATGTGGTGTGTTGTTCCACTAATTCTCTTCCGCGAATCTTTACCGCTCCTACTCCGCAGTAGTAGGGCCCTTGGGGGGCAGGAAAGCCTCCAGCAGGGAATCCTGCTGGCCAACTGGTTGCCGGGTCCAGCATCGTGTATTCCTGTTCAAGGCCAAACCAAGGCTCTTGACTTCCGTACTGCTCCATCGCTGCGCGAGCGCCAGCACGGGTATTCGTTGGGTGCGGTGACATGTCCGCTGTCAGCAAGGTTTCGCACATTACGAGGATGTTGTTGCCCCCGCGAATTGGGTCTGGGCACTGAAAAACAGGCTGAAGGACAACGTCTGAATTGTCGCCTGTTGCCTGATTGGTGCTTGACCCGTCGAAACCCCAAATTCCGGGTTCGTCACCATCAGCGAGAACCTTGGTCTTCGACCTAACCTCTGCTGTCGGTTCCGTACCATCAATCCATATATATTCGGCCCGATACGCCACAGTGTTTACTCCTGATTGAGGGGATGGGGACGAAAGGCAAGCTAACAATTAGAAGTGCCGTATCGCGCCATTTTTCGTCGAACCAATCGGCGTGAGCACATCAAGCGAGCTAGAAAGCCCTAGTTCTAGGCCTGTACGGCAATTGTGAATGTCATGTAAACGGAACGCTTTGAAGTTTGATTCGCGGTAAGAATCGCCAAGAATAGGTAGTTGAGTTTGAGGCATTGAACCGTGAAAGAAAGTTGAATCGGATGGAGCGACCACAGGACTACGTCCAGCGCCGTGTGGAAGAGCGAGGCGTTCGTTTAATTCGTCTTTGGTTCACTGATGTCCAAGGTCAGATCAAATCGTTCGCTATTTCGCCTGCCGAGTTAGAGACTGCTTTCGAAAATGGCATGATTTTTGACGGTTCGTCAATCGATGGATTCAGCCGTGTGCGCGAGGAAGACATGGTCGCTCGACCTGATCCCGCGACTTTCGAGTTAATGCGCTGGGGTGGCAACGACGAAAATGCGGCACGAATGTTCTGCGATATCGAGCGCGCTGATGGAAGCCCTTTCCCCGGTGATTCAAGACAGGTTCTGCGTCGTTCGATGGAAAAAGCTCATACCGAGGGATTTACCTTCTTCACGGCACCCGAGTTGGAGTACTTCCTCTTTGAAGCCAACCGAACCGGTGAACCTGTTCCACTCGACAACGGGAGCTATTTCGATCTCACCACTGCTGATGTCGCCAGCAGCATTCGCCGTCAAACATTGACCACGCTCGAAGCTATGGGAATCCCCGTTGAGTATTCATTCCATGAAGATGCCCCCAGTCAGCATGAGATCGACTTGAGGTACACAGATGCTCTAACAATGGCCGACAACGTTATGACGTTCAGGCTAATCGTCCGCGAAATAGCTCTCGAACATGGGGTTCATGCGACATTTATGCCGAAACCGCTTACCGGCGTGCAAGGTTCAGGAATGCATACACACCTTTCGCTGTTTAGGGATGGTGTCAACGCTTTCCATGATCCAGAAAGTCCTGACGGCTTATCTGAAACCGCGCGAGGGTTTATCGCTGGATTGTTACATCACGCAAGAGAGATCACTGCGGTCACCAATCAGTTAGTCAACAGCTACAAACGTCTAGTAGCCGGTTACGAAGCACCTGTGAACGTGTCCTGGGCTAGAGCGAACCGCGCGGCTTTAATTCGAGTACCTACTAGTCGTGAAGGCGGCGTTGACGACACGACTCGTATCGAATACCGAGCTCCTGATCCTGCATGCAACCCCTATCTCGCCTTTGCGGTAATCCTGGCCGCGGGCATGAAGGGAATCGAACAGGGTTACGAACTACCGCTTGAGGCTCCCCCATCAATGACCGGTTTCACCGAGCATGGCGGGTTGATAGATCAAGCCCAACTTCCTCAATCTCTGGACGAAGCTCTAGATGAAATGGAGAAAAGCGATCTTGTCGCAGACACGCTGGGCGACCATTTGTTCAGCTGGTTTCTTCGAAACAAGCGACGAGAATGGAACGACTACAAAGCTCAAGTAACGCCATTCGAACTTGACCGCTACTACTCGAACCTGTGATGTCAGTCTTAGCTCTTTATCCAGCGGACCCTGCTCCGGAATTAGCTCAGCTCTTAGATCTGAGTGGCTTTGTTTGGAAAGGCGTTGACCATCCATCAGATGTCGACAACCTCGAACCCGATGAGGGCTGGGGCGGAGCGATAGTTCAGATAGGCGCCGACGGTGATTCAGGTTGGGCCATGCTTCGCGCTCTTCGAAAGCGAGACGTTCCCGTATCTCCTCTTTTGTTGATCATTCGAGGTAGTGAATTACAAGAGCTGGAGCTACGAGACGACCTATTCGATGACTTCTGTCTCGATCCATTTCATCCACGCGAACTTGAAGCACGTATCAAACACATGCTTGCCACAGAAATCGAAAGCGTTATTGGTGAACGAATCGAGTACGGGCCTCTTTTGCTGGACTTGGAAACGTACGAGGCCTCCGTTAACGCTCAGCCTTTGGACTTGACATTCATGGAGTACGAATTGCTGCGGTTCTTAGCAGCAAGTCCAGGACGGGTATTTACCAGAGAGGTACTTCTCAGCAGAGTTTGGGGCTACGAATACTACGGTGGGGCAAGAACCGTGGATGTTCATATTCGCCGCCTCAGGGCCAAGCTAGGTGAAGAACATGCCAGTCTGATTCATACAGTGAGAAGCGTCGGTTATCGGCTGGGTGAGAGCCGACGCCGCTAACTCGGCAATACCAAAAAGCTTTGAGCGCTAGTAGTTGGTTTCGATCAGGCTGCTTCCCTCATGTCTCGACTCTGCGTCGTCTTTCAGCGAGTTGCCCAAAAGGGCTGCGATAGCGACAAGACTCAACGTGATGAGAAACGGGCTTAGTAGCAAAATGACCGCAATTGCGATGCCTCCAACCATGACTCTGATGGTAGCCAGTCCTTCGACCTTAGAGTGATTTTCGGAAACAATTAGGTTGAGGTCGCAGACCAAAATCTTGGTCCTTGTGCTGCACTTGTCGCGGATCAATCCCCCGCTATGTGAGCAATGGCTTCAATTTCGACTAACGCGCCTAGGGGTAGAGCTTTAACGGCTATCGCAGAACGCGAAGGCCGATGGTCTCCAAATACTTCCGCATAAGCGTCGTTGACAATAGAAAAATTTTCTATATCGGTCATGAATACTGTGCACTTCACTACATCAGCGAGGGTAAGACCGTTCTCACTGAGAACACTTTCTGCATTCGCTAATGCTTGCGTCGTCTGTGCTGCGACTCCATCAGCTAAGGAACCTTCCGAGATGCCCACTTGCCCAGAGACGAACAGAAGATCGCCAGCTTTATAGGACGCTGAATAGTGAGCTACTGGTTTGGACATGTGCTTCCTCCAAGGAGTTATGAAAGGCAGAATATTGATTCATCCTGTTGGTAAATCAGACGGACAGCCTCGATTCAACCATGTAGCTGCAGCAACCGCTGCGAATACGGCGTCACCAGCCGCAAGATTTGGGCCATCACCGACGTTAATGATCTCTATCTCGGGAGTGTCTGATGATCGGAGCACACCAAATGACCGAATAGTGAGGTCATGAACATCCCCATTCTGGTCAACGCTTAGCCCCTCGGAAGTTACCCAGCTGTAGGCCATGTGTGCTGCTCCGATGCAGTAACTGCGAAACATAACCCAATCAAGGGGGCTTCCTGCGCGCACCTCAACACTAATGAGTTCGTTTGCGATCGTGGCCTTAGCAGAAGCCCCTGACGGAGCAGTCACCCAACCTGCCTGTCCGCTGAGTCCCGCACGCAACATTTCCACCTCGGCCCACCCGGCGCCACGGATAGCTGAGGACGTAGGCGGCCCTGGAATTGTTACTTGTTCAATTTCACATTTTGGCAGCAAGGGTCGGATGCGCTCATCGATATGGTCTGTACGAGCGAGCCGAAAAATGCCCGATCCATCCGCCCGTAGCCCAACAGAAACCGGGGGACGTTTGGGCCCATGTCGAACAGTGTCTTCTCTGGACCATAAAACCCGAACTACGCGATCATTCGCTTGAGCGAGTTCGCGAGCAACGTCAGTGACATCGCTCGCTATTTTTCCGCCGAACGCTCCTCCATTTGCAACGGGGTCTGCCGGCTCATCCTGGGGATTACACCACGATGCATCTGTTTCTAGGTAAGCGGGTTCCACCCAACAAGTTCGGAGAGTGAGAGCCCAATCACCCTCGGGGAGTTCCAAAGGGGGACGAGGTTCCAAACTGCTACGCCGGCCCTGAACCTTTCCGGCCAGCTCCCGGGCTTGATGAAGACTGTCCGCGACATACCACTGCGACTGATCTCTAACCGCGACAAGAGCATTTTCAGGGGCGTCGTCGTCAGCGAAACCACCTTGTCCTAACACAACCTGAGGGCCAACTATCTGCGGCGTGTCCGACTCAAGAGTTGCTTGACGAGTCGCAAGTTCGAGGTCACGCGATGGAAATTCCACCGATACCTCCGAAGCTGCCTCCCTAATGGTCTGCCAGCCAGTACACCTACATAAGTGAGCCGCCAAGAGTCGATCAACGATCTCCCTATTCCCCAGATCAGCGCCTTTGCGTTCATGCCCGACTAACCGACAGACAATTCCGGGAGTACAAAAGCCACACTGCGAAGCACCGTGAGTCAAAAAGGAGCTCACCCACCTGCTTTGTTCGTCTTCTGTGAGCCCTTCTACAGTTGTCACCG
The DNA here is from genome assembly GCA_002296525.1 of Candidatus Neomicrothrix sp. UBA814. GTDB lineage: Bacteria > Actinomycetota > Acidimicrobiia > Acidimicrobiales > Poriferisodalaceae > UBA6944. The sequence continues at coordinate 83,780 of DBIA01000009.1, read as the reverse complement.
CTCGACCCGAGACTCGACGTAAGGGAGTCACGCATGCGACTCTCGGGTCGCCGTCAATCAAGACAGTGCAACATCCACACTGGCCTTGAGGGCTACATCCATCCTTTACTGATCGTTTTCCCAGTTGATCTCGCAAAGCACCGAGCAAGCTGCCCCCATCATCGGGAACGCCTACTTGTTGTCCATCAAGTTCGAAGCTGATGATCGGTTGGATTGGAGTACCTCCGTGTACGAATAACCCTCAACGCTTCAGATAAGACCACAGTTCAGGCTACGTTCCAAGGAGTGGAACGCAATATGTGGGACCCAAGGTATTTATCGCGCCGAACATTTCTGTCTCTATTAGGAGGAGGCTGTGCCGCCTCAGCACTGTTGGCTGCCTGCGGGAAACGCTCGGAGACAACTAGCGAACTCCGAACTGCATCAAAATGGTTTTCTGATCAGACAATTGTGAGCAATCTCGGTCCACAACGAACGGTTTGGTCTTTTTCGGACGAGCAAGGCAACTTGGGTGGACTTTCACCGGAAACAATTGAGGTCGAAATTTCGGACGCATCACTACGCACCGTTCATCAAACTACGGCTTCGCGACATTCCGACGGCGTGGCTATGCCTTACTACCCGGTGATTGTTCCCTTCCAAAATTCTGAGGTTCACGAGTTTCGTTTTGATTTGGGCGCGCGCGGGATGTACGTCGGTTACGCGGTACCTGGAACAAAATCGGCTAGTTCGATTGTGTGGCCAGGCGATCAATTTCCGATGGTGCCTACGCCAACTCAATCCAACGCCGGCGGGGTCACGCCGATTTGCACCCGTCAGCCTTCGTGCCCGTTCCACGAAGTATCTCTTGACACTTCGCTAGCTTCTCCGAACGCAACTGTTGTTATTGTCAGCACCCCAGCGTTTTGCGGAACTAAGTGGATGTGCGGGCCCGTGCTGGAGAATTTGGTTTCCGAGGTGGGGAAGAACCATCCAGGATGTGATGTGATTCATGTTGAGGTTTATTCCAACCCAAAGCCAGACGACCTTGGCCCGATAGCACCTGCCGTGCGCGCGATGGGCGTCGGATATGAGCCCTTTATCTTTCTCATTGACGAGGCCGGCATAGTGCTCCGGCGCTTAGACCATATTTGGGACAAAGCGGAGCTCAGGGAACTCTTGTCTCTGATCTAATTTCGTGGAGATTTGCGGTTCAGCTAAATGAGTTACCGCATCCGCATGTTCGCTGAGCATTGGGGTTATCGATAGCAAAGCCTGAACCCATCAAGCCGTCTTTGAAATCCAATGTGGCACCTTCAAGAAGCTGGGCGCTCATCGGGTCAGATACCACTCGGATATCGCCATAAAACTGAGACATGTCATCAGCTTCGGTTTCGGAATCGAAAAACATTTCGTAGCTATAACCAGAACAGCCACCGGGTCGGACTGCAACCCGAAGTGCAAGATCCATCTCGCCTTCAGCTTCGATCAATTCTTTTACTTTTTCAGCTGCGATATCTGTAACGGTGATCATGTTTAAAAGTCCCAGTTCTCAATCTGACTTCATTGTAGCGAATGAATGTCGTTGGATCACAGAGGACTGCGTAACTACCCTTGTGTAAGTGAACCCCGAGTCCGTCAACGAATCTGAAGTCCTCAAAGTTCTGCGCGGCGTCATGGATCCGGAATTGGGCGACAACATTGTTGATCTTGGGATGGTGAGATCTGCCTACGTCGAAGAGGGAACGGCCCATGTCACAATCGCATTGACAACAGCTGGGTGTCCGCTGCGGGCGACGATAAAGCGCGACTGTGAAGCGCGCGTCAGTTCTCTGCCAGAGGTGTCAAAGGTGCAGTTGCACTGGGATGAGCTCACAGCCGACGAACGGTCACGCGTAATGGAAAGAGCTAGAGCTAACGCTCGCGACACCGCAGCTCCGACCCAAATCCCCGCACGGGCAAGAGTAATTTCAGTCGCTTCAGGAAAAGGTGGCGTTGGTAAATCGTCGGTGACCGTAAATCTTGCCACCGCTTTAGCCTCGAAGGGCTTCATAGTCGGAGTTCTTGACGCTGACATTTGGGGATTCAGCATTCCCAGAATGTTGGGAGTCGACGCCCGGTTGAGTGCCCGCCCAGCAGGCTCAGATGAGGATCGAGGGAAAATTGTTCCTGACGAAAAACGAGAAGGGGCAGGACTTCTCAAGGTTGTTTCAACGGGATTGATGGTCGAGACCGAAGAAACAGCCTTGATGTGGCGAGGCTTGATGTTGGCTAAAGCTGTCGAACAGTTTCTTCATGATGTCGATTGGGGTGAACTTGACTACTTGCTGATCGACATGCCTCCTGGAACTGGAGACGTCCAGATGGCCTTAGCTCGATTACTACCTCAAGCAGAGATGATGGTCGTCACTACCCCGGCAGTGAGCGCGCAGAAAGTCGCTGTTCGAGTGGCTGATATGGCTCGGCGAAGCCATATGCCAATTTTGGGGGTTATTGAAAATATGTCTGCGTTTATAACGCCGGACGGCACATCTTGGCCTCTGTTCGGAGAGGGGGGAGGAGAACGTCTCGCTAACGAAATCGGAGTTCCTCTTTTGGGTTCTATTCCGCTAGAACCAGCCGTCTCCGCTGGTGGTGATACTGGCAAACCTGTCGCTTCTAGTGGCTGCAAAGCGGGAGAAATATTTCACGAAATTGCTGATCGAATTGTGAATGAAATTTTGCCGCCAGTAAACATGGCCGACTGTTCAGCCTCATCTATATCCGAAGTCTCAGTCTCACTTACAAACAAGTAAACGTCGATCTACTGCGTTGAACCGTGAGGCGGCGGATGAGCCAAAGCTTCGTCGTAACCCGGCTCACCTGGCATAAACACTAACGGTGCCCCATCAGACGAAATAGAGATGGCAGGCAATATCTCAGGAATCTCCGACAACGAGTCTGCCCACTGCATGACTTGGTCAACCGATCGTAATTCCAGTAGCGGTTCCAAATTCGCAACCGTTGGCATGATCATCTCAAACTTGCCGGCTTCATGCAGTTCCATCGCTTCGATAGGGGAAATCCAACAACTTTCAACAGTTTCCCCGCCGTCGTGAGCCGGTCGTTGTCCTCGCGGAGAACGAGCAACAAAAAATCGAGTGTCGAACCGTCTCGGGGGACCTACCGGCGTAATCCAGTGGCTCACATATCTCAGGTCATCAAAGTTCAGGTGCAATCCCTCAGCGCGACATAACTCCACCATCGTGAGGTCGCCTGAGTAGACCGCTTCACGATGCCGCTGGAAACGCTGATTAAGAGACGGCTCCGACAAAGACAGTTCGTCGCTCCCCAATCTTGCTAGAAGGGCTCCTGCCTCTTCGAAACATTCTCGGATAGCTGCTACCCAATATGAAAGTCCGCCGCTATCAATCTGAAGTCGAGCGGATGCTTCTCGATCATTAAGTCCTATCGAAATAGTCTCAATCTCGTCAGTGGCTCGGTCGGTAACATCGACCGCTCCTCCCGGGAAAACAAATTGGCCGGGCACAAAATCGCTTTTTGGGTTTCGACGGAGCATGAAAGTTTCCAAACCCTGTTCTCCATCTCGAACGAGCATGACAGTTGCAGCTGTCCGAACTTGAACTTCTTGGGTCAATTGTCCTGCTCTCCGAACGGAGGTCCATCTTCGTTGTAGGGCTCTTCCGTAGCCCATGTTTCAAGGTTCCATGTTGCCGAGCCATTCGTAGCACGGGAATGAAAGTTACGTCGAATACCAGCTATTGCAACGGAACGAATGGGGGGAATCAATATGACCAACCCGACTACATCAGTCAAGAATCCAGGAGTAAGCATCAATGCGCCCGCAAACAAAATCGCTATGCCAGAAAAAATTTCGTCGCTAGGCATCTCACCTTTTTGCAGACGTTCGCGAGATCTCTTAAGTAATCCAACACCTTGATGTTTGACTAGCCAAGCCCCAACCAGGCTGTCAATGATCAATAAACCGATGGTGTTCCATGCCCCTACGGCCTGACCTACCTGGATAATGAGCACCAGTTCGACAATGGGTACGACGATAAACAGAATGAACAGAACAGCCACTTGCTTGATCTTAGTGATGGCACCTAGGGCGAATCGAACTCCGTCGGACCTATCCTTCTAACGTGCGACCACCGTCAGTTGATGCCCTATCGAGATCGTTAGCAGACATCGATTTACCTGCTCCACTTCTAGTGGAAGCTGCCCGAATCGCTATTGCAAACAATGACCCCGAATCGGCGCGCAGTGAAGCAATCCAACTCCAACGATCGCTGCTGGGACCCGCAATCAACGCAACCGGAGTGCTACTTCACACCAATCTTGGTCGCGCCCCACTGGAATATCATCAGCAAGCGCAGGCAACGAACCTGGAATTCAACTTAATCACCGGCAGTCGCGGCTCTCGAAATAACCATGTCACGAACCTAATCTGCAAATTGACTGGAGCTGAGGCCGCTCTAATCGTCAATAACTGCTCGGCAGCCGTAACACTAGTGCTTGCCGCTTTGGCTCGAGATCGAGCGGTCGCAGTCTCACGTGGTGAACTGGTGGAAATCGGTGGAGGGTTTCGCGTACCGGACGTAATGTCAGAGTCCGGAGCTCACCTTGTTGAAGTCGGCACGACTAATAGAACAAGAGTCGCTGACTACAAAGCCGCTTGTCGTCTTCACGACACCGCTCTCCTACTAAAGGTTCATCCCTCCAATTACAAAATCAGTGGTTTCACAGAAGAGGTATCAGTCTCCGCTTTAAGTGATCTAGAGGTTCCTGTCGTCGCAGATCTGGGATCCGGTTTTATAGACGAGGGCTGTCATTGGCTGCGAGATGGCAAACCGTCGTGGCTGCGCGACGAACCAGCTGTAAAGCAAACCCTAGAAGCCGGTGCCGCTTTAGTGACTTTTTCTGGTGACAAACTGTTCGGAGGGCCTCAAGCTGGGATAATCGCCGGGCGAGCAGACTTGATCGAAGCCTGTGCTCAACATCCTCTCATGCGGGCATTCCGACCCGGGGCTCTCGTCCTAGGTGCTCTCCAGCAAACAGCATTGGCCTACCTTCGCCGAGACGGCGATTCAATACCCTTTTGGCGAATGGCCCAAACTCCAGTGACTCAGCTGTTAGCTCGCGCCGATGCCATATCAGCAGGTCGCTCGGTAACAACCAGTGCAATGACCGGTGGGGGTTCATTACCCGGCGAAGAAATCCCATCGGCGGGAATTCAATTAGACGGGGACGTCTCAACCGGTCTTCGAGAAGCTCCAATACCCGTTATTGCGAGAGTTCGTGATCAAGCAACGTTCGTCGACCTTCGAACCGTTCATCCCGACGACGACACCTTGGTGGCAAACGCAATTGCCTCAGTTATTTGAACAATGCACATCATCGCAACAGCAGGCCACGTAGATCACGGCAAGTCAACCTTGGTCCGGGCGCTTACGGGAACCGACCCAGACCGACTAACAGAAGAAAAAGAGCGCGGTCTAACGATCGACTTGGGCTTTGCATTTACAGATCTTTCATCGGGTCGGAAGCTGTCATTCATTGACGTCCCCGGCCACATTCGTTTCATCAAGAACATGCTCGCCGGGGTCGGTGGCGTAGACGCATGCCTTTTTGTAGTCGCGGCAACTGAAGGTTGGAAACCTCAGTCCGAGGAACACCTTCGCATCCTCGAGCTACTGGGAATCCGCCACGGAGTTATTGCCCTTACCCAGATTGGACTAGTTGACGATGAACTCGCAGAACTAGCCCACATGGACGTAGAGGAGCGCATAGAAAATAGCTTCCTCGAAGGCGCTGAGATCGTGCCTGTCGACAGCCTCACCGGCACCGGCATAGATACGCTGCGCGAATCTCTCGATCGACTCACTGAGTCCGTACCTACCGCAAACAACATTAAGCGGCCACGACTTTGGATCGATCGGGCGTTCGCCGCAACCGGCGCAGGCAGCGTGGTGACCGGCACCCTGACCGGGGGCCGTTTGAGAGTGGATGACGAGCTCGCGCTCATACCTGGTAACGCCACAGCGAGGATCCGCGCCATTCAGACACAAAGCGAATCAAGAACAAAGATTGATCCCGGACACCGCGTCGCTTTGAACCTTGCCAATGTTGATTACCAAGAACTTGGTAGAGGAATCGCTTTGGTGTTTAACGAACAGTGGCACCGCAGCCGGAAGTTCGATGCAGCGATTCGGATTCTGCCCACCCTCACTCATGATGTATCGAGACGCGGGGCATATTCGCTATATGTCGGTTCAGGTGAATGGCCAGTGAAAATCAGAGTCTTAGGCCCTGACCGTCTCACGCCGGGTTCCGATGGGCACGTACGAATTTTTTTGCCAGAAAGTCTTCCACTACTGCCCGGAGACAGGTTTGTGTTACGAGAAGCCGGTCGGGATGAAACCATCGGAGGCGGTCACGTGCTCGATGTCGATCCCGTGCTGAAAGCATCCGAAGCTCAGCCTGATCTATCGATCGAGCGAGTGGTGTCAGAACGCGAATGGATCACCGTAGACGAACTCGAACGACTCACCGGCGTTCGGACAGATCCAGTATTGGGCGACTGGGTCACGTCAGAAGCCGTCCTTGCCGCTTTAAAACAGGAGGTTCAATCTTTGGTCGAAGAAGCCGGACCTCTCGGATTAGACGTAGCGCTTCTAGATGAACGACAACGCTTAGCTATCAACAATTTGCAAGAGGTCGAAATCTCCGATGGACGAGTGAAGTCGGTCGATCAAGAAGACATCTTGGCTAATCATCCAATCCTCGCCGAACTCGAAAAAGATCTTTTCTCTCCGAATCAGCCAGGCCACTCATCCAAAGAAGAGCTGCGAGGCTTGCTGCAACGTGGGCTGGTGATTCAAAACGAAGGTGTTTTCTTTGCTACATCAGCGATTGACCAAGCATCGATAGTGGTCGCCCACCTATTGCAAGACAAGCCTGAGGGGGTCACCGTTGCCGAAATTCGAGATGCGTTGAATACAACAAGGAAATTCGCTCTACCTATCTGCGCTGTGCTCGACAAAACTGGAGTTACGCGAAGACGGGACGACCTGAGAATCGGTGGTCCACGCCTGCCAAAGATTTAACGTAAGACGTGCGAGGGTGCCCGCAGAATCAGGAACTGTTAGGAGACGGCTTCGCCATCTAAGACAAGGAGCATTTGCCTGCGCTCGGCTTCGTTCGCACCACCCCAAATGCCATGCGGCTCGCGAATGTCAAGCGCGTACGACAGGCAGTCCTCTCTGACCGAACATTGCGCGCAGATCGCCTTAGCTCGGGCCTCTCGGCCTAATTTTTCGTCTTTCCGCTCAAACCTCGGCGGCGGAAAGAAAACGGTTGACTGCGGTCCTCGACACGCAGCCTTGTGCTCCCAACTGTCATCCGGCAATGCAGCCATAATTTGCTCCCCCCAAAGAGCTTCCGGACGCAATTTAGGCGCGTAACCCGCGGAAAGGCAAGAAAAAATCAAAAAACGATTCAATTTTTGAAACTCGCCTTATACAGGGAATATCTAACGTTTTCAGACCCAGATTCGATTATTTACGGCACCGAAGTAGATGATTTATTTCTCTTTTTGTCGCATTTCTCGATAGTCAACAGCGCCGCCTTCTTCGGGCTCTACCTCCAAAACAAGGCCTTCAAGGCCAACGATGCGCGCTGACTCGCCTTCTTTGATTGGGGTCAGTCGATTTACTCGAGCTCGCCACTGTGAGTTTTCAAAAACTACAAGACCATCGGGAGTGAGATCCGTTGCCGCCTCGGTCATTTTGCCAACCATCCACTCTCGTCCGAGAGTACTGGTGCCATATCTAGTTCTGATTAACGCCGGCATTCCCGAAAGGACGAATGCAAGAGTCAAACCAATTCCGCCACCCAGCGTTAACCAGCTCATCGAGTGGGTCGCAAAAAGCCATAGTGATCCGATAATCAAAAGTACGGCTCCGACGACAGTCCAGAATCTGGGCACTCCTGTCTGAAGGTCGACTGCAAATCCGAGCATCGCTATAACCAGCAGCACGAGAGCCCAGAGACGAACGTCTAAAACTCCTAATCCGTAACAGCCAAACAGTAATGAGCCACAGCCGACACTACCTGCGACACCGATACCGCCAGTAAAGAAGTCAAGAAGCAACAATGACATCCCGGCGAGAAATAAGAGATATGTGACAGCTGGACTGGCGATGGTGTGAAATAACTGGTCCAGCAAGGAAAGCTTGTTGAAAGCGACCGTGACATCGCTTGCCACTGAGCGTTGTATTAGTCCGTCAGCTTGCTCAATCTCTGTTGAGATTTTTTCAATTAGTTCTGCGTCCTCCATGGCAAGCAGAAACTCGCCAAGAGTGGGCGCCATTACCTTGACAAGACCGGCTTCAACGGCATCTTCACCGCGTCGTAGATCATTAGAACCTGCCTGCGGGGCGGACTCTGCGGAGGTTGTGAACTCGGCAAAATTGCCTATGCGACTGCCGGGGGCGATACCCGAATAATCGGCTGCTTGTACAAGATGGGCTGCTGCACCTTGCGCAGTCGCTCCACTTTGGCCTATCCAGGCGCCAACGGGAACCAAAGAACCTTCTATGTTCTGCAGAAGGTCAAGTATTTCTTGTCTATCTGAGACGCTTCCCGGGCTGTTGACTTGTAGGACTATGGCGAGGGCCCACTGCCTTTGTGCATCTTGTATTTGCGAGTCGATGTAATCGATTTCAATTGGGTCGAGAAGTCCACTCACTTCGATGATCCGAATCTCACGGGAGTGGTCGTGGCCGTCATGTGAAGCGGCGGGTGAACCAAATAACCCGGTCAGGGCTACAACGACAATGATTAAGGCCGCTAACGAGCGGCGGGTGCGCTTCAAGTTGCTCAAGAGTTCGCCCATCAACCGGATTTAGATTGCTTTGCCAAGACTACAGAGCGAGCGTCACTCTCCCATTCTCTTCCAGCCTTGTCCTCATGACACCTCTTTACTCGGCTCTCTGCGGCTAGCCTCGTAAGTGATGACTACTGTCCTTCTGGCAAGTGATGCTGACTGGCTTATCGAAGAAGTACGTGCTGCTCTCAGCGATCCAGGAACCACGGTCAACGTGGTTCGCGCGGGTGCAGATGTGCGCGCATTGGTATCTAGCCAAATCCCTGATTTGGTGATTCTCGACTTGCAAATCGGGAATATGGGGGGGATGGCAACGTGCATGGATCTTCGCCTCGAAATTGATGCCGAGAGACTGTCTCCGGTGCCAATTTTGATGCTTTTGGATCGCGAGGCCGACGTGTACCTAGCACAGCAAGCCGGAGCTCAGGGCTGGTTGGTTAAACCACTGGATTCGTTTCGCTTGAAAATGGCTGCCGTCGCTCTGCTCGCTGGAGAAGACATGCGTGAAGGAACAACTCCTGAGACGGAACGGTTGTCGGAAGGTATCTCGCCAGAAGAAAGTGAGTTCGGCTCAGACGAAGACGAGTCCACTGATACTGAAGAGGTCCCTCAGGTCACATAGGTCTGTTCGCGTGTTGTAGCCAGACTCCAGGGGAATCAAGTTACATATGCGCTAGCGTCAGAGGTTCCAGAACGTGACAACGGGCAGTGGCGCAGGTTGGTAGCGCGCTTCGTTCGGGACGAAGAGGTCGTGGGTTCAAATCCCGCCTGCCCGACCACAACGCGTTGAAGTTTGTTTGCAAAGCTGCGCGTGCTTCTAACCAAGTGGCGAGGTTGATAATGATTGATCCAGCAGGTCGGGTAATGATGATTAGCGGCGCGAATCGTGGCATCGGTGCTGCCTTGGCCCAGCAATTCCACTCTGATGGCTGGGCCGTAAGTCTTGGAGCTCGTGACGTTGACGCTCTGCAAGCATCGGTTCACCACTGGGCAGATCAAAATGTTTCGTGTCACCCATACGATGCTCTCAATCCCGTCAGCGGCGACGAATGGGTGAGTGCAACTGAAGAACTGCACGGACGAATTGATGGTTTGACAAACAATGCGGGCATCGGACATATGGAGTCACTAGCTGACCTTTCCGAAGAACTACTTGACGAGATGTGGTCAGTAAATGTCAAAGGCCCATTGCGTCTCATTCAGCGTGCTCTTCCCTTATTGGCTATTTCCGGCGAAGGGCGAATCGTGAACGTCGTATCCCTTTCCGGGAAGAGGGTGAAGGGAAACTTCGCGCCCGGATATGCGATGACTAAACATGCGTTTCTGGCTCTGCATCACGCGGTTCGCCATGCGACGTTTGACGAAGGTATCCGAGTCACCGCTATTTGCCCTGGCTACGTCGAAACCGACATGACATCAAGTTTTGGAGTGGATCCTGCAATCATGATCCAGCCGGGCGATTTGGCTGAGACCGTAGCCACGATTGTTCGGTTGCCCAACACCGCTACCGTCGCCGAAATTTTGATGACATGTGAACCGGAGGTTTTGGGATAATCACCGGGATGAATATTGCCGAGCTTTTGCATCAGAATCCCAAGCCCACTGACGTCGCTCTTATCGATCGTTCCAAGAACCCTGCTCTAGAAGTTTCTGTCGCCGAAATCACAAACCAAGTTCATGTGTTTGCCCAGGCAATGATTGATTTTGGTTTGACTCCGGGTTCTCGAATCGGCTTACTAGCCGGCAACCTCGGTGAGTACTACACGGTGATGTTTGGTGCTCCTGCGGCGGGGATGGTTTTTGTTCCGCTGAACACCCGGCTTCCCGAGTCCACTTTGCAGTACATCATCCAAGATGCGGATCTGAAACTGCTGATAACTGACACCGAACATGCCGAGTTCAGAGCGGACGTACCGAAAGTCGTTATTGGTTCGGAACAGTGGGGCCAAATAATGAGTAGCGCCCCCGCCCCTAGCATTATGAACGTCAAACCGGATGACGTAGCCGTCCAAATCTATACATCGGGTTCGACGGGAAAGCCTAAAGGGGTGTTGTTGTCGCACGAAAACATAACTTTTACCGTGCTCGAATATGGTGCAGCTCTTCCAGGGGAAGTGATGCTGGTTTCGGCGCCTCTGTATCACAAGAACGCGTCGATGGCGTCGAAGCTTGCATTCGCCAGCGGCGGAAAAGTCGTTCTTCTTCCTCAGTTCTCAGCAGGTGAATACCTTGACGCCATAACCAAGCATCGAGTCACGATGTGTTCTGGTGTGCCCACGATGTACGCCTTGGTGACTGCTGAGTTACAGAAGACACCTAATCAGCATGATCTTTCTTCGGTACAGCGAGTTTTGATTGGTTCCGCACCCCTGACTGAAGCCCTATTTGATGACGTGCAAGCACTCTTTCCTGAGGCTCTGGTGACCAACGGCTACGGAACTACAGAAGCTGTTTTGGAATTTGGCCCTCATCCTGAAGATCTCCCAAGACCAAAGATTTCTTTGGGGTATGAGCATTCCAGTGTGCAACTGAAATTGGTAGATCCAGATACCGGAGCAGAATCAAATCGCGGCGAGTTGTGGGTGAAATCTAAAGGGGTGATGCTCGGCTATCACGGTTTACCGGAAGCAAACGCTGAGCGATTGACCGACGGTTGGTACCACACTGGCGATTTAATGCACCGAGACGAGGATGGCTGGTACTTCTTCGTCGGCCGAGTGGACGACATGTTTGTTTGCGCAGGTGAGAACATCTACCCGGACGCTGTCGAACAAATGCTTGAGCACCACCCGTCAGTACATCAGGCAGTCGTGGTCCCTGTTAGGGATGAATTGAAGGGTCAGCTACCTGCGGTGTTCATTCGCAGTGAAGCAGGCGTTCAGATAAACGCGGATGACATCAAGGAGTACGCGCTCAAAAATGGTCCTGCGTACGCGCACCCTCGACATGTCTGGTTCGTTGATGAAATCCCACTTGCTTCTACCGCAAAAATCGATAGAACCCAGCTCATCAAAAATGCTGAGAAACTACTGAACTTGGATACGGAGGTTCAATGAAAGCCATTGTCTTTGACGAACATGGACCAATCGATGTTCTCGATTACCGAGAGATTGAGGAGCCGGCGCTGCAACCAGGTGAAGTTCGTGTTGCGGTCCGGGCATGTTCACTGAATTATCACGATGTCTTTACCCGCCAGGGCATGCCCGGAATCAAAGTTCCGCTCCCGGGTATCCCAGGCTGTGACTGCGCAGGCGTCCTAGCTGAGGTCGCAGACGATGTGACGGGCTGGCAAATAGGGGACCGAGTTCTCGTTGACCCCGTGAGATACGAAGATGGCAAGCTGTGGATGATCGGTGACACTCTGTGGGGCGCATACGCGGAGTACGTGGTTGTGACTGCCGAGCAATTGATTTCGCTTCCCGACGACGTTTCATTTGATGACGCTGCCTGTCTCCCGGTCGCGTATGGAACTGCGCATCGAATGATGTTGACACGCGGTGGTGTCACTGCCGGTGACTCCGTTTTGATTTTGGGGGCAAGCGGCGGAGTCGGAACCAGCGCTTTACTCCTAGCAAAAATGTGCGGTGCGTCAGTCATCGCTGCTGCTGGAACCGATGAAAAGTGTGAGCAGTTACGAGCTTTAGGGGCTGATGAAACTATCAACTACTCCACTACTGATTTTGTGAAGTACTGCCGTGAAAACACAGGAAGCCTTTTCAGTGGGGGTGGATACGACGTTGTAGTGAACTTCACCGGCGGTGACACGTGGGCAAAGTCACTTAAATGCGTAAAACTCGGCGGGCGAGTCCTGACGTGCGGCGCAACTGCAGGTTTCGATCCCCCAACTGACTTGCGATTCATCTGGACCGCAGAAATGGACATTCGCGGATCCAATGGTTGGCAACGCAGCGATCTCGATGAATTACTTCGCTTAACCAAAACGGGAGAGTTCTCTCCAGTGATTGATTCTCGTGTCCCCCTGGAAGAAGGGATCTCTGCTCATCGAGCTCTCGAAGAACGGAAATTTTTTGGGAAGATCGTCATCAACGCCGACGCGTCCATCTAAATCAAAGAACTAACCGCGGAACTCTCTCAGTTTGCTGTGAGTAAGGAAATTCATCGGCGAATCCAGCCAAAAATTTAAACATGTCTGGGTCGTCGCAATCTTCTGCGAGTTCTTGCGGAAAAAGGTTCTTGATGTCGTCTTGGGGTAAGACCATGTAATGCCGGAAATAGTTCGCTATCGACAGCCTCATGCCCTCTGTCAACCGAGGGAAAGCTCCGTGCCAGGTTGCGCCATGAAAAACAATAAGCGATCCCGCTGGTGCCTCAACAGGCACAGCTAGTTCGACCGCCTCAGGGAAACGTGGGGGTTCCATCCGGCGATGAGACCCTGGGACATACGCCAACGCTCCCCCATCAAGTGAGTAATCGGTAATGCACCAGTTGGTGTTAGCTGTCAACGCGTTGCGCCCCCATGGACGAGGTACAGCCATTTGGTCGCAATGCAAACCCAGGTTTTGTCCGTAACCAAACTCACCCTGCCATTTAATGAACGCGTTGTGACTACTAAATCGAGTGGCATTCTGTCCTATGAGATGACGAATCAACGCCACCCCTACTGGGTTAATAGCTAGATCTCGGAAAAGACGATCTCGAGCACATAGCTGCTGAACCAGAAACTGGGTCGGTTCACCTCGATCTCCGCTGAATTGCGCGATGACGTTTTCGTCAGCGCTCATAGTTAGCTCAGCCTTGGGGCCTTCATTTAGGTCAAACTCGCAACCCACTACTTCTTGAGCCTCCGACAGCAATTGTTCCGCTATTGCGTTGATGGTCTCCGGTGCAACTCCTGTTCTTTCAGGTGGAACTACGCATAGACCGTCGACCTCAAGTTGCAGCACAAATTGCTCAAGTTCCAGTTCTTGAATTTGTGGACTTAATCGAGTCTGTATCGCCGTCGTACTCATGGCACGAAACTAGCGTTTTCTAATGAGTGCTTGTTCTCTACTCTTCAGGATTGAGCAGGACCGACAGAACGCTTCCAGCTTCGATAACTTCACCGAGTGCGACATGCAGCTCTGAAATCTGAACCGCCTCAGGGCGAAACACCACATCGCCTTGTTTCACAACACCGGTAGAAGTAAGACCGAGGGAAAGCTGCCACGATCTGATTGAAGACTCCGTAAGTGGTGTGACGTGGTGATCAACAGTTAGGTCACTGGAATTACCCGTTGTGGCTTCGTCGGCCACATAGCCCAAATTCACCAAATTCCGTTCTAACTGGGCCACATCCGGTCCGTCGCTGACCTTGTAAGCAATATCGCGGTACATGGGTAATGAACCCTCCATCAAAATGATGGGTTTGTGGTCTACGGCGTACAAGGCTGTTCCGAACTCAATGAGATCGCCAGGTTTGGGGAGCCAAGTGATCGTTCCAGCTGCGGCGTTAGCAAGTCGTTGCGAGGGGCCTTCGATAGCGGCGTGTTCGGCAGATTGCGATACCTGACTTGAGCTTGCACTGGGGTTGATAATTCTGCTGGAAATAGGTGCCGCTATCTCTAATGATTTGGACTTCTTGGACGTACCAGAGATGCCTATAACGATGACGACTGCGCAGGCGATACTCAGAAGCAATACGACAATCGTGGTCAGCGTTTTTCTCATCTTCAGTCGCGTTCGGTGATGGGGTTCAAGGTTTACAAGACTAGGGGTAAATCGAGGGTGCCACAGTTTCAATGCTTGGAGCTAGCAGCGGACATGGCTGAGATCGGCCTGGGGGGGATCTAACGTCAGGTCGTGCACTTAAGTGAACTGCAACATTTGATGGAAGAGACCTATGGTCTAAGAGATAGCGAAAGGGGGGTTGCAGCTACCATTGCTTGGCTCACCGAAGAACTAGGTGAGCTAGCTCAAGCAGTGCGAAAGGGTAGCCGTGATGAACAACTTCACGAGCTCGGCGACGTTCTTGCTTGGTTAGCTTCACTGGCGGCGCAACTAGACCTATCTCTTGAGGAAGCGGCCGATCGTTATGCGCAAGGCTGCCCGCGATGCGGTCTCAAACCGTGTAATTGTCCGAACTTGTCTATCCAGGGTTAAGAAAATCTGGTCTCGCAAGCTGTTTCAGCTATCTGCACTGCATTCAATGCAGCGCCTTTTCGCAAGTTGTCCCCGACGATAAACATTGCTAATCCATGTTCGACTGTGGGGTCGCGTCGTATTCGACCAACGAACGAGGGGTCCTGTCCAGCCGCCACAAGTGGGGTGGGGACATCAGCCAGGACGACACCTTCCGCCTTCTCTAGGAGTTCTGTAGCTCGCTCCGGGGTGATTTCTGAGCTGAAGCGCAAATTCAAAGCAAGTGAGTGTCCCGTGAACACTGGAACTCTTACGCAGGTGCCCGAGACGTGAAGATCCGGTATGTCAAGAATTTTTCTGCTTTCGTTACGAAGCTTTTGCTCCTCGTCAGTTTCGCCGCTTCCGTCAGGGACGAAAGAACCTGCGTGAGCGAGAACATTATGGGCAATAGGTTGAGCGAACGATGAGGGTGGGGTGTGCTCAACAGCGGAACCGCTGTAGGTCAATCCTTCTGCATTGTCTACGGTCGCTCGAATCTGTTCTCCCAGTTCCGCTACGCCCGCGAGACCTGCGCCTGACACAGCTTGGTATGTGGAGGCCACCATGCCAACTAGTTGAGCTTCATTATGCAAAGGAGCGAGTACGGGCATCGCTGCCATAGTGGTGCAATTGGGGTTGGCGATAATGCCCTTAGGAGTATTCAACACTTGATCAGCATTAACTTCAGGCACAACAAGAGGCACTTCGGGATCCATACGCCAGGCAGAGGAGTTGTCGATGACTAAAGCACCTTGGGAAGCGACTTTTTCAGCCAGTTCAAGGGAAGTCGTTTTTCCGGCCGAAAATAACGCTATGTCGACCCCGCTGAAATCAGCCGTGCTGGCATCTTCCACGACAATTTCTTGACCATTCCATTGAATGCTGGTTCCTGCCGAACGCGCAGAGGCAAATAACCGCATTTCGTCTACTGGAAATGAGCGTTCTTGGAGGATGCTTCGCATCACTCCCCCAACTTGACCTGTGGCTCCGACGATTCCTACTCGCATAGGTTTTGAGGTTACCGAGGGTCGTGCGTTACTCCAGCGCGATTATTGGAGCGTTATCAGTCCAAGCCGTACGCAGTGTGTAATGCGACTGTGGCTCGATCTACATCTTCTTCAGCGATAACACAGCTAATGCGGATCGGAGACGTGGCAATCATCTCAATATTGACGTCATTTTCAGCAAGCGTTTCAAACATTGTTGCGGCAACCCCCGGATTCGATGCCATCCCCGCGCCAACCACTGAAACGCGACCTAAGTCTGGATCTGCCATGACACCGGAGAAAGCTAGATCGTCTGCTAGTCCTTCACAGGTGGCCGTTGCAACTTCTAAGTCTTCCAAGGGCACGGTGAAGGAGATATCGGTACGGTCGCGCTCACTGACGTTTTGAACAATCATGTCGACATTGACTGACGCGTCGGCGAGGGTACGGAAAACTTTGGCGGCTAGTCCGGGCTCGTCTCGGACTCCACTGAGAGTCACTTTCGCCTGACTGGTGTCGGGCACTATCCCTTTGATTATTGCTCTTTCCATATCAGGGGCCTCCTCAAGCACCCATGTACCTGGTTCCCAGGTGAATGCTGACCGAACGTGCAGCGGAACGCCGAAGGCTCGAGCTACTTCCACCGAACGCATTACGGGTTTAGGGCATCCCACCGCTGTCATCTCTAGTAATTCATCGAACGAAATTGATTCCATTCGTTTAGCAGTCGGACAGACCCTCGGATCGGTCGTGAATACTCCCGAAACATCGGTATACAACTCACACGCGTCAGCTCCTAAACCATGAGCTAGCGCCACCGCAGTGGTATCGGATCCACCGCGACCTAAAAAAGTGACGTTGTTGTCGGTAGACATACCTTGGGCCCCAGCCACCACCGCTACTCGCCCCTTGTCCACTGAGTCACGCACCCGGTAAGGGTCGACCGACAAGATTTTCGCGTTCCCATGGTTGCCATCAGTTTGAAAACCAGCCTGACTTCCCGTAAACGAATCTGCTGGTACTCCCGCTGCCTCCAGGGCCATACACATAAGCGCAATTGACTTTCGTTCTCCTGCGGTGATGAGCATGTCCATTTCCCGCCCTGGGGGGTGTTCATTCACTTCGTCTGCAAGTCGGAGCAACACATCGGTTTCTTTACCCATGGCACTGACGACCAAAACAACATCATCACCGCGGCTGCGCGTTCGTTTGACGTGATCGGCTACTTCTCGCATGCGATCGGCGTCGGCAACAGAGGTGCCTCCGAATTTTTGAACGACTAATGCCACAAGCTCTGAGGGTACCTTCCGAGAACTCTTATGCCGTGGGTGATTTTCGGTGTTGTGGACCTGGCTTAGGGTCTTTACGTTGCTACCGTCATTGGCGAAGACCGTCAGGTAAGGGAATATCGACACAGTTATGAGCAACAGCAAGCGTGAACGGCAACGAGCCCACCGTGAGGCCCAGATAGCAGCTGAGGAACGTGCCAAAAAGAGTTCTAAACGAACCAAACTTATATTTCGGTGGGTAGCAATCGCGGTGGCGGTGGTTGTGGTCGCATTTTTGTGGAGCTTGACCGGTGGTGACGACAAAGACTCAATAGCGAATGTAGAAGAGGTTGATTCAATTGGAGCTCAAACCCTTGGGCTAGATGGTTGCCCTCCAGTTGAAGGCTCCGCAGAACGCCGCTTTCAGTTTGATACCCCACCCAAGCTGTGTATTGATACCGGACAGCTGTACGCAGCAGAATTCGTCACAAACGTTGGAGATTTCACCGTTGTGCTCGATCCGACAAAGGACTCTCGAAGCGTAAATAACTTTATTTTCCTTGCCCGTCATGGCGCTTACAACGGAACGATCTTCCATCGTGTAATCGATCAGTTCGTAATTCAGGGCGGAGACGTCGAGGGTTTGAATGGCAGAGGCGGCCCTGGCTACAAGTTCACAGGTGCTTACGGACCCGAGAAGGGATATCTGGTGGGCTCTTTTGCCATGGCCAATCAGGGAACACCAAACACCAACGGGTCTCAATTCTTTGTTGTGACTGGTCAATTCGGCGCAGCTTTAGATCCTAACTATTCGCTAATGGGTCACGTTGTAGCCGGTCTTGAAGTCGCTTTGGAAATCCAAACCGTAGAAACCGACGATCTGGATTTGCCCTTAGAAGCGATTTCAATAGCGTCAATTGCTGTCAGCGACGCCACGTCAGAGCAGATAGACACGTATAAGGATTTGACTGAATAAGCATTCCGCTTTGAGTCTGAGCGTCACTAATGCGTATGCTCACGAGTATGCGCGGGGACACTCTTACCGGACCAGTCGAGCCGGAAGCCAGCATTTGGACATTTCCACCTGCTCACACAGCTGACGAAAACGGATTAGTTGGAGCTGGCGCGGACCTAAAGCCGGGCACGCTGCTCTCTGCATATAGCTCGGGGCTCTTCCCAATGCCCCTGGGGGATACTTTGGGTTGGTGGTCTCCTGACCCAAGAGGGGTGTTGCCCCTTTCCTATCTTCGGGTAGGAAGATCGCTTCGTCGGGCATGCCGAGATTTCGACATTCGGGTTGATCATGCCTTCGATCAAGTCATTGATGCGTGCGCTAGCCCCGTACGTCCACACGGTTGGATCGACGCCAACATTCGAGATGCTTATCTCGAACTGCATCGCCTTGGTTGGGCACACAGCGTTGAAGCTTGGCAAGACGACCAGTTGGTGGGCGGCCTTTACGGAGTGTCGATTGGCGCGTTCTTCGCTGGTGAGTCAATGTTCCATTCAGTTCCCAATGCATCCAAGGTGGCGCTGGTGGCGTTGGTGGACGCGATGAAGGTAACTGGCGGCGCATTAATCGACGTCCAATGGAACACGCCACACCTTGAAAGTCTTGGTGCTGTTGAAATCAGTCGCGGCGACTATTTGGAACTGTTGGGTCAAGCTGTAGATCGACCGCTCGCCGAGGTATGGGCTCGGCCGATGAATTTCACTTTGCTTGACAATTAAGAGCTTGCATTAAACCCTAGGCTCATTCTTGAAGCGAGGAGCCCGTGTGACTGACGCACCTAAATCTCAGAGGGATCGTCCGTGGGTGATGCGCACCTATTCGGGTCACAGCACGGCTCAAGCTTCTAACGACCTCTATCGCAGCAACCTCGAAAAGGGTCAAACCGGTCTTTCTGTAGCGTTTGACCTTCCAACCCAAACTGGATACGACCCGGATCACCCACTCGCTACTGGCGAGGTTGGCAAAGTCGGCGTTCCTATTTTCCACTTGGGCCAGATGAACACGTTGCTTGACCAGATTCCTCTTGAGCAAATGAACACGTCAATGACAATCAACGCGACTGCCGCTTGGTTGTTGGGGTTGTATATAGCAAATGCCGAGGAGCAGGGAATCGCTTCAGACACGTTGAGAGGAACAACCCAAAATGACATCGTCAAGGAGTACCTGAGTCGCGGCACTTACATTTTTCCACCGGAAGCTAGTAAGCGTCTGATCGTTGACATGATCGCTTACTGCTCACAGCACGTCCCGTTGTGGAACCCGATCAACATCTGTAGCTACCACCTCCAGGAGGCCGGAGCGACTCCTGTTCAAGAAATCGCATACTCTTTTGCGAACGCGATCGATGTTCTTGATGCTGTGCGCGATTCGGGTCAAGTGTCCAGCGAAGATTTTCCTCGGGTGGTGGGGAGCATCTCTTTTTTTGTGAACTCCGGAATCAGATTCGTTGAAGAGGTCTGCAAGATGAGGGCCTTCACTCAGATGTGGGACGAAATCTGCGAGAGTCGTTACGGCGTAGCTGACCCCAAGCTTCGACGCTTCCGGTACGGAGTGCAGGTGAACT
This sequence comes from Candidatus Neomicrothrix sp. UBA814, assembly GCA_002296525.1. GTDB lineage: Bacteria > Actinomycetota > Acidimicrobiia > Acidimicrobiales > Poriferisodalaceae > UBA6944. The sequence goes on along the minus strand of DBIA01000009.1, from coordinate 63,964 downwards.
CTCTGGGCCTTACTGAAGCTCAACCCGAAAACAACGTGCAACGCATCATCCTCGAATCGCTAGGAGTCACGTTGTCTAAACGGGCTCGAGCGCGATCAATTCAATTGCCAGCATGGAACGAAGCGCTGGGGTTACCGCGGCCGTGGGACCAACAGTGGTCATTGCGGATGCAGCAAGTACTAGCCCTGGAAACTGACTTATTGGAATACGACGACATCTTTGATGGTTCACACGTCATTGAAGCCCGTACAGCCGAACTCGTGGATGCAGCAAAAGCTGAACTAAACGATGTGTTGGATTTGGGTGGCGCTTTCGTTGCCATCAATGAACTCAAACAACGTTTAGTTGCTAGTCACACCGAGCGGGTCCGGAAAATCGAATCCGCTGAATTAACCGTTATCGGGGTCAATGCCTTCGAAGAGACCACCGACTCCCCTCTGGGAGGTGACGGCAGCTTCCTCAAGGTCGACCCCTTGGTCGAATCTGAAATGGTGGCAGACGTTACGACCTGGCGGTCATCTCGTTCTCAAGAATCCGTGGATCTAGCACTCCAAGAACTGCGGGTAGCCGCTGAGAGTGATGAGAACATAATGCACTCGACTATTGCGGCCGCTCGGGCGGGGGTCACTACGGGTGAGTGGACTCAGGTTCTTCGCGAGGTATTTGGTGAATATCGCGGGCCCACTGGTGTTCAGAATGTGTCAGTAAATTCTTCCGGCTTGAAGGAAGTGGCAGAACGTTCAAGTTCTCTCGCCGGGGGCCCTCCTCGTTTGTTGGTAGCCAAGCCGGGCCTAGATGGACACTCGAATGGTGCTGAGCAAATCGCTGTCGCAGCCAGAAACGCGGGCATGGAAGTGGTCTACGAGGGCATTCGAGTGACACCCGATCATGTGGCTGCGACCGCCCGAGACGAAGATGTAGATGTCATTGGCTTATCAATTTTGTCTGGCAGTCACCTTCAGCTAGTTCCGTCTGTATTGAGCGCATTGAAAGCCGAGGGGGTTACAGCTCCTGTGGTAGTTGGGGGAATTATTCCCGAGGACGACCGGGGCGGACTTATCGAGGCGGGTGTATCTCAGGTCTACACACCAAAGGATTACGAGCTGACTCGCATTATGCACGATGTTGTTGACTTGGTGGAGTCAGAACGTGAGAACCAACGCGGATGATTCGCCTCAGCTGTCGCTGAACCAACGAGAGGCAGTGTCAGGAGTTTTGGGGTTATCAGCACCTAAATCCCGACCGGTCCAGCGGACCGCTCCTGGGGTTCTAGAGAGTTGAGCGATTAGGGCTTGCATTGTTAGTCCATCGACTTCCGTCAATGCACCTCGTTCGGCTATGTGGGGGTCACTGCAGATTTCGCCGACGTTCATGACCGGTGCAGCGGCCGCTTGGGCTGCTTCGAAGCTCTCTAAAGCTTCAGCTGTTGTGCGCTGCTTGACCCATTCCGCCATCAGGGCATCGACTTCGTCCCGATTGGCGATTCGCCCGTCAAAGGTTTGGAATCTCTCGTCGTCGGCTACCCCAATGAGTTCCATGACTCGTTGGGCTACAGAGTCACTTGAAGTGCTTACTGCTATCCAACCGCCATCAGAAGTTTGGTATGTGCCCCGAGGCACGCTGTAAGCAATGCCCGACCCCAGTCGAGGCTGTAAATAGCCTTCAGTGTGCCAAGCCGAAACTAGGGGTCCCATTACCTGCAGCATTGTCTCGAGCAGGTTCACGTCAACGGTTTGGCCACCGCCGGCATGCACCGCAACCATCGTCGCAAAAGCTGCTGCCAAACCTGTGAGTTCGTCGGTTAATGCGATCGGTGGCAGCAGAGGAGCACTGTCAGCCTCACCGTTCATTGCGGCGAACCCACTCATAGCCTCCGCCAAAGTCGCGAACCCCGCTCGATCTCGATACGGCCCGCTTTGACCAAAGCCAGTCACCCGCGTGATGGTCAATTTGGGGTTTACGTTGATGAGTTCATCTGGGATTAATCCAAGGGCTTCCAGTTTGCCGGGCCTTAGGTTTTCAACCAGAACATCGGCGACACTTAGCATCCGTTTCATTGTCGCTAAGTCGTCAATATCTCGCAGATCCAAGGTAATTGCGCGTTTACCCCTGTTTGCCAACTTCCACCACAAGGTGGTGCCGTCAGTATCACGCCAGCCAATATTGCGAGCAGTGTCTCCTGAGGGGCGTTCGACCTTCACGACATCTGCCCCGAAGTCGGCGAGATAACGTGCGCAGTGTGGGCCTGCGAATACGGTCGATAAATCAACGACTTTTAAATCCGCAAGCGGAAGATCATTATCGGTCACATCATGATCCTGCCACGAACCGGAACGATTCACTCAGTGTGCAACTATGAATAGATCCTGCCAGTACGCATGGAGACAAGCTCATGACTGTTTCAAGCACAATTCCCTTTCATCTTCGAGGTAACTACGCTCCGGTTACGGATGAAATTAGCGCCGAAAATCTTGAGGTTCGTGGGTCGTTACCCAGTGAGTTGAACGGTCGCTACTTTCGTAACGGAGCGAACCCGATTACTGGTGAGTCAGCCCATTGGTTTCTTGGCGACGGAATGATTCACGGTGTCCGACTGCGAGACGGTAAAGCCGAGTGGTATCGGAATCGATGGGTACAAACTCCTTTCTATGAGGATCCAGCTAAACCAGTTATTGATCTAGAAAACCTTGATTTCAGTAGCAAGAACTCCAAAGCAAACACTCATGTTGTGCAACACGCGGGCCGCATTCTGTGTCTTGAAGAGGGTCATGTTCCATGGGAAATTTCCAAGGAGATGGAGACACTGGGCCCATGTTCATTCGATGGCCGGCTTGATGGCTCATTTACGGCTCACCCCAAGATCTGTCCGCTGACTGGAGAAATGTTGGCGTTCGGTTACGGACTACGACCGCCTTATCTCACCTTCTATTGCGTCTCACCCGAAGGAAAGTTGGTTCAGCAGCAGGACATAGAAATACCGGCTCCGGTAATGATGCATGATTTCAATGTCACTGCTCAACGGGTCGTCTTTATGGACTTACCTGTTGTATTTGATCTCGATGTAGCTCTGGCCGGAGGGATGCCTTTTTCGTTCCGACGAGACAACGGCGCTCGACTGGGTGTGATGAACCGCAGTGATACAGCTCGCGACCTTCAATGGCTCGACATTGATCCTTGTTACGTATTTCATCCCGTAAACAGCTACGACAATGGGGGCTCCGTGATCATAGATGTAGCTAGATACCCGAGTATGTGGGAAGCGGGGAGCGGGCAATTTACTACTACAGCTCAGTTATGGCGGTGGGAGATCGACACAGCCCTCGGTCAGGTCAGCGAAACTCAACTAGACGATCGCCCAATCGAATTTGCGCGCGTTGCCGATAGCCGGGTGGGACTCGAGTACAAGTTCGGTTACGCGGTAAGTCTCGATCTCTCCGGTGGAAGTGAAGCCTCTGGTGGTGGAACGCTCGTCAAATACGATTTGGAAAATGATCAGTCTCAGGTCTGGGACTTTGGCAAAGACAAAGAACCCGGAGAATTCGTTTTCGTTGAGCGAGATAGCGCCAAATCAGAAGACGACGGATGGCTTATCGGCTACGTGTATGACAAGACTGAGGACAGAAGCATTTTGGCGGTCTTGGATGCTTCTGCGCCAGGTGAGGCCCCGTTGGCAGAGGTAATTCTTCCCAGGCGCGTACCTTTCGGTTTTCACGGGTCATGGTTCTGGGATGATTGAAAAACTAGCGCACGCTGCTTTTGATATATCGAGGACCGTTAATAGGTTCGGCGAGGCCAGTTAGTGGCCTCATTCCACCAACGGCCACTAAATCTCCATTTAGAGGGGACAGCATCTTCTTCAACGGATGCTGGTGCCGGCCACAGAAGTTCGAGCGCCACGGCAAGCGCCGCAGCTTCTTCATCAGTAGGGGACGGGCGCACATCGCCAACAATGGGGAAACTCATAACGGAACATTCCCATGTTTACGTTTGGGCAGTTCCTCTCGTTTACTTTCGATCATTCTGAAAGCTGCAACGACTTTTTGTCGTGTTTCGGCTGGATCGATCACCGCATCGACAATGCCACGTTCAGCCGCTACGTAGGGATTCGCGTACTTTTCGGTGTAATCGTCGACAAGTTCAGCTTTGCGAGCTTCAGGATCTGCAGCCTGCTGTAATTCTCGCCGGTTCAAGATCTCGACTGCCCCCTGAGGACCCATGACAGCTAGCTCCGCAGTTGGCCATGCGAACGACACATCGCAACCCACCGACTTTGAATCCATTACGACATACGCTCCGCCGTAAGCTTTGCGCGTTATGACCTGGACGCGAGGAACCGTGGCTTCGCAGTAGGCGTATAGGAGCTTCGCACCATGTCTGATAATGCCTCCATGTTCTTGGTCAACGCCGGGTAGGAAGCCCGGAACATCAACAAAGGTGAGTAGTGGCAAATTAAATGCGTCGCAAAAGCGGACGAACCGAGCGGCTTTCTCAGATGACTCGATGTCAAGTACCCCAGCCATAACCATTGGTTGGTTACCCACTATGCCCACGGATCGGCCATCGACGCGACCGAAGCCACACACAATCGAACCCGCCCATCCAGCGTGGTATTCGAGGAACTCTCCATCGTCGACTACTTCAGCTATGACGGCCTTCATGTCATACGGTACGTTCGCGCTGTCAGGGAGTATCTCTCGTAGTTGAGGGCAGAGACGTTCAGGGTCGTCTCCCTCGGAGAGAACCGGTGCGTTATCTAAGTTGTTTGAGGGCAGGAACGAGAGCAAATATTTAACGTCATCGAGGACGCTCTGTTCATCTGACGCCACAAATGAGGCAACTCCCGACTTAGTGCTGTGTGATCCTGCTCCACCGAGCTCTTCGAGGGTTACTTCTTCTCCCGTAACTGTTTTTACTACGTCGGGACCGGTAATGAACATATGACTGCTGTCGCGGACCATGAATATGAAATCAGTCATTGCAGGCGAGTAAACGGCTCCCCCCGCACAAGGACCGAGAATCACACTGATCTGCGGGATAACACCTGAAGCTTGGACATTACGTCTGAAAATTCCGCCGTATCCAGCTAACGAAACAACACCTTCTTGGATGCGGGCTCCCGCCCCATCGTTCAAGCCAATCATTGGCGCGCCAACCGACTCAGCCAAGTCCATAATTTTGTGCATTTTCTCAGCGAATACCTCACCCAAGGCTCCGCCAAAGACGGTGAAGTCCTGACTCGCTACGAAAACTTTGCGACCGTCGATTGTCCCCCAGCCAGTGATAATTCCGTCTGTGTAGGGGCGTTCGTCCAATCCAACATCGTGTGCTCTGTGGCGCGCCAACATATCTAGCTCGTGGAATGAACCATCATCGAGCAAGTACTCAATGCGCTCGCGGGCGAGCATTTTTCCTTTTTCATGTTGTCGCGTAACGGCACGTTCGGTACCGGCGTTCAGAGCCGCCTGTCGGCGTTCTTCAAGATCATTTAATCGTTCTGACATGCTTGGGTTTGCCACAGCATCTGAGCGTAGCGTCCAACGGGTCCGCTACCCATGTCACTAGAACATCAGTGCGCCCGGTGCGCTATTTATTGGACTTCTCGTGGGTGTATCTAGATCAAACAGGCTGATTAAGTTCAATCATGTTGCCTGAGGGGTCGAAGAAAAACGTTTGGCGCGCCGTTGTTCCTGGCAGCGCTTTCGGATCTTTTATTTCAACACCCTTTTGACGCAGTTCGGCAACCGTGGCGTCAATATCTTCGACCTTAAACGCCCAATGCTGTCCTTTAGGCGGTTGCCATCCTTCAACCTCGATCAGATGAACTTCGCCGCCTCCAGGTGTCTGCAACCACCGGCCATTAAAAGGGAAGTCAGGGCGATCAAGCGTCTTCATGCCAAGCACGTCGGTGTAGAACGGCGCAGTAGCTTCGACATCAGCGCAGTTGATGGATACGTGGTGAACCGGTCCGAGTTCCATTTCTTTATCCTAGGTCCGATCAGCCACGACCTTTTCAGTTCGTGCGAAAAGAGCTTCAAGACCGTTGGTTTCACAGAAACCTTCAAAGTTCACGGTGGGGCCCGACCACTCCAGTGCATCAACTGTGTTCGAGACTGGCGCGTCGTTACATACGGTTGCAATTTCTTTAAACAGCATCGCCAGGTTGCGATCCGACGCCAATCTCGAAGCCAACGAGGCACCTGAACGCACTTGTATGTCCCATTCCTCATATCGATCAGGAATCAAGTCAATTGAGCCGTAGTGGTTCAAAACAACGGACGAGGATTTCTGTCCCCAGCCACTGAGACCAGGAAAACCATCAGCGGAGTCGCCGACAAGAGCAAGATAGTCAGGAATAGACGCCGGGGACACACCGTACTTTTCTTCGACCTCTTGACTGCCTAGCAATAGATCTTTTCGCCGATCCCACTGAAATATTTTTCCACCTACGCACTGAGCGAGATCCTTATCTGGGGTGCAAATCAATACCTTGCTTACCCTGGGGTCATCACTAGCCATCGCAGCACCTGCAGCCAGCGCATCATCCGCCTCAAATTCAGACATCGGCCAGAGCTCTATACCTAGCGCTCGAAGACCTTCTTCAAGAGGGTCGAACTGCTCCTCTATGAGGGGATCGATATCTGATCCGTCTTTATAGCCCGGCCAAAGCTCGTTTCTAAAGGAAGTAATAGTGGAATCAGTGGCGACCGCCATGTGTGTTGCTCCCATCTCGAAGAGATTAAGAACAGAGTTAAGGACGCCTCGCACCGCACCAATTTCTGAACCGTGGGGAGTTTTGCGAGAAGGCACGGCAAAGAAGTGTCGGAAAAGCTCATAAGTTCCGTCGATTAGGTGTACTTCAAAAGACATTTTGGGTCATCTCATTGGACTTCCATGGACCTTAGCGGTCTACTGTTAGCTCCAACGTCGATCAGTTAAACAAGGAAATACATCATGAAGGTTCCTCTCACTATCTCCGATTTTTTGTATCGAGCCGAGAACGTTTATGCAGATCGCATCGCGCTCGTCGATGAGCCCGATATGCCCGGAGGTGGCTTAGGAGAGTTAACTTGGCGGGATTTCGGGGTCAAAGTCCGCGAGCAGGCTGCAAAGCTAGACGAGCTGGGTATTGGCACCGGCGAGCGCGTCGCTATGGTTTCACAGAACTCCGGGCGATTAATGACGTCGTTTTGGGGTGTCTCCGGGTACGGCCGAATCTTTGTTCCAATCAACTTTCGGTTAAGCCATGATGAGATTTCTTACATAGTCGACCACTGCGGAGCATCAATGCTGCTGGTTGATCCTTCAATGGAGGACACCTGCAAGGACATTGACGTGGACCACTTCGTGGTGATGGGTACCGACAGCGACGACCAGATGTATTTGCCAGGCGGCGATCCGCAGCTGTGGACACCGGACGAAGACGTGACGGCGACGATCAACTACACCTCCGGTACCACCGCCCGACCAAAAGGAGTGCAACAGACGCACCGCGCCTTATGGGTCAACGCCACGACCTTCGGATGGCACGCTGGTGTAAGTGACAGGGACAATTATCTTCACACCTTGCCTATGTTCCACTGCAACGGTTGGGGTATGCCGTACGCCGTCACAGGTATGGGAGGAAAGCATGTCGTGTTGCGCGAGGTACGCGGCGACGAAATTCTGAAACGCATCGAAGAACATGACATCACCTACATGTGCGGAGCCCCAGCAGTCGTCGCAGCTGTTTTGGAGGCTGCACAAGACTGGGAAGGTGAAATTCCCGGCCGCGGTCGAGTCAGAATGGTCGTCGCAGGAGCTCCTCCTCCAACCCGGACAATCGCCCGTATGGAAGAAGAGTTGGGATGGGAATTCATTCAGATTTACGGCCTAACCGAAACTTCTCCTCTGCTGACCATGAACCGCTGCCGCTCAGAATGGGATGATTTTGACTCTGAAGAAAAGGCTCGCAAGCTGAGTCGCGCCGGCGCCCCCGCTATCGGGGTGAAGATCGAAGTTGATAACCAAGGCGAAATTTTGGCTCGCTCCAACGTTGTGCTTGAGGGCTATTGGGAGCAGCCGGAAGCAACATCCGAGGCAATCGTCGATGGCTGGTTCCACACCGGAGACGGCGGCACCATGGATGAAGAGCATCACGTAACTATTTCTGATCGCAAGAAGGACGTGATCATTTCGGGCGGAGAGAATGTGTCTTCCATCGAAGTCGAAGATGTGCTCTTCAGTCACCCAGCAATAGCCGAGGTAGCTGTCATTGGAGTGCCTCATGAGAAATGGGGCGAGACCGTGAAAGCTCTTGTCGTCTTGGCCGAGGGCGAAGCTGCATCAGAGCAGGATCTCATTGACTATTGCCGCGAAAAGATGGCCCACTACAAATGCCCAACTTCGGTTGAGATCAGGGACGAACTCGCTCGCACTGCGACCGGCAAGCTCCAAAAGTTCAAGCTTCGCGCTCCGTATTGGGAAGACATGGAGAAGCAAATCAACTAACGCACCTGCAACGATAAACACTAAGAGTTGAGACTCTTGGAGTATTTACTCTTAAACTGAGAGTGTGCGTGTTGAACAGTTAGCCGGCGACTCCCATCTCAGCGTCGACACCATTCGTTACTATCAAAAAATTGGGATTCTTCACCCCCCGACGCGGGAAGGCAGAGTAGCCCGATACGACGACTCCCACGCGTCAAGGCTCATCGAGATCAGGCAACTATCTGACGAGGGATTCAGTTTGGCGCAAATACAACGCCTCTCAGATGCCTCACCTCATCCACTTCTGTCTTCGCTCAACGAAGTCTCTGAATCGCTGTCTTTCGATGAACTAGTGAATCAGTCTGGCCTCGGTGACGAAATCGTTCAGATGGCAATCGAAGCAGGACTCATTCGGCCTCTCACCACAGACGCTGACCGGTTCGACCTCGACACTCTTTCAATGCTAAAGGCGGGGGTCGGTCTACTTAATTCAGGCTTGCCTTTCGACGAATTAGTACAGCTAGCGGTTCGACATGCGCAACATGTAGAAAGCGTCGCTGAAGACGCAGTTGCGCTGTTTGCCCAACACCTAACTGAGAAAAGTGACTCTTCGCAAACCGAAACCGTCGAAACCATCGTGCCTCTCGTAACTGAACTAGTTGCCCAGCATTTTCGTCAAACGCTCATCGAACACGTAAGCCGTCATTTGCTTGACGAAACGAAACCACTATGAAGACGTTGACTAATTCCCGCAATCTCACGCTGGTGAGAAAACAAGTCGACCAACCTGTCGACTTCTTAGCGCTATGGGAACAATCACCTCATTACCAAAAGTCGTATTGGGCTATCCCTGACGAAGGAATTGAATTCATCGCACTGGGTAGTGCTCTACATTTTGGAACTCAAGAACGTCGAACTCGATTCGATTCAGTTCGCGAAGGACTAAGAGACCTTCAGTTTGACGTAGTGGGTGAACCCGGTCCCGACTTGTCTGCGGGAATTCTTGTCGGCGGATTTTCGTTCAGCGACCGAGAAATTGAACGACATCCCGACTGGAAAGTTTTTGGTGGAGGCGAGTTAGTACTACCCGAAATTTTTGTTGTGCGATGTCACGGTTCGACATGGATTACCCACGTCGACAACGCTGAACTGCCCGACTTGAGTCCTTCACTCGAACAACATCTAGGTCACGTGTCGAGCGTCGACCACAGAAACGACAAGGCATATTTAAAGCTCGTGGCTCGTGCCTTGGAAGAGATTCATAACGGCAATATGGACAAAGTGGTCACGGCAAGATCGCTGTCACTTCCCGCAAATCTGAACTCCGCAGCGCTACTCGAAAGACTCAAAGTTCGACACCCATCTTGCGCGACTTTCGCCATAGCTCGTGGTGATCAAGTGTTTCTTGGAAGCAGCCCCGAGACACTGATCAAAATGAACGGGAATCAAGTCCAGACCGCAGCTTTAGCGGGTTCACGACCACGCCACGAACATCCAGGAGCTGACGCTCGTCTACGCGCCGAATTGCTCGCCAGCCCCAAAGAACGCCACGAACATGACATTGTTGTCAAAGACATAAAAGAATCATTAACTACTGCGGGAGTCCGCTTAGATTCACTATCGCCGGCTGGAGTTATGAAACTTCGCCGCATTCAACATCTCCACACCCCAATCTCGGGGCTGGTGCCGGACGACAAAGACATTCTGGATCTCGTTAGAGCGCTGCACCCAACCCCCGCCGTCGCCGGGTTACCAAGGCAAACCGCTCAAGATTGGATTGATGAGAATGAAACCATGGATAGGGGCTGGTATGCAGCACCTGTGGGTTGGATGACCCCAAATGGTGATGGCGAGTTCAGAGTCGCTCTACGTTCCGCACTTCTGACCAGCAAAGCTCTGACTTTGTTTGCCGGCGGAGGCATCGTCGACGGAGCAGAACCAGAACACGAATTAGCCGAGACGGCCACCAAATTCGAAGCTCTTTTGGGGGCTCTCGATCTGACGCCGTAACCACCATGACGAGAGACCCCGTATACAGCGCATGCGCAACCTTTGCGAACGAACTATCCGGCCAGGGCGTCGACCACGTTGTTATCTCACCTGGTTCTAGATCGACACCTCTAACACTCACATTCGCGCAGACAGCAAACATCAACACCTGGGTTCAATTAGATGAACGCTCGGCTGCGTTTTTTGCGTTAGGTCTGGCAAAGCAGACACAAAAACCAGTCGCTTTGATTTGCACGTCGGGGACTGCTGCCGCCAACTACCTTCCGGCGGTAGTTGAGGCAAACTGGTCTGAAACTCCGCTCATTGTTCTAACAGCGAACCGGCCACCAGAATTAAGAGGTTGGGGCGCCGGTCAAACGATTGACCAAACAAACATCTACGGCAGCAATGTTCGCTGGTTCGCTGAACTTCCGATCGCCAACGAACTGGATACACATTGGTTCCAATTTGCTGCCGCTCGCGCTTTCCAGTCTTCTATGGGGCCACGACCGGGGCCTGTTCACCTCGACTGGCCATTCCGCGAGCCACTTGAACCAATCGAAGACGCCGATCTTGGCCAACCTTCTGACCCCATTCAGCTCGAGATGGCCGAGACTACGCTTAGCTCCAACAAAATCCGAGATCTCGCACAACTCCTTGAACAATCACCTCGGGGAGTAGTCATTGCGGGCCCCATGGTTCAAGGATCTCAATGGCGGCAGGCCGTCGAGAATTTCTGCACAAAAACTGGATATCCGCTTTTGGCGGAGCCACTGTCACAACTGCGTGTCAATTTCAATGACGTCGCTGTTCTAGAACATCACGACCATTTACTTCGCAGTTCATGGTCCACGCGGGTAGCTCCCGAAATTGTGATCCGATTAGGCGGACCACCCACTTGCAAAGCTTTGAAGAAATGGTTGGAACACCATCGCTGCCCCATGATTATGTTCGACCCATCTAACAGTTGGGCAGATCCCAGTTTCACAACTTCAGAGATCTTGAACGTTGGTAATGAAGCACTTAACGCAATAGCAGAAATCATCAACCCAGCCATGCGTGATACTCAGTGGGAAACGGCGTGGCGTTCTGCGAATAGTCAAGCATCCGCGGCCATCAACGAAATTCTTGACACTGAACCGCTTTTGCAAGCCGCTGTCGCTCGCGACCTTGGCCGTCATCTCCCCCCAGACCATTTGCTTTACGTGTCGAACTCCATGCCTGTAAGAGATATCGACAGTTTTATGAATCCCCACTCCAGCTCCCTCCGTGTAATAGGAAATCGGGGAGCAAGCGGTATCGACGGAGTGATCTCCAGCGCTGCAGGTGCAGCAGCAAGCGGTCAGCCAACCACCCTCTTAATTGGGGATCTGGCCTTTCAACACGACATTGGCGGGCTAATCGCCGCCAGGAGTCTCGACATCACCCTGACCGTAGTGGTCTTGGACGACCAAGGTGGAGGAATCTTCAGTCACCTGCCCATAGCTCAGGTAACGGAGCAGGCAGTATTCGACCAACTATTCACAACCCCTCAGCATTTACCTATCGCTGAGATCGTTGACGCATTAGGCATCAGGTATCAAGAAGTCTCCGATGCCGCTACATTCGCAGGCTTAATTGGTGAACCGCAAGGCATTCAAGTGCTCAGGATCCCGATTGACTCAGCTCTTGATGTCGATCAACACCGACGGATCGCTCGCGCAGTCACAGACTCCATAGAGTTGTTATGAACATAATCTGCAACGGCACCGCTCTAGAAGTAGACGTAGCGGGCTCAGGCGAACCGGTCTTGATTATTCACGGATTCACAGGATCCGCCTTAGCCATGAAACCGCTTTCCGATCGTTTACCGGGCAGAAAAATCATCCCCGACCTTATTGGTCATGGTCGCAGCGAATCTCCTGCTTCTCGCAGCGCGTACCATCTCGATGCTGTCTCTCAACAACTGTCATCGCTACTCGACTACCTCGACGCGACACCAGCATCGATTGTCGGATACTCAATGGGCGGTCGTATCGCGTTGAACTTCGCAGTAAACCACCCAGAGAAGGTCCGCTCCTTGGCGTTAATCGGAGTTTCGCCTGGCATAGAGAATGACAGTGACCGCCTTTCCCGGAAAAATGCCGACAATGACTTGGCCGCATCTATTTCTCACCTTGGAGTCAAAGCATTTATCGAGTCTTGGGTCGATTTGCCCATGTGGGAAAGTTTGCGAAACAAACTGACAGCGACTCAATGGCAGGAATCAATCTCGGAACGTAAAACAAATCATCCGCTTGGGCTAGCAAACAGCCTTAGAGCAGGCGGCACCGGCAGCATGAATCCGCTTCACGGAGCTCTTCGTAATCTAAAGATCCCAACCCTCTTATTGGTCGGGAACAAAGATCACAAGTTCTTGCAAATTGCCCAAGACATGTCGACTGCACTTCCCAACGCGTCAATTCACATCGTTGCCGATTCTGGACACGCTGCCCACCTTGAACAGCCCGCAGCGACGGCCCAAGCAATCATCGAGCATTTCGCGTGTTAGTAGCTCTCGAAACCCGAAAGTTGCGGTTACGGCATCCGTTAGTTACCGCACACGGGAGCACTACACACCGAAAAATCATCGAAGTCACAGCTGCCGAGGACGGCTTCCAAGGTCATGGAGAAGCAGCTCCACTTCCCGGCTTCGGTTTGGAGACCTTCAGCGAATCACTAACGGCGCTACAAAATTGGGTTAAGAACCCCAACCGTTTACCAGACGCTCCGGCTGCTCGCAGCGCCGCGGCCACAGCAATCGAGAACTTGGAGAAAGCTAGATCGTCCATTGCTCCCACAAGCGGAAAGATCGCGGTCCAAGCACTCGTGGGATCATCGGAAAGTTCATCAATCGAATCCGAAGTTTCTCATGCGTTGAACCAGGGTCATTTAGCTATCAAAGTGAAGGTCGCGGCCAGCGACACAAAGACTGACATTGCCCGCATTCAAAGTGCGATAAAGCTCGTCGGGTCAGAGGCAGCACTTCGTTTGGACGCTAACGGCGGATGGTCGTTGGAGGACGCTCTCTATGTTCTAAGCGCCGTAGATTCGGACGACGTGGACTTGGTCGAGGAACCAACCGCTAACCCTCTTGATTGGAAAAAAGTTAACGAAGAGACCGGCGTCAAAATCGGAGCGGACGAGCAACTGACAAATGAATCACAAGTGCATCAGCTAATTAAATACGGCGCGGCACAAACCTTCGTTCTCAAACCTTCTGTCATAGGAGGGCCGCCAGCCACACGAAAAGTTGCCGAACTGGCAAGAACAAACGACATAGACATCTTGATCTCATCATTTCTAGACGGGCCCATAGCACTCCGGTCCGCGAGGGATCTAGCCATAGAGTTAGCGCCGAACGAGATTCACGGCCTTGGAACAGCATCCCTATTTATCGATAAGTTCCCCGCCGATGTCGTACCTAACAACGGGTTTCTTCGCTGCCCTTGAAATCCAGTCAGCCGGTTTCGGCTACAGCAGGTGGCGTTGAATTTTTCCAAGCGCTGTCCGCGGAAGCTGATCAACATATTCAACAGAATGTGGCGCACAGAACGCCGGCAACGATTCCTTCACCACCTCACGAAGCATCTCCAAAGAAGGCACTTCTTCACCCGGAACCACGATCGCGGTAACGCTTTCCCCCCACTCTGGGTCCGGACGTCCCACAACGGCACACTCCGCAACAGAAGTCACTTTTTCTAAAATTCGTTCAACTGCGACCGGCCAAACATTTTCACCACCAGTGATAATCATCTCACCCATTCGCCCGAACACGGTCAACACACCGAAGCTATCAAGCGACCCTGAATCGCCAGTTGGGTACCAGCCATCTGCAGTAAAGGGATCATCTCCGTTGCGGTAACACCGAAACAACATCGGACACCGTATGTGCACTTCACCGTTGACTATTCGTAGCTCAACACCTTCGAGAGGGTGTCCGTTGTAAACGATTCCGCTACCGGTTTCTGTCATCCCGTATGTAGCGATGACATTTTCCGGTCGCTGTTCCGGCACAGATGAACCACCCACCAATACGCGACGGAACAAGGCACTATCGACTCGTTGCAGAGCAGTGGGAACCAGTGAAACGAGTGTCGTTCCTTCTTGAGCAGCAGTCATTACCGCGTCAGCGTTAAATCCATCGTGAACTTCTAACGGCGCGCCTAAATGAAGAGCTCGAACAACAACCGAAAAGCCGCCAACATGGCTTAAAGGAAGGCAGGCCAGCCACTTATCGACAGCAGGGTCAACTTCGAGGAAATCGCTTGTAGCTTCCGCATTCGCCGCCAACGATTCGTGAGTCAAGACGACACCTTTGGGTTGTCCGGTGCTCCCACTAGTCGCCACAACTAACGCGTCACCGGGCTCTACAGCTTTCCCTTCAAGAGAGAATGACCCTGAAGAATTAACTACTTCAGATGCGCCCATATCCTTGATCAACTGCTTCTGCATTTCTTTTGGAAGTCGTTGATCTACCGGTAGTACAGCATCACCCGCATCCCAAACGCGTTGAATGGCATCCACATACTGTTGCCCACCGGGCATAGATATAGCTACGAGGCGACTCACCACAGAGACGTTACAGGCGTTCTAGAAAGCTCGAACCATGAGACTGACTGTGCACGCAACGATAACCGCACTCACCGCTAGGTCGAAGCGAGCAGCATCCAAAGAGCGACCAATTCTGATACCAAATGGAAGAACCACGACCACAAGTACAGCGGCTAGTGCAGCCCCGTAAAATCGCTGGTTAGACCACTGGCCTGTCGCACTCAGGGTTAGTAGCTGGACACTCCCAGTAAATAAGAAAATGACAGTATTTGAAGCCACGAAACGCTCGCGTGAAACACCTAAGCCCTGAAACCATGCAGCAACGAGTGGTCCTGAAATGCCAGTCGCTCCCTGCGATACCCCACACGTAAGCGCTACCGGTATTCGACCAAATTTTTGCACTCGCGGCGACCATCTGGGATTAGCAGATGAAAATCTCCATGCCAGAAAAGAGGAAAGCAGCAAAGCAAGTAACAGAAACAGCAAGCGATCATTGATGCGAGGGAGGAGCCAGGCACCAGCAACTGCTCCGATTGCGCCTAGTCCAACGAAGGAAGGCAGGCCTTGAACGAATCGCAATTCTCGTCTGTATTCTCGCACCAGCATTGCGTTGCTGACCGCCGTGGGCGCAGCCATGATCACAACTGCATCTTGAACCCCTACAAAAAACGCAATGACCGGCACAGCGGTAAGGGGTAAGCCGAACCCCGTCGTTCCCTTAATTAGCGATCCTAAAATCACTGCTAAAGCAACGATTAAGAGCTCCAGAAAATTCACTTCGCGCTTATCTCGACCGCTATTTCGGCCGCAATACGAGCATTATGTTCGGCCAAAGAAAGATTGGCTGAAACACTTTCGCCTGCCGTTGCCTTTTCAAGACCTGAAAGAACATGCGGTGTGACTTGTGGTCCTGAAATTTTTCTGTCGCGAAGATCATTCAAACTTTCTTCGATGACCCGGTTGATTTCAGTGGGATCAAGCTCGTCCGCGGCGGGAATGGGCGCCACTAGCAGCGTTCCACCTTGTCCCAGTTCCCGACGAGCGAGATGGATTTGAGCGGCTGATTCTGCGTCCTCAACACGATGGGGCACTGGAAGCCCGGAATCACGAGTGTAAAAGGCCGGAAAGTGATTGGTTTGCCAGCCAACAACAGGAACTGACTGTGTTTCCAGATATTCGAGTGTTCGAGGTAAGTCCAAAAATGCTTTCGCACCCGCACTCACTACAAGGACTTGATGTCGAGCTATCGCGTCTAGATCTGATGAAACGTCGCCGGTAATTTCCACTTCACGATGAACACCGCCAATTCCTCCAGTCGCAAATACTTCGATCCCCACAGCATCGGCGATAACAACGCTGGCAGACACCGTCGTCGCACCTTCTGGCAAGTTTCGGAAACCCACGGTTGAAAGATCTCTTGCCGCCACTTTGACTGCACTAGCGAGCACTCGTTCGTGTGCTTCTTCGGAAACTCCCGCACATATGTCCCCATCAAGCACTGCGGTAAGCGCTGGCACTGCCCCAGCGCTTCGAATAACTGTCAGACATCTTTGAAGGGCTTCCTCATTGGCGGGCGAGGGCAAACCCAACGTGGAAAAGATGGTTGACTCCAACGCCACCACCGCGTTACCAGCAGACAACGCATCCTTAACTTCATCTCCGACAACAATCAATTGGTCCTCCCTAATGGCTACATCATGTCAGGCATATGACAATTCAGCGCGCCTGCTTCTACTGTGGGGATGTGTTTCGTGTTATTGAACATCCCGTCATAGCATCTTGGACTGATCGGCTGCGCTCTGTAGATACCGATACAGACGAGTTTCGGCGCCTTTTAAGACAAATTGGCCAGTTGTTGGTTCCATCTGCGACCGAACATTTACCGACAAGAGAAATTACGGTCCACACGCCGTTGGCGGAAACCACAGGCCGTCAGCTTGACGGCGACACTCCGGTACTGGTTTCGATATTGCGAGCTGGCAATGGATTACTCGACGGAGCGTTGCAGGTTCTATCGGACGCAGACGTTGGATTCATCGGCCTTGCGCGAGATCACGAAAGCCTTGAAGCAGTTGAATACCTGGTAAATCTTCCCCGCCTTGCCAACCGCCACGTCATAGTTGTTGACCCAATGCTCGCGACAGGTCATAGTGCAGTCGCCGCTCTAAATCGAGTGGCCCAACAAGATCCTGCAAGCGTGACTCTGATGTGTGTAGTCGCAGCACCCGAGGGAGTTCAACACCTGACTTCTCATCACCCTGAGGTTCGAATTGTGACCGCCGCCCTAGACGAACAATTAAATGATTCCGGATATATTTTGCCGGGGTTGGGCGATGCAGGCGACCGCCTGTACGGGACCTAGATATGAAACGTCCGACGCCCCCCATCGAATGGGTTCAGGATCACATCCGGATCATTGATCAAACCCTCTTACCCACTGAAGTTCAATTCGTAGAAATCAGGACCGCCGCACAGGCGGTTGACGCCATCCAAAGGCTTGCTATTCGCGGAGCACCCGCATTGGGCGCTTTCGGGTCATTAGCGCTGGTCGTAGCACTGGATGAAACTGCCCCAGTAACTCTCTCAGATGCGATAACTCACCTTGAAGAATCTCGGACCCTGATAGGGAATGCGCGCCCTACCGCAGTGAACCTTCGATGGGCAGTCGACAGAGTTATCGACAAGGCAATTGCAACAAGTGACGACCTAGGCAGCCTCAGAGCAGCGCTTCTCGCCGAAGCACATGCGGTGGCAGCGGAAGATGAAGCTGCCTGTAGCGAAATCGGACGACTCGGTCACGAACTACTACAAGAGGCAACATCGATTGGTACTCACTGCAACGCAGGGCGTCTTGCCACAGCAGGAACGGGAACTGCCCTAGCGCCAATGTACGCAAAAGCTCAAGCCGGTGAGCCGTTGCGGGTCTTTGCTTCAGAAACACGTCCGTTATTGCAAGGGGCGCGGTTAACAGCCTGGGAACTAGAAGATGCGGGTATAGATGTGACCGTTGTCCCTGATGGGGCTATGGCTTCGACCGTCTTGTCTGGTGAAGTGGACGCCTACATCGTCGGCGCTGATCGCATTGCAGCAAACGGTGACACCGCCAACAAAATAGGAACCGTAAGTCATGCTCTAGCTGCTCGAGAAGCAGGGATACCTTTCTACGTAGCGGCGCCAACCTCCACCATTGATATCAATTTGCCGAGCGGAGACCGCATAGAAATCGAGCAGCGAAACGAAGTAGAGGTGCACGAAATGACCGGGACAAGAATCACTCCGCAAGGGGTTAACGCCGCCAACCCTGCGTTTGACGTAACGCCACACCATCTCATTACTGCGATTATCACCGAGGTAGGGGTGCTCCGGGCACCATTTGAAGGTTCAATAGCTGACGCACTTACACGAACCGGAGCACCTTAATGAAAAATTTGTGGAAGGCCAGTGACGCTGAGAAATTCGCGGGTGCTTTAGGCGAATGCGTGTACGGCTCACGGCTCCTGGGAGCTGACCCTGCACTGGTGCTACACGGCGGGGGAAACACGTCAGTGAAGACTAGGGAACACGACATTCATGGTGAGGAGGTGGACGTTCTCCACGTAAAGGGAAGCGGCTGGGATCTCGCAACTATTGAGCCTCAAGGATTTGCTCCTCTGCGGCTTGACGCCGTCAAGCGGTTAGCAGAATTGCCGTCTCTTTCCGATATCGAGATGGTGAACCAACTGCGGCTCAACCTGCTAGATGCTTCCGCGCCCAACCCATCAGTCGAAGCTATTTTGCATGCTTGCCTTCCTTTCGCGGCGGTGCAGCACACTCATGCTGATGCCGCTCTAGCCCTCACGAATACCGTCGACGGTGAGCAACGTGTTCGCGCATTATGGGGGAACTCTGTGGTTGTCGTGCCATATGTGATGCCAGGTTTCGATCTGGCTTTGACATGCGCGCAGGAGTTCGAGAAGCAGGCTTCGTCAGACACCGTTGCGATGATCCTCATGAATCATGGCGTTTTCACTTTCGGAGAGACCACTAAAGAGGCCTACGACCAAATGATTGAGGTGATCAGCCAAGCTGAGGAATACCTCCAAACAACAGCAGGTGTAGATATCACTTCATCAGCTTCGAATGCGGGCAGCCGCACCGGTAGCGGTTCGACATTGAGCCAAGCGAAATTAAGGAAAGACCTATCCGAAGCGGCTAGTCGGTCGATGCTTCTAGTTCATAGTCCCAATGAAAGGGCACACCAGTTTGTGTCGAGGAGCGACTTGGCTGACATCGCCTCACGAGGCCCAGCTACTCCTGACCACATCATCAGGACAAAACAGTTTCCGATGATTGGTCGCGATATCGACACCTTCGTGTCTAACTATCACCAGTATTTCGAACGAAACCAGTCTCGTTTTCCTGATGTTCAAGAACTTGACCCCGCTCCCCGAGTGGTTCTTGATCCGGACCTAGGCTTGCTAACTGCCGGCACACGTATTGTCGACTGCGAAATCGCTTCCGATATCTATTTACACACAATTGATGTCATCGAAGCTTCCGAAGGACTAGGCGGGTTCGTAGCCCTACCTGAATCTGATCTGTTTGAAGTCGAGTATTGGGAACTTGAGCAAGCGAAACTCAAAAAGTCGGGAGCTTCACCTCCATTGGCTGGTGAAGTGGCTGTAGTTACCGGATCCGCGTCGGGCATTGGGCAAGCCTGCGTAAATGCTCTACTAAGTCAGGGTGCAGCAGTGATCGGCGTTGACCTAAATGCTTCTGTAACGTCAGACAATCCGGCATTTCTTGAATTAACCGCTGACGTCACAGACCGAGAATCTCTTGCAACCGCAATTGACGCTGGAGTTCGGCGATTCGGCGGTGTGGATATCGTCGTAGCTGCCGCTGGAATATTTGGAACCACGAGCCAAATAGCTGATTTAGCTATAGATGAATGGGAGGCAACTCTCTCAGTCAACTTGACCGGGGTGAGCAATGTACTCCACGTAACACACCCCTATCTCTCGCTAGCACCAAAGGGAGGGCGAGTTGTGTTAATCGGTTCTAAGAATGTTCCCGCGCCTGGCAAGGGCGCAGCAGCATATAGCGCCTCAAAAGCAGCGGTCACTCAACTAGGCCGAGTCGCTGCTCTTGAATGGGCCAACGATGGGATCGTCGTCAACACGATTCACCCTGATGGAGTCTTCGACACTGGTTTGTGGTCAAAAGAATTAATCGAAGAGCGGGCAGCAAGCTACGGACTAAACGTTGACGAGTACAAGCGCAGGAATCTCCTCGGGCAAGAAATCACGAGCGCCGACATTGGAGAGTTAGTCACTACCGTTTGCACAGGTGCCTTCCTGCAAATAACAGGAGCTCAGATTCCTATTGATGGCGGAAGTGAACGAGTGATTTAAACCTCACTTAGCTACTGAGTGATACCCGCCATAAGCAGACCTACCCGTTCACGGTCAGCGTCTTGCGCGTCTAAAACGTCCATCAGCTTGCCGTCATACAAGACCGCTATCCGGTCCGACAAGCCTAGAATTTCATCCAATTCAGCAGAAACAAGTAACACGGCAGCACCCTTGTCCCGTTGCTCCAAAATGCGTCGGTGAATGAACTCGATTGCTCCAATGTCAATACCCCTAGTGGGCTGGGCCGCAATTAGCAATTCGATGTCATCGCTGAATTCACGACCGACGATGAGCTTTTGTTTATTTCCTCCACTGAGGCTTGAAGCGGTGACAGCAATGCTGGGGGTACGAACGTCGAATTCTTCTACAACGTCTTCTGCATGACGATCAATCACATCCCGACGAAGAATTCCGCGGAAAGAAAAAGGGCTTCGATGATAGCGATTGAGCACAGAATTCTCTGCAAGGGAGTAAACGGCGATAACACCGTGTTTTTCTCTATCTTCGGGGATGTGGGCTACACCTCTTTTCGAAATATCGCGCGCCGAGCCATTGGTAACTTCTTCCCCATTAATTCGCATGGTTCCAGATAACGGTTGACGTAAACCAGTGACGGCTTCAACTAGTTCGCGCTGACCGTTACCTTCCACACCGGCGATACCGAGAATTTCACCGGCTCGCACCTCAAAACTCAGTCCGTCAACTGCGAGCTGGCCTCGATCATCGTTGACTTCTAGTTCATCTACTGCGAGCACTACATCAGTCGGTTCCGCAGCAGATTTTTCGACCCGCAGAACAACGCTGCGACCGACCATCATTTCGGCAAGTCCGTTTTCGTTTGTGTCTGCTGGAGTTGTTTCTCCTATGACGCGTCCATTGCGCAGAACGACGATGTCATCCGCGATCGCTAACACTTCGCGAAGTTTGTGAGTGATGAAAACGATCCCAAGCCCAGTCTCAGTCAAATCTCGCAGGACACTCAACAAATGATCAGCTTCTTGCGGCGTCAGCACACCGGTGGGTTCGTCCAAAATAAGGACATCTGCTTCCCGGTACAAGGCCTTCAGAATTTCGACACGCTGTTGCATACCGACCGGCAAGTCTTCGACTAGCGCATCCGGATCAATTTCTAATCCATAACGTTGAGAGAGTTCGACCACTCGTTTGCGAGCTTCAGCTAAGTCGACGAGGCCACGCTTACTAGGTTCGGCTCCTAGAACTATATTTTCCACCACTCGCATCGGGGGCACGAGCTGGAAGTGCTGATGCACCATGCCGATCCCTCGAGATATGGCGTCGTCGGGCCCATGAAGATCTACAACTTCGTCCTTAATGATGACCTCGCCACTGTCGGGTCGATACATACCAAAGAGAATGTTCACCAAGGTGCTTTTCCCTGCTCCATTTTCGCCAAGAAGAGCAAGAATGCGGCCCGGCCGAAGTTGGGCAGAGATCTTGTCGTTGGCCAAGACGCCTGGAAACTGTTTGGTGACGTTGCGCGCAGCAAGAAGGATTTCGGGCATAACTATCCTTTCTCGTAGACTTGACCCAGAGCGGCTGGATCCCGCATCGACCCGATAAGCCCGCTGAGCGCTACAACGATGATTGTCACTACAAACGGCAGCATCCCTACAAATTGCGGCGGAATGTCGAAGGTACTGTTCAACTGAAATTGGTTTTGTAGCGCAGTGGTGAAACCGAAAAACAATGCTGCTGCATAAGCTCCAAAGGGAGTGCGCCGCCCAAAAATCATTACTGCGAGTGCTAAGAACCCGCGGCCACCGGACATTGCGCGGCTAAAGGTTCCAACGGCTTCCAAGGCTAGGTATGAACCTCCAAGCCCAGCTAGTCCGCCGGCGATAGTGACGTTGAAATATCTCAATTTTAAGACGTCGATGCCAACAGTGTCAGCAGCTCCAGGGTGTTCCCCGATTGCTCTGGTCCGCATTCCCCATACCGAACGGAAAAGAGCGACATGAACTACCACCAGTAGAACCATGGTGAGGTAGGTCAACGGAGGTCTGCTGAAAAATACAGTGCCAACAAGCGGGATATCTGCCAGGGGACCCAGATCAATATTTGTGTATTTGCCCATCCCCAGCGAGCGGCTTCGATCGTAAAAGAATGACGTTAGGCCCAAGGCCGCGATGTTGAGAACAGTCCCAGCAATGATCTGATCAACTTTGAGGCCAACTGCCATAGCAGCAAGCATCCATCCCATAATCAAACCCATGCCGACACCAGCGACTGTGCCAAGAAACAACGAACCCGTCATCGACGCAATCGTGAACGCCGCAAAGGCAGACAACAGAAACTGGCCTTCAATACCAATATTTACGACACCGGAACGTTCTCCAATCATTCCGCACATAGCGCCCAAGACCAACAAAGTTGCTGCTCTAACCGTTCCGGCGAGTACCGCTGTCGTCTGCGGGCCATCGGCCGTGTAGAAGGTCCACGCGATAACAACGATGAGTGTCGCTCCGACATAGAGCATTTGTTTTTGTCGTGTTGTCATGACCTACCCCAACCTGCTCCGAGTTGGAGCTGTTCGGAGTTATCTGCGCGCATTCGCAGCACCCACCGAATGATGATGGGCGCGGCGACGAAGAACAGGATGAGTGCTTGGATAACGTCAATGAGTTCGGGTGCGACTCCGGCCTTGAATTGCATACGAGAGGCACCTGCTTCCATCAGCCCAACCAGCAACGCTGCGGGAATAACCCCAAGGGGGTTCGCACGAGCGAGTAGCGCGATAGTGATGCCTTCGAATCCCAACCCCACGTTGACACCGGCTTCAAATCTGCCATCTACGCCGAGGCTTTCAACCGCACCGCCCAAACCAGCAAGCATTCCGGCTACGGCCATTGTTGAAGCCATAATCCAACCGACTTTGATTCCTGAGTACTGTGCAGCGTTCCTGTTGTGACCGACACTGCGGACTTCAAAACCGTATGTGGTTCTTTCCAGAACGAACCAGCACGCCGCGGCTACGACAAGCGCCAGTACGAACCCCACAGGCACTGCCCCCAAAGTCGGGATGGTCGCAGAATCTTCAACGAGCGGTGTGCGCGCAACGATGTTATTGCCGGAGTTATCTTTCCAAGGGTTTGCAGAAAGCCAGTCGGTAAGATTGCCTGCAACAAAGTTCAACATGATGGTGACTATTACTTCGTGGGCTCCAGTGGTGGCTTTGAGAGCTCCGGCTATACCTCCCCATACAGCTCCTGCGAGCGCTCCCGCAACTAGAGCAGCAGGTAAATGAACAACCATTGGTAGCCCATCGACACCAAAGCCGACACCTGCGGCAAAAACGGCTCCGACGAGCAGTTGACCCTGACCGCCAATGTTGAACATGCCAGCTTTAAATGCGAAAGCTACTGCTAGTCCTCCGAAGATCAGTGGGGTCGCTTTCTGCAAGGTGCGCAGTAAAGAATCTGCGTCACCCAATCCCCCAACTACTAGCGCCGAATAAGCAGTTATGGGTGATGCGTTTTGGGAGAGGATAAGTACTGCACCGATCAATAGACCGAATACCACCGCAGCGAGCGGAGTGGCGACTGTTCGAAGTAGTGAGCGGCTCATAACGCGACTTGGGGGCACCACTCTCTATGAGTGGTGCCCCCATTCAAGTCGAAGTCGCTATTCAGGCATGGGATTTATAGACCCATCGGCCAATCCCGCCATCACGTCATCAAGAGTGGCTCGCATTTCATCGGTGACAATGCCATCGAAGTCATGGAATGGAGCAAGTCCGACCTCACCGAAGAAGTTTCCACCTTGCATGGTTCCCGCATAAGCCTGGCCAATCAGTTCTGCTACGCCCACGTCGATGAGCTTCATTGCGCTGGTAACAAGGCATGGGTGTGCTTCTGGCACAGTGAACCATTGATCTGAGTCAACACCAACGCAGAGAGCACCTGCTTCGCCTGCTACTTCGATCAGAGCACCGTTACCGGTGGCTCCACCGGCTCCGAAGATAATGTCAGCACCTTGGTCCAACGCTTGACGTGCTGTGGTGGCACCCCACTCGGGGTCACCGAACGCAACATCAAGACCGCCAGGATGGTAGGTCGAGATGGTTTGCACATCTGGGTTGGTGTAACGAGCACCGTTTTCCCAGCCTTCCTTGAAGAAGACAACCGGGGGAACTAGGTCGGTTCCCAGAACTGCACCAACAATGTCAGTTTCAGTCAACATACCGGCAAGCGCACCCGCCATAAAGCCGGCCGTGGCTTCAGGGAACATCAAACCAGCAAGGTTCGGCAAAGCATCATCTTGCCATTGGTCGACGCCAATGAACATCACATCAGGGTTCGCTTTCGCAGCTTCGATAGTTGCTTCACCCAAACCGAAGCCGACTGTCACGATGACCTTCGCTCCGTCATCTAGGAACAGCTGAATGTTGTTTGCGTAATCTTTGGATTCTTCGGTTTCTATATAACTGGCAGTGGCAGACGCGGGGATATCGGCAGCGCCTTGTTGCGCGCCTTCCCATGCCGATTGGTTGAAGCTCTTGTCATCAACCTTGCCGGTGTCGGTAACCAAACCGATTGAGTAACCACCAGAAACTCCTCCTCCGTCATCACTGCCACACGCGGCCGCAGTAACGAGTCCGAGGACCATCAATAGGGCGAGGAGATGTCGCCGCTTGGGAGCCATATTCACATCCTTAGTTCTTGAGGGACTGTCCCCTCCCGAGGCATTTAGCGTTCTCGACCCTAGTTCTGTTTTTGGTCCCTCTGAGGACGATTCTGAAGTTTCGTCACAAGTCGGCGTGTTGACGAATCCATGTGTGCATAGCGATGCCGGATGCAACTCCAGCATTGATTGAGCGGGTAGAGCCAAACTGAGTTATGGAAAGCACCAGTTCAGCAACATTTCGAACCTGAGGCGACAAACCAGGGCCTTCTTGTCCGAAAACCAAAACACAGTTCTTTGGCAACCGGGTGGTCTCGATTGGCTGGGCCCCTGGAAGGTTATCGATGCCAACGACCGTCAGTTCTCGAGCAACCATCGACGTCACGAATTGCTCGACAGTAGCGTGGTGTTCCAAATGTTGGTAACGGTCGGTGACCATCGCACCGCGTCTGTTCCATTTCCTATCACCAACAATGTGCACCGCTGTTGCCAGGAAAGCGTTGGCATTTCGGACAACTGTGCCGATGTTCAAATCATGCTGCCAGTTTTCAATGGCGACGTGGAAAGGATGGCGTCGCCTGTCCAAGTCTTCGACAATAGCTTCGCGACGCCAATACCGGTATTGGTCTATAACATTTCGGCGGTCCCCATCGCGCAGTAGTTCTGGGTCGTAGTGAGCTTCTAGGGGCCACGGCCGTGGGTGAGGACCAACCCCAACTTCGTCGTCGGAGTACCCAGTCATCCGTTCGACCTCGGTCTGAGAACTATTCCTGGACCAGTTCAATCAGGGTGCCGAAGCTCCCCTTGGGGTGCATGAACGCAACTGTTGTGCCTCGGGACCCCGGGCGAGGGGCCTGATCAATGGGAGTTGCACCCGCAGCTACCATTGCGTCAAGCGCCGCCTGGCAATCATCGACGCGATAGCCAATATGGTGAAGCCCTTCCCCTCTCTTCTCAAGATATTTGGCAATCGGCGAGTCTGGGCGAGTCGCTGTAGTTAGCTGGATATAGCTATCGGCGACCTTCACGAGAGCCTCTTCAACACCGTCACTATCAACAATCTCGCGATGGTGAACTTCAGCGCCAAAGGCTTCTTGGTAATAAGCGATAGCGGCTTCCAAATCGTGAACCGCAATAGCTACGTGGTCGATTTCTGTCAGGATCATGGTCAACTCCAGTTTGCTATTGAAGTGAATCTGCGTGTCGTTGGAACAAGGTGATTTTGTCTTCTCCTATAGCCTCGCGCTTTTCGGGGTTCGTAATTCCTAGCCCTGCTTCAGGGGCTAAACATAAGACACCTAGCTTCCCCTCATGTTGATTGTGATGCACCTGATTCGCAGCTTCTCCGGTGTCAGCAAGCGCGAAGGTTTTAGACAAAATAGGTTGAATCTGTCCTTGGTCTAAGAGTCGGTTCATTTCCCAAGCCTCTGAGTAGTTTGCAAAGTGACTTGAGACAATCTGCTTGAGTCGCATCCACAGATGTCGGTTGTCATATTCGATCATGTATCCGCTGGTGGCTGCGCAAGTGACGATCTTGCCGCCACGTTTAGTCACAAAGACTGAGGCTCCCATGGTTGACCGTCCGGGATGTTCGAAAACAATGTCTGGGTCATCACCTATGAAACCGCGCACTTTCTTTCCCAGACGGCGCCACTCCGATTCATCTTGAGTGTGTTCATCGGACCAAAACTGATAGCCCTCTTCACTGCGATCAATTACATGTTCAACGCCTAATTCGTGGAGCAGCTCAACTTTGTCCGCTGAGCTAACGACTCCAATCGGCGTGCCTCCTCCATTGAGCACTAGCTGGCAGGCATAGCCTCCTAAGCCACCTGACGCTCCCCAAATTAGAACGTTGTCACCTTGCTTCATCCTGGCCGCGTTGTCTCCGACCAACATGCGGTATGACGTCGACGCGCAGAGCGCATTCACAGCCGATTCTTCCCATGAAAGATGCTCGGGCTTCGGCATCAATTGGTTGGCTTTGACAACCGAAAGGTCGGCAAGTCCTCCGAAATTACTTTCGAATCCCCAAATTCTCTGGTTGGAGGCCAGCATTGAGTCTTCGTGAGCTGCTGGGTCTTGATCGTCAACGTAATTGCAGTGAACAGCAACTCGGTCCCCCGGCTTCCAGTTACGTACAGCGGACCCAACTTTGAGCACTACACCCGAAGCGTCTGATCCAATCACGTGATAATCAAGTGCGTGCCGCGCACCCCAGGTGCTTTCGCGACCTAAACGATCCAAAAAGCCAAAGGTTGGGAGAGGTTCAAAGATCGAAGTCCAGACAGTGTTGAAGTTGATTGAACTTGCCATAACCGCGAGGTACACCTCATCGGGAGCAAGTTCGGGGGTGGCAACCTCATCGATATGAATTGACTCTCGAGGATCTTTTTCCCAAGATTCTCGACCTTCGAACATATGTTGGTCGTCTCTAGTGACATAGGCGGCTCGATAACTTTCAGGAATGTCGAGCGCGGCGATTTCATCGCCGGATGCGTCGGCCTGAATGGCTTCAAGGATGTGCTGCATGGAGGACAAGTTACTCTCCGGTAATAAGGGGGCGGCTCACCAATATACCTAGAACATTGCATCAACTAAGCACCAGTGATCCACGAAATCTACACTTAGAGAACTAGAAGTAGAAACTCCAGAGAAAGGGTATTCATGCCTGGCTCACTAATTGTTGCGGGGGCGCGCACCCCTATAGGCCGCTTTAACGGCGGGTTGGCTGGTTTCGCCGGTGCTCAATTAGGAGCACACGCTATTTCTCACGCACTACAACGCGCTGGAGTAAGCGGTGAACAAGTCGACCACGTCATCATGGGCCAAGTCCTCCAAGCGGGCCAAGGTCAGATAACTGCTCGGCAGGCTGCAGTAGGGGCCGGTATCCCTATGAACGTTCCGGCTATCACCATCAACAAAGTCTGTCTGTCAGGACTGAATGCCATTTATTTGGCGGATCAAATGATTTCTTCAGGCGACGCCGACATCGTTGTAGCTGGCGGGATGGAATCGATGACCAACGCTCCTTACGTTCTTCCAAGCGGTCGAAACGGGTTGCAAATGGGTCACGGAGAGTTACAAGACGCGATGATCCACGATGGTCTGTGGTGCGCATTCGATGACGGACACATGGGCGATGGGACCGAGCGAGACGCTGCCAATGCTTCGATAGATCGATCAGCGATGGATGAGTTTTCAGCCAGGTCGCATGAGAGGGCAGCTGCGGCTCAAAAGGATGGAAAACTCGAAGCCGAAATAGCAGCGGTTGAGATACCTCAACGGGGTGGCGATCCGCTAATCATCGACTCAGACGAGGGTGTGCGTCCCGGAACTTCGGCCGAAAGTCTGGCAAATCTTCGACCCGCATTTGCTGCTGACGGAGCGGTGACCGCCGGTAACGCTTCACAAATTTCCGACGGTGGCTGCGCAGTAGTTATGGTGTCTCCTGCAAAGGCTGAAGAGCTTGGGCTTGATTTTTCTGCTCGCGTCGTCAGCTACGGAATGGTTTCAGGACCCGACACGTCGCTGCTCACTCAGCCATCTCGAGCGATACAGCAAGCCCTCTCAAAAGTCGATCTAAAAGTCACAGACCTAGGGCTTTTCGAATTAAACGAGGCGTTCGCTGCTGTGGGGTTAGCTGCTACAGATGATCTTGGTGTCAGCGACGAGATAGTAAATGTGAACGGCGGGGCCGTGGCGCTAGGGCATCCGATTGGTATGTCTGGCAATAGGCTAGCTCTCACATTGATCAACGAACTTGGCAGAAGAGGCGGTGGATTTGGTGCTGCGGCTCTTTGCGGGGGTGGCGGTCAGGGCGACGCGTTAATTCTCGAGGTCGCGTAGTTACTAGCTATCTCGCTTGTCTTGTAATACTCCCGAAATTTTTGTAACGTAAATGCAAAGAGTCCATCTTTTACGGATGTCGGAGTTGGCAGCTACGGAATAGGCAGCAATGTGCCCGCGACACATTGATCCGGGTAGATCCCAGCTCCGGCATCCGCCCTCCCACCGTCGTGTTAGGTCTAACCCTGAAGTTCGCGTCTTCCCTCCAGTGCGCGACCTAAAGTCAACTCATCGGCATATTCAAGATCACCGCCTACCGGTAAACCACTAGCTATCCGTGTCACCTTGATGCCCAGCGGTTGCAATTGGCGTGACAGGTACATAGCCGTAGCTTCGCCTTCGATATTCGGGTTGGTGCACAAAATTAATTCCTGCACTTCTTCGTCAGAGATACGTGACATCAGTTCCCGGATACGCAATTGCTCAGGACCTATGCCCTCCATTGGATTCAGCGCACCCTGTAGGACGTGATAGCGGCCGCGGAAGCCCGCTCGTTCAAGAGCAATGACATCTTTGGGCTCCTCAACTACACATAGTGAGCCCGTCTGGCGCTGCGGATCTGAGCAAAGTGAACACCGTTCACTTTCTGAAATGTTCCAACATGTGTCGCAAAACCCGATTCGTTCCTTTACCTCTACAATGGCGGCCGCTAGTTGCTGTGCATCACCTTTGGGGAGCTTGAGTAGATAGAAGGCGATCCGCTGTGCCGACTTGGGCCCAACCCCTGGGAGTCGACCGAGCTCGTCAATGAGATCTTGCACAGGACCGTCGTACACGTACCTCTACACCTCTCTCTCAGTTGTAGAGGGCGCGTCGACCCGTGTCATCGCTGCTGCTTGAGCGTTGCCACATCGGCGCAATGCATCGCGAAAAGCGGCAGCTACTAGATCTTCCAGCATGTCAATTTCGCTGATATGCACCACATCAGGGTCAATATGTACCTTAAGAACCGTGCCGTCGGCGCGCATACCAACCCTTACTACGCCGCCACCTGCGGAACCCTCGACAACCGTCGAAGATATTTGTTTTCGCTGTTCGCTCAATTGTTCTTGCAGTTCCTGTGCTTGCCGCAATAGCTGTTCAGAAGACAATGGTTCGGTCATAGCCGCGGCACTCTCACTTTCCAGTTTCTTCATCTGATGCCACAGCACCGGGGAATGCCTCGAGAACACGATCAACGCTCGACGGGCCCCCATCGCCCGCTACGCGGAATTCCGCAGGATCAACTACTTCTTCTTCAGTAGTCGATTGGATTTGGTCATTACTTTCGGGTGCTTTTTCTTCACTGGCGATTAGCTCAGTTTCAACTGAGGTTTCGAGCATCTCGCTCAGGGCTTTTTCGATATCGCCTTTTAGTTGTTCGCACCGCTCCCGATGAATTTCGTTAGGCAGTTCCATGCGCACACGTCCGTCAGATACGTCTATCACTTTTGCTACTTGGAACCGAGCCCTCGCTTTAGCAGTGAGTACCGGGAGGACCTTGTGCTGCCATACGTCTGATACCTCTCCGATCGATAAGTCCTCTGGAGCTCTGACAACACGACTCTCATCGGGCTGTGATGTACCTGGGGGTTGAGTCGGATTTGCAGTGTCATCTGGTGGAGGCGGCGCAGCGGGAGCAGCTTTCGATTTAGGAGTCCCGGTTTCTGGCTCTTTTTCGGGTTGAAGTGCTGCAAGCGCGGCGCGTGCCTGTTCGGCAGGTTTAGCACCTGGCTCTCGACGAGCCGTCGAACCTTGAGATGTATTTGGAGCGGTTTCAGTTTGTATTGGGGCCGCGAATAGTCTGACCATCGCCAAATCGAGAACTAATTGAGGATCTGGCGACTGGCGCATGTCTACAAGAACGCGACCTAGAAGTTCTAGGGCTCGAACATTCATGGTTCGTGTCATGCGGGACGCTAGTTCGGCAAGTGCTGGGAGTTCCGCTTCGCTAATCCGCCCCGAATTGACTCCTGCTCCAGCGAGAAATACGTCCCGTAATTTTCTGGTAGCGCGATACGCGAGGTCCTTTGGGTCGACACCCGCATCGATGGTCGTTGCGATAGCCGTCAGTGCTTCGATGAGATCTTGATTGGCGATGGCCTCGACGAGAGCATCAACCGATCCTCTCGTTTCTGGAATCCCGCCAGCCGTAACGACTTGATCCAAAGCTGAAAGCGTGTCGCGAACTGAACCAGCGCCGCGTTCAACGACGTATTCAACGACCGCGGAATCGATTTGTAGTTCAGCTCGTTCCGCAATGTCTCTGACGTGGTCACCAAGAATTCGCGCTGGCACCAATGTCAATTCCACGTGCTGTGTTCTGCTGCGAATAGTGGGAAGCACTTTTTGTGGATCAGTGGTCGCCAAAATAAAGATGACATGTTCTGGAGGCTCTTCGAGGGTTTTGAGGAGAGCGTTAGAAGCAGCCGTTGTAAGCATGTGAACTTCGTCAAGAAGGTAAATCTTTCGTTTACCAGGGCTACCGAGGGCGGCGTTTGCTGTGATCTCCCTAATGTTTGCGACATTGTTGTTGGAGGCGGCATCCAACTCAACTAAGTCCATGGAACTACCCGATTCAAAAGCGACGCAGCTTTCACAAACTCCGCAGGGTTCACCGTTACCGGGAGGCTCAAGGCAATTAAGGGCTTTGGCGAGTATGCGTGCTGTCGAGGTTTTACCTGTTCCTCGTGGACCGCTGAGCAAATACGCATGCCCAACTCTTTCTTCGATCACTGCGTTTCGGAGCGCGGCTACTAAATGGTCTTGGCCAACAACTTCAGAAAAGCTTTGGGGTCGAAAGCGTCGATACAAAGACTGGTACACCATTAGTCGCTGATGCTACTTGGGTGCCGCGGCGCTGAGGGGCAAGTAGCCTAAGAGCGCGTCATCGTTCCACGTGGCGGCCGGGTCCTGTGCAACAGCGTCCCGTGAATCGAGTCAGGGCCGGGAGGCAGCAGCTCTCAGCGGATTTCGCTGTGTGCCGCAGATCACCTGGTCGCCTCGTGGGCCGATGACCAGGGAGAGTTGCCAGAGCGGACGAATGGGCTCGCTTGGAAAGCGTGTGAGGTCTAACCGGCCTCCGTGGGTTCGAATCCCACACTCTCCGCCATGAAGCTTGAAGAAGCGATGGGCCTCGCCCTTGAAGAGGCTCAAAAGGCAATTGAGCATGAAGACGTCCCAGTAGGTGCGTTGGTAATAGTGGATGGCACGGTTATTGCGTCACGCCACAACGAACGCCAGCTAACAGGTGATCCAACCGCTCACGCA
The DNA here is from genome assembly GCA_002296525.1 of Candidatus Neomicrothrix sp. UBA814. Classification (GTDB taxonomy): domain Bacteria; phylum Actinomycetota; class Acidimicrobiia; order Acidimicrobiales; family Poriferisodalaceae; genus UBA6944. The sequence continues at coordinate 31,805 of DBIA01000009.1, read as the reverse complement.
GAAATCTTGGCCTTACGTGACGCTGCTGCGCAGTTAGGGAACTGGTACCTGGACGAGGCGACGCTGGTCACAACCTTGGAACCATGCCCAATGTGCGCTGGGGCGGCACTCAACGCCCGCGTTTCGCATGTGGTGTTTGGAGCGCATGACCCCAAGGCGGGCGCCGTTGAAACGTTGTATAACCTTTTGGCTGATCCTCGACTGAACCACCAAGCACAAATCACCAGCGGTGTGTTGGCAGACGAGTGCGGCGCGATTCTGTCAAAGTTCTTCGCTGAGAGACGCTAAAGACCGGGGTCGGACCGAATATTCGTATTGGCGGAAGGTGTGGGATTCGAACCCACGGTGACCCGGAGGCCACAACGGCTTTCGAGGCCGCCCCATTCGTCCGCTCTGGCAACCTTCCGGGTGTGAGCCTATCTCTCGGCGCTTCTCTCACCATCAACCAGAGCCTCTATATCTGTGGCTGCTCCCGAGCGAGTAGTTTCCGGCCTAAGGTCACCTGTGATGCACACAAACATTTGGCTCCGACGGTGACGGAGACACACACCTGGTCAGTCGGGGATCTCTGTCAAGCGATTCGGGACACATTTTCAGCTGTTTTTCCCGAAGAAATATGGGTAGAGGGCGAGATTGTGGGTCTTAACGTTGCTTCTTCCGGTCACGTTTACTTCGATGTTATTGAACCCGACTCCGAGGGAAGTCGCGTGGACAAAATGTCTGTTGCTCTGTGGAGGGGACGCAGGCAGGGAGTCGAGGCTGTTCTAGCTAGGGCTGAAGCCGGTCCGTTGGTCGACGGGATACGAGTACGGATAAAGGGAGAGCTTTCCTTTTTTGCGCCTCAAGGTCGAGTTCAGCTTCTGATGACCGCTATAGATCCCACTCACACACTGGGGCAACTCGCAGTAGATCGGGAACGGGTGTTGAGGTCCTTATCCAGCGCTGGCCTATTAGATGCAAATAGCGCTCTGAAAGTGCCCTTGGTTCCTCTACATATCGGTTTGATTACTTCTGACGGAAGTGCTGCCTACAACGACTTCGTAAACGAAATTTCCTCGAGTTCTTATCCCTTCAAAATCTCTCTCGCTCATTCACCGGTGCAAGGAGGTGAAGCGGAAAGCGGTTTGGTATCAGCGATTGAGACACTGGGAGATATTGACGTTGATGTGATCGCAGTGGTGAGAGGCGGTGGAGCGCGTACTGACCTTATGGCGTTTGATCTCGAAAGCGTGGCGATTGCGGTAGCCAACTCAACCCGACCCGTTCTTTCAGGCATAGGTCATGAAATTGACCGGTCAATAGTCGATGAGGTTGCTCACACTGCGTACAAAACTCCGACAGCCTGCGCTGCTGCATTAGTGCAGACTGTCGGGGCTTTTCATCAAAAGCTCGACTTGTCGGCACGACGCATTGTCACTCTCGCGGTAAACAGCCATGACAGGGCTAGTGAAGCCATTTCGTACTCGGTAAGAGCGATTGGTGATCGGGCCCGCAGAACTCTCGATATCAGGGAAGAACGATTAACTGCAGTTAGCGGCCGTTTGTCGAATTTGGGTTTAACGACAATTAGTCGAAGTTCGCAACGGTTGGATCGAATTTCTGATTTGCTTCGCGCCCTTCACCCCGACCGCATACTGGCCCGCGGATTTTCGATTACGCGCGATCACGACGGTCAAATAGTCCGAGATCACGTTCCCCTTGGAAGCACATTATTCAGTGAAACTGCCGAATTGTTGATCACCAGCACCGTGAGTGAATCGGAAACACGCGAGAGTAAGGAGTCAATATGACCGACGAAGAACTCACCTTTGAGACCGCCACGCAAGAATTAGATTCAATTCTTGAAAAACTCGACGGCGACGATGTGAACATCGACTCACTGGCGGTCGACCTCGAACGAGCTTCTGAACTAATCGAGTGGTGCCGAGCGCGTTTGCAAACCACGAGAGTCGAGGTGGAGCGGATCGTGACCAACCTCGACGACCACTAGGCCCTCAAGATAAAGAATCAAAAAGATGTGAGCCGAGGGAGTCGGTGGGTTCTCCCTCGGCTCACGGAACGCTCTCAGATCGGTGGGAGATCCGGAGCGCACGCCTTGCAACTCTTTGGTGCAGAGTCGCGACTCTGATGTAAAAACTGTGCTTGTTCCAAAAGACCGTGCTCAAGTAACCAAGCCACGGTCTTTCAGCCGGGTGGATCTTACCTAACCGCTAGCGTGATGCAATTCATAGATCAGCTATTTCGAGGTGCACGTGAAAGAAGATCATCCATACGGCAGTTGGCCGTCACAACTCACCTCTGAGCAACTAGCAAGCGGTGCTGTTCGACTGTCTGAAGCAAGAGCGTTTAACGGTGAAGTTTTGTGGCTTGAAGGTCGCCCGGCTGAGGCGGGGAGAACAGCATTAGTAAAATTTGATGGCGTTCGTTGCGAGACCCTTGGCCCTGACGATCTCAACGTTCGGACTTTGGTTCACGAGTATGGCGGAGGAGGCTGGCTGCCAACACAAAGCGGAATTTGGGTTACCTCGTTTGAGGATCAACGACTTTGGCTTCTCAACGATGACTTTCGCCCAATAACCGCCGAACCGTCTGTCTTGCGTGGACATCGTTTTGCAAACGGTGTTGAGGTGCCGGACTCCACCGAAACAATTTGGGTCACGGAACGACATCAGGGAGAGGGTGGGCAACCTCACAACATGTTGGTCACCGTAACCGAGACCGGGGAGGTAACCGAGATTGCCTCTGGTGCAGATTTTTATTCTTCACCAGTGGTGTCGCCTGACGGCCTTCAACTCGCCTATTTGTCTTGGGATCACCCTTCGATGCCGTGGGATCACGTGCGTTTACACATAGCAAAACGTGCTCCTTCGGGGTGGACCGGACACCAAGTAGTGCTTGATGGACCCGCACTACAGCAACCGAGATTTTCGCCTGACGGGCAACTACATGTGGTAAGCGACGCGACTGACTGGTGGAATATTCACGCTGTAGATATTTCCCGAAAGATGTCCAAACCCGTTTTTGAGGCCGAGTTGGAATTCGGTACTCCTAGTTGGGTATTTGGCCAACGAACCTACACCTGGTCCGGGGAAGACCTCTGGTGCAGTTGGATCGACAATGGGGTAGGACGAATTGGTCAAATAAATGAATCAGGCCTACTAGAAGTCGAGTGCGGTCTGACTGAATTCAACGGGATAGACACCCTCCATGACGGAAGGGTGGTGAGCGTTGCTGCAGGTTGGGAGTCGACGAGCGCTGTACTGGCGATAGACAAACACGGAACATGCGAACAACTCAGCGATTCGCATCCACCGCTCTTGGCGCCTAACGACGTCTCTATTCCCGAATCCATAACCATCGGCGATGCATCTTCGGAGATCACTCACGGTTTCTATTTCGCTCCTACAAATTCTTCGTGTCTTTCCTCTTCAGAGTTGCCACCGTTGTTAGTCCTTAGCCATGGTGGGCCCACAGGTTCAGCCAGATCATCTTTTGATCCCGCAATTCAATATTGGACTAATCGGGGAATTGCCGTTGTTGACGTTAATTACCGCGGAAGTACAGGTTTCGGAACTCGATATCGAAACAAACTTAAAGGTCAGTGGGGTATCGCCGACACCGAGGACTGCCTAGCAGCAGCGCGATTCCTCGCAGATAAAGGCGTCGTTGACCCCAACCGCCTCGCTATCAAGGGCGGTTCAGCGGGAGGTTTCACAACACTATGCGCATTAACGAAAAGCTCGCTCTTCGCGGCAGGGATATCGCGGTATGGGGTGGCTGACCTCGCAACACTCGCGCAGGACACACACAAGTTCGAGGCTCGTTATTTGGACTCTCTTGTCGGGGAATGGCCCTCCCAAAGAGAGATCTATGATGAGCGGTCACCGATTCTGCACACAGATCAACTGTCAACTCCCATGATCATTCTCCAAGGTGCTGATGACCCCGTGGTGCCACCGTCACAAGCGGAACAACTCGTGAGTGCACTTACCCAAGCATCTATCCCACACACTTATGTTCTTTTTGAAGGAGAAAGCCATGGTTTCAGAAAGGCTGAGACAATCATTCGAGCTTTAGATGCGGAACTTTCGTTCTTGGGGCAGGTACTTAATTTTGAGCCGTTTGATGAGATCGAGAAGGTATCAATTTCGTAAGCTCACCCCTCCGTCGTTGGGGCCGTTGCATCACGGTCCTCCTCGGTAATCACTTCAGTTGTGGTGGGCGGTTCGGGACTGTGCGCTTCGCATCTTCCTTCAACTATGTCGATGATGCGATCGTAACGATCTCCGCTATCGACCGGCATCGCACCGCCGAGATAGTCGAGGATGTGTGGGTGGAACTGGTAACCCTCCACTATCGGTCCATCGAAGAAAATTTCGAGGACACCTGTGTCGCCGGTGATGCCATATCGCGGATGCCACGCAAAGTTTCCGAGCGAATACGCTATGACGGTGCGATCAAATGTCTCTATGGGCTGCAAAACGTGTGGATGATGCCCGAGTATGAGGTTCGCCCCTGCTTCTATTAGCTGTTGAGCCAGATCTCGTTGATCTTGTGATGGGCAGGTCGCTCGCTCCACACCCCAGTGAATGCTGACTACCACGACGTCGTTTCCGCTCGCAGCCGCTCGAACAGCTGCTAGTACCCTCGGAATCGCCCATTTTGCATCTGCGATACCGGGTCGTTCAGCTCCGGCAGAAAAACCTCCGGGAATAATTGCTGATGCTGACACGAAAGCCACCCTGATTTCGTTATCCAAAACAAGCACTCTCGGGGCGTAAGCTTCGGCGTTGTTCGCTCCTGCTCCGGGGCGCAAAATACCTACCTCGTCAAGAACCGAGATGGTGTCTTCCAGCCCTTCTGATCCGAAATCAAGAATGTGGTTGTTGGCCAACGAAACAACATCTACGCCAGCGCCAGCAAGGGTCAGCGCTGCAGAACCCGGCGCTCGAAAAACAAACTCTTTGTCATAGGGTTCCCCGCGTTCAGTGATAGCCATCTCAAGGTTGACGATCGCGACGTCTGCTGAAGAAAGACTCGGCTCAACTTTCGTAAAGGGATCGACACCTTCTGGTTCCGTTAAGTCGAGAAGCACATCGCCACCTGCAAGCAATGTCCATGGTCGCTTTTTGAGAGTTGTCGTTGTGGCGTTGTAAGTTGGCGTTTCAGGAGCGGTAGTCGGTGCCGGATCGTCGGCTCGGGCGTCGGCTTCGGAAACCTCAACAGTTGAGGAGACTCGCAGCGATTGGGTGCTATTCGACGGGTCAGTGGTCGTACTTTCGCGTTGCACAAAGATCGCTTGATCTGCTTCGGGTTCAGCGCAGGCAACAGTGATGCCGAGAGTCAGAACACAAGAAGCCACGAAATTCAGGCGGCGGTACACGGCCGATCAGTCTACGGGGACGGCTAGCGTGCAACTGATGTACAGCTTTGTTCGGCAACCTAAGTGGATAGCGGCTCATATGCTCGTGTTGCTGTTGTTGGTTACCTTTCTGCTAGCTGGAACATGGCAATTCGGGCGACACCAAAAACGACTTGACCGCAACGACGTCGTACTAGATCGCGCAGACACAGTGATGCTGGAGGCCGCGGACCTTTTCGAAGCGCAAGATATTTTTGAGTTTCGTTTGGTGCAACTCAACGGGAGCTGGTCAGCCAGTGACAGCGTGTTGATACGAAACCGCAGTCACCAAGACATAGCGGGTTGTCATTTGGCTGTTCCCCTCAAAGTCAGCAGCAACGAAGGGGTTCTAGTGGTCGCCGGCTGGCTGAGCGCACCATTGTGTGACATCAAAGAGCTTGAGGCACCAACCGGTGACGTTTCTCTGGTCGGAAGGGTACGACTTAGTCAAACTCGAGGGGCTATAGGAGCTCGTGACCGAGCCGACGGAGTCATCAAAACGCTCGCTCGAACTGACGTAGCTCGGGTAGATCAGCAAGTTGCTCTCTCCCTCGCACCGGTGTACGTCGAGTTGATAGCCAGCAACCCATCAGTAGCTGAAGCTGTGGCCGTTGACCCTCCTCCTACTGACCTTGGCCCTCATCTGGCTTACGCTGTGCAGTGGTTCCTATTTTTTGCGGTTGGAGCAGTGGGGTACCCCTTGGTGCTGCGACGCCAGGCACGCAAAGGCAACCTTGAGGATTTAAAGGACTCGGCTTAAATTGCTGAAGCCATGCGTTCAACAAGCATGGTTAGCATCTCCGGCGAAGTAGCAAAGTTGAGTCGAACAAATCCTGCTCCTTCAGCACCGAAGTCGAGTCCGGAATTGAGAGCTACCTTGCCCCGCGATAAGAAAACTTCTGCCGGATCATCTCCTAGCTCCAACGCGCGACAGTCGAGCCAGGAGAGATAAGTCGCTTGCGGAAGTCGATAACGCACCTGCGGGAGGTGTTCATTCAACAATGCAGAAAGAAAGTGGCGATTGTGGTCAAGTCCCTCAACTAGCTCAGCTATCCACTGATCACCGTGTTCCCATCCCGCCACTGTGGCTACTTGGCCAAGGCCATTAATTCCACCGAGCATTCGGGGACGAATTTCTTTCAGTAAAGGCGCGTACCTGGTCGATGAGCTATGGATGAATGCCATACGCAGACCGGCCATGTTGAACGTTTTGGTTGCTGCAATGAGGGTCACTGTGCGTTCTGCAGCCACATCGCTGATTGATGCCGTCGGAACGTGGGTGTTTGGTGAGTACACCAGATCACAGTGGATCTCATCGGAAATTATCAACAGGTCATTGCGGTTCGCTATGTCCACGACATGTGCCAGGTCTGTTTTATTCATAACAAAACCGCAGGGATTATGCGGGTGACAGAGCAGAAGGGCCGAGACGTCATTTCGGGCAGCCACTTCTTCTAGGTGATTGAAATCGAGTTCCCACCCGTCTTCAGTTTCACGAAGCGGGTTAGCTACCCAATTTCTTCCCGTTCCTTCCACACTGGAATAAAAGGGCGGATAGACAGGGGTTTGAACGACAATGCTTGAGTCTTGTGGCGTCAGCGTTTCAAGAACCCACTCGAGTCCCTGAATGACGTCATGTACCCGGAGAACATCAGAGGTTGCGACGCTCCAATCAAAGGCTTTGGACATTCGAGTTTTGAAGGCCTCTAACACCGGAATCGGTTCGTCGTAGAAACCGTAACCCAGGCCGCCTTCCTTGATTCTCTCGATCACTGCACTGGTGATGAAGTCTGGAACTTCGAGATCCATATCGGCAACCCACGCCGAGAGCACATCGTTGCCGTGGCGCTCCCATTTAATCCCTGGACGGTTGCGCACACGGTCGAGGTCTAAGTCAAAGATCACGGACGCAGGCTAGAGCGTTGAGATTAATAAAGTCCGATCATTCGACCAGCAAGTGCCACAACTGCACCGATGAGTACTGGTTTGATGATCTTTTCACCACCTCGAACGGCGACTCGTGCGCCTATCCATCCACCTGCGGCAAAACCGATGGCGAGAACTACAGCGAACCCCCAATCGACTTGTCCGCGCACAATGAAAACGGGAACAGCGATAGTTGTAAGTACCAAGATGACGACAACTTTGACAGCGTTCGCGTTAACCAAGTCAAGTCCGGATCTTGAAAGGGCGACGACGATCAAAAGTCCCACACCGGCTTGAAATGCGCCGCCATATAGTCCAATCCCAAAGAAGATCACTGCGGTTGTTACCGGATGCCAGTTGATTTGCGAGCCAACATTCTTCGGGGACCGGAGGCTCAAGAACAGCAGAGGAACCATCAGAATTCCGAAAATTCGTTCAAAGGTCTCATCCGTTACGCTTGACACCAGCAAAGACCCCAACAATGAACCTGCGATTACTGGCACCAATACTGGGACTGCTCTTCGGAAACCTCTGATGCCTTCTTTGCGGTAACTCGCAACCGACGAAGCGTTTTGGACGAGAACGCCGACACGATTTGTGCCGTTTGCCACCAGTCCAGGCAGCCCCACGAAGACGTTCAAAAGCGCAACCGTAAGGAGCGAACCCCCTCCTGCCATCGCATTCACTATTCCCGCGACCAGTCCAGCGCCCACAACTAACGCTGCGTCGATGAGTTCCATTCCTGCAATCATTACCGCTATTTACCTAGGAAATAGTTCTAGTTAGAGAATCTCTTCGTGAGTTGGGGCTCGCGACCTCTACTCTCGGTGGTATGGCCGGGAACACCTTTGGAAAACAATTCCGCATCACTACATTCGGCGAATCTCATGGTGGGGGCGTCGGAGTGGTCGTCGACGGTTGTCCCCCGCGTTTGGAGCTCACCGATGACGACATTCAGATCGAACTCGACCGGCGTCGTCCGGGTCAGAGCAGGCTGGTAACGCAACGACAAGAAGCTGACCGCGTAGAAATATTCAGCGGGGTATTCGAGGGTCGCACTATTGGCTCGCCCATCGGCATGTTAGTGAGAAATGAAGATGCTCGTTCTGGCGCCTACGACGACATGAGAACCACCTACAGGCCAAGTCACGCTGACTGGACAACTGAAGCCAAATACGGGATTCGGAACTGGCAGGGAGGAGGTCGAGCGTCAGCTCGCGAAACAATCGGGCGTGTCGCAGGAGGCGCCATTGCTCGGAAGCTAATCAGTCAGGTCGCTGGCATAGAAGTACTCAGCTGGGTCAGTTCTGTACACGGTATTGAAGCAGACGTTAACCCTGCGACTGTGACTCGCGAGGAGGTTGAAGCTGATCCAACTCGGTGTCCTGATCCATCGGCAGCCAAGACCATGACCACTGCTATAGAGGAAGCGAGAAAAGATGGTAACTCGTTAGGAGGAGTTGTCACTTGCCTCGTTCGAAATATGACTGCGGGGCTCGGTGAACCAGTTTTCGACAAGCTGGATGCCGAATTGGCCAAAGGGCTGATGTCTCTTCCGGCCGCAAAAGGTTTTGAAATTGGCAGCGGTTTTGCTGGAACCTTGATGACAGGCCGTGATCACAATGATCCTTTCGTTCCAGGCCCGAATGGCGCACCGTCCACCTCCACCAATAACAGTGGTGGAGTACAAGGCGGGATAAGTAACGGCGAAGACTTGGTCATGAGAGTTGCCTTCAAACCAACAGCGACTATTGCTTCACCCCAAGAAACCGTTACGCAATCTAATGAAGCCACAGTCTTAGCGGCGAAGGGTAGACACGACCCGTGTGTTCTGCCTCGCGCGGTGCCTATGGTCGAAGCGATGGTCTGTTTGGTACTGGCTGATCAGTTGTTACGTCAGCAAGCGAACACTTTAATTTGAGGTCTTGAGCTATTCGTCGCGTTGTTCGCGCAGAAATTTTTGGAATTCGGCAGCCAAGTCGTCCCCTGAAGGAAGGTCGGAAGCTTCGGCTCGATCTGCTTCTTCCTCTAACTGACGGACATACCCAACAATTTCAGAGTCCTGTTCGACTGCGTCGCTTACTCGTTGCTCCCATTCAAGAACGCTTGCGTCAAGGTCGCTGTAACCAGTCGGCACACCCGTCACTTTTTCAAATTCAGCAAGAAGAGCTCGGGTTCCTTTGGGATTGGGGGGGCCAGCAACGTAGTGAGGAACGCCGACCCTCAGCGATATGACAGGAAGGTCTGCGCTGTCTAGAGCATCGTGCAAGGTACCGATGATCCCAGTAGGGCCTTGGTAGCTAGGGCGGTCTAGACCAAGTCGTCTAGCGAGTTCAGCGCTCGCGGCACTGCCCTTGACTTCAGCAGGTCGCGAATGCGGAATTCCGGCCACCATTGCTCCCAAAGTGACCACCATCTCACATTTTGTGTCGTGAGCTATTTCGACAACAGAGTCACAAAATGTTCGCCATCTCATCCGCGGTTCAAGCCCTGATAGGAGCACTAGATCATGCGGAAAATCATTTTCGATGACGTGAGCGTCTAGTGACGGCCACTTGATTCGCCGTTCACCATCATCGGCGATTTCTACAAGCGGTCGATTCTCTTGGAAATCAAAAAATTCTTCTGGGTCGATACAAGCGATTCGCCGTGCGTCATGTTGGTCAACAATCCATTGGATTGCTCCTGTGGCGCATTCCCCTGCATCGAACCAGCCTTCGAAAGCAACGACTAAGAGCGGACTTTGAAGGCTGGGCGCTTCCTCCCATATGACTTCGCTCATGACACCACTATTGCCTACCGGGCAGGCTATGAACAATTAAGTGACGCACTCATTCACTTTTCGTTATCAGCGGGGATCGATACGGCACAGGGTTGACCTAGAAATCGAGGAAAGATAGCGGTTGGAGGGATCCGATTTCGCTGGTCAGTATCCCCAAAGAAGATAATGAATAAATTTTTTCGCCGATCACAAGCGATCGCTGAATGTTTGCTCTCCAATCAAAATTGACCCAGCAATATTGTCGTTCGATTTCCGTTTCATCTTCGGTGTCTTCTAGCCACGTTTCACAATTTCGTTGAGGTGGTTTCTTTAGGTGAGTAATACGTCCGCGTTCTCTCAGCTTGTTGTCATTCAATTCCAACGCAACGGCCCCTACGAACGGCTCACTTGTAGCGTCGTCGATTCGATGGGTTGCTAGGGGAAGAACAAAAAGATTTTCGGCGGTCCAATGCAAGAAGGCTCGGGCGTTGAACTCAACTTCGCTACTGGCTCCAGGCAGTTGCCACTGGTCGACGCGTTTAGGCTGCGAAAGGTCACTGATGTCAAATAGTGAGACTTGTGTGCCTGTTGTTTGCCCGGTTTCAAGGGCATCTTGTCCCACCCCGAGCAGTAATGAGTTTCCAACGGGATGAAGATACGCCGAGTAGCCCAAAATTTTTAGTTCTCCGAGCAGACGTGGTTGTTCAGGTTGTGAGAGGTCGATCGTGTACAAAGGGTCGGTCTGGCGAAATGTGACAACCGTTGCTAGATCATTTAGAAATCGGACCGCATATATGCGCTCTCCTTTGCCTAGATTTCCGATGCGACCTACTTCGGTAAGTCCGTCGTCAGTGTCTTTGAGGACCGTCAAATAGCTTTCGCTGTTGGCGTTACCGTCGGGAGACCACCATTGGTGATCAGTGGTGGCTACTCGGAAGTACCCGTTGTGTTCTGACATTGAGTATTGATTGAGAACAGTGCCGATGACTTGCCCTGAGTTGCGATAACGGGTGTGGATTGGATCACTGATATCAAATTTGTGGATTCGGGTCATAACCGGCGGTCGTTCGGCTGAGTCGGTATTCCAAACATCATCGAACCGTCGGTCAACCCATTCGGTAGTTGCGACGTACATGCTTGTTGTTGACGAATAAACCGTTTGCCCATCTGCCAGCACCGAGGTGGTGTGCTCGTGGGGAGATAGTTCAGTTTCGAGATCGATGGTCACGACATTGAGCATGCGAAGCCCACTGTTGGAAGTCGGGTGGTAGATCCGATTGCATGTTGTGAGAGTTCCCTCTTGCACTAGCTCGCCACGGCCGTTCTCGAGGACGAACCAAGGCACCCAATTATCGATGGTGGACTGCCTAATGATTTTTCGATTCTCTTCTTCTGCGCGTCGTTCCGCTCTTAACCCTGATCCCTCGGGGTATGACCATTCCAAACCGGTAGGTCGGCTCTGCAACACAATGCGGGCGGTGTTATCGACAAGTCGGCTACTGATATATGCCCCATCAAGATGTAGTTGACGGGTGATGCGCGGGCGCTCTTGACCAATGTCAACGCTCATGATCGTGGTGATTGGGCTCCAAGGCCCGTAAAAGTTCCCAGATCTTCGGACGATGCTCGGATTGTTGTGCATTTGGCCGAAAATGGTGACCTTGTCTCCGCTCAGGAACATTTCTTGGGGCCAGAAATCTTCAAAACGAACTTGCCCTAGTGAGCGAAGACGGTCACCCGTAGCGTCAACGACCTGAAGTTCGGAGTCAATGATGGCAACGATTCGTTTGCCATCGGTCTTGACTATGTCCGGCTCGTCTACGCCGACCTCCTGGGTGTTTGTGGAGCTGTAGTCAACGTCTGGGACCGGGTCTGCGGACTTCATCGCCGTGTCCGTCGCAGCCTCCGCCATGTCTGAGGACTCCAGTATTTCCGGATAGGCCTGGCCTTCTAGACCCCACGGTCCAACCATTGCTAATGCGTTAGCTTTGACATGTTTGAGAAATGGTTCACATGAAGTGAATGGAGTGAGGGACGCCGCCAATTGCAGCTGAGCAGATGAAAGGTCAGCTCGTCGATCGGGGTAGTGATCTCCGGCGTTGTCGGGTGCGCAGGCACTCAGCAGTATTGAACAAGTGACAGCTGCCCAAATCCGACGCACGTGTCCTCCATATCCTCGGCCTTTGCTTTACAACGGCCAGCTGAGCATTTTGGTTCCCTGTTAAACGTTACGGAATAGTGACAAGTGACATGGGTCACTGTGCAGCGGTGGATCCATCGACCAGTCCACCCATCTATCGATCAAGGTAAAACCTGCTTGTCTCGCCGACTCATCAATGGTGTTCGTTGTCAGCGGTTTGATATCAACTGCGGCCATTTGACCTTCGGTGAATTCGATGCGTCGATATCCATTACCGTCTGCGCTCAAGATCACTGCTCTGTCGGTCTCAACTGCTAGTGCGTGAACACCTCTTGTCATGGGGAGAGATGCTTCGATCAACACCTCTCCCCCACTTGAGCTTTGGGTCCATGGGGCAGAAAAACAGATTTCGTCGTCAAGCCACAGGACAAGACTCGAAGGGCCGTCGACGATCTCAATTCCCGCCTCACGCAGGGCGGCACACAAATTTGGTCGTCGGGTTCTGAGTGTCGCTTGTTGATAGCCGCGCTGCGAACACCACTCGGCAATATCGGACACATCAGCCATATCCACCAAACTAGCGAGAACGCACTGCGCTTGGGCTGGCATGATTTGCCAGTGCGTCAAATACCTACTGGAACGTCTTTAACTTTGGGCGAAGCGTGGACCATTGCGTTCACCTATTTCACTGTCGCAATTACGGTGTCACTAGTTCACAGCACTGCAGGTACCCCTCCGTGGATAATTGTCGCCGCAACGCTGCTGGTGAATTCTGCGACTGCGACCTTGGCGTATGCAGCGGTAACTGCCGCTGGCGGGAGTGCGACTGCAGGGGTCGTGGCCGGGTGTTTAACTGCGACGCGTTTCGGTGTTTTGGCTGCGGCGTTAGCGCCTCGCTTATGGCCTGAGAGATGGAAGCGTGCTGTGGCTGCATTCGCTGCATTTGATCCCAATATTGCCTTGGCGAATAGGGAGCAAAAGGACACAGATGTTCGCAGGGTCTACGTCGCGATGTCACTGTGGCTTGTTTTGCCTTGGTGGTTGGGAGCTTCGCTCGGAGTGGTGATCGGTGATTGGGTTTCGAACCCAAAAGCTCTGGGGATGGACGCTATGTTCCCAGCTTTATTTATTGCGATTATTCGTCCGCAATTGACAACAACCAATGCTCGTCTGATCGCAATATTGGGCGCGGGCATCGCGTTGGCATTGGTCGAAGTGTTACAGGGGGGTTTGCCGTTCTTAGTGGCAGCGCTTCCGGCCCTGTTGGCTCTGCGAAACCGAAATGGGGAGCGGGCCTAATGCTCACTTGGGGTGTGGTGGCAGTCCTAGCTGTCGGGGTTTACGGTCAGAGAGCTCTTGGGATGGCGCTGGTTGATCCCGATCGTTTGGGACATCGTTCTAGACAGGTGCTGGCGATGGTGCCGTTGTCGATTTTGTGTGCGGTGACAGCGTTGCAAACATTAAGCACTCGTGGCGAGTTGGTGGTTGACGCCCGGGTGGCGGGAATCGTAGTGGCCGCGGTACTGAGTTGGAAACGGGTTCCGATGTTTGCGGTGGTTGTGGGCGCGGCCGCAGTGACTGCAGCAGTGCGCCTTCTATCTTGACTACCGTTACTTACCTTCGATCTTTATGACTAGTCAACCAAGACACCCGCAGCTGTTGAAGATGACAGATCCCCCTGTAATGGTGGGACATCGGTGCGCGATTTGTCTCCGGATTGCATTTCCGCCTGATCCCTATGGATGTGAAAAATGTGGCGCGTTAGCGACAGAACTTGATGAATTTGAGCTTGAAGCGAAGGGCTCAGTTCGAGCGGTAGCAACGGTTCATCGTCACCATCATCCGTCACCATCTACCCCTTTTACGGTTGGGGTAGTTGAGTTGGTCGCCGGCCCCGTGTTGAAAGCCATTGTTGAAGGTGAGGCAGTTGCTGTCGGTGATTCCGTTATAGGGGTGCTCGTGGATGGTGAAGATAACGATGGAAACCCGGTCGTCGATTTACATTTTCAGGTAGTGACATGAGCAGTCGCAGTTTGTTGTCAGACAGACCTGTGTTTGTGGTTGGGACAGGTCTGCATCCTTATCAACGCCGAAGTGAGACCACGTATGTGGACTTAGGAATAACTGCGGTCCGGGCTGCTTTGGTAGACGCGGGCGTCATGTGGCCTGATATCGAGGCTGCGTATACCGGAACTGCTTTATTGGGTATGGGGTCTAGTCGGATCATGCTGAGCCGACTAGGGGCTACCGGCATCGCCATGACCCAAGTTGAGAATGCGTCAGCTTCAGGGTCATCTGCGGTAGCTCAGGCGTGCCTTGAAGTTGCTTCGGGGAGATCCGACGTTGTCTTAGCTTTGGGCGTTGATAAACCCCGGGGGGGTCTAGGTGCAGCGCCGGGTCAAGCTGGAATTCCAAACCTTGAAGGTGGGTCTATTGTGCCGTTCACCCACTTCGCATTGTTGGCTTCTGAGTACATGGATTTACATGGGGTCAGTGATGAGCAGGTTGCACGTGTCGCGTTAAAGAATCATAGGAACGGATCTCTCAATCCTTTTGCGCAACGCCAGAAGGTTCGAACCCTGGAGGAAATTCTTTCCGAACCTATTTCTGGTTCGTTGACGAGACTTCAATGCTGTCCGGTTGGTGAAGGGGCTGCCGCGGTTATCGTGGCATCAGAAGATGGGATTAAGCGCTTAAACCTTGACCGGTCTCGAGCTGTTCAGGTTCTTTCGTCGGTTACTAGAACCGAGGGTCTGTATGGGGAAGGTGTCGGTATTGACGCCGCTTTGACTGCTGAGACTGGGATGGCTGCGTTCGAGGAAGCGAACGTGGATCCGTCAGACATTGATGTCCTTGAGGTTCATGACGCTTTTGCGATTGAGGAATTGTTGTACGCGGAAGCATTGGGTCTGTGCAAGCCAGGTGAAGCAGCATCTCGTGTCGAGTCGGGAGACTTCGACATTGGTGGTAGCTGCGCTTTCAGTCCTTCGGGGGGGCTTCTGGCTATGGGACATCCGATTGGCCCCACTGGTGTAGGTCAGATCGCTGAAATCGTGTCTCAGTTACGGGGAGAGGCCGGTGATCGGCAGCAACCCGAAGCTCGGGTTGGAATGGCCCACATGGTTGGGATAGGCGCTGTCTGCGTGGTGCACGTTTTACGTTGCGAGTAAGTCTCGATCACTGATTTTGTGGGAACCCTAGATCAACTTGGCTGGAGGTCGGGTCGGGCCAGCGGGCGGTGATCGCTTTTGCTCTGGTATAAAAGCGCACTCCTTCGGGTCCGTACATGTGTGTGTCTCCGAATAGAGATGCTTTCCATCCGCCAAATGAGTGGTAGGCGACTGGTACTGGGATCGGAACGTTGATTCCGACCATTCCTACTTGCACTTCGTGTTGGAACTGGCGGGCGGCTCCGCCGTCACGCGTAAAAATCGCAGTTCCATTTCCGAAAGGATTCGAGTTGATCAAATCAATCGCCTCGCGGAATGTGTCGACTCGAACAACACTCAATACCGGTCCAAAGATTTCGTCTTGGTAGCACTCCATGTCGGAGGTGACTTCGTCTAGCAGCGTTGGTCCATAAAAGAATCCGTCGGAGGGAAGATCAGCTGCGGCTCCATCTACTACGGCAACAGCTCCTGCTTTTTGGGCTCTTTCGACATAGCCGGCTACCCGGTCACGGTGTTCTTGTGTGATCAGTGGACCCATTTCTGCCTCAGGCTCGTTTCCGGGTCCGACCTTGACTGCCGGAATTCTGTTGGCGATTGCCTGCACGAGCTCGTCTGCGACTGATCCGACCGCAACAAGTGCGCTTACTGCCATGCATCGCTCACCTGCGGACCCGTACGCTGCGCTCACTGCGGCGTCCGCTGCCATGTCGATATCGGCGTCGGGTAGCACCAGCATGTGATTTTTAGCTCCGCCTAATGCCTGAACTCTCTTACCGGCTTTAGTGGCTCGCTCATGGACGTAGCTCGCTATGGGGGTCGACCCAACGAAGCTGATAGCGGCAACGTTTTCGTGATCGATCAGCGCGTCCACAGCTTCTTTGTCGCCATTGAGAACCGAAAACACTCCGGGTGGGAGGCCAGCTTCGATCAACCATTCAGCGATCAGCATCGCTGCTGATGGGTCACGCTCCGATGGTTTGCAGATGAAGGTGTTTCCGCATGCGATTGCTGTAGCAAACATCCACGCGGGCACCATGGCGGGGAAATTGAACGGCGTTATTCCTGCGACAACTCCGAGTGGTTGTCGCAAGCTGTATACCTCAATGCCATCAGACACTTGTTCATTAATTTCGCCTTTGAGGTGGTGAGCTATCCCACAGGCAAATTCAACATTTTCCAGACCGCGTGCAACTTCGCCCGCTGCGTCTGACACAACTTTTCCGTGCTCGCTGCTAATGACTTTGGCAAGCTCATCTGTGCGGGAGGCCAATAGTTCTCGGAAGCGAAACATGATCTGAGTTCGTTGAGTAAGGGAACTCTCAGACCACCCGATCGCTGCTTTGGTCGCGGAAGCAACTGCTTGGTCCACCTCAGATCCTGAGGCTAAATCGACCTGAGCTTGAACTTTTCCAGTTGCCGGGTCGTACACGTCGCCGACACGACCACTGATTCCAGCGGTGTGCTGGCCATCAATGAAATGTTGAATTCGTCGCACAGTCTTACTCTAATGCTCAGAGGTGGTGGCCTTTAAAGTGACGGTCTGTTAGTTGTCGGGATAAAGGTCGTATCGACCGAGGCGGTCAAGGCATACTTCGACACTCCAGGGCAGCATTGTCGCTCCGCAGCGCGCATCGCGGTAGTGCTGTTCGAGTTTGTTCGGTCGGAGCATTGATCGGCCGCCGCACACTCGGATAGCCAGAGACGCCATCTCTGGTGCGCCTTCCATGATGGCGACCATCGTGCTCCAGGCACGGCGTAGCGCTGCTTTGCTGGGGTCGACTGCAGCCTCGGTTAGCACCCTGTACATCAACGACTGGGCCTTGTCGTAAATCATTTGCATCTCGGCCCAACCTGCTTGTTTGACATGGTTGTCACGTCGTGAAGCAACTCCATGTTCGCCTCTGAGATATTCGCCAGTGAAGTCCAAAATGGCTCGCATTAGGCCCAGGTAGGAGAAGCTTAGGGTCATGTAGAAATAGGGGAATCGTTGCACCATTGCGTCGAAAACACCCGGGGGAAGTACCTCATGGTCGTCAGGGACGAATGCCTCTGTGAGGATGAGGTCACGTGAGTCGGTTCCTCGCATCCCAAGCGGATCCCAGTCACCTTCGATCGACGCACCTTCTGCGTCGGCCGGTACACCTAACAAGCGAACTCGGGGATCTCCGTCTACTAAGGCGACGACGTTATGGATATTTGCTATGCCGCTAAGTGATGCAAAAATTTTCTTACCGGTGACTTTGTAGCCCCCTTCTACGGGCACTGCTGTTGTTCCGATTGGTTGGCCGCTGCCAGGTGTACGTCCTTCTGAAAAAGGTTGGCTGTGGATGATGCCCTGATGACACATCCCGTTCCACAGTTGTGGTCGAACCCGGTCGAGGTGGCTTTGTTGTTCGTTATCCATACCGAGCTGGTCGGCTATCCACCCGGCTAGTAAGGCCGTTGCGGTGTGCATATTGAAGGTAAGAGCTGTGGTGGCGCAATGTCGGCCGATTTCTTCACTTACTAACGCGTAGGCAACAAAGTCTCCGCCTAACCCTCCTACGTCTAGGGGTGCGCAAAGCCCGAGGAATCCCTCGTTGGTGAGGTCGTTCCAATTTTCTGCGGGAAACGATGCGTTTCTGTCATATTCGGCTGCGCGTTTGGCGAAATGAGGCCCGAGGGCGGCGACACGTTCTACTAACTCCATGCGCTCGGGTGTTTTGATCGAGTCCATTTGGTGAGTATTCCTCAATCGTGGGGTGGGTGCCAGAGTACGGGAAACAAGTCGTCGCGCATTACGTCGCCTGACTGGAGACCTAGGTTTTGTAGCGGTGGGGAGGTTTCACCTTGACGTTCAAGGTACCGGACGTCGTCGCCCATCCATCGTGTCGAGAAAGCGCGGCGGCGACTTTTTATTTCCGCCGCTGTTGTACCGTGCAAGGTTCGGAAATCGAAACATAGGGCGTCTCCGGGTTCGAGTGCTTCAACGAACACATGTGTTCCGTCTGGGTCGATGTCTGGCGCTGAAATAAGTGATGTGTCGT
>DBIA01000009.1:0-13004 GCA_002296525.1 Candidatus Neomicrothrix sp. UBA814 | reverse complement strand
GGTGAGAGCCTTTGAAAAATCGAACAGCAGTGGGGGCAGGAATCACATCGAGGGCTATGTAGATCGAAACGGTTTGTCTTCCGTCTATGCAGTAATACGGGAGGTCATGGTGCCAAGGCGTGGCCTTTTGGGTTCCAGGTTCTTTAGCGAATGCGTGTTCGTGGAATAGCTGCGCAGTCTTACTTTGCATGAGTTGTGCTGCGATAGATGCTGCGTGAGACGTGAATGCAAAGAGCAGATATTCCGGAATTAATTGCCAGTTGCAGTAGCTATCGAAAAATCTTCCCGGTTCGTCGCCACTGGTGCTCTCGCAAGGAAAAGCGAAATTTTGAGGGTTGTCGAGGTTACGTTGCAAACCGTCTCGCAATGGTTCTACCCATTCGGGGAATGCTTCGCGCATGATGATGACCCCGTCGCGTTGAAAGTCTTCAATGACAGTTGACGATACTTCCCTCCAGGGTCGTCGGGTAGAGGCAGCTAGTGCGCTCACGTCTTCTATTGCGCGCCACTGTGCAGCTGAGGTGTTGCCGACTGCCATTCGTACATTCTCTCTGGTTTGGACAGTCGATCGTTACAGTCTTTTGTAATGAGGCTGAATTTCAATGATCGAAATGGGTCCGCGCTTGTCTTCTTGTCGGGGACTTTGTTCAGTTTCAGTCCATTGTTATTTCGGTGGACCTCTGACGAATCCTCCGAGTGGTTGTTTTTATTGTGGCGTTCGGTAGGGATCCTCGTCGCAGCAGTGACCGCTCTGATGTTTGGTTCTTCAGGCCGCCCGATTGATGCCCTGACTGTTGGGTTGCGAAAAAACATGTTGGCGGGAGCTCTCATGGCTGGCATGTCAACCGCCTTTATTATTTCGATCGCTCGCATCGATGCTGCTTCCACACTGTTCCTTCAAAGCCTCGCCCCGTTTTCTGCTGCGTTGCTTGGGTGGTGGTGGTTGCGAGAACGAGTTGATCTCCACACTTGGGCAGCTATGGCTATTGCTGTGGTCGGGGTGGTGATCATGGGCACTACTTGGGATGCCAGTAACGGTGTCGGTATTTGTGTTGCGGCTTGTATCCCGCTGATGCTGGGTGTTTACACGGTCTTGTTACGAGATAGTGAGCGACGCGATCCGCGGGCTCAGGTTTTCTTTACCGGTGTGATCGGCATCGGGGTCGGATTGATTGCCGGTGTGCTTACCGGTGGTTTCGTTCTGCCCGTTCGTGACGCTGCATTGGCCTTTACGAGCGGCGCAGTTCTGTTGGGGGTCGGACTTCCCATATTTAATGCGGCGGGGAGGCATGTGCCTGCAGCGCGCACCAGTTTGCTGCTTCTCAGCGAGATCGTTTTAGCTCCGGTTTGGGTGTGGTTGATCGTTGATGAAACTCCATCTGGGAACACAGTGGTAGGGGGTGCTGTGATCCTGGTCGCGTTGGTGTGGGTTGCCACGCATCCCAAGGTCGCGGCCTCACAGAGAGCGTGTTCTTAGAGCAGTGCTATTGGGTTGGCTGGTGAACCGGTGCCACCTTCGACTCGTAGAGGTGCGACTGTGAACAGGAAGCTCCATTGAGAGTGTTGGTTACAGGCTGCCGCCAGTCGATCTAGTCGGAGGTTGTCGAGAAGGTGGACTCCCATAGCGACAATGACAGTCTGGTGGATCGGCATCACCCAGTCATCTGGATGGTTTCCTGGCAGCACATCGCTGACTCCGTCGCAGCCAAGTACCGAGATGTCGCGTTGGTGTAACCATTCAATGCAGTTGGGGTGGAGACCGGCCATTCCGACATGGAACGGGTGCCAGGGCCCAAGTTCGGTTCGTCGTTTGTCTCGACCGGTACCGATAAGCAATATGTCTCCGGTGCCGACGGATACGTTTTGTGCTTCTTCGCAAGCTTCTAGCTCGTCGACTGTGATCGCGTCACCGGGTTCTAGCCATTCAACCCCTCGTAGACGGGGAATGTCGAGAAGCACTCCCCGGCCAACAACTCCTTCAGCTGCGACCATGATGCTGCAGTGAGTAGCGCCTGTGCTTTTGACGGTGTCTGCCGTGTAGCCGTTATACATTTTCCGATCCATGAATACGTGGCAAAGCGCGTCGATGTGCGAGGTGGCCATTCCATGGAAGGCGACTCCAACGAAGTCGCCGGTCGACTCCATGTTGAGGTTCGGTGAAACACAGTCATCGCCGCCTCGGACCATCATGTGCAGTGCTGGGTGTCGATTTTCGGCATTGGGTTCGACTGGTAGTTCTCGAGCGCAGCTAACTGCGTGACCATGGGTTACTTCCGCGGCAGCTACGGCGCGTAGTTCGGGTGTGATGAGATTTAGTGCCCCCGCTTCGTCGTCGGCGCCCCAACGGTCCCAGTTCTTTACTGTTTCGAATAGTTCTCGATGCTGTTCTGAAGTCATCCATGGGTTGGTAGCCACAATCCCTGTCCTTTATATTTCCGTTCGTTCTTGTCTGAGGCTTATTTCGCTTGTTCGAAAGCGCCGAAGCCTCCCCCTCCAGGCGTTTCAATTTCGAAGCAGTCCCCGACGAGGACTTCTACGCGTGTGCTGCCGGGTAATTCTTCGGTGCTGCCATCAGCTCTTAGTAGTCGGTTGATGCCGACAAGACCGTCTTCTCCCCCTTGAGCACCAAAGGGTGCAATTTTGCGTCGCGATGACAGCACATTGACTGTCATTGGCTCCAGGAATCGAAGACGCCGTACGACGCCATCGCCGCCGCGCTGCGCTCCTTGTCCACCGGAGTTTTGGCGAACTTTGAAATGTTCGACCCGAACGGGGTGGCGCCATTCAAGTATTTCGGGGTCTGTGAGGCGGGTGTTGGTCATGTGGGTGTGGACGGCACTTGCCCCGTCGGAGGTTGGGGTTGCGCCAGCGCCTCCACATATCGTCTCGTAGTACTGGTGTTCGTCGTTTCCCCATATGAAGTTGTTCATGGTGCCCTGTGAGCCTGCGACAACACCGAGCGCTCCGAACAGAGTGTCTACGAGAAGTTGGCTGGTTTCCACGTTGCCCGCGATGACCGCGGCCGGGGGATGTGGGCTGATGAGTGAAGGGTCGGGGATCTTGATATCTAGTGGTATGAGGCAGCCTGCGTTGAGTGGGATGGTGTCGTTGACCATGCATCGGAATACGTACAACACGGCTGATCGGCAGACCGCTTTGGGTGCGTTGAAGTTTCCGGGGTGCTGTCCGCTGGTGCCGGAGAAGTCAATCACTGCGGATCTTTCTTCTAGGTTGACTTGGATTGACACAGCGATTTGATGTCCGTCGTCCATTTCGCCAACGAATTCGCAGTCGGTGAGTGCTGCAATGACGCGTCGCACTGATTCCTCTGCGTTTTCCATGACGTGGTTCATGTAGGCGTGGACGACATCGAGGCCGTAATGGGTAATGACTCGTTTAAGTTCGGACGCGCCTCGCTCGCAGGCAGCGACTTGGGCTTTGAGGTCGGCGATGTTTTGGTCGGGGTTGCGGGCCGGCCAGGGTCCTCTGGTCAGTATGTTCCGAATTTCTTCTTCCAAGAATCTGTCGTCTTGGACTAAGAGGACATTGTCGAGTACTAGACCTTCTTGATCGATGGTGGTGGAGTCGGCTGGGGCTGATCCGGGGACAATGCCACCGATATCTGAGTGGTGGCCGCGTGCTGCGACATAGAAGATGCGTTCCTGTGTTGTTTCGTCGAAGATTGGTTTTACGACGGTGATGTCGGGGAGGTGGGTTCCACCGTTGTAGGGAGCGTTAAGGACGTATGCGTCACCTGGTGACATCTCGGGGTTGTTGGCAATAACTGATTTGATGGCTTCGCTCATTGAGCCGAGATGGATTGGTAGGTGGGGTGCGTTAGCAATGAGTTCGCCGGTGGGGTCGAAGATGGCGCAACTGAAGTCAAGACGCTCTTTGATGTTTACTGAGACGGCTGTGTTTTCGAGTACTACTCCCATCTGTTCAGCCACATTCATGAAGAGGTTGTTGAAGATCTCTAGTTGGACTGGGTTGACGTCGGTTCCCACTGCTGATTTTGGGGTGTGAGGTGAAGTTCGTTTTATGACGAGATCGCCGTTAGCGGTGATTCGGCCTTCCCAGTTCGGTTCTATGACTGTGGTCGCGTTTGGTTCAACGAGGACAGCGGGCCCAACGATTGGGGTGTCGGGAACAACGCGTTGTCTGTCGATAAATGGGGTGTCAGCAGTTATTCCTGCCATAGTCGTTTGGAACGTTCCCAGAAGTGGGTCTGTTGAATCATCGAGTGTGTCGTTGAATGACAGTTGTTCTGCTGCACCGATTGCTTCGAGTTGGATTGATTCAAGGATGATTGTCGTTTGGGGGGAGATGAAGCCGAATCGTGCGCTGTGCTGGGCTTCGAATTCATGTAATACCTGGTCGAAGGTGCCAGATGGGATGGTTAACGCGGTGTCGGAGCCTCGGTAACGCAATGAGACACGTCGGCGGAGTTCACGTGCGGAGGGTTCTACTCCTTCGTTGAGGAGATATTCGTTTCCGTTGTGTTCGAGTTCTGCCCATTGCGGTTCCAGCTCTCGGAGAGTTTCGGGGCTTAGTTCTTGTTCGACTGCTCGATCGCGGATGTTGCGAATGTCTGCTAATCCGATGCCTAAAGCTGAGAGGACACCGGCGTGGGGGTGCACGTAGATGTTTTCAATTCCGAGACGGTCAGCGACCATGCATGCATGTTGGCCACCCGCTCCCCCGAAGCACACCAGCGCGTAGTCGCTGACGTCATGACCGCGTTCGATGCTGATCTTTTTGATGGCGTTGGCCATGTTGTCCGCTGCGACGTCTAGGAATCCTTGTGCGACAGTGGTTTCGGTTTGGGGTGTACCGGTTTCAGCGCTGATCTGTTTGGCGAGGGCTTGGAACGCCGTGGTAGTTGCTTCAAGATCGAGGGGTTGTTGTCCGTCAGTTCCAAATACCGAGGGGAAGAACTCTGGGCGAAGTTTGCCGAGGATGACATTGCAGTCGGTGATCGCTAGTGGGCCGTCATTGCCGTAGCTGGCTGGTCCAGGGTCAGCGCCGGCTGAATCGGGGCCGACTCGTAGTCGGCTGCCGTCAAAGTGGAGGATCGAGCCGCCTCCTGCTGCGACGGTATGTATGTCCATCATCGGGGAACGAACTCTGATTCCTGCCACTTCGGTTTCGTAGGCGCGTTCGAATTCGCCTGCGTAATGGCTTACGTCGGTTGAGGTTCCGCCCATGTCGAAGCCGATCAGCTTGTGTAGGTCCGCGTTTTCTGCGGTGCGAACCATTCCGACTACCCCGCCAGCGGGGCCTGATAACAACGCGTCTTTACCTTGAAATGCGTAGGCGTCGGTGAGGCCTCC
Organism: Candidatus Neomicrothrix sp. UBA814; assembly: GCA_002296525.1. GTDB lineage: Bacteria > Actinomycetota > Acidimicrobiia > Acidimicrobiales > Poriferisodalaceae > UBA6944. The sequence continues at coordinate 7,671 of DBIA01000009.1, read as the reverse complement.
GTTGGATTGCATAAACATCAAGCGGGGACTGTGCTGGTCGTGACGGAGCTGCTCATCTACTTGCGCGACGTAGCGGCTCAAAATAGGCGACAGGTAGGCGTCGACGACTGTGGTGTCGCCTCGAGGGACGATTTTCATCAGTGCGCTGACTTCGTGGCTGACGGATATTTGTTCGAAGCCGAGTTCTCGTGCGATGTGCGCGAGACGCGATTCGTGGTCAGTGTGTCTATAACCGTGGAGGAGAACTATGGCAACGGAATTGAATCCGTTGGTACGGGCCTGTTGCAGTCCTTGACGAGCCGCTTGTTCATCGAGTTCCACCAGGACGTCTCCGTCGGCATTGACTCGTTCTTTGATTTCTAAAACATCGGTGTACAGCATTTCGGGCAGATCGATGTCTAAAGCGAAAAGGTCTGGTCGGGTTTGGTATCCGATTCTGAGTACATCCGCGAACCCAGCGGTGGTTACGAACAACGTTGGTTCACCTTGTCGCTCAAGTAGGGCGTTGGTTGCAACGGTGGTTCCCATTTTGACCGTGTCAATTTGGTCAAGGGGTATGGCCTGGTCGTCGTTGAGATCAAGGAGATCTCTGATGCCTTGTACTGCCGCGTCGGGGTAGTGACGGAGGTTGTCCGACAGCAATTTGTGGGTCACCAACGTGCCATCTGGCGTCCGCCCGACTATGTCGGTGAAGGTGCCCCCGCGGTCGATCCAGAAGTTCCAGCCGTTAGTCATAAATTCTGGGTACCTCTTGTTCGCTGCGGTAGGTAACTGCCACCAGATTATTGATCGGTGACAGTTAGCACACGAAGCTTCACTTCTTAAGGGTCGTCAACCCTTGGCGATCAAACCAATTCCGGCTACGACGATTCCAACACCGATGATCTGCCACCAACGCAAGGAATCGTTGTCGAAGGTAGCGGCGAGTATCGCCGTAGGAATTGGGAATAGTGATGCTGCGACAGCTACAGCAGTGACTGAGCCTCGTTGGAACCCTGCTGTGTAGCAGAGCACTCCGATTGATCCGAGAATCCCGGCGGCGGCTGAGAAGCGAAGGGCGTGGCCTCGGACGATTCGAGGTACACCTCGAATTGTGCAGAACCCGATGAGGATGATGAACGCCGTTGAACGTTGGGCTACTACGGGCCATAGACCGCCATCAACGGTTGTTTGGGCCATGAGAACGAGTCCGATTCCAAAACACAGTCCCGACGCGAACCCTAGGACAACTCCTTGCCGTACTCGATCTCCGAGCGCTGGGTCAAAGGTTGTAACTAGTAACCCAAAAAGGGCTACTACAACGCCGCCGACTACCCCACTACTGAGTGGTGTCCCAACTGCGACATCCCAAAACATTGGGACTGCGCCGAGTAGCACAGCGACGATTGGGGACACCACAGCGACCGATGAAACGGCAAGCCCTCGATAGAGAAGCGCTAGAGCGCCGCCGCTGGCAAGCCCTGATGCGCAACCAAAGAGGTAGTCGGTTGTACGAAATCCTCCGGGACCGAAGCTAGCTACCAAAAGCGCTGCGGTGGTCGCAAAGATCAGCCCTGTAGCGGCGGTGGTCGCAGCGTGGTTACGTCGAGCTACGTATCGGGCAAAGAAGTCTGAGGCGCCGATGACGAGCGAACCCATGAGCCCTAGGAAGATCGGCATCGCGACCTCCGAAGGTGTACCGAACCGCCAACGCTACCGCTGTTGGCTACCCTCGGCGCGGTGACAAGTGATCTACAGATCAGCGAACTCAACGTGTCGGGCATTGATGTTGAGGTCGCTGGTGAAGACGACGACCTTTATTTTCAGCAATGCGCGGAACAGGGAAAAATTTTTGAGCCCGCTGTTCGCGTTGCTGATCTGATGTTGGGTGACGCCCCGGTGGTGTTCGACATCGGAGCTTCGATTGGGGCAGTCACAGCTGCATTCGCGAAACGATTCCCTAATGGCAGAGTTGTCGCGTTTGAAGCTGCTCCGTCAGTACACCGGTCATTGCGGGAAACAGTTAGACGGTCAACTGGTGCACCTATATCAGTGGTCGAGAGTGCTGTGGGTAGCCAACCAGGTGTGATGCGCTTTCATGAGGACGGGAACGGCAGTGGTTGGGGCTTTTTGTCTGAAGAACTTGGTGGGGTGTCAGTGCCTGTGACAACTGTTGACAATGCAGTCACCAGTTTGGGAATCGAGCGGGTGGATTTCATCAAAATAGATGTCGAAGGCGGCGAACTAGGGGTGTTGCAGGGAGCGACAAGCACTCTGACTCGGGATCGCCCTGTTGTGGTATTTGAGGTGAACGTGTTTTGTCTGTGGCGTTACGGTCGAACTCTTCCTCAAGATTTATTTGCGTGGGTGCGGGATAGATATCCGCACACCGCAGTGGTTGATGGTGAAGCTACGGTCACTCATGTAGAAGGTGACGCGACTGTGAATCACGTATTGCATCTTTTGGGCGCTGGAGCTGCGGTCGTTGACGTCGTCGCAAGTCATACCCCAATCGAGTTCGACAGCGACGATTTCCTAATCAGGTGATTTCTGTACGTCATCGAAAGATCAGGCACTAGGTTTGCTTCGAACTGGAGGGAAGACGATGGCAATAGATTTTTTGGCGATGAACGAAAAGGCGATCGCTGAGTTTCGAGCAAACGGCGGGGAGTGCGGTCCCCCGTTCGACGGAACGCCGATTGTTTTGGTGACGATGGTTGGAGCGAAATCGGGTCGCGAGCTGTGTTCCCCTCTGGCATATTCGACCGATGGCGATGATCTAGTGATTATCGCTTCGATGGGAGGAGCCCCTAATAATCCCAACTGGTATCACAACCTGGTTGCGAACCCTGATGTGCTTCTGGAGGTTGGCACTGACCAGTATGAGGCAACCGCTGTTCTCACCGAAGGCGAAGAACGCGATCGTCTATACGCAGCTCAGGCTGCAGAGCTTCCGGTGTTCCATAAATACGCGGAGAAAGCGGCACCCCGTGTAATTCCGGTTTTTCGTTTAGTGAGAACCACCGATTAGAAGTTTTCTTCATGAAGTTTGGGGTGACGGTCAGTCGGTTCGATGAGATCGATTTGGCGGTCCAAGCCGAAGACCAGGGATACGACTTTTGCTGGGTGTGGGATAGTCCCCTCTTGCGGTCGAATCTATGGGTGATGATGGCGTTAGTCGCCGAACGCACCGAAAGGATTCGGGTCGGCTCCGGGGTTGCTATCCCCGGACTGCGAGTCGCCCCAGCCACTGCAAACGCGATCGCGACCATCAACCGGTTAGCCCCGGGACGAACATTCCTTGGTGTAGGAACTGGCAACACTGCTATGCGCAACATGGGTCAATTACCCATGACGGTCGCCGACTACGCGGAAGATCTTCGTGTGATCAAGGCGTTGTTGAATGGCGAAACGGTTGACTACACCGCGAACGGGCGAACGCATCCCGTGAGCTTTCAGAGCCTTGAGCTCGATTACGTTGATATTGACCACCCAATTCCTATTCATGTTGGTGGCTTCGGACCTCGATCGCAGGCGTTGGCAGGCGAGTTGGGCGATGGGTTGATCACTGGGATTCCGCGCGGCGGCACTATCCCCGATGCATTATCAAACGTGCAACGCGGAGCTGATGAAGTGGGACGCAGCCTTGCGAACTTTGAGACCACTGCCCTGGTGAACATGTTGATGCTCAACCCCGACGAAACGTTGGCATCTCCCCGGGTGCTTCAGGAAGTCGGGTCCTCAGTGATGGTCAACGTCCATTACCTCTACGACCGGTTCCGCGAAACCGATGCTGCACCGCCGGCTTTTGTTCATTCGATCTGGGACGAGTACGTGGATTTTCGCCAACAGCGAGATGCTGACCGGTCGGTGTCCGATGTTCATTCGTCCCATTACGGTCATCTCGACAAACAAGAGGAACGCTTCGTGACTCCTGAATTGATTCGTTCGTGCGCAATTGTCGGGCAACCTGGCGACATTGCGGAGCAGCTCACTGAACTCGAGAAGCAGGGTCTCGATGGCATTAATTTCATACCGCCGGTCGACCAGCAGTATGAGATTTGTGCCCGATTTGCTTCCGAAGTGATTGCCCGAATGTGAAATTCGATGTTTTCGACTGGATCATTTAGCTCATCGCGGTCAATAATCCTTTAGCTCTTCTCACTGCACTGGGGGTGTGAGTCCGTGAGCATTTTGGGTGACTATCGGGTGATCGAGTTAGCAGATGAGCGCGGTCAGCTCGCTGGCAGTGTGCTCGCTTCATTGGGCGCCGAAGTGATCACCGTGGAACCTCCCGGTGGATCTCGCTCTCGGACGCTTGGACCATTTGCAGATGACGTCGTGTCGCCGGATACTTCGTTATGGCATTGGTCGTACAACCGAGGAAAAAAATCGATAGTTCTTGATTTAGACACAGCTGATGACCGCAACAAATTGCTTGCTTTAACCGACGGCGCTGACATCGTCATTGAGGCCTACGGGCCGGGGGTTCTCGACACTCTCGGTCTCAGCTATGAAGTCATGAGTGAACGGAACCCAGCGCTTATTCATCTATCTATTTCGGCGTTCGGTGATGAAGGACCGAAAGCGCTGTGGGAGGCGACGGACCTGACAATCATGGCTTCAGGTGGTCAGATGAGCTTGGCGGGGGATTTGGATCGTGCTCCCGTTCGTATCCCGCTCGATCAGGCCTATTTGCATGTGTCTTCAGAAGCCGTGGGAGCGGCCCTTATTGCTCTCTATGAGCGCCAACACAATTCAGGATTAGGTCAGCACATCAACCTCTCTGCTCAGGCTTCTACCCTGCAGGCAAGTCAAACCAACATGGTGGCGTCCGCAATCAACGCTCCCCCAGCTATTCGTTCCGCTGGAGGGGTCACCATTTCTGACATCTATGTCCAGTTGATGTGGCCTTGCGCTGACGGGTATGCGTCCATCACTGTCCTGTTTGGGCCGGCCCTCGGACCGTTCACTAGAAACTTGATGGAGTGGATATTCGAAGAGGGGTTCTGTGATGAAGCCACCCGGGACAAAGATTGGTTGAACTACGGGGAACTTATTTTCTCGGGGCAAGAACCTGTATCCGAATACGACCGGGTGAAAAGAGTTATCGGCGAGTTTTGTGCCACGAAAACTAAAGCAGAGCTATTCGAGGAGGCTTTTGTTCGACGGCTGCTGATCGCGCCGGTGACAACAGCTGAAGACGTTCTGAACAATCCCCATCTCACCGAACGGGGAATTTGGGAGGATATTCAGATCGGTGATCGACTCGTGCGATTCCCCGGGCGAATGGCAATATTTTCAGAGACTCCGCAGAAGCCTCTTCCCCAGCCACCAACGATCGGCGAGCACACCGCCCAGATACTGTCGGAAGCACCAAGAACCCCTTCGGTGCCAATACCGGCAGTACCCGGTCGGACAGGCAAGGCCCTTGAAGGGCTCAAGATCCTCGACTTCATGTGGGTGATGGCGGGACCAGCTGGAAGCCGAGTACTCGCGGACTATGGCGCAAACATCATCCGCATCGACTCCGAAGCGCGTATGGACACCGCTCGGACCTTGCAACCGTTCCGAGACGACGAAGCGCTGCCCGATAACTCAGCCCTCTACAGCAACATGAATGCCGGTAAACGCGGCTTATCGCTCGACCTCACGAAACCCGAAGCGATCGAAGTGGTACACGATCTTGTGCAGTGGGCCGATGTGGTGTTGGAGTCGTTTTCACCCAAAGGCATGGCTGGCTTTGGGTTGGATTACCAGTCGTTGCGAAAACTGAAACCTGACATTGTGATGGCATCGAGTTGCATCATGGGGCAAACCGGTCCGTACACCGAACTAGCGGGATATGGGACTATGGCAGCCGCAATTTCGGGTTTCTTTGAGCCAACGGGTTGGCCTGATCGTCCACCGAGTGGGCCGTTCGGGGCTTACACCGACTACATCTCCCCAAGGTTCCTTGTGAGTTGCGTGATGGCGGCAGTTGAGCATCATCGAGCAACCGGTCAAGGTCAATACATCGACTTCAGCCAGGGTGAAGCGTCCATGCAACAACTGACCCCACTTCTTTTGGATTGGACAGTTAACGGCCGGTTATGGGATCGAAGGGGCAACAAAGACAATGTCCACGCTCCTCACGCAGTATTCCCATCTGAAGGTGATGATGAGTGGGTAGCAATCGCAATCACCAGCGACGCCCAATGGCGTGCCTTATGCGAACTCATGAATGCACCCGAACTCGCAGCACTCGACGTGGACGCCCGTAGGGTCAACCAAGACGATCTCGAGAAGCGGATTGCTTCATGGACTTCGCAACGTTCCTGCACTGAGACAATGGCAACATGTCAGGCTGCTGGGATTCCAGCCCATCGCGTTCAAAACACCGATCATTGCCTCGATGACCCCCAGTTAGCTCACCGGAATCATTTCATCGAAGTCGGGCATCCAACCCAAGGTACGACGACCATCGAAAACACTCGATTTCTGATGTCTCGAACTCCAGCGGTGGTGACCTATGGAGGACCAACATGGGGTGAACACAACTGGGAGATATTGTCCGAGGAACTGGGATATGACCCAGAGCGGATCGCGGAACTGGCAATCGCCGAGGTGCTTGGCTGATTCTCAGCTTTGGTTAAACGACGAGGACAGTTGTTGTTCCCCGAAACCGGACGGTGCCTCGCCAGTTGTTACATACAAGTACAGCGCTGTTTGGAAGATCCCGTTAAGTGCCGCTGCTACAACCGCAGCGAACATGACCGCAAGCACTCCAATGACAATGAGGGCCCAGATGCCGCTTGAGGAGCCCAAGACGACTAGGAGGATGCCAGGGATCGCTAACGCGAAAGAGAACAAGCCGAATCCAACTTGGGCTGTGAGGTTTTCTCCCCAAGAGGTTCGAAGGAGTTGCCCTGAGCGTTTCAGCCCTGCGACAGGGCCGAGGTCGTCGAACATGACTACAGGGACGATGAGGAAGGTGATGACTCCCCAGGCCATGTCGAAGATGCCTCGGGCTATACGTCCAAGTTGACCGCCTTGTCGTTCGATGATGGAGAGAATGATTCCGACGGTTGTTGCCATCAACGCCCAGGGGAGTAGCCGGTGTAGTCGAGCTGACGCTCCTGAAAGTGATGATCCGATAGTGGGGTCGCCACCGGTGAAACGTTCATGTGCTCCCGCCACCAACGCTCCTTTAAAGAAGGTGTTGATGACGTTCATACCGAGAAGTCCAAAAATCGCTATAACGATAAGGCCTTGGCCTCCACTGTCAGAGTTCCCCGATAGATCGGCTCCCAGACCTGAGGCGACCAGCCACAGCAGTAGCGCGAAAATTATTGCCGCAACGGCGTTTAAGACAGGCAAGACAAGTAGTTCTCGGTCAAGTCGGATCACCGTCATCGATGATTTCGCTAAACCCCAAGTACGTCGAAACACAGAATTCCTCTCCACTACAGGTAGCTACTGTTCAAGGCTAGGTTGTTTACGGCAGACCAGCCACTACGGGATAGGAACCTAACTGCTCGGGGGAACAGGGAGAGCAATAATGGGAGATGGAATTCCGGCATTTCGGTTACACCATCACGCATACGTGGTGGATGATCAGGAAGCAACACGTGCTTTCTACGAAGACCTATTGGGGTTTCCTCTGGTAGCTACCTGGTGTGAAGTGGAAACGGTGCGGGGGAAAGAACGAAC
>DBIA01000023.1 GCA_002296525.1 Candidatus Neomicrothrix sp. UBA814 | reverse complement strand
GATCCTTCTCGCTGACCGTACGTTTTGGCGTACTCGAGCGCCGCATCAAAATTCAGCATTACGGGAGCATCAGAAGTTGGGAGATCAGCAAAGCGAACTTGCACAAGTGCCGCTGGTTCGTCGTTGAGGTCTCCGTGCTGGGCGTATCCGGTTAATGCGAGGAAGTCAGCTTGATCTGCTGCGGGTTCGACGTAGTTCTCGCCGCATCCAGGTGTGTGGGCAATTACCGCGGAAACTCGCGGGTCAAAGGCAGCCACATATTGGACGTTCGCGCCGCCCATGCTTTCACCCCACACCACCACCTGTTCAGTGTCTATGCCTGGGAGGTTCAAAGTGTGGGTAATGGCGTCGCTATAACCGCGCACTTGGGCCCATTGGTCGAATCCGAATCGAGGTTCACCATCGCTCGCTCCGAAATTCCTATGGTCGTACGCGACAACGTGATAGTCAGCTTCTGCAATTCCGGCTGCGAACGCGTTGATTGACATGTGGGCTGTGGCCGAAAATCCATGCGCCAGAACGATCAGTGGCGCGTTGGGTCGACTTGCTCTGTGAAGTCTGCCTCGGAGGGTGACCCCTGCTGATTGAAAGTCGATTTCTTCGTAGTGTTCGCTCATACTCTTCCTCTTTTCTTGCCTGCGTTGCTTGGAGAGTCCTAGAGGGCGCTGTTCACGTAACTCAAATGCATCTTGGAGACAGGTGAGTCAAAACCGTCGAAGGCGGCAGCTCGTTCAGGTGACTCGTTATAGCTCTCAACAGCAGACTCGAATGCGTCGACATCACCGGGGTAGCTGACGATCCACACGAATTCGCTGTTTTCCTCATCGGCGTAAGCCCCTTCTATTGTGAATCCGTATTGGTCACGGACCGCTGCAATAGTTGGGAACCATTCCACTAGGCGTTCCAGACCACCTTTTTCAACTTCGTAGCGTCGTAATTGCACAGCCATTTCTCTCCTATCGCTATGCAGCATCATTCCACAGAACAACAACGGAAGATCCGGCAAACGACTGCGGACTAGTTTCGTAGTGTGCCTAACGATTCATCTTCTAATGCCTTGGGTCTTCAATCCGCAGTCGATTTGTTAGCGATGCTCGCATCCCATGAGGTGTCTAGCGTCGAACTTCTTGACCACTTTGTAGAGCGCAATTCTTCTTTACATAGCCAACTAAACGCTGTCGTGACCTTGGATGTTGAACAGGCCCGGGCATCGGCTGCTAATTCTGACCGCCGACGCGCTAAAGGTGAGGCAGTGGGGGTGATCGAGGGTCTCCCAATGACGATCAAGGACGCTATTGCAGTTAAAGGAGTCCGATCAACGGGGGGAGCTGTTGAGTTAGCGGACCATGTACCCGAGCAAGACGCAGAGGTGGTATCCAAAATCAAAACTGCGGGGGGGATAGTTTTTGGGAAAACTAATTTGCCTCGCTGGTCTGGCGACATTCAGGCCTATAACGACATTTTTGGTACGACGAACAACCCATGGGATCTTGACTGTGGACCGGGGGGTTCCTCAGGGGGTGCGTCCGCCGCTGTCGCTGCGGGGCTCACACCTTGGGAGATTGGAACAGATATTGGTGGGTCTATTCGGCTACCGGCTCACTTTGCTGGCGTATGCGGTCACAAACCGAGTTTCGGCATCGTCCCCCAAGTCGGGTACATCGATCATATTTCTTATGGATTAACCGATGCCGATGTCAACGTGTTCGGGCCGTTAGCTAGAACTGTTAACGATTTAGAGTTGTTATTTGACGTGGTGAATGGTCCTCGGCAAGACGCCGCTAATGGGTGGAGTCTTGATCTTCCATTGGCTCGCGGTGACGCAAAAGGTTTACGTGTTGCTTCTTGGCTAGATGATCCTGATTGTCCGGTGAGTGAAGAAGTGTCGGTTGTTTTGGAAGCAGCGGTAAGTGCTATTGAGGCGGATGGCGTTGCGGTAGATCGTTCCGCGCGACCAGACATCGCGTTTAATGATGTGCGCAGGGTGGGTCAACCACTGATTTCCGCCGCAACGTCGCCCGGTCGCACCGAAGAAGAACTCGAAGCGTTGCAAGAAATCATTAGTGACCCCTCCGCTGATGAGACGTTGCGGATGCGCGCTTCGGCTTCGACGATGACTCATCGGGATTGGCTGCTGCTTACAGAGAGGCGTGACCGGAATCGTAAGTTGTGGTCAGATTTCTTCACTGGGTTCGATGTGCTGCTTGCTCCTGTCGCTTTTGTGAGCGCGTTTGAACATCAGCATGAAGGCAACCTATACACCCGCACGTTGACCGTGGACGGGCGGGTCCGCCCCTACGCGGATCTTATTGTTTGGACTTCTCAGTTTGGGTATGTGTATTTGCCGTCAACTGTTGTTCCGGTCGGATTGACCAGCCGTGGGGTTCCTGTAGGGGTTCAGATAGTCGGCCCTTACCTTGGCGACCGAACCACTTTGGAATTTGCCCGATATCTCGAGTTCCTGCTGGGCGGGTACAGGGTTCCACCCATCGCCCAAATCTAAGGTCTACCGTCCTCATCGAAGGGACCCGACGACGGTCTCTAGTTGTAGGTAACTGAGCCCCAGGTCTCCGAAAAGACGATTTCGTCAAGTCCCATGCGGTCGAGCTTGGTCGGGAAAGCTGTGGTTCTGTGACCCACGGCAATGTGCGCGACAGTCGCTGCATCGTCAGGCATTTCCAATAGCTCTTTGACTTGAGGTTCAAAGAGGCACAGCAAGGTAGTCAAAGCTGCGCCTAGTTCGGCTTCGCGGCAACCAAGAATGAAATTTTGCACCGCTGGGTAGATTGACGCGCCGCCTACCACTGAGAGCCGTCCGAGTTCTGTATCAGTGGGGTGCGTGTCCTCGAGGTGGGCGCACGCTACGACCATGACTGGGACCTCTTCGATATGGTCAGCGAAATGGTCAGCGTTCTTTAACAAACGGGCAGCTTTGTCTGAACCTATGCCGATTTCTCCTGTTTGAGCATCAGCTAGGTATGCCTTCCAGGGCACTCGATACCACTCGGCAAGCTGATTCCGTTTTTCTTGATCTCGGACGACTACGAAACGAACGGGCTGGCGATTTCCACCTTGCGGCGCGAAACGCGCATAATCGAAGGCAGTTTTCAGTTGCTCATCGGTGACAGGTTCGTCGCTGAAATATCTGGTTGTCACTGCGCTGTGGATTGCGTCTCCGAGTTCCATGTCTTCCCCTTGCGTAACTCTGATACGGAGTTACGTATTGATCGTTTAGTCCCTTTCAACTTAGACCGAGAATGGGCGTGTAGTTCGACTTAGTCGACGTTCAATAGTTTTTTTCCGAATTTGTCGTACGCGACGTTAGAGGCGACATGGCGCAGGGCTGAGCCGTGCGCGTCTCGGAAACATCCGAAAACAACTGGGTTTGAGATATATCGGTGATCCACGCGCGAGACTACGGGTGATGTTGACCGCCTTGATCACTGGAACTTCAACTGGAATCGGTCGTGCTACAGCACTGGAGTTAGCTCGAAGTGGGCTGACCGTTTGGGCTTCCATGCGTGACACGTCAATGGGTGCATCCCTGGAGTCTGTAGCGTCGAGCGAAAATCTTGACCTTCGCGTTCTTCAACTAGACGTCGAGGACGACGACTCAGTGAATACCGCCTTTCAACAGGTAGGGGATGTTGATGTCCTCATAAACAACGCCGGTTTAAGCCCGATTGGCTCGGTCGAGGAGTTTCAGTTGGATGCCTGGAAGCAACTGTTCGAAACTAACGTATTCGGTTTGATTCGTTGCACGCAGGCCGCCCTTCCAACCATGCGCGACAAGGGTTTTGGGCACATAATCAATATTTCTTCGGTCGCCGGGCGAGTAGCTATACCAATGTTTGGTCCGTACTCATCATCAAAGTGGGCGGTTGAGGCGCTAACCGAAACCCTCGCTTGCGAAGCATCGATTTTCGGGATTCACGTGAGTCTTGTTGAACCCGGAGCCGTCGCGACACCCATCAGAGAGAAAACTGGTCGACCCAATCGAGACAGCCCATACCGTCCGGTGGCAAAAAACTGGGGTTTCAGCGTTGGGTACGACCACGCGTTTCCATCAGAACCTGAAGACGTAGCGGCTTGCATTGGTCAACTGATTCGAGACCCTTCTCCCCCACTTCGAGTGACAGTCGGCCGGGGCGTGCAACAGATGGTGGATTTGCGATCTAGCCATAACGACGAGGAGTGGATTGATCTCTGGTCTTCAGAGACTTCAAACTTCTTGTCGGCTTGGGAGTCACTCACCGGCGATGATTTGACTGATCTTTCAACCAAACCAGACAGCTGATTTCGTTTCTAAGGAGCCCTCCCCGAAAGGAACTGTTGTTCAGCCCACCCCTTGTCGTACGGGGAGAAGAACGCAACATCGATAGTTAAACGGTCTATTAACCACACGCCGTCTGACTTTACGTACTCATCGTTGTAAGTGGCGGCTAACCACACAGCTTCGCCGGTGGTTCCGTCGGTGCAGGGTTGGAAGAGAAGCCAATGACCGGTAGCTGTGTCGTTTGTCACTTCGATAATCGGGTTCATGACTTGGTGTCGCGCGATGGAAATTCTGCTTGCGGCTCCCTGGAAGTGTTTGCGGATTGCGTCTCCGCCCTTCGCTACTCCGAAGGTCTTCCCCCCATCCCAGATCCCGTCTTCGGTGAAAAGACTTGCAATTCCGTCAGGGTCGTATCCTTCGTCGCAGTAGCGGCAATATTTTGCCTTCAACTGTTTGATTTCTTCGATGTCTTCGAGCCGAGCCAATCGGCTTTCGATGTCAGTCACGGCGCAACTCCCTTCGTTGGTAGCAACTAGTTTCAATGACAACTCTCAAGTTGATCGCGGAGCTCTCAATTAGAGCACGATCCAAAGGAGCTTGGTCATGAAAATTGGTTTATACGCCAATACGCACGGCATCGGCTACCGCGATGACGTCAACAACTACACCCGCAGCGTTCCTGGTGAACTATTGAAGCCAGTTGAGGTTGCGCAATGTGCTGAACGGTCGGGATTTCACTCGATGTGGTTTCCCGACCATGTGTGTATGCCTTCAGAAACTTCGAGCGCTCATATTGCCAATAAAACAGGTGCGCGAACGTATTCCTCTAGGCACGAGATGCTCGATGCGGCCGTGGTTATGGGTGCGGTTGCTGCGTCTACGTCAGAGATAAAGCTCGGCACGAGCGTTCTAGTTGCGCCCTACCGCCACCCGTTGAGCGACGCTCGACAGTTCGCGACGGTCGATGTTTTGGCTGCTGGTCGTCTGTTATTTGGGGTTGGCGCCGGTTGGATGGCCGAAGAGTTCGAAGCGCTGGGAATCGAATTCGCCGAACGTGGTAAACGAACGGTGGAGTGCATCGAAATTTACAAGAGATGTTGGAGCGACGATTTCGTTTCTTTTGACGGTGACTATTACTCGTTCAACGACATCTCGATGGATCCGAAACCGCTGCAGGAACCCCGGCCGCCGATTATTTATGGGGGTGTGTCGCCGTTGGGCGCAAAGCGAGCGGCACGCTTTTGCGACGGTTTCTATCCCGTGTTCTTGGATCCGTTTGCTGACCCTCACCGTCACACAGATTTACAGGACATAATCAGCGAAGAGTTAAGCGGCCTGGGTCGAGCCACCTCAGAATTCATCATGATGGCGGCTACGACAATGCGTGTATCAGACCCAATACCGGTTGGGGCATCGAGAAAAATCTGTTCCGGTTCAGCGGAGCAAATAATTGAAGACCTGCAAAAGTTCGCGGCTGCGGGGTATTCGCTGGTGGTGGCAAAGATGGATTGTCCTTCAGGTGATGTCAGTGAGGTCAAGGAGCAAATTGAGCGAGTCGGCGCAGAGGTCATTCCCCACTGTGATGCGTTAGACATTGGGGGTGACTGGAAGCTCGACTTCTGAGTTCTTGTTCTGGGGCCACTACTTCTCTAGTGCCAGTGCTAAGTCTGAACCTGCAGCGATTCAGGGCCACGAAACACCACCGTGTCCCGCCACAATATTTCTTCTGACGCGAGGCTCATAGAGGGCATTTTGGTCGCCAGAGCTTCCAGAATTATCGATACTTCCATGCGAGCTAACGCTGAACCCATGCAATGGTGAGGCCCGAGGCTGAACGTAATGGGGACGTTGTTCTCTCTCTGTATGTCAAAGTCATCTGGATCGACGAATCTGGCGGGATCATGGTTACAGGCTCCAAGTAGCGGGAATACTGCTTCCCCTTCTGCTATCGGGTAGCCGCCAATTTCAGTGTCTTCGAATGCCACTTCCCAGCTTTGAACCACTGGAGCGTCGTATCGCAAAGATTCTTCTGCTGCGGCACCGGCAAGCTCTGATGGCCGCTCTGCGAGACTTTCCCATTGCGGACGGTCGCGCATCATTGCTAAGACTCCGTTACCAACAGTGTCGCGAGTCGTTTGATGTCCTGCCGAGAAAAGGAATATGCAGTTCGACACGAGCTCTTGATGGCTTATCGCGTCATCTCCTGCCGATGCTCTGATGAGATCCGATAGCAAGTCATCGCCGAGGTTGTTCGAACGGTGGTGGATCAAGTCCTCCATTAGCTGCCATTCGTCCGCTAACGCAGCTGCTGCATCTGCATATTGCGCCTCGGTGATCGCCGGTGAAACAAGGTGAGCGATGCGTTGAGTCCAGCCATCAAATAGTGCACGGTCTTGAGTTGGTACGCCTAAAAGTTCGCAGATCACTAGTGAAGGCACCGGGTGAGCGACGACATCTAGTAAATCGAATTGATCTCCGGGCTTGACTCGATCTAATAACCGGTTGACTAGATCCGCGATGAACGGGCGCAATGACTCAATTCTTCTGGGCGTGAACGTTTGGGCAAATAGTGCACGTACACGTTGATGATCTTCGCGGTCAAGGTACGTCATTCGTTTGATGACGTATTCATAGGGTTGGCCAGCGCCGAGCGACTCAAAGTATTGCTCTTGGAAAGCTGAAGCTACGCGCCCGAACTCGTCTCCTAGCAGCACAGATCGGGCGTCGTCGTAGCGAAAAACCCAATGCGCTCTCCCGTCCCAGTGCACGGGTGACGACTCGCGCATTACCGCGAAAGTTGGGAAAGGGTCGATACGCATCTGGGGGTGCAAGAAGTCAAATGAAGAGCAATCCCAAGCACCCGGTTCGCCATCTAAAGCAACAGTCATTTTGACCTTCCAGATCGACCACTCCATCAGATCACAATCAGTTGTCACTGTGCCGAGGTTTTACCCATCTGCTTCCTGACAGTGACTCAGCGTTGACTCTCGTAAAGCACTAGCTGAAGTATTAAGAGCCTTTCCACCTCAACTTTGACTCAGCGCATAATCTCGTGCTGGGGAACAACGACCGACCTAGGGCGCGTTGTTGGAAGGGGTTACCAGTGATTCAAACGTGGCAAATTGGTGAAGCGAAGATCACCAAAGTGACCGAAATGGAACAGTCGTGGCCGGGTTTCGCCATTATTCCTATGGCAACTCCAGATGCGATCCTGGAACATGAATGGACCCTTGGTCCATTCGCCGACCCATCAAGCGGTCGGATTCGCTTGTCGTTTCATGCGTTTTGTATCGAGATAGGTGACGAAAAGATCGTGGTTGATACCTGCGCTGGTAACAGCAAGCATCGCCCTAACTTCGAGGCTCTCGGAAATTTAGATACTGATTTCATGGACAGGATGATCGAAGCAGGGTTCGGTCCCGATGATGTGACCGCTGTTGTGTGCACCCACCTCCATGTGGATCACGTGGGATGGAACACACATTTGGTTGGCGATGAGTGGGTGCCGTCGTTTCCTAAGGCGCGATATTTGTTTGGTGAACGGGAGTGGGCTCATTGGCGAGTGGAGCCTCAGGTCTACGGAGATGTTGTCGGGGACAGCATCCAACCTTGTATTGATGCAGGATTGGCAGAACTTGTCGAAAGTGACATGCAACTGAATGATGCCGTGTGGCTAGAACCCACTCCAGGCCACACACCGGGTCATCACAGCGTAAGAATTTCCTCTGCAGGACAAGATGCGGTGATAACGGGTGATCTTTGCCATCATCCCATTCAGTTTCAACTTCCGGAATGGTCGAGTGAGCCAGATGTCGACAAGGCCGCGGCCATGGCTACGCGTCGAAGTTTCTCTGAGCGTTACTGCGATGACCATACGTTGATATTGGGGACTCATTTCGGTGGTCCCTCGTGTGGGCTACTTCGACCACACGAGGGCTCGTGGTGGCTTGATTCCAGCGGTTTTCCCGATACCGATCCGTGATAGGCACCTAACAGTTCGCTCTCACCTCGGCTATAGCGTCATGTTCGGCTTGGTCCATCGATAAGTTCCATCTTTGTTTAACTTCGATCCAAGCGTCGACGTATCGACAGTGAAATTCTTTTCTAGGCGGTAGCCATTCAGCCGGGTCGCTCGCTCCTTTCGACCGGTTTGACGAAGCTGACACCGCTATGAGCGATTCAGGTATCGACATGTCGTTGGCGAAAGCCTGGCGTTGTTCGGGGCTCCATCCCCATGCGCCGCTATCCCAGGCCTCTTTCAAAGGGACCATATGGTCAATATCGAATTTCGAGGGGTCGATGGTTTCGGTGCCGTCGAACGCGCTGTACCAGCTGCCTCCCGTTAGGGAGCAGCCGCTGCCGACGGTCACTGGGGTACGTGATTCTTCGATCAGCACTTCGCGGCGAGTGTCGCAGCCATCTTTGTCTAGGTCAGACCAATGCTTGAATAGTGTCCGGTCGTAGCCACCTTCTTGTTCAGGGGCAATCAACACCGCTTCTGCGTTGGGACTGGTTGTTGTTGACTCTGAGACGACCACCGTTGTCACTGAATCGGGGGCGGTCGCTACTGTCGTCGAGGTAGACGAAATTGCAGGCGTTGTCGGTGCTGGGTTGGTGGTGGAAGCTGGGGCCGCTGCCGTGTCGTCTATAGCAGCAGGCGAGCCTTGCTCTGGTTCGGGGACAGCACAGGCCAACATCAAGAGCATCAAACTCAGCACGGTAAAACGCACAGCAAGAGGTCCCAGGTGTATTGGTCAGCTACTCGGTTACTTGTCGTCTTTATAGGCGACTACGTCGATTTCCAGGAGAGCATCGGGAATCAGTAAACCTGAGATGACAGCTGTGCTCGCCGGCGGGTCTTGAGGAAAATATTGTTTTCGCACCGAGCTGTACGCCGCGTAATTCGCGGCGTCAGTGATAAAGGCTTGCAGTTTGACAACGTCGGTGAGCTGATATCCGGCTTCTTTCAGCACTAGCTCGACGTAGCTGAACTCTTGCTGGGCTTGCCCTGTCATGTCTTGGGTCAAGTCCCCTGCAATGCATCCAGAAACATAGAGAAACGGTCCCGCTTGCATGGCTGGGGAGAATGCTCCCGATCGGATCATTTCTGGGTGGGCGTGAGCTTCTTCGAGCGCCTTTGAACGTATAACAGTGCCAGCCATTTCGTGGTCCTTTGCGTTGGGTAGTCCCGAAGCATCTCGAATCCGCAGCTAATTGCGGCGCACGAAACGCTTACAAGACCGCAGGTCAGTGACCCCCAAATTAGCTCCCATGTCTGCGCCTTCGCGTCTGGAATTTGGTCCTTGGGGGCCGAACGTGGATCCGGCTGCGTAAATCAATCTGGGGTTCACTTTTATGAGGTCGTCGTAATCGAGCCCCCATTCTTCAACGGTGCCAGGGACGAAATTGTGGATTAGTACGTCTGTGGTTTCGACGAGACGCAGTAACGCTGTCCTGCCTCCAGAAGTTCGCAGATCAAGAGCAACTGAACGTTTGCCTCGGTTGTTTGCTTCAACGTAGGGAGAGCGGTCGTCGTCAACTGCGACGGTGAGCCAGCGCCCTAAGTCCCCCACTTCTGGCAGCTCTATTTTGATGACCTCGGCGCCGAGGTCGTGCATCATTGCTGCTGCTTGGGGTCCTTGCACCAAGATGGAAAGATCCAAGACTTTGTAACCCGTTAGTGCCCCCATGACAGTGACGCTAACGAATTGGGGTTCGTCCGGTATAGGCAATCAATTGATCAACAGGGTCGTCGGACTCTGTGTCTTTTGCCTGAAGGAACACTCCTGCTGATCGCATGTCTGCTGATTCGTTGATGCTTATCAATGTTGCCAGAGCAGTTCTACACAGATCGTCATCAAGATTGTGTGGGACGCCAGTTGCCTGGGACAAGTCCCAGGTGTGTACCGTTGAGTCGTAGAAAACTGGTTCCAACCATTCTTCTAGGGTCATGGTCCCTCGCTGGCTGGCTATGGGTGGTTGTCCCCATACGTCTCCTGATAGGACCTCATTCATGTGTGCGTAGCTACGTTCCCATACCCCTAGGGCATCGCCGGTAACTGCTTCCTCGCGCAAGCCGATAAGCGTCTCCATAACTGCTTTGTTGAAGAACAAATTGTCCCCACCCCTGGTTGGTCGTTCAGACGCTTCGGGACCTGCAGGCACGCCGATCGGGATCCTTTGAGCCAAGAAACAGGGCAGTTGCGTTGTGGCAGCTACGTGTCCAACGATGTCAGCGGCAGTCCATTCCTCACACGGCGACGCGTTACCCCACGCGTCGTCCGGTACCTGGCGGACCACAGCATCAAATTTTGCGAGTGCGCGATCAAATAAGAGTTTTCCTTGCCGACCCTTCTCTTGGCTCATGAGAATATGTCCTGACGCAAACTGGCGTTGACCACTTCACCACATGGGTCTGCGAAGAACTCTTTGTTGAGAGCACTCCATTCAGCGCTGTTATTCAGGGTTTTCATCAGCGAACCAAATGCTTCTTCGCTTTCAACGACCATCACGTACATGAACTGGGTTTGCGGGCCGCCGGCGATGGTGCTCATGAGCCGCACATCTTCTGCACCCAAAGACTTGTGTAGTTCCGCAGCCTTAGCGCAGTACTTGATGAAGTCTCCCATACGGTTGGGTTCTACATTCCATGTCGTGCCATGGAAAACCTTCATGTCAACCACCCCCTGGTCGATTTGTTTCGACAGTCTTGCAGAAGCGCTACGAGCAGCGCTCGCTTGTTGAGAAAGGAAGGCTATGTATCTCGCTACAGATACGCCGGGACCTAGTCGACTCGTTTGAGGAAAGCTGTTAGATCTTGCACGAAGGGCCCCAAAGCATCGAAATGAACACTGTGACCGACGTCTCCGAATTTGGTCGACGTTGCTTCACAGCCTTTGTCGTGTAGATCGTCTAAGTCGCTCTCAAGGAATAAGGCGCCTAGCTCGGGTGCTCCGTATGCGATATGGACCGGGCATTGAATGGCTCGAATCGTGTCATCCAGGTCAAAGGGCGGAATTGAATCGTCTTCGAAAAAGGTGCCGAAAATCTTTGGGTCCATTTGCAGAACGCCATCGGCCATTATCTGGAGTTGTTCATCCGACCTGACGTCTCCGAAGGTGATGTCGTCGCCGAGAGAAATGCCTGCGATCCTGTCAGCCATTTCGGAACCTTTTTCGTCAGCGGCGAGGGCTTGTTTTAGTTCTAGTCCGATGTTTTTTAGAGCTGCGATAAAGGCGCTCCCGACATGTCTTTGGTGTGCAACAAAGTGTGGTGAGATGTCTTCCAGGTACAGCCCTGCTACCAGTTCCGGTTTTTGGGCCGTCGCATAAAAGGCCTGAATTCCGCCCTGTGAATGGCCTATTACGATGCTGCGGCCACTGACTCTTTCCAGGAATTGGCAGGTGTCGGAAACCTGACCCACCCAGTTCGAGTAATCGCCACTCCCAATATGAGAAGAACGGCCGTGACCTCGGTGGTCTAACAGATATACCGGGCGGCTAGTTTCGAGTCGTTCTAAAACGGGTTCCCAGGTCGCAGTGGTAGACGTCACGCCACCCATAAAAACAAGCGGAACACCGGCGCCCTCTTTATATTCAAAACCGAGTCTTACGTCATCTAATTGCAGCACGCCTATACGCATTTGCGCCTCCACCTTCCTCACCGATCATCAGACTGTAGTCTCGCAAGTTCCCCAGCCGTTTCTAGACCGCCTGACTTTCGAGCTCTTGGTAAATCTCCTCGACAAATTCATTCAAACCAGGGTCCAACTCGACAATCGGCCTTCCAAATTCCTCCAAATAGCGGCGCTGACCCGGAGATCCGAGAATTCTCTCCCACTGCAATCGCCATCTCCTCAAGTCATCTCCATCACGTTTCAATCGCCAAGCGTTTAACTGATGCAGATACATCTGTTGGTACATCAATCTGAATCGATGAACCTCCTCGGGAGATAACGACTCGTAGGAGTTGTAGGCCTTCCACAAGAGATTGCACGCCGACTCATCCGAGTACCACGAAGCAAACAAATCTTGTTGTTTGGTTTCATTTGCGAACGCAAAGTCTCTCTCAGAGTCTCGGTGCTGCACCTTCAACTGGCTCCATAAAAAGACGGCCACAGCAAGCGTCGCCGCACCCGTCACAAGCTGCGCCAACGTTGCTATCTGATCCCAACTCATATCCATGTCCCTTCTATATGGAACACGGACATTAGATTCCGTCGCTTCGGGTTGCTTTAAAGAACATCCCGATGCTCACGCTGAGGGCGATTAGCCCTCCGCAGTGATTGGGTCGATACGGGCTTTAACCTCGGTGACGATGGAAGCAGGGAAACCGCTGCGCTGTGCATGTTCGTCAATCAATTCAGACCCGTCGGCGTGATAAATGCAAAACGTTTTGTCTTGGACTACGTACGACTGCTCCCAAGAAATGTTCTTGCCTTCTGAACGCATCGCAACCAAGACATCATTGGACGCCGCTGCGGCATCTCTCAGTTGCTCACGCTCCGAAGAGCCAATTTCTGGAATATCTCTCTCTATTACAAATCTGGGCATAACTGTGATCCCCCTCACATGAACCCTAAATTCCACCTGTTACGACACGACCCTAGTTGATGGTCTCACGGGTCGGCTTAGATCATGCGAAATGAAGTCCTGACACACGAACCTTCGGTTGTTTCGCGCTACCACTCGCTCAACAACGAGCCTCGCCAGTCAGATACAACCCTTTGGTTCAATAACTCTAGATAGTGAATTGAAGGTGCATTGGAGGGGTGAGGGTGTGCCAATTGGTGCGCTGCTGGTAGTGATGTCCCAGTCGCAGAACAAGATCATCACAAAACGGTTTTCCGATGATCTGCATCCCGCAGGGGAGATCGTCCTGATCAAAGCCCATAGGCACCGAAAGTGCTGGTGAGCCGGTCGAGTTCCAGGGAGGGGTGTGCATTGCGGCCAAGGAGGTAGCTTTTTTGTCTGCTCCAGTGAAGGGAGTCGCTGCGTAGCCCGTCGTGGGGCTAACTAAAAGATCAACACCGAGCTCTTGCATGCGATTGGCGAGTTGTTTGCGAGCGATTTCTCGTACGCGTTCAATTTGAACTAGATCGCCTGCGGAGATGAGAGCCCCTTTGGCGATCGTTAATCGAGTTGGTCGCCCGTAGTCAAGCCAGCGGTCTCGTAGTTGGTTGCGATGCCAAGAGAAGGCTTCAGCTTGAAGGGCTAAAAAAGTTCCATCATGCAGGGCTTCGTAGAGGGGAACTTCGAAATCGGTGATTTCCACGCCGAATGATTCGAGTTCGCCGACAGCGTCATCGAAAATTGCCATCATCTGATCAGAACTGGCTTCGACTAAGGCCTGGTTTGTGATTACCCCAACACGCACTCCATCAAGGGTTCCATCGAGCGCAGCAACGTAATCAACTGGGGGTCTAGTCACGGTGGTTCGGTCCGATGGGTGGTGGCCCGCCATTACGTTTAGCATCGCCGCGCAATCCCAGACTGATGTTGCCATGGGCCCGATGTGGTCGTAGCTGAGGCCTAAAGGAATGCAGCCGCTTTTGGGAACTAACCCGAAGGTTTGCTTGAAGCCAGTGATTCCGCAATAGGCAGCTGGTAGTCGGACGCTTCCACCGGTGTCTGTGCCCAGTCCGCCTAAAAATTGGCCGGAGGCGATTCCATTTGCTGTGCCAGAGCTGGAGCCGCCGGTCCAACGTTCTGTGTTCCAAGGGTTACGCGGGATCGGGAAAGGTTTGTCGAAATCGGGGAATCCGATCGCATATTCCATCGTGGTTGTTTTGCCTGTGAATACTGCTCCTGCTTCTCGAAGTCGTTGGATCAGCGGTCCGTCGCCTTGATCACCCCAAGATGGGTGTTGAGCGAGGGATTGGCCTGAGGTTGGGCCTTCGTCGGTGGAGATGATGTCTTTGATGCCGAGAGGGATGCCGTGGAGGGGACCGCGATCTGTTCCTGCTTGTAGTTCACGATCTGCTCGATCAGCTGCCTCTAGGGCCGACTCATCGAAGCGGGTGATGTAGGTACCAAGTGCT
>DBIA01000034.1 GCA_002296525.1 Candidatus Neomicrothrix sp. UBA814 | reverse complement strand
GGGCGCCCAAGGTGAGCCGATGCTCGAAGATTTTGTTAGCCGTCTGCTGCCAACCGAAGAAGAAAACCAAATTGAATCCCTCATCGCAGTCGGCGACGAAATCTCTCTAAGGGCTGCTTTGGAAGTTCAAAGCGACCACCCCGAAGGTGTACTCGCACTAGCTGACCTCCTGGTTCAAGATGGTCGCATCGAGGAAGGTCTTGCACTTCTCGAACGTGTACCCGAGTCCGCTGAAAGTCGACGAATCGCTGCCACCGCCCGAACTTCGGATAGTTCAGGGGAATCAGACGAAGTCGATGCCGAGCTAGAAGAACTTCTGAGCAAAGTGAAAAATGATGACGAAGCACGTCAGCGTTTCATTGACTTACTTGAAGTGATGGGTCCAGAAGATCCCCGAACCGGGGAATGGCGGCGCAAACTTTCAACAGCACTCTTTTAGAGGTAAGGGATCTAGCGAGAAGAGCCGCCGACAGTTTGATGATGGCTAGGAACCCAAACGCGGGATTGTTAGGGGAGTAACGTCGCTCCTGTGTCCAAGGCATCCGTACAAATTTTCTCCGGACCAGAACCAGCACTCTTGTCGGATGCGGTCCGAGATCGGGTCAATGAGCTTGTCGGTGAACAAGACCGCTCTCTGGTCCTCGAAGAATTAACTGGCGACGACTACACGATGGAACAGGTCGTCGATGCTGTTCAAACACCCCCGCTATTCACAGACCGCCGCATCGTCGTAGTTCGAGAATTCAACAGATTCAAAGTCGATGACTTAAAGCCACTCATCAATTTATTGAATGACCCGCCCCCAACAACGGACTTAGTCGTGGAGTGGGGCAGTGGCGCAGTACCAAAAAAATTCCTCGAAGCAGCCAAGGTAATTGACGGCGAACAAGTCAAAGTCGGAGCCCCAGGCACTGGCAAAGCTCGCCAAAGCTGGTTTCAAGAGCGATTCGATACTTCAGTTGTGCAACTCGATAAGAGTGCGAGGGAACTAATCGCAGAACACCTTGGCGAAGACGTTGCGCGATTGACAGGGCTACTTCAGACACTGGAAGGCGTATACGGACCAGATGCGCAACTTACAGAATCGGAAGTTCAACCATTCATCGGAGATGAAGGGGGAGTGCCACCCTGGGACCTCACCGACGCGCTGGACCGGGGAGAAATACCAACCGCCCTTCGCGTACTACAGCGCATGATGGGAGGCGGAGAACGCCACCCCCTTCAGATCATGGCGACTTTACACTCGCACTATGAACGCATTCTCCGGTTAGACGGAACAGAAATAACAAATGAGAAAGAAGCCGCAGCCCATCTGCAAATGAAGGGATCCACATTCCCAGCGAAGAAGGCGCTGAGCCAGATGCGGCGACTCGGTCCAGAAAGAACTCGCAGAGCGATGCGGCTACTTAGCCAAGCCGACCTAGACCTGAGAGGAAAGTCCGCCCTTGACGGGGACGTCGTCTTAGAAATTCTTGTCGCCCGATTGGCGCAACTGAGTCGCTGACTCAGCTAGCAGAAGCTTTAGCGTTCAAACGAGACTTGCGTCGGGCAGCCTCATTTTTGTGAATCACGCCCTTGGAAGCAGCAACGTCAAGACGCTTTTGAGCCAGACGCAACAACTCGTCAGTGGGCTCACCCGCCGACGCAGCAGCGAACACAGCCTTTTCTCGAGTCTTTAACTCGCTGCGAACCGCCTTATTCCTGGCGCGACGAGTCTCATTTTGTCTATTGCGTTTAATTTGGCTCTTGATGTTCGCCACGTGTTTTCTCTTATCCAAGTCAAGGTCTTGTCATCAGAAGCGCAACGGCAAAGCGTCAACTCTTCTGCAGATAACCGCTTCAGGTTAGCAACACGACTGCCAGATGCCGCAGCCGTCAACGACTTTCTAAATGCCGAGGATGGTGTAGAGAATCACAATTAGGTGCTGTCGTTGGTACCTTGCAGTTCGAGATGGACCTCACACGGATACGAAACTTTTCGATCATTGCGCACATAGATCACGGCAAATCAACTTTGTCTGATCGGATTCTCGAGATCACAGGCGCGGTCGAAGCTCGATCCATGCGAGCTCAGTACCTCGATTCAATGGAATTAGAACGTGAGCGAGGCATCACCATCAAAGCTCAAAACGTTCGAGTGGAATGGAAAGGGCACACTCTTCACCTAATCGATACTCCAGGACACGTTGACTTTGGGTATGAGGTCAGCCGCTCACTCGCAGCTTGTGAAGGCGTAGTGCTCCTAGTCGACGCAGCTCAAGGAATCGAAGCTCAAACCCTCGCCAACTGCTACCTAGCTCTTGAGAACGACCTCGAGATAGTTCCTGTTCTCAACAAGATCGACCTACCTGCAGCCGACCCTGACTTATATGCCTCTGAGATAGAAAATGTTTTAGGTCTGCCAGCCGAAGAAGTGCTCCAAATTTCAGCCAAGACTGGCGACGGAATCCCCGAGCTGCTCGATTCAATCATCGAGCGCATTCCAGCGCCCCAAGGTGACGCTGAGGGCCCACTGCAAGCGCTCATCTTTGATTCCCACTTCGATCAATATCGCGGCGTGGTGTCTTCGATGCGAATCGTTAACGGACGAATCAAGACCAACGACAAACTCCGGTTCATGCAAACTGGTGGAAGCCATGACGCAGAAGAAATTGGTGTGCGTTCGCCCAGCGCCACGCCAGTGCAGGAGCTAGGCCCGGGTGAGGTTGGCTACCTCATAGCAAGCATTAAAGATGTCGGCCAAGCAAAATCAGGAGAGACCGTCACCACAGTGACCCGCCCTGCCCTAGAGCCCCTCGACGGATACGAGGACCCTAAACCTATGGTGTTCTGCGGTTTGTACCCGGTTGACGGCGACGAGTACTCCGATCTTCGAGAAGCGCTACAAAAATTGAAACTTAACGACGCGTCAGTCACCTACGAACCAGAAACCTCGGGCGCACTTGGCTTTGGATTCAGATGCGGGTTTCTTGGGTTATTGCACATGGAAATTGTTCGGGAACGACTCGAACGCGAGTTTGACCTATCGCTAATAGCAACCGCCCCGTCGGTTGCCTACAAGGTCACGACTGACGACGGAAACACCTTCGAAGTCGATAACCCATCCGATCTGCCAGACATGGGCAGCGTCAACGAAATAGAGGAACCGATGCTACGCATCGGCATATTGACTCCTTCCGACTACACCGGAACGGTCATGGAACTCTGCCAAGGTCGACGCGGCCAAATGGACCGGATGGAGTATCTGTCACCCGAACGAGTTGAACTTCATTACCTGATCCCGCTGGCGGAGGTCGTGACCGATTTTTTCGACCAACTCAAAAGTAGAACGCAGGGCTACGCAAGTCTTGACTACGAACCATTTGGCTACCAGGCCGAAAAATTAGTCAAGGTAGATGTGCTCCTCAACAGTGAACCGGTCGACGCTTTTTCGACAATCGTGCATAGCGACTCTGCCTACGACTACGGCCGCCGAATGACCGAAAAACTCCGCGAACTTATTCCCCGCCAAATGTTCGACGTCCCCATCCAGGCAGCAATTGGAGGAAGAATAATTGCACGACAAACAGTCAAGGCGAAACGAAAAGACGTCCTTGCCAAGTGTTACGGCGGAGACATCACACGAAAACGCAAACTCCTTGAACAGCAGAAGAAAGGCAAGAAAAAGATGAAAGCAATTGGGCGCGTAGAGGTACCCAACGAAGCTTTCGTCTCGGCCCTCAAACTAGACGACTAACCGCTTTCACGAACTAGGGCTATCGAACCTTGTGCAGTAAGGCCTAGAATTTCCCCACCGCACAATCTTGAACGACCTGAACGGGATCGAAAAGTGGACGAACGAAAAGCCACAGTGCTAAGAGCCGTCGTAGAAAGCTTCATCGACACCGCTCAACCGGTCGGTTCGCGCGTGATATCGGATCTCGCAGGCCTAGACGTTTCCGCCGCCACGATCCGAAATGACATGGCGAGCCTCGAAGCCGATGGATACCTCGCTCAGCCCCACACCAGCGCCGGGCGCATCCCCACCGACGCTGGATACCGTTACTTTGTCGACAGCCTTGGGCCAGGTCACCTCAATGACACCGAAGCGCAACAAATCACAGCTTTTTTCCGCCACGCACAAGGCCAAATCGAGCAACGGTTGGCCGACACCAGTCGCTTACTATCCCAACTCACGGCCTATGCCGCAGTGGTCGTCGGCCCTGCACACGACACAACGACTGTGCGGTCCGCTCAACTCGTAGATCTCGGGTCGGGTCG
>DBIA01000027.1:257290-268171 GCA_002296525.1 Candidatus Neomicrothrix sp. UBA814 | reverse complement strand
GCCTTGGTGAGCCTTTACCTCACCAACTAGCTGATAGGCCGCGAGACCCTCCCGGAGCGCCGGAACCTTTCCTAAGTGCGCCATGCGACGCTCTCAGGGTATTGGGTATTAATCCAGGTTTCCCTGGGCTATTCCCATCTCCGGGACAGGTTTCTCACGTGTTACGCACCCGTTCGCCACTCTCCCATTGGGACCGAAGTCCCGGGATCGTTCGACTTGCATGTATTAAGCACGCCGCCAGCGTTCGTCCTGAGCCAGGATCAAACTCTCCGTCAAGATCTCGTCGCAATGACACGAAGTCGCTGCGACACGATCGAAGAGCCCCTGTTGCGTTTCAACGAGGTGGAAAATACCCCTAACGCAACAGCTGGCTGGAATTGTTGCGATGCTCTCATCTGGCAAGCCAGCTGTGAACATCGCTGTTAAATGGTTGTGTCAAGACCATGAGTGGCCTGACACGATTGTGTGGTTCGATCAGCGGTTACGTGAGTAACAGCCGATCGCCCGCACTGGCGTTTATCGTCCTCTGTTCTGTTGTCAAAGAGCGCTGCGACCGCAAAGAGCGGCAGCTTGGCGACACGCGCCTGCCGAAATCGGCATGCGGAGGTGTCGAAGCCCTTTAACGTTGTGTAAACAGCGCCAAGGGGCGAAGGGCTACCCTACCGGCGAAAAGGGGTGAGTGGCAACCTTTCAGTGCTTATCCTCGAAGTATTTTTCAACGGGTTTGGCTAACCAGACGTCAAAAGATGCCAGAGCTTCTTTCCGCGACGCAACAAGATGTATTTACCGTGCAGCAGGTGGTGTGCGGTGAGCGACGAATCAGCTTCGTTGACGCGCTCGCCGTTTACATAAATACCACCCTCGGTAATGGCTCTCTTAGCGTCTTTTCGGCTTTGACAAAGCCCAGTTTCCACGAGGCAGTCAATGATGCCCATTTGGATTGTTTGGGTCTGGGTGGAGGGCACTTCACCACTAATGAATTCGAGGGCTGATTGAGATACGGCAGAAATGTCGGCCGATGGGTCAAACAGAAGATCGGATGCTTCAGCAGCGGAGGCTGCGGCCTGTTCGCCGTGAACTATCGTTGTTAACTCCTTAGCCAAGGTCCGTTGACCCAGGCGATTTTCTGGATGCTGGTCATGCTCAGTGACGAGATCATCGATCTCTTCAGGAGATAAGAATGTGAGCTGCAGCAAAAGTTTGCGAACTTCTGAGTCGTCGACGCTGATCCACGCTTGGTAGAAGCGATAAGGACTCATCTTCTCTGAGCTGAGCCAAATCGTTTCGCCGCCCGCGGTTTTGCCGTATTTGCTGCCGTCGGGTTTCGTCAGCAGTGGCCAAGTAAGGGCATGGGCTGTTTGTCCGAGCTTTCGACGTATGAGATCTGCTCCCAGCACGATGTTGCCCCATTGATCTGAGCCTCCGACTTGAAGTTCGCATTTCTCGTTTTCGGCGAGCCACAGGTAGTCATAGCCCTGCAGGAGCATGTAGCTGAATTCTGTGTAGGAGATGCCATCTCCCTCAGACATTCGACTTTTCACTGAATCTTTGGCGACCATTTGGTTGACAGTGACGTGCTTTCCTATATCCCTTAAGAATTCCAAGACGCTGACGCCGACAGTCCAGGCGCGGTTGTCGAGTAACTTCGCAGCTGATTCGCCTTCGAACTCTAGGAACATTCTCAGTTGCGGGAGAATGCCTTCTAAGTTCTTTGCGAGTCCGTCATCGTCAAGCAGGTTTCGTTCTGCGTCGCGGCCGCTGGGGTCTCCAACCATGCCGGTGGCGCCGCCTGCCAGGCTGATTGGCAGATGCCCAGCTAGCTGAAAGCGGCGAAGTGTCAATAATCCGATGAGATTTCCGACATGCAAGCTGTCAGCAGTGGGGTCAAAGCCGCAGTACAAAACGATGGGTCCCGAGGACAGGCGAGCGGCGAGGGCGTCACGGTCAGTTGTGTCATGAATAAGGCCTCGCGCCTCAAGGTCGGAGAGAATGTCCACAACGACAGTGTGCCGCGGAGTGGGCCCTAAAGGGAAACGCTTTTAGTTGTTATCGGTCGACTTCTGCTACGCCGTCGATCATTTCATAGCGCTCTGGGCGGAGTAGCTGTTGTCTCACGGTGCCGTAAAAAAGCAACACCGCTAGGGGGCCGAACAAGAGCATCATAAGAATCCAGTTCGTGCGTCGACGTTGCTGCTGCTCCCAGCGCGATTTCGCTATAACCAGGACAGAAACGATCCCCCAGATCACTACTAAAGAAGCAAGGATCAACGAAACCCAGACGATTGGACCTGAACGCACAACTCAAACCTATCTGTGGTTGTTATCGAACCACGTCATATATAACGATGAACGCTGCTAGAGAGCTTGAGGTCATAAGGCCGATGCCAAAAGCTTGGAATGTTCCGTCGAACACCGACCGGCCTCCTAACGCCAGTAGCACGGTGGCAGCAGCTGTCGCGATGAGCCAGGCAGGAAACGATCCAATGGTGACTTGTTGAGGGAGGGTGGCGACCATGAACCATCCGATGACGAAACCGATGGCCAGAAGAAGCAGGTTCTCCATTTGGGTCACCAGATACCGCATTGCACCGAAGCTACAGGAGGTTCAGGTCAGCAGTTGTTCGGCCAACGTGAATCCGTATCGGGCAACGCGTTTGGTGCTGTCATCCAATGCCAACCCTTGATCGTCTAGCTGGTCTTCTGTGATCCATTGAAGGGCGAGAGATTCATGGTTGCCTTGAACTCGCGCCCCTTTGGGTGCTTTGATCAAATAGCGCACGTCGAGATGTAAGTGTGAGCTTTGGGACGCTGATGGGTCTTCCACGACGTGAACATCAATATCTATTGGCCTGCTCCACACTTCAAGGTTCTCAATGCCACTTTCTTCTTGGGCTTCGCGGAGTGCTACCGCTTCCAGTCGGGCGTTGCCGTCGGCATGGCCTCCAGGCTGTAGCCATCGCTTGGCTTTTGTGTGGAGCAGAATCAGACCGGATGACGCGTCATGGTCGACCACCCAACTGGACCCTGTGAAGTGCCCATCTAGGCACGACCTGTGGAGAGCATCTGGATTTTGCTCAACGAATTCCAGGATCGTGTCTTGAGCAGCTCTTTGCGCTTGGTCTGTTGGAGTGAAGGCCTCGACGGCTGCTACCGCTGTGCTTAGCCGGTCATCGAATGCGTCTTCAGGGTTGGTGAACGCGTACCAGTCGTCGGTGTTTGTCACGAAATAGATTCCACGTGAGCTTTCAGCGCTGCTAACTGTTCGGTGACCGCTTCCGGTCCACCTCCCCCATGGCTGTTGCGTCGGGCCCAGCCAACGCCTGGTTGCAGCAGCCGTGCTGCTTCGGGCCCTAGGTCTGGGTGGTTGTTCACTAGATCAGTTAACTCTGCGTCGCTGTCTAAAGATTCTCGGACGAGTCCAGCGATGACTGAATGTGCTTCTCTGAACGGGAGGCCTCTCTGGACAAGAAAGTCAGCTAGGTCAGTTGCGGCGATTTCTTGAGAATCGGCACTAGCGGACATTGAGTGCCCGTTGAACTTCAGAGATTCGATCATGCCTGTCAACGCGATCGTGGTGAGTCGGATGGTGTCGCAACTATCGAACAGTGGCTCTTTGTCCTCTTGTAGGTCTTTGTTGTAGGTCAGAGGAAGACCTTTTTGGGTCGCCAGGAACCCGGTGAGGTTTCCTAGTAACCGACCCGCCTTTCCTCTTGCTAATTCCGCTACGTCAGGGTTTTTCTTCTGGGGCATCATCGATGATCCAGTCGCGAACTCGTCATCGAGTTCGACGTAGTTGAATTCGCTTGAGGCCCACAGGCATAGCTCTTCACCAAGTTTTGAGAGATGAATGCCCACCACGGTGAGCGAATAGAGCAGGTCTGCGACGAAATCGCGGTCGGAAACTGCATCGAGTGAGTTGTTGAATACGTCGCTGAAGCCAAGTTTGTCGGCGACCGAGGCTGGTTTTATAGGCAGCGACGTACCTGCGAGAGCACCGGCGCCTAGCACTGATACGTCTGTTCTCCGACGCGTCTCGGCTAGCCGGTCGATGTCTCTCAGAAACATCCAGCAGTATGCGGCTAGGTGGTGTGCGAGGGCAACTGGTTGGGCTCGTTGTAAATGGGTGTAGCCCGGGAGGTACAGCCCCTCTTGATGCGCTTCTTCGGCTCTATGCAGCAGTGTTTGCACTAGAGAGTGAACGATCCGGGTTAGGGAGTCGATTTCGCTGAGCACTACCAGACGAACATCGTTGGCTACCTGGTCGTTACGGCTTCGGGCGGTGTGAATTTTTGCGGCTGCAGCGGTGATCTCAGTTGCTCGTCTCTCGACAGCAGTGTGGATATCTTCGTCGGTTGCTGCCCATTGGAACGTGCCCCCCGATATTTCTTTTTCTACAACGTCCAGGGCATCCAGAATTTCTGAGAGTTCACTTTCGTTTAGCAGACCCACTTCACACAGCATCTCTACGTGCGCGCGTGAGCCCGCTATGTCTTCTCTAAACATTCTTTGGTCAAAAGGCAGTGAGTCGTTCAACTCGCGTAAGGCCTGATTGGGGTTGCCTTCGAATCGTCCGTACCAAAGGGTGTTTCCGTCTGCCATAAGAAGTTCCTGTTAGAGGTTGAGGTGGGGTTGGGTGCGATTAACTGTTTAAAGTCCGGCTAGTTCACGGAAATGCTCAGCTACAGCTTCTCCTGTGGTGTGGGGTGCCGCTACGACCAAGATGGTGTCGTCGCCTGCGACGGTGCCAAGTACATCGTCGCTGTCGCTGCGATCGATAGCTGACGCGACGACATGAGCGGATCCTGGTGGGGTGGTGAGCACAACTAGATTTTGTGAGTGTTGCGCGTCGACTACCCAGTCTCCGCAGACGCGTCGGAGGGTTTCTAATGGGACTGCTCGTTGGGTGGCGATTTCAGGTATCGCGTACACGGTTTGACCACCGGCGCGAAGTTTCACTGCGCCTAGTTCATCTAGGTCCCTGCTGACGCTGGCCTGGGAAGCTTCAACGCCTTCAGCTGCTAGTAGTTCGACGAGTTCGCCGTGGTCGCTCACCGAGCGTTCCGCGAGGATCCGCTCAATGAGATGCTGCCGCTGGGATTTACTGGCCATGGTTAGTCGTTTCTCCAATGATCCATGACAGCAACCCGCGTGCACTGTGCATCCGGTTGTGTGCTTGAGGAAATACTCTGCTTTGGGGACTTTCAATCACCTCATCTGTAACTTCTTCACCTCTGTGCGCGGGAAGGCAATGCATGAAAATGCTGCTTGCACTCGCAACTCCCATCAGAGAGGCGTCCACGGTGAACGGACTAAATACATCAAGCCTTTCTGACCTTTCATTTTCTTGACCCATCGACGTCCATACATCGGTATAGACCACATCGGCTCCTTCAACGGCTTCGCGAGGATTATCTGTTACTTGAACAGACCCACCGGAAGTCAATACCCGATCAAGGTCAAGGTCGGTAGGTTCGTGTCCGGCTGGCGATGCGACGCTCGTCTCAATTCCTAACATCGAACAGCCAATAGCTAGTGATCTCCAAACATTGTTGGCGTCACCTACATAGGCGACTTTGCCGACACGTGAGAGACCTATTTCCTGTTCAATAGTTAGCAAATCAGCCAACGCCTGCATTGGGTGAGCGCGGTCCGACAGCAAATTGACGATCGGCATCGCGTCGGCTGCTGCCATGCGTTCGAGACGGTCATGGTCGAACACACGGGCAGCCAGAACCGAGTGATAGCCAGCCATTACTCGTACGACGTCTTCCGCCGTTTCACGACTATCGATGCCCAGTTCCTCGGGTTTGATGTACATCGGATGTCCACCTAACTGCACGGTGGCCATTTCCATAGAGTTCCTAGTTCTACCCGACGGTTTTTCGAAGATCAGCGCTACTCCCTGACCATCAAGGACTTTGGGGAGATCTGGTTTGATTGACAGTTCTAAGACGTGCTGGAGTTCTTCGACGGTGAGATCGTCAACTTCTAAAAAGTGTCGCATCAGTCGCCCCCTAGAACTACCGACAACTTGGCCATAGCCTCATCGATTTCCTCAGACGAGACCGTTAGTGGCGGAGCGAGTCGTATCGCTGTTGGACTGATTCCGTTGACGACAAGGCCTTCTTCCAGACAGGCCAGTGCTATCTCTGGTCCTGTCTTGCCTACTGCGTCGGTGTCGATCTCTGCGGCGATCAGAAGACCGAGACCTCTAGTGTCAATAACGTTAGGCACGTCGAGCAGCTTGCCCATAAGTTCCTCGCCAGCTGCTGCGGCTAGAGCTGGAGCGTTGATGGATTCCATCACTCGGAGCACAGCACGGGCAGCTGAGGTAGCGAGAGGCTGCCCGCCATATGTTGTTGCGTGGTCTCCTGGTTGGAACGCTTGGGCTATCTCTTTCTTCGCCCAGATAGCTCCGATTGGTACTCCATTACCGAGGGCTTTTGCCATAGTGACAACGTCTGGCCGCACATCGCTTGTGGAGTCGAAATGATGTTGCCAAGCGAACCATTCGCCCGTCCGAGCGAACCCCGTTTGTACTTCGTCAAACATCAACAGCATCTGCCGTTCGTCGCACAGCTGACGCACTTTCCTTAGATATTCGCCATCCGCGACGTTCACTCCCCCTTCGCCTTGAACGACTTCGAGCAGCACTGCGGCACATGAAGGATCAATCGCAGCTTCCAAAGCATCGAAGTCGTTGTAGGCGACGTGGCGAAATCCTTCCGGCAGCGGTTGAAAGGTTTCATGTTTTTCTGTTTGTCCAGTTGCATGCAACGTCGCGAGAGTTCTTCCATGGAAAGACCGCAATGCGCTCACCACCACGTGCTTGCCGTGCCCACCGTTACGACGAGCGAGTTTGATAGCCCCTTCAAGTGACTCCGCTCCGCTGTTGCAGAAGAAAACTTGGCCGCCGCCGCCTTGCAACCTGTCGATAGTTTCGGCCACTTCTAGCCCTGGGACGGTCTCATAGAGGTTGGAGACGTGAAGAAGAGTGCGTGCTTGTTCTGCTAGGGCTTCGGCTATAGCAGGATGCGCGTGTCCGAGAGAAGTGACTGCTAATCCGCACAGAAAGTCAAGATAACGATTTCCTTCTCTGTCATAGAGTTCGGTTCCTGATCCTCGAACGAACTGCACCGGTGGTTGACCGTATGTCGGCATGAGCGGGTAGGTATCGGGACTATCTTTTGCGACGGTTGAACTATTCATTAGTTGGGTCCTTAAGGGATAAGTGTTGTAAGAGCGGTGCTAGTCGGTGATCATCGTGCCGATGCCGGCGTCGGTGAAGAGCTCTAAGAGAGCAACATGGGGGATTCGTCCGTCCACTAAATGTGCGCTCGTGACACCGTTTTTCACTGCCCGCACGCAGGCTTCTATTTTGGGGATCATTCCGCCGGTGATGTCGCCGTTGTCGGTTTTGTGTTGGAGTTCGTCAGCGGATATCTCTCTGATCAGCGAGTCCTCGTCTTCGAGGTCTTCGTAAAGACCTTCGACATCGGTGAGGTAGAGAACTTTTTCTGCTTCCATTGCCTGGGCTATGGCCCCTGCGACTGTGTCTGCGTTGATGTTGTATGCCTGACCTGTCGCGTCGGCGCCAATAGTGGACATAACTGGGATGAGTCCCTCAGCGAATAGTTTCTCAAGCAGAGTCGGGTCCACCGAGGTGACATCACCGACGAAACCCAGATCCGGGTTTCGCGCTGCCGCGGTGATCAGACCTCCGTCTTCGCCACTGACGCCAACGGCTAACGGACCGTGGGCGTTAATTGAGCTAACAATTTCTCTGTTGACTTTGCCTACAAGCACCATTCGTGCGATATCGAGTGTTTCGGCGTCGGTGACCCGGAGCCCATCACGGAACTCGGGTTCTTTGCCTAGCCGTTCCATCAACTCGCCTATTTGAGGTCCTCCTCCGTGGACAACTAACGGCAAAATGCCGACTTGGTGCATCAGCACGACGTCTTCTGCGAAGCGTTCGGCGAGGGCTGGATCGGTCATGGCGTTGCCACCAAATTTGATGACCACGACTTTGCCTCGCCACCGTTGGATGTACGGGAGTATTTCGACGAGGAGTTCGGCGTTTTCCATGTGAGCTGCGATGGATTGCGCGTGGAGTTCAGTTTCGCTGTTTGTGGCTGAGGCTTCGCCTGGACCTACAAGCCGTAGTGGGGGGATTTTGTCACTCATCGTTTGCTCCGATCAGGGCATCAAACCGCTTGTAGGGAGGCCTGAGGTTTCATCTAGTCCCAACGCAATGTTGGCGCATTGAATAGCGGCACCGGAAGCGCCTTTCACCAAATTGTCTAGGGCGCTGATAATTAGTAGCCATCCTGTTCGTTCATCAACCCGAGCGGTTATATGCACTGTGTTGGCGCCAAGGGTTGCCTTTGTTGAGGGCGAAGTTTCGTCGACAACGATGAACGGCTCTTCTGCATAAAACTGTTCCAGTAGTTCGAGAGCGTTCTGCGTGGAGAACGATGGGTCTATTGGCCGGGCGTAACACGTTGCGAGGATTCCCCTGACCATTGGGGCGAGGTGCGGGGTGAACAGCACTTGACATCCGGTGACTTGTTCAATTTCTGGGGTGTGACGATGGTTGAGTAATCCGTAGGCGTTGAAGTTCTCATCGACAGAAGCAAACGTGGTTTCGGGTTTGGGGGTTCGGCCTGCGCCGCTGATTCCTGAAGCTGCGTCGACGATCACACCGGTGAGGTGGATTTTTTCTTGTTGAGCGAAAGGACTTAATGCGAGAGAGGCTGAGGTTGGGTAACAGCCTGGTACCGCTACTCCCCTGGCTCCTTTCAGGTCGGTGCGATAGAGCTCCGGAAGGCCGTACACGAATTCGTCGAGGAGTTCTGGCATCACGTGCTCTGTTTGGTACCACTGCGGATACAGCGCAGGGTCTTTCAGCCTGAAGTCCGAACCAAGATCGAGGACGCAACCCACTTTTTGGTAGAGATCAGCGACAATTGGTTGGCTTGCCATGTGGGGAAGGCCAAGGAACACTGCGTCGAGGCCTTCAAACAAGGTCGGCTGGTATTCCGAATAGGTCATGTCCCCAAAATCGGCGGCGAGGCTTGGGTAGAGGGAACGTACTTTGGTTCCAGCTTGGGTGTCGCCGCTTGCGGCAGCGAGCTCCATGTGGGGGTGGGCGGCGATGAGACGCATGAGTTCAGCACCGGTGAAGCCCGATGCGCCAACGATCCCGACCCGAAGTTTTCCGTCGCTTGCCATGGCGATCAGGGTACAGGAACAAACACCAAATGCATAATTATTCACATAAATGAATATTTATGCACCAGTGTGTTGATTTGATACTTCGAACCTGGTCATAAGGTGTGTAGGTGGCATCTGAGAAGGGGTTAACCAGGGGGTGGAGCCCAATCATCTCCCTAGGGGTCATGACCTGCACCTGTTACGGAGCAGCGTTTTACGCGTACGGGATACTCCTCGACCCCATCCATACAGAGTTCGGATGGTCCCTCACCTTCCTGGGAAGCGTCTTCGCGGTCGCACAACTGATCAGCGCCTTCGGCGCTTCGGTAGCGGGCCGACTACTTGACCGTTGGGGAGGACAACTGGTTTTCAAAATTCAGGGTGCCGCGTCCGTGTTGTTGTTCACTGCGAGCTGGTCCCAGAACGCAGCGCTGTTCGCAGTACTGATGTCAACTGGGTTGGGTTTTATGGCCGCAAGCGGTTTCTACCATGTGTCAACCGCGATAGCGGGCCGCGTCGGGCCTTCTGATCCTGGTCGCTCGATTGCTGTCCTCACCGCTATCGGCGCATTTTGCAGCCCTATCTATTTGCCGGTTGGGGCCGTTCTCATCAACTCCTGGGGGTGGCGAGCAGCGATACAGATCTTCGCGGTGACAGGACTCGTCGGCGCCTTGCAAGCCGCCCACTTTGCTGGCGGCGGAAAATCCGATCAAGCATCTGGTCCTTCTCCTAAAGCGGTCACAGCGCTCCGTTCCGCCATTCATCGTCCCGCAGTGCGAAGGATGCTGTTGGCGTACGCGTTTGCGGGGTTCTCGTTCAGCACTCTGCTCGTCTATCAGGTCCCCATCATGATCGACCAAGGCCTCGCGCTCAGTACTGCTGCGGGAATCGCTGGCTTCCGAGGTTTTTGTCAGCTTTTCGGCCGGGTGGGTGTGATCGCCGCTATTGCTAAACAAGAAGCCGCGGTGGCTCTACGGGTCAGCTACCTATTAGCTGCCAGCGGTTCGTTGTTCATCCTTGCCGGGAACATGTGGCTCGGCGTTGCCTACGGTGCGTTAGTTGGCAGCAGTCTCGGAGCAACCACACCCCTGCAAGCTATCCATGCCCAAAACACCTTCGAACCCGAAGACTTGGGTCTGCTAATGGGGCTGCAACAATCGGTGTTTGCTTTCGCTGGGGCAGCAGGGCCAGTGGTCGCTGGAATCACCGCAGATGTGTCGGACAGCCAAACACCCACGGTGTGGATGTCGGTGTTGAGTCTGCTCCTCGCAGCGTTTCTCCTCAAAGGAAACCGAACAACACAACCTGTCAACTAGGGTTCAATGTTCTTCCCGGCCTAGCTTCTAAGTTGTCGGGGTGCTCCGGACCTTGTTGAGACTCGCTATTGCCTGCGTGTTGGTGGTTGTGGGGTGGGGTTCGTCTGCTTCAGCTTGGGATACGACTGCTGGGAACGACACGAATTATGGGTCGATCACGTTCGGCGGCACTGGAACCGATTACGGACATGGGATAGCGCTCGACACTGCTGGCAATATCCATGTCACCGGCACCTTCGGAGGGACAGTTGATTTCGGGGCCGGTGATGTCACCTCCGCCGGCAGCTACGACGGGTTCGTGGTGAAACTCAATAGTGCCGGTCAAGCAGTCGTCGCCGGTGGCGGCGGT
>DBIA01000027.1:68743-256933 GCA_002296525.1 Candidatus Neomicrothrix sp. UBA814 | reverse complement strand
CCATGTCCGTGGCCAACCGCAACGTATGTAACCGAACCGGGATGTGTTGAACCGTTGAAAGGTGGGATCAGTGTTGATGCTGATGGGACGTTGTTCACGGTCGGGAATCTTGATGTCACTGGTGTCACCATCGACTTAGAGGACGGTGAAACAGCAACAGACATCGAACTCGTCTCGGGTGCAACCACAACCGGATACGTGTTGACATCGAAGCAACGCATCATCGGGTTCGGTGACACCCCAGTCACAGACCCCGACGGCACAGATTTGGTGACGTTGTGGCCAGGTGAAACCGTCACCCAACTATCAAATAACCGTAACGGCACGCATTTCGCGACGTCACATGGCCGGGTGTTCGACATCAACGGCAACCCTTATGTTGATTTGTCGGGGTACGTGACCACGAACAACATTGTTGACATCAAAACCACCGACTCTGGATCAGGGATTTTGATTGGTGCTGATGGTGGGTTGTTTGACATGCTCGGCGCCCAACACAACGCAGTCCTGCGAGCTCACACCAACCCCAACACCACCGCAATCGACACCACCGGCTAACTACACCAATGAACGGTCTGTACTAATTGACGGTGGTGACTGGTGATTGTGGGTTTGGAGAGGCACCTTGGGGAGATACCCTCTGATAGCGTTCTAACTGGGCCAACGACGTCCCTGTATCGAGAACATCTATCCAAACGTTTCCCTACATCGGACGTCACCTGTGCACGAAGCAACACACAACGAACTCGGTTTACCCGCGACCCAAGGTCTATACGACCCCCGGTACGAGCACGACGCTTGCGGGGTTGCCTTTGTGGTTGATATGCATGGCCGCAGTTCCCATGACATGGTGCAGCGCGGTTTGACGTGTTTGTATCAACTCGACCATCGTGGCGCGACCGGCGCGGAAGCCAACGTTGGTGACGGGGCAGGAATGCTGATTCAGCTACCTGACTCGTTTTTTCGCCAAGTCACAGATTTCGAGCTACCCGAGGCTGGTAGCTACGCCGCTGGTATGGCGTTCCTTCCATCTGAGGATCCCGACGGTGCAGCTCAAGCCATTGAAGCGCTCGCCGAACAGGAAGGTCTTCGAGTTCTTGGATGGAGAGAGGTACCAACTGTTAGCTCTTCGCTGGGAAGTTTCGCTACCGACGCTATGCCGGTCTTTCGGACCCTGTTCATCGCAGGCTCAGAGAACTCCTCAATCAGAGACCTGGACCTCGAACGGGCCGCGTTCATTCTCCGCAAAAGAATCGAACACGAGATTCAACCAACCGTTTATTTCCCATCTTTGTCGTGCCGCACCTTTGTGTACAAAGGGATGCTTACCTGCGACCAGTTACCCGAATTCTTTCCTGATTTAACCGACGAACGACTAGAAAGCGCCCTCGCGTTAGTTCATTCACGATTCAGTACTAACACGTTTCCTTCTTGGCCCCTCGCCCACCCCTATCGCCTTGTTGCCCATAACGGTGAAATCAACACTGTGATGGGGAACCGAAATTGGATGCGTGCCAGAGAGGGAAAACTTTCAACTGAGCTATTCGGCGACGCGTTAGAACGCGCGTTACCAATCATGACTCAAGGCGCATCTGATACCGCCAGTTTCGATGAAGCCCTCGAACTTCTGTATCTAGGCGGACGGACCTTGCCCCACGCAGTGTTGATGATGATTCCCGAAGCTTGGGAAAATCATGACCGTCTCCCCCAATGGAAACGCGACTTCTACGAATACCACGCCTCACTTATGGAGCCCTGGGATGGGCCCGCTTCGATCGCGTTTACCGACGGAACAGTCATAGGCGCAGTTCTCGACCGCAACGGGTTACGACCATCACGATTTTGGGTCACCGAAGACGGACTAGTTGTAGTTGCGTCCGAAGTAGGGGTACTCGATCTGGACCAGAGCACAGTTGTACAAAAAGGGCGGCTGCAGCCAGGAAAGATGTTCCTGGTCGACACCGAACAAGGACGCATCATCGGTGACGAGGAAATCAAACAAACTCTCGCTGACACCGCCCCCTATGGCGACTGGCTACAAGAAGGGTTGTTGCATCTCGACGACCTACCAGACCGTTTCTTGTTAACGCCTCAGCATTCGTCGGTGGTGAAACGTCAACGCACCTTCGGTTACACCGAAGAAGAGCTAAAAATCTTGCTGGCTCCAATGGCACGAACCGGCGCAGAACCCATTGGGTCAATGGGCACCGACACGCCAATCGCAGCGCTATCTCAACGCCCCAGACTTATCTTCGACTACTTCGCTCAACTTTTCGCTCAAGTCACGAACCCACCATTAGATGCCATCCGCGAAGAGTTAGTGACCTCCACCTCTTCAGTTGTGGGACCTGAGGGAAATGTTCTGCAACCCGGACCGGACTCTTGTCGCCAGATCGTTCTCCCCCACCCGGTGATTTCCAACGAAGACCTCGCCAAGGTGCTGTACCTCAACGAACACGGCGACCATCCCGAATTTAAATCGTTCGCGATCGATGGTTTGTATCCGGTAGCTGAGGGCGGCGCTGGAATGCGAACCGCGATCGAAGATATCCAAGCGAAGGTCTCCGAAGCAATAGCCGACGGCGCAAAAATCATCGTGTTGTCTGACCGTTACAGCAACACAGAAAACGCTCCCATTCCTTCCCTGTTACTCACCGGAGCTGTTCACCATCATCTCGTTCGTAACCGCACCCGAACCGAGGTTGGGTTAATTGTCGAATGTGGTGATGCCCGCGAGGTGCATCACATGGCGCTACTACTCGGCTATGGGGCTGGTGCGATCAACCCGTATCTCGCAATCGAATCGATCGAAGATCTCATCGAAGAGGGCGCGATCACAGAAATTGACAGCAAAACAGCGGTCCGGAACTACATCAAAGCTTGTTCTAAGGGCGTGCTCAAAATCATGTCCAAGATGGGTATCTCTACTGTTGCTAGTTACACCGGTGCTCAAGTATTCGAATGTGTAGGCCTTTCAAATGAAGTCATTGACGACTATTTCACCGACACAACCTCGAAGTTGGGGGGCATTGACCTCAACGTTCTTGCCGAAGAGGTGGCGCTGAGACACCGTTTCGCTCATCTCGACAACCCTGAAGAAGTAGCCCACCGAGATCTGTGGGCTGGCGGCGAGTACCAATGGAGACGGGAAGGCGAGTTCCACTTGTTCAATCCCGAAACCGTGTACCGCCTGCAACATTCAACGCGCACCGGCCAGTACGAACTTTTTAAGGAGTACACCGAACTTGTTGACTCACAGTCAGAAGAACTAGCGACACTTAGAGGGCTGTTTACGTTAACTCCTAGCGACAAAGGCCCAATCTCTATCGACGAAGTTGAGCCTGTTAGCGAAATCGTGAAACGCTTTTCGACTGGCGCTATGAGCTACGGCTCTATCTCTGCTGAGGCGCACGAAACACTCGCTGTTGCTATGAACCGTTTAGGAGCGAAGTCCAATACCGGTGAAGGCGGAGAGGACCCCGAGCGGTTCACACCAGACGCCAACGGCGACTCCCGAAGATCAGCCATCAAACAAGTGGCGTCTGGCCGTTTCGGGGTGACCTCTGAGTACTTGGTGAATTCCGACGACATTCAGATCAAAATGGCTCAAGGAGCGAAACCAGGTGAAGGTGGACAGCTCCCAGGCCCCAAGGTATGGCCATGGATAGCTAAGACCCGTCACTCCACTCCTGGAGTTGGACTGATTTCTCCCCCACCCCACCACGACATCTACTCCATCGAAGACTTAAAACAACTCATTCACGATTTAAAGAACTCAAACCCCGATGCGCGTATCCACGTCAAACTCGTTGCCGAAGTAGGCGTCGGAACCGTCGCAGCCGGTGTCTCCAAAGCAAAAGCTGATGTGGTACTGATCTCAGGCCACGACGGCGGAACCGGCGCCTCCCCACTCACATCACTGAAACACGCTGGTGGACCATGGGAATTAGGTTTAGCTGAAACTCAACAAACATTGTTGATCAACGGACTACGCGACCGAATCGTTGTGCAAACCGACGGCCAACTAAAAACTGGTCGAGATGTCATCGTGGCAGCCCTTCTCGGTGCAGAAGAATTCGGTTTTGCAACTGCCCCCCTAGTTGTTTCTGGGTGCGTAATGATGCGCGTCTGCCATCTCGACACCTGCCCGGTTGGTGTCGCCACCCAAAACAAAGAACTCAGAGCCCGCTACAACGGCAAAGCAGAATTCGTTGTTAATTTCTTCGAGTACATAGCTCAAGAAGTCAGAGAATATTTAGCTGAGCTTGGTTTCCGGTCAATCGAAGAAGCAATCGGCAGAGTTGATTGCCTCGACGTTGATCGCGCAGTCAATCACTGGAAAGCAGACGGTCTTGACCTGACACCAATTCTTCACGTGCCAACTTCTCCCTGGGAACAAGACCGTTTCTGCTCTCAAGAACAAGACCACGGGTTAGACAAAGCACTAGATCAAGAACTGATCCAGCAAGCCCAACCAGCACTAAGCGACGGCACCCCCGTCCGCATCGAAATACCTGTTTCAAACGTCAATCGCACTGTCGGAACGTTGCTCGGCCATCACCTCACAAAGAACCACGGCGGCGAAGGGCTACCCGACAACACAATCGACATCAACATGGCGGGCTCCGCTGGTCAAAGTTTTGGTGCCTTTGTACCTAAAGGCATCACGTTGCGTCTCTCCGGAGATGCTAACGACTATTTGGGTAAAGGCCTTTCCGGTGGTCGCATCACACTGCAACCGCCAAGCAACGCTTCACCGAATTTCGTTGCTGAGGAAAACGTCATCGCCGGAAACGTCATCCTTTATGGGGCAACCTCAGGCGAGGTCTACATCCGAGGCATAGTCGGTGAACGTTTCTGCGTTCGAAACTCAGGCGCAACAGCTGTCGTGGAGGGAATCGGCGACCACGGATGCGAGTACATGACCGGAGGCACAGTCGTCATTTTGGGCGCTACTGGAAGAAACTTCGGTGCCGGAATGTCAGGTGGCGTGGCATTCGTTTACGACCCGGACGACGAATTCCACCGCAACCTCAACACCGAGATGGTGGACTTAGAAAGTTCATTATCTGAAGAAGACGCAGACGCTCTTCGAGACATCATTCGACGTCACCTCGAAGAGACAAACTCAGCTGTTGCTGCAACCGTTCTGGATCGTTGGCACCAACATGTCCGCTCATTTAAGAAAGTGATGCCAAAGGACTATCGGCGAGTGCTCGATGCGATCGCTACAGCTGAAGAACACGGACACAACGTTGAAGAAGCCGTAATGGCAGCGGCAAAGGGGTGAGGGAAAATGGCTGACATTAGAGGATTTCTCAAACATTCACGGCAAACCCCGACACGCAGACCTGTCCCTGTTCGCCTGCTTGACTGGAACGAGGTCTACGAAGACTTCGATCAAGCAGATCTAAAAGATCAAGCAAGTAGGTGCATGGACTGCGGAATTCCGTTCTGCAACAGTGGCTGCCCTCTGGGGAACATCATTCCAGATTGGAATGATCTCGTTTACAAAGACCGGTGGAAAGAAGCAATTGACCGGCTGCACGCAACGAACAACTTCCCAGAGTTCACTGGACGCCTATGCCCCGCTCCGTGCGAAGGGGCATGCGTCTTAGGCATCAACCAGGACCCGGTCGCTATCAAACAGGTTGAAGTAACCATCATCGACCACGCATTTGAGATGGGTTGGGTCACTCCGGTAAAGCCAAGTGTTCTTTCCGGCAAGTCTGTTGCAGTGGTTGGTAGCGGTCCGGCAG
The DNA here is from genome assembly GCA_002296525.1 of Candidatus Neomicrothrix sp. UBA814. Lineage (GTDB taxonomy): Bacteria > Actinomycetota > Acidimicrobiia > Acidimicrobiales > Poriferisodalaceae > UBA6944. Next base: position 251,174 of record DBIA01000027.1, on the reverse strand, counting down.
GTCTCGCAGCCGCACAACAACTGACACGCGCCGGGCATTCCGTGGTCGTCTTTGAACGCGCTGACCGAATTGGTGGCCTCCTGAGATACGGCATCCCTGAATTCAAAATGGAGAAACGGCACATAGATCGCCGTATCGAACAAATGGAGCTCGAGGGCACAGAGTTTCGAACAGGAATCGATGTAGGCGTAGATATCACCAGTAGCGAACTACAAGAGCAGTTCGATGCGGTTGTATTGGCTGGCGGCGCAACACAATGGCGCGACCTTCCAATAGAGGGCAGAGAATTAAACGGTATCTACCAGGCTATGGAGTATCTCCCCTGGGCTAACCGAGCCCAACACGGAGACATGGGTGTTGAAGAGGTTCCCATTTCCGCCGCAGGTAAGAAAGTTGTGATTATCGGCGGGGGTGACACCGGAGCGGACTGCCTTGGCACTGCACATAGACAAGGCGCGAGCTCAGTTCATCAATTCGAAATAATGGCACGTCCTCCTGAGGAACGTTCAGATGGGAATCCCTGGCCAACGTTCCCGATGACCTTCAAAACAACGTCCGCTCACGAAGAAGGCGGAGAACGGATCTACTCAGTCAATACCGAAAAATTTGTGGGAGATGAAGACGGAAACGTTCGCGCACTCGCCGCACACGAAGTCGAATTCAAAGACGGTCGTTTCGAGAAGGTCCCCGGTTCAGATTTCGAACTCGAAGCAGATGCGGTATTCCTAGCGATGGGCTTCACCGGACCTGAAAAGGGCGATCTCTTAACTCAATTAGGGGTAGACCTCGACGAGAGATCCAATGTCGCTCGCGACAGCGACTTCTCAACCAATGTTGACGGTGTCTGGGTGTGCGGCGACATGGGCCGAGGGCAAAGCCTCATCGTTTGGGCTATCGCTGAAGGTCGTTCTTGTGCCGCTTCGGTGGACGCTTTCTTAACTGGTTCCACAGCGCTCATGTCTCCGGTAGCACCCACTGATCGACCATTGAACTAACGCCGCTGTTTCCCAACAGATCGTTCTATCGGGCTACCGCACGTCCATCTTCGAGGTACTGATCCAGTTTGGCTAATGCGGCGGGTGTCGCTTCCATGATGCGCGCTACAAGCTCCTGTTGGCGGGAGTCTCGTACCTTGTCTCCCTTCGCTCGACTAAACCCGTCTAAGCGAGCATTCGACAGCCACTCTTTGAGACCGGGGTCAGCATTCCATCGAATCGAGTTCAAGGCGTTATCTCTCGTTGTTCGCATCCAGCCCGAAGTGTCATTGGGATGCGGGACAACTGTGCATATCTCGTTCTTTGTTACATCATCGTCGTAGGTCGCCTCAACGTGGGCAATGAACGCTGCGCTAAATACCTGTTGGCAGGTTCTCACCGTCTGCAATGTCAGATGATTCGGCTCGAAAATGGGTCGTACGGGTCGGTTCGCTAACCCATCTGCTGTGCAGTCGACATGAACCGTGTCACGGCTAGTCAGAATTTGTCCATGGTCAAGGTGGATGTGATCTGTGCCTATTTTTTGAACCCTACCCATACGAACCACATTACGAATCCGGCGCAGTTCCTCTAACTCGGCGACCGTAACAGTGCAGCACCGGTACATCGTTGGGCGAACCGAATGGTCGAATTGCAGCAACGCGCCCTGTTGCACCAACTCGTCAAACATCTGATCTGCATCGACAGATGCAGCCACGATCTCCATCGTCTCGACCTGACGACGGAGAGCCTGCTCCGCGAATTCATCTCCCGGCTGAATGGACGCCCGATCCAACATCCACTGATCTCGCGGTACAACCCACCTAATGACATCTGGATCGACGCTGTTGTCGAGCAGCCAAAGACACGAATCAATCGCGGTCTTTCCCCCACCCACAACCACATACCCCTCTGGGGTGTCATGAATGTTTGGCAATCCGTTCGGAGGAATACACGTGACTCCTTCGGCCACCTCGTAACTGGGGGCCGTGACCGAAGGAACCGTCACATTCATGTACGTAGCATCAACGGTCTTTGCTGCTTCGATGTGAGTTTCAACTCCAGATGCCAGATTCCTGACGGTTCCGTTGCCAACGTATTCACACATGGGGAGGTAATTCACCCTCCCGGTAGGCAGGAACTGCTGGTTCATAACCTGATCGAAGTACGTAACCACCTCAGTACCGGACGCAAGTTCGTACAGCCCGACGTTCAAACCAACCAAATCCTTCTGGTTCGTTCCCAAAGCTCGCGAATTCACACCATAAAACGAAGACGGCTGGTGCAGCCGCACGAACGGATATGAGTCATTCCAGTGACCACCAGGGCGACCGTGACGGTCAACAATGGTGACCGTAGCTTCGGTTTCATTCATGAGCACATCAGTAAATGCCATGCCCATCGCGCCGGCCCCTACAACCAGATAGTCGCTAACGCCGTTCATACCCATGAGAACTAACCCTGAATGTCAGGACCAGCGGCCTCTATCTCAAACTTCACCATGCATCTCTGATCTTCGGTCATTGCTCTGCGGTAATCGTCCCAATCGGGGTGCTCCCCACTCAGCGTCCGGTAATAGTCGATCAGAAGGTCCATCGCGTCGGGCAGACTCACTATCTCTGCTCGACACTGCAACTGCACCCATCGACCAAGCCACTTGTCGGGAAACACACATAACCAAGACACGGGATCTCTACGAAGATTCCAGGTCTTAATTGCTGTCTCTCGGGTACTCATAATGATCTCGTTATCAACCACAGCGAGAGTCACAGGGGACATCTGAGGGGAACCGTCTCGGCGTCGAGTCGCCAAAACGGCTCGGGAATTATCGCGGACGTAGTCCAAACCTTTTTCGATTTCCATACGATCATCCTGACACGTAAAGCAGCATTCAAGTAAGTCTGATTCTCGCAGACTGCTCTAGGGTGAGTTAATGGCCCAGACTCACAAGATCGACAGCGGTCGCGGCTGGGTTGTGGCATTTGGTGGATGTCTCATCAATACATGGACCTTCGGTGTCTTTTACGCGTTCGCTACAGCGTTAGAACAAATGGTCGAAGAGTTCAACGCCAGTCTCTCGGGCATCGCTGCGTTCTTTGCGGTCACAACATTCCTGTTCTTTGCCACCGGGATAGTTGCTGGACCATTAGCTGACCGTTTTGGTGCAAGACGGCTAATTACGGTGGGAGCGGTACTGATGGGTGGGGGTCTGTGGCTCACCGCCCAAGTCGATTCTCTGTTCGCAGGAATCTTGATCTACGGACTCGGTGTCGGACTGGGTATCGGCTCATATTTAGTACCCCTGAGCGTCGCAACGGGCGCCTGGTTCGAAAAACATCGAACCCTTGCCCTGGGTATCAACACCGTTGGTATTGGACTCGGAACTTTGATCCTGGTCCCGGTAGCAGAGTGGCTTATCCGCACCGCCGGGTGGCGTAACGCGTTTGAACTCATGGGAATTGGGAGCGCAATCGTTTATTTGCTAGTTGCCGTCACCTCCTTTAGACCTCCAACTCCACCAGCCCCCTTATCGGTCAGCATTTCCGCAGCACGTAAAGCTCTCCAAAGATCACAATTTTGGCGCCTATACGTCGCTGGCTTCCTCATGTCAGTTGCCCTATTCATCCCCTTTGTCTTTCTAGTGCAATACGCCAAGGAGCAAGGCATCGCATCCAGCACCGCTGCGTTCCTCATCACCTCACTGGGGCTCGGCAGCGTGCTTGGCCGCCTCGGCCTCGGCGTTTTGGGTATGCGATTAGGTGTTCTACCGCTCATCATCATGTGCTTCGCCATTCAACCCATCGCCTATGTGGTCTGGTTAATCGCCGGAGCGAACTATCCGCTTCTACTGCTATTCGCGGCTTTGCTGGGTGTGGGGTACGGCGGATTCGTTGCGTTGAGCCCGGTAGCAATGGCAGGAATTTTCGGTCTGGAAGGGTTAGGCGGTGTCCTGGGAATCCAATACACGTCAGCTGGAGTAGGTGCTCTTATTGGTCCCATTGCGGCCGGTGCAATTATCGACGCAACTGGTTCTTACACAGTCGCAATCGTTGGCGCGATATTTGTTTCTTTCGCTGCGGTATTGTCGGTGATGCCGATGTGGCGCCTAGGCAGTGGGACACCCCCGCCACCCCCAGCCCTTCAGACTCGTTCCTATTTGAGCGAACCCACGGTGTGGCTGGTGTCCCCTAGCTCTGGTTAGGGAAGCTGCGTCAGAGCGTACACTTCGTAGGTGACACCGCCCCCAGGGTGCAGTTGCCCAATGCCAACTCCTTGAACATTGTTCAACCACTCGTATTTCTCATCCCCAGTCTCAAATTGAGGCGCTGACCGTGCTACACCAGCAGAAGTTTCTCCGATGCCTTTGTACTGCATCAAGATCACTGCGTTGTCGTCGGTAACCAAGGTGAGACGCACGTCCAGCTGAATGTTTCGATCGGCGCGTGCGGTCACCCAGTCGCCACCTGGCGAAACAACGGTGCCATTGAGGCGTTCACCGGTAAAGGTCCCACCTGCGACCTCTGCGATGATTCTTGTTCCGTGTGGCCCTCCTTTGATGATTTGGGCCCCCTCAGCGACCTGAAGGTCGAGGGTGAAGAGGTGTTCGACGTCGAGTTGTTCAAGTGCCATTTCTTTAGCCTTCCACATTTGGTGCTATCTCAACCCAAATTAAAGAAGTCGACCAATTCGGGGGGCATTTCGTCGATATCTATTTCGAAAAGCTCCAAGAGGACACCATCAGGAGCGGAGCACATCAAATATCGCCAGTTACCGAATTCTCTAATATCGGATCGAAATTCGACGCCATTGGCAGCCATGCGGTCTCTGAGGTCAGACAACCCTTCAACCCGAATGCCAACGTGGTGATACGCGCCATTGGAGGTACCTCGGGGCTGCTGGTCGTAAACATTGATGCGTCCCTGCCCGACTTTCATAAATATGTTGCGGGATCCTCCGAAATCTCCGTCGTAGCTCACGACCGCTCCGAGGTTCTTTTGCCACCATTCGATGGTCGCTGACGCGTCGCTCGCGAAAATATGAACATGATGCAGGTCAAGCATTGAAATCCTAAAGGGTTCGATTATCCGTACGAGCGCCGCTGTAAATGATCTGCCTCATCGCGTCTGCTGCTCGCTTGTGGAACTCGACTGAGGCTGGTTCGAGGTCATATTGGGGTTGCGGGCAATGCTCGAAATTGTTGTAGGTGTCTTCGCCTCGAACTAACGAAGCGCTGTCCCATTCACTCAGTGTTTGTTCAGTGACGGTGGGCATGTAGTGAAAGGAGAGGCCAATGCGACGATCGTCGGTGGTGTTGGGGCCAGACCCGTGCGCAGTCCGAACGTTGTGGAAGGAGACTTGTCCGGGCTTCAATGGCATAGGGACTGTGAGATGTTGCGCCACATCGATTTCGAGTTCTTGACCTCGGCTTAGCAGGTTGTCTTTTGCATAGGTCTCTTCGTGACCAAGAATTTCTTTATGGCTGCCGGGGATAACACTCATGCACCCCGCAGCCTCACTTGCATCACTGAGCGCGATCCAGATCGAAACAACATCAGAATTCGACAGGCCCCAGTATTGGAGGTCTTGGTGCCAGCCGACATAGCTGGGGCTGCGGGCTTCTTTGATCCAAAACACTGAATTCCAGCAAAGAATGTCTGGACCAATCAGATCCTCAACAGCGTCGAGGATGGTTTCGTTTCTCATGAGCCCATCGATCCACGGAAACAGAATGTGTCCGCTGGAACGCTCGTGGGCGGGCAGAGACCCGCCTCGCATCGATTCCCACCGCTCGAGGCGAATTCGACAATCGCGGACTTGCTCTGCGGTCAGCACAGTTAACGGCGAAACCCATCCGTCGTTTTGGTATTGCTCAATTTGATCGGCGCTAAAGACCTTGCCCATGTCACAAGGCTACGCGGATCTGGAGCGCTGCGGTGAACTGAGCGCTTCAGAATACTTAGCGCAGAAGGCGCAACTGTCCTACGGCGCTGAACCTATGCTCTTGGAGGATTAAAGGGGGCGGGATGTTAGAACACATCCGGGTTATCGACCTTTGCGATGGAACTAGTCAGTTCGCAGGACACATTTTGGCTCGCCTAGGTGCGGAGGTAATAGCAGTCGAACCCATCGAAGGGGTTTCCACGCGTCATTCCGGACCCTATGTGGACGATGACCCTCACCTGGACTTCAGCCTCACCCATTGGGCCTACAACAGAGGGAAAAAATCTGTTGTTTTGGATATCGAGTTGGAGCAGGACCGCGAAAAGTTTTTGCGCCTCATCCAAAGTGCAGACATTTTGTTCGAAGATTGCCAACCCGGCTACTTAGAGTCTCTAGGGCTCTCTCCCCTAGACCTCGCCAATACCAATCCACAAATAATCCACGCCTCTATTACCCCCTACGGTCTCACCGGTCCCCGATCACATTGGCTGGGAACCGACTTAACCGCTGCGGCTGGAAGTTCATTTTTGTACGCGAGCGGCGACGCCGACCGTGCTCCGCTCAGAATAGGAGTTCCTCACAGCTTTCTTCATGGTGCAGCCGATGCCGCTGCTGCGAGTTTGGTCGCTCTTCAAGAACGGAATCGAAGCGGCATGGGCCAACACATCGACGTCTCGGCTCAGGAGTCTCTGACCATTGGATTTCCTCAGAATGTCGCACCGATGGAGAATGCCTTACCTGCCGATCGAATGGCCGGAGGAATCAGGATCGGGGGAATGGAAATCCCATTGTTGTTCCCGTGTCTCGACGGCTACGCCATTTGCGTAATCCTGCCCGGTGCAGCTTTCGCACCGTTTTGTCACCGGTTCACAGATTGGTTGGAAGAAGAAGGTGCTAGCGACGAGAACCTTCGATCCATTGACTGGGTCAACATCGGGGTTCAGTTGTTCGCTGGTGAGGTGAGCTTTGACGCGGTCGCCGCTGCGTTCGCGACCTACGGGCGTTTCCTTGCATCAAAATCCAAAGCCGAGCTGTGGGACGCAGCTTTGGAACGCAATCTTCTCATTACGCCATCGATGACGATTGCTGACCTAGTGAACTACGAACATCTTGAAGCCCGCGAGTTTTGGGATACTGAACCTAATAGCCGAGGCGGCGAAGTGAAGTACCCGGGTGAGTTAGTGAAGTTCAAGAACAACAGCGTCAGTTTCCCCGGACGACCTCCCACTTTGGGCGAACATAACGACTCCATTGCGTTGGAACGACAAACCCAAATTCATGTCCGCGAACCGGCCACTGATTCGTTACCTCTCGACGGGTTGAAAGTTGTTGAGTTCTCCTGGGTCATCGCAACTCCATCCGCTGTTCGAATTCTCTGCGATTACGGGGCTGATGTCGTCAAAGTAGAGACCGCTAGTCGCCCGGACACTATGAGAACGGTGAACCCCTTTGTCAACGAAGACCCACATCCCGACAACAGCGTCGGTTACGGCGTGTATAACGCTGGGAAGCGGAGTTTGAGTCTCGACCTCAGCAAACCGGAAGCCAAAGATGTGGTCTATGACTTAATCCGTTGGGCTGATATCGCCACGGAATCTTTTGCGCCGGGCGCCATGAAACGATTGGGTTTCGGTTACGAAGTGCTCTCAGAAATCAACCCAGGATTGATCATGCTTTCCAGCTCTTTGCTTGGACAAAGCGGTCCTCACTCAACACTTGCCGGCTACGGGTATATGGCTGCAGCGATCGCTGGCTACTACGAATTGACCGGTTGGGCGGATAGGCCGCCAGCTGGACCTTACGGCCCCTACACAGATTTTTTGGCTCCGCGGGTAGTGGTGTCGTCATTGATGGCTGCTTTGGAGAAACGCAGGGAAACTGGGCTCGGTGAGTACATCGATTTGTCACAAACTGAGTGTGCGTTGCACTACCTAGCGCCCGCGATATTGGACCAAACCGTCAACGGGCGGACAATCCAGCGAGCCGGAAATGACGATCCGAATATATTTCCGCACGGTGTGTTTCCCGCTCAAGGCGATGACTCGTGGCTGGCTATCGCTTGCTCAGATGACAGTTGGCCACGATTGGCTCACTTACTGAAGCTCGATGACCTCGCAAATGCCGATCAGACAATTCGTCGCGAACATCGAGCAGCAATTCACGAGCAGATAAATGCGTGGTCGTCGGTTCGCAACAGCACTAATGCTGCCGAAGAACTACAAGCGCTGGGAGTGGCGGCTTATCCGGTGCACGACGCCGCCGGAACTAACTCAGACCCGCAGCTAGCTCACCGGCAACACCAAATCCGAGTTCCGCAAAGCCACGCTGGCCAAATGTGGACTCATTCGTGCAGAACAAAAATGTCACGTACCCCAGCAGTACTCAATAGGGGTGGGCCGTGTTTGGGTGAAGATAACTTTGAAGTGCTGAGTGAACTGCTGGGGTATTCCATAGATCAGATTGCCGATTTAGCCGCAGCAGAGGTTCTGGAGTAACACGCTCAGATCTTCAATTAGAGCTCCACACAAGGGGGTACTGATCGCTGTCAAGTTGATCGCCGTCATCGTGTGTGTCCGACCGAAGGTGGCCTTGGGTTCCCTTGCGAGTGTCATATACGGCATCGTCGCCGCAATACCGCACGGTGTAGCCGCGGCGACGCACGTCGCTTCGCAGGTTGCCTCCAGCTCCATGGACGGTCATTGCGTGAAACGCGTAGACATCCCCCGGTTCTAAGTCCCAGCTAATTATTTCGTAATGGTCACGCGCCGCTTCGATGTCTGGGATATCGACGTAATCGGGGTTTCTTTCGTATTCGCCGTGCCCTGACGTTTTGCCGAATGTCTCGGGTTGGTACCAGATATCCCACGCGTGAGAGCCTTGGATGAATTCGAGGCCTCCGCTCTCAACAGTGACAGCGTCAAGCGCCACCCAAAAAGACATAATCTGCTGACCCCGGACGGGCCAGTACGGCAAGTCGTTATGCCACCGAGTTCGGTTCTCGGTCCCGGGTTCTTTCACAAAAAGCTGGTCGTAAAAGAGGTTGACCTTCGAGGACTCAAAAAATTGCGCTGCCAGCGACACCAAGGGTCCCTGGGTGCAGAATCGTTTCATTTCAGGATCGGTTTCCCAGATTCTTATGTTGCCGTGGAATCTGCCTACACCGCTGTCGGGGACGTAACCATGGAAATATGGTCCTGGTTCGTTGATATCACGTTCGATCGCGTCTTCTAAAACCTCGAGCCATTCTTCGCTTACTACGTTCCTCAAGGGCACAGCACCATCTCGGGCGCACGCGTTGCGTTCTGCTTCGGTTACCTCATAGTTCATTCATTGACCTCGTTGTGTGATTCAAACAGTAGGCCAATAACTCAGCGGCCGTGCCTCTGGAGGAGGGACCCGTCGGCCATCGAGCTGCCTGAGATCCTCGACAAGAACACTTCGAGTGTCAGCCGGGTCAATTACCTCATCGATCCTGAGTGTTCCCGCAGCTTCATACGGCGACGTCGCGAGCGAGATTTCTGACACCATTCTCTCGCGCTCTGCCTCTGCTTCAGCTGGGTCCAACTGCTCAAGCCTGGATGAGTATGCGACGTTGACTCCAACATCTGGATCCATGAAACCAATTTCGGCGCCGGGCCATGAATACAACCCTGAGGACCCTAAACCAGAGCCGTTCATCGCAGGGAAAGCCAGACCAAACCCTTTACGAAGGGTCACAGTCAACGTTGGGGTGGACATATTGCCCAACGCTTCGACGAAACGTATAGCTAGTGAAAGTATGCGGTCATGTTCGACTGCCTTTCCGACCATGAAACCAGGTACGTCCATCAAGAAGATCACAGGCAAATTAAAGGCATCGCATAAACACATCAGTCTGATGGCTTTCCGGCATGCTTCTGGATCCAAAACTCCGGCGTTGAACATGGGGTTGTTGCCGATGATTCCAACTGCGAATCCGTCCAAGCGCCCCAACCCAGTGGTGAGATTCCGCGCGTAACCAGGCTGCAATTCCATGAACGTCCCTGGGTCTAAGAGCGCTGCGCTGAATCGACGCATGTCGTATCCGCGGGTTCTCTTTGATGGGACCATGCCTGCCAGCACTTCGTCGGGTTCTAGGCTTGCTCGATAGTCGCTTCGTGGTGCGTTCGTCCATGCATTTGACGGCAGGTATGAAAGCCACTTCCGAACGGCGTCGTAACCTTCCTCAAACGTGTCCACGCCTACGTCAATTTGTCCTGTAATCCGGGAATGCACGTCGACTCCACCGAGTTCTTCGAAGCCAATGATTTCTCCCGTTGCCACTTCGAAGACCCTGGGCGATGTGACTGCCAAGACCGAACCTCGCACCTGAACAACGAAGTCAGAAAATGCCGACTGAAAGGACGATCCACCAAAACTTTGCCCAACGATCATGGTTGCCATCGGGATTTGCCGACGACGTTGTGTGAGCCCTGGGTCCGGGGCTACATCAGCTATGCCCTCAGCACCAATCAGGTCAGGGATACGCCCTCCGCCTGTTTCACCGATGTACACATATGGCATACCTCGCTCGAGGGCACGTTCGTAAATCCGCTGTATTCGTCGGCCACCAACGATCGCGCTAGAACCCTTCTTTACGGTGATGTCATCGCCGGAAATGGCGACAGGCCGACCATCGATGCGACCCTCACCTCCTACCTTTCCATCACCTGGAGTGTTATGCCTGTCTTCCAAGCGCATGGATCTACCGTGGGTGCCTAACTCGCGAAACGAACCTTTATCCAACACCCCGTCTATGTGATCTCTAATGGTGGGCGTTCCCTCTGATCGCATTCGGGCAACTCGCTCTGCGCCACCCATCTCTTCGCGAATACGTCGTCGTCGTTCATATAAATCTGCGACCGGGTCAATTGTGTTGTCGTTTTCTTCTTCAGTCATATTTTCCTCGGGGTAAGTGGACAGTTCAGCACGTTCTGTCGACTTGCGCTAAAGCCTGACACTACGATCAGCTTTCCAAGTGGTTAGGAAGCCGGGGGGCTTAAATCTTAAATGTTGTCGCATTACCGTGTTCTTGATCTCACTGACGATCGGGGTCACTTCGCGGGCTTCTTGTTAGCGCAACTTGGTGCCGATGTCATTGCCGTCGAACCGCCCTCAGGTCAGCGTTCACGACACCTTCCACCCTTCGCGAACGGCGAAGAAAATCCTGAATCCTCACTTCAACATTGGGCCTACAACCGAGGCAAAAGATCGGTTGTGCTTAGCACCGCGCAGCAACTTCTCGAGTTGGCGAGAACAGCTGACGTCTTAATCGAGTGCGGGGCCATGAATATTGACCTCGACGCACTACGCGCGGCGAATCCTTCACTTGTAACCGTTTCGCTGAGCAATTTCGGAAGCGAAGGCCCTAAGGCTGGTTGGGCCGGCACGGATCTCACGCTAAGTGCGGCGGCTGGCCCCATGTCGCTCAACGGTTACCGCGATCGGGCGCCGGTGCGGATCTCAGCCCCTCAGGTCTGGGTCAACGCCGGCTCCGAAGCTGCTTGTGCGGCGCTCATCGCGTTAACCGAGAGAAAGATCAGCGGTCTCGGACAACACGTCGATGTCTCGGCTCAAGAAGCAATGATTTTGACTGCCCAGGGGTGGTTAGCTCCTTCGCTGTGCGACAACCCTCCTGCCCAACGAACCGGTGGCGGCTTCGAATTATTGGGGATGGTCGAATTCCGGTTCGTCTACGAATGCGCTGATGGTCACGTAACCATCACCTTCTTGCCTGGCGTCTTAGTCGGTTCATTTACGAACCGTTTACTTGAATGGGTCCATCAAGAAGGGCACCTGGACGACGACCTCGCAGAAATTGACTGGGTTGACCTGCTCACTGATCGAGATCTCAAAGATGTCGCATCAATCACAGAGCGGACCGCTCAATGCCTTGCAAACGCTCTTCTGTCTCATACAAAACACGACCTGTTTTCCATGGCTCAACGAGACAAGCTGCTCCTAGTCCCTGTTATCACTCCTGCCGATGTTCTCGAAACGCCCCACTATTCTGATCGCCAGTTTTGGGATGAAATCAAAATGGATCAGGTCGAAACACCAGTGCGATTTCCGGGCCCATGGGCTCACGGAACTCCCACAGGCGTTAAACGATTAGGAAAGCCACCGCTATTGGGCGAGCACACCGACGAAGTCCTGAGCGAAACCCGAGAGTTAGAAAACGTAGAGGGCGACATCGCGAGCACAAAACTCCCGTTCGAAGGAATCACCATTCTCGACTTCACATGGGTATATGCAGGTCCCTTCGCCACTCGCATGTTGGGGTATTACGGCGCCCGAGTTATCCGAGTGGAATCTCAGACGCGACCCGACCAGGTGCGCACATCCGGGTTGAGTCGAGATCCGGAGGACCTTGAGGGCCCAGAGAACAGCCAGCAATGGCATTCAATCAATGCCCACAAAGAGAGCTTGCAGATCAATCTGAAAGTCCCCGAGTCACGACAAGTCGTTTTGGATCTGGCAACTAAATGCGATGTCGTAGTTAACGCTTTTTCGGCAGGGGTTCTTGATCGCGTTGGATTAAGCCCATCAGACCTATTAGAAGTCAACCCGCGCTTAATCGTCTGTTCGACGACACTTTTCGGCCAAAGCGGACCTCTATCTCCTATCCCCGGTTTCGGCAACATGGGTGCTGCTACAGGTGGTTATTACGAGTTAACCGGCTGGGCAGACCGTCTCCCAGCCGGTCCCTTTCTCGCTTACACCGACGCCACTTCCCCGCGCCTTACAGCGGCACTGCTTATGGCGGCTTTAGATCACCGCGAGCGCACCGGCGACGGCATGGTTCTTGATTTCTCTCAGGCGGAGGGCGGAATCCACTTTTTGACCGAAGCGATTCTTGATCAAGAGGTCAATGGGTTCCCTCAGAGTCGAATTGGCAATGCTGACCGATGGATGACGCCACATTCGGTGTACGCGTGTCGCGACGGTATCGACGATGAGTGGGTTGCCATCGCTTGCGAAAATGATGACCAATGGAGGGCCCTTGCTGGAGCCATAGGCGCCGGCAAGTTATCCGGCTTGAGTGTTTCGCAGCGTCGTGAGCGAGAAGGCGAACTAGACGAATTAATCCAATCTTGGTGCCTCTCTCGAAGCGCCGTCGAAGTCACCGAGCTTCTTCAGCGCGAAGCAGTTCCAGCCCATCAAGTTCAGAACAGCCCAGAAGTTATCTCCGACAAACAACTCCTCTACCGCAACCATTTTGTTGAAGTACCCCACGAGATATACGAGACGACGTGGGCTGAGCAATACGGTTTCCGTCTATCGAAAAGCGATGGAACTCCGACAAGAAGCGGTCCGCTGTGGGGAGAGCACAATTTTGAAATCCTGGCCGATCTTTTGGGTTACGACGGGGATCAGATCGCGGATCTTGTGATAGCTGGAGTGCTCGAGTAGCGATAGCTGCGACGTCCAGCAAATTTTGCTTGAGGAACATTAACTTTGACGATTCGCGCAATTGGAGCCGCGAGCACCGCTTCGATAATGATCTCTCAAGAAGAGCTTTCGGTTTCCTCTGAGCAAGGATCTCTTCGGGTATCTACATTGTGTCCAAACATTTGGAGGTTTGTGATGACTGGGCGTATGGCTGACAAGGTTGCAATTATTACCGGCGGCGCATCGGGGATTGGGCGAGCATGTTGTCTGCGCTTCGCTGAAGAGGGCGCCAAAATCGTGGTCGCCGATATCAATCTGGAACGCGCTAGCGCGGTCGCAGATGAAATCGCTTCTGCTGGAGGCGAGGCAATCGCTTTGACAGTTGACACTTCGATACCTGAAGAGGTGGCGGCGATGGCAAGCGGCGCTGTCGAGAGTTTCGGCAGGGTTGATGCCTGCGTGGCCGCGGCAGGGATTTCTCATGCCGGTTATGTGAGCCGTGAGGCTACAGAGCAGGCAGGCGCTGATCGTCACGATCGTAAAGACATGATGCTGATCGATAAATCCCTGTCGAATTGGCAACGCGTCTTGGATGTCAATCTCACTGGAGTGATGTTGACCAATCAGTTAGTAGCTCAGCAAATGGTTAAGTCTGACGGAGGCGCCATTGTCAACATTGCATCCGTGGCAGGGAAAACGGCATTGATGGGAGCATCGGACTATTGCGTCTCTAAGGCCGGTGTATGGATGTTGACGAAATGCGGCGCTATAGAACTCGCCCGACACGGTATCCGCGTCAATGCTGTTGGCCCCGGCTACATAAAGACCTCAATGAGCGGCGCTGCTACTAGCAACGAAGCCTGGGTTGAAGACAGAATTAAAGAAACGCCTCTCCGACGGCTTGGGGAACCGTCAGATATAGCTAACGCATGTCTCTATTTGTGCAGTGACGAAGCAAGCTTTGTTACCGGTGAAATCATTTTCCCAGATGGCGGACTGATCGCCGATAGTCGTTCATAAAGCGGAGCGACATGAAGAAACTGAGTGCCTTACCCACGAGTGACCGCAACATCACACTTCCTGTTGTGCGTTGTAGCCATCTAGCGTCTTTCTCATGCTGAAAGTCGCTGTGGAGCCAGATTGCTGGCGGCGTCAGTCCCTAGTCACTGCTGTCGAGGCAGGAGGAGGGGTAGTAGCCAGCCCCGACGAAGCACAAGTATTGGTGTGGGCCGAGCCGGCGAGAGCTGATCTCCTTCCACCAATGCTCGACGAAAATCCCAACATCGACTGGGTTCAATTGCCCTACGCAGGGATTGAGCCGTTCCTTGAGATGCTTCGTTCTCGACCACACCTCAGTTGGACCTGCGGCAAGGGTGTTTACGCTTCGCCAGTCGCAGAGCACGTTTTGGCTCTCGCTTTGGCGGGATTCCGGTCAATTCATACTTACGCTCGCGCTGATCGGTGGTCAGACCCTGAGGGTCAGAATTTGATTGGAGCAAAGGTAGCTATTCTCGGTGGCGGAGGAATCACCGAAGAGCTATTACCGCTGTTAGCGCCTTTTCGTTGTGAGGTAACGGTCATACGTAATCAAGTGGTTGCAATGGAGGGCGCTGCTCGAGTGGTCGGCGCCGGTGATCTTCACGATGTGCTCCCAACAGCAGATCTTCTCGTTCTCGCGCTCGCGTTGACTCCTGAGACCACTGGAATAATCGGCAAACAGGAACTAGATCTACTCCCCGAGCATGCGTGGATAGTGAATGTCGCCCGGGGGGGTCACATAGTGACTGCAGAGCTGGTGGAAGCGTTGCGGCAGGAAACAATCGGGGGTGCCGCCCTTGATGTCACTGACCCAGAACCCTTGCCTGAGGACCACCCTCTGTGGGCGTTGGAGAATTGCATTATTACCCCTCATATAGGAAACACACCTGAGATGGGTATCCCGCTGCTTGCAGAGAGGGTGACCGAAAACGTACGGCGACGCATCGCTGGTCTACCTCTAGTAGGACCGGTAGACGTTGATAGGGGCTATTGACCGTCAAGCTCGAAGCGTGGCTTGGTGCGTGCTCTCCACTGCCTCGATACAACGTTGACGCACAGTTCCGACTTCCTCATCAGTCATTGTTTTGTCGTTCGCTTGCAACCTGAGAGAAAACGCCAACGAACGCGCACCTTCATCTAACTGCTCGCTACGAAAAACATCGAATAAGCGCAACGATTGGAGTTCTTCACCTGCGGCGTCGCGCAGGGTTGTCTCTATTGCTGAGGCCTGAACTTCCTCGGCGACCACAAAAGCTAGGTCGACGTCACTTGAAGGGAAAGTGGAAACTGGTTGGTAAGGGGTGCCCTGCGCAGAAATGGCAGCTTCGATAACGAGGTCAAGTCTGATGCTAAGCCAGGCACATCTGTCTTCAATTTCGTAGTTTCGTAAAACGGCGGGATCGATTTCTCCAACCGACCCAACTTCTGTGTCTCCGAGATTGATGCGAGCTCCTCTAGTGGGATGGAGTCCCGGTAGACCGTCAGTGTTGGTCAAGTCAAATTTCAGTTTGAGCGCGGATCCTAAAGCTTTGAGCAGTGAAGTCGCTGCGAAGGCATCTGCGTCGGATATCAGCGCTCCCAGATGCTCACTCTCAACCGGTAGTGCCGACGAGTCGTCTGAGACCTCGAATACGGCTCCGGTTTCAAATAATTCCACCCCGGTGTTGCGATGCGAATAGTTATATGACACTGCCGCCAATAACCCAGGCAGCAGGGACGGCCTTAGAACCGATTCCTCGACCGCTAATGGGTTAAGTAACCGCACCGGCTCTTCGACAACTAGACCGGCTCTATTGATGTCACCTGGAGCCAGGAATGGGTTGGGCATCGCTTCGATAAGTCCTGCTCCAGTCATAATTTGTCGGATCACTCGGCGAAGCTTTTGCTCTGGGGAGAGCCGACCTGCGTCTGGAGATCGAGGAACCGTGGTACCCAATCTTCCATAGCCGTAATGACGTGCTATCTCTTCGGCAACATCGGTTTCGGTTTCAGTATCAGGTCGAAATGAGGGAATAGTTACCAGTTGGGCATCCCCATCATCGGTCGGTTCGACGCCGAAGCCAATCGGAGTAAGTAGGTCTCGTATTTCTTCAGACGAGAATTCTCGTCCAAGCAGCATGCTGACTCTGGAAGTTCTCACTGGAACTGAGATGGTGTCGCGAGTCGTGCCTGCCACATCAAGCACTTCTCCCACCACTTCGATCCCACCGGGAGTAATTTCGTTGAGTAGGTCACAAAACCGTTCGACAGCGGTCACGCTTATCTGCCAATCGGTGCCCCGTTCAAATCGGGCTGATGCTTCTGACCTCAAACCGAGTCTCTGTGAAGTTCTAGCTATCGACTCAGGTTCCCAGCAGGCGAGTTCTAGCAAAACGGAGTTAGTGCTGTCAGATATCTCCGTCGAAGCGCCACCCATTACGCCAGCAATACCAATAGGTTCATCCGCCTCGTTGACAATCACCCCATCGTTGGATTGAAGTGTGCGCTCTTGATCGTCAAGGGTTGTGATCTTTTCTCCCGCTGTTGCCCGTCGCACTCCTATATGACCGTTCGGGAGAAGCGATAAGTCGTACGTGTGGTTGGGGGTTCCAAGTTCAAGCATCACATAGTTGGAGACGTCGACAACAGAATTGATGGGACGCATCCCCAACAAGGTCAAGCGCATTTGCATCCATAGAGGGGACTCTCCAACGCTGACACCTGTTAGTACTCGACCCGTAAATCTCGGGCATAGATCTCCGTCAGCAATTTCGATGCTCGCCAGACCTTGATCCGAACCGGTTGGAGTTACTGACCGTTCAGGTATTTGAAATGGAACATTTAGTCGAGCTGCCAAGTCCCGTGCTACGCCCGCGATTGACATCGCATCCGGACGATTGGGATTGATCTCAAGATCCCATAAGACATCCCCAACGAGCCCGAGCTCTTGCATTAGCGGGGCCCCGGTCTCAAGATTGTCGGGCAAAATCATGATGCCGTCGTGGTCGGCACCTAAGCCCAGTTCCGCAGCAGAGCAGCACATGCCGTTAGACATCTCCCCTCGCATTTTTCGCTGCGCGATTTCCATGCCGTCAGGCATAACTGTGCCAATAGTCGCGAACGGGATCAGGTCACCGACCGACATGTTGAATGCTCCGCAGCAAACTTGCATTGGTTCGCCATTGTCTATTTCGACGTCTACAAGCTGAATTCTGTCTGCTTTCGGGTGGGGCCTAAGGTCAGCGACTCGCGCTACTACTACGCCATCAAGCGAGTTGAGGATTTGTGTCGCTTCAACCGCCATCCCCAGGTCGCTCATATGGTCTGCCAGTTCGTGAGGGTCCCCTTCAATAGGGGCGAATTCACGTAACCAAGAGAGGAGAACTTTCATATCGCAACCTCCCTAGAACTGCTTAAGAAATCTGACGTCGTTGGTGTACATGTCTCTTAAGTCTTTGATGCCATATCGCATCAACGCTAAGCGGTCTATTCCGAAACCAAAGGCGAATCCCGTCCACTCTTCGCTATCAACTCCGCAGTTTGCCAGAACGTTCGGGTGCACCATTCCGCAACCGCCTAACTCAATCCATCCGGTTCGTTGGCAGGTCTGGCATCCTGCTCCTTCGCAGATCACGCAGGTGATGTCGAACTCGGCGCTCGGTTCGGTAAATGGGAAGTAAGAAGGTCGCAAGCGACTACTTATGGCTCCTCCGAAGTAAGCAGCGGTGAACTCATTTAAGGTTCCTGCTAAGTCGGACAAACTGATGCCTCGGTCTACGACGAGTCCTTCTATCTGGTGGAACACCGGCATGTGACTGGCATCGGCGGTATCTCGCCGAAACACACGTCCTGGACAAACTGTGTAGATCGGTGGAGCAGCTGATTCCATGACTCGCACCTGCACTGGTGAAGTGTGGGTGCGAAGCAAGATATTTGTTGCTTCTCCTCCTTCGCCATCGCCTATCTCGGTGCGTTCACCAAGGTCCAAATAGAGGGTGTCGAACATTGACCTGGCAGGGTGCGCAGCTGGAAGGTTTAAGGCCTCAAAGTTGTACCAGTCTGTCTCTGCTTGTGGTCCTTCGGAGACTGTGAATCCCATTCCGACGAAAACATCTTCGAGACGTTCCATGGTTTGCGTTACTAAGTGCAGATGACCACGAGCTGGCGCTTGTAGTGATTCGGTGAGATCGAGTCGTTCTGCTTCTAACTGCACTCGACGACTCGCCGACTCAAACGTGTCTCTAGCCGATGCGTGTGCCTCGCGGACGGCCTCTTGTGCTTGGTTCAGAGCTTGCCCGACAGTTGCTCGTTCTTCTGCGTCAACTTCGGCCATCAGGCGTTTGAGACCACCTAGTGTCGACTTCTTTCCAAAAAGCATCGGCTCTACAGCTTTCAAGCTTTCCAAGTCGCTTGTTTTTTCAATCTCGCTAATTGCAGCGGCCTGTGCTTCAGCTATTTGCTCGTAGACACTCACACTGTGAAGGATACGGCCACTGGGGCGGCTACCCGAAGTCAATAACGCAATGAGTTGACATTGGTAATTTCATTAGCGCATGCGGTACATGAGTAATCCGGCTGCAACTGCAACATTCAATGATTCAACGAAGGGTTTCATAGGCACGCTGACTAAAGCATTGGCCCTATTCGCTACCACTTCCGATAAGCCGCGAGCTTCGCTTCCCATAACGAGCGCCATGTGTTCTGAGAGCGGCAGTGCATCAAGTTCCGTGTCACCTTTAGAGTCGGTGGCAACGACAAAGTGGCCCGCTTCGCGCAGTGTATTAAGGCCAGAAACAAGATCAAAGTTTCGAAGAGACTGCAATGCGAACGACGCACCAGCGCTGGCTCGAATCGCTTTCGAGCTCCACAGGTCCGCAGTTCCTTTCGAGGTAGCGATGGCGTCGAACCCAGCCGCAGCGGCTGTCCGAGCAATAGCCCCCAAATTGCCGGGGTCTTGGACAGCGTCGACTACCACCACGCGTCGGCACTGTGCCAGGGAATCAACATCTGTTTCTTTCACCGTCGCCACTGCGAGTATCCCTTGTGGAGATCCGCTGTCGGCAATTCGGTCTAGCACCTCTTTCTCAACCTCGAAGCACGACACATCGGACTCTTCGAAGCGCTCAAGAATTCCGAGTTGGTCTGCGCTGTAAAAAATGTCTTGGATGCCAGCGCCAATATCTGCCGCTGTTCTGATGGCGCGAGGGCCTTCAATAACCGCTTGATGTTGACTATCTCGAAAACGGCGATCACTGACCAGGCGCCTAAGACGCTTAAGTCGAGGTGATTGGGAGGAAAGAGTCAGCTTGCTTGCCGGGCAGACTCAGCCTTTGCAACCAACTTGCTGAAGGCCTCGGGATCATTAACAGCCATCTCAGACAAAATTTTGCGGTCGACCTGCACCCCGGCAGCATTGAGACCATTCACAAGCTTGCTGTAACTAGTTCCGTTCTGTCGAGCCGCCGCGTTGATTCTCTGAATCCACAGTCTCCGAAATTCACCTTTTCGGGCTCGACGGTCCCTGAACGCGTAGTTACCGCTGTGCATAACTTGCTCGTTGGCCGCTCTATATGAACGACTCTTATTGCCGTAATAACCCTTGGCTTGCTGCAAGGTCGCTTTCCGGCTCTTTCTCCCTGCTACAGAACGCTTTACTCGTGCCACTTAACGTCTCCTCTAAGAATCGTTTCTACTTGCCCAACATCTTGTTGATGCGCGGCAAATCGGCTTTGCTGATTTCACCTTCGAGCGCTAAGCGGCGCTTCCTCTTCGCTGACTTCTTTTCCAGGATGTGGTTTCTGCCCTGCTTGCGCCGGACAAGTTTTCCAGAACCACTGGTTTTGAACCTCTTTTTGGCTCCACTGTGTGTCTTCATTTTGGGCATAACGTTTCCTTATCAAAGGGTTCGAGAGTTCTATTTGTCGGATATCGGGGCGCAGCCCCACTCTCTAAGGGTTTGGGTCTTCTTCGTTTTTCTTTTGGCGTTGTTTCGCCGCCTTATCGGGACTGAGAACCATGGTCATGTTGCGGCCATCTAGTTTGGGAAATTGGTCAACTTTTCCCACCGTTTCGACTGTCTCTGCAACTCGTTCAAGAATTTCTCGGCCTAATTCTGGGTGAAAGACTTCTCTTCCTCGGAACATGATCGTGATTTTGACCTTGTGACCCTCTGAGAGAAACTTCTCTACTTTGGTCGTCTTGGTGTCAAAATCTCCTTGTCCAATCTTTGGCCGATATTTCATTTCCTTTAAGGAAACGGAACTTGCCTTCTTTCTTGACTCCTTCGCCCGTTGAGATGACTCATACTTAAATTTGCCGTAGTCCATGATCCGGCAGACCGGAGGGTTGGCATCTGGTGCCACTTCCACCAAGTCAAGATCTAGTTCTTGAGCAATATTTAGTGCTTCTGGCAAGGGTTTGATACCGATTTGTTCGCCGTCTGGCGCTACTAGTCGGACCTCCCGCACTCGAATCTCTTCATTGATCCGAGCGTCGCCTTCATCTGGGCGTGCTATGGCCTTACTCGCTTAACCAAGGACATTCTCCTAGTCCGTTGATGGCACCTCCCGCTATAAAACGAAAGGCGGACACAGTTGGTGTCCGCCTCACATATCGGTGTCTACCAACAGCCGAAACTGTTTCCTGAACCGACAGGGACCAAATCGCACCCTTGGGTGGACCGGTGGGGGCGAAACCCCTCTTGTATCTGTTGTTGAGGGCGTAGGGTAGCAGGGTAAAAACAAATTCCGAACTAGCAGCAGCCAACTTTGGTTCCTGCACTATTACGAAAGAGGGCACGTGAGCA
Organism: Candidatus Neomicrothrix sp. UBA814; assembly: GCA_002296525.1. Classification (GTDB taxonomy): domain Bacteria; phylum Actinomycetota; class Acidimicrobiia; order Acidimicrobiales; family Poriferisodalaceae; genus UBA6944. Next base: position 230,027 of record DBIA01000027.1, on the reverse strand, counting down.
GCTTTTGGACTCCTTCTGGAGAGCATGAGGTTCCCAATGAAGACGCTGGGGGCGGGGCTTTCGACCCTCAGGTGGCAGGGGTGGGAGACAGCGAAATAGACCCTGAGACAGCCGCAGCTATGGAACAGCAACTTCGAGAAGCTCAGGAACAATTACTCTCCGTGCCGGCTGGCCAGATCGTCGCGAACCACGTGATCGGCCTGTTCGAGTTAGCAGCTCTCCATCTTCGGGTTAACCCTCCAAACCTAGAAGAGGCCCGCCTCCCGATCGACGCTATGGGCATCTTGGTGGAGCAACTTGGTGATCAGCTACCAGAACATCAAACGTTGGCTGCCGCGCTGCACCAAATCCGGCTTGCGTTTGTGGAAGTCCAAAACCAGACGCCAGATGATGAGGCTTGATTTAAACCAGATCTAAGGAACGATCTTCGAGATAGGCAGCTCGATCACATCGGTAGCCCCCAGCTCAAGGAGTTCGGGGATCAAAACGTTGATGTCGTTCTTGTTAACTACTGTCTCGACTGCGAAACCTCCCCCACCCCACAACTCGTTAACAGTTGGCGCCTTCATTGAAGGAAGGACATTTATAACTGCATCAAGTTCTGAGGCACCGACATTTAATTTCATCAGCACCCGCCCGCGAGCATCCAATACTCCATCCAACAACGTTTTGATCTGCTCCATCGCTTTGCGCTTGTCCGGGTCTTGATACGAGTCGTTGTTGGCAAATATTTCGGTGTAGCTCGTCAAGATTTCGTCGATTATTTTGAGGCCGGCGGCCTTTAGGGCACTTCCTGTCTCGGTTAAGTCAACAACAGCATCCACGATCTCGGGTGCCTTTGCTTCAGTTGCCCCATAACTCAGTTGGACGTCGGCCTCGACTCCTGCTTCGGCAAAGTGGCGCTTCGTCAACTCGGGGTATTCGCTCGAAACCCGAACTCCTTGCGGCAAATCTTTGATGCTTTCATAAGCGCTGTCCGCTGGAACAGCTACGACAATCTTCACGGGCTTCGCTGTAACTTTCGAATACTTGAGTTCGCCGAGCGAAGTCACATCGCTACCTGTCTCTTCGATCCAGTCTCGTCCAGCGATACCTACATCAAACAAACCATTTGCAACATATACAGGGATTTCTTGTGGCCGCAGAATACGCACTTCAGCGATCCTTGGGTCATCTATCGTTGCTCGGTAGTCAACCTCACTGCTCCGACGAACAGTGAGGTCGGCCTCTTCAAACAACTGAAAGGTCGCCTTTTCCAGAGAACCTTTCGGTAACACAAGTTTCAGCATGATGTTGACAGTACCGGTCCAGATAACTGAATCAGCAGTTAATTTCTTGATTCACCAACAACGATCGACACGAATGGTGGTCGCTATCTCAAAGTGTTCAGTCGACCGATAAGTCGTCGAGACCTTCAATCATGTGTCCAAGCCGCGCATTTTTAGTTCGCAAGTAGCCCAAATTTTCTGCAGTAGCACCGGTGTTGGTAGCAACCCGCTCGACGATTTCTAGACCATAACCCTCAAGACCCCCGATTTTCTTTGGGTTGTTAGTCATTAAACGCATCTTGGTTACTCCGAGCTCAACAAGTATTTGAGCTCCAATGCCATATTCTCGGCTGTCGACCGGCAGGCCTAACTCCAAATTGGCGTCAACCGTATCTCGCCCCTCATCTTGAAGATGATAAGCGGCCATTTTGTGGCCAATGCCGATGCCTCGACCCTCATGACCGCGCAAGTAGACAAGCACACCTGCTCCGGATTCAGATATCGCGTCGAGAGCCGAGTGGAGCTGACTTCCGCAGTCGCAACGCATAGACGCAAGGATGTCCCCTGTTAAGCATTCGCTGTGAACGCGAACCAAGACGGGCTCTTCTGCACCCATGATCTGACCATACGCTAAAGCTAGGTGTTCGGTTTCGTCGAAGTCTCTAAAAACGTGGGCCGTGAAGTCTCCGTAGACGGTGGGGATTCGTGCTTGGGATACGGGGTCAACGAGACGTTCGTTCGCTCTCCGATAGCGAATCAGGTCTGCTATTGAGATCAGCAACAGATCATGTTCTTCACAGAATTCTATGAGGTCCGGCAAGCGGGACATAGTGCCATCTTCGTTCACCACCTCAGCCAGAACTCCAGCGGGTTCGCATCCAGCTAGCCGCGCTAAGTCAACGGCTGCTTCGGTGTGGCCGGCGCGCTTCAGAACGCCACCCGGTCGATATCGAAGAGGCAAGACATGGCCGGGGCGAACAAAGTCATGCGGTTCGCTGCTTGGAGATGCCAACAAATTGAGCGTTCGTGAACGGTCGCTTGCAGAGATGCCGGTGGTGGTTCCTTCGGCTGCGTCCACGGTGACGGTATATGCGGTCCTCATGGGTTCGGTGTTGATAGCCACCATTAAGGGCAAGGCGAGATCATCGAGTTTTTCACCGGTCATTGGCGCACATAAGACACCGGACGTGTAACGAACGAAGAATGCGATAGTTTCCGGCGTCGCGTGTTCCGCTGCCATAATCAGGTCGCCTTCATTTTCGCGGTCTTCGTCATCGACCACGACTACAATTTCGCCCCGACCAATAGCTTCAATGGCGTCCTCCACCGCAGCCAATGGAGAATCAGGATCTCCGGATTTTTGATTCCTTGATTTGGGCATCGCTCTGAACCTCTTCGGTGCCTTTTACTACTGGCTTTCAGTGTGGGGGGCTAGGAGCCGTTCGACATACTTGGCAATTACATCAACTTCTAGATTTACGTTATCGCCCTCAACATAGGTTCCGAGGGTGGTTACTTCGAGGGTATGTGGAATTAAAGCTACTGAAAACGCCTGGTCCTTGGTGTCGAAACAGGTCAAACTCACTCCGTCCACCGTTACAGAGCCCTTCTCCACAAAGTAACGCTCGAGATTTTTCGGGATTTGTATTCGTAAATCCGGTCCGGGTTCGAGAACGGTGCCAACCCCATCAACATGACCTTGGACCATGTGCCCCCCTAAACGGTCGCTAGATCTCACTGCGCGCTCCAGGTTCACAGGATCACCAGGCTGCAAACGACCTAACGAAGTTCGGCTAATTGTCTCAGCTACTACGTCCGCTTCCCACCAGCCGTCCCCGATAGCGACGACTGTCAAGCAGCAGCCGTTCACCGATATCGAGTCATCGATTTTTGTGTCCTGGGTAACCGTTTGCGCTGCGAAACGGTAACGATCGCCTTCGTTGTTGACAAAAGACCCAAGCTCTTCGATCAATCCGGTAAACATCAATCTCCTTCTAGTGGTCGAAGCTCGACACGGATGTCAGTTCCTATGCTGCGAATGTCGCGAATGTTGCCGCGCCATAGATCTGCCATTGTCGCAGAACCTGGACCTTCAAACACTGGTCGCCCGTCATCACCGCCCATCAATGCGGGCGCAATGTAAAAGATGTACTCATTCACCAAGCCTTCGGAATGGAATTGAGACGCCACACTCGCCCCTCCTTCAACGAGAAGATCAACGACACCTCGGTCGCTAAGGTCGCGGAGAAGGGCACCTAACTCTCCCTCAACTTCCCAGCAAGGATGCACCGCTGAATTAGGAGGGGCTTGGCCCAAGACGATTCGCTGGGGGTCCGAACCTGGCACTAGGCGTGTTGTTAATGACGGATCGTCAGCTCGCACAGTTCCGGCACCGACCAAAATTGCGTCACACCTTGCTCGCAGTGAATGCACATCGCGCCGGGCCTCTTCGCTAGTGATCCATTCTGATGAACCGTCTGGGGCCGCGATTCTTCCGTCGAGAGTAAGAGCTATCTTGAGCACCACCCACGGCATTCCAGTCGCACGCTGGTACAAGTAGGGTTCTAGTTGCGCCTCCACTAACTCTCGCTGAACTCCTGAGACAACCTCAAGACCGGCGTCGCGAAGCGCCTGCAGTCCCTTACCTGAAACTTTCTGGTCGGGGTCCTCAACACCGACCAATACACGGCTGAAACCCGCTTCAACTATGTGATCTACGCATGGAGAAGTTCTTCCCACATGACAACAAGGTTCAAGAGTTGTGGCCAGCGTCGCTCCCCTGGTCGTTTCACCGGCGAGATCGATCGCGACCCTTTCCGCGTGAAGACCTCCCGGCGGTCGAGTGGCCCCGTCATATAACCGGCCGTCCGAGCCAAGCACTGCGGCTCCTACCCAAGGATTAGGAGCTGTCGTACCTCTGACGGCAGCTGCGTTTTCTATAGCCCTATCCATAAGGTCGGCGTCGGAAGGAGGATTGGAGGTATTCACCGTTAATGCAGCCGTTCACCGTGAAGTAACCGCAAAGCATGAGGTAATACGTCAGCGACCGCCTCATAACACTCCACGCACCCCGCCGTTGACCCCGGGGTGTTAATAATGATGGATCCTCCTACGATCCCAGCGATACCTCGGGATAGTCGACCCAACGGATTTATTAGTCGCATGGCTTCCGCTATTCCGGGTGCCTCTCTTTCTATTACTAGCCGTGTTCCTTCCGGGGTTAGATCTCGTTCCGTGAAGCCTGTTCCGCCTGTAGTGACTATCAACCCGCGAAAGTCATTTGTAAGGTCGGCAAGAGCTTCTGCAACGTTTTGCACACCGTCTGCCACCACCTTGTGCTCAACGACTTCATAGTTGTGGGAGTTGAGGGTCACCACTAGCGCTTCGCCGCTTCGGTCCTCCCTAACCCCTTCAACCACTCCATCGGACACGGTCAACACTTTGGCCAGCAAAGATTCATCGTGCCCACCAGAGGTATGTGAATGATGTCCAGATTCATTGCCTTTTTCGTCTGAGGGCATATTCGGAGGCTACCGCTCTGACCTGTCAAGCATCGAACCGTATTGAGGAAGTAGGTTCTGGGTATGAGTTACGCCAAAGATCGCACATATTTAGATGCCGATAGTCATCTAATGGAATTGCCCGACTTTTTGACCGCTCACGCTGATCCAGCGATTCGCGATCGGATCCCCAAGATTGATTTCGATGCTGGAGCGCGGAGCAGTGATTCTTGGGAAGAAGCAGCAAAAACCGGGGCTCACTCTCCCGAAACGGTTGCCGAATTAGTTGCTCTCGGAGATGGCCTCATTGCCGGCCCAAAGGGCTACTACGCGCTGGGAGCCTTTAACAAAGACGAACGTCGAATGGCGTTAGATCTACTTGGGTTCGACCAACAGTTTGTTTTCTCAACATTTAGCGCGCCCATTGCGTTCGACCCTAAAGCAGACCTAGACATCCGTTATGGCGCAACGCGAGCACATAACCGAGCGATGGCCGAATTCTGTTCTGACGATCCGCGCCTTATCGGAGTTGCTTTACTTCCACTCGACGAGCCAGAAAAATCCATAAGGGAAATCGATTTCGCGATATCTGAAGGACTAGGAGCTGTGTGGGTGCCTCATAGACCCGCAGGCGGGGGCTCACCCGGACACAACGACCTAGACCCTGTGTGGGCACGTTTGGCTGAGGCAGGAATCCCATTTCTGTTGCATGTCGGCGGCAATCCGCTACAAATCAAACCCGACTGGATGAATACAGGTCGACCAATTCCGACAGATTGGATCGGCGGCGGTGAGAACGTTCGAGGCAAAGATATGATCGCCCTTCACCATGCCGCGGAGACCTTTGTTGGGGCGATGGTTTTAGACGGCGTCTTGCAACGACACCCTGACTTACGCGGTGGTGTAATCGAGCTCGGAGCTGGCTGGGTACCCGCTCTCCTGCGCCGTTTAGATTTGATCGCTCAAATTTGGAAACGGTCAGAATCCGACTTAGCGGCACTAAAGACGGCCCCGTCAGAGTTGATCTCTCGCCAAATGGCCTTCACGCCCTATCCCTTCGAAGACGTCGGCGCCATGATTCGCGAATCGAACCCTGATTTGTATCTTTTTTCCTCTGATTACCCTCATATAGAAGGGGGACGAAACCCTTTAGGTCGCTTCGAAACTTCACTAGAAGGCATGAGCGACGAAGTACAAAGCAAATTTTATTCACAAAACATGGCCACGCTCTTGGGTTCATAACTATCGCAAAGTGACCCGGTCGAAACACCTGGTCTTCGGGTTTCCAAAGGAAGGTCTAGTGAAAGACGTCAACTTTGACGCTCAAACCGTCCGAGTGGCACTACACATTCTCGCGGTCTGTGTCTGGGTTGGCGGACAGATCGTCGTAGGGGCAATTGTCCCTGCGCTCAAACGAGCGAATCCTGATGCCGTAAGGCATGTCACAAGGGCATTCGGACGCATCGGCTGGCCATTTTTCGGGCTCGCCATTTTCACCGGCATTTGGAACATGCTGTCTTTACCGGGAACCAGCGCAAGCTGGAATGCATTACTGGGCATCAAGATGCTCCTTGTCGCAATTTCAGGCGCAGGCGCTTGGCTCCACCAGTCAACTACCAGAGTTTCTGTGCGCGGAGCGAGCGCTGGAGTAGCTCTTCTAACTTCCCTAGCTGCGCTCGCAATAGGGGTCATGCTCTCCGGTTAGCAGGTGTTCGGAAGCCTCCGAGTCGCATCAGTCTCAGCAGCGATCTAGTCTCGGCTTGTGACTTACACCTGTTTTGACGTTGAGACCAAAGACGACATCGCCCACATCCGCATGATCAGGCCAGACAAGGCAAATTCCATGATTCCGGAGTTCTGGGATGAGCTGCCACAAATCGTTAACCAACTCTCAGAGGGAAACGATGCCAGAGCAATCGTTCTCTCGGCGGAGGGGCGACACTTTTGTTCAGGTATGGATCTCAGTGTTTTCGCCGACAACAACGATGTAAGCGTTCAAAGCAACGCGAAACACATCAGCCGCCAGCGAGCAAGTTTCCGCACTACTGCGTTGCAGTTACAGAGAACATTTAGCTGCCTCGAAGAGAGTCGGTTACCTGTCCTGTCTGCAATCCAAGGAGCCTGCATCGGCGGTGGCATAGACATGGTGTCTGCAACAGACCTTCGATATGCAACCAAGGACGCCTTCTTTTGCATTCAGGAAATCAACATAGGCATGACTGCTGACGTTGGCACCCTGCAACGAATGCCAAAACTAGTGCCAGAGGGGGTGGTACGGGAGTTGGCCTACACAGGTCGCAACATGTCCGCTTCAGAGGCAAAAGAACGCGGTTTCGTCAATGAAATTTATGAAGACCAAGACGCTATGGACGACGCAGTTCTCGAAATCGCCAAAGAAATAGCATCGAAAAGTCCAATGGCTATTTGGGGCACCAAACAGACCCTTAATTACGGCCGTGACCATTCGGTCGCCGACAGTTTGGAATACATCGCTACTTGGAATGCAGCAATGTTTGACCCAGACGACATGGCCGAGGCGTTCATGGCTCAAACAGAGAATCGTGACGCCGAGTTTCCAGATCATCGACCCACCCGTAAGGGAATCTGAGGACAATCATGGAAAAGCTCTGGCAACTAAGCGCCAACGATCTAGCAAGCGGCATCCGAGAAAAGAAGTTTTCAGCAAGAGAGGTAGTTTCTTCAGTTCTTGAACGAATCGCCGCAAAAAACCCAGAACTCAACGCCATCACTGTTGAGTTCCCTGAAGAAGCTCTATCGGCAGCTGATGCTGCAGATGAGGCCATCGCTGCTGGCCAGACCCTAGGACCATTGCATGGTGTGCCGGTAACCATCAAAGAAAACATTGACGTTGCGGGCCAGGCAACACCCAACGGAGTTCCCGCCTTCGAAGGCCTAATTGCGTCCGCAGATGCTCCTTTGGTGAAGAACCTCCGAGACGCCGGGGCAATTGTCATCGGCCGAACGAACGTACCGGAGTTTTCAATGCGGGGGACCACCGTGAACCCGCTGCGTGGCCGCACATATAACCCCTGGGACGTCGACGCAAGTCCAGGCGGCTCCTCGGGCGGAGGTGGGGCCGCCGCCGCCGCGGGTTTCGGACCTTTGCACCACGGAAATGACATCGGTGGCTCACTTCGTTTTCCAGCGCTTGCTAATGGGATCACCACCGTCAAACCAACCAACAATCGCATCCCCGTATATAACTCCACCGCCCCAGCAGAACGAGGTCCCCTATCCCAAGTCATGTCGGTTCAGGGCATCATGACCCGAGACGCCAGAGATTTGGCTCTTGCCACGGAGGTAATGATTCAACCAGATGCGAGAGACCCTCTATGTCCACCAATTCCTTGGCGTGGCACCCAGTTAAACGACCCGATAACCATTGCCGTGACTAAAGACCCATGCGGTTACGCCATCCATGAAGGAATCCTCGATCTAATTGACCAAGCCGCTGACGCTTTGCGCGATGCGGGTTACCGCGTAGTTGAAGTCTCCACTCCGTCAGTCCAAGAACCTTTCAACGACTGGTTTCGAACCCTAATGACCGAAATGGATGTAGCTCTATGGCCTCTAATCGTCGAATACGGCAGCGACGAAATAAAGACGACCTTTGATTACTTCTTCCAAATGGGAGAAGTACTTGAGTTAGACGGCTTCATTCGCGATTTCGGCGAGCGAACGAGAATGATGCGAGAGTGGAACCTATTCTTAGACGAATACCCGCTAGTGCTCACCCCTATCTACATGAATCGGCTCTACGACTGGGACTACGACCTGCAAAGTTTCGATGCATGTAAGGATTTCCTTGAGGCTTCCAAATACTCAATGGCCATCAACTATCTGGGTTTGCCCGCAGGCGTGATAGGTACCGGAATAGTTGAGGATCGGCCGGCCGCCGTACAAATCGTCGGCCAGCGGTACAGAGAAGACTTGATCTGCGACGCTCTAGAGGCTTTGCAGGAGCGTTGCGGCCGACTCGTCGATCAGCTTTGGGCGAAAGAAGAGCTCTGAACCATTGACCCCGCATCGGCCCTTAGATCCAGGGTAACTTTTTCTGATGACCTCCTTACGACTAGTTCCTCTTGAGTGCGGTTGGCTATCCACAGCGGCTTCATCTGTGGTCGCCGGACTAAGCGGCAACGTGGAATTACCCATACCTAGCTGGCTAGTCATTCACCCCAGTGGCCAGACCGTAGTGTTCGATACAGGTCTTCATCATGAGCTCGTAGAAGGTGTTGCCGCTCGATACCCGCTGATGGCTCGCCAATTCGTGTCTCGCTTCACACCTGAAGACAAGGTCTCTGAACGCCTTCAACAAGTCGATATAGACCCATCGGGGGTAACCAACATCGTCTTCAGCCATCTTCATTTCGACCATTGCGGTGGTACTTCTTTACTACCTAACGCTCGCATCATTGTTCAAGAAGCGGAGTGGAAGTCAGCGCATCACCCCAAATTGATTGAACATGAGGTCTACAACCCTGCTGATTTTGACCTAGGTCACGACGTGCTAAAGGTTGAGGGTACTCACGACGTCTTCGGAGACGGCTCAGTCGTTTGCATTCCAACTCCGGGGCATACCGCTGGCCATCAATCCCTTCGAGTCAACTTGGAAAGTGGCCCCGTCGTCTTAACGGGAGACTGTGTTTACTGGGAACAAGTGCTCGAAGAAATGCTGCTTCCGCCTTTTGGTTTTGACCACCAGATGCAACTCGATTCGATGCAGAAGCTAAAACAGCTCCGAGACGAGGACGGTTGTCGACTTCTATACGGACACGATCAGGCTCAATGGGCCCACCTAACTCAGTCTTCGGCGGGGATAACTTAATCGGGTTGTGAACTCAACCATCGCTGTCTTGACATGCGGTACAAGGCGTGACGCCTCAGATCACTATCAGGATCGATCATTGGATGATCAAAGTCGTCTTCTGCGTTTCGAACCATTCCAAGCCGCTCCATCACAGCTATAGATCGAAGGTTTTTTAGCGATGCGAAACAAAGCAATTCGTCTAGATCTAGTTGGTTGAAGCTGTAGTCCAAAACTCGGCGCGCTGCTTCACTGGCGTAGCCCATTCCCCAATAATCGCGACCTAAACGCCAACCGATATCGATACAAGGAGTGAACGCTGCGTTCCATTGAGGAACAGAAAGCCCTACACAACCGATAAATGGTCCCTGCGTGCCCTTTGCAGAGCGAAGCTCAACGGCCCAAAATCCATAGTCTCGTTCTTCCAAACCTAGCTGCATAGTTTCTGCATATAGATCACTCTGATCCGCACTTAAAAGCGATGGGAAATACCTCATAACTTCAGGGTCGGAGTTCATCAACGCAAACGGGCGTCGATCATCAGGAGCCCAATGGCGCAAGGTCAAACGCAGAGACCGAAGCTGTGGCGCCGGCATACCTCTACTGAGTCAAACGATAAAACCGGCGAGCGCTTCCAGAGAACAACTCGCTTCGCTCCGCGCTGCTCCATCCGGCTTCGTCTGCAATCCTCTGGAAGGCGTTAAACAACACCGTGTAGGAGCAACCTTGTTTATCGACTGGGAAGTTGCTTTCGAACATGCATCGGTTGGGACCAAAAGTGTCGACGCAGTGCCGAATGTCCTCACTCCAAAGTTCAGCTACGTGTTCGGAGCTTGGAGCCTCGGGTAGACGATTTAAGCCCACTCCGTAGATACTCATTCCTATTCCGCCCACCTTGACCATCACGTGCTCGTGTTCAGCAAGCTTCTCAAGAGCTGGCCTGAGGGTGGCTCGAACTTCTTCGCGGGCTCCAGCGTAAGGGCCAATTCCAAGCGGCCCGCCTAAGTGGTCCAGGACCACGGGCGTATCGGGCACAGCTTGCACTAGCTCCACTAACTCTTCTACCTGAGGGTGGAACATCCATGCATCGAAGCTGAAACCCATTTGTCCGAGTTTGGCAAATCCAGCGCGGAAATCTGCGTGGCCCAACAAACCGGGAGGCGGTTTCGTGTGCGACTCGCGGATCTGGTCACTGGCGTCCCATGCATTGGCATGACGAATCCCGCGAAATCGGCCACCGCCGGCCGCGTCTTGGGCGGCCAGTACTTCTTCAACCGCTTCGCCCCTAGCCAAATCAGCAAATCCTACGATTCCTGCAATTTCCGCCCCATCACTCTCCATCGACAACTCAGCTTGCTGTCGCACGAACTCGATTTCTCCGACAGGTCGGAGGTGTTCGGGACCGTCATCTTTGTACTCGGCGCTGCACTCAACAAAAACTGTTTGCGCGACGTTATGACTCGAACCCGTATCTAAATGGAGGTCCGGCAACAGATAGGTCCCTGTTGGGAAGTCCCATAAGTGATGATGCGGGTCAACTATTTCTTCATCGGGATCGATCGCTTCTTCGATCGTGCTTGCTAGCCACTCAGATTTATCCATAGCGGTACTTCCTAGACAGTTATCGGCGACACTGGAGACGCTAGCCAACCTTCACCACGGCCGCCCCCAAGTTTCCCAATCGAACGGCTCAATACCATCTTCGGTAAGTTTCCAAATCGAGGCTTCAACGTCGCCATCAACAATGTCGAGAAAGCCAACGGTGCCCAGTTGAACTGAAAGGTTGTGCGGAAAAGTAGGCGAACCCGGGTTGACGCATAGGACTCCGTCAATGGTGGTGATGTGCTCAACGTGAGTGTCGCCATACACGACGACATCTAAGGTCGTGACGTCAAAGTGTCTATTGATCGCATCTAGAACCCCATAAGTGGGCAGTTCTGGGATCGGCATGTGGTGAGTTAATCCCACAGTCAAATGTCCGAACTTGTGCACCCAAGATGGAGCCAATAATGGGTGCGTCGGTTGAATATCGCGACCTGATGAACCATCGTCTCCATTTCCTCGCGCTGCCCAGGTGGGCGCTATTTGATGAAGTTTTTCTACGACGGAGATCTCGTAGATGTCTCCGGCATGCAAAATTGCTTCGCAGCCTTCGAACGCTTCGTAGACCTGGGGCCAAAGTTCGGGGCCGGCCTCGGGGATATGTGTGTCAGAAACTAGGCCAATTCGCATGAAACATCCTTCACTGTCGCCGCCTCCACTGGAACACTGCCATGCCATCAGTCCCATGGTCGTGAGGCAGAACAAGTCCCCCTTGATGATGTTCTCGCCATGGCGGTTGGGTCACGGGAATAATTTCAGCATTTTCATGCCTTACGTCAAATTCAAGCGGAACTTGAACTGTTTCTTCTGGTGTAACGGTACAAACGCTATATGTCAGCACTCCCCCGGGACGTAGAAGGCGAAACGCCTCATCTAACAATGTCGCTTGAATGCCTACCAGACGCTTGATCGCTTGCTCAGAAATTTGCCAACGAGCGTCACTGCGGCGACCTAAAGCACCGAGACCGCTACATGGAGCATCGACCAAGACTGCGTCCGCACAGTCATTACGAAAGGGCGATTCACTACCATCGCTCACCACAACCTGAGTAGCTGGCCGATACTTCTGGACTACTTCCCGCAGCACTCTTGCGCGCGCAGGGTCGACTTCGTTGGCAAAGACTGGAGACCAACGCGCACCCAGCGCAGTAGTTTTCCCTCCAGGCGCCGCACATAGGTCGATGAATTGCCCCCCGTTGTCACCTGCAGCATCAATGACTTCGACTACCCATTGTGAAGCTTGCCCTTGGACGTAACCATCCGCTCTAGGTTCCGGCCGTTCAGGTGTGTTCATGGCGATTAGAGACTCGCGGCCCTCCTCGCCCCAAGCACCCACAAAAAGATTCCAAATCCAATCTGGGTAGCTAAATTGCACAGCGCCACTCGGCCATACCGCATCGCTTTGCGCGACTTTCCTCAGGACTGCATTGACTAAACCTCGCGCTCTTCGGGGCGCTACGTCAACCGTGTCGTTGACAGCGGCATGAGGTGGGGTCCCAAGGTGTAAGAGCTGGTGCACACCCATTCGCAGCGCCGAGCGAACATCTTCATCTAATTTTCGTTGTATATACGGCCCCATCGCGTGATCTACAGCCCGCCGCATCCGAGTCGTACCTTGAACCAACTCAGTGACAAAGGCTCTATCCCTAACACTTAGGGCCCTCCCATCTTTAGATAGTGCCGTTGCCAGAGCGGTATTAGCTCGCGCTCCCTCGCCGATTTCAGTCAATACCCGAGCGGCCAACTGTCGACTAGTTATTGGCTTCACGTTCCTAAATACACTTCGTCTCCGAGGCGAGCTCCATTGATCCAGTCCACGGCATCTAACCGCGACTTTCCTTCTGGTTGCACAACTAACAGTTGCAGGGAATCTTTACCTGTTCCGACGACGTCTTTGATTAGCCGGCCTGCTTCGCTTTCGCCTTCAATAACATTCGCTTGGTGCACCTTTAGTGAAGATGAGTTAATCGTCGTCCAGGCGCCACCCACTCTAATAACGCGACTCAGCTCAGATGCCGAGAGCGCCCAATCAAGCTCAAGGTCTGATCTAAACAATTTTTTGGCAATAGTCACCTTGCCCTCTTGGGGCTGAGCATTACTTAATCCATGTTGCAAAGCGGCCACTAGTTCTTCAGCTCCTAAGGCGGCTAGTTCCTCGGTCAGTTCCGACGCTGTTATTTGCTCATCAATTGGTATCTCTCGTTTCCTGTAAACGGGTCCTGCATCTAGTTCCGGCTCAAGCCCCATGATGCAGATTCCGGTACTTTGATCACCCGCAAGAATGGCACGTTCAACCGGCGCTGCTCCTCGCCAGCGAGGAAGTAAGGAGAAGTGAACGTTCACCATCGGCAACTTCATTAAAAACTCCACACCGATTATTTGGCCGTAAGCAACAACAACCCCGCAATCAGCCTCTACGGACAAAGCGTCGGAAATCTGATCTGTCACCGGTATGCCAAGGTCCAGTGCAGCCTTCTTCACCGGAGTCGGAGACGGAGCTGCCCTACGCGTTCGCCGACGATCAGGCATCGAGACCACCAAGGGAATTTCGAATCCTGCCTCGACCAACTTCAGCAGCGGAGGAACTGCGGCATCAGGGCTACCGAAATAAACCAGGGAACGCGGATGTTCGGGCGGTGTAGGCAGAGCGATGCTCACGGCAATGCAATGTCAGCTCTAGTTGTGAAATCTTGGTGCCGTGAACTTTGGATATCGCGCCACTGGCGAAGTGCTGCTTTGCGGTCGTCGCGTTCTAAGTGGTCGAGAAGAAGTACACCGTCTAGGTGGTCCAGTTCGTGTTGAAACAACCGGGCTAGAAGCTCGTCGGCTTCTATCGAAACTTCATTTCCGTCCAGGTCGCGTCCAACAAGGTGAACCTCTTTAGGGCGAATAATTTCAAAAGATAATCCCGGAACTGACAAACAACCTTCGTGGAAGCTCCATTCGCCATCGGAATCAACGATTTCTGGGTTGACTAAAGTTTCTGGACCTTCCCCGATGTCGTATACGAATAGCCGCTTCTGAATTCCTACTTGAGGTGCCGCCAACCCAATTCCTTCGGCCTGATACATCGCTGGGACCATATCTTCGACCATCTTGGCGATACGACCGTCAATATCCTCAATTGACGCCGCCGTTTGCCGGAGAACCGGGTCTCCCATCAGACGTATCTGGTAACTCATAGCACTGCCTAGGTTACCGGCCTTAGACACTCAGGCTCTAAGCGGATTGATTTCAATACGGAGCCTTCCCGAAGGTCGGTCTACATTTTTTAAATGATCGACTAGTTCTTGTCGGTCATCGCAACGGATTCGCCATCTGTTTTCGTTAGCGGGCCTTATCTCTAGACCTTCCGGACTTCCTAACCGTTGAATGAACTGATCAGCTGACGCTCCCGAAATTATCGCCCAATGCGCCTCAGGAGGTTGTCGAAGCTGCTTACGGACCTCTAACTCGGTTCGCGCCAGCGATCCAGGGTCCGCGTTCACCGCCGCCTGAAGCACTGGGTGTTGAGGGATTCGTGTCTGAACTACAACACGACCCCCCTTATCGCGGCTACCCACTAAACGAGCTGCTTGAATCAGCAAAGACATGGCCTCTTCTCCTGCTCTATAACGCGGAGCTAAGAGTTCCTGATCAAAGTCCAGGAATGCCACCGTGTCGGCACTTTCAACTCGATGCAGCACTGCTTCAGTGCCAACGTATAAGTCCGCTGTATTTGGTAAAGCTTCGGTAGCTGCTGTTACTTCAGTGACCGGTCGGCGAGAAAGGCGTTCTAATTCCTGGGCGACACCAGTTACGCCCAACTTGACTCGTCGAAACTTTGTGGATGAACACTCAGAACACACCGCGGGCCTTTCATCGCCGTCAAACGGGTGGACGAGGCGGTCTCCCTCTAGTCCCAAGGGTTTACCAGTCTGTTCTGATCGGGCTAGCTCACCGCATTGTGCGCAATAGGCAAACCGGGCTCGTCCCTTTCGGTTTAAAACGCATACGACTTGGCGACCAGTGCTCAATGTTCGAGATAGATGCTGTGAGCACCACGAACCTGCAGAAGGTGGCTCATCTCGAAGGTCAACCAGGTCGACAATGGGCCATCCTGCTCGCTCAGTAGCCCTGTCAGCGGTTAACAACGGAGCTCCGCAAGTCAGAGCCTCTAGAGACGGCGCTGGAGACGCAATTACCCAGCGGGCCCCGTCTCGCTTAGCTCGCTCCAGAACTACGTCACGCGCATGCCAAGTCGGAGCTGCCTCCGATTGGTACGCCTGGTCCTGTTCGTCGAGCACCAACACTGCGTCTAACTCTGTTATGGGTGCCCAGGCAGCCGATCGTGTACCTATGGTGGTTCTTCCACCCGCTGAAGCTCCCCAGTCTCGAGGGTGCAGTGCTACATCGACTCCCGCCCGCTTCATGGCTAATGCAAGACGTTGAGCTCTCGCCAAAGTCGGAACGAGCACTAGCGCCCGTCCCTGAGATGCGGCGGCAATCGCTAGCGAGAAATCATCGCTAGCTGGGGGCATCCGCACCACCGCTCCCCCTCGCCTAAACGACTCCGTAGCTAAATTACTCGGTGCTGTGGCAGGAATAGGACGACCTGCGCTAGGAGTTACAGACGAGACAATCCGAGTGTGGGTTGCGGTGCGCAAGAAGTGCACTCGGCTACCTAGCCACTGCTGACTCGCCCAGGTAGCTAATTCGACAAGGTCCGCAGGAGGTCCAACGCTACTAACTTTCTTTACCTCGCTGAGAGTGACCCCGTCGGGAGGTAGGACATCCAAGGCAGTAATCCATCCCTTCACCCTTCGACCTCGAAGATCGATGCGAACCAAAGTTCCGATGCGAATGGGGACGTCAGGAGAGGCAGCAACCACAGCGTCTGATAGCAAATAGTCGAATTCCTTATCGACAGCTGGTTCGTCAGGAAGAACCCGAACTATTCGCGACACACGCCCATTGTGCTTGAAGGGTGAGACTTCAACGAATCATGCAAGAATTTTATAGACCGAGCGTCGACCGTAGGTCATCGACACGGTCAGTCCGTTCCCACGTAAACAATTCATCGGATGCATCGCGACCAAAATGACCGTAAGCGGCCGTGGGTTGAAAGATCGGCCGTCGAAGGTCCAGGTCCCGTAAGATCGCGGCCGGCCTCAAGTCGAATACTTCGTTGACTGCCGAATTGATACGTTCGGGA
Organism: Candidatus Neomicrothrix sp. UBA814; assembly: GCA_002296525.1. Lineage (GTDB taxonomy): Bacteria > Actinomycetota > Acidimicrobiia > Acidimicrobiales > Poriferisodalaceae > UBA6944. Next base: position 213,635 of record DBIA01000027.1, on the reverse strand, counting down.
TCAACATTCTCGGTGCCGAAGGTTTCAACAAGCACCGATACGGGGCGCGCAACCCCTATTGCATATGCGACTTGGACTTCACACCGGTCTGCGGCGCCAGCTGCTACGAGATTCTTGGCCACCCAGCGCGTCGCGTATGCGGCCGAGCGGTCGACCTTAGAAGGGTCTTTTCCCGAGAACGCACCTCCACCGTGTCTTGCGTAACCACCATAAGTATCGACAATAATTTTTCGGCCGGTAAGGCCACAATCACCTACCGGTCCGCCAACCACAAAGTTCCCTGTCGGGTTCACGAAAACTTCAAAGTCATCGTCGGCAAATTCCGCGGGTATGGCTGGTCGTATAACGTGCTCTACCAGGTCAGGCTTGATCATCCCATCTCTATCGATACCCGGGTTGTGCTGACTTGAAACCAAAACGGTCTTTAGTCGGATAGGCCTTCCGTCTTCATATTCAAAAGACACTTGCGTTTTTCCGTCTGGCCTCAGGTACGGAACTTGGCCGGATTTGCGGGCTTCAGTTAATTGTTCAGCCATCCGATGGGCTACATGAATTGGAAGCGGCATCAAAACGTCAGTTTCCCGGCAAGCGTAACCGAACATCATCCCTTGATCCCCGGCACCTTGGCGGTCGAGTTCGTCCTCTTCGCCGGCTTTGCCGCTTCTCACTTCCTCTGAGTCATTAACCCCTTGGGCAATGTCTGGCGACTGTTCATCGAGACTTACCATTACCCCACAAGTGCTTCCATTGAAGTCCAACGAATCTCGGTCATACCCAATGTCGTTGATCGTCTCTCGAACCACAGAGGCGATATCTACGAACCCACTCGTAGTGATCTCCCCTGCTACCACCACCAAACCAGTGGTGACCATGGTTTCGCATGCCACTCGGCTATTTGGGTCTTGTCTGAGCATCGCATCAAGGATGGCGTCAGATATCTGATCCGCCATCTTGTCGGGATGTCCTTCTGTCACCGACTCTGAGGTGAAAGTCCATCGACTCACGCCATCTCTCCTGATCATCTGATTGACTCATCCAAGGCTAGGCCAAAGAGCGTCGCTACACGTAGATCAAGCTATTTCACAAGCATTTGAGTCACAGCATCTAATACTTCATCAGCTATTTGCCGCTTCGACCGAAGAGTGACGTGCTTCTGTTTTCCACCAGCCTCGAGAATCGTTACTTCGTTAGTTTCGTGACCAAAGCCAACTTCTGGAGCTGACACGTCATTGGCGACAATGATGTCAACATTCTTTCTTTGCAGTTTCTCCTGGGCGTGTGAAATCAGTTCTTCAGTCTCTGCAGCGAATCCGACGATTACTTGATCCGGTCGTTTAGCAGCACCCAACGCACTCAAAATATCCTGTGTTTGTTCAAGCACTATTTGGGGCGGTCCAGCGTCTTTTTTGATTTTCCTGTTTGAGACGTCCGCAGGTCGAAAGTCCGCAACGGCTGCAGCCATCACAATCACGTCAGCGTCAACTCGTTGAAATACCGCTTCACTCATTTGTTGTGCAGATTCAACGCGAACAAGGTTAATTCCCGCCGAAAACTCCAAATCGACTGTCGAGATCAGAGTGACATGTGCCCCTCGAGCTAAGGCAGCTTCGGCTAGAGCGTAGCCCTGCTTGCCGGTAGATCGATTACCCACATAACGAACTGGATCTATCGACTCGCGAGTCCCACCCGCTGTCACAAGAACTCTTTTTCCTTGCAGGTCACCACCACTTAACGCACTCTCTATCGTTTCGAAAATACGCTCGGGGTCAGCTAGACGACCCGCTCCCGCGTCCCCACCCGCTAATTTTCCCTCTTCGGCGGGCACCACGATCACACCTCTGTCAACCAAAGTTTTAAGGTTGTCCTGGATGGCAGCGTGTTCCCACATCTCGGTGTGCATCGCGGGGCAAACAACTACCGGAGCTCGCGTTGCGACCAACGTAGCTGTAAGTAAGTCATCGGAAATTCCACTTGCGTAGCTTCCAATGCAACGCGCTGTTGCTGGAGCGACAACAATGAGGTCAGCGGTCTGACCTAGTGTCGTGTGCGGAATCGGGTCCACATCGTCAAAGATTGAGGTTCGAACCGGTTCCGAAGCTAAGGCGTCAAAGGTCGCTCGGCCTACAAACTTTTGTGCACTTTCCGTCATCACTGGAATCACGTGCGCGCCTGAATCAACCAGCATTCGACAAAGCAAAACTGCCTTGTAAGAAGCTATTCCCCCGGTCACCCCCAGGACGATGCGGCGACCTGCCAGCATCGGTGTTATCCCTACTCTTCGTCGGGCACAGCCTCAAGAGCGGCTGCAGCCGCTGCTGCGTCAGCCTCTGCTTGTGCCAGCGCCTCAGCTTCTAAGCGAGCTCTTTCTTCAGGGTCAAACCGCTCATAACCGATTTTGTCTGCTTGGATTTCCTCGAATGCCATGGACAAAGATTTACGTGCAGTGCTTGTGACTTGTGGGGGAACTTCGCTACCCCCACCTTCACCTAAACCCAGGTCATAGGAGATCAATTGGCGTGCTCTTTTGGCCGCAAGGCTCACCAAAGTAAATTTTGAGTCGACCTTTTCAAGCAACGCTTCAAGGCCCGGGCTGATCATGGTGTCTTGCTCATCAGACATATGCGTTACCTCGACAAAATTGGATGACTATAACCGACCCACCATGTTACCAGCGGCCCATTGGCTCCAACGAGCCTTAAAAACATAAGCGTCTATTTCTTTATTTTTTCTGCTCGCGCTGCGGAAATAATCGACTCGATTTCCGCTACGGCCGTCTGGAGTTCCTCATTGAGCACCACTGCGTCGGCCAGGCTGCCGCCAGTTTGTTCTTCCGCCTCTGCGGCATCGAGTCGCTGCTGTATGTGATTTTCACTATCGCCTCTAGATCGCATGCGACGTTCTTGTTCACGCCGATCAGGTGGGACAACTAAGACGACGACTGCGTCCGGTTGCCGTTCCCTCACCGCAACTGCTCCTTGGACGTCTATTTCCAGTAGCAAATCTTTCCCGGCTGGCACGTCGGGAGTAGGAGTTCCGTATCGATAATCAAAGAACGTAGCCCACTCGTAAAAACCGTCCTCTGCTATGCGCTCTACGAATTCATTTTCGGTCACATACACATAGGCGTCTTTGGACTCATTTGGTCTTCGGGGTCGCGTTGTCCATGACCGACTCAAGTGAAGGCTGTCATCTCGTTCCACAAGTTCCGTTACAAGGGTGCCCTTCCCCGCTCCCCCAGCACCACATATAACGAAGACAATTGGAGCTGGATCTTCAGTCACGGTACTCAAATCCTTAACGCGGGTCTGGCAGTTTCAACTTGCAAAGAACGCAACGAGTTGGTCGCGTTGATTTTCCCCGAGTCCTTTCAGCCTACGACTTTCAGCAATGCCCACTTCGGCCATGAGCCGCCGCGCCTTCACTTTCCCGATCTTTGGCATGGACTCTAGTGCGGTGAGAGTTTTCATCTTGCCAACCAGATCATCACTGTCTGCTAGGCGAAGTAGTTCATCAAACGAAACTAGCCCCATCTTCAATTGGTCTTTTGTTTCGGCCCGCACACGACGCGCTGCTGCAGCTTTCTCGAGAGCGGCTTCACGTTGTTTTGGCGAGAGACTCGGCGGGTTTGGCATGGCCGAGCATTCTAACTGGGCAAATGAAGCTGTGGCTCCCTTACTAGATCGCCCGTCCCACTTCATTGGCTATCGCGTCCGCTGCACTCTCGGGATCGTCAGCAGATGTAACTGCCCTACCGATTACCAAAATACCTGCGCCTTGTTGGATCGCTGTAGCCGGGGTTGCAGGGCGGCCTTGGTCGTGGCTCGCAACTCCATCGGGCCTGATTCCTGGGACTACAGTGAGAAGTTCCGGCGCGACTCTAGTTACTTCAACAAGGTCGTCGGCTGCACAAATAACTCCCCCACAGTCCGCCTCTACGGCCGATGTGAGCCTTTGCTCCAGAAGTGCTCTCGGGGCATCTGGTTCTGAGGTCAGTACTGTCACCCCAAGCACCATCGGGGCGGGCAACCCTGCGGCCGCAGCACCTTCATTTAGTCCATGAACAGCTGCAGACAGCATGTCTACGCCGCCCGATGCGTGAACCGTTACGTATGAAACTCCAAGGCTGCCTAAAACCCTCGCCGCCTTTCCTACTGTTGTCGGAATGTCATGCAATTTCAGATCGAGAAACACTTCGTATCCCTGATCGACGAAAGCGCCCACCGCTTCCGGTCCAGCCGCTGAGAAAAGCTCAAGTCCGACTTTGGCAACAGAAAACCAAGGTGACATCCTGCGCCCCAACCGGCCGGCCTCCACGAGGTCGTCGACGTCTAATGCCAGCGCTAGACGAGAGCGAACATCTTCTGAAATATCAAGTGTTTCCATGAGCTGCTCCTACCAAAGAAGTGACTGAACTTATCCGATGCTTGCGGCACCATCGCTCGAGGTTTCGGAGAATTTGCCGAGAGGCTCTCGGGTTCGCGAAGTGAGCTGAGCCCACCTGAACCGCTGAAGCACCGGCTGCCAAAAATTCGACCACGTGTTCCCCTTTGGCTATCCCGCCTACTCCAACTATCGGGATCGGTCCCAGCTTTTCATAGACGTCATATACCGCTCTGAGCGCCACTGGGCGTATGGGTGGACCAGATAGTCCTCCCCCGCCGTTGCCGAGAACGGGGCGTTGCGTTTCTGGATTTATCACCATGCCAAACACAGTGTTTGTCAGGGTGAGAGCCTCAGCGCCGGCGTCCATTGCAGCCCTCGCTATACAAACAATGTCAGTAACGTTGGGACTCAACTTGGCCCAGGTAGGCAACCCTGAAGCAAGCGATGCGCTGATCGCCGCTCGGCAGGAGTCAGGGGCGTGGGAGAACATATCTCCTCTGTCCTCTAGATTGGGGCAACTGACATTGACTTCGACCGCTGAAATCCCTTCAACTCCTTGCAACCGCTTAGCGGCTTCGGCATATTCAGCAACCGTCCTGCCCCAAATACTGACCACTACCCGCGCGTTAAGAGCACGTAAGGCGGGGAGGTCCTCTTGTAACCAGTTCTCAATTCCGGGATTTTGGAGTCCTACTGAATTAATCATTCCTGACGAGGCACCATGAACTCGAGGACTCGGGTTACCTGCCCATGGGTCAACTGAAAGTGATTTCACCACAACTGCACCTAGTTCTGACAGGTCAAAATATGCAGCTAACTCTGCACCGTGGCCTGCTGTACCCGACGCTGTCATTACTGGATTCGGAAGTGTCACCGAGCCAATCTGCACTGACGTGTCACTTGGGGTCACCTTCTTGATTCCTCATAACCTAGGAACTCTTGAAGGGGCTTCACTGTGAGGGGGCTTGACATCCACTCCCTCATTCCTACCGCTGCGGCTCGAGCTGCCGCGACCGTTGTTAAGCAAGGAATTTTGTGTGCTGTTGATGCGAAGCGGATTCGGTAGCCGTCACTTCTCGGTCCCCGTCCTCGGGGGGTGTTGACTACCAGTTTCACTTGGCCAGCGCCTATGAGTTCAACCGCGTCTACTCCAGCACTAATTTCTCGGCCTTCCTCGCTCAGTTTTGCGACGACTGTCTGGACTCGAACTCCATGTTGCTCCAAAAACTTTGCGGTGCCTTCAGTGGCGGCGATTTCGAAACCCATCTCCACAAACCCTTTAGCTGCCTCAAGGCCCTGCTCTTTGTCTCGGTCGGCCAAGGAAAAGAAAATAGTTCCATTGAGAGGTAAACCTTCCCCAGCCGCTATTTGACTTTTTGCAAACGCAAGGCCGAAGGTGACATCTATGCCCATTACCTCTCCTGTGGATCTCATCTCTGGGCCGAGAACCGTGTCAACGTCAGGGAATCGCTGAAATGGAAGTACCGCTTCCTTAACCGCAACGTGACCCTCGCGGATCGCCTCGGGCAGGGCACCGCACGCACGCAAATCTTCGAGCGTTTCGCCTGCCATCACACGTGCCGCCACCTTCGCCAGTTGCACTCCTGTTGCTTTAGCTACGAAAGGTACGGTTCGCGACGCGCGAGGGTTGGCTTCAATAACAAACACTTGGCCCTGTTTAACGGCGAACTGGACGTTTAAAAGTCCGACAACTTCAAGACGTTCCGCCAAGCGTTTTGTGTATTCGATTATTACTTCCTGGGTCTCCGAAGACAGGTTGGGTGGCGGTATAGCGCATGCGCTGTCGCCTGAGTGCACGCCTGCTTCCTCAACGTGTTCCAGAATGCCCCCGAGCAGAAATTCTCCCGTGTGATCTCTGATGGAGTCGACATCTACTTCAGTGGCGTCTTCCAGGAAACGGTCAACAAGAACGGGCCGGTCAGCAGACAGTCCTCCCTCACGCCCTAATCCACCGAAGGCAGTCAGGTCGTCCATAGCCTCCCGTAACTCTTCGAGGTCGTAGACAATTGTCATGGCTCGCCCTCCCAAGACATAGCTCGGTCTCACCAGGGCGGGGAATCCGATTCGGTCACAGATAGCGGAAGCTTGTTCGAATGTGACAGCAGTCCCGCCGGGCGGTTGGGGTATTTCTAATTGGGCGCAGAGCGAATTCCAGCGTTCTCGATCTTCCGCAAGGTCGATCGAATCTGGCGAAGTGCCACATACAAGATTGTCTGGCAGTCCTGAAGCGAGTTTCAGTGGGGTTTGACCTCCCAAACTGACAATGATTCCCGCAGGGTCTTCGGCATCAATGATGTTCAGCACGTCTTCCAGCGTCAACGGTTCAAAGTAAAGCCGGTCAGAGGTGTCGTAGTCGGTGGACACCGTCTCAGGGTTGCAGTTGACCATGATGGTTTCGTAACCGGCCTCTTCGAGGGCGAAACTTGCGTGTACACAGCAGTAATCAAACTCGATACCTTGTCCGATCCGATTTGGGCCCGAACCGAGAATCATCATCCGCGGCCTTTGCCCGGCCCGTATTTCGTCCTCATCTTCATAGGTCGAATAGTGGTAAGGGGTTATTGCGTCGAATTCTGCTGCACATGTATCGACTGTTTTAAAGGTTGCTGCAACTCCCTGAGCAAGTCTCGCTGAGCGGATATCGCTCTCATCGACTTGCATCAAGTACGCGAGTTGAGCGTCAGAGAAACCTAGCTGTTTCGCCCGTCGCCAACCGCGACGGCTTAACGAGGAACAGTCCGTTTCTTCGAGGTGAACTCGTTCTTCGACAATTGCCTGCATCTGATCGAGAAACCATGGATCAATGTGACACGCGCCGTTGATCTCCTCGATTGTGACGTCACGTCGCATGAGTTCCGCTATTTGGAAGAGCCTCTCAGGAGTCGGGACCGAGATCTGCGAAAACAGCTCGTCGGTGTCTTGCTCTATATATTGCTGCTCCCCTGAGTCGGCGTTTAGACCCATACGTCCTTGTTCTAGGGAACGAATACCTTTTTGAAGACTCTCCGGGAAGGTACGCCCGATCGACATTGCCTCTCCAACGGATTGCATTTGCGGGCCGAGAACCCCAGATGCCCCCGGAAGTTTTTCAAAAGCCCAGCGAGGAATCTTAGTGACGACGTAATCAATTGTTGGTTCGAAGCTCGCTGGGGTTTTCTCAGTGATGTCGTTGGTAATTTCATCGAGTCGGTACCCAACGGCTAAACGCGCCGCAATCTTCGCGATTGGAAATCCCGTGGCTTTAGAGGCAAGAGCTGAACTCCGGCTCACCCGCGGGTTCATTTCGATAACTACTTGTTCTCCTGTTTCAGGGTGAACAGCAAATTGAACGTTGGAACCGCCGGTTTCAACTCCAACCCGGCGTATGCAAGCGAAAGCCGCATTTCGCATCTCCTGATATTCGACATCAGAGAGCGTTTGTGCAGGCGCAACGGTTATTGAGTCACCTGTATGGACTCCCATTGCATCAACGTTTTCGATCGAACAGATCACTACGCAGTTATCGGCGTGGTCTCTCATGACCTCTAGTTCAAATTCTTTCCAGCCTTTGATTGATTGCTCTATCAAGATCTCAGAGATGGGGCTCGCTTCTAGACCAAGTGCTGCAACGCGTTCAAATTCTTCTGGCGTGTGGGCAAAAGCTGTTCCTTTTCCGCCGAGAATGTAGGCGGGGCGGATAATGACGGGAAGCCCGATGTCTTCTATGACTGTCATGGCTTCGTCCATGTTGTGCGCTATCCCCGATCGGGCGCATCGCAAACCAATTTCTTCCATGGCTCGCCGAAAAAGATCTCTGTCTTCGGCGGTTGCAATCGCCTCGCCGCTCGCCCCAATCATCTCGACGCCATACTGTTCGAGGACACCTGACTCAACCAGTTCTGTCGCTAGGTTGAGAGCGGTCTGACCCCCGAGAGTTGGCAGGATTGCGTCCGGTCTTTCGCGTTCGATGATGGCGGTAAGGACGTCAAGTTCAAGCGGTTCGATATAGGTCGCGTCGGCAAATTCGGGGTCCGTCATGATCGTTGCGGGGTTCGAGTTCGCCAGGATTATTCGGTAACCCTCATCTCGCAGCACTCGACAGGCTTGGGTACCGGAATAGTCGAATTCGCAAGCCTGCCCAATGACTATCGGGCCAGACCCAATAATAAGAATGCTTTCAATGTCATCGCGTCTTGGCATCAGCTGTTACTCCCGTTGAAAGAAGCCATTAGCTCCGCGAATTCGTGAAATAAATACCTCGAGTCGTGAGGTCCTGGGCTTGCTTCTGGGTGGTATTGGACACTGAACGCGGGAATGTCCTTACATCTCAGACCTTCAAGGGACCCATCGTTAAGGCATACGTGAGTTTCGGTAACTCCTGGCACGGAACCCGCTTCAATGGCGAAGTTGTGATTTTGGCTGGTGATTTCTATTCGGCCGCTTTCGACGTTACGTACTGGGATGTTGCCCCCATGGTGACCGAACTTCATTTTGTATGACTTTCCTCCAAGCGCCAAAGAAAGAATCTGATGCCCAAGGCAAATTCCAAAGATCGGAACTTTACCAAGCAGGTCTGCCAGGGATTGGACTATCGGACCAGCCATTGTTGGGTCCCCCGGGCCGTTAGATAGGAATACCCCGTGAGGCTCGAGGGCAAGCACTTCGTCGCTAGGCGTGTTTGCAGGAACAACTATTACGGTTGCTATTTCTGACAGTTGTTCGACAATCGACTTTTTTATCCCTAGGTCATATGCAACAACCCGCAATGGGCCGTCTCCTTCTTGATACGAATGCCTAGTAGTTACTGCTCCAACAAGGTCAACGCCATCGGTTCCAGGTTCGGCTTCGGCTGCCGCCGTTAAGCGAGCTACCGATGCAGATCCAAATGCGCCCGGCATAGCTCCATTTTCGCGGACGTGTCGCGTGAGTCGCCGCGTATCGACTCCAGCAATCCCTGGTACCCCTTGGGATCGCAAGTAGCTATCTAAATCTGCTTCGCTTCTCCAATTAGATCGTCTCCTGGCCATTTCACGCACGACGACCCCTCTACAAAAGGGCTGTTTTGCTTCGTTGTCATCCGTCGTCACGCCGTAGTTTCCGATGTGGGGATAGGTGAAGTTGATGATTTGACCCGCATATGAAGGGTCAGTAATAACCTCTTGGTAGCCGCTCAAGACGGTGTTGAACACGACCTCACCGGAAGTCATTTCAACTTCAGCACCAATCAATTCGCCTTCGAACGTTGCTCCGTCGGCGAGCACCAATGCTCCTTCCCGGATGGTATTCATCTGATCACCTGTTTGTTCATTCTCGGAATTTCACCTACCTGGTTTCTATTTTCTTTATCCATCTCAATCGATCTCTATGCCTGAACCGAGGAGCCTGAAGAGCACTGCCATGCGAACCGCTACCCCGTTGGTCACTTGTTGTTGCACCAATACGTTTGGCCGTTTATCTAAAACAGCGTCTGCTATTTCAATTCCGCGATTGACTGGTCCGGGGTGGGTGATGACCACTTCGGTTCTCAGTTTGTCGGCCCTGCTTTCGGTCATCCCGTAACGATCGATGTAGTCGTCAATCGAAATCAGGGAGTCGTCAGTGATGCGTTCTTTCTGAATTCTGAGTAGACCCACCACATCAAGGTCGGGCAGAACCGCGTCCAAATCATTGGAAACTGCAACCGGCCATTCAGAAACATCATCTGGCACGAGTGCTTCGGGTGCAACGACAGTGATTTTGGCCCCAAGGCTGCTATACGCGGCCACATCAGTTCGAGCGACACGACTGTGTTTGATGTCTCCAACTATTCCTACGTGAAGGCCTGAGAGAGATGCCTGAGTGCCTGCAGCTCCGTTGAAGTGTTGACAAAGGGTGTAAGCGTCGAGGAGTCCTTGCGTAGGGTGCGCATTTAGTCCATCGCCCGCGTTGATTACCGAAATTGTTTCGCCCACCGCCTCCGCGATATCTCCCGGGAGCCCACCTGAACCGTGCCGGATAACAAGCGCGTCAACGCCGAAGGCCCTAATTGTTTCAACCGTATCTTGAAGAGATTCGCCCTTTGACAGAGACGACGTATGAGTAGGAAAGTCCAAAACATCAGCGGAGAGCCGCTTCGCTGCTAGGTCAAATGACATTCGGGTACGTGTTGAATCTTCGAAAAAGATCAGTGCCACAGTTCGGCCTCTTAGAGCCGGAACCTTCGGAATTGGCCTTTGACACACTTCAACAAATCTGTCGGTGAGGTGCAGCAATTCCCTCATTGCTTCGGTGTCTAGGTCCTTGAGGTCGATGAGGTGATTGCTCATTTTCTCATCTCTCCCAGGAGCACCCCTTCGAGGTTGACGTCAACAACCTCGTCGCGACGAGTTGGCAGATTTTTTCCGACGAAATCGGGTCGAATCGGGAGCTCTCGATGCCCGCGGTCGATAACAACAGCTAGTTGCACGGCGCGGGGCCGACCAAAATCAGTCAAAGCATCTAACGCGGCCCGGATAGTTCTGCCAGTGAAGAGGACGTCGTCCACCAGAACCACTATTTTCCCTCCAAGGTCAATTTGGATGTCGGTTTCGGCTTCGGGCATGACAGGTCTTAGTCCGATGTCATCGCGATATAGCGCTACGTCGAGGGTGCCGATAGGAACATCAACATCATCAATTTCAAACATCATGCGAGCAATGAGTTGCGCTATCTCAACTCCGCCGGTTTGGAGCGCTACGAGCACTACATCTTCAAGGCCCTGATTGCGTTCAATAATTTCGTGACTGATACGCGTAAGCGCTCTCCGAACTTGCGCTGCGTCCAGGACAGTCGTCCGGGCAACAAAAACGCCCCCGTAGGGGGGCGTCATACGGCGCTCGCGGTCGGCCACTACATTTCCTCCTGTCCGTACGAGCCTCTCTGAACTCGCTTCACGGTCAGGAGAGCATCCTAGTGGCAAGAAGGTCAGAGGCTGTGACCAATTCTCAGTAGTTTGATGATTTTACTGAAGGTCGTTCGCGGCTGTTCCAAGGACTCCGTTAATGAACGCACCACTTTCGTCTGTCGCGCCGAAGCGGTTAGCGAGTTCGACAGCTTCGTTGATTACAACCGCTACCGGTAGTTGACGCAACTGCAATTCGTATATCCCTAGGCGAAGAATCCAAAGGTCCAGCATCCCTAGACGGTCTAAAGACCACCCCTCGTGGAGATACGCATCAACTTCAGCGTCAATTCGTTCGATGTCATCTGTAACTCCAAGAACTAGTTCCCTGACTAGCTCGGCGGGTGCTATCACCTGGCTATCCAACAGCTCGTTAGCTGTGATTCCTCTAACTTCTGACTCATAGAGCAGTTCGATTGTCCGCTCTCTTGCTTCTCGCTTCCTAGCCGAAGGAGCCGGAGCAAACGGGTCATCGTTCACCCGTTTGCTCTCTCGATGTAATCACCAGTTCGCGTATCTACTTTGAGTCGCTCTCCAGTTTCGATGAATAGAGGTACCTGCACTATCACACCGGTTTCCATGGTCGCCGCCTTACGCGCTCCCGAAACTCGGTCCCCTTGGATTCCTGGTTCTGTTTCTTTGACGGCTAGCACCACCGAGGCTGGTAATTCAGTACCTACTATTTCGCTGCCATACATCTGCAAAACGGCTGCATTTCCTTCGACAAGATAATTGGGGGCATCGCCTAATTGCTGCCTACTGACTTGGATCTGTTCGTAGGTCTCACTGTCCATAAACACCAGATCGCCACCATCTGAGTACAGGTACTGCATCTCGCGTTTATCGATGACAGCGCGTTCCATTTTCTCCCCGGCTCTAAAGGTTTTTTCTATGACAGCTCCCGTTCGCACGTTCTTCAAGGTTGTACGAACAAACGCTCCGCCTTTGCCCGGCTTCACATGCTGAAATTCCGAGATTTGAAAGAGTCCATCGTCCAAATCGATAGTCATCCCGTTCTTAAAATCTGAGGTGGATATAGACATAGGCTTCCTTCGGCTATGAGGTTGAACTAGATGATTGGGTTTTTCGGGGCAGTGGTAAGTCGACGAAATCCCGAAGATGTGACGAGCACTGTGTCTTCTATTCGAACTCCACCAACACCGGGACGGTACACCCCCGGCTCCACAGTGACTACCTGAGATTTTTCTAATATGTCATCGCTTTGGGAGTTGAGCCACGGACCCTCATGGATTTCTAGGCCTACCCCGTGTCCTGTCCCGTGAACAAAGTATTGAGAAAGGTTGTGGTTCGCGAGATGTGACCGACAGGCATCATCAATATCGGATGCCCTCACTCCCGGTTCGACCTTGTCGCATCCGCTGTTCTGTGCGTCGGTTACCGCCTGGATGATGTCCCATAGGTCTTGATCTACGTCTCCAATGGCAAATGTTCGAGTCATGTCAGAGTGATAGCCATCGATAACCGCACCGAAGTCGAGAATCACTAAGTCACCGGACCGAATGGTGCGGTCTGACGGCCTTGCGTGAGGCAAAGCAGCGTTAGGGCCGCTGGCGCATATGGTGTCGAAGGAAAGGGCTTCAGCTCCTAGTTCGAGCATGGTGCGATCGAGAGCGCGCGCGAATTCCTTCTCAGTGGGCTCACTCGCAAGGTCTGCCCTCACTACCGCTAGAGCTTGGTCTGCGATGGTCGCCGCTGCCTGCAGGCGCACTACTTCTTCGGGTTCTTTAACCTTTCGCAAGTCTGCTAACAGATCCTTGGCCGGAACCAATTCGGCTGCGACGCTTGCTCTTAACGCTTCAGCTTCGCCCCAGGTAATGCGATCCGACTCAACGGCTAACGATCTTGTTTCGGAAAGTAGGTCTTCGATTACTTCTTGGTGTTTTTTTCGGTCTCCGATACAAACATCGATTCCGGTTCCCGCTGTTTCTTTTGGTGCCTGTTCCCCGTATCGACTGTCTGTCAACAATTGCATGTTTCCATCAGTAACGAGAAGGGTGCCTGCGGAGCCAGTAAATCCACTCAGCCACCTCAAACTGATGCCGTCAGAGGTTAAGAAGCTGTCAATGCAAGCATCTGCCATCGCTGCACGCAGGGCAGCAGCGCGTGCTCCTCTTTGTAGCTTTGGGAGATCATTCATTGATTTTGGTGCACGCATCTATCGCAATATCAATTGCTTCGACGTATCCGGCCCCACCCTTACCAACGATTGAAGCTGTGGCGACTGGTTCCACAACCGATAGGTGGCGCCATGATTCTCGCTTTGCAGGATCAGACAGGTGGACCTCAACGATAGGACCCTCGTAAGCCTCAAGAGCATCGTGTAGCGCCCATGCATAGTGAGTAAGGGCGCCAGGGTTAATCACGATTGCAGCCACCCTTTTGCGTGCCGCGTGAATTGCGTCAATCAAGTCACCTTCATGGTTGCTTTGAATGTGTTCCAAGTCGAACTCTTGGGAATTGGCTCGCTCTCGGCTCGCCGTGACGTGGTCTAAGAGTGTTTCGGTCCCGTATACCTCTGGCGCGCGGTCGCCTAAAAGATTGAGGTTAGGACCAGAGAGAAGCAGGATTACTGGACGAGCCACACCAATAGGGTGCCAGATCATGAGGCGAATCAGTGCCTCAGATTTGAGTTAGTGCGAGTCGGAGTACTTTTTCTGGGACTTGTTCCACAACCTCTAGGCCGTTAGGGCCGTCTAGAACGAAGGTCAATCCGGTTAATGCCTTCTTGTCGCGGTGAAACAACTCCATTATGTGATCGATGTCGGAACCTTCAGGGAGGCCGCGCGGTAAGTCATAGACGTCGAGAACGCGGCGATGTTCAGCCAATCTAGCCTCGTCGATTCTGCCGAGGTTGTGCGCTACCAGCGCCGCGTATTCGATTCCGATCGCAACCGCTTCGCCATGTCGAAGGTCGAAGCTTCCTTCGATTTCTAGTGCGTGAGCGAGTGTGTGACCGTAATTGAGTAAGGCTCGGGTCGAGCCTTCTCGTTCGTCAGATGCGACTACATCAGCCTTTATTTGCACGCATGCGGCGACGCGCTCTTCAAGCGGAAGCGCATCTAGTTGCTCGCCTCCTAAAAAGTGGTATTTCGCTAACTCCCCCATCCCTGAACGCATTTCGCGTTTAGGAAGTGATGTGAGTAACTGAGTGTCACATATGACAGCGCACGGCTGCCAAAAGGCCCCTACAAGATTTTTTCCTTCTTCTAGGTTCACCCCTGTCTTTCCACCGATTGCGGCATCGATTTGCCCAAGGAGAGTTGTGGGCACATGCATTACCTGGACACCTCGGTGATAAACCGATGCGGCGAAGCCAGCAACGTCGGTAACTACTCCACCGCCGATCCCGACGACAAGATCGCGACGTGTAAGACCTTCCCTAGCGAATTCTCCGCACAGGTCTTCTAGCACCGAAAGGCGCTTCGCTTGCTCTCCGTCGGGTAGATAGTGGATCGAGGAGGGCAACTCAGTCGGAATCGAAACGTCAATTCCTTTCTGGGTAACGAATGCGACCCTTGATACTTCAGGGGGAACCAGCGATTGGAACTCCGACAGTATCGAATTCCCTACGACTACTGGGTAGCTACGCGAGTCAAGCGGGACATCAATTCGAATCACACACCGAAGAGTACCGACTCTACGGAGTTAAGCAGCTTGAAATATTCAGTCGATGCGCTACCCGAAGAATTCGAGTCAGTCTCGCAAATTCCTTGCGAGTTGAAGGAATCGCTAATAATTCAACGTGACCCCAACGGCATCGGCCATCGCTTCAATTGGCGCTTCTGATCCAGTCCACAATCGGAACTGTTCACCCGCTTGAAATAGCAGCATCCCTAACCCATTGAGCACTTGGAGGCCTTGAGCTTCGGCTTCGATCAAAAGCTTTGTTTTTTCTGGCTTGTAGATGAGGTCTACTACGCACTGGCCCGTTCCCAACAGATTCACGTCGATGGGGATAGGTTCGTTCTCGTTCATTCCTAGAGGTGTTGCGTTGATTACAAGGTCGGCATCGCTGATGGCTTCTTGTTCCACCACTGATGAAGTTCCACCGATGAGGTGGACTAGGTCTTCGGACGATGCACGGGTTCGGTTGCTGACCCCAATATTCGCGCCATGTTCGGCCAGTGTTAAAGCAACGGACCGCGCAGCGCCACCAGCCCCGACGATAACCACACGAAGGCCATCTGGTTCGATGTTTGTTTGCGCTCGGAGTCCGTCTAAGAAGCCAATGCCGTCTGTATTTTCGCCTATCAGACGATCGCCTTCTCGGCGGACGCAATTCACGACACCTAGCTTCGCAGCTGTTGGCGATAACTCGTCCACCGCTCGAGCTGCGGCTGCTTTGTGAGGCATGGTGACGGACAAACCTCGGAAACCATTTGCGCGCATATCAGTAACTGCCTCTTCGCCTTTACCATCTGGCACGCGACACGCTATGTAAGTCCAGTCGAGGCCTAACGCATTGAAGCCCGCGTTGTGAAGGCGTGGGCTTAGCGAGTGGCTAACTGGGTCACCGATGACCGCTGCTATTTGCGTTGTTGGTGTCGGAGTGTCTGTTGGGGGTATCAGCACAGGCCTCGCTCCTGACACTTCGCCTTGTCGCGTTCAAATTCTTCACTGCTGACCGAGAAGTTATGTCGTCCTTCGGCGTCCGCTAGGACGTAATACATCCATTGGCCCGCAACTGGGCCCATCGCTGCTTCAAGTGAAGCTTCGCCCGGAGCAGCTATCGGTGTGGGAGGAAGCCCTTTCGACAGTCGGGTGTTGAAGGGCGACTCCACCTGCAAGTCGCTCAGGGTGAGTTCGTTGTCACCTGTTATGTAAACAATTGAAGCATCGATTCCCAGATACCAGTCGGCTGCGAGCCGGTTATGGATTACTCGAGATATTTTTGCCCGCTCACTACCAATGCGGGCCTCTCGCTCTATCAGACTCGCGAGAACGACAGTTTCGTAGGGAGTTAACCCAACTGTTTGAGGCGAGGCCGCGTATCCAAGTTTGGTGAGGATTTGATCAAATCGAGCGACCATTTGAGTGAGTAGTTCTTCAGGCGTTGAATCTGGGCCAAGGTAGTAAGTGTCGGGAAATAGCAAACCTTCGTAGGGCTCTATAGCTCCACTCGGCATCGCAGATGGGGACGGTGCATAGTTGGAGACAACGTGTTGCATACGCATCTCGGCTTCAAAATCTGCTCCGCTAAAGGGCATATCTTCGATCATGTCAATTTCATTAATGATTTGCCGGACAGTGAGACCTTCGGGAATGGTGACCCTAATTCTCAAAGTTTGTTGGGCGTATCGCGGTCCGTCTTCAAGAACGTCTAACACTTCCCACACAGCAGAATTGGTGTGAAATGTGTAATCGCCAGCTTGGAATAAGGGCGCTCCTTTGAGGCGGACATACCACTCGTAGGCGCGAGCATCAGGTACCACTCCGTTCTCTTCAAGTAAGTCAGATATGCCCTTGGTGCTAATGCCAGGCGGCAAGGTGAGATTGATGGCTGCTCCTTGATCTCCCGGAGGATCTAGTTGTTCTCTACCCCATTTGACCGCTTGCATGGTGGCCCATATGGCGACGAGCAATAGCAGAAGCAAGAACAGCACGGCGAGTGTTGTTCCTCGACCCTTGCGAACAAAGACTGTTTCGTAGTCGACCCCTTCGCGCTGCGGTGGTCGCGATCGCGCAGGGCGACGTTGACGAGGTGGCGGCGGCCGGAAACCTCGAAAAGACGTTCCAGCTGAGTCGTTCATCTACCATCCATCCACGCTTGCAGGATGATCGAAGCAGCCACTTTGTCGACTATCTTTCGTCGTTGGACTGCGTCGAGGCCTTGCTCTTGCAGCATGCGTTCCGCTTCGACCGTAGTTAGTCGTTCATCGTGCATTGCTAACGGTATTGCCACTACTTGCTGCAGAAGTTCCGCTTCCTTGCGGGCATTAAGGGCTGCCTTGCCTTCAACTCCGTCTAACGACAAAGGAAGACCGACGACGAGAATCTCTGCCTCCACCTCCTCGACGATAGCTCTGATCAGTCGATGGTCTTGGTCGCGGCTGCCTGAACGGGCAACCGTCTCGTAAGGGGTTGCAACTCGTCCATCACTGTCGGAGATAGCTACGCCAATTCTTTTCTCTCCAAGATCGATCCCAACGGCTCTCATCCGAGGAATCAGCCTCCCCCTAGGCCCGCAGCGCGCCGGGCACTATCAAGCGCCTGGTCGATTCCGTCTATGTTTTTACCCCCCGCTACGATTAGCGGTGGGTTTCCTTTGCGGCCGAAGCCACCTTGAATTGCCTGTGCTGCATCATCGATTAAGTCAACAGCGCTGAGTTCACCATCGGGCAGCACAGCAGCTACGAGTGCGACTCCCCCTCCGTCCGGAGCACCAGCCAATACGACTGCTCGGATTTCAGGGCGGTCTCGGATTGCTGCGGCGAGATCTCGGAGTTCGTCGCGCTCTAGACCATCTAGTCGAGCGACGACGACACCTTCCTCTGCGGTGTCGGCTAACTCACCGGCGCGAACTCCCGCTGTGACCTGTTGAAGTGTTTTGATTTGGTTGCGTAAATCTTTGATCTCGCCAAGCCGACGGCGAAGCGCGTCGAGTAGCTCCTCTGTTGAAGTGTTCAGCATCTCGTTCATTTGTGAGATTAAGAGCTCATCACTTTGGAGTCGTTCAACCGTCGCAAAGCCGGTGATCGCCTCAACACGACGGATATTCGAACCGATGCTGCTCTCAGAGATGATCCTTAGATGCCCGATATCGCCTAGTGCATCGACGTGAGTACCACCGCATAGTTCAAGTGAGTTCTGCCCTGCCTCTAAGACTCTGACCATGTCTCCGTATTTATCGCCGAAAAACGCGATAGCTCCGGCCTCTTGAGCATGTTCCATAGTCGTTTCATAATGACGACAAGGCGCATTGGTTAGGAGTTCACCGTTAACAAGGTCTTCAATTTGCGCCAACTCATCATCGGTTACTGCTTCGAAGTGGTTGAAGTCGAAACGCAAGCGGTCGGCCGCAACCAATGAACCTGCTTGCTTCACATGGTCACCAAGCACTTCCCTTAAAGCCCAATGAAGGATGTGTGTTGCGGTGTGATTTCGCCGTATAGCCGAGCGCCGCTCTTCGTCTATAGCCGCCGTAGCCATGGAGGGTGAAGCTATGGTCCCTTCCGCTATTCGACCGACGTGTCGATGCAGCCCCGGGAGGGCATAGGTACAGTCTTGAATTTCGATAACGCCACTCTCAGTTTTTATTGTCCCCGTGTCGCCAATCTGTCCACCGCTTTCCGCGTAAAAGGGCGTTTTGTCGAGAAATACTTCGACTTGTTCATCATCTAGTTCGACGACAGCCAGTACCTGCGCGTCGCCTACGACGCCAGAGTCCCTGATGAACTCTGTTACATCAAACTGCTCCAAAATTTGCCGGTACGTCTCATTAGCAACGGTGGGTCCATCGGCCCTAGCGGATCTCGCTCGTTCTCGTTGCTGATCCATCTCTGTGTCGAAACCTTCTTTGTCTAGTGTGAGGTCTCGTTCACTAAGAATTTCCTGAGTGACTTCTACCGGAAAACCGAATGTGTCGTGCAGCTGAAAGGCGACGCTGCCAGGAAGCGGCTCCCCTTGCTCAAGGGCGGTGACTGCTTCGTCCAAGATCTGAGAACCGGTAGCTAAGGTGCGACGGAACTGTTCCTCCTCGCGCCCGACCACATCTTTGACTAGCGCAAGGTTGTCTTGCAGTTCGGAATAATGGTCACCCATCACGTCGCACACGACCTCAACCAGGCGGGGCATCACGACATCCTCTACACCCAGAGTCCACGCGTGCCTGACCGCACGCCGAATAATTCGACGGAGCACATAGCCCCGTTCTTCGTTGGAGGGGAAAACGCCGTCGCTGATGAGTAGTGCGGTCGTGCGGGCGTGATCGGCAAAAATTCGCATGGAAATATCTACCGCTGGGTCCTGCCCGTACTTAAGGCCAGTGATTAGCTCTGCTTCGGTTAGCAAAGGCGCAAATAGGTCTATATCCCACGCCGATGGCACTCCCTGCAGAACCGCCAACAATCGTTCTAATCCTGCCCCTGTGTCAATGCCTGTTTGCGGAAGTGGGGTCAGTTCGCCCGAGCCGTCATTGGAAAACTGCATGAAAACGAGGTTCCACACTTCAATAAATCGATCCTCCCCTCCTTCTGCCGGTCCGCCGTCGTCACCGTATTCGGGTCCGAGGTCGTAGAAGATTTCACTGCAGGGCCCACAAGGTCCTGTATCTCCCGCCGCCCACCAATTGTCTTTATCGAGACGTTGTATGCGCTCGGCCGGCAAACCAACGGACTGGGTCCATATTTCTTCAGCGTCGTCGTCGCTGACATGAACGGTGACCCAGAGGCGGTCCTTTTCTAATTGAAGGACGTCAGTAACAAACTCCCAAGCCCACGGTATGGCTTCCGCTTTGAAGTAATCACCAAAACTGAAGTTACCCATCATTTCAAAGAAGGTGAAGTGGCGATTCGTTCGACCGATGTCATCTAGGTCGTTGTGTTTACCCCCAGCGCGAACACATTTTTGTATGGTGCATAGTCGAGAAGATGGCGGCTGTTCTTCACCCAAGAAGTAGGGCATGAAGGGCACCATTCCTGCAACAGTGAACAACAAAGAAGGTTCATGAGGTATGAGGCTTGCCGACGCGCGAACGTCATGACCTCGCTCACTCCAGAACTTAGAGAATGCTTCGCGTAACTCACCTGCTTGCATGCCCCCTGATGGTACCCAGGTGTCGCTCTTGGAACTCGGTCCTAATCAATAACGATTAGAAAGTTGTTCCTGTTTAGCTCGAAGTTCTGCCTCAGTATCACGCATCTTGCGTTGACCGTCAGTCCAAGCCTCTCGTATATCGCGTCCGACGCGGCGAGCTGTTCCAGCCATAGTCGCCGTGCCGCGAACTGGTGCATACCGTTCGGCAAGGTGGCGAAATTGGCGTCTCACCCATACAGAACCACCAGCGCCGAATATACCTCCGAGCACTAACCACCTAAGTCGTTTAAACACTCATACAGCCTGCCATGAACTGTCACTAATTACGTTCATCTCGGACTGTTACCTCGACCATTTTTGATTCGACCGAACCCAGATTTAGCCCCGGCTGAAATCGCCTTAACTTTTATAAAGGGAACCGAGACTACGCTCAGGGCTTTTCGGCCAGCGGACCCTATCTGCCTCGATGCATCTTCGGCTGCCTGAACGACACCTTGAAGTCTCTGTAGCTCGAGATCAGCGTGGTCAACGGTCTCTCTGAGGTCTTCTACAGCTGGTAGTGCCTGCTCGGATAGCCGGTCAGCTGCCGATCGCAGCTGTTTCAATACTGAAATAAGTTGAGTCAAAATCAGCAGTAGAACCGCCATCGTCACGATGACACACACCGTGACTACCACAGCGACCAAGTCCCAGACTGTCATTTTTCTTGACCCTTTACTTTGTCGTCGGACGTTCCCGCGCCATGCCATGGTTCAACGGCACGCCCCCGATCAGCTAAACGTTGAACAATTTCCGCTTCAAACCCGTGCAAACTGGGCGAGTAGTAGCGCTGCCCAGCTATGTCATCTGGAAGGTATTGCTGCTCTACCCATCCCGATTCACTGCTGTGCGGGTAGAGATAACCCTCCCCATGTCCTAGGTCTTGGGCGCCGCTGTAGTGGCTGTCGCGTAAATGGCGGGGTACCCGACGGCCCTGACCTTGTCGAACGTCACCTCTGGCCCTGTTTATGCCAAGTAACGCTGAGTTCGATTTTGGTGCGGTTGCTAGATGAATAACCGCTTGAGAAAGGTTGAGTTGGGCCTCGGGTAGCCCAACAAAATCGACTGCTCTAGCAGCAGCGTCAGCGATCAAGAGCGACATCGGATCCGCCATCCCAATGTCCTCGGAGGCCAGTATCACGAGTCGCCGAGCTATAAAGCGAGCATCTTCCCCTGCCTCCAGCATGCGAGCGAGCCAATAAAGGCTCGCATCAACATCAGAGCCGCGAATGCTCTTAATGAAAGCCGAAATAACGTCGTAGTGTTCGTCCTCGCCGTACCTGTGAGCACGTGCGTCCAGTGCTTGTTCTGCATGATTTAGCTCTACGGTTGATCCTTTGCCTCCGGCAAGAACTGCTGCTACTTCAAGGGCAGTAAGGGCGCGCCTCGCGTCGCCATCTGCTCGCCGAGCCAGATGTTCAGATGCATCTTGACTCAGTGAGATTTCTTCGTGCTCAGCGCCTCGAAGCAACAATTTCGTCACAGCTTCGTCGCTCAGCTCATTCATGCGGAACAGATTGGATCTTGAGAGGAGTGGTGGGTTGACCTCAAAGTAGGGATTTTCAGTGGTGGCCCCGATGAAGGTAAGCAACCCGTCCTCCACTGAGGGTAGAAGAGCGTCTTGTTGGCTCTTGTTGAACCGATGTACCTCGTCAAGGAACAGAATTGTTCCGACATTCCGCTCACCAAGACGCTGTCTGGCTTCGTCAATGACTTGTCGAACATCTTTAACCGACGCTGAGACCGCAGAAAGTGTCACGAATTGTTTCTTGGTGTGGTTTGCGATGAGGCGAGCGAGGGTGGTCTTTCCGCAACCCGGTGGACCCCACAAGATTATTGAGGTCAGTTTGTCCGCTTGGATCAAAGTTCTGAGCGGGGCCTGGGTTCCTAGCAAATCGTCATGACCGACAAGGTCGTCTAATTGTCGCGGGCGAAGCCGTGCCGCCAATGGAGCTTGGCGGCGCATTACCTCGTCTGCTGCCGACTCGAATAGGTCGCTCATTGCAACGAACCTAGTTCGCCTTGGATCCAAGATCGATCAAGTAGCGGGAGGAAGCACCCTAAGACCTAATTCATTGAGTTGACTGGCGTCTATAGACGAAGGAGCGCTCGTAAGCGGATCGGCTCCCGATTGAGTCTTAGGGAAAGCAATGACCTCTCGGATGTTCTCTTCACCGACTAGTAGCGCCACTAATCGATCTATACCGAAAGCAAAGCCTGCGTGAGGTGGCGCTCCGTACCGGAAGGCGTCCATAAGAAACCCGAACTTCTGCTGTGACTCTTCTTCGTTTATGCCCAGCAAGTTAAAGATTTGTTGTTGGATGTCTCGTCGGTGGATACGAACGCTGCCAGACCCTAGCTCCCATCCATTGAGAACAAGGTCGTACGCCTGGGATCTCACTTTGAGTAAATCGTCAGGGGTGTTGCTATTCGATAGAAGTTCTAGATCATCCGCATGGGGCATAGTGAAGGGGTGGTGTGCGGGAAGCGGATTTCCTTCGTCATCGACATCTTCGAAAAGCGGGAAGTCCACTACCCAAAGAAATCGCAGGCCTCCCTCGTTAACCGGTGGTCTCCCCAATTCGAGCCGAAGAAGCCCCAGCACGTGCACCACTCGTCGCCAATCATCAGCAACGAGGTAACAGATATCTCCCTCTTTCGCATTCATCGCTGACAGCAATCCGGATATTTCGGCTTCGCTCATGAATTTGGCTACTGGCGAGTTCACTTCGCCCGATGGTCCGACTTTGATCCACACCAGCCCCTTGGCGCCCCAACTTTTGGCTTTGTCAGTCAATTGATCCAGTTGGTTACGACCCATCTCGGCACCGCCTTCAACTTTGATTCCTTTGATAGTCGGTGCCTTAAACGCGTTGAAATCAGTGCCTGAGAAGACTTCGGTGAGTTCAACTAATTCCAGATCAAACCGAACGTCTGGTTTGTCCGATCCATATCGGTTCATTGCCTCTATCCAAGGCATCTCTGGGATTGATTCTGGTCTCTGGCCGGTAATGATCTCCGTCGCGTTGCTTACGGCTTCAGATACCACAGATCGAACTTGTTCTCCGTCGGCGAAGCTCATTTCCATATCGAGTTGCGTGAATTCGAATTGTCTATCGGCTCGAAGGTCTTCGTCTCGCATACAGCGAGCGATTTGGTAATAACGGTCGATTCCGCCGACCATGCAAAGCTGTTTGAATAACTGGGGACTCTGAGGAAGCGCGTAGAAGTCTCCTGGACTTAACCTGCTGGGCACAACAAAGTCTCTTGCTCCTTCTGGCGTTGAAGCAATGAGCATCGGAGTTTCTACCTCAACAAAGTCTTGGTCTTCCATCGAGCGGCGAATCGCAGCGCTGATCGCCGCTCTGCTGCGGAGATTTTGTTGCATGCGACCAGTGCGCAGATCTAGGTAACGGTGACGTATACGTATGGTCTCATCAACCTCTACTCGGCCATCTATCTGAAATGGGGGCGGTTCAGCGCTAGCAAGGATTTCGACAGTCGCTTCTCCGATTTCTATAGAACCTGTAGGTAAGTCAGTGTTGATGGTTTCGGGTGGACGTTCTCGGACAGTCCCAGTCACGGCTAGGACATATTCGCTTCGAATGTCGTGAGCGTGGTCGACAACGCACTGGACGATTCCGGTGCGGTCGCGGAGATCCACGAACGCCAAAAACTCGCCGTGTTCTCTGCGTTTAGCTACCCAGCCACAGACTGTGACTGTGCGTCCTATGTCATCGCTAGATAGTTGACCGCAGTAATCAGTTCTATTTGTCATCGCCTATCTCCAGGGCCGTGCAGCGTACTCAAGATTCCAGCCCGAGTAGCTGTCGAACTTGACTGACAACGTCCTCTCGCTGAACAACTATCTGCTCAGTTGCTCTGTCACGCAACATTCGTATCGAAATTGTTGCTTCTTCTACTTCCTGTTCGCCAATAATCAGAGCTATTTGGGCTCCCGATCGATCAGCGCTACGTATCTGACTTCGCATCGAACGACCATCGAAGGACCTGTCTGCAAATATACCGTTGGTTCGCAACAACTGAGTTAGGTCTCGCGCAGACGAACCATCTGTGACATCTATAACCCACACTTGAGTTTTTGGTGCCGGGTTCGGGAAGGATTCTTCGGCGTCGCAGGCCAGCAGTAGTCGTTCGATACCCATGCCGAACCCAATTCCTGGGGTGGCGGGTCCACCGAGTTCTTCGATTAACCCGTTGTAGCGGCCACCTCCACAAACTGTGTTTTGAGCACTCTCTAACGCCTGGCTTTGAAACTCGAAGGTGGTATGGGTGTAATAATCCAACCCTCGAACCAGTTTGGGTTCGATCGTGAACGGAATGTTCAACGCGTTGAGTCCTTCTTGAACTCGTCCAAAATGTGCTTTGGCGTCTCCGTCTAAAAATTCTTCAATCGGAGGTGCTTCGGCGGTGACCCGCTGCGTTGCTGACCGCTTCGAGTCCAGTACTCGCAACGGATGGGATTGAACTTTGCTTCTGTCTTCTTCATCTAAGTCGAGCGTATGTTCTTCTAGGAAATCACGCAGCGACTGCTGGTACTGCTTTCGAGTGTTCGCGTTACCCATCGAGTTCAGAAGCAGGGTTACTTCTTTGAGACCCACACTTCGTAAAACGTTCCACCCTAAAGCAATGACTTCTACATCAATATCCGGGTCATCTGAACCAATACTTTCAATTCCGAATTGGTGGAATTGCCGAAACCGCCCAGCCTGAGGTGCTTCATACCGAAAGTAGGGACCTCTGTAATAAACCTTCCAGGGCACTGGCGGACGATGTTGAACAAAGGACCGGCATATAGCAGCAGTTCCTTCTGGACGCAGGGCCATGTGCCTGTCGCTTCGGTCGTGGAACTCATACATTTCTTTCCCGACCACATCAGTGCCTTCACCGATTCTGGAAAAGACTCCGATGTCTTCAAACAATGGGGTGTCAACTAGAGCGAATCCCGATCGCGAGGCCACGGAGCCAAAAACCTCAACGACTGCCTCCCATCGGGCCGACTCGCCAGGAAGAAGGTCACGTGTTCCGATTGGGGTTTGGAAGGTATTTGCCTTCTTTGACATGTTCATCCTCGGGCGCATCCCGGGTGTGAGAAATAGCTGCCCGGTGGACCTACCATCGTAGATGGTTACGAGAGAAAGTCCCTGATACTTATCGATCTACTTGAACTCACATTCAAGAAGGGGGACGCACGCTGTTTGGCATTATTCGGTGTGCGTCAAACACGGCATCTATTTCTCGTAGGGCTCCAAGTAGCTGTTCCAGAAGGGTGGGATCGCCCACCTCTATATCGAACTGCAGGACCGAAACTTGATCATCCCCGGTAAAGGTGTGAGCGCTGGAAATGCTGAGGTGATGATCAGAGATAACCGATACGACGTCAGCGAGCAGTCGGTCTCGGTCAAGGGCCCTTATCTCAACGCTTGTGCGGAACTGGCCGTTAAAGGCCGCGTCCCAATCAACTTCGATTTGTCGCGCTCCGGAGTACCCGACAAGTTCAAAAGCATTTGAGCAATCGTGTCGATGTATCGAGATGCCGCGACCCTTCGTCACAAAGCCGAGAATTTCGTCCCCGGGAACTGGGTTGCAGCAACCGGCGAGTCTGACGAGTGAGTCTTCGAATCCTTCTACATGTACGCCGCTGGTTCGGCGTCGTCGAGAACCTCGGTGCTGCGCCGGTTTCGCTGGCAGCCTCTGACTGCTTTCTTCTCCTCTGAGGTTCGCCACTAGCCGCTTCGCGATTGAAGATGCCTGCAGGTCACCTTTACCAACAGCTTCATATAGAACCGCTAAGTCACTGCGATTGAATTGTTCAGCCACACGAAGCAGTTCATCACTCTCGATAAGTAGCTGCGCCCGCAAACCTTCCTGCCGCATGGCTTCTGTGATTTGCTCTCGGCCTATTTCAGTTAGCTCTTCGCGGTCCGACTTGGCGAACCATTGTTTTATGCCGTTTTTCGCCTTGGGAGTTGTGGCTATTTCGAGCCAGTCTCGAGATGGGCCAGCGCCGTCGACCTTCGAGGTAAAAATCTCGACAGTGTCACCGGATTGGAGTTGACGGTCTAATGGCACAAGCCTCCCGTCGATTTTGGCTCCAATGGTCGAATCTCCAATGTCGGTGTGAATGGCGTATGCAAAATCTATGGGTGTTGCTTGGGTAGCAAGAGTTACTACATCACCTGTGGGCGTGAAGACGTAGACCTCGTCTTGGTCTAAATCAACGGCGAGGGTGCGCATGAACTCTTCTGGGTCATCTGTTTCTGCCTGCCAGTCAACGATGGAGTTAAGCCAGGGCATATCAGCACCCGAACCTTCGGAAGGGTCCTTGTAACGCCAATGAGCTGCGACACCATGTTCCGCTCGTTGATGCATGTCCTCAGTTCGGATTTGCACTTCAAGGCTCATACCCTCGGGGCCTATCACTGTGGTGTGGAGAGATTGATACAGATTGAACTTCGGCATTGCGATGTAGTCTTTGAATCTTCCAGCAACTGGCTTCCAGGTGCTATGAATCGAGCCCAGCGCTCCGTAGGCATCTCGGATCGTGGAAACCACGACCCTGATACCCACCAGATCGAAGATCTCGTCAAACGATCTCCCTTTCACCACCATTTTTTCGTACACGGCCCAGTGATGTTTTGTTCTCCCTGTCACGTGTGCTTGAACGGATACTTTCGATAGCCGTTCACTTATGGTCTGCGAAACACCTTCTACGTAAGCATCTTGTGCCGGAGTTCGTTCGGCAAGCAGGCGGTCGATCTCTGCGTATCGCTTCGGGTAAAGCGCAGCAAACGCTAAGTCTTCAAGTTCGTTTCGCACCTCTTGCATCCCTAGGCGGTGAGCTAGTGGCGCGTACACATCGAGAGTTTCACGCGCGATTTGTTCTTGTTTTGTGGGTTGTAGGGCGCCAAGAGTTCGCATGTTGTGGAGTCGATCTGCGAGCTTGATTAGTAGGACTCGCAGGTCTTGTGCCATGGCAACAAGCATCTTTCGCAGTGTCGCTGCTTGTTGGGCTTGTTTAGTTGCGAATCGAACTCGGTCAAGTTTGGTTACTCCGTCGACCAGTGCGGCTACGTCAGACCCAAATTCACTTCCGATTTCGATCAGTTCGATACCCGTATCCTCTACGGCGTCGTGTAACAGTGCAGCAGCTATCGATACATCGTCTAGCCCCATTTCCGCTACGACTGATGCGACTGCTACTGGGTGGAGTATGTACGGTTCACCAGATTTTCTGCGTTGCCCTTGATGCGCTTCATCGGCCATTTCATAGGCGCGCACGAGCAGATCGGCGGAACTCTTTGGCCATCGAGCTTTGTAGCGATCCACGACGCCCTGAATTTCCGTGTGTACAGGCGCGACCGCACGCCGCCATGGCAGCACTCTGGTGACAGTGGCCATTAGATCGTCAGGTGGGGGTAGCGCTTCATCTACTTAATAGTGAATCACGGCTGCTACGTCACGTACACCTAGTTGTTGGCGACCGCGAAGAAAATCTATTTCGATTAACACTGCTGCTGCGATAACGCTGGCTCCCGTTTTATCTATGAGCTGCTCCGCAGCCGAAAGTGTTCCACCGGTTGCGAGGACGTCATCAACTATGAGCACCAGGTCTCCTCGGGTAAGAGCTTTCGATTGAATCTCGAGACAGTCATCTCCATACTCCAGGCCGTAGCTCTCCGCGTAGGTTTCACCCGGCAGTTTTCCCGGCTTTCTTATGAGACAGAGCCCAGCATTCAGTCGTTCAGCTATTAGGGGGCCGAAGATAAAACCTCGCGATTCGATGCCGGCGACGTGGGTCACCTCCATGTCGCGGAAAGGTTCTGCCATTAGCTCGGCCGCTGCCGTGAGGGCACGGGGGTCGTTTAGTAGCGGTGATACGTCACGAAAAACGATGCCGGGTTTAGGAAAGTCCGGGAAGTCAGCGATGAGTTCCTGCAGCGATTCAGCGTCATACTGGTTCCTCATCTCAACAGTGTGCTCTTTCGCCTAGCGTTTCCGGCCTTTCTTACGGGGTCTCGGTGGAGAGCTTCTGTCATAACGCTCTGCGGCAAGTGTCACTGCCGCGCTCTCAATGGAATTTGATGCGCTTAGAACTTCTGCGTTTCGATCCTGATCAGCCCAGTGGGGTTCTCTTTGCTTAAGTTTGGCGACCGTTGGCATCGCTACGAATAGAGAACTGTAGGAACCGACGATTAACCCGATGAGCAGCGCTATAGCAAATTCTTGAAGGCTGGTTGCGCCCATGAACAGCGAACCGACCACTAGTAGCGATAGGACCGGTAATACCGAGGTGATAGTTGTGTTGATAGATCGCATGATGACTTGGTTCAGCGAAACGTTGGCAAGGTCGGAATACGTCATCCGCGCTTTGAGCGAAAGTGATCGCTCGTTGTCTTTCACGCGGTCGAAAACGACAATGGTGTCGTAAAGGGAATAGCCCATGATTGTCAAGAAGGCGACGACTGTTGCCGGGCTGATCTCAAACTGAAAGAGCGCGTATATTCCGACCGTAAGCGCTATGTCATGAGCGACAGCCAGCAGCGCGCCAAGAGCCATCTTCCATTCGAAGCGGAGCGTGAGGTACAGCGCTATCAGAATAAAAAACACTATGAGGGCGCGCTGCGCTTTACCGGCGACCTGATCTCCGAAGGAAGGGCTCACTGTTCGCGCACTCACTGATTCCGGATCGACTTGGGCTGCTTCTGCTAACACTGATCCGACTGATTCTGCAGTCGCACCGGAGGGCAATTCACCGCGGACGCGGAAAATGTCATCGCCTCCCGTGATTCGTTGTATTCGAGCGTCATCCATCCCGACATCAGACATTGCATCGTCAATCGTGTCAGTCGTTACGGCCTCAGATGCAGGTGATTCCCAAACACCACCACCCTCAAATTCAATACCGAGATTTAGACCGCGCACAAAAAGAGCTGCTACGCAAATAATCACAGCTACTGCAGAGCAGATGAGAACTCGCCTCGAAACCTGCAGGAAGTCCCACGACGTGTCGCCCCGATACATGCGCCTGATTGAGAAGCTCATGTTCCTACCACCTCTTTAGTCTCGCTGATACCAAGTCGGCTGGGGCGCTCGTTCACTAGACGTCGAGCTACCAGGATCACTAGTGGGCGCATGAAGAAGAATGAAACAGCTATATCGATAAGAGTTGTGATACCGAGGTATAAAGCGAATCCTCTAACTGTTCCGCTGGTCAGCTGGTATAGAACGCCCGCACCAATAAGCGAGGCTAGGTCTGCCCAGATAATGGTAGAGAACGCCGCTCTAAAGCTTCCGTCTGCTGCAGACCTCACAGCGCGGCCTCGGCGGACTTCCTCTTTAATTCTCTCGTAGTAGACGATGTTGGAGTCAACTTGAACGCCAATAGAAACGATGATGCCCGTGGCTCCTGCAAGAGTCAGCGCTAGGCCTTGACTTTCACCGAGCCAGGCAATAATCGACCATAGGGTTGCTCCGCTAATCGCAAGACTGGACACAGCAACTAGCCCCAATAAGCGGTAGTACAACAACATGTAAAGTCCGACCAGCGCTAAGCCCACCAGACCTGCAACCACACCGGCGCGCAACGTTCCTTCGCCTAGTGTTGCCGACACTGTTCGCACGTCATCACGTTCGAACTCGACCGGAAGAGCACCGAATCGAAGCACCAATGCGAGATCTTTTGCTTCTTGCTCATCGAACGAACCTGAGATGACCGCCTGCCCGTTGAACTCCGTCGCGTTAATCGTCGGGGCCGACTCAACTACCCCGTCTAAGACAATCGCAACTTGTCGTTCGTAGTTCGCTACGGCCATTTGATCAAAAGCGATTGCGCCTTCGTCATTGAATGAAACGTTCACAATCCATTGCCCTTGGAAGGTAGCCGCCGCTTCCTCGATCGCTTCCCCAGTGAGCGCAGCTGGCGCCAGAATAAATCCGGTTCGGCCTTCGGAACCCAGAAGAACGACTCGAGATGACGCCTCGTCTTGTTCAGGTGGCGTCAAGATTTCGTTGAGAGAAGGTGGCGGCTCAGATTCGTTTGGTTCCTGCGTTTCAGCAGTGCCACCTGAATCACCGCCGTCTGCGGGTTCCTCTAGAAATTGTTGGACCGCTAAGAGCTGATTCGGATCTTGGGAATCGAAGATGCTTTGAACTGGCCGAAAGGTCAGTTCCGCAGTTTGGCCTATGAGGTCCACGGCCCGTTGTTTGTCCTTGACACCTGGCAGTTGAATAACAACTTGGTTTCCTTGGCGGGTGATATCGGGTTCCGCTACGCCTATTGCATCTACTCGATTCCGAATAATCTCAATGGCGCGTTCAAATTGTTCATCGGTTACCTCATCTGCTGGTCGCAGAACGACCTCAACGCCTCCCTGGAGTTGAACCCCGAGGACTGGTTTCCACCCCGCTGACAGCACCCCAATGAAGGAGACCCCTGCAAAGACTATGACCAGAAGTAACGAGAGAATGTGGGAACGACGCACGGCTTTGATCCAAGGAAATTCAGGGTTGAGGTTTATTCTTCGTCGCTGGCGTCATCAGAATCATCGTCAGCGTCGCCAGCTTTGGAGATGATTTCGCCGATAGATCGCCGTTGAACGCGTAATTCAACGTCGTTGTCTACCTCTAATGAAACAATCTCGCCCTCTTCTTCGGCAACTATGACGCCAATCACGCCGCCGACAGTGGCCACTTCATCACCAACCCCTGCGGCGCGGACCAAAGCTTCACGTTCTTTCATTCTCTTTTGCTGTGGGCGAAGGATCAGGAAGTACATCCCAACAAAGACAATGATTGGCAGTAGTAGCGCCATAGTGAACGACTCCCAGGTCAATAATTAGAAGAACGGCATGTCAGCGTACTGCGCACATCCGCTGTGTCCATGACTCTTTGCCACTTAGGGCGAAAGAACCGCGCGCGATTAACTCCAAGTTTCAAGCGTTTCAGAGCGAAACGCTTCGTAATTTCCTTCTTCGATCGCCTGCCTTGCTTTCTTCACGAGATCAATTAGGAACCACAAATTATGTAAGGTCGCGATACGCGCAGCGGTTGGCTCTTTCACCTGCATAAGGTGACGCAAATAGGCACGACTAAAGCTATTCGACATCGGGTTACCTGGATCGAGAGGCTCGTCGTTGGTGGCGTGTTTCGCGTTGCGAAGATTTAACTTCCCGGTGCTAGTGAGCACAGTTCCGTGTCGAGCGAGTCTCGTAGGCAAAACGCAGTCGAACATATCAACGCCTATGCCGATCGCGTCGACAATTCGGGCTGGGTCGCCGACGCCCATCAAGTATCGGGGACGATCTTCCGGCAGTTCAGAAATGGCTGCTCTTAGTGCGGGCATCATTTCTTGGCGGCTTTCCCCAACAGACAATCCACCAATCCCGTACCCAGCGAAATCGAGAGCACTTAAGTGCTTCGCGCTCTGTGTTCGTAGAACTGGGTCGATACCACCTTGCACGATGCCGAACAAAGCCTGGTCCGCTTTGGAGTGCACGGATTTAGCTCTGGCCGCCCAGTCATGGGTTCGGTTCATCGCTTCGACGATCGTCTTTTGTGGTGAAGGCAGCGGGGGGCACACGTCGAGCGCCATCTGAATATCAGCGCCGAGCTGCTCCTGAGTAACTACCGCATCTTCCGGTGTGAATCGTTTCTTCGAACCGTCATAAATCGAGGTGAAGGTAACTCCATCGTCGTCGATCTTAACGTTGTCATTGAGTGACATGACCTGAAAACCACCAGAGTCGGTCAGCATGTGACCCTCCCACGACACAAAGGAGTGCAACCCTCCTAAACCCTCAATGACTTCGGCACCCGGTCGCAACATGAGGTGGTATGTGTTGCCCAGAACGACTTCAATTTCGAGCTGTTCGTAGTCTCGTTGGTCCAGATGAATTACTGCTCCGCGCGTTCCAACTGGCATGAACACAGGAGTGTTGATTGACCCACGAGGGGTGTGAATTCGCCCTCTGCGAGCTTCCTTGTCCGCTGCAAGTAGTTCATAACGTAAAGACACAGTGCTACAGCATGACAGACAGTCAGCTAGTTAGACATTCGATTCAGCAGCATGGCATCACCAAATGAAAGGAACCGATATTGGTTTTCTAAAGCTTCTTGGTAGAGAAGTTTCCATCGAGCTCCGATGAAGGCATCGATCATCATCAGGAGCGTTGATTTCGGCATATGAAAATTTGTCATCATTGAATCCACAATCTTGAAGTCGGATCCACGACGAAGAAACAATTCGGTGCGCCCTGTCAGAGGGCCCCTGGCAGCTGATTCGAGTGCGCGGACTGTAGTTGTGCCTACCGCCACTACTCGTTCCGCCGTTTGGCAAGCTTCCCATGTCTCATTGCTGACGCTGTAACGCTCACTGTGCATAACGTGATCGGCTGGATTTTCGACGGTCACCGGTCGGAATGTGTCTAGTCCCACAACCAAATCTACTTTTGCGATGCTCACGCCAATCGATTCGATTTTTTCGAGTAGTTCCTTGGTGAGGTGAAGCCCTGCAGTCGGTGCCGCTACTGATCCCGGCGTTCGCGCATAGACGGTCTGGTACCTGTCTGGGGAATGCCCTCTGGATGTGATGTACGGGGGAAGAGGTGACTCCCCCGCCAGAGACAGCCGGTAACAATCGGTTGGTTTAAGGATCGGTTGGCCATCGTGGAAAACCTGAACAGTCCTTCGCCCATCTTCACCCAACTCGTCGCCAACTAGGACTTCTAAGGCACCGTCCCTGTCACTCCTCAATTGGGTTCCGCTTTTCACGCGACGCGCCGGGCGGATGAGAGCGGTCCAGCCTGCCCCTGCAGGTTCTACGAGAAAGACCTCGACGGCTCCCCCTGTGGGTTTTCGTAGCGGCAGCCGTGCTGGAATCACGCTCGTTTCATTTACAACTAGTAAGTCACCTGCCCGTAACTGTTCGGGGAGGTTTGCAACGGTGAGGTGCCGAGGCGCTTCATCTGGTCCTTGATCGACTAGGAGCTTGGCGCTGTCGCGAGGCATCGCAGGCATCTGGGCGATCGCTTTGTCAGGCAACTCGTATTCAAATTCCTGCATGCCTTGTGATGAACTTTGAGCATTCATTCCGAAAACAATTCTAGGTTTCTCGTTTCGCTAGCTGAGCTATTGCCTCGCGAGTCCATGTTGGCGCCACTCCACGTGCTCTCAGTAGGCGATCTACATGTGCGCTTTCTTGCTGGGGGGAACTCTCTATAAGTCCATTCAAGATGACTGACAGGTAAGGCTCGCCGGGCGGTGTTGGTTCAGGGGTCTTCTCACTCGTGAAGGTAAGTAAAGGCCGTTCTCGGTATTGCCCTAGACAAACAACCCTGGAATACCAGCTATTACCGATGCTTATCTCTCCCCGACGAACAACCTCTCCGATATCGATTGTGATGTCGCCGGGTTCAAGACCGTTTTCTTGTGCTGCTACGTCCATAAATTGCTCTTGGGTGATGTCCCAACAGCGGACACAGGCACCTTCGCTCCGGCGAGGTTCCAGAAAGGCTACGCCTCCTCCCCACCTGTCCGACGAAAGTCCAAACGACAGGCTCCACGGGCCATGCACTAACGGGGCGAAATGTCCCGGTTGTTGACTGTCGCGAGCACCGGTGTGTTCGTTGTGGTGTGGTAAGTACCGACCTCCCTGCAAGTAACACAGGAATCGCGCTTTCAAAATGTTTGAGCCGTAAGCCGCGTACCAGATTCGATCCGAAGTCAAGGTTTATCTACTCGAATAGTGATGGGTCTTCGGGGGGTTGTTCAGGCGCAGCTACTCCGAGGTGCTCAAAAGTGGCTGCGGTTACTACGCGCCCTCGAGGTGTGCGTTGGATGAGGCCTTGTTGAATCAAAAAGGGTTCGTAGACGTCTTCTAGCGTTTCAGGTTGCTCTCCGACGCTAATTGACAACGTCGATAGACCGACTGGTCCTCCTCTGTGCGTCACCGCAATCGACTCCAAAATTGAACGATCAACTTTGTCGAGTCCGAGTTCGTCGACACCGAAAAGAGCCAATCCGTTTTGTGCTACGGATAAATCCACAACCCCATCTGCTCGAACTTCGGCGAAATCTCGCACTCTGCGAAGTAGCCGGTTAGCTATGCGAGGGGTGCCCCGACTTCTATTTGCTATTTCGGCAGCTCCTGGCGAATCGATAGTGACGGACAGGATCCCGGCGGCTCTTTCGACGATCAATTTGAGCTCTTCTGGGTTGTAATAGTCCAGCCGTTCAACAAGCCCGAATCGGTCCCTTAACGGGCCAGCGATCAATCCGGTTCGAGTGGTCGCTCCCACCAGAGTGAACGGAGGTAGGTCAAAACGAATTGAGCGCGCAGCAGGCCCTTTTCCGAGGACTACGTCCAGCTGAAAATCTTCCATCGCTGGGTACAAAACTTCCTCAACTTGTTTGGGTAATCGATGAATTTCGTCGATGAAGAGAACATCGCGATCTCCAAGATTTGTCAGAATCGCTGCTAGGTCTCCTGCTCGTTCAATAGCCGGCCCCGAGGTAATGTGCATAGCTACATCGAGCTCGGCAGCAACGATCCCTGCGAGAGTTGTTTTTCCTAAGCCAGGTGGCCCCGCAAACAACAGATGATCAGGAGGTTGCTCTCGACCGCGCGCTGCGTCCAGCACGACCCCAAGATGCTCTTTAAGTTCAACCTGGCCTACAAACTCTTCCAAGCGGCGAGGACGTAATCCAGCTTCATCTTTGTCGTCGACTACAACTTCGGCTCTCAATACTTCGTCACGACCTTCGGAGCTTTCCCTACGGAAGCCTTCTTCTCGACCCCATTCATTCTCAGCCATTAGTTCGCCATCCGTTGAAGCGCTTCGCGAAGCATTGCAGACGTATCTGTACCTTCGAGACCTTCGACAGCAAGCCGCACTTCTTCAGTACCGAAGCCCATCTGGCGAAGTGCTTCACGCACATCGGTGATGGCCGTTGAATTTAATGGTTCACTGTTTGCACCTTCGTGTTCGACTTGTGTTGGCATGTCGAGACGATTTTTGAGTTCCAACACCATTCGTTGAGCGGTTTTCTTACCAACCCCAGGCACAAGACACAGCGCATCAACATCTTCAGTCGCAACAGCATGTTTCAGTTCTTCTGGGGGCAACGTCGCCAGGACTGCCATTCCTAAGGCTGGCCCCACCCCGTGAGCTCCTATGACCGACTCAAAACATTTTCGTTCCGCCAATGTGCCAAAGCCGTACAAAGTTTGGTCGTCTTCTCGTATGTGGTGATGAATGTGCACAAACGCATCAATTCCGATGTCAGGAAGGTCAGCGAGGGTGCGAGGATTGACGGTCACCCTGTATCCGACTCCTGACACGTCGATAACGATCTCTCCTTCAGCGTCCTTATCGATCAGCACACCACGCAGCGACCCGATCATGATGGGTTCGCTGCTTCGGTGAGTCTCCTGCTTGAGGCATGCGCTAGATGACAAAGCGCCACTGCGGCCGCATCAGCCGCATCAGGCGGTGAAGGCCTTTCAGGTAGAGCCAAAAGCGATTGGACCATTCGTTGCATCTGTTCTTTGTTGGCGCTTCCCCAGCCTGCAACTGCTTCTTTGACCTGGTTTGGTGTGTACTCAAAAACTTCGGCGCCGGCTATGTTGCCGATAGCCATAGCTAGTCCACTTACTTGCGCTACACCCATCGCCGTCCGGGCGTTCATCTGAAAGAAGACTCGTTCTATAGCAACTACGTCGGGTCGGTGTTCTTCGACTAGACCGCTGAGCTCCTGGTGAATGGACGCCAGGCGTTGCGGCAAAGGCGCTTTGGCAGGTGTCCTGATAACACCAATTGCCACAGCTTCAGCTTTTCTTCCCGATTGCTCAAGGACTCCATATCCGCAACGAGAGAGTCCGGGATCGATCCCCAAAACGAACACAAGTTCGATTGTACATGACTAGTCCATTACTGCCGATCAGCTTCAGGTCAGTTCGGCGAGGATTTCATCAGAGATATCAAAGTTCGCATACACGCCCTGCACATCGTCGTGGTCATCCAACGCATCCATAACCGCCATAACTTGCGCTGCTTCTCCGCTTGAGGCGAGCTCGACAACGTTTTGCGGCAGATACGTCAGGTCCGTTGATGAAACTTCGATCCCTGATGCTTCAAGCGCTTCTCTAACCGACGCTGTGTCAGAAGGCTCTGTTGTGATTCTCCAACTATCACCCTCCGCAACCACGTCTTCTGCTCCGGCTTCGAGCGCGGTCATCATGATTAGGTCCTCGTCAACAGTTCCAGGCGCCGTGACTACTCCCTTCCGCTCGAACTGCCAAGCAACCGCTCCCGGTTCAGCAAGAGAGCCCCCGGCTCGACTGAAGACACTGCGTATTTCTGCACCGGTTCGATTCCTGTTGTCGGTCAGTACATCAACGAACATTGCTACGCCATGAGGGGCGTAGCCCTCGTAGTTGACTTGCTCGTAGTTAACTCCTTCAAGCTCGCCCGTTCCTCGCTTGATGGCACGTTCTATTGTGTCTAGTGGTACGGAGTTATCGCGTGCCTTCTGGTACATAGTCCTTAGGTTCGCGTTGGAATCCAAGTCGCCCCCGCCCTCACGGGCGGCTACCTCCACTTGGCGAATTAGCTTCGCGAAAAGTTTTCCACGCGCCTTGTCAGCGGCGCCTTTTTTGTGCTTGATGGTTGCCCATTTGGAATGGCCCGACACTTCGATACCTCCGATGAATATTGTGCCATCGTCCCTGGCGTAAGCGAACCCTGAACTTCGAGCAATTACCCAAACCCTTAATCCAGGTTTTCGAGAAACATCTGGTGTATGCGCAGATCTTCTGTTAGTTCCGGGTGAAAGCTGCTTACCGTGACATTTCCTTGGCGGCAAAGCACTGTTGATTGCACACCTCCGTCGAGTTCGATGGTGGCAAGCGTTTCTACAGACGGGTCGCAGCTTTGGACTAAGGGCGCACGAATAAAAACTCCGCGAAAAGGCGAGGTAAAACCGCTGATATTCAGATCCGATTCGAAACTCGCAATTTGTCGACCAAATCCGTTTCGGCGAACAGCTATATCGATTTGCGCAAAACTCTTCTGGTCTGGCCGCCCGTCTATGACATCTTTGGCAAGAAGAATCATGCCTGCGCACGTCCCCAAAACGGGCAACCCTTCTTTGATGAGACGCGCTAGAGGTTCAAAGGTTCCGCTGGACTCCAACAGCATGGAGATCGTTGTTGATTCCCCTCCGGGAATCACTAACGCCTCAACTCCGCGCAGATCTTCTGGCACTCTGACTTGGAGAACGGTAGCTCCTAACTTTTCAAGCGCGGTCGAATGCTCTCTTGAAGCGCCTTGTAAAGCTAGAACTCCGACTGTCCTTGACAAATCAGGCGTCTACCAGCCGCGTTCGGCGAGCTTGGTTTCGAGTTCACCGATTTCGAGGCCGGGCATTGCATCACCCAAACCACGACTTACTTTGGCGACCATCGCTGGGTCTTGGTAATGGGTTACGGCTTCTACTATGGCTTTGGCCCGGGGAGCAGGGTCCTCGCTCTTGAAAATTCCTGAGCCGACGAAGACAGCTTCAGCGCCCAACTGCATGACCAGAGAAGCATCAGCGGGTGTTGCTATGCCACCGGCGCAGAACATGGGGACTGGAAGCGAACCTGTTTCGGCTATCTCTTGCACTAGTCCCAGCGGCGCTTGAAGCTGCTTCGCCCAGTCAAATAACTCAGCTTGATCAGCTTGAGTGATCTTACGGATATCGCCAAGAATCGATCGGAGGTGACGCACTGCTTCGACAATGTTGCCTGTGCCTGCTTCGCCTTTTGACCGAATCATGCACGCGCCTTCTGATATTCGACGAAGCGCTTCTCCAAGGTTTGTGGCACCACATACGAAAGGGACCGTGAATGACCATTTGTCTATGTGGTGAGATTCATCTGCTGGAGTCAGCACTTCGGATTCGTCAACGTAGTCGACACCAAGTGATTCCAGGATTTGAGCTTCGGCAAAGTGACCGATTCTTGCTTTTGCCATCACCGGAATCGTGACGGCCTCTTGTATACCCTCGATCATCACTGGGTCACTCATGCGGGCGACGCCGCCATCGCGTCGAATGTCAGCAGGTACTCGCTCAAGGGCCATTACCGCCACTGCGCCTGCGTCCTCAGCAATCTTGGCTTCCGCCGGTGTGACGACGT
The DNA here is from genome assembly GCA_002296525.1 of Candidatus Neomicrothrix sp. UBA814. Classification (GTDB taxonomy): domain Bacteria; phylum Actinomycetota; class Acidimicrobiia; order Acidimicrobiales; family Poriferisodalaceae; genus UBA6944. Next base: position 175,320 of record DBIA01000027.1, on the reverse strand, counting down.
CCATGATGACACCGCCTCTCAGCATGTCGGCCAAACCGCGCTTCACACGCACCGTGCCTACCTGCGAGTTTGAGTTACTTGTGCTTTCAGCCATGCCTTCAGTCTAAGCGCACGAAGCAAAGAACGAGTCAGCTTCTGTTAGTCATCGATTTCGAGTATCTCGACCGAGTCACGGGGAGCCAATAACACCCACGTACTGCCTGGCGACATCGCTATAAGGCGACCTTGATTATCGAAGAAATCCGTGTGGACCGTGACGTTTGCTTTGATCCATCGACCTTCAATGAGGCCACCATCTTTCAGTATCAACGCGGTGCCCGAACCTTCGGACACCAACCCCAGCGGTATCCGGGCTCCGTTGACATCTTCTTCATTGGTCAAGACGTACTTCGTGAATTGAATAATGAGATTTTCAGGGGCGAGCTCGTGTTGTTCACCTTTGAGGTCTAGAACAACATGCGGGTCATCGTTCTGGGATCGCGCCCATCCGCTTCGTGCGGCGTCCCAAAGGTGTTCGACCTTTGTTGAGCCCCAGTCGACTTTGACTCCTTTGATTTCACGACTTGGAGCGCTTGTCGTTTCTTCGGGCAGTTCGTATGGCCACAACGGCTCGGAGCTGTGCGGGTCATGCGCTTCTTTGTTGAAAAGTTGCGAGGCGCGAACCCACAAATTGCTCGGGGATATTCGTTCCGTTTGACGCCAATAATGAGACGGGTTTCTATACAAGCCAACATCGGTGATGGCAACAGTGTCGAGGAGTTTCCTGAAAGCCCAGTTGGATCCGCTCCAACCAAAAAGAGCTCCGTCAAATGGCATCAGAAGCGGGATATCGGTTGACCTTCCAGATCGGATAGGGCCAACCGACGTGGGGATTTGGGAGTGAAAAATCGCCAGAAACCTGGTAAGTCCACCCTCCACTAGTTCTTCGAAGACAATGTCGGCATCTTGAAGTCCCTGCTGCGGCAACGCCGTTGGCGCATTGTCAATCTTTAAAGCAAGAGGCGGTGAATAGAGTTCTGTGGAGTCGATGGGAGTGCCACGAAATGGTGCCAAGAATTCTCTTTCTTGGTCTGACACTGGCTTTTGTTGAGGTGTTGTAGTTGACGTGGTGCCGCTCGTTGACGGCTCGGGCGTTTTACCTGATTCGTCGTTTGATTGATCAGGCTGAATGGTGGTCGTAGCTTCGGCCGCCAATTTCGTCGGGGGCGTCTCCGCGTTTACCGTGTCGTGTGCATCTCTGAGGTCAGCGGCGCAAGCGATACAGATAAGTCCGGCTACTCCTACAACGAGAGTCGCTTGCTTCATAACTAAATTACAACTCGCGAAGGGCCGTCATACGCGCTTCGACTGTGGGTCGATCAGTGTTCGCGTTGGTCGAAAGCACCCATAGAGAATCAGTAATGCTGCTAGCCGTTAATAACTCGTTTCGGTTCTCCATCATGGCAAGTGCTTCCACCATGCCTGGCGGGTAACGAGTCAGCGCTACTCCGGCGCTGTCGTTAAGGAAGTCATCGCTTGGGTCGAGCTCTAACCCGAATCTCTGCTTAACGCTCACCGGTAGTAGAGCGAACGGTCGCACCCGTAGTGCGCCTATTCGAATTTGCAACCCAAACGTCGATAACGCTGCAGTCGCTAGAGCAGTTTGGCCAGTAGCTATCTGAGAAATGCGGTTCGCAACAATCGCCTCGAGTTCTATTCGAGTCGCTGAATCCAGCAGGCCTGTCGTAACTACAAGAGTTGACTTTGCGCTTGAACATCCAACCGCCGCCATATTTCGAGCTTCAGTTGAAAGTACCCGGATTTCGGGGACTGGTATCCCTGTTGTTAGGCAAATGGCCTCAACCAAGTTGACAAGACGCGGGTACTGGCCGCTATGCATTTGTTGATTTTCGAGGCTTCGCAACGCGCGCTTTTCAGACGTGATCGCGAGGTATGCGATCCATGACAGCGTTAGCGCTGCAACTATCAGTCCAAGCAATGTCGAACCAGAAATGATGGATACCAAGAAGAAAAGTGCGGCAGATAGCACCGCGACTCCTGTCGCGAAGAACACAACTAGCTGGCTCATGTTTTGCTGGGCTTTGTCGCTCAGGTTGTCCATTTGGGTTCCATGTCTCCGTTGTGTCCTGGCAACTCCGCTGAGTATTGTACGGCGGCAATCCGCCGGCGCTGTTCACAAAGCAGAGAGTCTGGTCAGGTTCGTACCGTTATCTAAACGGCCAGCCCATTCGACTTAACTCACCGCGCCAACCCCCTCGTTCGGGATCTGCTTTTTCGATCGCTATCGCCCGCTCGTAGATCTCGATATATACCCCAGCGAGTCGCTCCATTGCGAACTCCGCTACTCGTTTGGTTCCGGCTTCAATAAGCCCTTGCGTCAATGCCTGATCTGTAAGCACTTTAGTTAATGCCTTTGCCAACATTCCCGCTTCCCCAGGAGGGACGAGAAAAGCCTCATCCCCATTTACGGCAACGTTTCGGTAACCCGGCAAGTCGCTCGCAACCACTGGAGTGCCCGCCGCCATAGCCTCAAGCAGCACTATTCCAAAACTCTCTCCACGAAGCGAGGGAACGCACAATACGTCAGCTCCCTTAATGCGGCTTATCTTCTCTTCATCACTGACTGGGCCGAGCCAACGTAGCCGGTCCTCACCTCTGTATTTGGTCTGTAATTCGTCGGTTTGAGGGCCATCAGACATAATCCACACGGTCACGTTTGCAGGTAAAGATTCCACTGACTTCAGTAATGTCTCCAAACCTTTACGAGGCTCATGCCTGCCAACGTATGCAATTGTTGCGCCTTCGGACGGAGCGGCTTCGGCGTTCCGAAATTTGTCTATTTCGACCCCATTGAAGACCACCTCGTAGTCCCCGCCGAGTGCTTCGAATGCCATCTCTTTGGCATCTTGGGAAACCGCTGTTCGGATGTTCATTCTTGTTGCCAGCCACCGAACACCGGGGGTCATGTAGGCCTTGCTGCCTCCCGCTGCGTGCCAGGTACCTACTATTGGGGCGCTTCGGAGGAACAGCGCCGTTTGGCACGGTCCGGGACAGATGGGCTCATGTATATGAACGACATCAAATTCTTCGTCGCGGAAGGCCCTTATGGTTCTCAAGGTGCAAGCTAAGTCGGGTGCAATCGGAGCTATGGAACCATTAGCAAACGTCGGAATGCTGGCGCCTAATGGAGTTACACCGGTCTCTGGAGGCGCTCCATCGCATGGTCCAAGCACTCGAACTTTGTGACCAAGCCTGTTGAGAGCTCTTGCTAACGCAAGAACTTGACTCTGCACACCTCCAGGGCTGCTGAGACTGTAGGGCGACACGATTCCTATCCGCACATCAGATAAAGCTACGCGAAGTTCCCTTCAGTCCATAGGGCAATTTGATTCGCGGTTATTTTTATTCCGATAAGTCACTGGGCCAATTGGGTTGAAATAAGTGCCATTGCTCAGGGTCGCGGCGTATCAACAGCTCAAGCTCCTCAGCAATCAGTTGAGTTATGCGATGCACGTCTTCTTTGACCGTTCCAACTCTGGAAGTTTCTATTGGGGGCCTCACCATGCCGAGATGTTTGCCTTGTGGTTCGAAATAGACCGCCGTAGGTAAAACTGTCGCCCCTGTGCGTAACGCGAGCAATGCCGGCCCTGCGGGCAATGTCGTTATCTCGCCCATGAAATTGACCTCGCTGCCCCCGCCGGAGATATGCCGGTCGCAGAGAAGGCACACGATCTCGTTTCTCTTCAAGGCCGCAGCGATCTCTGCCCCTGCCGAGGCACTTAAGGGCACGACCTTCATACCTAGCTTCTCGCGAAAGCTCACAAACCATCGAAAAAGCCGGTCAGGATTGATGGGCTCTACCACAACTGTGATTGGCAACTTGTTGACGGTTGCCATCCAGAATCCAGCCCATTCCCAGCCACCCAGGTGGGGTAAGGCCAGGATTACTCCTTTGCCTCTTTCTAATGCTTCTTCAACAAAGTGGTAGTCAGGGACATCTATACCTTCGACCAGCTGGGAGCTGCTTCTGGAAGGAAGCCGGAAGGATTCGATCCAATACCGAATGTAGGAGGCGAAGGCGTTCCTTGTCGCAGCTCGCACAGACTTGTGGTCCGCGTCAACATCCAAGCACCTTGCCATATGTCGCTTGACTATTGATCGCTTACTTCTCAGCAGCAAACAAAGAGGGCCTGCAAGCACAGCAGGCAGCGCCCCAGCGACGGATTTAGGCAGACGTCGAGCACCCCAGGCTCCAATTCGATAGAGCGTTGTGGTCACTCGTCCCGACAAGACTGTCAACTTTGATTACTGGAACTGGAAATGTCTTTGCTGGCTTGTCGCCAAACCTTGAAAAACCTTTGGAGTGCTGTCGCAGATGTCAGAGCCAGCATGATCCAAAGCACGGGAATCAATAGCACTTCGAAACACAGACCAAATCCAAGGACAACCATCCGTTCGGCTCGCTCCATTAGGCCGCCCTTGGCTTCGTAGCCCAACAGTTCGGCCTTGGCTCTTTCGTAGCTGATCAGGGAGGCAGTCGCGAGCACGGCCATCGGCAGCATCATGATGGTTCCCCCTTTGGTGTCTGCCAAGTGCCAGGCAACACCGCACAACAAGAGCCCGTCAGTTACTCGATCGGCGGTTGAGTCAAAAAAGGCACCACGTTTTGAAGTAGTGCCTGCCGCCACGGCGACCGCGCCGTCTAACAAATCGGGCACGGCAGTCAAGATTAGGAAGATCAGTCCCAACTGGAGTTGGCTATTCCCAATCAGAAGGCATGCAGCTACTGACATCCCAAGACCAACACATGTGAGAAAGTTCGCGCTGACTCCAAGTCGAACTAGGAAACGTCCAACTGGTCGCACGAAGCGATCAACTCCGTTGCGAAAGTTTCCGTCAAGCATCGAGGTTTGTCTCCGCGCCACCCTCAAGTTCGCTGCTTTGGGCCCACTCTTCTGGATTTTCTTCGACGAAATATTCGACGATTGTTCCATCAACTGCGTCTACCAGGACAAGGCCTCTGTGTGCTGGTGGATCTTCAGCGGAGTAGACCAACATTTTCCATGTTGGTCTACTCAGCACACCTCTCCAACCAAGTTGTGCACTTGCATGCCCTACCGGAAAGCCGACTGCTCGATTTGCTGCGACGAGTGCTTCATTTTCGTCTAGTCCGAAACTTCGCCCAGCAGCAAGGCTGTATAGACCGAATAAGCCGAGCGCCACACAGCCAGCTATAAGGCCAGTATTGACGAGCACGGGCTCTCCACTAACCGACACTGACCATGTGCCAATACCAAGGGCAACGATGAGATAAATCAGCCCGGTGACTTTCCGACGTTTATTATCCGGAAACTGGTACACCCCGACAAATCCTCGATCAAGATCTTCAGGAAGCTGATCGCGCACTTCGTCGTCGTCCACCTAAATCACGCTACCTGCCATTGGGCATTTCTCACGGCTTCACTCAAAAGCATCTCTCAGACGTTCGAGAGTCGACTCCAACGACTCCGGGAGTACGCGCGTGCCTGAGACTGTGGTCATGAAATTCGTGTCACCATCCCATCGCGGTAACACGTGAACATGAAGATGATCTGGAATTCCGGCCCCTGCTCCTTGACCCAAGTTCGCACCCATATTTATTCCGTCGGGCACGTAGGACTTTTCAATTGCCGAAATGGACCTTGAAACCAAATCAAAGAGTTCCTGCCTGCAGTCACCATCAAGGTCTCCAAAATTGGCAGCGTGGGCATATGGGAGCACCATCACATGGCCCGTGTTGTAGGGGTAGGCGTTTAGGATCACCCCAGCTTGTTCCCCGCAATGAACCAGCAGTTCTGGTTTGCTCTTCCGTAAGTCGAGGACAGCGCACAGCACACACTTTCCCTCTGAGGCTCTAGCGATTTCCCCTGTTTCACCACTTACGTATTCACGCCGCCAAGTAGCCCATATTCGATCTAGACCGTCCATAGAGACATCTTTACCGCTGCGCGCGCTACGTGATTCATTCGAGACCTACTAGTTTCAAAGCGACCCGTGTTCGATAACGCGTGTTCAGTTGAAGAAGAACGGCAGTGAACGCCTCGATCGCGGTTGCGTTAGACAAGTTTCCGCAATCCAGCGCTCTGGTTCCCGGTATTTTCCCGACTACCTCCGCGACAAGGTCGGTTGCCTCGCGGTTGTCGCTACATATCAGAATGTCGCTATCAAGCGGCTCGTTGAGATCACCTAGTTCTTGAGCTGGGACGTGTTGCAGAGTCGCTGCCACTCTTGAGTCAGGCAGGGAAGCTTGCACCGAAGCTGCAACTGAGCCTCTTGGCGGGATGAGTGGAACAAACTCGTCATCAACGCGCGCTAGAGCATTGGACATAGTGACAACGACTTTGTCTCTCACATAGTCCTCAACGCTTCTCGCTGTTATCGCGGCAGCGTCCCATGGCGTGGCGATGACGACGAACTCGCACTCGGCGGCACCTATGTTGTCTGATGGAGTTATTGCTAACTCGCGGTCGGGCCATCGGTCGATAATGCTGTCAACAACTTCCATGGATCGATATTTGGATCGGGACCCCAAAATAATTTCGTAGCCCACATCAGCTAACCGGGCCGCTAACGCTGAGCCCGCAGGTCCTGTTCCGCCAACTATGCCTATCCGCATGAAGTGCCACCGTACTGTCCAATAGCACGGTACGGTGACTTCATTACGCTAGTTACTGCAACGGCACTGAATGATTGTGCCGCTGAAACCAAACGGAGGACGATCTAGATGGGTCTGATGGATGGAAAAAAGCTTCTAATTACTGGAGTGCTTACTGACGCTTCCCTAGCTTTCGAGGTCGCCAAGCTGGCCCAGTTGGAGGGAGCGGAGATAGTACTCACTGGCGCTGGGAGAGCGATGCGTTTAACTGAGCGCACCGCGAAGAAGCTTCCAGAGGTCTGTGACGTTCTCCCGCTTGATGTCACAGAACAAAGCGAAATTGAGGCTGTGGCTGCAGAGTTAAATAGTCGTTGGGGCAGGGTCGATGGGGTTCTGCACGCAATCGGTTTTGCGCCCGAGTCATGTTTGGGGGGAAATTTTTTAAATGCCGAATGGGATGACGTCAGCGTCGCGATGAACATTTCCGCCTACAGCCTTAAGGCTCTAGCCGGAGGCCTTCACCCTCTACTGGCCGAAGCTAAAGGCAACGTGGTTGGCCTCACTTTTGACGCGTCGGTGGCGTGGCCTGTCTACGACTGGATGGGCGTAGCGAAGGCAGCATTTGAGTCAACTGCGCGTTACCTTGCGAAGAGCTTGGGTCCAGATGGCATTCGAGTCAACCTGATATCCGCCGGACCCATTAGGACGATGGCAGCCAAGTCAATTCCTGGATTTGCGGAGTTTGAAGACGCTTGGGAGAGCAGAGCTCCTATGGGGTGGGACATCAACGATCAGCATTCAGTTGCAAGAACGACTCTGGCGTTGATGTCCGACTGGTTTCCAATGACTACGGGGGAGATTATTCACGTGGACGGCGGATACCACGCTATGGGAGCCTGACGGACAAAATGCATTGGGGGCTTTATGGCTCACTTGAAAGTGGACCCACCAGCCCCCGCATTACATCGTCAAGAGTTACGACTCCAGAATTAACTCCCTGAGACGTCACCAACGCTAAGTGAATTTGCGACCTTCGCATCAACTCGAGAACGTCTGGCAATTTTGCATCGCGGTTGACTCTCAACATTGGACGGATGAGGTCAGGCTGCAGTTTGTTGTCTTCAGTTTCGATGCTCAAAAGATCTTTGCTATGGACGAACCCTCTCACATCGTTCATATCCCGGCCGTATACAACCAGCCGCGTGTGCCCGGTCAGGACTATCTGAGATTCAATTTCATCAATCGACGAATCAACGGTAACGGCATCAACTTCTTCCATCGGAGCCATGACTGAGACAACCTCAGCTTCTCCAAATGTGAGGGCACTTTCGATCAGGGCGTGCTCCTGATAGTCGATCAGGCCCTGATCGTGGGATTCATCGACCATGAGCAGTAGCTCGGCGTTCGTTGTCGCATCGTCGAGTTCTGAAGTCGGTTCTACTCGAAAGACTTTCAACAAGCTATTAACGAGGTGGTTAAGTACCCGAATGATTGGTCCTGCAAGCACTAGATATGCCGCCATGGGCCGCGCAAGCAGCAACAACGTGCGTTCTGGTCCTGTAATCGCCAGGCTTTTGGGAACCATCTCTCCAAGCACCATGTGGATGACGACAACAAAGCTGAGGGCGATAGCGAAACTCACTGAGTGCAGGAGCGTCTCATCCATGTCAATGAATCGATGAATTAGTTTTTCGAGAAGCGACGCTACGGCAGGCTCCGCTAATCGGCCCAGCACTAGTGAGCAGACTGTGATTCCAAGCTGGGCTCCTCCGAGGGCATTTAAAACATCTCTTTGCAGGCGCTGCGCTGCTTTGGCCGACTTGCTCCCTGTAGCTACCTGGGAGTCAATGGCCGATTTCATTGCGCCTAGTAGGCCGAATTCAAGCGCCACAAATGCTCCGTTGAGAAGAACCAACAAGGCGCCGACCGCGATTGCTAACGCCGTCATGATTCCTCGCCTTGGCTGTCAAAATAAAGTTCCGACTCAGGGGGGCGCTCTACAGATATCTCGGCGATACGCAGATTCTCTCTACCCAGAATCTCGAATTTCCAGCCTTGCCATTCGAGCTGTTCTCCCACGAGGGGCACCGATCCGAACTGCTCAAGCAGGAAGCCAGCAACTGTTTCGTAGGGACCGCGAGGTAGACGCAACCCAATCATTTCTTCGATGTCACCTCTTGAGGTACGCCCATCAACTACGTAACGGCCATCTCTTGTTTCGCTGGTCGTTCGGACTGGCTCGTCGTACTCGTCGGCGATATCTCCTACTAACTCTTCAAGGATGTCCTCTCTTGTAATGAGTCCTGCTGTGCCTCCGTGCTCGTCTATTACAACCGCTAATCGACTTTCGGCCGCTTCAAGATCTAGCAGCACACCATCAAGCTCTCGGTGTTCGGGAACAATTACTGCTGGCCGCAGGATTTCCGAGAGTGGTCTGAGCTCTCGATCTTCCACTGGAAGCGTAAAAACATCTCTTACTTCGACTATTCCCACTATGTCATCTGTGTCTTGTCCAGTGACCGGGAACCTCGAATACCCACTGTCCTTGGTTATTCTGACCAGATCAGCAATGGTCCCTGATTGTTCGATACCCACCATCGAGGTTCGAGGCGTCAGAGCATCCGCAGCATCTTTTCGCGAAAGTTGAAGAGTTCGCGTAATTAGCCGAGCTTCGTCTGCGCGAATGGTTCGAGCACTGGACGCTCTAACTAGATGTTCGAGGTCTTCCAAAGACCTCAGGGAACGCAATTCTTCCACAGGTTCGATGCCGCATAGGCGGAGCAGCCGATTCGCAAGCCCATTGAACGTAGCCGTTACGGGTGCTGAGATAACTCCATAGACCCTAAGGATCGGACCCAACCAGAGTCCTGTTCCCAGTGGCCGAGATATCGCAATATTTTTCGGTGCTAGCTCTCCGAAAACCATCTGTATTACAGCGGCAATTGCAATCGCTATACCCGCTTGAGCCGGGCCGGAGGTCAAGTTGAAACCTGGTAAGTATCCCAAGAACTCACCGATGGTGTCCTCAGCAAGGAAGCCAAGCAGCAAAGAAGTAACGGTTATACCTAGCTGAGCTCCGCCCAAATGAAAGCTGAGGCGACTAAGAAGCTTCTTCACCGTTCGCGCTCGCCGGTGACCCTCGCCGGCCATTACCTCGACACGCTCCGCATCAACCGCAACCAGAGAAAACTCACCGGCGACGAAAATGCCATTAAGGGCAATTAAGACAAAAACCGCTACTAACCCCATGATTGGATCGATCGTGAACACCTCCATACATCTTTATCTATCCGGACCTGGCTAACGCCAAGGTAGCCTCCAAGCAATGCCTGGGGACAACGCCACTTTCGAACCGGTCAGCGAATGGTCAACTTATCCCCCCGTAGAGGAAACAATTAGGAGTGATAGCACCCTTGGTTGGCTGAAGCGCATCAGCCCTGTCGTATTGACCCATCGCTGGCGAATTTTTTGGTCAGTTATAGCTGCGGTCATCGCCATGGTCGCTCAGATTCTCGTACCTCGCGTGGTCGGTCTGGCAATCGACCGAGCTTTGATTACTGGAACCAGCAGCCTCTGGCTCTTCGTGGCAATTTTGCTAGTCCTCGGGGTCGCACGTGCGGCCGCCACGTTCGGGTACCGCTATGGGCTGTACGGAATGGCGTTCAAAGTTGAGTACCAACTGCGAACCCTGCTTTTTCAGCATCTAGGAAAGCTGTCATTTGCTTTTTTTGATCGAGTGCAAAGCGGACAAATAATCAGTCGAGCTAATTCGGATATCAGATCAGTTCAAATGTTTATGGCATTTGCCCCAATCATGGCTGTCCAGTTTTTCAGCTTCGTGGTCGCTATCGGATTGATGGCTGCAATTAGTGTTCCCCTCACCACAATTACCATGATCGCATTGCCTGGTGTTTTTGCTATTGGACAGCGATTACGCAAAATCATGTTCCCCCTTTCTTGGGTGATTCAGTCACGTCAGGCAGAAATCGCCACCGTCGTTGACGAATCAGTCAATGGAGTTCGAGTAGTTAAAGCGTTCGCTGCAGAACGTCACCAAATTGAGTCTCTAGCAATAGGCGCTCAACGGCTTCGATGGGCGAACTTAGTTCAGCACTGGACTCGCGCTTCTCATACCCCTTTTATAGAAAATTTGCCGCGGGTTGCTTTAGCCACGGTCCTGCTGGTCGGGGGGCTCCAAACGATCGACGGATCGTTGACCGTAGGGGATTTGGTCTCTTTCAATCTCTACATTCTCCTTCTACAAGCTCCATTTCGATTTATTGGGATGTTGTTGATTTTGGGTCAGCGAGCGAAAGCTTCCGCCGAACGAATTTACGAAATCTTGGACGAACCTCCCGCTGTAGACGATCGTCATGATGCTGTGGATCTGATTCCCTCGGGAGGGGGTATTTCATTTTCAGATGTGAGCTTTGCCTACGGAAAGGAGGCGGTAGGTGGATCACAAGGCAGCGAGAACGCTCCTTTGGTTCTAGAGCATTTCAACCTTGATGTTTCGCCAGGAGAAACGATCGCGATTGTTGGCCGAACGGGGTCAGGCAAATCAACGATTGCCCGCCTGCTAATGCGCTTCTACGAACTGCAGGGCGGCAAAATCTCGTTAGATGGAAACGACATCAGATCAGTGACACAAGCGAGTCTCCGATCGGCAATTAGTCTCGTGCCAGACGAGCCGTTCTTGTTTTCGACCAGCGTCCATGAAAACATTTCTTATGGAAAACCAAATGCGTCGAGAGCGGAAGTCGAAGCCGCTGCGAGAGCAGCTCAAGCTCACGAGTTCATTGTTGAACTAGAAGATGGCTACGACACTGTTGTCGGCGAGCGTGGCTACGACTTGTCAGGTGGACAACGTCAACGCATATCCCTGGCGAGACTGTTTCTCAGTGACCCTTCTGTCATCATTTTGGATGACAGCACCAGTGCTATCGATGTCGAGATAGAAGAGCGAATCCACGGCTCCTTGAAGGAACTTTTACGGAAACGAACAACGATCGTGATCGCTCATCGACTATCCACGATCGCGCTTGCCGATCGAGTGGTGTTGGTAAACGATGGTCAAGTCATCGCCGATGGAACCCACCAACAACTGCTCGACACAGAACCCCGATATGTCGAGACTTTGGCTGCCTCACTGGGAGAGAACGACTCGTGGTGATGATGGGACCGCCTGGGGGCGGAGCATTTGCGGGGCCCAGTGCTACTCAGTCGAGCGCTAGCGCCGGCTTACCGTTTGCGGGAGTCCCCTCAGAGATGCAAGAGGGTGCAGAACTAATTCTGAGCAAAGAGCCCGAGCACGCCAGTCCTTTAATCGAGTTCGAGCGATTCGCCACCCGTGCGTCAAGACTGAATCTTCGTTCGCTATTCGAGAACCGCCGCGCGATCGCCCTCTGGGGGCTATTCCTTCTGGCAGTGGAAACTGTGACTGCTCTTCTCGGGCCTGTGTTGACTCAACAGGGCATTGACAACGGCGTAATGCAAGAAGATCGCGGGGCACTCTACAAAGCCGTCGCCCTATTCGGAATAGTTATCGTCGTAAACGGCTTAACGAGCTTTTGGCGACAACGATGGAACGGTCGCCTGGGCGAAAACATCATGTACGACGTGCGGTTGGAGCTCTTCAGTCATTATCAGCGAATGGGGTTGGACTGGTACACCTCTGGAAAATCCGGAGTGCTACTCAGCAGAATGACCTCAGATGTAGAGGCTTTGACCCTGCTGGTCAACGAGGGCTTCGTCAATTTGGTGATTCAAGCTCTCACCGTCTCCGTGGTCACCATCATTCTCTTTTCCTACAACCCGCTGCTCGCGATCTTGTTACTGGCGCTCGTTCTACCGCCTCTAATCCTCATGACTCTTTGGTTTCGAGCGGTCAGCGAACGCGGATACTCCGAGGTTCGAGATCGAATCGCTTCGGTTCTAGCTGATCTGTCCGAGAATCTTTCAGGTGTCAGAGTCATCGCTGCGCTGAACCGTCGCCGACAAAACGCCGAGATGCATAGAACCGTTGTGGGCGCTTATCTTGATGCGAATCTCTACACGGCGCGGGCAGGAGCGATTTACGGACCCGTTACCGAGGGGGTAGGTATCGCTGCCCAAGCGATCGTCCTCTTGGTCGGTGGTTGGATGGTGGTTGACGGTTCATTACAAGTTGGCGAACTGGCTGCGTTTGTGCTGTTCGTAAACACCTTCTTTGCGCCGATTCAACAGATGGTCCAGCTCTACAACACTTACCAACAAGGCCAATCTGGGCTGCACAAAATCAGCGAAATCCTTAGCACTGAGCCATCGATCAAGGAAAAGCCCGGAGCATCTCCGCTACCGCCGATTGAAGGTCATATCAACTTCGATTCAGTGACCTTCAGCTACGGCGACGGCCCAGAAGTTCTCAGCAGGGTTGACCTTTCGATCAATCCTGGTGAAACCTTCGCATTTGTTGGCCCTACCGGCGCGGGAAAAAGCACCATGGCCAAATTAATTACTCGCTTCTACGACCCAAGCTCTGGGGCTGTGTCGATCGATGGAGTTGACCTTAGAGATGTCTCAATTACATCTTTGAGGACTCAGCTCGGCGTAGTTCCTCAGGAGCCATTTCTGTTTTACGGAACTATTCGGGACAATGTCGCCTTCGCTAAGCCAAATGCAACCGATGATGAAATTCACGAAGCCATAGCCCACGTCGGTCTCTCCGAGACAGTCAGTCAGCTAGCCGACGGAGTAGACACTTTGGTCCATGAACGAGGGGTTTCGCTTTCAGCCGGCGAACGGCAACTCATTGCTTTGGCTCGAGCATTTATGGCTCGCCCAAGAGTTCTCGTATTAGACGAGGCGACCTCAAGTCTTGACCTACATTCTGAAGCTCAAATCGAGACTGCTTTGGACGGGCTGCTTGAAGGCAGGACAGCTGTCTTGATAGCCCATCGATTAGCGACCGCTATGAAGGCCGATCGAATCGCGGTAGTCGATGATGGCCGGATTGTTGAACTTGGTTCTCACGCAGAACTCGTCGAACTGGGAGGCCGCTATGCGGAAATGTTCGCGACCTGGTCTTCGCACTCTGAGTCTGACAAAGACTCATCTGTGGAGCGGCTTTCGGATTAGGCGCCAGTATCTGGCAAGCTAGACCCGTGGCCGCTCCTTTTTCTACCGTAGAGCTTCGCGAAGTGTCGGTGAGATACGAGGACAAAACAGTTCTTGGACCATTGGACCTCGATATCGCACCTGAAGACCGGTGGGTAATACTGGGACCTAATGGGAGCGGCAAAACCACTCTGATTAAGGTGCTGTCTCTGTATCGCTACCCAACCACGGGCACTGTTCAAGTTCTTGGAGAGAGCTGGGGAGCCACCGATGTGCGAGAGCTTCGCCAGAAAATTGGTCTTGCTTCGTCTTCTCTCAGGGATCAGTTCAGGCCCGATATCTCGGGCCTGGATATTGTCATGACAGCACGACACGCTGCACTTGAAACGTGGTGGCATCATTATTCCGATGAGGACCGCGACTCCGCCCTGAAGTGCTTATCGCGAGTAGATGCTTTAAAGCTTGCCGACCGCAAGTTCCACACTATGTCCTCGGGGGAACAACAACGGGTGCAGTTGGCTCGGACTCTGATGGGTGACCCAGGCTTACTTCTGCTTGATGAGCCAACTGCGGGGCTTGATTTAGTGGGTAGAGAGCAGCTGGTTGCGACTTTAGCGTCGGTTGCGTCAGATATCGAGACTCCTGCCACCGTTCTCGTAACGCACCACACCGATGAGATTCCTCCTGGCTTTACGCATGGCCTTCTTTTGAGAAGTGGTCGAGTGATGGCGTGTGGTCCGATTGATCAGGTTCTTACCGCCGACTCCTTGTCCGAATGTTTCGGTTTGCGGCTTGAGCTCGAGAATCGAGACGGCCGTTGGCTGTCCTGGGCCCGCAGCTAACGTTCCCATGAGCGATCCGAGCTCTCAGAGACAACAGTCAAAAGTTTTTGGAGAAGTGGCCGAGATTTACCACCGTGTCCGGCCGGGTTATCCAGAGGGTCTATACGATTGGATCCTTGAAACTTCGGGAGTCGATAGCAGTGAACTCCTGATAGACGTCGGATGCGGAACTGGAAAAGCATCTATCTCATTTTTGAGACGCGGATTCACTGTTATCGGAGTCGAACCCGATCCAATGATGGCTCAGATCGCCACCCGTGAGTTCACCGACTTCGATACCTTTTCCGTTGACCAATGCACGCTTGATGATTTCAGAGCCGCTTCATCAGATGCCGGTCTGATATACGCCGGCCAATCTTGGCACTGGATGAACGCTGACACCCGATTCGAGTGCGCAGCCTCCGCACTCAAACCTGGGGGCTGGTTGTGTGTTTTTTGGAATCGACCCGAGAAAATCCATCATTCCTTCGATCTCGAAATGGACGCCCTCTATGCCGAGTTAGCTCCTCAATTCAACGATGAGCGATTCAAGGTTCGCTTGCCTGGATCAAAATCGGTGATTAGCGCCGATACTCCAATCGAAGAGTTCGAGCTAAGCCAATTATTTGGTGATGTTCATACTTTCGAGGCGTCGTGGGAGCAAACAATCAGTAGCGAAGAGCATGTCCAGAATCTTTTGACCCAGTCAGATCACCGAATGCTCGATGAAGGACTTCGAACAGAGCTATTGCGCCAAGTTGGTGAGGTAATTAACAATGCCGGAGGCAGCTACAAACAGCTCTTCACCACTCACGCATATGCGGCGAAGCTTTCTGTCTGAGAAAATCTTTGTATGAGAACTCACGAGGACCGCATTCGTTCTTATTTTGCAGCATGTAGCTCCGGCTCAAAGGATGAGGTGGCAAGCCACTTCACCGAAGACGCAGTCATTTATGACACGAATCACGCGCCAATTATTTCTGCTGAAAACATAGGAAATTTCTGGGTACAAATTCACGCTAAATGGACCGGCGCGAATTGGGTGGTGGAACGCATCGTGGAAGACGAGACCTCCGCGGCGATTGAGTGGCGCATGGATGGTGAACATCAAGGCAACAAGTTTGAGGTCCGCGGAAGCGAGCATTATCAGTTTCGCGAAAGCCTTATCGCAGAAATTCGCCAGTATTGGACTTTTGATGCTTCGAGTCCTGGCAGTGGCTTGATTGACTATCCGTACGGTGATTCAAATCGTTTGGGTTCCGATGACGTCTGACAAAGATCACTCCAGTAACGAACTGCACCTGGTCTATGAAGATCCGCAGTTTTCAGCTCGAAGCCAAACCGCAGCAGCGCTGCGCCGCTTGGGGAACGCTTTTGTGCGTCATCGTCTCAGCGAAGAGGCTTTATCTGCTTTGCAAGAGTGGGCACAATCATCAGCTGAGGCGTTAGAGCTCTCTGAACCTACCGCTCGACCCTCTGATTATTTCGAACGCCGTTATACAGATCCTCGACCGCCTGACGGTTCGGAAGTGATTGCATTCAGCGATAGGACGTTCAGCGGCCCCGCTAACCCAATGGGGGTTGAGGTTGAACTTAGACGCAACGGAGATGGGGTACTCAGCAAGGTGATCTTCGGAGCAGCGTTCGAAAGTGCGCCAGGTAGAGTCCACGGCGGGGCGGTGTCAGCACTCGTGGATGACACCATGGGCTATCTCATGATCGTTTTGGGAGAGGCGGCGTATACAGCGCGGTTAGAAGTCGACTATCGGGGCGGGGTTCCAATAGATACCCCGGTCTGGTTTCAAGCCCAAGAATCACATCGGGAGGGCCGCAAGCTCACGGTGACTTTGACTGTGTCTCCCGACAGGGACGGAGTTCCAGATGTAACTGCGGATCCCCTCATCACAGCGGAGGGTCTATTCATTATTCCAAATCGCGGCTAAGAACTTTGTTTCCCTCGCCAACCTTCGGCTGCCTGTTCAAGGGTCGTGAATCCGACGTCGCCGCGGTCTCGAATTTCGCTAATAAGCTTCTCGAGCATCAACATTCGATGCCCCCGGCCTATGACCTGAGGGTGCATCGTGTATGTCAGCACACCACCAGTCTCGTGTTCTCTCGCCCAATCCAGATCCCCTAACCAGGTCTCCAGAACGGCCGAAACCGGAGTCAAGTTGCCTCCTTTAGGAGGTATGTATTCGAACCAAGGGAAATCGTCGAGATGCCAAGCAATGGGGATCTCAACTAAGTCAACTTGTGACCCCCATGTGACGCCCGACCCCTTTTCCCAGTGGTCACCAACGCGACACCAGTAGGGCTGCACATCGTGCCCCATAAGGGACGAATCATAGGAGAAGCCTTCTTGCACCAATAGCTCCAGTGAATGTTCGCTGACGTACCACCCTGGCGAACGCCACCCGACTGGCCGTCGCCCGGTTATGGACTGCAGAATTTCAGTGCCTTCCCGCAGAACTTCGAGTTCTTCATCCCGGCTTATCCGAGCGGGACTTTCGTGGTGATTGCCGTGGTGCCCTATCTCATGACCACCTTCGATTATGTCCTCAACGAGCTGGGGGTAAGTAGTGGCCGTCAAACCAGGAACGAAAAAGGTGCCATGAATACCATTTCTTTTAAGCGTTTGGAGTATCCGATGCGTTCCTACAACTCCAAACTCTCCTCGGCTGAACGCTGTCGAGTCTTTGGCGCCCATCCATAGGGACACCGTGTCTACGTCGAAAGTGAGGCTGACTGATAGTTCGTCTCGCACAGCTAGAGTCTCGCGCCTACCAATCAGTCTTGTTTTGTAAAAGTTCCGAGAATGGCGTTTCTTTGTTAGGGCCTGGCTCTTTGGGAAGACCTAGGACTCTTTCGCCGATGATGTTTCTTTGCACCTCATCGGTTCCACCATAAATGGATGGCGCTGGGGAAAACACCGCCATCTCCTGAATGACGCCTCCGGTTGCCGCTTCTTCACCCCACAAAGCCATTTCGGGACCAAGTATCGAACCCGCAAGTTGTCGTGTTCTGTGAAGCGCTGATGTCATAAGGATCTTGGCAAGGTTGCCTTCGCCACCTGTTTGTTGGTTTTTGTTTCGTGTTCGCTGGCCATTCATGCGCATTAGTTCGAGTTCTGTATGAAGGCGAACAAGTTCCTGACGAATTCGAGGGTCGTTGAGCTTGTCGCGTTCCTCGGCGAGATCTCGGAGGAGTTGTAACGTGCCTGGGCCTACACCGCCCGCTGCGAGTGCAAGGCGCTTTCCGACGAAAGATCCGGCCGGCCTATCAAGGTGCCCGGCAATGCTGCCAGGGTGAGCTGCCGCGTAAGCCATTCCGTGGCCTCCGCCTATCCCCGCTCGCTCCACCATAAGAGTGGTGTTGGCAACCCGCCAACCCTCGTTAAGTTCTCCGATGAGATCGTCTTGCGAAACGCGCGCTTCGTCTATGAAGACTTCGTTGAATAGAGATCGGCCGGTCATCTCTTTAAGAGGACGTATCTCAACACCCTGCTGATTCATTGGAAATGCGAACCAGCTAATACCCCTGTGTTTTGGGGCGTCGGGTTCCGTTCGTGCAATCAGCATTCCGTAGTCGGCATGCTGTCCTTCGGAGGTCCAAACTTTTTGTCCAGTAATAACCCATTCATCGCCATCACGAGTTGCCTTGGTTTGAAGACCGGCCAAATCGCTACCTGCCCCAGGCTCAGAGAAGAGCTGACACCATGAGTCAGTGCCGTCAAGAATCGAGGGCACGTAGCGGGCTATTTGGTTTTCGTTACCGTGGGCAAGAATCGTCGGCGCTGCGAGCATCATGCCGAGACCTGCCGGCGAGCCGATAGCACCGCTTTCCCTCAACGCTGCGGCGAGGATTCGGGTTTCCGATCTACCCCAGCCCTTACCGTACGGCTCAGGTAGTCCCGGATTTGTAAGACCTGCGGAGGCAAGTAGTTGCCACCATTCTCTCACCGGTAGTTCTGGATCCCAGTTGGCATCTATCCATTCATCAAGTTCGGCGCGCAACTCAGTGCTCATTTGATCGCTCCGGCGGGGGTCGGGGTGGGGTAATTGATTCGTTCCCTTCACGCTACCTGCGACTGCGGTTAGAGAACAGTTAGTCAGCGCGGTAACTTCAGATCTACGAACTGCAGCACCGGAGGCAACGTTGGCTGAGTTAGCTCAAGTGACCATCGACCGTATCCACCATTACCGGGACACGGTTCGTGCGTACCAGATCAGGGTTGATGGCAAAACAATCGGACGTGTGAAGAACGATAAACAGCAAACCTTCGAAATAAGTACCGGAGTTCACCAAATAAGAATGCGTCTGATGTGGTTACAAAGCCCAATAATTGAGGTGCATTTAGCTGAAGGTGACCATGTCAAACTCCGCACAGGCCCCAACGGCGGCATTCTTCAGGCATGGAGGATCTATTTCGCGCCACATACGGCACTGTTCTTGGAAGAGTCTGATCTTTAGCGAGCGAGAAGTGCCTCAAGCGCCATAGCAATTCCGTCATCGTCATGGCTGGGCAACACTTGATCCGCTATCGATAGAACTGTGGGGTGACCGTTCCCCATAGCAAATGAGCGACCAGCCCACTGAAACATCTCTATGTCATTTAGACCGTCTCCAAACGCCCAGGATTCGGCGGGATCTATTCCTATTTTTTGGGCTACTGAGTTCAATCCGCTGCCTTTACTCACCCCTGCTTTCACTATTTCAGGTGTTTCGAGACCTGACGGCCGAACTTCTATCGCTGGGGGCAAAAGACCCGTAAGGTCTGAAATAACTTTTCTGGGGTCAACTTCTTTGCAGTCAAGAAGCCAGGTCAACACGGGACCATCAATTGCAGTGAGGGCGTCCGCAACTCTGGTTGGGTTGATCTCAAAATCAGGCGGGAAATCATGAATGAAATGTTCGTCCCATATATGTCGTCCGTCGGCCATATCGGCAGCTAGAGCAATACCTGGAAAGTGATTCCGCGCTATCTCCGCTCCTTTTAGTTTAAATTCTTCAGGAATGGTGCTCATTGCAAAAAGCGAACCATCGGATTGGAACACCGTTGCTCCGTTAAGACAGACGCTGTAATCAACAGCCAGTTCGCCGGCGAGCGCAGCAACTTGCATCCAGGGCCGGCCAGTTGCAAGAACAACAATGCATCCTCGACTTTTAACTTCTTGTAGCGCTTGACGCACCCGATTCGAGAGTGATCCATCTGAACGCAACAGCGTGCCATCAATGTCGAAGGCCACTAACCCCGGGAGCGCACTCATGACCATGAACCGTAGCTTGGAGCATGATGCCAACCACTACGCGTCTACTGTTCCTCCATCGACTTTTAAGTCGGAGCCAGTGATATGCCAGGCTGCTTCACTTGCAATAAAGGCGACGTACCTTCCAATTTCTTCGGGGTCAGGTATGCCCCCGGTCAGGTTAGGGGCGGAGTTTTCCAAAGCCCAGCGCTGAACTTCATCCCACCCTCGTATGTCGTGTCGACCTGCACGTTTTTCCAAAGCCGAACGAACCTCGGCGGTAGCGATAATCCCTGGGCTAACCAGGTTCGCTGTAACTCCAGAGCCGCGGAGTTCTTTAGCAAGGCTGCGCACTACAACTGGTAACGCAGCTTTTGAGGCGTAGTAGTCAGGGTTGTTTTGGCCTGGTTGTTCGGTACCGACGGTTCCCAAAAAGATCACCCTGCCCCATCTTCGTTCCCTCATCGCGGGGAGTACTCGTTGGGTCAACCTAACTCCGCTCACGACGTTGATATCCCATGCTTCATGCCAGCGCTCTGCAGGATCACTCCAAGACGTGTTACCCGGAGTCCCATAGTTGTTGACTAGAACATCGATCGATCCACAGGATTTTTCAATTTGGGAAACTATGGACTCAATGCCTTCTGACGAAGTCAGACTGCCGTGAACCGCAGTCGCTTTGCCGCCGTTGGCTCCAATTTGTTCCACCACTTCGTCTGCCTGACCTGCTTCGTGGCCATGAACCGCCACTGTTGCACCTTCGCTGGCAAAGACATTTGCTGTGCCCGCGCCAGTTCCGCGATAGGAGCCAGAAATTAAGACGACTTTGTCCTTCAATCCAAGGTCCATAAATGCTCCTAATCGTTCATTCGATCAATTTCGCCGTTGCCGTCGCTACGTCGAGTAACCGATTTTCGTTTCCTTTGTCAACAATCCTGATTCTGCTTGTTACGGATTGGTCATCGACTCTGAGCGCTTCGCCTTCCACCCTAAACGGACCAGATTTAGCCTGCGCCAAGTAATGAACCTCTGCCTGGACGCATCGGGTGGGAGCGTCAAAAGTCAGTTTTCCTATGTGAGCGGCCATCGCGTCAACCAGTACGGCTACTGCTCCACCTTGTATGGATCCGAAGGAATTATGAATCTGCGGATGATGCGGCAACTCGATAATGGGTTCATCCGGATCTACCGTGATTTGCAGGTAGTCATCAAGCGACGGACGCGGCGACTCTTCCTCTTCGGCGTAGTCAACTACTTGACCTCGCGCGGTTCCCACACTGGGGTTGTCACTTCGAGCTGGCAAGCGCGCGTAGGTGCAGATTGATCGACCAACCTCACCATGCTCATCATCGATAGTGGTTTCGGTGACGACATTGTTTCGTCCGATTCGCAGGGGCCGACAATGGGCCACTACTTCGGTGCCTTCGGCTCGCCTGTTTATGACCGTTCCTAGTTCTAGGGTGGCAACCCAGTCTGGATCAACCTGCAGAACTCCATGGTGTCCTGCTACTGAATCAACCAAGGTCGCAACGGCGCCGAGACGCAACCAGCCCCCAGCGTCAAGCAAATCTGGGAGAATTGGCATCGTGGCACTGACATTGCCATCATCGTCTACCTGATGCCGCAGGCGCAGATGTCTAAGTATGTGATGTTTGGGTGGGTAGGATCGCCGTTTCATTTCAACGCATTTTGGAAGCTAAGAGTTGTTGAAGTTCATCCCACAACTCAGCTGTGGCGTCAACCAAAGCATCCAGGTCACCCCCGTTTGCAATGATGAACTGAGCCACGGCTCGGCGCTCTTCATCAGAGGCCTGTGATTCGATTCTGGCCAACGCATCTTCAGGTTTTATGCCGCGTTGATCTTGTAGACGGTCGAGACGCTCTTGCATGGGGGCTTCGACCACGACCACCACTTCATAGGGATGTTTTGTTTCATACCCAAGGCGACTCTCGACAAGAACTGCCATGTCATACACGACTATGGAATCAGGTTTTTCGAGGTCATCCACAGCTTTGTCTAGGAGCTCATTGATAGCTGGGTGAGAGATCTCTTCCAGAGCGCTTAGCTGATCTCCGTCACCGAAAACTATTGAGGCTAAAGCAGTCCGATCGATGCCACCATCCTCAGATGACACCGTTGGTCCAAACCGATCAATTATTGATGAGACAGCCAAGCCACCAGGTTCAAGTATTTGACGGCCGAGGGCATCGACATCAACCACCTCGGCGCCCAAGTCGGATAAGAGCCCAGCAACTGTTGACTTACCAACTCCCATTCCGCCCGTTAGACCGACAATTAGCATGAGAATGTTGGCGCTATCCGCCAACCCGCCCTTCGGGCGCATCAGTTGGTGGTCCCGCGAAGGCTTGTGCAATCTCCATCCACTCCGCTGCGAGGTCACCCGTGATTTCCAGCTCTGCTTCCCTCGCTCGACGCCGCTGGGTTACAACCAGACAAAATTCGTAGGAGTCAGCGACTACTCGGTCTTCGCAGTCCTCAGGGCCCCAGGTCCAGACTTCGCCACTCGGAGATGTGAGTTCAATTCGTACAGGACTGTCAGGCGGCTGCAGTCCTCTATTGACATAACTCCAACCACGGGTCGTCACCCCAATATGAGCTACGTGTCGGAGCCGGTCTGTTTGCGGATATTCGGCACCAAAAGTATCCGCTACGTCGTGACTGTGGGACCAAGTCTCCATTAGTCGGGCGGTAGCGAAAGACAGCGCGCTCATGTCGGGCCCAAACCACGGTATGCGGTCCTTAGGCCCTATAGCTCGGAAGGCTTCAGTCATGCGAGATCTCTCGCCGGCGAACCATTGCCAAAGGTCAGATCCGCTCATAGTTCGTACGTCTAGACCGCCAAAAGTGTGAAGGTCTCCTTCACCCCGAAGCATTTGTTGCTTTGTTTCCTCGAACTCGGTTGGGTCCAGCACCGCAAGACTAGCTGCGACATCTGCCATTCCTAAGTGGATAATGGTCTCATGGGTATCCCAACCGTCGGCTGGAGTCGGCAGACGCCATTCGTCCTCGGTAAGTCCCGCGACTACCTCGTGCAGCGCCTCGGTCTCAGCGTCTAAGTCATCACATATTGCCCTCATATTGGGGACCCTACACCGCTAAAGCGATCAACTTCTGGTTGATTGGTTCTGACGGCTACCGTAGGCAACAAGCAACCACTCTCGGAGAAGCCGTGAAGCAGCCTATTTGGACACCAAGTTCAACTCGCCGAGAGGGTTCCAACCTTTGGGCTTTCGCTGATCAAATAGGGTTACCCCTCGCGGACAACACCTACGGAGATTTGCATCGCTGGTCGGTTGAGAACCAATTCACATTCTGGAGATCCGTATGGGATTTCGCTTCCGGTATCGGCGATTTAGGAGAGATAAGCCATATCGGCGCAGGTGGTCCCGAAACTCGTTTCTTTCCACATGCAAAATTCAATCTTGCTGAAAATTATTTGCGGAGATCCGGTGACGAGGTTGCTATCGCCTATCGGGGTGAGGACGTCGTCGAGCGCTCATTAACCTTCGACGAGTTGAGGCTTTCAGTCGCTCGGGTCCAACAAGCTTTGAAATCGGAAGGTGTGCAACAAGGTGATCGCATAGCTACGTTGTTGCCGAACGGCCCTGAAGCGGTCATTTTCTTTTTAGCCGCTGCCAGTCTCGGCGCGATTTATTCTTCGACAAGTCCGGACTTCGGTTCTGCGGGAGTTCTAGACCGTTTCGGTCAGATTCAGCCAAAGGTATTAGTAGCGACCGATAGTTACTCCTATGCCGGCACCCGTCACGATGTCACTGCAAAGGTTGCTCAGATCGCCAATCAACTTCCCTCACTCAAACGTGTGGTGATGGTGAGCTACGACCATCAATCTCTAAAAGCGGAAGTTCCTTTTTCTGTAGGGCTTGATGACTGGCTAGCACACACTGAATCCCGCGAACCTGAGTTCACCCGATTGAGTTTCGATCAGCCGATCTACGTGTTGTATTCGTCGGGGACGACAGGAAAACCAAAATGCATTGTTCACAAGGCCGGTGGAGTGTTGCTTAAACATTGGTCTGAACACCTGTTGCACTGTGACCTTGGACCTGGTGATCGGCTTATGTACTTCACCACCACCGGATGGATGATGTGGAACTGGCTGGTTGGAGGTCTCGCTTCTGGGGTCTCATTAATCCTTTACGACGGGTCGCCTTTTCACCCCAAACCATCCCGACTTTTTGACCTTGCCGACGAGTTGCAGCCGAATTTGTTTGGAGTAAGCGCAAAATTCATTGAGGCAGCGATGAAGGAAGGACTGAGGCCTCGCGACACCCACGATCTTTCAAGTATCGAGACGATTACTTCAACCGGCTCGCCCTTGGCTCCCGAAGGATTCGACTGGGTGTACGATGCCGTGAAGCCCGATATTCACCTTGCCTCGTTTTCAGGGGGAACAGATATATGCGGGTGCTTCGTAATTGGGGACCCCACCAGTCCGGTATTCCAAGGTGAAATTCAAGCCCCAGCACTTGGCCTGGACGTCGCTGTATTCGATGATTTTGGAAGCCGCCTAAAGGCCGGCGAACAAGGAGAACTTGTTTGCTGCAACTCCTTCCCGTCGATGCCGTTGGAATTTTGGGATGACCCTGACGGAGCCAAATACCACGACGCGTATTTCGGGCGCTTTGAGGGCGTTTGGCATCACGGTGATTTTGCCGAATGGACATCTCAGGGAGGAATGATTATTTCCGGCCGGTCTGACGCGACCTTGAATCCAGGAGGGATTCGCATTGGCACCGCCGAAATCTATCGTCAGGTTGATGCGATCGACGAAGTCCTCGAAAGCATCGTTGTTGGGCAACAATGGCAGTCAGATACTCGAGTGATTCTTTTCGTTCGCCTACGCGACGGACTAGTGCTCGACGATGAATTGACTCAAAAGATCAGAACTCAAGTTCGGGAAGGTGCATCTCCTCGACATGTGCCATCGGTTGTAGCTCAGGTCCCCGCGATTCCGAGAACTCGCAGCGGGAAACTGGTGGAGCTAGCCGTCAGGGATGCCGTTCATGGCAGAACAGTCAAGAATGTCGAAGCGATCGATGACCCACAAGCATTGGAACATTTCCGCAATCACCCCAAATTGACAGATATTCAGTAGTTGGCCACTTTCCTATGACGCCACTGTCCATTCGGTGGCATCCTGAACAGATGCGCAGGGGGACGGCAAGATATGTCACGGAATTGATGTTCGGGTGAGAGGACATAACGACTCAGGCAGAGGTATACCGGCTGCCGCTATCGCAATGGTTGGTTGGGCGGCTTCAGGCGTAATCGCAAAGGGCATAACTGAGCTCGGAGCACTCGCAGTTGTTTTTTGGCGGATGTGGATTTACGCGTTCATCGTTTTGTTGTTCTTGAAGCTTCGAGGCACCCCACTTCGGAAAGAATCATTAAAGTTTTCGTGGCGTGGTGGAGTCTCTTTGGGCGCGGACATCATGCTTTTTTTCTCAGCGCTTCGTTTAACCACGGTTGCTAACGCAACAGTAATTGGCTCGTGTCAACCGCTTATTATGCTGCTGATCGCAGGTCGGCTATTCGGTGAAAAACCTAAACGGCACCACTGGGGGCTAGCGCTGTTGGCCATGTGCGGTGTCGCAATAGTGATGTTCGGCTCTACGGGGGTTCAGGGTTGGAGCCCTAAAGGCGACTTGCTGTCCGTAGCAACAGTGGCGGCGTGGACCGGATATTTTGTGTTCTCTAAAATCAGCAGCCGACATATCGAGTCGTCGCAATACACCGGAGCGACCGCTCTGATCTGCGCGCTTTTTGCGACTCCGTTTGCTTTGGCATCAGGCCAAGTTTTCGATATGCCATCTGGCAATGCTTGGATCTGGTTAGTTGTCTTATCAATAGGGCCGGGTTTCACTTCTCACATGTTGATGAACTGGTCGCTCAGCAGAATTCCTGCTTGGCTAGGTTCGACGCTGACACTTGCCATTCCAGTTACTGCAACAGTCATGGCCTGGGTATTTCTCGGAGAGGAGGTTGTAGCTCTTCAGTTCGTGGGCATGGCAGTGGTTCTCGTCGCTTTGGGTGTCATTGTTCTTGGCCAATCCGCAAGAGATGCTGAGGAAAAGTCGTAAGCGTTATCGACCTTTCCATTCGGGTGGGCGTTTCTCCGCGAAAGCAAGCGGGCCTTCGCGAGCATCGTCGCTTTCCATCATTGCTCGAACCGCCGGATAGTCGCCGTAGAACGCTTCACCTAACGGTCGATCCAGTCCCCTCATCGCCGCTTGCTTTGTAGCTTGAAGGGAAAGCGGCGCGCCGAGCATAATTTGGTCGATTAGGGCGTCCACGGCTTCGTCCAGCTCCGAATATGGTACGACCTGATTAATGATGCCAATCTCAACCGCTCGTGTCGCGGTCATTGATTTGCCAGTGAGCAGATATTCCATCGCTAGCTTCAAAGGAACTTGTCTCGGAAGCCGATGCACACCACCTCCACCCGCGTAAATACCCCTTCTAGGTTCTGGGAGCGCAAATTCGACATGCTCTGCAGCGATGACAAGGTCGCACGCCATCGCCACCTCAAATCCACCTCCTAGAGCTACGCCGTTTACTTTGGCAATAAGTGGCTTGGGATAGTCGAATCGTTCGATCAATTTGACAACCGTTTCCATAACGTCGTTGTCGACCCTCTTTTCTTCTTCCGATGCATGCTGAATCCGAGAGAGGTATTTCAAGTCTCGTCCCGCGCAGAAGGCTTTGTCGCCCATGCCAGTTACCACGACCATCCACACGTCATCATCGCTAGCGGCGTGGTCAAGTAGGTCGCTCCACTCCTTGTGAGCTGGGGTATTGATGGCATTTCTCACTTCTGGGCGATTGATGGTTATCTGCGCGACATGAGGTCGTGTCATTTCGTAAAGGAAATATTCAGGGGTCCAGTCGAGTTGTTTCATGGCCTGATGGTAGGCAGTGAAGCACGAAGACGTCGGACATGATGGACTACAGGAATGAACACTGAAGAAACGCGAGCGCTTATTGAGCGCTACTACAACGCTTTAACCCGCGGCGACCGAGAAGAAATCAAGTCTTGTTTAAGCGACGACGTTGTCTGGCAGCTGCCGGCGACAGCCGGAGAAGTCGGAACTGGCGGTTCGGATACAAACGGGGTCGTACAGGGTAGAGACGCCGTAGCTGAAGAATTAGGTGGTCGAACTATAAAAGAGACATTCGATATATCTCAGCCATTCAATTTGGAGATCCGCAGCATGATCGTCGATAACGGCTCTGCTGCGGTTCAGCAAAGACTTACCGCTACTACGAGGGCCATGGGGCAGCTCTACGACAATCAATACTGCTGGGTGTATTCATGCGCGGAAGGTCAGATAACTCGTATGGAGGAATACACCGACACCCTCTACGCAGCTCGCACGATGGGATGGGAGTCAAAAGGCGGACAATGATCGAAGAACACGTAGTAGTTGAGACGCCTGAGGGTGATATGTCCACATTCATCGTTCGACCACAGTCCGATGATTTACTCCCAACGATTTTGTTTTTGATGGATGCTCCTGGCAAACGAGAGGAGCTTCACGATATGGCCCGACGCATCGCGGCGGCAGGCTATTACGTGATGCTCCCGAACTTGTACTACCGAGATGTTCCATCTTTTACTGTGCATCGAGAAGACCCAGTCAGCGCTCGATACATGGCGCAACTTATGGCAAATCTCAGCAACACAATGGTGGCTCGCGACGCTGCTGTCCTGTTGAACTACGCCGCAAATGAAGTCGCAGCCGACGAGAATTCGGTTGGAGTAACTGGGTACTGCATGAGCGGCCCATTTGCTTTATGGGTCGCGGCGGAATACCCAGAAAAAGTCAAAGCAACTGCGTCTATCCATGGAGTGAAGTTGGCTCTCGATACCGAGGACTCCCCACATAAACGAGCGGAGGACATCGCAGCCGAGGTCTTAGTAATGGCCGCGGAATTCGATGATTGGGTGGATCGACCCCATTTCGATCGCCTAGTGACCGCACTCGATGACGCCGGCACGAACTACAACGCCGAATGGATCGACGGCGTCCACCACGGTTTTGTTTTCCCCCAACGCGCAAAATACGACAAAACGGCGTCAGAGCGACACTGGGAGTTGTTGCACTCTTTATTCGACCGCAACCTAAAGTCAGCTTCATGACTGTCCTTCCAGCCTCGTGCAACCAAATAGCCGTTCCAGATCCTCCTGAGGTATCAGCTGCCAACCCTGTTCACGACGAAAGCGCCACCGGTTACGGATACGCCGGGGGCATCGTTGCGGGAATTCACACCTATGGGTGGATGACCCCAGCAATTCTCGAGTCAGTAGGCGAGTCATGGTTATCTCATGGCTGGTGCGACTTTCAATTACCGCGACCGGTCTACGCGGGTGACGAACTCGTCACAGAGGTTGTGCCCTCACCGCAGAACTCTGATGTTGGGTTAATTACCCAAAAAGTCGCCGCTGATGGAAGAGTCACTATTCAAGGAACCATCGGGTTAGGTGATGCACCGTGGAAAGATGAATTTTCATTACCGCGCGATCGGGTCGCTGTTCCAGAGGCCGAGGAGCGACCGTTTCTGGGACTGAACGAGATCCCAACAGATCTCGATTACCCACCGATGTCGGTGCCTCTTCGAGCAGAAGATGCGAGAACTTGGATGCGAGAAAGGATCCATGACGACGATGCAATGTGGAGCGAGGGAGATCAGCCTCTAACCCATCCATCGTGGTTACTAGGCCAAATGACCCCACTGATCAGGCACTCGTATCGGATGCCTGCGGGTGTCCACGCGTCTGGCCGGGTGCAACATTTACAGACTTTCAGAGCCGATGGTGATGTGACCGTGGCAGGCAAGTGGGGTGCGGTCGAAGTGAAAAAAGGAAAACCATGGTCGACGACTGACGCAGTGTTCATCGACACCCATGGAAGAGAAGTTGCACTGGTTCGACAGGTAGCTGTGATTCTTCCAAGACTTCCTGAGACGTGAGCAAGAACGACATGGCTCAGATGTTGTAGAACGGGCATAGAAAACCATCTCTTGAGAGGGATTAGATGCCTGTAGAAAAGCTACTCATCGCCAATCGCGGCGAGATCGCGATACGAATAGCTCGAGCCGCTGAGGAACTCGGCATTTCGAGCGTGGCGATTTACAGCACCGATGACCATTCTTCGTTACACAGGGAAATGACTTCAGAATCCCATGCACTGGAAGGGTCAGGGGTATCCGCTTACCTGGACATCGAGCACATTGTCGATGCTGCGATCGCTACTGGATGCGATGCGATACATCCCGGCTACGGCTTCCTTGCTGAGAACGCCGACTTTGCTGATGCTCTGGAGAACGCAGGACTAACTTTCGTTGGTCCTTCAGCAAGCCAATTGGCGTTATTCGGCAACAAAGTTGCGGCTAGAGAACTGGCAGCGCGACTAGAAGTTCCACTGGTTCCAGCTACAGCCGGTTCAACCAGCGTGGCGGACGTGGAAGCATTCCTAGAAGAACATAAAGCGATCATGATTAAGGCAACCGCCGGTGGCGGCGGTCGGGGCATGCGCGAAGTTCGTCTTGGTGATGACGTTGCAGCAATTTTTGAGCGATGCCAAAGCGAGGCACTGTCAGCTTTCGGCGTTGGCGATGTCTATGCAGAACGGCTAATAGAAAATGCTCGCCATATAGAAGTGCAGATCATCGGAGATGGCGCCAACATCACTCACGTAGGCGAGCGAGAATGCACGCTTCAGCGACAAAACCAAAAAATTATAGAGATCGCCCCTTCTCCTTCTATCGATACCTCTCTTCGCGCCTTGCTGACCGATGCAGCTACCAAGATGGCATCCGAGGTTGGTTACCGAAGTCTTGGAACTTGGGAGTTTCTAGTCGATGCAGGTGATCCTTCTACCGTCGCTTTTATTGAGACGAATGCGCGGCTTCAAGTAGAACACACCGTTACCGAGGAGGTAACGGGGATCGATTTGGTTCGCAGTCAATTGGCGATAGCAGGAGGGGCTTCTCTCACCGATTTAAATCTTCGACAGGAAGACCTACCGCCTGCTCGCGGGTTCGCAATTCAATGCCGAGTAAATACCGAAACGATGACGGACGCAGGCCTCGCACGACCCGGTGGCGGGACAATGTCAGCTTACGAACCGCCGAGTGGGCCAGGGATCAGAGTCGACTCTTACGGGTACCAGGGCTATTCGACGAACCCCAGTTTCGATTCGTTGATTGCGAAGGTGATCGGTTACTCCCCGACCAGTAACTTTGAGGATGCTGTTCGGAGAGCAAGACGTGCGCTAAGCGAATTTCGCGTCGAAGGGGTTCCTACCAACATCACATACTTGCTCGCTTTGCTCGAGCGGCCAGAGGTACTGTCCAATCAGGTCACGACCCGCTTTATTAGCAACTTCGCTTCGGAACTTGCTGAGGCGGCAAAACATATCTCGTTAAAGAGCACACCCGAAGCGCGAGCGGCTGAGGCCGCTACCTCTCTAGCTGGCGCGCAAGTGAGCAATGACCCGCTGGCTGTTCTCCAGCACGGCGACATTGACGGCAGGGAGATTTCAACGGCAGCTGGTAGCGACCTACATGGGGACGCATCTGGCGTGGATGGCACACAAGCGGTCGAGGCTCCTCTACAGGGAACAATTATCTCTATTGACGTAGCCATGGGCGACGAAGTAGCTGAAGGCCAGCCTGTTGTGGTGATGGAAGCGATGAAAATGGAGCACGTCATCGTTTCCACAGTGACTGGAATTGTTCATTCTCTCGGCGTAACTCAAGGCGACACCGTCTATGAGGGCCACTCATTGCTGTACATAGAGGAAGCCGACCTGGAAATAAAGGCCCGCGAAACTGACTCGCAGATCGACCTTGATTTCATCAGACCCGATTTGCAGGAGGTTTTCGACCGCCACTACAGGGGCACAGACGAAGCTAAACCCGCCGCAGTGGAGAAGCGGCACGGGCGAGGCCATCGCACCGCAAGAGAGAACCTGTCGACGCTGGTGGATGAAGGCACCTTCGTCGAGTACGGGCCACTAATGGTCGCAGCGCAAAGAAGGCGAAGAAGCCTCGATGACCTTATCGACAACACACAAGGTGACGGAATGGTTGCCGGGATCGGCAGCGTAAATGGCGACTTATTCGATGAAGCCACTGCCCAAACAATGGTGATGTCCTATGACTACATGGTTTTGGCGGGAACTCAGGGACTACAAAATCATCGTAAGAAGGACCGACTTTTCGAAATTGCTGAGCACAACCGACTACCCACGGTGCTGCTTGCTGAAGGCGGGGGCGGGCGACCGGGTGACACCGACTCAATGGGCGGTGCCGGACTGGACTGCTGGGCTTTCACTTTCTTTGCAAAACTCTCCGGGTTAGTTCCGCTAGTAGGGGTAACAAATGGGCGCTGCTTTGCCGGGAACGCTGTATTACTTGGCTGCTGCGATGTAATCATTGCCACTGAGGGCTCAAATATTGGTATCGGTGGTCCAGCAATGATCGAGGGCGGAGGTCTCGGCGTCTTTCGTCCAGAAGAAGTTGGTCCCGTCGATGTCCAATATCCAAATGGCGTGATCGACATTTTGGTCAAAGATGAAGAAGAAGCGATGGAGACAGCTAAGAAATACCTGTCGTACTTCCAGGGGCCGATTGAAGATTGGGAAGCGCCAGATCAACGATTGTTGAGGCATGTTGTTCCCGAGAATCGCCTTCGTGCTTACGACGTGCGCGAGGTAATCGAGACTATGTGCGATGTCGGCTCAGTGTTAGAACTTAGAAAAGGGTGGGGGCCTGGATGCGTAACAGCTCTCGCACGCGTCGAAGGCCACCCAATTGGAATAATTGCCAACAACAACCACCATTTGGGTGGGGCGATTGACGCCGATGTTGGAGATAAGGGCAGCAGATTTATGCAGCTCTGCGACGCCCACGACATACCGCTTGTCTTTTTGTGCGACACCCCCGGAATCATGGTCGGCCCTCAAGCTGAGTATGAGGCCACGGTTCGCCATGCCGGCAGAATGTTCGTGACCTCTGCCAGCGTGACTGTGCCATTCATGACAGTGGTACTGCGTAAGGGCTACGGTCTCGGAGCCCAAGCAATGGCCGGGGGAAGCTTCAAAGCACCTGTATTTTGTGTTTCGTGGCCCACAGGTGAATTCGGAGGAATGGGTCTTGAAGGGTTTGTGAAACTCGGTTACCGCAAGGAACTTGAGGCCATAGAAGACCCCGAGGAACGAATCGCCTACTACGAAGAGATGGTGGCGAAGCTATACGAAAACGGCAAGGCGGTTAGCACGGCCACATTCTTCGAATTGGATGATGTTATCGATCCAGCCGAAACACGCACGTGGATTTCCATGGCTTTGAAGTCCGCTCCAGAGCCTGCCGCCCGGCAAGGGAAGAAACGTCCAATGGTTGACACTTGGTAAGGATCTATACCTGTTGGGAGGTTTTCGAATTCAGTCCGCGCTACCTATTCGAGTAACTCAGCTACCGCAAGTTCAGCTATTCGGTCGGCGTCGTAGCCAAGACATTCGGTGAGTATCTCGAATGTGTGCTCACCAAACGTTGGACCCGAATGGGTTACTTGAGCAGGGGTTCGAGACATATGGAATCGGGTTCCGTCGACAAAGAAGGGTTCGTGAGTCGCGTGGATAACTTCCTCAAATAAACCTCGATGGGTCATCTGAGGGTCAACGCTTAGTTCCGGCGAATTTTGAACTATGTGAGCAGGGACTCCTATCGACTGAAGTCGGTTCATCAGTTCGACGCCATCGATTTCGGCGGTCCAGGAGGAGATCAGTTCATCGAGTTCGTCATGCCGGTTATGACGTTCAGCTACTGGAAGGTCCGCTAAGTCACTCCGGTTCATTTCTTTAGCTAACTGTGCCCACTGTTGATCTTCTTTGCAGCTAATCGCAATCCAACTATCTTGACCCGAGGTGGGGTATCCCCCTTGAGGGGCGAACACCCGGTCCCTATTCCCATTCCTTTCCCAAATGTTTCCATTGATGGAGTATTCGAGGAGTGCCGGTGACATTAAATGCAGAGCCGACTCTGCTTGGGAGAGATCAATGTACTGTCCCTGACCCGTGCGCCTTTTATGTTCCAAAGCGCCCATTACCGATGCGACGAGCCATCGGGGGGATGTGTAGTCGGTGTACGCGCTGAAAGGCCCACACGGCGCTCGATCTGTCCAACCAACTGGATAGAAGAAACCCGAAATTGCTGCGGCCATTGTTCCGAACCCTGCCAGCATTGCCAATGGTCCGGTCTGCCCCATGAGACAACTCGATGCCATGATCACTTCTGGCTTTCTTTTCGCTACTTGGGCGTAATCAAGACCCCAAGACGTCATGGCTTTGGGGGAAAAGGACTCGAGAATAACATCGGCCCAGTCAATAAGGTCCCAAACCACATCGATTGCTTCCGACTTGGAAAGATCTAACGCTAGACCTCGTTTCCCAGCGTTCATATTGTGGAAAATGCCGGACTTATCTGGGTCTGCTTCGCCGCCGGGGAAGGGCTCTAATGTCCGGACTGCATCAATTTTGTTTGCGGACTCTACGCGAATGATTTCGGCCCCATAATCAGCCAAAACTCGGGAG
The DNA here is from genome assembly GCA_002296525.1 of Candidatus Neomicrothrix sp. UBA814. Taxonomy (GTDB): domain Bacteria; phylum Actinomycetota; class Acidimicrobiia; order Acidimicrobiales; family Poriferisodalaceae; genus UBA6944. The sequence continues at coordinate 141,886 of DBIA01000027.1, read as the reverse complement.
GCGGCTGGGCCTGCCATAGCCCACATTAAGTCCAGAACTTTGATGCCTTTGAGCGGAAGGTCTTTGGAAACGACAGGTTCTTTAATTGCAACCGAAGGAGAGCGTTGCGCTGCGTTTAATACTTCTTCCGTATGTTGTCCAAGCTTGGGCGGCGGACTCAACTGCTGTAAGGGCGTCGCATCAAACTTGGCGAAAGCTCCGGGATAGTCGACAACCTTCCCATCTTCATGTTCGACGCTTTCCCAGTACCCCCGAAAATCGAGTTGTTCACTATTCACTACTTCTTCGGTCGTGGTAATCGGCGTAATCAAGAGACGCCTTTTCATGGCGGCCTCGAGCAATTCAGCCTTCGTTTTAGTAGCGAAGAAATCACCTAGTACTGCCTTTACCCGCTCATATTCTTCTGCCGGCTCTCGACCATCAAGGAGCATCATGGCGTAGTCAAGCCAGTCTTTGTCGCGGGTTGCCTCGTCGCAGAACCCTTCTTCATGAACCCAATTCATTAAGTTTTGAGTGAAGTAAGAAAACGCTGGACCAAACAAGAAACTCACCGATGCATAACCGTCTAGGCACGGCCACATAAGTTGAACGCGCGTATTTCCCAGGTAAGCGCCGCCCGCGACACGAGTAGGTACCGACGCGTTCAATGGCGCGGCTAAAGACATCGATTGTGTGCATTGGTTCATTGAATGCTGGGCCGATATATCGATGTGCTGTCCAAGCCCAGAAGTCGTTTGACGCTCGAATAAGGCAATCAGAGCAGCCCCGGCGGCCTCAGAGGCAGCGTTGCCAAACGCCTGGGGCATGGTGCCGCCCGCTCTCAAAGGTGCCCTGTCTTCATCGCCTGTTAACACCATGTTGCCGGCGGCAGCTTGGATCGTTAGATCGCTATGCGCCCAAGCAGCTTTGGGTCCATCGACTCCGTACGGAGTTATGGACACGTTGATCAGATGCGAGTTGAGTTCAGCGATTTGCTCACGTCCTAGCCCCATAGATTCCATGACCCCATGGTCAAAGGATTCGAACAAAATGTCAGCACTGCGGATTAACTCTTTGAGGCTGTTGAGGCCACCCTCAGTAGCTAAATCCAATACGACGCTTTTTTTACCCCTGTTATATGCCCAGTGGTGCAGCGAGTGTTCACCGTCATCCACATCATCAGCGAAGGGGCCTAGTTGGCGGGCGCTGGACCCCGCTGGCGGTTCGATCGCTATGACCTCTGCCCCCATTTGGGCAAGGATGAACGCTGCTAGATGGCCGCGCTCGTCTGTCAGATCCAAAACTCTGTATTCGCTGAGCATCAATCCCCCACTCAAACTGCGGTTTATTGTCTCTGACGATAGCCCCACTTGATCAACCTTTCTGACTACGGTGCTGATATGGCTTTACCTCCACATCGCGTTGAGTACCTGCCAATGGCGGATCGTCCACGTATCTCCTGGCCAAACGGGGCCAGAGTCGCTCTGTGGGTAGCTCCAAATGTTGAGCATTACGAATATTTACCTCCTAGAGATCCGGAAAGAAATCCGTGGCCTCGATCACCACATCCAGACGTCCAGGGCTACGCACATCGTGACTACGGCAACCGAATTGGCTTCTGGCGCATGTTGGAAGCGCTTGACCGATATGACGTAACCTGCACCGCTTCCACCAACCTGGCAGTTTTTGAACACTACCCAGATATTGGCAAGGCGATGGCTGATCGCGGTTGGGAAATCATGAGCCACGGCATTTATAACACGAGGTATTTGTCATCCCTAAGCGAAGAAGAGGAACGAGAATTTTATGTTGACTGCGTCGAAACGCTTCGACGGCACACCGGTCAACAACTTCGCGGCATGTTGGGACCAGCCGTCAGCAATACGATTCGCACTCCGGACCTGATGGCAGATGCAGGTCTTACCTACCACGCCGACTGGCTTCACGATGACCAACCAATTCCTATCCACGTAGAGAAAGGCCGCCTAGTTTCAGTTCCCTACAGCATTGAGCTAAACGATGTTCCTGTGTTCCTACATCATTACGACACCGATGACTTTGTGGCCATGGTAAAAGCACAGTTCGACACGCTCTACGAAGAGGGAGCTGTTTCGGGAAGGGTGATGGCTTTAGCACTTCATCCTTATCTAATGGGTATGCCGCACCGAATTGATGGCTTAGAAGAAATCTTGGATTACTTGCTAGGACACGATCTTGTTTGGCAAACAACAGCATCGGAGATCGCTGACTATTTCCTAGATCACTACTACGACCAGTTCGTCGAACATGCGGCATCGATAAACGAGGTGCCACATGCCCGCTAATCGCTCATTGGGCATGGACCACCCTCACTATGAGTATTCACCTCTTCCTCAAAGAAGCGACCTGAGTTGGCCCACAGGAGACCCTCTTGCGCTAGGGGCTCTGGTGTTACTTGAACATTACGAATGGGAGCCCCCTTCTGATACGTACAGTTTGCGCAACCCAAGCGGTGGTTTGTTCAAACTCCCAGCTCCTGACTATCTCCAATTGACCCACCGGGAATACGGGCACCGCGTCGGAATTTTTCGGATACTCGACACTTTGGAACAACACAAGGTTCCCGCAACAGTTGCAGTCGACAAGCTGACTGCAATGCACTACCCGTGGCTCATTGAGCATTTACAAAGTCGCTCCTGTGAACTCATCGGTCACGGAGTATCGGCAAGCAGGCTCATCACTTCGAAAATGACTGAGGAGGCCGAAGCCGAAATAATTGACGAATCATTGAGCTATTTGGAACACGTCTCCGGTCAGCGTCCGCGAGGGTGGTTTTCCCCAGAAGGAGTCGAGTCGAGTCGAACACCTGCCTTGTTGGCCGCCGCCGGGGTGCATTACGTGTGTGATTGGCCTAACGATGAGCAGCCTTACCAAATGACTACCCCATCCGGTGCGCTGTTTTCTTTGCCTCTTTTCTTAGAAGTCGACGATGAATTTGTCTTATGGAGACGTCGGGCAAATCTCAGCAGTTGGGAAAAAATGCTTATTTCTGCTGCGCATCGCTTAAACGCTGACGGACAAACATCAGCTCGTCACCTGATGCTCACCCTTCGACCTTGGCTTACAGGGCAACCGTTCCGCATTGGAGCCCTCGACCGAGCACTGTCGTCTATTGCGAAACTGCAAGGGGTGTGGACAGCACAAGGTAGTGAAATTGTCGACGCGTTCAAGGCATCTACTAAAGCAAATTAGCGACGCCAAGCTCCTGGTATCGGTTGGGACAATCCCAGATGATCTCTCAACGTATTCCCAGCATATTTCGTTCGGAAAAGTCCTCGCCGTTGAAGTTCCGGAACGACAAGCTCGACAAAATCTTCGAAAGCACCAGGCATGTGAGTGCCCGCAATGACGAAACCGTCACAGGCGGGAGTAGTGAACCATTCTTCAAAATAATCAGCTAACTCGGTTGGCCCCCCCACAACAGGATGGGCCAGTCGACCTCGACCCGATACATCCACGAAATCCCTAAGTGTGGGTGTGTCGTTTCCCGTGACCTCTATGACCTGATTTCGGATTCCTTGGATTCCCGTCATGGCGGCTACATCTTCTGATGACAGTGGTTCGTCGAGTTCCTTTCCTGAAAAGTCGAAATTCAGACCCTCTGAAAGCAAAGAGAGGTCATCAATAAGATTAGGTAATTGATCGTAAGCCGCTCGTTTGTCTTCCGCTTCTGCCATGGTTCGCCCGACCACAGGGAATGTGAGGTTCGCTATTTTCACTCCGTGTGGGTCACGACCTGCCGTTTCTACGGCTGCTTTTACCTTCGCGTAGTTCTCCCTTGCACGTGAGAGGTTGGGATTAGACATGAATAGCAGTTCGCCCCACCTGGCCGCGAACTCAATCCCGCGACCGCTTTGGCCTGCCTGGATGACGACTGGGTGACCTTGAGGAGTTCGCGGTACCGTAAATGGGCCTCGAGAGCTGTAGTGATCCCCGTCGTGGTCCAAGCGATGAACCTTGTCTCCGATGGCGTACACGCCTGTTTCTCGGTCCGCAACAACGGCGTCTGCTTCCCAGGTGTCCCAGTGTCCATGCACGACTTCCATAAATTCGTCAGCCTGGTCGTAGCGAACGTCATGAGCGGGGGCTTGGGGCAAACCCATATTCCGCGCTTCGTTATCGTTGACGGAGGTGACTACGTTCCAGGCCGCTCTTCCCCCTGTCATATGGTCAAGCGTTGCGAACACTCGAGCTATATGAAATGGAGGAAAATAGGTGGTTGAGTAGGTAGCCCCTAATCCCAGCTTGTCAGTCGCCATGCCCATTGTGGTAAGCACAGTCACTGCGTCCAACTTCACGCACCGAATACCGTGTTCGACGGTGTGCCGGTGGTCTCCTCCGTACATGTCTGGCATTGCCAAACGGTCGTCGAAGAAACCCAGGTCAAACAACCCTCGTTCTAGGACCTTCGCTATGTGCTGGTAGAAACCAGCATCGGTCACGTCGTGTCGAGCTTCGGGGTGGCGCCACGCAGCAGGAATTGTGGTGCAGTTCTGTGCTTGCAGAAATCCGATCAACGCGATCTGGCGTGGTGGTGGATTCACGAGAGTCGAGATTTGACTAGTTCCGCTATGAGTCGCCCCTCTGCCTTGCCCGCTACTTCGGCATTAATGGCTTTCATTGCTTGACCCATGTCGGCCATTGTTGAGAAGCCACCCTCAGAGAGTATTCGCTCAATAATTTCGGTTAACGCATCTTGATCTAGCTGCTCTGGCAAGTATGACTCAAGGATTTTCAATTCTGCGCGCTCGTCGGCAGCTTTTTCAGTTCGGCCACCCTGGTCGAAAGCTTCGGCGGCTTCAACTCGGCGCTTCGCTTGAGCCGCAACGACTTTCTGTACTTGTTCATCGTCCAACGTGGTGGCTGAAGCCCCAGCCACCTCCGCTTCTTGCACAGCTGCCACAACAGACCTCAAGGTAGAGATCACCAACTTATCTTGGGATCTCATTGCCGCAGTGAGGTCGGCGCGAATTTGGTCTAACAGGCCCATGTGCCTGTGGGGTGTCGTTCAACGAGGTCAGAAGGAATTGCATCATCTTGATGGTTGATCGCTAATTCCGAGGAGGGCTCTCCCGCAATTCTCGTGTGCCACATGCGGCGCGGTTCGGTCATGTCAAACGGTGTGCCTCGATGCTGAAGCCTTCGGTTATCCCACACAACGGCATCTCCTACGGTCCACTGATGATGGTAAGTCCGAGGGGCTTGGCAGGCCCAGTCATTTAAGTCATCCAGAAGTTTCGTGGATTCCTCTTGACCCATTCCCACGATGTCGTGAGCGTGACGCCCAATCAACAGATTCGGGCGTCCGGTAACTGGGTGAACCTTCACCAGCGGACGTAACGAGACTTCCATGTCGTGATAGCCGTACAAGTTGTAGGTGCCATCGTCGTTTTGTTTATCGGGCAAGTTTCCAGCTCGGCCTTGGCTGTAATACAAAGAGTGATACGCGTTGAGGTTCGAAATCCGGTCGCGAATTTCAGGGTCAAGTTCGTCGTACGCAGCCCTCATGTCTGCCCATCCAGTTGCTGCACCACTTGAAGGCACAATTTCCGCGGTGAAAACAGCACCCTTGGCTTGCACCGGCATGTATGTGCTGTCATGGTGCCACCCTTCGTTCCCGCGCAACGACTTCACCACTTCATCATCATCTTGATGGTGAACTTTGCCATCTTTGCCGATGTTAGAAAGAGCTGCTCGCGGGAATTCGAGATCACCGAACCTCTTCGCAAACTCGTCTTGGCCTTCAGGACTCAAAAACGCTTCTGGGAAAATAAGCAGTGCTCGTTCTATCCAAAGCTCATAGAGCTCATCCCACTCTTCGTTGTTGAGAGTTTCAAGGTCGATTTCGGTGACCACCGAACCGAAGGTGACCCCATCGAGATGCTCAACTTTCATAATCTCACGTGTCCTTATGCCATGGCTTACATAAATCGTAGCGACCACACCGCAAGCATTGCAGCGTGTCGCCCCTACTTCGCGACTCCGGGTTGGTGGATTGCCAAACGACTAGTGTTTGCCGGAGTTCAAGAAAAGCTCATATCTGGGTGCAAGCTCCAAAGTCTGCTGCAGCAATGGGCGCAAGTAAGGTTAGAAATGGGTCATATGAGCAACGAAGTTAGGTTCGACTCTTCGTTGCGTGATCGCTTATCCGGCAACCTGCAACAACATCGGTTACGTGAGCACGCAGATAAGGGTCTGACCCAAGCGGCGGTGTGCGTAATTGTTCTTGATAGCGATGCGATCCTTCACGGCGCAGATCCCCTATCAGAAACCGCTACGGCTGCCGACCGGAAACAGTTACTAGCTGATATTCCCGGCTTGGCGAGCGATAATGATTTGTCTGGAACCGTTGAGGGAACCGCGGGCGGCGCAGCAGTTCTTTTGACTCGCAGAACTTCGAAGCTGAAAGATCACCCTGGGCAATGGGCGCTACCTGGAGGGCGAGTCGATTCGGGAGAATCGGCTTTTCAGGCGGCTGTCCGCGAAGCCGAGGAAGAGGTAGGACTGCGTCTATCTACTAACGACCTTTTAGGACGTTTAGATGATTATCCGACTCGTTCTGGCTACGTGATTAGCCCTTTCGTGTTTTGGTTGGGTGGAGAAATTGAACCCATAGCAAATCCCAACGAGGTGGCGTCAATCCATCGAATATCTATTCGTGAGCTCACTAGACCTGATTCCCCACGTTTTGTTTCGATTCCTGAAAGCGAGCGCCCAGTGGTACAGCTTCCAATTGGTGGTGATCTGATTCATGCTCCCACTGGAGCTGTTCTGTACCAATTTCGTGCCGTGGCGTTTGACGGTGATGATGTCCGGGTTGACGAACTTGAACAACCCGTCTTCGCTTGGCGATAGGGCCATGATCGCGTTGTTAGCCGTGCACTGACATTGATGAATCAGGGTTGATGGTTCGCGTCCGGCGGAAATTACCCATGTCGATAGGTAGCGAAGTATGAGGACCCGTCACCGAAATCGGATCCGAATCGTGATCTTGGCCGTTCTCGACAGCTTTAATGAGCTCTGACATGCAATACCCAGCTATGCCTGCGTTCTTAAATTGATTGCCGCTAGTGCCGATAGCGACATAGAAACCATCGACACATGTGCGGTCGTATATGGGGATCCAATCATCAGCCACGTCATAGACCCCTACTACGCCACGTTTTTGGTGCGGAACGCCTACTGAAGGCAGCCGGCGATTCAAGCGCAGGACCTGCGCTTCCCACTGGCCAATATCAATTTCTCCCTGATAATCGGGGTCAACCCAGTGGAGCGGATCACACTCTGGTTCTGTGCTGCCAACAAGGATGTTGTTGCCAAGATCAGGGCGAATGTAAATGCCGTTGTCATCGTCTGCGATGCTGAAGCCTCGATGCTCGAAATCAAGTTCGGGGGGCGAGGAAACATGATGTACTTCCTGACGCAACGGACGGGTTCCTATGGACATATCTGCTAAGGCCCCTGCCATTTCGTTGATCATTCGACTGTGGGGCCCTGCAGCATTAACCACGACAGGCGTCGAAATGGTCCTACCGTCGGCCAATTGCAACCCGGCGATTCGGTCTCCGTTACGAGTAATTGACATAACTTCGGCCTTGAACAGAAACTCGCAACCCAATGCCGTCGCCGCCGTGAACAAGTTCTGTGCCGCTAACTGCGGGTCACTTATGTATCCAGCTTCTGGAGTGAAGACCGCTCCCTCTAACTGTTCGGTCGGATCGTTCCAGAAGCTTTCATCGTCTGGACGTTTAGGCGGACCGAAGGTGCTCAAGTCCAGTTCTGGCAAGTGGACCCGGAAGTCATCTATATCCCAGTGTTCATAAGGGATTCCTATGGCATCGAAATGTGGCAACACTTTGAGATGGTGCCCGCCCTCTGTTTTTAGGGTTGCCATTCCACATTGATGGAACTTGGCTAGGTCGTCATTAGGAACTGCGTTTAGATGGTCTCCCCAGTTTTGCCAATACCTCAGTCCCTCATAAGACATAGCGACGCCTGGGTAAGTCGAGTAGGTAAATCTCACAATCGCTGAGGAGTAGCTGGTCGAACCTAAGCCAGCTCCGCCTTTGCGATCTACGGTAAGCGTGCGTAGGCCTCGTCGCCCTAATTCGTATGTGATCGAGGAACCAATTACGCCTGAGCCAATTATTACTGCGTCATAGGTCTGAGTCGACATGGTTTGAGTCTCGCACCAATTATTTAGAGGGTCTGTGTTTTTAACCGATGCGCAGTGGTTTAGCGATGTCTCCGCTTAAAACTTCAGGCTCTGCGTTGGTGATATGAACATCATCTTCAATGCGGATTCCCCCGAATCCTCGTAACGCATCCACTTCTGACCAAACAACCTCGTCTATGAATTGATTTCGCAGTGCAGGGTCCCCGAGCAGCGCATCTATGAAGTACACCCCTGGTTCAACGCTGGTAATCATTCCTGCTTCGAGGGGTCGATCAGTCCGAAGATATCTTGACTGGGGGTGGGAGCTTGGTTCGCGTCCGGTGGGATATCCCCCTGCGTCATGGACGGTGAGGCCAATGAGGTGACCTAAACCATGGGGATAAAACAACGCCACTGCCCCTGAAGCAACTAACTCATCGACTTCACCGCGTAACAATCCGAGTTCTAATAAACCTGAGCCGATCACGCGGGCGGAATCCAGGTGAATCTCACGCCACTCTTGGCCTGGCCGACAGCGGTCAATTGCTAATTCCTGTGCACTTAAAACTACTTTCCATAGGAAAGTTTGGACATCTGAGGGTTCTGCGCCGACCACCATCGTACGCGTGACATCACTGGCGTAGCCCGAGAACTCTCCTCCCGCGTCGATGAGAAGAAGCTCGCCCGATTCGATGACTCGGGTCGCGGGGTTGAGACTGTCGTCTTGGCCATAAAAGTAATGGAGAAAGGCACCATTTGGTCCACTCGCCACAATGCTGGGGTAGGCAGTCCTGACCGCACCAGCACGAAAGAATTCTGCTTCCATGCCAACTTGAACTTCGCGTTCTGTCATTCCTGCCGATGCTGTGTTGTACACCCAATCGAAACCGGCTTTGCTTGTTGCTGCTGCTGACCGCAAAGCAGCGAGCTCCATTTCGTCTTTACGTATTCGCTCTTCGCCTATCCCATTTTGAACTTCTGTATTTGTATTCGCCTCGATGATTTGTCGCCCTTCTCGAGCTTTAAGCCAGCCCTCTAGTTCTTCAAGCGGTAGCCCGATTGGGTCGGCGGGTTGATGCCATACCTGGTCATCGACACTCGATCGCGGGCCAAATAACTCCCAATGCTTTTCTTTGGCGTCATAGACCAGAACTGCGTCTGGGATGCCTCGTCCGGTGAGGTAAGCAAAGTCTGGGTGCGGGTGAAACGAATGTTCCATGTCGCTACCCGCCATTGGTAGCACGGACCCTGAACGGATCAACACGATTTCGTCGTCAAGGTTCCACCGACTTGTAACTCGGTGTCGGCGTGCCGAAACTAACTTGTCGTTTTCCGCTTTTGGCATAACAGAAATCTACTCTCGGTCAGCATCATTTGGCGCTTCGTGTAATTGTGGAGCTATGACTACTTTGATTACCGGGGGTACCGGCTTCATAGGAGCTGAGATAGCTCGAATGCTTGTGGGGCAAGGTGAGGATGTCCACGTCGCTCACCGCTCGGGGAATCTTGGGCGCCTAGAGGGTATTGCAGATCAGGTCCAACTTCATCAGTTTGATTTGTCCGTACCAGGGAGCGCTTCAGCCTTACTTGCGAAGGTCGCGCCCGAGAGGCTGTTTCATTTTGGGGCCATTCTCACTGCTCCGGGGGAGGAAGACCCTCAAGCCTTACTCCAAGCGAATGCCGCCGGATTCATCGAAACTATTGAAGCAGCACGCACTGCAGGAACTAGACAAATGATCTTTGCCAGTTCGATCGGCACCTACGGTCGAGATACCGGCGGAGGAACCATTAACGACATGACATTGCAGCGACCGCACTCGGTGTATGGAGTTTCGAAGGTATTGGGTGAAAATCTTGGAGCTTATTACCGCCACAAATACGGTCTTGATTTTCGAGGCTTGCGATATCCATCGATTGTCGGACCGGGTGTAACCACTTGGAGCGTGGCGCAGTACACCAGCTGGATCATCGAGAAACCAGCATTGGGTGAACCGTTCGAGGTTTGGGTGCCCCCAGAAGCTGTTGTTGCAATTTTGCACTATCAAGACGCTGCCCGCGCAGCTATCGAATTATCGGAGGCGCCCCTTGAGAGCATCGAGTCTATTAACTACCTAGTGGATGGGATTCAGCCAACCCCAAACGCGGGTGAGCTAGCTGACGTTGTCCGCGCTCGAATTCCGGGCGCAGAAATAGCCTTCGCTCCTCCGGAGGGGGCTGCAGCGGGGTCGGTTCGTATCGATGACAGCGCTGCGCGCCAAGAGTGGGGGTGGGAACCTGCCTTTGATACCGAAGGTATGGTCGACGCTGTTATCGCAGAGGCAAGAGGCAACTGAAGTAGTCGTTGCAGCGAAGGGCAATTATCTGGGGTTCTGAGAATGACTGCTCATAAAATCTGAAGGTGTCTGCAAAACTATTAACGCCCTTATCTCTCAAATGGTGGTTTGAGGACCGCTCGTCGGGGAAAATCGTCGTAGCGCAGCAACCCAATATTCTTTTGGTGCTATGCCTTGTAGCTCTTGGCGCAGCTTGGATTTGGTCTGACTCCTTAGCTGTTGTTGTCATCGGCAAAATTTGTTGGTTGACATGGTCCGCCGACGAGCTATTTCGAGGTGTCAATCCCTGGCGACGGGCGCTTGGTCTTGTCGTAGGGGTCCTTACGCTTGTGAGCTGACGCTGGAAATCCTCTAACTACTTCCGGGCTAAGGTCCCACAATTCACAATCGCTCTTCAGGGGGATGACATGAGCATCGAACGTTCAACGGAAGTAATGGCAACTTATTTAGGAGAGGTGCTCGGCAACAGAAGATTTGAACTTATCCCGAGCTTCGTGGCTGAGGAAATGTTGGATCATGCAACAGGAATGCGTGGACCTTCTGCCCTTCACGCTCATGCCACTGGCTTTTGCGAAAATATTCCCGGCGTCGAGATCGAAATTGAAAGTATTACTGCGACAGCAGACGCCGCTTTTGGGATCTGGAAATGGACGGGTCAGCCTAATCAGCCGATGGGGACCTCATCGAATGGTAATCCGGTCTTTCCGCAGCGCGTTCTTAGCGTCTTCAGGCTACGCGACGGAATGCTGATCGATTACGAAGCGTTCGTGGATGCGGGTCAAGTTCGCGCCCAAATTTCTGCTGTTTGAATTAATAGGAATTTGGCTTTTTCTATTGAATCGGCCTTTAAACGCAGTGGGTAAGTGCTTTGTCCTTACACTTTTAGCCTGAGGCTTCTTATGCAAATCTCATAAAGCTCTCAGCTTTAGTTCAGATTCATTGGAGATGTTGTTCCCCGAACACAAACCAAACCAGGGAGTTTGACAATGATTCAAGGGCCGAAAGTCAAATGGGTGGCACCCGTTATTTTGTGCGGAGCGCTTATTGCCGGAAGTTCAGTAGCGATTGCCGCCGCCACATGGAATGACTCAGAAGGCGACGCTTCGGTTGACTTTTCTGCAGCCGCCAAGCCATCACAGCAAGATATCGACGCGCGCAAAGCCCAGAAACCTTCAAAGGCTGAGATGAAAGCTCGTAAAGCTGAGATGCAAGAGCGTTTAGCCGCACGCGTTGAGTCTGGTGAAATTACCCAGGCGGAAGCAGATGAGATTCGCGAGAAAATGACCGAACGCAGAGCCAAGCTCGAGCAACGTAAAGCCCAGAAACCTTAGGACGACAAGCGCTAATAGACAGCCAAATCGCTTAAGTCCCGGAATCGATCGATTCCGGGACTTAACGTTTTAAGCAGCTCTTACCGAGCGCGAGTTGTTGTCGCCGGGCCTTCGGAGTGTTGGTCTGCGACTACCACCCAGCTCCCCATTGGTACCAAATCAACTGACGATAAATACAGTGTCGCCGGCTTGTCGGCCGTACCGACCTCCATACGAAAGAGCAGTCGTCGGGCTATGCGCGCAAGCAGCGTCTGTCGTTTCATGGCAACCGGCTCGTCGCTTTGCGTCGAGTTGCGTGGAAAGGCGGGAGCTAGAAACTCCAACATGCACATAGCTTAGCAAACGTTTAGTAGGTGTCAAGACCTTTGTTTGCTCTCCCGTCCCACTCTCTCCATCTAGCCTCGAGGTATGAAAAACGACTTGAGTTCCGCTACCCATGTTGCAGGGCACGCTGTCGTTGGAGAAATGCTGGGCTTTGAATGTTTAGGCGCAACAATTCGTTGGACGGACCAGCATCTAGGAGTGTGTCGTTGGCCAGCCATGCCATCACCTGTTTTTGAACAACTTCAGGACCAGCGTTACAGCCCTACCGACAATGAATTCGAGGGGATCAAGGATTGGGTGATCCGCCGCACTAAGACCTACTTGGGGGGTGCTGTCGCTGAAGATCACTTCACTGGCGACTTCGACATGGCATGGCTGACATCGGACCTAAACATGATCAGCGTCGTGACTCGGAACGTGTTTGGCCTTGAAGGTCCATCCTTCGACGAGGAAATGACTAGCGAAATTTACTATGACGTTGACCTCGGTTTAGAAATGGAAGACCTGCAGCGTGTCGTAAGTCGAGCCCGAGAGTTGTGGGAATCGGAGGTGCGCGAAATGGTCGTCGAAAGCCAACAGTGGGTTCGTGACGTAGCCGAACTTTTAAACAGAGAGAAGGCGCTCAGTGGCGATGCAGTACGTTCCCTGCGGGTTCGCTCTTAGAAAAAACGGGCGAGTGAAATCGTTTTAAGATCTCACTATGACTGGATCTTCTAACCAACAACTCCTCGAATTACCAGAAGTTGAGACCTGGGGTCTTACCGGTAAAACCGTATTCATCACCGGTGCGGCATCTGGGATCGGTGCGGCCACAGCACGTTTAGCTGCATCTGATGGCGCGACCGTATTGGTGTGCGACCTAGATGAAACAAACGGCCGAGGTGTAGCTGAGGAAATCGGAGGCACCTTTGTTGCATTGGATGTGACGTCGTCGGTTTCGTGGAAATCCGCAATTGAGCACGTACAGCAACTTGACATCGCGATTCTCAACGCGGGCGTTGAATTTAGAGATCCGGTTGATTTCCAACGCACACCCGACGATCCAGGCACCTGGGATCTTGATCTCTACGAACGAGCGAGGGGTGTCAACGTGGATGGCGTCGCTCTTGGACTACATGCTCTAGTTCCTATTTTTGATCGTTCGGGTGGCGGCTCCATAACCGTCACAGCGAGCCTTGCGGGGCTTATCCCCTGGTCACCCGATCCCATTTACAGCATGACTAAATGGGCTGCGGTGGGTCTTGTCCGCGCCGCTACAACTCCTTTGCGCCGTAAAAACATCATGATCAACGCCGTATGCCCAGGTGGTGTAGCGACCCCGATGACCAGGGTGTTTGATGGCTCTGTTCCGCCAGGTATGGCAGACCCTCTTCACATAGCGACCGCTCATTTAGGGATCGCCACCTCCGGATATTCAGGTCGAGTGATTAAGGCCGTCGCCGGATTCCCCCATGCTGCGCATCAGTTTGCAGAAGTAAGCAACACTTTTTGAGCCTTAGTGGGCCCCAAAACAGGCTTGTAGGCCAACAAGTACGCTGAAGCTATGGACCTTGAAATGGACGATGTTGCCGTGCACGCCGCGATTACCGACACGATCCTTAGCTATGCCGAACATGTCGATGCCGGAGATGCCGAACAGTGGGCTCAATTGTTTTGCGTAGACGCGGTTTTTGATGAAGGTCGGGCAATCCAAGGGCGAGCAAACATCGAGGCTTTGTTGCCTAATTTGCTCAAGCTTTTCTCAGCAACAGCACATTATGTAAGCAATATTCGTATCAACAGAACTGGTCCTGGTAGCGCATCGGGCATTTCCTATGTCTACGCGTGGCACCGCAAACTCGATGGCACGGATTTTGAATTCTGGGGTCGGTACCTCGATGTCTTCTCGTTCGAAGATGGTGCGTGGCGGTTCGCCTCCAGAAAGGTTGAGCAGTTTGGTGCTCGCGGCTTGAACATTAAGGTTGATCAAGTGCCTCGTCGCAGTCACGAACGTACTTAGGCTTAGCTGCAATCAGCTAGCGCCTCGAAGCGGTCTCTAATCTGCTTGATCAACGCAAAGACCCAGAGCTGGCCGTCGAGAGTAGCCGGCTAGATTCGAATGCCTCTGGGGTGCTGTTTAGTGGCCATTTCGCTATTGCTGCGTTTCCGGGGAGTAGACCTGATGGGCGCCGAATTGATTCTTATTTACCGGGGAACCAGTTTCGGCGAAGTGTGCGACTCCCCTCACAACCGAATCTAGATAGGCGCTAATTGTCTGAATGACGTTGGTGTTGTAAGCCTCGAGTTTCACGGGATCGGCATCAGATCTGACGTAAGAAGTCACTTCAATGCCGAAATCGCATGTGCTCTGGGAGCTGGGAAGGATTCTCCAATTGGCGATCGCAATTTTCCCCGATGGAGGCCCAACGATTAGGTCGTATCCGCTGCCCTCAATCCATTCGAGCACGTCTCGTTGGTAATGAACCCCGCTGTAGTAGTGCACATGGTCGCGACCTGAAGGGCCAGGCCAACGTTCCACTGGGTTCGACTTGCAGAACGGGTGTACGTTGGCCAAATTCCCGGGTTCCTGGAGAATGGCCCATACATCAGAGGCACTTGCGGCGACTCGCGAGGTTGCGTGTATCGGCAATGTAGGACTCAAACCGCGGACGGTAAATGACTCATTTGGGTCCTGCATAGAGCTTCTTCTCTCCTCGCGTTGGTGATCGACCTCAGGCTTCATCACTAATCCGGGGCGGTTCGATCCAAGGCTGTGCTATTTCCATCCATTCTGCGGCCAGTGCGCCAGTAGTTTCGACGGTGGATTCCCTTAGAGGTAGGCGTCGTGTCAGAACTTTGCAGAACTCATAGGCAGTGGCAACCACTACCTCTTCCGCGTCGCTCGGACCCCAAGTCCACGCCTCGCCGTTTGGACTAACGAGTTCAAGACGAACTGGTTTATCAGGCATCGACATACCGCGATTTATGTAGCTGAATTCTCTGGTGACGTAACCCATGTGCGCTATATGTCGCAGTCGGTCAGTTCGGGGATACGGAATCTCAAATGTGTCAGCCAAGTCGTGGGAATGAGTCCAGGTTTCCAAAAGTCGACTGGTCGCTAATGACCTCGCCCCAATGTCTGGACCAAGCCAGGTAATTCGAGCTTTGGGCTGAGTCTTTCGCAGGGCATCGACCATCGAAGCTCGAACCTCTAAAAACCAGCTCCACAATTCGTTACCTGCTTTGGAGTTCACTTCTGAACTGACTAGCTCATGGATGGACACCTCACTAGTTGCTAGCCGGGCGCGGACCTTGGCGAACGTTGCGGGATTACTGACCGCTAGATCGCAGATCCAGTCCGTGGCGCCTAAATGAAGAATGGTTTCGTAGCTGTCCCATCCTTCGGCGACGGTAGGAGCTCGCCATTGTTGTTCGGCGAAACCCTCTACGACTCCGGCAAGAGCCTCTGTTTCGGCTTCAATGTCTGCGCAAATTTGTTCCACAAACAGATGCTACTGCTCTTTTGTTTTTTGACAGGCGGCGATCAATCTTCAGGATTTTCTAGCTTGCCGCAAGGCATAAAACGCTATGGCGGCGGCGCTTCCTACGTTGAGTGAATCAGAAGTTCCTGACATAGGGATTTGAAGTCGCCTTGTGGCCAAACCAAGAGCACTCTCGCTGAGACCAGATCCCTCAGCGCCCAGCATGACGGCAACTCTGTCAGTACTTACATAGCTCAATGTTGCCAAGTCTGTTGCACCTTCATCTGGCGTCATAGCTAATACCTCGATTCCCGAGTCACGCATTGATACGAGACCTTCCCCTAATTCGTTGAATCGGGCATAGGGAAGGGAGAAGCCTTCCCCCATTGATACACGGCAACATCGACGCGAGAGGGGGTCGATGGAATCAGGACTCAGAAGCAGCGCGTCGATATCTAGGCCTGCTGCACATCGAATGATTGTTCCAAGGTTCGTTGGGTTATTCACGCCTTCCACAACAACAAAGGACTTATGCGATGGTTCGTTCAACAATGCTTGAGGTGTAGGGAGTTGTTTCCGGTAAAAGCAACCCAGAGCACCTCGATACGAGTGATACCCCGCTATGTGTTGCAGCACTGAATCACTCGCAGCGAATACGTCGACGTCGTCAAACTGAGCAGGTAGCGGCTGCGTTCGCTTCGCGTCGACGAGCGCCGACTGCAATCTGTACCCCGCTGTTATAGCTCGCCTAATGACCAAATCTCCTTCGGCAATGAAGATTCCCGCAAGGTCTCCATCCGGTCCTTCTCGACGTAGGCGCAGAGATTTGTCCCGTAGGCCTTGAAACACATCGATACGTGGGTCAGTGGGGTCATGAACCGCTATCAACACATTGCCATTGTCATAGAGCCGGGCGTATTCGGCAAGACGGGGCCCCATGCCTTCGCCGCAAGGATGACACAAGCAAAAGATGAGGTACAGACCGCTAGCTGAAGCTGAGCACCTTCAATATTGTGATTACTAAACGTTCGTTCAGGATATAATTAGAGTGACAAGAAAACAAAGACCGCCGTAAAAGAGGCCACGGTATGAAAAGTTACAGAGTCCAATATGACACCAGGACCGAAGAAGAAATTGAGAATTGGGTCTACGAAGGCCCCCCTTTGTTCGGGACACAATCGAAGCCCGGGGGCATCTTTACTCGAATAATTCGGATCCTGTTCAGGGCGAAATCGCACCGCAACTATCCCGACGGTGGATTCCGACAAAGACAAAAATCAGCCGCCTAAAGCAGCTCTAATCCCCGGAAGTAAATTGGCCCTCGAGGTGCAACTCTACGGGGCCGTTTCACCGGCCGCTAAAGTCCAGCTATGACTGTGACACTGGTGACCGGCGCAAACTCTGGTCTCGGCCGAGCAACCGCTCTGCTATTGGCCCAAAAAGGGCACAAAGTATATGCGGGTATGCGAAACGTCGAGAAGGGCGCGAAACTTCTCGAACTGGCTGAGAGTTACGACCTTTCCGCTATTGAAATCGACGTGGCTGACAACGATTCAGTTCTTAGCTGCGCAGAACAAATCGAGGCCAACGGTGACACTGTTGACGTACTGGTGAACAACGCTGGCATTGCGCTCAACTCAGTCACTGAAGACATCGATATCGATAAGGCGAAAGAAGTTATGGAGGTCAACGTCTGGGGGCCTGTCAGATGCGTGAAGGCATTCGTTCCAGGCATGAGAGAACAGGGCTCAGGGCATATCTTTCAGGTCTCATCGATAGCGGGCTTGATTGGCCACATTGGTCAAACAGTTTACGTGGGGTCGAAGTTCGCTCTGGAAGGCATGAGTGAGGCTCTAGCTCAAGAGCTCATTAGTTTCGGAATCCGAGTGCACATCGTGGAGCCGGGTGTCACCCGCACCGCTATTTTGCCCAAAAACGAGGGGAATCCTGTCCCCACTGCCTATCAGGATCACTACGACAGAATGTTCCAGTTTTATACCGCCGGTATCGAAGCAGCGGTGCAAGCCGAATCATTTGCAGAAACTATTTACGGGGCCCTAACCAGCGACGAATACCAGTTGCGTTACGTGTGTGGCTGGGGCGGAAAAGAAATTGGTGACCGTCATAAAACAATGAGCGACGAAGAGTTTGTTGAGATGGGGTCACTGGTGTCATCCTCGGAAGAGTACGGTCTTGCGTTCTTCGACCTTTTCGGCCTGCGTATCTGAGAATAAAAGGTGTTGCCACGGCGTTACTCCAGCAGGCTTACTTAGGCCCGAAGGATTTACCCCTTCCCTACCGTTGCGCGACAAATCATCAGCCCGCGACTAGCACTTTGACTTGCAGAACTCTCCGGGTTGAGAAGCCCGTATCGCTATGGCGTGCGGCCGCACAAACCCAGTAGACGATCCAAAGCAGAAGCGTCTTCCGAAACTTGGACCTCCGGACCGAATCCTCCACCTGCTCGCCTGTCGTCAGTTATGAAGCCCTGGAAGAACTCGGTCGATGCTTCGACAAGATCGTCTGGTGGGTTGAACTCCTGACCGGTTGAGCGAGCTAGGTCCCAGCAATGAACCAAATTGTCACCAGAGAGCATTTGAAGCGCAACTCCAGCTGGCATGTCGCCAAACACAAGGCTGACGGTTTCACCTAGGTCTCCAACGCCGCTTACAGCAGTTTCTAATTGAGCGGAAGCGTCTTGGTATGTCACATGATGATCGTCACCAAGGACGTCACCAAATTGCTGGGGCATCGACCCAAGCAGCTCGTCTCCACGCGCCTTATCTCCGCTCATCCCAGCGGCAAACAAAAATCTTCCAAATGTGAAGTGTCCGATTAAGTCCCTGACACGAAAATCACTGCAAGGCGTTTCGTTGTCCAACTGGTTTGTGTCGGTGCCTTCCACAAGAGGGGTCAGCAGGTTCGTTACCTGCACAAGCTGTTCTTTCGGGTCCATAACCTCTTCTCCAATGCCCCGCTCCCCCTCGGGAATCTCCCGCTGTCGTGCTGAGAACGTCGGCTCGCCAAAAGTACCACCCATATAACTTCGGGACGACAGTGCCCCAGCTGGGGTCTAATAGGTCGACTTTGTTGCGCTAACCCTCGTTAGATCCGCAACTTTCAGCCGCGATTTCAGACTCTACGAACCAGCCATGCTTCTTCGGCTGGCCATTGCTTCGCCCATTCCATTGTGACGAACCCGTAGTGATCATTCGAAGAACCAGCCGGTGGGTACAGCTCTACAAGGTCTTCTATTTCGAATCCATTGGCTCGCAAGAGTTTGATCCGATCGCCATGGGAAAGATGAAACTCAACACCTGGGTCGTCATCCCATTCCATTCGGTGCATATCACGCAGAGGTCGCCTGAGGGAGGTTGTGGCGGGACCGTCGCCCTCTGACACTGAGAGCATCAATTGCGTAGAGTTGCCAAGAAAGACGAGCCGCCCACCAGAACGCAGAACCCTCGCAGCTTCTGGTATCCACCGATAAGGATCACACCAGATAGCTGCTCCGTACTCTGATATTGCAAAATCGAAGGAATTGTCGGCGAACGGCAGTTGTTCCGCATTTGCGTGAACTAATGGAAAGTGCAGACCAAAAAGGTTTTGGAGTTGACGAGCACTGGAAAGCTGACCAAGTGAATTATCCACTCCTATAGGGCTTCCTCCGAGGCGACTGAGCCAAGCAGATACGTATCCGGTTCCACAGCCGAGTTCAATCACTCTGCCCCCGGCAAAAGAGGCCAAGAGTTGTGCCTCGGATTCAGAAATCTGATGGATACCCCAGCAAGGTTCAGTCTTGCCCCAGGCAAGTTCTCCTCTAGCAAGCCAGTCGGGGGCCCACGTATCCCACATAGTCCGGTTTCTCTCTACATAATTCACCGGTTCGTTATCTGGCATGCACATGCAGCGTAGATCAGTTTTGAGACTTTCTAACTTGATTGCGGCCCTCTAAGTTGCCAAACCGGGAGCTAGCCGCAGACCGTCGAAAGCTTCGACAATGCATTACTTGGCCTTCAAGGGTTCGCGCTCATTTGGGGGCTAGGAATTCTGATTTCAGGAGAGCAGCACCTTAGAGGCGGCCAGCGCTGCAATTCGTTCTTTGGTGTAGCCCAGCACCGAACTAAGGACAGATTCGTTGTCTGCCCCCATCCCAGCAACTCGCCCGTTGGTTCCAATGTCGACTCCCCTCGCGTTGCGCGCCGGGATTTTCAAGTTCGTGTTCGTATCTGCGAGAAGTTCACGGTGCCTGGCCCAATCTGACGATGCAAGGTCATCTATCGAAACCATTTGGGCTGCGGTGAACGGTGACCTGCTTTCAAGGACTGATAAGAAACCCTCGAAATCTTCGAAACTTGCAGCCCACTCCGTCAATATGCCGATTATTTCGTCCTTATGTAAGTCCCGTGCAGTGGGGTCGGCAAAGCGCTGGTCCTCGATTAATTCAGGTCGACCCATTGCTACGGCTAAGTCCGGAAACCAAGCTACGGGACTGCCGGCTATTCCCCACAACTCACCATTGGGCAACTCCAGGATTGGTGATTCGTGACAAAAGCCGCCGTTTGTAGGCTCCCATCCACCAGCTAGTTCGGTCGACACCCACTCTTGCATATAGACCAGTGATTCGATCATGCAGACGTCAAGGTGGCCGCCAGTGCCTCTTCGTTCGGCTTGAACCAACATCGCGTTAATTGAAGTCGCCGCCGACAACGCTGTTACTGAATCGCCCAGCACCAAAGACGGCTGGCGCGCCGGTCGATCATTTTTCCGCTCGTCATACTCAATGAGCCCTGATTCCAAATGCCCAATGGGTGCATATGCTCTCCGGTTTGCCCAGGGCCCAGTCTGACCGAACCCCGTGATGCTGCAATAGACGAGCCTGGGATTTTTTTTGCTCAAGGTCTCGTAATCCAAACCATATTTCGCCATCACGCCTGGCCGAAAATTTTCGACGATTACATCACATTTGGTCGCTAGTTCAGCCACAAGTTGTGGCGTCTCATCGTGTGACAAGTCGAACGAACAGAAGAGTTTGCCAGCGTTCTGCTGCGCAAAGTAGGGGGTTATTTCGTTCTCTAGTAGCGGAGGAAAGGTTCTACTCAGATCACCTTCGGGAGGTTCAACCTTGATCACCTCGGCTCCTTGGTCAGCGAGTATGCGTGTAGCTAATGGCCCAGCTACTACGCGCGTGAAGTCCAACACTCGAATACCTGCAAGCGGTCCCATACAGAAAATCAGCCTCTTTGTCTTGGCCCGACTTAGGCCAGTGACCGCAGACTAGGCATGCCAGTTCAAGTTGCGACGAGTAAATAGCGCACAGAGCGAAGTTTCGGCGCACGCACGCGCCTCGAAGCTTCGGTAGCACATCATCGAGCACCCCTAATCCCCGAAAAGACTGATACCCCCCATTCACCGTCTTTCTTATGGAGTATGTAGAAGCTGTCGATCGATTCGATCACCGATCCATCTTGGCGATGCCGGGTGCCTTCTATCGTCAGGTGCGCACGGGTTTCTTCTAGGTGAACGATCCGAGTTTCGGTCTTGGGGTGGTCGAACCCAGTGGCTTCGCGCATCCTTTCGGGATCGAATGGGTACCGTTCGCGAATCTGTGCCTCATTTTCAGAGACATATACCACCGGCAAATGCACCAACTCTTGCAGGTCATCGCGAGTACCACTCACGAAAGCTGCGTTGTACCGACCCATAAAGGCATCTATCTCTACTTCTAGTTGTTCTCGGCGCTCATCACTCATACTCATAGAGGGAAACTTAATATGTCATCGCTCCCAGGTTTTATTGGTGGCCTTAAGGCCAGTCATTAGAGCAGCGAAAGGCTCGCCTACTAGCAAGCGCTTACGTTCCAGCCACCAAGGACAATGTCGACCCCCGGCGCTGTAGCACCACCCTCGGCGCTTGAAAACCTGAGCTGCGACTACCTAAAACCTGTCCCTGGGTCTATGTAGCTGTCTTCGCCAGCAGCCCAGCTTCATAACTTTTCACAACCGCAACTTCTGAAATCACAGGCTTCGGCGCTAACGCAAAGAGCGCCTATGACTCCGAATCAATGTCTTTCGATTCACTAATAGGGTCAGACTCTGATTCTTCATCGCTTTCAGCAATGGGGCGCATGGCCTCCGCAATGCCGGTCACTGCGCCCAACACCCCACTGAACTCTGTAGGAACAACAATCTTTGTGGCGCGTCCATCGGCAATCTGAGTTAAAGCTTCAATGTAGCGAACAGCTAGAACATCGCTTGTTGGGTCTCCGTCATGGATGGCCTGAAAGACTCGACGAGTTGCTTCAGCCTCTCCAGCGGCAACAGTTTGCAGCCGATAGCTTTCCGCTTCGGCAACAGTTCGTAACGCTTGTGCTTCACCTTCAGCTGCCAGAATCGCACTTTGTCTCTGGCCTTCTGCTTCAAGAATTTGGGCTTGTTTATCGCCTTCGGCTCGGGTGATTTCTGACTCTCGGAAGCCTTCAGCTTCGGTAACTGTTGCTCGCCTCGTGCGTTCAGCCTTCATCTGTTCGTGCATAGCGGCCATGACATCTGGGGGTGGATCGATCCGCTGAATCTCAACTCGAACTACACGAACTCCCCATTTGTCCGTTGCCTCATCAAGTATTTCTCGCAGGGCCGCGTTTATACGGTCACGAGAAGTCAAGGCTCCGTCGAGTTGCAGGTCTCCGACAAGGTTTCGCAAGTTGGTCTGGGCCAGCTTCGTAATTGCAAGGACGAAGTTGGCGATGTTGTAGACGAGGCGCTGAGGGTCGGTAGGTTCGTAAAACACCACAGCATCTACTGAAACAACAACATTGTCGGAGGTGATTACTTCCTGGGGCGGAACATCAACGACTTGCTCTCGCATGTCGACCCGTTTGATGGTGTCGATGAAAGGAATAATGATCTGAAGCCCTGATTCTTTGGTCTCTTTGTACCTGCCGAGGCGTTCAACAATTCCGCGTTCATAGGGCCGAACTATCTTCACGCCAGCGATCAGAAACAGGAAGACCACTATTCCCACAACGGCCAAAAGTACGTACGTAAACACTATTGTGAACCTTTCTCGGGAGCCTTACGAACAACCACTCGGGTGCCTCGTATTTCGGTGATCTCGACAGTGGAGCCAGCATCGATCGCTCCAAAGTCGGAGATCGCTCTCCATTCTTCGCCACCGACTTTGACCAGACCCGATGTTCCTGGGTCTCCGGAAATACCTTCTATCGTCCGACCGTAAGCTCCAATTAATCGGTCATGCCCAGCGCCCGGTGGCGACTTCATAGCAGCCATGGAGACTCTACTCCTTCGCCAAAAGACCGAAAACAATGCTCCCCCAAGGCCCACGAACACAATCCAGCCAACTATCAGGGGCGCTCCAAGAAAGGCCAAGATCATGGCGACCACCGCGCTGAGGCCAAACGGGATCAGAATAAACGTTCCTGCAACGAACATCTCACCGGTGATAAGCGCGGCGGCGATTACTAACCAGATCCAGCGCCAAGTCTCAGGGTTTACGTCCATTTTGTCCTCTGCTTATATCGAAGTCTATGCGCACTTCTTCTTCCTAGACAGTCAGACCGGCGTGAGTCTCGAACAATGGGCGTTAGCTAGTCCTCGTTTTCTTTATCCCGAATTTCTCGATAGTGCGCTAGAGCATTTCGGTATTGCTCGACCTCAACGGCGCCTGAGATTAAGAATCGGTTATCGATAACAACCGCGGGCACACCATTAATGCCGCTGCTTAAGGCTTCGTTGTACTCAGCGAAAACCTGCGCTTTGAAGTCTTGTTCACGTGTTGCTAGTACCTCTTCGAATAGCTCTGTCTCGATGTCTGTTTCGTGGGCAACTTGCGTCAGTACGTCGGTATTTGACACGTCACGATTTTCCACGAAGTAGGCCCGCAAAAGGTTTTTGTGATATCGATCCCAGGTTTCTTGACCAAACGTGGCAGCCGCTTTACCTGCGATAGCCGCCGGTAGAGAGTGTGAGGGTGGCGGGCTAGCACCAGACCACGGGCTCTGAAACTCAGCTTTAGGTTCGAGTCCAGCTGGCCGATCCCAACTTTTTGTGTATTCGGTGAATTCAGCGAGGGTTCTGGGCTCAGGTTGGGGTCGCAACAAGAACGACTTCCAGTCGATGGCAATACCATCGCCCTCTTGTTCGGCTAGCTCATCAAGACGGACCGCCCCAACCCAACACCAAGGTCAGAGGTAGTCAGACCAAACGGTGATTTGCACGGATTCAGGAGACACAAGGTTTAGTCTAAACCGCCGTCCGTGGCGTGAGCTTGGAGGTCGGCCAACGTCGCCCATTCGAGGGTGGCTATGTGAGTTGCTTCCAGGCGGACCTTTGGCGCGGCTCCCGCCTCAAAGGCTTCTTGCCATCTCGGGGCACAAAGACACCATGAGTCTCCGTCTTTGAGTCCAGCGAAGCCTGCATCTGGGTTCGGTGTACTTAAGTCGTTGCCAACACTTTTTGAGAATTCTAGGAATTGGTCGGTTACCACGGCACAAACCGTGTGAACCCCCATGTCGCCGGGTCCGGTGTTGCAGCATCCATCTCTGTAATACCCAGTGAGGGGATCCCTGCTGCATTCTTCTAAGTCGGTACCCAAAACATTCGTTGCCATTAGTTTCGTGCTTTCAAATTTGTGAGCTGAAGTCCCTTACTTGACCACGATATAGCTATCACTCGTCGCGCCACGCTTTAGTCAAACTACCTTTGGTATCAGGCCTGCCGGGGGGTAATAGTGGCTGAAGAAGCACCAGATCTGATGCTGAAAGGCATCCATGTAGTCGATTTCAGTCAGTACTTGGCTGGCGCAGGCGTGAGCCGCATGTTGGCGGAATTGGGCGCCGACATCACCAAGGTCGAGATAGGCCCTGTAGGGGACGGAGGACGCCTTCTTCCGGTTTTGAAAGATCAACGAAGCGGTTTTTTCATTCAGCACAACCGAGGGAAGAAAAGTCTCGCTCTCAACTGGGAACGGGACGAAGCTCTAGAAATAGCGAGGGACCTCGCCGCTAAAGCAGATGTAGTTCTGGAAAACTTCGGGACCGCTGAGACCCTGCGCAGTCGCGGGCTGGACTACGAGTCAATTCGAGTCCGAAATCCCAGTGTCATCTATCTCTCGGTGTCGGCTTTTGGCCGAACTGGCCCCTGGGCCAACAAACCAGGCTTTGACTTTATTGCTCAAGCAGCATCAGGTCTCATGCATATGACCGGGTCTCCCGATGAGCCGCCGGGAGTTGTCTGGAGCGCTATAGCTGACAATAACGCTGCTGTGCACGGCTTCGCAGGGCTGGGGTATGCCTTATTCCATAGAGAAAAAACTGGGCAAGGACAATTTCTGGATCTCGCAATGGTTGATTGCATGTTTCATCATCACGAGATCGCCCTTCAAGCTTGGCATTTAAGCGATGGAGAATTCGTTCCCGAACGGATGGGGCGACACCACCAATTGGTATTTCCAGTCGGATTGTTTCAGGGTCCCCAGAAACATCTGGCACTGTTGGCTTTGGATTTTCAATGGGAAAATGTTTGTCGAGCCATGGACCGGATTGATCTACTAACTGATCCTCGCTACGCGGATATATCTGATCGCGCCAAGCGACAAAATGAGCTGATTCCACTCATTGAAGATTGGATGGCCACCTTCGATACCGATGAAGACTTACTTGAACACCTTGAGGAGTATCGGGTTCCAGCGAGCCCGGTCCTGAGCCCCATAGATGCCATTGATCACCCTCACTTCGCCGCTCGCGAAATGGTGAGGTGGGTTGAAGACCCGATCCATGGGTCGGTTCCAATTCCCGGATTCCCCTGGAAGTTCAGTACTAACGATCAGCTACCTGACCTTGTAGCTCCCCTCCTCGGCGAACACAACGCCGACATCTTGATGACGAAACTGGGGTACAGCATTGAGCAAGTTCAGGAATTAAGTGACGCTGGGATTTTGTTTCATGGTGCTACCTGATGAAACCAAATTCCTGCAGGCAAGCCGCAGGCGGGCACTATTTCGGCGCTCACTATTTCGTCCAATTAACTTGCGTTTATGACTCCACCCCTACGTTTCGGCATTGTCCATGACTTTCGCTGTCCAACTGGTAGCGACATCACAATGCCTCAGGTGTACGCAGAAACTTTCGAGCAGATCGAATTAGCCGAGGCCCTAGGGATGGAACTCTGTTGGTTTACCGAGCATCACTTCATCGACGACGGCTACTTACCTAATTTTGTTCCGGTTGCCGCTGCGGCTGCTTCCAGAACGACTCACATGAGATTTTCAACCGACATCTGCCTTCTACCTTTTCGACACCCCATTCGTCTCGCCGAGGATCTCGCGATTCTTGACAACATTTCCAACGGGCGAATGGAACTCGGGGCAGGCATGGGTTACGCAACGCATGAGTTCCAAGGTTTCGATATCCCAATAAGCCGGAGGGTGTCGCTCACCGAAGAGGCTTTGCAGATACTCCAGCTCGCGTGGGGAAGAGAGGCATTCAGCTTTGAAGGTAAGCGCTACAAATTTTCTGATCTTCGAGTCACGCCGGATCCAGTCCAAGACGGTGGGCCTCCGCTTTGGCTCGCCGCCACCAGCCCAGCTGGTGCTATCCGGGCTGCACAATTTGGCACGCATTTACTGCCGCAGGGACCAAAGCACTTGACAATCGACCCCTGGAAAGACGCCGCCGGGGATGTAAGCGAGCGGCGCGTCGGTTTGATCAGAGGGGTTTTTGTTACCGACGATGCAGAAAGAGAATGGGCTCCCATAGCGGCCGCGGAACAGTATCGGAGAGACGTCTACGTCGGATTGATTAAGGCAAGCAATGATCACAAATCGGAGGTGCCCGACAGATCAGGGCCACGAGAAACCAGGCCTCCAATACCTCTAAATCCCCTAACCTGGACGGTCGGCTCTACAGATCATTGCGTGGCAGAACTAGAACAGCTGATAGTTGACCATGGCATCACTGATTTAGTGACTTGGGGAGGTCCACCTGGCCTTGCACCGTCGATCATGAATGACTCGCTAACAAAATTTGCTCAAGAAGTCATTCCGAGACTTCGAGCGAAACTAGAAACCTAATTGGGCAACCGCTATCGGTAGCTCTGCAGACAGAAATCGCTTACAGCCTTGTACCCAGCAACTTCGACGGTGAGACCTTCCAAGAGAGACATTTATTAAGTTTTAAGAAATAACGCTCGAACCATTCCCGAAAAGTCACACAGAACTTGCACGACAAAAATCAAAAGAGACTTCCACTTTCACTGCGGAAGTCTCTGTTCGTATAGCTGAATTTATTTCGATCTAACAGCTATGGCCTGTTTTTGACTCTACGCAAATTTCGGTTAGTAGGTCATCGGAAACGTATGCTTTTACTGTGCCATCCCAGTGGATGGAAGTACGGCACGAGGTGCATCTGTAGTTACTTCGATATGACCGAGCCCGACCACTTGCGTGGTGTGGGAATTTCATTTTCTTCTTTCTACTTTCATTTGTTCAGATTTCTTTGTACCAGCCGCTCCTCGGTTTGCAAAAGACTTTTGTCAAACCTTCACATTGCTGAAAGGTTTTCGGCGTCTATTTCAAGACAACTAGTCGTCTCGCATAGAACTAACTGTGGACTTGAGGTATGACCAGGTTCTTACCATCGATTAAGACAGGTTCTTGGTAAAACATTGGTCAGAGAAATAAAGCAACCGCTACCAAATGGAGATGGGATTCGCCCAGAAGCTCATCAATTAGCTAAAGCTAACGCAGGAGAAACCCGTGATTAACGACGGCCCCTACTACGACGACTTCGAGATCGATATGTTGATTCCGCCGCTACCGGCGGTCACTATGACCGAAGCAGACAATGTCGCCTACCGAATGATCACCGGTGACCAACATTTCGCCTCCGCCGATTGCGACGCCTACCAGAGTATTAGCAATTCAACTAACCGACTCGTGAACCCGGGTTTGGTTATGCAATTCGCCATCGGTCAGACAACTAACGCTACGAGAAAGGCCATCGCCAATCTTTACTATCGCTCTGTTCGGATTTTGAGACCGGTAGAAATAGGCGAAACGCTGACGACGACTACGAAGGTTCTTGGACTGTCTGATGCCAAACCAAAAGATGGCCAACATCGCGGCAAAGTTTGGCTTGGGATCGAGACTTCAGGAGATGGCGGCCCAGCCGTTCAGTATGAGAGATGTGCGCTGGTGGCCAGTAGGTCGGGCTCGCCAGGTCATGCGTCCGACATTCCTGGCCCGTCAGACCCTGCTCCGCTCATAGACCTTGCCGCGTTGGTTCCCGACTGGGATCTTTCTGCTATGCCCGTAACCGCGTGGGAATTAGGAGAAACACGGACCGATGCGATGAGGGACCATGTCGACCTAGCTCCTTCACTCGCTCGGATGACATTCAATCAAGCGTTCGTTCATAGGGATGCTTCGGCAAGCATCTACGGTCAACGTCTTGTCTACGGAGGACACGTGCAAGGCCTGGCTCAAGCCTCTTTGAGTCGTATGCTTCCCGGCAGCGCGACGATCGTGGCGTGGGACGGGTGTGACCATATAGGCCCCGCATTTGAAGGCGACCTACTGGAATTCCGACATGAATTAAAGGAAACCTTGCCTGTCGACGGCGGGCGACTCATGCGATTCGAAATTCGGGGTACCACTATGAACGAGCACGGATCTGCCGATAGTGACATCCTGGTATGGACACCAATTGTGTTTGCTCCTTAGAGAGGGCGCTAAAAAGAGAACTAAATCGACGAACATCAGGTCTTTGTTTTTAATTGACATCGAATACTGCGATTAGAGGCCAACTATGACACCAGTACTAGAAGGGTTGCGCATCATAGAAGGTTCGGCATTTGTCGCGGCGCCCCTCGGCGGAATGACCCTCGCTCAACTTGGAGCGGATGTGATTCGCTTTGATGCCATCGGCGGTGGTTTGGACTACCAGAGATGGCCAGTCACAGAGGAGGGCGTAAGCCTTTTCTGGGCAGGGCTCAACAAAGGCAAAAGATCAATCCAGGTGGACCTGCGAAGCGACGCTGGACGAGACCTAGTTACCCAGTTGATTACTGAACAAGGTCCAGACAACGGAATCTTCTTATCTAATTTCCCCGAATCCAGTTGGCTTTCTTATGACCGGCTGCGATCCGAGCGAGAAGACCTGATCTACATGAACATCATTGGTAATCCCGATGAATCCACTGCTGTCGATTACACCGTCAATCCTTCTTCTGGATTCGCGATGGCTACAGGGCCGTTGGGTTCAAGCATGCCCACTAACCACGTGTTACCTGCGTGGGATACTGCCACCGGCTTGACCGCAGCCGTCGGGATACTTGCCGCAGAGAGATACAGGCAACGAACCGGTGTGGGTCAACTCTCGAAAATCTCCCTGACCGATGTGGCATTCGCCATGGTCGCCAACCTTGGTTATATGGCCCAAGCGCAGCTAACCAAAGAGGACCGAGTTCCAGTCGGCAACGACCTTTACGGCGCATTCGGCAGAGACTTCGCGACTAAAGACAACCGGCGAATCATGGTGGTGGCCATCAGCAAACGGCAATGGCAAAGCTTGGCAGAAGCAACCGAAATCGTGGAACACCTTCCTGCCATAGAACAAGCTCTCAATGTTGACCTCAGCAAAGAGGGGGACCGCTGGGACGCGAGAGACGCAATCTCTTCATTTATGGCACCCTTCATCGAGACTCATGATCTCGATGAAATAGCAAAAATATTTGATTCCAAGGGTGTCTGTTGGGGTCCGTACCAAACGTTTGTCCAACTGGTCAACGAAGACCGGCGAGCGACAACAGAGAACCCTATGTTTGGTCGCATAGATCAACCCGGCGTTGGACGCGTGCTTGCGCCTGGCACGCCCTTGTCGTTCTCCCAGATTGAGCGCGGCGAACCAATCGCAGCGCCTCGTTTGGGCGAACACACGGACGAGATCTTGTTGGAGACTTTGGGCATGTCATCTACGGAGGTCGGAAAACTCCACGACGACGGTGTAGTAGCTGGAGCGAACCCCTAATCAACTGATTTGCGCCGGCCAATTTAGCTAACGACCGAAATGAAGCTTTCTAACCCCGCGATGTGGTCATCGACTGATTCGAGGCCAGATGGCGGAGTGCCAGACCAAGCCGATGTAACGCTCATAGTGTTGACGCATAAATGCGAGATCGATGCGCTTTGGGCTTGTTCTGCGAGGCTCCTCCACTTTTCAGGACCAAGGCCATAGGGCATGTTGAATTCGATCGGAAACGTTGAAGGGTCACGGGACTCTATGGAGATCATCTCTCTAAGCTGATTAGCGAGCCCGATAGTGCTGCTTCCGGCGCTAGCAAACGTGAATCCGTCGCCGATTCGAGCGGCCCGCCGCATTGCTGTATCAGAGCTACCCCCAAGCCACACCGGTATCGGCTGGTCAGGTCGAGGGGCGATGCCAGCGCGATCGATTCGGTGATGAGCGGTATCAACGTCAATTATGTCCTCACTCCATAGACGACGCATCATCTCGATCTGTTCGTCGAAGAGTCGACCTCGGCCCGCCCACGGAACTCCCAGTGATTCATACTCGACGTGGTTCCATCCCGTCCCTACACCAAGTCGCAAACGCCCACCAGACAGCAAATCAACCTCGGCTGCCTGCTTGGCAGCTAACACAGTCTGACGCTGCGGGAGAATAATCACAGACGTTTGAAACTCAATTGAGCTAGTAACACCCGCTAAGAAACCGAAGAGCACAAAAGGTTCATGAAACGGGTGAGCCTCGGTGTACGGACCGGTCAGTTGTGGTTCCCTATTCGAATGTTCAGCGCCCAGAACATGGTCATAGGTCACGATGTATCGGAAGCCGAGCTCCTCTGCCGCTTGCGCCCAAGCTCGGATTTGCCCAGGGTCATTACCAATTTCACATGTAGGAAAAACTGCACCGAACTCCACTGTTGGCCTCCCTCACCGAACCAATAAGAGCAGCACCCTTTGGCGCCAAAAAACTTATTAAGTAACCACTATGGATGGTTATTTTGTCGTTCTGAACGTCATTCGGTCACCATAGTCACGCTTCTACTTCTAGTTGGTCGTACCTTGTTTGAGTGCCCCGAACCCTCCTAGACCTAATCGCCCTCTTCTTTTCGGTGCTAGTCGTCACAAGCTGCGCCGAGGCGGTCGAGCCAGGGCAGTCAAGAAACGTTCTGACCAGTGAGGAACGGACGCGATGTTTACTAAACCCCGAGGCGCATCGAGAAGCAGCGACCTCGTTGGGTATTTCTTTTGTTGGGGATTACATAAGAGCTTCGGAGCTAGGCGGCGAGCCAGACATCTCCGACCTTGAACCGCCATATCTCGCGGTCCCCTCTAGCGATAATGAGGCCCTATCGTTACGGCTTCAGTTTGAGAGCAGCAAAGATTTCGACCGAGCCTGTCAAGCCACTCTTGAACTCTTGGAATAACGCGTTCTCAGCTGCAGCGGGTAGATCAATGATTACGCCAAAACCAAAAATCGATGCCAGAATGTCGGTATGAGTTCATGTGTGCTTCTCGCCTTGGCGGTGTTTGGTCTTGGAATGTGGGCAGGGCGACGACCGTCCTCGAATACCGATTCTGACCGTGAGCAAGGAACTCCAATCGAGTTAGAAGACCCTCCTTGGAAGCAACGCTTCGAACGGCCCTGGTCCTAATTCTCCTGCCTTCCGCAACGCAGACCACCACTAATAGACGCTCGGGCTTGCTGGTTCCCAGGCGACAGGCGCTCCTTGGCCAACAATGGAAACCCGTTCACCCAGTCGTTCGTGAGGCGCGTAGTCGTGCACGGCGAAATGCTGAACAGCTCTGTTATCCCACATGACCACAGTTCCGGGCTCCCATGTCACTCGGCACTGCAAACCAGGAGTTCTAGAAATATGAGCAAACAACATGTCAAGAATTGAGCGGCTCTCATCGTAGGACATATCGACGATTTCCTCGGTGAAGCCTTCGTTAACGAACAAAACGGGTTTATGGGTCACCGGGTGACTGACCACGACCGGATGTTTCCAAGAAGGGTAGGTTTGCCCCGGATCAGGAGTCACCCCGTACCACCGCAAATCCCGTTCGCCCTCATGAGAGGCTTCAAGTTCCAACAACATTCGTTGAACGGGAGGGGAAAGTGTTTCAAAGGCGCGGGTCATGTCACAAAACACAGTGTCGCCACCGTATGGAGGTAGCTCGAGTAACCGAAGAATTGAACCTGCTGGAGGATTTTCTTCACACGAGACATCCATGTGCCAGCGTCCGCCATTGACCCTTACTGTGTCAGCTTCAGCTCGAACCTTGAAGATCTCAGGATCACCTTTCATCCCAAAAGCTTTCTTAGAAGGGTGCACGTGTAGATGACCGAAGACACGTCCAACTGCTTTGTGGGTTTCTCGGTCGAGTTCTTGGTCGCGAAAAGCCAACACCCGATATTCGTAAAACAGGCCACTCAGTTCTTCTGCCCGACCATTTTTCAGGTCCCCTAAATCGAATCCTCGAATTTGGGCACCGAGGTGGGGGGTGATGGGTTCGATTTCCATCTTCCGATCCTAAGCGGTCACGAACTATGCACCGTCCGTTAGACCCAAGAGGCCATGGAGGCAGGTCGCGGGGGTTACCTCTATCTGAAACAATCAAGGCATGACTTTGAAGCTCGGGTACCTTCTGCCCACACGAGAGAAAATAATGCTGGAGAGTCCTTCCGTTCGGCCGATGATCGAGGCTGCGAAGAAAGCTGTGGATCGAGGTTTTGACTCGATTTGGGCGGGTGACTCACTATTGGCTCGACCGAGACACGACCCGATCACCCTTCTGGCTGGAGTTGCTGGGGCCATCCGAGAAATAGAGCTAGGGACCGCAGTATTGCTTCCAGCGCTTCGCAACCCAGTGGTTTTGGCTCAGCAGCTTGCGACTCTAGATCAACTTACGGAAGGCAGATTGATCGTTGGTGCTGGTATTGCTCCCGACAGTCCCGCTGTGCGCGCCGAATTCACTGCAGCGGGGACCCCCTTTGAGGGGCGGGTTGGGCGTTACATGGAAGGAATCAGACTGTGCCGAGCTTTGTGGAGCGGTCAACCTGTTGATTGGGAGGGACGTTGGTCTGTTAAGGCGGGAGTACTAGCACCCGTTCCTTACCGGGACGGCGGCCCACTTATATGGAGCGCCGCAAGCGTCCCTCAGGGCATCGAGCGCGCCGCTCGACATCATGACGGGTGGTTTCCAATAGGTCCGGACCCAGCAACCTTCGCCCAACGCAACGAAGTCTTCCAGAACGCAGCGACGTTGGCTGGACGCAAACTTGAAGATCTCACTACTGCTATCTACCTGACTGTTTCTGTCATGGATGACACCGAAAAAGCAGAGGCTGCTATTGATACCTACCTCGAGGGGTATTACCAGGCGCCGGCGAGCGCGTTACGTAGCTACCAAGCATGCAAGGGCGGTGACGGCGACCAAGTGATTGAGTTCATTCGTTCCTTTGTCGAAGGTGGCGCTCAGCACGTCATCATCAGATGTGTGGGAGATCACGATGCAGTTCAAAAATTGCTGTGTGAGCGACGCCACGAGTTAATGAGCTAGCCAGCAGCCCTCCTGGCTGACCGCACTCCGGCTTATAACGCTGAGGACTTGTTAGCAACCGGACTCCCACGCCCTAAATAGTCATTTAGCCCCTCTTGGATCCACATACGCGACTATTTATGATGTGCAATAATCTTTCGCCATAGTGAATTTCTGGAGCATAAACACTCACTCATCGTCTTTGTTTTTGTTTTTGTGCATCTTTTTTGCACACGACCCAGTATTCGAATTTTGATATTGGATACAGTAGACAACTGAGAGACCCCGCCCACTCGGGTCTCTTCCACCTGGACGAACGAATAATTAAAGGTGCTCTCAATGAATGACACTTCGCGTCGCGTTTACGACTCTGTTCTCGGCCTACTTTCAAACGTCGACAACCCGACTCCCCTAGTTCAGCTGTCACGTCTAGTTCCTTTTGAGCACACCAAGGTGTACGCGAAGCTGGAATGGTATAACCCGTTTGGGGCCGTAAAAGATAGGGTCGCTTGGAACATGGTGCAAGACGCCGAGGAGTCCGGGCGAATTGGTGCATCCCAACAACTAGTCGAACCTACCTCCGGCAACACGGGCCTCGCCTTAGCAATGGTCGCCAACGCTAAGGGCTATTCCCTGACCACTCCCCTGTCCAATCAGATTCCACTCGAGAAAAGAACCGTTCTCCGTCTAGCTGGAGTTGATGTAGTTGAGCTTGAAGACTCATTGTGCCCGGCCCCTGGCGCACCAGAAGGGGCCATTGCCAAAGCTAACGAAATAGCGAATCAGCCCGAATTTGAAATGCTGAACCAATACGCGAATGGAAGCAACCCGGAAGCGCATTATCGAACAACCGGCCCAGAAGTCTGGCATCAAACTGGCGGACTGGTAACCCACTTCGTGTCGAGTTTAGGAACTTGCGGGACAATCAATGGTTCAGGACGTTTCCTAAAAGAGCAAAATCCGAACGTCGCCACAATTGGCGTGTACCCAACCCCGGGTCATGATGTTCCCGGTGTTCGAAGCCTCAGCCAGTTAAGCCAAACTGAATTCTTCACACCAGACAAATATGACGGCCTGGTCGAGGTCGAAAACGACCTCGCGTTCGAAATGTGTCGGCGAATTAACCAAGAAGAAAGTCTCACCGCCGGACCGAGTTCAGGCATGGCGCTAGCAGGTGCGCTCCAAGCAATTCCAGACGAGCCCGGCAATGTTGTCGTTGTGATTTTTTGTGACAGCATTTTCAAATATGCATCCTCAATTTTGAACAACCTGAGTGATCTAGGCAAAGCGCCTGCATCTGGTAGTAAACGAGAGCAGCTGCTGGATTCAATGGTTGAGAACGCTCGAATCAACTCAGATCTGACTATAAACATTGAGGATGCCCACGACCTGTGGCAAACCCAAAAGCCATTTGTTATTGATGTCCGCGAGCCTGATGCACATAGGCAGCGACATATTCCAGGAGCGATCAATATGCCCCTCGACGAGCTTCCAGACCTAGCAGCTTTTCTTCCCGAAAACCGAGATACACCGATGCTAAGCGTCTGCGAACGCGGAAACCTTTCTCTTTCTGGGGTCTTATTTCTCAACAGTCTTGGCTACCGGAATGCTCGTAGCGTGACGGGAGGCACAGAGGCCTGGGACGAAAAGGGCTTCGCTATCGAGTCCACCTGAGCCGAGAGTGGCTCGAAGAAGCACCGATCGCCATTGTTGCTAAAGCCCGAGTTGCTTTTCGTTAAGCGTCGGCCAAAAGCGGCAGCCGGTAAGCACGAGCTGCTGTGTCGTGAAACAAATCTCGCTTTTCGTCGGCCGAACAGTCAGCGGCTATGAGTTTGAAGCTGTTCCACAACGGCACGTAACCAGCGCCGCGTTTATCTACAGGGAAGTTGGATTCGAACATGCAACGGTTTGCTCCAATCACTTCAATTGCGTATCGAATTGGATCGCTCCATGCCTCGGCAAGTTCGGCCGAGTTCGCTGGCTGATCACGCTTATCCCACCGGAAACCCATCATCGGCATGCCTATGCCACCTAGTTTCAAAAACACATTGTCACAAGTAGCGATTTCGGCAATTTGGGCCTTCCAAAATTCGAGAATTTCTTCGCGGCGACCTTTGTACGGACCCGTTCCTAACACGCACCCTAAATGATCCAAGACAATGGGCGTATCGGGACACGCTCGTGCTACATGGACAAACTCGGGTAGTTGTGGGTGGTACACCATCGCGTCGTAGGTATATCCCAACTCACCAACACGACGGACACCTTGGAGATACATCGGGTCATCCATAGCAGCATTGGCATAGACAGCTAAGGGTGGATGGTCATTCTGCGCGGTGATGTAACGGACCCCGCGAAAGCGACCTCGACCGGCATGTTCATGGGCCACAAGGACTTCTTCGACAGCGGCGCCCAACGACACATCGGCGTTAGCTTGAATCGCCTTAATTTCGGCGCCACCTGACACGGCGCTTTGTTCAGCAATCCGAGCAATGAATTCGGTTTCGCCCACCGGCTGCATATGGATAGGGCCGTCTTTTCGATATTCGGCGTGACATTCAAGAAATACGGTCCCAACTATGTTGTGGCCGCTTCCGGTGTCCTTATGAAAATCTTCGAGCGTATATGGCCAACCTGTGTGACCTTCGTCGAGCCACAAGTGGTGGTGGGGGTCCAATATTGGGATTTCGGGTTCTAGGACATCTTCGACCACCTTTGCGATCCAGTCCGAATGCATTTTTCCGGGGTCGTCTTGTGTCATATATATGCCTCCATAAGCATGGGTTCAATGGGTACACATGCCCACACAATGTGTCAGCCCTTAAGCTCGAATGTATCGGAGCAAACTATGTCTCGAGCGCCTCTCAACAGCACGAGACTGAGGAAGGTTTAACGAGCCTTGGACCATATTCCATGTGGCGACGATGGGAAGTAGGCCATGGTTCGTTCCTCCAGCAACTCCATTCCAAGCCGCTGAGCCACCGCTTGAGATTGCAGGTTTTCGGGGAGGATGCAGGAGTAGATGCGCTCTAGATCTAAGTCCTCAAAGGCGTAACGAATTGCCTCGGCGCCTGCCTCTGTCGCGTAGCCCTGCCCCCAATAGTTAGGGTGAAGTACCCAACCAACCTCTACCCCTGGCCAATCCGGACGTTCGGGATAGTGAAGGCCTGCACGTCCGACAAACCGGCCCGACGAACGTTCTTCCAACGCCCAATGCCCCGTCCCTCTTAGGGCCCACTGACCCAAAAACCAGGCCATCTGTTGCCAGGCATCGCTGCGATCCAGGCTCTCTGACAGATGCAACGCTTGCCTTACCTCGGCGGTGTCCAGAACAGCAAAATAGTCATCCACGTCACCATCTATAAAAGGGCGGAGGATCAAACGGTCGGTCTCCAACCTCGGGCAAGCGTTCATTTATTCAGTTTGCCCCAAACCCAAAAGGCTTCGAGACACACTCGCATGTCTCCCGATTGGTATCGGTTTCTCAACGCAAATATTGGACTTCTGAAGTTACGT
This sequence comes from Candidatus Neomicrothrix sp. UBA814, assembly GCA_002296525.1. GTDB lineage: Bacteria > Actinomycetota > Acidimicrobiia > Acidimicrobiales > Poriferisodalaceae > UBA6944. The sequence continues at coordinate 105,165 of DBIA01000027.1, read as the reverse complement.
GATGCGTTCAATCACTGTTCGCTCCAGAAAAGCCACGGGCACCTTTCACGTCAAACATATGAAACGAACCATAAGTTGTTGACTTACTCATGAAATCTTGAAGAAACGTATGCAAGAATCGGCCGATCATGAGCGAAGCATCGGAGGCTAACCAACGTCAACAGATCGTTGATGCCAGGTTACGTGCACTCGGCGGTTGTCCTAACGCACGAAAAGCTATTGACCTTCTAGCCGACCAGGACTCGTTTACTGAATATGGCTTGCTCGCCGGTCACACAACAGCCGTGGACGACGATGGCCCGTCCGATGCATTAGTCGGCGGAGTCTGCGATATCAACGGGCACCCAACAGTTATTGCTGCACATGACAGGTCAGTTGAGAACGCGACACATAGCGACCGTAACATGCGCAAATTGGCCAAACTCATCACTATTGCCGTGACAAACCGCTGGCCGCTGGTGTTATTCATTGAAGGCGACGGTTCACGTGCTAGCGACCCGCGTCCAGTGCCCCCAATAGTGAATTACACCCGGGCTCGTTGGGATGTATTAGAGGGTTTGACCGAGATGTCGGGTTGGGCTCCTACGGTTGCTGTCGCAGTGGGACCCACCAACGATAGTCACGCTGCAATGACGTTTCTCTGCGATTTGGTTATCGCCGCACCAGATGCAGAATTCGGGAGCATGGTCAATTCCGACGAAACTTTCTCATCAGCGAACGCAGCCGCTCGCGGGGATATTGACGTGTTGGTTAAAGGTATTGAAGAAGCAGTCAGCGCCACTCAACAATTCCTCCACTACTGGCATGATGACATCTCGGATTTCGCATCCAGCGATTCAGCTTCGTCAATCGCTCAAATCGTTCCAGATAACCGTCGCCGGGCCTACGACATGCGTAAAGTCATCGCCGCATTCGCGGACAAAGATAGCGTTCTTGAGGTTGGCTCGGCCTGGGGCGAGTCGCTGGTTACAGCATTTGCACGCCTCGAGGGAAGATCTGTTGGTATCTTCGCCAACCAACCACTCTCACCTCGCGCTGGCGCCATAGACAGCGCTGCCGCCGACAAAGCAAGCAGATTCGTAGAGTGGTGCGACGCGTACGCTTTGCCTCTTATCTCTTTCGTAGATAACCCTGGCTACATGGTCGGCCCAGAAGCGGAGCGCGAGGGCATCGCACGTCATCATGCGCGTCCTCTGTCAGCTATTCACCACCGGACAGTACCCCTGTACACAGTTCAGCTAAGAAAGGCATACGGTCTAGGACCGTTCGCTATGTCGGGCTTTGGGGCGAGCCGCAATATGCCAGAACTACGAGTGGCTTGGCCGACCGTTGAGAGCGGCGGGATGAGTCTTGAAGGTGCTGCTTATTTAGTAAAACGGAAGGAAATTCGCGGTGCTGCCGATCCCGTCACCGCGCGAACAATTCGAGACCAGTACGCCGAGGAAATGCGCGATGTCGCTTCGGGAGTACGCGCTGGTCGAACATTTTCTTTCGACGATGTCATCTTGCCGGAAGAAACACGACCCCTCATAGCTTCAATGCTTAGGCGATCACAAAGAATTTTGCCTCCAGTGAAAGTTCATCACATTGATACTCGGTGACATTTGATGCGCGACTACTTGGTCAACAAACTTCGTTCAGCGAAGGCGCTCAGGTTGGATGCATCGCGCCCTGAAGCAGTCGAAAAAGTTCACTCAACGGACCACCTCACAGCACGAGAGCGAACAGCTATTCTGCTCGACGCCGGGTCCGAAGTTGAATTCGGCGCGATAGCGGCAGTAGATGCCGACGAAGACTGGGTTCCCGAAAAAGGCGGCGTTGACTTCATCGGAACAATCGATGGCGAAACCGTTATTACATCATCAACCGATTACACCGATCGCGGTGGGGGGTACGGCGCCGCTCGCCTCGAACATTTAATCTCGCTCGCTCACCAACAACGCTGGCCGATCGCTTTCTTTGTGGACGGTGGCGGCAGTCGAGCGCGACACCCGCGGGCCGGGCTGGGACATCTGGAACTGAGCGGACAAATTGGCCGATTTACTTTGTTTGACGGGATGGCAGAGCTGTCAGGCTGGGTGCCGACCGTTGCGATCGTATCCGGACCCTCATTCGCAGGTCACGCCAGCCTCGCTGGGTTTTCTGACATCGTCATAACTACCAGAGGCTCAGCTATTGGAATGGGTGGACCTCCGATGGTCGAAGCTGCTCTCGGCCTCACTCTCACTCCCCAAGAACTTGCCGGAGTCGAAATGCATGAACTCACTGGCGGCATAGACCTCCTCGTCGACGACGAGCCGACTGCGATTGAATTGGCCAAGCAGTATCTGAGTTATCTCCAAGATTCCTCCGGCGGACAAGCACATCCATCTGCGGAGAGTGTCGCTGAGCTAGTACCAGAATCAGGTCCCTACGATATTTATCCGGTCATCAACGCGATCTTCGACAACGAATCTATTTTGGAATTACGTCCAAAGTTCGCATCAAGCGTCGTGACCGCTCTTGCACGAATCGAAGGCAGAACGGTAGGAGTTATTGCCAATAACCCGAATGTGAATGATGGGATCATCACAGAAGCTGCTGCAAGCAAAATTGGGCGTTTTGTGGAGCTATGCGATGTTTATGAATATCCAATCGTCTCGCTAATCGACAGCCCGTACACCGCTATCGAAACCGAAACAGGACTCCAACCCGGAGTAAGTCGCTGGCACACTAGAGTTCTTCAAACTCAACAGCACCGTTCGGTGCCTATCGCCTCAATTCAATTGAGAAAAGCCGGTGGATTCACGGGACATATGATGGCTGGTTCACCTACAGGTCACAGCGTGCCTCTATGGCAAATAGCGTGGCCAACAGCTGAACTCGGCGTAACGGATCCGTTTTCGGCGACCAGAAATTTCAACTCGTTCGACGATGTGATCGAACCCAACGAAACCCGTGTCGGCTTATCTCGACTGTTGAGCCACCTACCAACGTCCGCTGAGGTTCGTTCAAAGCAAACTGTCAAGAAACACATCATCGACACCTGGTAATTGACAACTCAGCATGGACTCCTTGGCGTGAGTTGTGATCAGACATAGAGATAGGACTGATCGCTGGAAGTAAGGTTCTCTTATCCAAAACCGGACAAAGGTGGGCACAATGGATATAGCAGTCGTGTTTGAGCTTCTCGGTGACTACAACGAATGGCGCGCGGTCTTTGACGAGGATCTACCCGCTCGTGAGCAATTTTCAGAGTTGATGATCGCGGGACCACTCGATAATGGGCAGGTGGCGATTTTGGCCTACGGCGTCGATATGGAGAAGATGGCAGCCTTTATGGGCACTGAAGAATTTGCTCAACGCACAAGCAAGTTTCACGGTCCACCAACGATTTACCAGTTGAGCGATATAACGCCACCTCACTAACTACCAAACCAACTGCCTTAACGTCTTTGAGACAACTTTTGGATCGTTGATCCCCCAAAGACCCAAGCGGCTCTATTCGATCGCGTCGAGCACCGCCACTTTCGAAAAGTAAAGTGGCGCGATGACAGGAAACCATTGGAAACGAGCAAGCCTCGAATTGCGAGCTGCCGGGTTTGAACCCGAGGCCATAGCTGCGAAGAACAAAATCGTCACCGTCGCTGGAGCCTACACAAACGCTCATCGTTGCAATAACCGGGTTGAACGCATATCTGACTTGCTGTCGACATCAATCGCGTCACAAGGCGGACAAGGTTTGGTCGTTGGCGCACCGGCGGTATCGGATGCCCTAACCCAGGGTTCAGCCAATGCGAGCTACAGCCTTGTTTCAAGGGACATCATTGCTGATTCGTTCGAAATAGGGCATCGGGCTCATCACGGCGAAGCGATGATTGTGATCTCAGGATGCGATAAGACGGGCGCAGCCGCGATGATGCCTCTGGCTCGCACAAACGACGTCGGACTTGTCATCTACCCGGGGACCAGTTCACCGGGCTGCGTGGACTTTGAACCATGGGCGTCGAAGGGAAACAACCTGACCGTACTCGACTGGGCCGAAGCACGAGCTGCTATGCGCGCGGAACGCATCACCCCGGAAGAGTTCGAAGAAGTCGAACGTAACGTGATGCCCGGGAGCGGCACGTGCGGAGCGATGTTTACGGCGAACACCATGAGTACCATCACCGAGGCAATGGGCATGATGTTGCCCCGAGGCGCTTCTCACCCCGCCGACTACGACTCGACGAGCGATATCCACGACGACGTAAAAGCCCAGGTAGAAGCAACAACTCAAGCCCTATACACCCTGATCGAAGCTGACATTCGCCCTAGGGACATTATGAACATGAAAGGTTTCGAGAACGCAATCACCACCGCATACGCAATGGGTGGCTCCACCAACATGTACCTACATTTGCTAGCGATCGCCCGCGACGCTGAAGTGCCTCTGACCATCGAGCGCATTCAAGAAATAGGCGAGCAAGTGCCCCTCATCGCAAACCTTCAACCGCACGGGCCTTACTCAATGGTCGCACTCCACAACCTCGGAGGAGTACCAGTAGTGATGAAAGAGCTTCTCGAGAACGGCTTTTTGCACGGAGACGCAATGACAGTTACCGGTAGAACACTCGCCGAGAACCTTGAACACGTAGCATCTTTAGCGGATTTAGGTCATCAGGATTTGGTGCAACCAGTGTCAGCTCCAATCGCTGAACCGAATAACCACATCACCGTGTTACACGGCAATCTCGCTCCTGAAAGTTGCGTATTGAAACTCGGAGGCAAGACCCTAGAGTCCGGAGAGTTTCGCGGCATCGCGAAAGTTTTTGAAAATGAGCCAGACGCCATGACCGCGATTCAGTCAGGGTCGATCGTCCCCGGGGATGTGGTCGTTGTGCGAAATGTGGGCCCCAAAGGGGGCCCAGGTATGCCCGAAATGGTGATGCTCACAGTTGAGTTACAGGGACGCGGTTTGGGTAAGGACGTCGCTCTCATCACCGATGGCCGGTTCAGCGGTGTGTCACATGGAATTCTGATCGGTCACATATGCCCCGAAGCAGCAGACGGCGGTCCCCTAGCAGCAGTTAAGAATGGCGACACAATCGTTATCGACCCCGTTCATCGCACTCTCGACGTTGCTATCGGCGACGGCGAATTGAGTCAAAGAATGGCCTCTGTGCAACCCCGAAACCTGCCTGACACCGTTCCGCAGGGTTCAGTGTTGCGTCGATACGCCAAACAAGTTTCGTCGGCGCACTACGGGTGTGTTCAATAACACGAGCATAAGCAAATTCATAACCTTCCTAAGTCCCACCCACCAGCGATAAGGCAGCACATGAGCCAAGCAATTCCGGCTGATAAACGGCCCTTCGATTATTCCCCAGTGTCGTTAGATGACCTTCCGGATACACCTACCCGGGATCGGAACATCGCCGCAGCGGCCTGGGACGCAGCGCCACCAGAGTTGCTTCAATTAGGCACTGATATCGAAGGAAAGCCTGAACCGTATTTCAAACGTCGGATCTTTGGATGGCTCGTATGGCTAGCCGGGCCCTCACGCGGCCCTGGCCGTTACATGGCACTGAACCCGTTGGATCATTCAGAATTCCATTTCTTTGACTTAGGAGACGGTGAAACTATTGGGGGGAAAGGCCCCGATGGTCAGTGGCACTCAAGTTTCCGAGGCTGGAAAGAGTCCCTGCGCGACGACCCTCGAAGGTAAGCAGAAGCTTTCCTGGTCCGAATATTTGGCGAGAAAGCGATTCGATAGCTAACCGACCGATAATCCCCCGTCAATAACAAACTCCGCTCCAGTGCAGTAGCTGCTTTCATTTGAGGCTAACCAGAGCACTAGTTCCGCCACTTCTGCGGCCTCTGCGCTTCGACCCATAGGGACGAAGGACTCAACCTTGGGTTGGAGATTTTCAGGAAACTGATCGAGCATCGCTGTCTCGATCAGTCCCGGGTGCACAGAGTTCACTCTTATGTTGTCTCGAGCAAGTTCGTGGGCAGCCGACTTTGTCATTCCCCGTACCGCCCATTTGCTCACAGAGTACGAAAATTGAAAACCAACACCCTGGAGCCCTGCAACCGAGGAGATATTTACGATCGAGCCGCTCTGCTGTTTCTTCATCTCGCTTGCCACGGCTTGCATCCCAAGGAAAACGCCGGTGCAATTCACATCCATCACCCGCTCGAAATCCTCCCTAGAAGATCGAGTTAGCCGGTCAAATAAAAGAATTCCGGCGTTGTTGACCAGCACATCAATCGTTCTGCCTGCATCTGTCAAGCGGTCAACAACCGCCGCCCAGTTCCCCTCGTCGGTCACATCGAGGTGCTGGAAGACAGCTGAATCACCAAGATCTTTTGCGAGGGCTTGACCTTCGCTATCGAGGACGTCGGCTATCAACACGAAAGCTCCTTCTTCAACAAAACGTCGAGCTTCTGCCGCCCCCTGTCCTCGCGCTCCTCCGGTAATGATCGCTGTGCAGTCTTTTAGTCGTTCACTCATGCCTCAAGTATTAATCGAAAACGCAGCCCTTGTTTTGTGCAGCAAGCGCTAAGTGGTGTCCTTACTCAAGTCGGGACCCACTGACTTGTGGTCGAAACAGGTGACAGAAATTGTTAGATCTTGTTTCTTTTCTTGGCGCGGAGTCGCTTCCCGCTATCCAACTCGACTTTTCGAATTCGAATATTCGCTGGCGTAACTTCTACGCATTCCTCTTCTGTTATGAACTCCAAAGCGTGTTCCAAGGAGAGTATTTTGGGAGGAGTCAGTCGCACTGCGTCGTCAGCGGCAGCGGCGCGTATGTTCGTTTGCTTCTTCTCTTTGCAGATGTTGACGTCTAGGTCGTCTGGGCGAGGGCTTTCACCGATAACCATTCCTTCATATACCGCCATCCCAGGCCCCACAAAGAGCGTGCCTCGTTCTTGGATAGTCGACGCTGCGTAGCCACTAACTTGGCCAGATCTATCAGCAACTATTGAACCGGTATGGCGAGAACGCATGTCACCCGCCCACGGGACATAACTATCGAACACATGATGCAGAAGACCGGTGCCCCGAGTTTCGGTAAGAAATTCTGTTCGGAAACCAATAAGACCGCGAGCGGGGATCAGATAGTCGAGTCGCACCCAACCGGTGCCATGATTCCCCATTTGTTCAAGGCGACCACGTCGTTCTCCCAGCAGCTGGGTGATGGAGCCAACGTGTTCTTCGGGGGCGTCGATGGTTACTCGCTCAGCTGGCTCATGCAACTGGCCATCAATGGTTTTTGTCAACACTTGAGGTTTACCGACGGTCAGTTCGAAGCCCTCGCGTCGCATGATTTCAATTAACACGGCGAGTTGAAGTTCACCTCGTCCCTGGACCTCCCATAGATCAGGTCGATCCGTGGAAAGTAGACGTAATGAAACATTGCCAATGAGTTCCGCTTCGAGACGACTTTTGATGAGCCTCGCTGTTACCTTTTCACCCTCTGTGCCGGCCATAGGTGACGTGTTGATCCCAATAGTCATTGAAAGACTTGGCTCATCAACAGTGATGACGGGAAGGGGCCTGGGTGACACAGGGTCGCTCAGCGTTTCACCAATTGTGATGTCGGGAATACCTGCGACCGCTGCTATGTCTCCGGGCCCCACTTGGTCGACTGGTGTTCGCTCTAACCCTTCGGTTGTATATATCTCAGCGATGCGCGTGGTTTCAGTTGTTCCATCAACGCGACACCATCCAACCAAAGCACCTTTACTCAGGGTTCCGTGGAGAACGCGACATAGCGCTAGCCGACCTACGTATGGATTTGCATCAAGGTTCGTCACCAACGCCTGCAATGGGTGGGTTGGTTCATGTGTAGGCGCAGCTACTGATTCGGCTAGTACTTGAAACAGCTCACTGAGGTCATCCTTTGGGTCGGACAAGTCGCTCGTAGCGGTTCCTTTTCTGGCATCCGTGTAGATAATCGGGAAGTCAATTTGATGGTCAGCCGCATCGAGATCCAAAAACAGTTCATATGTTTCATCGATCACTTCTTCAATTCGGCTGTCGGGCCTGTCGATTTTGTTAATTACTAGGACTACCGGGAGATCTAAAGCGAGCGCTTTCCTGAGAACGAAGCGCGTTTGTGGAAGCGGTCCCTCCGATGAGTCGACCAACAGGAGAACCCCGTCAACCATGGTGAGGGCGCGTTCGACCTCACCTCCGAAATCAGCGTGACCTGGAGTATCGATTATGTTGATTTTGATGTCATCGCCTTCAGGGCTGCGCCAGTTGATCGCTGCGTTTTTAGCGAGAATCGTTATGCCCTTCTCGCGTTCAAGGTCCATCGAATCGAGGATGCGCTCTCGAACATCTTCATTGTCTCGAAAAGCCCCCGATTGCCAAAGCATCGCGTCAACCAACGTGGTCTTACCATGATCGACATGCGCGACGATAGCTACGTTTCTCAAGTCCGTTCGCGTTTCAACTAGCTGAGCATCAGTCAAGTTTCAATGGCCTTACAGGGGGAACTTCGCCAGAGCTAAGTGTGCCAGTAAACACACCGAGAGAGGGGCTCTAATACTTATTGGAGCCGATTAATGAGGGTCAAATGACGGGCTGAAATCAAGCCGCGTTAGCTCCTCTACTGATCGGGGATATCTACCCCGAGTGTTTGCAACCGTATTGTCTCCCAATCTGGGAGAACCCAGTCACCTTTCTCTATCAGTTCTATGTGTTCTCCACCTTCTTGCCAAACATGACATGAGTTCATGTTTAATCGGAGGCGCCGATCCTGTTCTTCAGGGTCATCTGTCTTGTGCAACCTTGACTCTAAAGATTTGTGCAGATTGATCAGGCTCCAGGTGGCTTGCACCGCAACTGGTCCCATTGCTTGTAAGAGGGCACCCATATGAGAACACCCGTTGGGTCCCCCGAAGAGCTCCTTTATCCGAGAGCTATAGCCACGCGTGATCGACACTCCCACGAGGGCTTGATAATTAGGAAGAATCGCTTCGCAGTTTGAGTAGGGGCGAACCATCATTTCGTTCTCGACGGCAACAATGGTGAACGTGTCAGGATCTACAAGTAGGTCAATGCACATGTCGTGAATTACGAGGTCATTTCCATCAGCTAGGCACAAACCCTGCGGTTTGTTGTCAGTGAGACGACCTCGAACACGCATTCGCCCGTCACCTTCATCGAATGCTTCGGTCTCGTAGCTGCGTTGATGAATTGGTATACGTTCAGGCACTCCGGAATTCTAACGAGCTTCAGATTTTATGCAGCATATTCGATACAAATTCACGCAAAGCAAGCCGTCGCTGTAGCCGCTACTTTCTCCTAGAGATCTAACAGAAGTCGCGCTTAGTTGTATGACTACTGCAGCGGACCGGCAACCCGAACCCGAACCCGTCGCGCATCTCCTGGCATATAGGCGAGGGGGAGATCCTCTACTTCAATCACTTCGATAAGATTAGGGGCAGCGCCAGAAGCCACGGCGTCTTCTGTAGCAAGTTGAGTTGCCTCCGCGAGCGCTGCTTCATGCCCGAGTCCATAGAACACCCGGTCGATAACGCCACTCACCTCTGCCAACGCCGCACCCACAGCATTGGCCGTGTTCCCATAAGCAGGTCGAAGGACCTCACTAATTCCAGCCATCTGGTCAGGTACCGCAAAAGCTCCACCGCCGACAGCAACCAAGGGGACGGCTTGCGAGGATAATTTCATCCGGTCCGCGCCATCTGCAATCATTCGAGTCGCAAGGTCCATCACTTCCGAGGCGTTCGACAGATCAAATTGGGGCACTCCTGGTAGGTCTAATCGACCTGTAGCAACGGCGGCGTCAGTAAGTGTTGGCACGGAACCACCGAAGGTCAGGGATTCCTTAGTTAGTTTTTGGCCGACACTCTCGGGTCCGATTCGAAGTGGGCTCCTATAAATCTTGCTTCCGCCACCAAGTCCTATGGACATAACGTCTGGGAGTTGAAACAGAGTGCGCACTCCACCGATCTCAACCGCAGCATTTGCTTGACGGGGGTAACCAGAAACTAGGGCACCAAAATCTGCTGTGGTTCCGCCGACATCAACTACAAGACCCTCGGTTACATCTGCAAGCATCGCGGCCCCTCGCATTGAGTTAGTGGGGCCGGACGCAAAAGTCAGCACTGGATATTTGGCAGCTGCTTCAACTTCAAGAAGAGTGCCGTTATTTTGAGTAAGGAAGAGGCGGGTATTTGCTCCCAGCCCCGCCTGATCAATAGCGGACGCGAAAGCGGAGATAACTGACGCTGCAAGCTCCAGGAGACAGGCATTCAGGCCACCGGCATTTTCTCGCTCTAGCAAACCGAGCTGGCCAAGCTGGTGGGACATCGTGATCTGGGCGCCCGGATGGTGTTCAGCAATAAGCTCAGCCGCTCGATTTTCTTGTTGCGGGTCTATCGGCGAAAAGCTTCCTGACACGACGATTGCGTTAGTTCCATTGTCCGCGAACTGCTTAGCTGCTTCAACAACCGCCAATTCGTCGAGATGCTCGAAAGCACGGCCGTCGTATTCCACCCCTCCCTTTACGAAGAACGTCTGGCCCCTGACCACTTCGGCGAGATCCGGCGGCCACCCAGATAAGGGGGGAAGCGACCGGCCCGCAGGAAGGCCGATGCGAACAAAACCAACCCGGTTGAGTTTGGAGCGTTGCACCACTGCATTTGTGAATTGCGTAGTACCGATCACTACCGCACCAATGTTGTCGCGAGAGAGCTCATCGAGTGCTTGCCGAATTCCGCTCAACACATCGCTTGTCGTTGGTGTCTTAACCGTGTCGACTACTTCGGATCCATCAAGGAGGGCTCCATCGGTGTTGGTGCCCCCGACATCGATACCTATGCGCCTCATTGACATGGGTCCGTCGGGTCAAGTTCGTAGCCCATCGCGCGCGGGCCGACATACTTGAGGCCCTCCTCACTGCGGAACAACGGCGGTGCGGTAATTCCGATAAGCACAACTCGTTGGCCATATCTAGCAGTTTCAGTCCCTATCGCCTCGCCCGATGTAGCGTCGAGGAGGCAAATGAGGTGAGGGACGGTGGCCACAACATTGCCGTCACGTCGGGCAATCAGCCATTCGTTTTGAAACTCAAGACGTGCTTCCGAGCCTGCATACTCATCGAGGCCGTCTAGCAGGGCAACTCCCTTCAAAAACCCGCCAGTAGTTTTTCGGTCCACATCAACAATCTTGCCTGCGAACAAAATCGAAGCTTTGGCTGCAGCGCATATGGCTTGGATCGGATCCTCAAGTTGCGCTCGCGCCTTTCGGACCTCCGAACCGAGGTATATCGCGAAGCTCATCGAGTTCACTACCGACCACTGCTTGATTTCAGCTCCAGTTCTCGGCGCTTTACAAGTCGCCGCCATAGAACCTGTTTCGATGGTCAGCACTCTGCTCGCTCGTTCCATCCATTTCCAAGTAGGCACATGGGTGACAACGGCCTCCACACCACGAGGGTCTACCAACGCCAAAGGCCAAGGTTGAAGGCCGCCTATGGCAAAGCTGGTCATCTGGGCCTCTGGGTATGCTCTGCCCATTGCATCTGCATCGACTATCGGGATTCCTAGGTGCACAGCTGCCATAAGGGGCTGAAATGCATTCGAGCCTCCAATTTCGGTCGCCATCACTGCGTCAAACTTTGAGCCAATATGGTCGGCCATAACTTCCACCGCTCTAGCCACATCTGAAGTGTCTTGCAGCCTCTCTTGCATTACCAAAGGCGCTCCCATCGTGGATACAACGGCCACCTGTGCTTCGTCGGCTAACTCTTGGGGATCGATGAGTTCAAATTCCGTTCCGGTACTAGCTATTCGTTGCATATTCAGGTGATTGAGATAAGGACTCCCCCCTCCACCAGTACCCAAAATCCATGCACCGACTGCCAGATCATCAATGTCTTGAGCGTTCAAACGACGGCTCATCCGAGCATCTCAGCCGCGACATGAGCTGTGCATCGCACCGCCGACATAACAGGTACCGCTGTGATGTCTCGCACACGTTCTAATAGCGCCATTTCGTAGCCAAAGCAATCAAGCACTACCAAATCCACTTCAGCTTCCTTGAGCATTTCCGCTGCGGGGTCGGGATTCTCTCCTGGTTTCACTGCCGCGACCTCAACGTCTCTGCCCAGGAGGCCCCACTGCTGACGAAAGGGTTCAATCTGCTCGACAAGCGGAACCAGCACCCCCAATCTGCCGCGCGGAGCGGTAACCGCATCAACAAGGTGCCGCAAAATTTCTGAGGGAAAGAGCACATTCTTGTGATTTGAAAGGTCGTCGAATTTACCCGTGCACGCAATAAGCACCGGCCGGTCCCCCCTAGCTAGCAGCATCTCTTCAAGGCGAGCAGTCACAGCTTGTTTAGAGACAACTACATCGTCGCCATTCGCCAGCCGGGTGTGAAAGGTGTCATGTGCGTCGACCGGCACTAAGGACTCAACCTGGTTTATCGACAGTCCATCGAGGGCACCCTTAACCTCTATCTTTCTTTCTCCAAGCAGGACGCTAAGTTCTCTTTGTATGTCTGCTCGGGGAGACTGACCGATCGTCATCACAAGCAAAGGATCCACAGCCCCATCTTATCGAACCAAAAAATTCGAGATTTAGATCTGACGTGGTCGCTGAGAAGGGCCAGCCATGAAAATCACCATTACGAGCATCTTCGTTGACGACCAAGAGTCAGCACTCGCTTTTTATACTGATGTGCTCGGCTTTGTAGTGAGGCATAACGTGCCAATGGGCGAACATGCTTGGATCACCGTGGTTTCGCCATCCTTTCCTGACGGTCCGGAGTTGTTGCTTGAACCCTCAAGCCATCCGGCAGTAGCGCCATACCGAAACGCGCTTAAAGAAGACGGAATTCCGTTGGCGCAGTTTGGCGTCGACAACGTCAAGGGCGAATATGAGCGCCTTACGGCGAAGGGAGTGACTTTCACCCAACCACCGACTGACTTGGGAGAGTATGTAATCGCCATCTTCGATGACACTTGCGGAAACCTGATCATGATTCAGTCTGATTCCAACGCTGGCTAAGTCGAACAGGAAACCATTACCTCAGTTCTCGTACACGGGTGTTACAGCGAACACTGTTCGTCCTCTTTGACCGCCCCGTGACCTAGTAGCGGCATTGAAGAGCACTGCTAACACCAGCGCTATGCCAAGAAGCGCAGCGGCGAGGTTCAGGTCTAGATAGCTGCGATAAGAAACAATTGCCCCAGCGGAAATGCCGGCGACTGCCCCAAATGCCATCATGCACATATCGCCTGCTCCTTGGACACTGGCGCGTTGTTCGACTGGAAACGCATCGGTTAGCAGTCCACTTGCGGCGATTACGCCAAAGCACCATGCAAATCCGAGCACCGTCTGGCCCCCAGTAATGCCGATGAATCCTTCCGGCGGTGTGAATCCTGCCCACAATGCGCCAGCAACACATAGCACTCCCGAAACGATCAGCATGGGGTAGCGCCCGAGTTGATCGGCGAGCCGTCCAACCAATGGGCTAAAGGCATACATACCCAGGATGTGACTGAATAACATGATGCTGATCGCCCCGTTGGTTTGCCCCCCGTCGTTCATGTGCAACGGCGTGAGGGTCATAGTGGCGACCATGGTTGCCTGACTGACCATCATCCCGAACACCGCCAGTCGGGCCTTCGAGTTCGCCAAGATAAGCCCCAGTGCGGCACTAAACGGCAGTCTTGTGTCTTGGTCGTTGCTACCCACCCCACCGGCAACTACCAGGGGATCTGGCCGTAATCGAATCTCCACAATCGCCGCCGCTGCAAGGAAGAGTAAGGCGCCGACAAGGAAGGAACCTGCGTAATCGGGGAGTCCAAATCTGCGCCCAAAAGGATCGAACACGGACAGCGAAACCAACGACCCGAACCCTGAGCCAATAGTCGTTGCCGCTACAACTAAACCAATTGTCGAAGCTCGACGCTCAGGTTTAGCAAGGTCCGCCGCCGCGTAACGCGTGGCCATGTTGGTTGCGTTTCCGACACCGATGAGGGCTACACCTAGGGGCAAGAACATAAATTGTCGGGTGATTGCTGCCAGAACTGCAAAAAAACTACCTATTGACGCGAGGACGTAACCGGTTAGCAACCCGGGACGTCGGCCGCTTCGCGCCATAATTCTTGCCAAAGGAAATGATGCAATCGCTGCGCCAATGGATAACGACGCCGCGGCAAGGCCCGCCAGCGTCTTGGAGCCGGTGATGTCGTCCGCAAGCAACGCGGTGACCGAGTATCCGGCCACCAGTCCGATACCGCCGCACATTTGGCTACCAAGCAGCGTTTGCACCGTTCGGCGCTGCACTTGCTCCACATCCAGGTGCCCCGTCGAAGCCCGATCGCCAGCGCTCAGGACTGGCTCTTCAACCTGTGTCACGTAGCAGCTCCCGTTAGTTGTTTCGCTGCCGATGCAGCAAAGCTCTGAAACCTTATCGAACACCCGTTAAGTTTTGGGGCTGTGGAAGCTTTATCGGGAACGACTTCTGACGGTCGTGCAGATCGGCCCTCTAAAAGCCTCCTACTTCTGTTCTTGGTAATCGCGACATCAATGGTCGTTGGCAGCCTGGTCCTGAGCAGTGTTACCAATCAACCAGAGCCTGAACAGCATCTAATCACTATTCCCGCAGGGACCGCTGCGCGTCTAAACGCGGGACAAGATGTCAACATCATCCCCACAGACCTTGACTTTAGGCTTCGCGACCAGCTCACCGTAGTTAATGAAGACTCAGCGGCACATCAGATCGGTCCGTTTCTTATTCCGGCGGGCAAGCAGCTCAACACAAGATTTGCTGAAGCCGCGACCATTGAGGGGTTCTGTTCACTTCATTCGAGCGGCCGCGTAAAGATCAATATTGGCGGAACTTAGGTCGATCTTGCTATGGAACTGCGGGTAGCGTTCTGAATGTGAAGCCCCGTAGCCCCAAGATCAACTCAAGGGTTATGACCCATAAGGAAGCAACTGCTTGGGTATGGGAATTTCGTAGCTTTTATCGGCAACGTTCACAAGGAGCTTCAAACCTGAAGTCCGGCCTTAATCAACGTCGCCGATCATCTCATTAGCAACGACTCCTAGTTCATGATCCGCATGAAACTAACTTCATCGGTTTGCCAGCTCAGAAATTACGACTCAAATTAACGAATCATAATAGAACTGAGAATCATTCCTATTATGATTCACGGCGTGACGAAATCCGACGAGGTTATGACAACAGATACTTGTATCGCCGGCGCCGGTCCCCATGGTCTCGCTGCGGCGCTGCATCTCAAGCAAGTAAATCCCTCCGCAGACATAACCGTGATCGATCACTCGGACCAGTGGCTCGCCACTTGGAACCGGCAATTTAAATACTCCGAAATCGCTACGTTGCGTTCGCCAATAGTGCACCACCCTTCTCCTCATCCATACGCATTAACAGACTTTGTGAAAAGCAGGGAGCTTTCACGTTCAGGACTCCCCTACGACCCTCCAACGACTGAGGCATTTACTGCTTTTTGTGCCGAGATCATCGCCGACTCCACTCTCTCACCCCCGATAGCAGCAACACTTGAATCGCTGCGTAGCAACCACCAAGGCCTCGAGTTAGAAACCTCGAGTGGGACTCTCCGCGCTCAGAACTTAATCATCGCGACGAATCCTCATCAAAGGGTCATTCCACAGTGGACTTGGAGTCTCATAGGTCGACAGCCAGGGCTCGTCGATCACGCTCTGGACGTAAACCTGCCTGACCTGTCAGATTTAAGCGGGCAGAAAATCGCAATTATCGGTGGTGGATTAACAGCAGCCCATTTAGCTCGTAATGCAGCGACAAAGGGCGCTGCGGTAAAAATGATTGCCCGCCGTCCATTGCAGATTCGCGACTTTGACACAGAGCCAGGCTGGCTCGGCCCCAAATATCTGACAAAGTATCTCGCTGAATCAGATGAACGTCTACGAATCCAGGCAGCAAGGGAAGCTCGAGGTGGTGGCTCTATCCCAGGCTGGATGCGTGACCACCTCGAAGAACCTACCGGCGAAGGAAGAATCGAGATTCTCGAATCGACTGAGGTTGTCTCAGCCCAAGTCACTTCGCCACGCGGTTGCATGCTTGAGCTGAATAACGGAGAAACAGTGCACAGCGACCGAGTGTGGTTAGCCACCGGAACCCAGAACAGTATCCAATCCATGCGATGTCTTCACTCAGTGCTAGATGACATACCAGTTATCGACGGATTTCCTCTTGTGGACCAATCACTTCGACTCGGTCCTCATCCCATTTTCATTATGGGACGCAGCGCTACCTTTGCTCTTGGGCCAGCGGCAGGCAACCTCTGGGGAGCACGTCACGCAGCCCATCGAATAACTGCAGCTATCACTGGAATTGAACTTGCCCCCGATGGCTACGGAAACAGTTTCAGAAAGCACGACAGCGCCTAATTAGGCGCCAATCTTCAACAAAGGAGAGACTATGAATACCTTCACTCTTGACCCAATGGGGATCACGATGGTCGGAGAGAACGCCATTGGAAATTTGGCCCAACATGTTCAGGCACACGGTAACCGAGCTTTCTTGGTGAGCGATGCTGGGATACAAGCTGCGGGGATCTTAGAAACGGTTACCGATGTCTTAACAACTCACAACATTGAGTGGGCGGCCTTCACTGAAGTTGACCCGAACCCAACCGACAGAAACGTCGAAGCTGGCGTGGAAAGACTCACGGAGTTCGGCATCGAAGGGACAGTGATAGTGCTAGTGGGCGGAGGATCAGTTATGGACTGTGGAAAATACATAGCGATGGCTGCTCCCTCCAAAATTAATGATGTATCCCTCGCCTTTTCCCCCGAGCTTGACGACGCCGACAAAATCGACTTCAGCACGTTGGCACCTACATCACGCGTCACCGAACCATGTGTGCCCACGATTGCGGTCCCAACAACCTCTGGCACCGCTTCTGAAACCAACGGAGGAGGCTTGATCACCCGCACTGAGGATCACCGAAAACTGACGTTCGCCCATCCAGACGTGCAGCCGCGAGCCATAGTCCTAGACCCCATACTCACAGTCGGTTTGCCACCTACGGCGACTGCTGCATGCGGAATGGATGTTCTTACTCACGCAATCGAGGCTTACACCTCCACATCTAATAATCCTTATTCCGATGGCCTGGCGCTGCAAGCAATCCGCATCACTGGAAAATGGCTTCCAACAGCAGTTACCGACGGGAGCAACATCGAAGCGAGAGCAGCAATGCAAGTTGCCTCTCATCTAGCTGGTCGCGCTTTCTCTTCGGGTCCCCTTCTCGGTCTTGTCCATGCGATGGGCCATCCGGTCTCGGGAACTTTTGGTATCGCACACGGCCAAACATTGGCCACGATGTTGCCACACGTAATGCGCTTTAATCTTGAGGTGGTCAGCGAACGTTACGGCGAAGTTGGCCTAGCGCTTGGTGTCTCACCACAACCTTTAGAGGCGATCAGTGCCGTCGAAGCGTTATCGGAGAAGGTGGGAACTGATAAAACCCTGACTGATCTTGGCGCGACGAAAAACGATCTTGAACATTTGACTACTGATGCGCTTCGCGACCTCATAATTCTCAATACACCGCGTTACCCGAATCGAGACGACGTTCGCAGGCTGTACGAATTAGCTCTATAGCGGGGAAACACTACGCAAAGCGGCAAAGGAAAGTGAACTCTCAGGTGGTATCCGTAGGAATCGCTAGCGGGGGCTAGTAGTGCGGTCGATCCAATGGGTTCCGATTCCTGACGTGAAGCCCCCATCGACGATTATGTGCTGCCCGTTCAACCAATCGTGTTCTCCGATTGCCAACCAAGTGAGAATCTGAGCTATGTCGTCTGGTTGGGCATGACGGCCCATCTGGTTACCAATCCAGTCCATCTGTGACTCTCCAACCTGTTGGGTGAAGTCAGGAAAGATTGGTGTCTCCACGGGACCAGGCCCTACATCGTTAACCTGGATGCCACGCCCTAATCCGCGGCCAGCTAACTGCATCGTGTAGACGACAACAGCTTCTTTTGAAAACGTGTAGGGGTCTGTGCCACAAGTAGAGCCATTGGTTTCCCACCAGTCAGCGCCCGAAACAAAATCGGGAGTATCGAGAAGCTCAGCATGTTTATCGAACCGCTTCTTCCATTGATTACCTGCGATCGAAGCAACATTCACCACCGTGCCTCCGTCCGCTATTCGGGCCCAAAGACTCTCCGTTAGATGGCGAAGACCAAGTGTATTGACGGCCAACACCATCTCTGATGGAACAGTGCCCGGTACACCTGCGATGTTGAGAAGCGACGCGTATGTGTCATCGAAGCCAGATACCACCTCGTCAATGGAGTCCGGGTTGGACAAGTCGCAGTGGTAATGGGCGGTAACGCCCGGCGGCGCATCTTTGATATCTAGGGAAATGACTTCCCGACCTGCGTCGAGCAAACGCTTGGTGGTTGCACTACCAATGCCCGTTGAGGTGCCCGTTACGATTACTGGTCCTTCAGCTGTCATGAGTAAGACAATAATAATGAGAATCATTCTTGACAAATGCAATGACCAACCAGATCACTCAACACGTGCATCCCATTTATTGGAGAATGGAGAGCTTTTTTACCTGCTCGGGACCCCGGCAGCGCCGGTACATAGATCGGTGAGCGGAAGAAAAGTAGCGAATCCGCTGTCATCCAAGATCGAGATCACAAGACAGGTCCCATTCGGGCAGAGGGTCTTGGAACTTTAACCATTTCTCGGGGCCCTTCTCGAACTCTCTGCCCGTAAGGACACATGCATCCAAGCGGCTTCGAATAGCGGCCTCATCCATGTCGATACCTATAAACACAATTTCGGTCTGACGATCACCTAGCAGCGGATCCCAACGTGCTTCTAACTCCGCCCGTTCCTCATCGGTTTCTAGCTCCCACTCATCTTCTGGTGTTGCCGCGTACCACGAAGCTAGAGGTTCGAGCCCCACCGAAAGGCCCGCATGACTCCACATAGCTTGTATGTCGGGCCGAGACGCTAGCCAGAAGAACCCTTTACTACGCAACACACCAGGCCAAGCCTCGTTGAGTTCCCGGGCAAGCCGCTTAGGGTGGAATGGCCAGCGGTGGCGATACACAAAGGATGTGATTCCGTATTCTTCAGTTTCCGGCTGCACTTCTTCGTTAAGAATCTGTGCCCAGCCAGGTGCCGTCTCGCCTTCAACTTCATCGAAAAGCCCAGTGTCGAGAACGGCCTCTAATGGAACATCACCGTTCTCCGCTAACACCAGCTGGGCATCCGGATTCAGGCGGCGGACCATTGCCACAACCTTTTGTAAGTGCTGTTCACTCACAAGATCGGGTTTAGAGATCACGATCACGTTGGCAAATTCAACTTGATCCACGACAAGATCAACCACTGAACGATCATCCTCATCATCTCTTTCGAGGCCCAGATCTGTCAGCTCCTCCAGATGGTCGAACCTTTCTAGGAACGTTGCTGCGTCAACCACGCTCGCCATGGTGTCAAGTCGCGCCAACGAAGAAAGGCTCTGGCCATCAATGTCCTCAAATAAGAAAGTTGCTGCTACCGGCATGGGTTCGCTGATACCGGTTGACTCGATCAGTAAATAGTCGAATCGCCCCTCTGCCGCTAGACGGGCTACTTCAATCAATAGGTCTTCGCGCAAAGTACAGCAAATACAGCCGTTCGACATTTCGACAAGCCGCTCTTCGGTTCGATCAAGGCTCGCTGTAGTCGTTAGCAGTGACGCGTCGATATTGACCTCGCTCATATCGTTCACGATCACTGCCACTCTCCGTCCTTCACGGTTAGCGAGCACATGATTCAACAGGGTCGTTTTTCCTGCTCCCAAAAACCCCGAAAGAACAGTAACCGGAAGACGCTCATTCATAATCGCATGCTAGCAGTAATAGGAATCATTCCTATTTTGTGAACCAGAACTGCCCCGCCCGGAATGCAGTTATTCCTGCGTCAGGTGAGGGTTACAACATCCGCCACTTTAGTATTTAGCACTAAATATATTGGAGGACAGATTAATGAAGTTCAAAGTATGGCTAGCGTGCGCAGCGTTTGCCTTAGTGGCCGCCAGCTGCGGAAGCGACGAACCTGATGCGGCGCCCGTTGAGGAGAGTGCAGCAGAGGAAGAAGTCGTTGCCGGAGATATTGTCGAGGTCGCAATCGGCGCGGATCAGTTCCCGACTTTGATCGCAGCAGTGCAAGCCGCTGGGCTGGTCGAGACACTTCAAGGTGAAGGACCATTCACTGTCTTTGCCCCCACCGAAGAGGCCTTTGCGTCTGCTCTCGAGGCACTTGACCTAACTGCAGAACAGCTTCTCGCTGACACCGCCACGTTGACATCGGTGCTGACTTACCACGTAATACCCGGAAAGGTCATGAGCTCGGACTTAATCGGAGCCGACAATATGGCCGTCGCCACGGTCAACGGCGCTGAAGTGAGCGTCAGCGAGTCAATGGGCACAGTCACCATCAACTCAGCAACTGTCGTCGCAGCCGACATAGAAGCATCAAACGGAGTCATCCACGTCATCGACCAAGTACTCCTACCTGGCTAAAAATTAAGTGACGAAATAAGGCTTGCCGATTTTCGGCATGTTCCAGTTGGCCGCCCTTCGGGGCGGCCATTTGGTTTCACACAAGCCATCAGCCTTAGGTCAACTATTGAAAAGTCTCAGCGTGAGCGCGTGCCACTGTCATCGACATTCCCTGATGGGGTGTTGTTGTTCAAATGACGCATGCGGTGCTGAGTTGGCGCATGAGCCTGCGTTGGGTCGGGTCCCACGAGTCACGTCGATGCATAGTTCCAAGAGTGTCGAACATAACTAGGTCACCGACCTGCCAATCATGGCCGTATACCCGGTCGGGGCGAGTGGCATGTAAATGCAGCTGCTTAAGCAGCGCGCTGCTTTCTTCCCGCTCCATTCCCACTATTCGACGGGTTATACCCCGCGATACATAGAGGATCGCTTCGCCGGTATCGGGATGATGCACTATCACCGGATGTTCGGCCTCGGGGATGTCGGGACGGTCAATACCGGCCGCCTCATCGCGTTCGACCTTTGCAGCGAAATCTTTGTCAGGTTCGGCCATGTAGTCCGCAATGCTGTGGGTTGCGCGCAAACCGCTAAGGCGAGCCTGCAAAGCAGGGTCGAGGGTTGCGTAGGCAGCGTACATATCGGTGAAGTATGTCCGAGGCGGCTCCGGCGGAAGTTCTACCGCGTTGAGGAAGCTAGTCTTCCCCGGTGTCGCCGCATAGGAATAGTCGGCGTGCCACTCAAGGTCGGTAGCACCCTCTACTCCCAAACGGTCACCGTCCTCGTCTCGGATATTTGTAACTGGGAGAATTTCCGGTAGCGCTCCCGCGTTTCGAAACCATTCGGAACCTCTAATTGGGTCACCAAATGCCTCCACGAATCTCACCAAATCCTGGTCAGTGGGTTGCGACTGGCCGCGAAACACCAATAGTCGGTGACGGTGCAACGCGTCAGTAATGTCTCGTTTGCTCGTATTTGTAAGCGGTTCGGCTGGTTCCCAACCAGAAACCAGGGCCCCAAACGGAGCATCGACTAGCGGAACGATATTGAGATCCATATTGACTAATCTTTTAACTCGGTAGCTCTTTCAACTTCAAGAGTTGATCATGATGATGAGCATCACCGAGCCACCAAGCATCGTCAATGCGTTAAGTATCAAATAAACAGGAAATGGCGCTCTAGCGAACTGCTTGCCGAACGTTGTTGACGCAAGACCTTCATCCATGTCAGATCGCATCGCAGCGATATCCATAATCGCTCCGTGGGAACCAAACCACAGAAACAATCCCACCAAGGCGACGACTATCGATAGCGCTAGTTGAGCATTGTCAGACAACGAGCCCCACGAAACGGCTAACGCTGTTCCAACGATCATTGCCACAAGACACTTCAAACACACCCACAACATCTCTGCCCGGTGTTCGATCCAACTACGAAGCTCGCTTTGCTCCATGACATCTCCAATGTTCTGGTTGATGAGATCGACTATAGAAGGTCAGAGCCTGCCAGAAATCCATCTTGAACGATGCATCGCTCACATTCCCCCATCTGCTAGCGGTAACCCGGTGAAGACGGCTCGCAGCGACTAATTGTCGGGATAGGTAGGCCTCCGTGTTCTAGCTAGATGACAGGGCGACGTTAATCATTTCCGCTGCAGCGACACCCGACCGAAATGCTCCCTCGACTTTCGGACCAGCAAAAGCTTCGCCGGCTAGAGCAATCGTTGGGTTAGCGCCCCACACAATTGTCGGTTCAGCTCGAACTTCCTCGGGTCCTGCGTATCGCCAGCGTTGAATCTGAAAATCAGTAACTGCGACACCGTTCAAATGGTCTTTGATTAAAGCAGTCGTCGCAGCTAGGACTTCCTCATCAGAATCTTCCCATAAAGAGTCGCTCAACTCGTTCGACAGGTGAACCGTGAACGCGGGCTCGTCACTGATTCCCTTTCTCTGGTTGTCACTAATAAACGCTAAATCCCGGTGTTCCAAGAATTGGACACCGCCATGCTCGGGAAACCGCTCTGGAGATTGGTCCAAGCGGAGGAGGATTGCGATAGTGGGCTTGTAGCTGATTGCCGATAACTCAATCTGAGTTTTTGGGTTTGGCAACATCTGACTGAAGGAGAGAATCGCTAAGGATTGAGGCACAGGAGGTGTCAGAACGTAAGCATTCGCAGGCATGTCGCGTAGGTCGGTCACTGTCGTTGCGGTGCGTACGTTGATGTTCCCTTCAGCGACCATCCATTTCACCAGAGAAGTCATTCCAGATGATCCACACCATCGCGCGTAGCCGTCTGGGTTATCGGAGAAACCGTTGGTCCATTTCTTTACAGCTCCGTCTCGGTTTGCATTTTCGATCAATTTTGTGAACTCGGAGCCTCGTGAAGTGAAGAACTGTGCGCCGTGATCAAATCTCGCCCCTGCGAAGCGTCGCGTCGCCATACGACCCCCAACTCCGCGCCCTTTTTCAATGACTTCCACCACATGCCCATAAGAGTGAAGCGTTCTAGCTGCTGCAATTCCAGAAATCCCAGCACCAATGACAATCACATCAGGACGATCTTTACTCATGTATGACGAAGTTACTGGTGTCAATACGGTGTTACACGTTGGGCGTGAACAGGCAACCAAAGTCGCCCTTCTCCTGCTTGAGGTAGCGGGTGCTGAAACCGAACCTAAAAGCCCAAACTCGCCAGCGCACGAAATAAAGGCAGTACTCAGTCAGGAAACGTAGGCGATTCCACAACCTGTCATTAGCCTTTGTTGAGGACCGCCTCGTTCGCCAGGACCCCCTTTAGTTCTGCACGAGGCGGTCTTTTAAATTTTGCTTCCCGTAGGCACCCTTAGGCCGTTCCTCGTATGTAGTAAATTTGACGGTGTCTACTATTGAGGGGAAGGTAGAGAGATGCCAAAAGTCGTTCTTCATGGGAAGTACAGCGCAGAAGCTTGGGCGGGAGTTGCCGCGGATGGCGCTAGCAGCAGAGAGGCAGCAGTCGGCGCGATGTTTGAAGGGCTTGGAGCCAAGCTCGAAGCTTTGTACATGATGCCCGGCTCCAATTGGGACTTCATGATGATTGTTGACGGCGCGAGCGCTGAAATTATGGCTGCGATTAAGAAAGCCGTCGGGCCCACCGGCTCAGTTACTGAGTCAAATGCAACAGTAATCATGACGCCTGAAGAATTCGACGCCGTTGGCGGCGGCGGCTATTCGGCTCCCGGCCAATAGACCATTCCTTCAAGTAATAGGTCGGCTTTCAGAACGACTCGCCGCGCCTACCGCGGCATGGTCCAACAAGGTGTGCGGCCCTGGCCCAATACTACGACTCGCGAATAAGGTCCCTTACTCTGCTTGGCGTGAGAGGGCCTGAGCGGATTACTGGAGCATCTGACCCCAAAGCATCTTCAACCGCATTTGCAAGAGCAGCTGGGGGGCCTACGGCACCGCCCTCGCCCAGGCCTTTAACTCCCAGTTGATTGGTAGGACTAGGGCAAATCACTTCATCAAGCCGGATATCGGGAACCATTGACGATACAGGCATTAGATAATCGGCAAACGAAGATGTAACTGGTTGACCCAGCTCATCAAATTGCATGTGTTCGGTGAGCGCACCTCCAATACCTTGACCAATACCGCCTACAATCTGAGCGTCCGCAATAGTTGGGTTCACAATTTTTCCCGCCTCGTGCACCACGACGTAGTCAAGAATCTCGACCCGACCAGTATCTGGACAGACGCTAACCACGGCTGCATGAACACCGCTCGCAGTCGCATAATTGGGAGGCTGGAAATAGGACGTCTCACTCAGTCCATCGCTACCTGAGCCACCGACCAATTTAGGAATAGAACGAATGAGTTCGGCAAGCGACAATTTAACCTTCGGAGTGCCTTTAACACTTATCTCACCGGTGTTCATCTCGAGATCACTTGGGCTAGCTTCAAGTAATTCAGATGCATGTTCAAAGACACGCTTCTGAAGAAGCACGCCTGCTTGGTGGATGGCATTTCCTGCGGTGACAGTTGCCCTGCTTGCTATGGTCCCAACGCCATACGGTATAGAGGAGGTATCTCCGGCCACCACATCAATTTGGTCGAAATTCACTCCTAGAGCATCAGCCAAAATTTGCGCGAAAACCGTTTTGTGGCCCTGCCCTTGCGACGGAGCTCCGGTAGACAACCGAACTCGGCCAGATGGCATCACCTGAACACTGGCTCCCTCGAATGGACCAAGGCCGGTCATTTCCAAATACATCGCAAAGCCGATTCCTATCAGAGAACCACTCTGGCGAGCCTCTTCTTGACGGACCCGGAAATCCGATAACTGCACCATCTCCACGGCTCGATCCAACATCTCCGGGTAGTCCCCCGAATCAAACTCTTGCGGTATACCCCGACGGTCAAGCAAGCCAGTTCTGTACGGCATCTGTTCGGGTTGGATCAGATTCCTTCGACGAAGTTCGGCGGGCTCAAGATCTAACCTGCGTGCAAGTCTGTCAATCGCACGCTCCATCGCAAACGTCGCTTCGGGCCTGCCGGCACCACGGTAAGGCGAGGTAAAGGTTGTGTTAGTGAGCACGCCAGTCGCTTCTAAGTCGATGTTGGGTATCTGATAAGGCCCTACCAAATGACACATAGCGTTGTAAGGCACGACTAAGCCGACCATGTTGCGGCAACCGAGGTTAACTATGATGCGGTCTTTGACTGCGACGATCCGTCCGTCTTCGTTAGCAGCCAGCGTAATACGATGAATTTGCTCTCTGGCGTGAGCATCTGCAGTCAAATTTTCATGCCTGTCTGCGACCCACCGGACGGGTTGACCTAAATCGAAAGCTGCGAACGGAATCAGAAGCTCTTCGACTACCAATATTCCCTTTTGGCCGAAACCTCCGCCAACGTCCACGGCTTGCACACGCACCTCATCCACCGGGAGGCCCAATGATTCGGCGACGTGATCCCTCACTCGATGAGGTGTCTGTGTTGTAGACCAAATCATCAGGGCATCAGAAAAGGGGTCTTGGCGTGCGGCCATTGCGCGCGTTTCAATTGGGGCGCAAACGTACCGTTGCGTACAAAACGTTTCTTCCACTACTGCGAAAGCAGCAGCAGCAGCAGCGTCCGCGTCACCGGTTCCGTGCTTGACATGCACTCCTATATTGTCTTCTTCAGATAGGAGCGCCAAGGGAGAGTCCGGCTCAAGGGCCTCTTCAGGGTCAAGAATTGCGGGCAGTACCTCAAAATCTAGATCTATTAGCTCAATTGCGTCCTCTGCTAGATAGCGAGATTCCGCCACAACCATGGCGATCGGTTGTCCCACGTAATTCACTTCGTCGACCGCAAGGATCGGGGCAGGCTGAATCTTTACAACCGGGTCGAGGTCGGCAATGCCAGGTGGAACGCGAAGTTCTTCAGAATTTACCAACGGCTTAATACGTTGGACTACGTCCGCACCACCGTAGATCTTGAGGACCCCCGGCAATTCAAGAGCTGCGGTAAAGTCCAATGCTGTAATTTTTGCATGTGCATGCGGACTACGAACAAAAGCGATCTCAGCCACCCCGGGGAGATCGAGATCGTCAACGAAACGGCCCTCTCCTCTAAGTAATCTTTCATCCTCGACGCGCGGAACGCTTTGACCTATCCAGTTCAATTCAGCCTCGTCACTCATCTGATTCCACCGCGTCGAGATCCATAGCTTGCCTCGCAGCTCGCCGAATATTTACGTATCCGGTGCAACGGCAGATATTTCCACATAGATGGTCATCTAGTTCGGCATCATTCTTTGGCCCCCCCTGCTCAGCCAAACCAGAGAGTGACATTAGGAAGCCAGGGGTACAAAATCCGCACTGCATTCCATGTTGCTCATGAAATGCCTTTTGGATTGAAGAGAGCTTTTCGTCAGAAACCGCCAGTCCCTCAACTGTGCGAATAGTGCGGCCATTCGCTTGCACGGCGAGCATCAAGCACGAACGTATTGCTTTCCCATCTAACAAAATCGTGCATGCGCCGCATGTCCCCTGCTCACATCCAACATGAGTTCCAGTCAGACCAATACGATGCCGCAGAAAGTCTGTTAGCAGCAACCTTGACTCGACTCTCGCCGTAACGACTTCATCGTTGACGTGCAATTGAATCTCGTGGTGCGCAGATGATTCTGAATACGGGGGTGATAGTGGGGTGTTCAAAGTCCTACCCAACCGATTTTTCATAGACATCGCTCCAATGCCTCAGCAATGCTTTCTTTGAGTAGCTCGACCGCCAACTCTTTGCGAAATAAGTGAGAAGAGTGAATGTCTTCTGCCGGCTTAATCTCCATTTCCAGCTCACTGACAGCTATATCAATGGCGCGTTCGGCGGGCCTTCCCAAAATTGAGGCTTCGGTCGCATCTAAGCGCAGCGCGGAACCCGCGACTCCGAAGACCACAATCTTTACATCGCTAACATTTTCTCCTAACAACGCAATTTGAGCGGCGACCCCTACAGTCGCAAAATCCCCGGGCCGTGTGGCAAATTCTTTAAATGACCAACCCGCTCCCTCCTGTTGCGGTGGAAACACGACCTGTTTGAGTAACTCATCTTCTGCGAGTGCCGTCATGAAAGGTCCTATAAATAAGTCCTCAACGGGCACGGTTCTTGTCCCATTTACGGAGTGGATCTCAGCGACGGCGTCCAATGCCATGGCGATTGCCGGGAGCTCTGCTGCAGGGTCGTTGTGGGCCAAGCTTCCACAAATAGTTCCTCGATTTCGTATTTGCGGATGGCCAATTTCCCCGATTCCTGCTGCGAGCATTGGCCAACCTGCCAGAACATCCGGATGATTCTGGACGTCCGCCTGCGTGACAGAAGCACCGATTACTAGGCGCCCTTCTTCATCTATCCGTATATGGTTCAACTCCTCTAGGTGTCCAATATCGATTAGCAAATCCGTACGACCCAGCCTCATGTTAAGAAGCGGCATCAATGATTGCCCACCAGCGATTAGCTTGGCCTCGACCTCGCCTGCGAGCAGCGTTAACGCGTGGTCCACTGACTGAGCGGCTACGTAGTCAAAAGGTGCGGGTTTCACAGATGAGATACTATGCACAGGTTGAGCATCAAGGAGAGATGAAGTGAACTCACTCGGTCTGCGGGAGCTTCGCCACGTTTCGCTTCGATGTTCGTCGTTAGACGAAGCGGAGGACTTTTATACAAATGCGTGGGGTCTCGAATTGGTTGAGCGGTCGATCGATCGTCTCTGGTTACGTGGGACCGGCCCCGAGCACCACATTCTCCAATTTGTCGAAAGCGACAATCTAGGGCTGGAACACGTTGCCTTTGCTTTAGCGACCCCGGAGGATGTTGATAGCGCCGCAAAACATCTCGTAAACATGGGGGTCGATCTGATCTCAGAACCTCATCGCAGTGACGATCTCGGGGGTGGATATCGGCTCACTTTCAACGACCCTGAGGGACGTTGCATCATGCTTGCAGCGCTTCTCGAGGCTGTCGCTCCTCGGAGCGAAATTTCCAACCAGCCCATTCAGCTATCTCACGTTGTCTTCAACACAGTAGACATCAACGCTGCGGTCGAGTTTTGGACACAGGTAGTTGGTTTACGCGTCAGCGATTGGTCCGAGAACCAAATGGCCTTTTTGCGCTGCAACAACCGTCACCATTCCGTGGCGTTCAATCAAGCGGAATGGACTTCGGTCAACCACATCGCATACGACTTTCGAGATACGGACGCTTTTTTTCAACGACTCGGTGTCCTACGTCATTTGGGCTTCGTGCCTATCTGGGGTCCAGGCCGTCACGGACCGGGTAACAATGCTTTCGCTTATTTCGGCGATCCAGTCGGCTATGTTCCTGAAGTAACAACTGGCCTGATAGACGTAGAAGAATCGAACTGGGTTCCCAGAGTTTGGCAGCGAGTCCCAGAGCAATCAGATCTATGGGGCACTGCAGGGCCGCCTTCAGATGACGCTAGGGCGAGAATGGCCGGTTCTCCAGAACCGACAGTGCGCTCAGCCGGTGGCACTTAGTGAAGGTTGGGATATTAGGCTGGGGAGCAATCGGCTCTTGGGTCGGCGAAAAGCTCTATAACGGGTCTATACCAGGCGTGACTTTGGAAGCCGTCGCCAGTCGCAATTACCGCCTCCCTGCTCCCGTCAAGTGCATCGAACCCCTTGAGCTTAGTGAATGTGTAGATGTAGTGATCGAGACTGCCGGCCATGAAGCAGTGAATGATTACGTGCCCGGATTACTTGAGAAAGGCATACGGGTTGTGCTGGTGTCAACCGGTGCTTTGAGAGACCAGGGCCTATACGACGAACTAGCTAAAGCGGGCGGCGACAGGTTGATTCTGTCAACGGGGGCCATCGGGGGCGTTGATATTGTCAGAGCCTGCCGTCAAGCAGGCAACATCGAGTCAATCACCCTCAGCACCACCAAACCGTCACTTGCTTTAGAACGACCATGGATGTCAGCGGAAATGATTGCGCAGATACGAGAAGGTCGGGAAGTTGTTGAGTGTTATCGAGGGTCTGCTCTTGCAGCGACGGAACTCTTTCCTGAGTCAGTGAATGTCGCCGCTACCTTGGCTTTCGCAGCGGGTTCTTGGGAACCAGTTGACGTGCGGATTTTTGCAGATCCTTTAGCCACATTGAATAGCCACAAAATCGACATCGTGTCCGACATAGGGTTATACAAAGTCGAGGTTTCAAATCACCCCCTGCCAAGTAATCCTAAATCCAGTGCCCTCGTGGGGGCATCTTTGCTTAGGTCCCTGCACGATTTGACGACCAATTTGCCGACCTTTATGTAAGGAGCTCCGATGAAACAAACGAGTCTCAAACTAAAAATTTCTCAATATACGGGATTAGGTGCTCGCCGGATTGCACGAACTAATTCAGGAAACCCAGAGCCAGTGTCATTACCAGCCGGGCACCCATATCTCGGCATACGAGACAAGTGGTACCTCATCTGCACAAAACAAGAGCTTGGAGTCGAACCTCAAGCTCGGCGAATTCTGGGTGAGGATCTTGTTTTATGGCGAGATGGGGAAGGCAATCCGCGATTAATGCATGATTATTGCCCTCACCGAGGCGCAAAGCTGTCAATTGGCGATGTCGTTAATGGCGAGCTTCAGTGTTGGTATCACTTTTGGCGGTTCAATAGTGATGGAAATTGCGTGTCCATACCTAGCCAAGGCGGAAAGTGCTCTCTCCAATCACGAACGAAGGTCGCCCAAACTTATCCCACGGTCGAAAAGGCAGGTTTTATCTGGTCGTTTATCGGCGACCAGGAGCCGCCAGAGTTGGAGTTGCCGTTCGAACTCGCTGATCCGTCTTATTCAATGTTCCCAGAGTCGGTTGAATGGAGTGCAAATTGGCTTCTGGCGTACGAGAACCTTGCCGACATAATGCACGCTCCATTTCTTCATAATCGCTCGCTTACGCTCAGCGGTGGAATCGTCGAGGACAGTGTGAATGTTTCGAACACAGAGACTGGATTCCGTGTCGAGCGCGTAAATCAGCAGGGAGTTAACTTTGATCAAGTTGAGATTGACCTAGGCCACATCATGCACTGTCGGCTAGATATCCCTCTCAAGGCATCTTTCGCAGGGCCTGGCCCCAACCTTAGAATTGTCGGTTTCGTAACTCCGGTTGATGACCAAAACTCAGTCGTCCACTTCCCGAGGTTTCGCCAAGTCAGTGGCTGGCGACGCGCTTTGTGGCGATTTTTATTCCGAGTCAGATTGCGTGGCACTCACCTACATGTACTCAATCAAGACAAAGCGATGCTTGAGTCTCTCCGATCGATTCCCGAAGCTCACCGCGACGAACATCTAGCCCAAGCCGATAAGCCAGTTCTTCATCTTCGGAGGGCGCTTCGCCCTGCCTTCGACGCGCAGCTTGCGGGATTAAGTCCTGAATGGATATCCACGGGCCCCCTTGCCGGAACAAAAGCAACGGAACCCCAAGGGAAATCTCAGTCCGCAGAAAAAGCCGGCCCTTGAAGTGAGATCAGAGTTGAACGTAAACGGCTTGGCGGTGACGAAAGAGGGTCAAGGGCCAAGAATTCTGTTTTTGCATGGCATTGGGTCTTCAAGGGTTGCCTTTAGACATCAACTGACTGGCCTTTCCCCATATTTTACGTGCTATGCACCGGACGCCCCGGGCTACGGCGACTCGAAAGACTTTGACGCGCTCGACGACATAGATGCCTACGCAGCGATCTACGAATCTTTAATTGACGGTGAAGATATCTCGGCGCTGGTGGGCGTTTCGTTCGGAGGCGTTGTCGCTTCAAGAATCGCAATTAGAGGTAATGTCCAATTGGACGCTTTAGTGCTAGCCGACTCGAGCCGGGGCTCAGGCGTCAACGATGTCCGTGCGCAGGCCATGCGAGAACGAAGTAACCTTTTATTGATGCAGGGAGCGAATTCGTTTGCTCGCCAGCGTGCACACCGCTTGGTCTCGCCATCTGCCTCCAAACACCTTATTCAGCAGGTGGAGGAGACTATGAGTAAGGCAATTCGGATGCCCGGATATGGGCAAGCAACCCGCGCCATGGCCGCTACTGACCACGGGCCCCTACTTTCTAAGATTCATACCCCAACGCTTATCGTCGTGGGAGGGGAAGATGCGGTCTGCCCACCGGCGGAATCTCGGCACCTACATAAACTGATTCCCAATTCCTTGTACCAAGAAATTCCAGGGGCAGGTCACTTAGCCAATCAGGAGCGACCGACAGATTTTAATTACCTGCTTAAATCATTTTTGACAGAGAACTTAGGTTCAACAATTCAAAGCGGAGGACAGAAAACATGACCGAAACAAATCTCGAAGCGAAGCTAGCGGAATGCATCGCAACGCGGGAATCTCGAGCGGAAGATTGGGACACTCTCGCTTTCCAAGCGGAGAAAGCGGGTGAGGAGCTTCGCCGAGCTCAAATTCGATATATAGGCTCGGGTGGAACCGGAGATCACCGACAGGATGACAAAATTCTGCAGGCAGATCACTTCACATTTTCCAACATGAAATTACCTCCCGGCGCAATCGGCCCAGAGCACAACCATCATGACGCAGAAGAGGTTTTTTTCGTCCTTGAGGGTCAGCTGGAGATCACGATTCACGATATTCAAGATGGGACCCGGACGGCTTCACGTGTGCTTGGGTATCGAGACCTGGCCAAAATTCCGCCAGGCGTGCCTCGAAGCCTGAAAAATGTCGGAAAAGAAGATGCTCTTTTTTGTGTGGTTTTAGGATCACCTCAACCCCAACTGCCAACCTATCCTTCAACATCGCTTGTCGCTGGCGTCACCCGATAGAACAACCAATGCCAAGACTCGACGTTGACTTATCAGGCCGACTAGTGGTCGTCACCGGCGCCGGTCGAGGTCTTGGGCGCGCTATCGCTACTGCTTGCGCCAAGTCAGGGGCATCCGTAGCAGCGCTCGATTCCGATAACCAGCTTCTCGAAGAAACGGTGAGTGAACTAAGAGACCAGGGCTTGGAAGTCAATGCCTATCATTGCGATATCGGCGAACCTTCGCAGGTCCAAACCACTTTCGATCAGTTGGAAACTCGCCCTTGGGGAGTCATCAACAACGCAGGCCTCGCCGACGGAGTAGGCGGACTTCCCTTTTGGGAGATAGACGTTGAGGATTGGCAAAGAATACTGAAAGTCAATCTGACAGGAACTTGGCTCGTATCTAAATACGCCACAGCACTAATGATTCGTGCTCGCGAGGGTAGATTGATCAATCTTGCCTCGGACGCCGCCCTTTACGGTTCGCCTCGACTTGCCCACTACATAGCTTCAAAAGGCGCACTGATTGCGCTAACACGCGGCATGGCGCGCGATCTTGGCCATTATGAAATAACCGTCAATGCCATCGCTCCCGGCTTAACTCTGGGCGCTTCCACCGAGAACATTCCAGAGGAACGACATCAGTTGTATGCCGATAACAGGGCACTCAAACGGCCACAATTGCCGGAGGACGTAATCGGAATTACTACTTTCTTGCTCAGTGAACAATCTAGTTACATCACCGGTCAAACCATCGTTGTTGACGGTGGATTTGTAATGCACTAACGCGGAGGCACTAATGGATCTGCAACTTCATGGCACGGTGGCAATAGTGACCGGCGGATCGTCTGGCATCGGACTCGCAACTGTCAAGTCTTTGTTGGACGAGGGAGCACGAGTAGCAACTTGCGCGCGCGACGTCAACCGCTTGGAGCGGGCGTTGAAAGATTCGAGTCATAAGAACAACATTCTCGTCAAAGGCTGTGACGTCCGAGATCAGCAACAGGTTGAATCATTTGTATCGGAGGTTATTGAAAGGTTCGGGCAAATCGATGGCCTCGTAAATAATGCAGGGCAATCTCGTATGGCCTCCCTAAATAATGTCACCTGGGAAGACTGGAGAGATGAGCTTGAGCTGAAATTTGGAAGCGTCATTCACCCTCTTGAGCTCGCGCTTCCTTGGCTTAAAAAATCAGCTACCGGCAGCGTCGTAAACGTGAACGCAGTGCTAGCCCGTCAGCCTGAATCAAGACTTATCACTACAAGCGCCGCCCGCGCCGGAGTTCTTA
Source organism: Candidatus Neomicrothrix sp. UBA814 (assembly GCA_002296525.1). Lineage (GTDB taxonomy): Bacteria > Actinomycetota > Acidimicrobiia > Acidimicrobiales > Poriferisodalaceae > UBA6944. Next base: position 72,061 of record DBIA01000027.1, on the reverse strand, counting down.
ACTTAAGCAAAAGCCTCTCCAATGAGCTAGCGGGAGACGGGGTGCGGGTGAATAGCGTATGCCTAGGCTTGATCGAATCACAGCAATGGCGGCGACGATTTACGGAATCCGAGACAAATTTGTCCTGGGAAGATTGGATTAAAGCCCTCGCTGTTGACCGAGCGATTCCGATGGAAAGATTAGGTACCCCTGAGGAAGTGGCGTCCGCCATAGTCTTTCTGCTCTCGCCAAGGGCAAGTTACATAACTGGGACCTCTTTGGATGTATGCGGTGGAACCTCACGTTATGTTTGAAGGCTCGGACCGAGAAGACGTCGGTGATGCGCTAGTCCGACTAGCGGAGCGATTCGGCACAGACACTTTCTTCGGAGTTGTCAGCATCCACAATCAACCAATCATCGACCGATTAGCGGCATCTGCAAGGTATGTACCAGTGCGTCATGAAGCCTCAGCTATTAACGCCGCCGACGCTTATTCTCGCGTGACGGGCAAGCTGGGAGTCGCGATCACGAGCACAGGAACCGGCGCGGGTAACGCCGCAGGGAGTTTGATCGAGGCACACACTGCGGGCAGCCAAGTACTGCACATAACGGGACAGATAGAGACGGCGTTTTTGGGTCAAGGTCGCGGGGTTATACACGAAACCAAAAATCAGCTCGGAATGCTCGAGTCAGTCTCAAAATTCGCAGCGACTGCATCAACCACCGAAGAATTAGGAACCCTCCTTATCGAAGCTGCGCAGCAGGCAATAGCCCCCCCGAGCGGGCCGGTGAGCATTGAAATTCCTATCGATATCCAATACGGAAAAGTCTCTCTTCCTGCCGAGAGCAACATCCCATCTCCTCCGATTTTAGAGGACGAAATTGAAACAGCAGCAGACCTGATCGCTGATTCTCAGCAACCTGCAATTTGGATCGGAGGAGGAGCCGTCGGCTCTGAGGTTGAAGTCAGGCAATTGGCCGAGCGGCTCGGAGCGGCAGTTTTCACTAGCGCCGCAGGCCGTGGAGTCATAGACGAGAGAGAGGACTTCGTAATCGGTAACTTCGCTTCTTCAGAACAGGGCGCATCGCTTCTAGCCGAAGCGGATTTACTCATTTCTATTGGGACGCACCATCGCTCAAACGAAACCAAGCATTACCAGTTGAAGTTCCCAGAGAGACACATTCAGATTGATATTGATCCCCGTGCTATCGCGCGTTCGTACCCGGTAACCCTCGGAATCATTGGCACAGCCAAGGCAGCCGTATCAGGGTTAATTCCAGCGATCGGAGAACGGTCGGTCAACACGGTGTGGCTGGAGACAGTGAAGGCGAGCGGCAGGGCCGCTCGCCAAAAAATTGCGAATGATATTGGACCATACTTAGCCTTATGCGATTCACTCAGGAAACATTTACCTGGTCCAAGTCCATTTGTGAGAGATGTGACCATCGCCGCTTCATCATGGGGAAATAGGCTTTTCCCTATTTATGACGCCTCAACTAACGTAAATCCCCGCGGCGGTGGAATTGGCCAAGGTTTGGCGATGGGACTGGGTGCTGCGATTGCAAGACCGGACCTTCCAACGTTGCTGTTAGTTGGTGACGGAGGACTAGCCTTACAGACCGGCGAATTAGGCTCCATAGCTCAAGAAAATCCGTGGCTCGTCACTGTCTTGTTTAACGACGGTGGTTACGGTGTGCTGCGGAACCTACAGGATCAGCACTTCGATCGGCGGGCTGGCGTCGATCTTGTAACACCAGATTTTGAATTGTTGGCCCGAAGTTTCGAAATTGACTATTACCTGATCGCTGATTCCGATGACGTAGACCGGGTTGTCAGTGAAGCTTTTAGCCTCGGCCGGCCCGTGATTATCGAGGTCGATTGCAATGATTTCGGCACTATGAACTCACCGTTTGTTCCTCCAATTCCTCTGCCTATTTAAGGGCTTTAGCCCGCCGGCTCAGTTAATGAGTCAAATGCAACAGCAATTATGACGCCGGAAGAATTCGATGTCATTGGCGGCAACTAATCGACTCCCAGTAAATCGACCATTCATTTACGCAATAGATGAGTCTCCGGATCTGCCCACCCCGCCTGCTTCGACAAGATGTGGGATGTCGGCCGATGTCAGTCCGCGCAGAATAAATCTTTGCGCGATTGCGATTCGCTCAGTCCCCAGGGGCTCGGTAGCTGCCATCGGGCACCATTGCAGGCAGGGCAAATCCTTGTTTATTCAAGAGATCAAAAACTAGGGGATCTGTTCGCCTGAGCTCCTCAGAGGTGCAGATGTGCCATTCATCGGCACTATCTTCACATTTGTTTGTTAAGGCGGGATCGAGTGCGTCGATATTCGCCATTAAAGCCCAGTAAAAGTACTCGTGGACCTGACATTCGTACGTACAGGACTGATCGTTATAGGAGTACCAAGCCTCTTCAGGGTATTGGAAGGGAACATCCTCAAAACGGCCTCCCCTGGCCACATCCATGGCGTCGGTAAGTTTGCTGGTTCCTGGTGCATCACCAAAATAATCGGGGTACATCCGATACCAACCATCAGAAACTACGTGCCAGACCTCTTCAAGGTTGGTGTCCCACGTGCCAGTGGCGCCAATACCCCCAAGCGCCCATCGATCATGGTCGTGGTACATACTGGCCCGGAAGCTCACGTTGTCTTCACAATAGGTGCCCCTTGCCCCGGCAAAAAATGTGTCCCTATCTTTCTCGCTCCAGACAGGCACAACGAAATTGCCTTCTACTAAATATCGGTGGACTTTAGGATCGTCTGGCTGTCCATCTTCGTCATTGTCGATGAATTGCGCTAAGACGTTTGCGGTGTGCTTTACGTAGTCAATAGGCGCCTCTGGAGTCGCAATTACGTATACGCCCAGTGCATTTACAAACTTGTCGAAAACCGTATTTAGGCATTCCAAATAAGGGTGCGACGGCATGATCGCAAGCGTTGAAGCCTCCCAATATTCGGTTTCGTCAACCGTGGGGATGGAGGTGTTCGTACCGGCGTCTCGCATGTCTGGTTCGGGCCCATCTGCCGGAGCTGTTTCCGAGAGGGTAGAACTCGCTAGATTCGGACTTTTGGATGGATCTAATTCTGAGCCCTTTAGAGATTCGCTATTCGAGCAGGCGAAGCCGAAAATTAAGCACAGTGAGATTAAGAGGGTGCGACGCATTGCCAGATTGTGTCAGACCTGTCCCGCGCTGACTGTCAGCCAATTAAACATGTTTGCTGTTGTCCAGATTCGCCACTTGTTGGGCTCAGCCTTCGGTTCAGTGTCCCACCGCCCACTAGATGCATTCCCTACAGGAAACACTCAGACGACGAAGA
>DBIA01000027.1:0-68423 GCA_002296525.1 Candidatus Neomicrothrix sp. UBA814 | reverse complement strand
ACTCAGACGACGAAGAACATGATGTCGCCAACAACAACGTCACCAACAAAGCCAGCCGAACCTTCACCAAATTACCTCTACACCGAATAGCAAACGAAAATTAACTGCGCCGCCCCCCCCCACAATTGCAACCATGCTTCGCTCATGGTTTTGAAGGCAACTAGCCAGTCCGTTTACGTTCAACCAGCCGTTTCATGTGGGCCATGGAGTCCATCTTTACTGTTTCGCCGGTGATGCCATGCATCTCACCAAGGTTCGGCATAGCCCCGGGACCGATCGGCACCTCAAGGTGCAAGGTTCGCGTTCGAGGAATGAAACATTGCGCTTCGTCACATGCTTGGTAGCGGATCGTGATTTCAACTCCGATGGATGCAACACCGTCTTCGACCTCTCTACCAAGGGTGCTGGCGGCGTAAACGGGGAACACGAAGTCTGCGGTACCGTCCCAGACCTGCAGTGGTTCGTCAACTCCCGGCAATTCGAAGGCATATGTTGGTGGCTTTTTGGCTGGTTCGTGACGGAACCCGTCGGGTCCGTCAATTGTGATCGTCGTAGAGATCATGCCGGTGGGTACCGGATCGTCATAGATGTGGAGACCTTCCGGTATCTCGATTCGCACGACTAGCCGGCGCTGGGGCCCGACGCGCAGAACGCCACCGCCGCCGCGAAGGAATGCGCTAACGCGAATGCCGTCGCTCTCTTCTATCGATGCGGTGGGCTCGTTGTCACCTGGGGCTATTCGGCCAGCGAAGCTGTCGAGAATCGCTTCAATGCCCTCGCGGTGGGCTAGGTGTCGGTTAAAGAGTTTGTCGACGATGACGCCGTCTTCGTTTAAGAGGAAAAATCCTGGGAACGGAATGCCATAAAACGGTGCTTCTTCGGGTTGCACGATCGTGTTCAGCACGTCGTAGCGCCTGATGACATCAGAATTAACGTCAGATAAGAGCGGGAATTCAACGCCTGAGGCGTTGACGTAGGCGCTCAGGGCCTCAGGGTCGTCGTAACTGACTGCGTATAACTTGATGCCTGCGGCGGTCAGTTCGTCATAACTGTTGTGCAGCTCGACCAGCTGCGTGAGGCACGGCGGTCACCAGACGACTGATCGGTAGAAAAGCAGTGCCGTCCGGACACCATTGCGATCCGCGTGGAACGAGACGATCTCCCCACGGTGGTTAGGCAGCTGAAAGTCCGGTGCGGGCTCCCCGATCGACAGCCCTGGTCGGAAATTCCCAGTGGGGACCACCCGTTGAGAACTGGTCGTGGGTAGCGGGCCAGTAAAGCCATATTCATCGGTGAACTTCTCGCTACTCATGGAAGCAAATGTAGCGACTTGAGTTGATCTCGACATGATTCGGTCGGTGAGCGTTAGCGCTACAGGATCGGCCCTCAAATCCGGAACTGCCCTAACTACTCTGGTTCTTAAGCCGCAGTGGAGGGTGTACAGATCCATTTCGGGATTAGCGGGTGGGCGATACCGGATTCGAACCAGTGACCTCTGCCGTGTGAAGGCAGCGCTCTAACCAACTGAGCCAATCGCCCTGAAGCGGTCACGATAGCGCCAGTTCCGATACCCCGCGGCAATAATGCGTTTAGGCCCGAAAACTACAGAAGCCGCCCTTCCGGGCGACGTGGAAATAAACCTTAACACACTCTGAATTTCATTTCCAGTCAATTTCATATGTTTCTCAGCATTTTTCAGTAATTTTCAGTTTCAAACCTCTGTATGGAATTCAGTTCGCGAGGCCGCGCACCACGCTAGATTCATCCCCTATGACAAGCCCTTCATATGACTGGATCGCACATCACGCTGAAGTTCGCGGAGACAAACTCGCAACACACGACTTAGCGAGCGGACGCAAATTCACGTACAGCCAAATGAACGACCGAACTAGTCGTCTCGCAGCTGCGCTACGCGACGAGTTCCAAATTCAACGCGGAGACCGGGTGGCAGTACTCGCAGAGAACGACACCAACTTCTTTGAGGTTCAATTCGCCTGCTGGAAGCTGGGAGCTGTCTTTGTCCCACTCAATTGGCGGCTATCGATACCCGAGTTGGAGTACATCGTGGGTGACGCAAGCCCTGACGTCATCATCCACGACGACGCATTCGAAGACAACGCAACAAAACTTGCAGAGCTATGTGCAATCAGCCATCGAGTTACTTGGGGCTCCGCCATTGGAGAAGCAGCCGCCTACGAAGAGGTGCTAGCTAGTCACCAACCTTGGCTGGAAAGCGAAGAATGTACCCATGACGAGATTCTCACCATCATGTACACCTCTGGAACAACAGGCCGACCCAAGGGCGCCATTATCACTCAGGGAATGACGTTTTGGAATGCCGTGAATTGCGTCGAGTATTACGGCTGTTCGGAATCGATGATCAATCTCGCGTTCTTGCCCCTTTTCCACACCGGAGGCCTCAACGTTTTCGCAAATCCTACTTTCCATTTCGGAGGAACGAATCTCGTGATGCGTACCTTCGAACCTGCCGAGGGCCTGCGACTTCTCAGTGACCCCGAAGTTGCCGTATCTCACACGATAGGAGTCCCGGCGAATTGGTTGTTTATGAGTCAGCTACCAGAGTTCGAAAACGCTTCATTTCCAACAATGATCGCTCCAGCAGTAGGCGGTTCCCCTACCCCAGTTCCACTAATTGAGGCCTGGGCCGAAAAGGGAATGCCACTGCAACAGGCCTATGGCATGACCGAAACCAGTCCCCTCGTCCTCGCTCTGCCTGCGGACAAATGCACTTCCAAGATTGGTTCTGCTGGCGTGCCGGGCATGCACACTGCTGTCCGCATCGTCACCGAAGATGGACGTGAAGCCGAGGTGGGAGAAACAGGCGAACTGTGGTGCAAGGGACCGAATATCACCCCCGGTTATTGGAACTGGCCAGAAGCAACAGAAGAATCATTTGAAGATGGTTGGCTAAAAACTGGTGATGCCGCACGCAGAGACGAGGATGGTTTCTATTACATCGTCGATCGCTGGAAAGACATGTACATCTCCGGCGGCGAGAACGTTTACCCAGCCGAAGTGGAAAGCGTCATCTTCCAACTCCCTGAAATCGGCGAAGTTTCGGTCATAGGAGTACCTGACGACAAGTGGGTAGAAGTTGGACGAGCGATAGTTGTTCTCAAAGCCGACGCAGAACTCAGCGACACAGAAATACTGAACCATTGCCGCCAAAACCTTGCCCGGTACAAGGTCCCCCAATCAGTCGTCTTCGTTGACGAAATTCCGCACAACGCCACTGGGAAAGTTCTCAAACGCGAGCTGCGAGATCTGTACGGACAACCTTAAACTCAGCAATGCCGCACCCAGGGGGACCACTTACAGGGATAAAAGTTCTAGATGTCGCAGGGATGATCGCTGCGCCTAGCGCTTGCGCCATGCTCGCCGACCTTGGCGCTGATGTCATCAAACTCGAACCGCCTCAGGGTGACTTACTGAGGGGTTTGGTGGTAATTCCAGATGGACCCGACCCTTGGTGGGAACTCGACAACCGGGGCAAACGCGGAATATCGGTCGATCTCACAAATAAAGAGGGCCGCCAAATCGCTCACAGAATCGCTGCATCGTGTGATGTGGTCGTCACCAACTTGACGATGGAACGTCAGTCAAAATTTGAGTTAACCGACCTTGATTTGCGAGAAAACCACCCAGAACTCATCCACGTAACGTTGACCGGATACGGCAATAACGGCATAGATCAGGACCGGCTCGCATTCGATTACACAGCATTTTTTAGTCGCGGTGGGGTGCTGAATACCATGGGCGAACCGGGAAACACGCCACCGAATCCTCGACCGGGTCAAGGTGACCACACCACTTCTTTAGCGATCTTGTCTTCGATATTGCTCGCCCTTAGGGAACGTGACCTAACCGGAGAAGGCCAAGCAGTTTCGGTCGCGCTTATGCATGCTGCTATTTGGACAATGAGTTCAGATCTGTCAGTGGGTTTGGCAACGGGCGAGGCACCTGGACCGATCATGCGCATCGAAACGCCTTCCCCTCTAGTTGGACGGTTTCGTTGTGCCGACGACAGATGGCTCATGCTGACTATGCCGGCTGATGGTTACTGGGAACCTTTTTGTGAGGCTCTCGATCAACCTGAATGGATTACCGATCCCAGATTCGCTGATACCGAAACACGCACCGAACATGGCCCAGAGCTAATGATTTTGTGTGACGAAATTTTTGCGACAGCTGAGTCCCATACCTGGGCAGAACGACTCGACGCAGCAGGAATGGTATGGGGACTTATACAGAACCTCGATGAGGTCATATCTGATCCTCAGTCGGACGCATTGGGGGCGTTCAGAGAAATCCCAGATAGCGAGTATCCAGTTCGCACTGTGACTCCCCCATTTGACCTACGCGGCTCAGAAATGTCTATAAAGGGACCCGCACCGCGCCATGGCGAACATTCGCTCGAAATCTTGATCGAAGCGGGTTTCAGCGAACAAGAGATAGAAAAGCTGTACACGGACAACGTTGTTTCCTAAAGGCAGCTAGTCGTCAATCGACTCCACACAATAATTTTTGTTGGCTTCTTGAGGATCTTGGATTCGGTAGGAGTTTGGGTGACGCGCAAAATGTCGGCAGTAAGAACTCTCTATGATCCCCGAAGGTTCGGCGACAATGAGTAACGCCCCAGGTTCACCGCAGTCAAAGGGCCTCGTGATCTCACCATTTTCAGACTGAGCAAGACATTTTTGGGCCGGCATTCGCCTAGGAGAGCTACCCGTTGCAAACGCCGAGAACACAAAAATGGTCACCCCTACCGCCGCTATTAGTAGCCACGGAATTGAGCGCAATATCAATGCAATTATCGGACTTCGCACTTCGAAGCCCTGATAGTGGGCTTCGTCGAGGTCTAGATCATCCTCGGACCACTCGTTTTCCCATCTTTCCTGCTCGGCTTTCGCAATTTTGTTCTCTTCGTTGAGCTCTTTGTCGTATGCCTTTCTGAGTTCATCCGAACCAAGAACTCGCCATGCTTCGTTGATCTCGTGCATTCGATTTTCTGCCCGCCGGACCTCTTCTTCCGACGCACCAACCATGGCATCTGGGTGGTGAGTTCGGACAGCAGCAACCCAGGCTTGGCGAATGGTTTCGTGATCAGAGTCTGAGTCGATTCCCAGGGTTGCGTAATGATTCATGGCCACTGCAGCGAAGCCTCCACAAGGCAACTTACCGTTACGGAGTTAGCGTGGTGGCGTGGATGAGGTGCAATGTCCGGCTTGCGGAGAAACCGAGAATCTCGCTGGTCGCACAAAGGGAGAGCTAATCGAGATCACATGTGAGACTTGTGATCAACGGTGGAGCCGTGACCCAAACGCTTTGCCGACCTGTGAACGTTGCGGGAGCAATGACATGGAAGGAGCGGTCAAAGCGGTTGTCGAAAAGTCGCGTGGTAGTCAACTTTCGATAGTGGCCACCCAAGTTGTGTATCTGTGCCGTTCCTGCGATGAGTCGATCCTGGCCTCCTACCGCGTAGGTAGAAGCCCGCTCATGCCCGATCAGTTACCCACCCAATAAGTTTTTGGCAAGGGTTTAGCTAGTTCCGTCACCCAACCACTCCTGTTCGGCTAACACCCGTTCCAACGTGAGGTGTTCTTTTTCAGCAGTGATGCGTTGAAGATAAAATTCGTTCTCAAACAACGCCAACAAAACGCCGTCGCTGCGCGCTAGCACCGTCGCTCCCGGAAGCCGACGCAGTTCCTCGGCTGATTCAGGGTCAGTCCGTCTGGCGACCGAATATGGGGCGTTCGTTAATTCAACTGGAGCTCCAAATTCATTTTCAAGCCGGTGCGTCGCTACCTCAAACTGCATCAGACCGACAGCTGCTAGCACCGGTTCAACATCACCCATTTCTTCGTCTCTGAGAACCTGTATGACGCCCTCTTCATCGAGTTGCACCAATCCTCTTCGAAACTGTTTGAAACGGTTGGTGTCTTTAACTCTTATCCTTCGAAAAAGTTCAGGCGCAAACGCTGGAATTTGCGGGAATTCGACTGGTTGTTCGGCGTACAGGGTGTCCCCCACTCGAACATCGCTTGCGTTGACGAGCGCAACGACATCGCCGGGCCACGCTTCTTCTACCGTTGATCGTTCGGATCCGAACATAGTATGAGCGTATTTGGTAGCAAACGGCCGGTCAGTCCTGCTTTGAGTGACACTCATTCCCCGTTCGAAGTGCCCTGAACAGACTCGAACATAGGCAATTCTGTCTCGGTGAGCTTTATCGGTGTTTGCCTGAACCTTGAAGGCAAAAGCCGAAAATGGTGCTTCTACAGGTCTGGGTACGTTATTGACGTCATATCTAGACGCTGGCGAAGGCGCTAGGTCCACGACTGCGTCAAGTAACAGGCGCACTCCAAAGTTTGTAAGCGCCGAACCGAAGAACACTGGCGTCACTTCACCCGCAAGAAAGCCCTTGAGATCGACTTCTGTCCCTAAAGCTTCGAGGAGTTCAAGTTCTTCACTTGCGTCGTTCCAACCGTTAATCGATGGGTCTACTTCATCGAGCGTTGAAGTTTGTTCCTCTGCTTGGGTTGCTCCGTGCGCAGTTCTGTCATATTTGATGAACAGTTCAGATGTGCGGTCAACGATCCCTTTAAGATCTCCGGGTACGCCTACAGGCCACGACATCGGTGTTGGAAGAAGCTGCAACATGTTTTCGATTTCGTCCACTAGCTCCAGTGGAGGACGACCCGGTCGATCACATTTGTTGATGAACGTCAAAATCGGCACTTCTCGTTGTCTGCAAACTTCAAACAGCTTCAACGTTTGCGCTTCAATACCTTTAGAACCATCGATCACCATCACAGCTGCATCGGTTGCTGCGAGCACTCTGTATGTGTCTTCGCTGAAGTCACGGTGACCTGGGGTATCTAAAAGGTTCAAGACACAGTCTCGATAATCGAACTGCAGCGCTGTGGAGGTAATGGAAATCCCGCGCTGTTGCTCTAGCTCCATCCAATCCGATGTCGCTGACTTTCGCCCTGAACGAGCTTTTACTGAACCGGCTTCAGCAATTTGCCCCGAGTACAGCAAAAACTTTTCCGTCAACGTGGTTTTTCCCGCGTCGGGATGGCTGATGATCGCAAACGTTCTCCGTTTACCTGCTTCAGATGCAACTTGTTCCGACGACACAAGGTTGAGGGTAGGACTAGTCCAGGCCGCTACCACCCTTGAATGGGGCGATATGTGCTAGAAGCGCAGGGAACGAAACACGTATGACAGATCTTTAAGGATCAGGAGTTAAGAAAATGAAGTTGGCGACAGGCGCTGGTTATTGGGCCGCCGGACCTCCGTCCGATGCGCAGGAGACAATTTTGGAAGCTGAAGCACTTGGGTTTCACAGCTTTTGGACCGCCGAAGCGTACGGAAGCGACGCTCTGACTCCACTCGCGTGGTGGGGCAGCAGAACAGAAAGCATTCAACTAGGCACAGGCATTGTTCAAATGTCAGCCAGGAGTCCTGCGGCAACAGCTATGGCAGCAATCACCATGGATCACTTAACTAATGGGCGTTTCATCTTGGGTCTCGGTGTGAGCGGCCCTCAGGTAGTGGAGGGATGGTACGGACAGCCATACCCGAAACCTCTTGCCCGCACTCGCGAATACGTTCACATCATCCGCGAAATATGTGAGCGAGAAAAACCTGTCTCGTATGTAGGCGAGCATTATCAGATGCCTTTCCCGGGTGGCTTGGAGCTCGGAAAACCCCTTAAGTCGACTGTGCATCCTCTTCGGCAGCACATCCCAATCTACTTAGGTGCAGAAGGTCCAAAGAATGTGGCCCTATCAGCGGAAATATGTGATGGCTGGTTGCCCTTATTCTTCGCGCCCAAAGACAACCAGTTCTACGCCGACGCTCTCAACGAAGGATTCTCAAAGGCCGGTAAATCTCGAATAGGAGACAATGGGCGAATCCCCGAGGAAAACAATTTCGAAGTTGTGTGCCCTGTTTCTATCGTTCCTGATTCAGATGTGGAACGAGCCGCAGACAGAGTGAGACCCATGCTCGCTCTGTACATGGGCGGCATGGGAGCAAAGGGAGCAAACTTTCACTACGACGTGTTCTGCCGCATGGGATACCAAAATGTGGCTGATGAGGTCCAAGAGTGCTATTTGAACGGCCGAAAGGACGAAGCCGCAGCAGCAATTCCTTTGTCGTTGGTCGAAGAAGTCGCTCTCGTTGGTCCGGTTGACAAGATCGCTGACGACCTCGACCGTTGGAGAGATACCGTGGTAACAACTCTTCAAGTCAGCGGCCCTCCGTCGCTGCTCCGTAGTATCGCCGAGGTAGTAAATCGATGAATTCAGTTGACCCCCGAACTCCGGTGCTAGTTGGCACAGGCCAACTCATCCAAAAACCCGATAATCCCGTTGATGCGCTAGAGCCACTCGCAATGATGCGGGTCGCATTAGAAGCAGCTGCCGACGACGCAGGAGCCCGAAGCTTGCTTGATCGGGCTACAGATACGTGGGTGGTCAAGGGCGCCTGGCCTTACCCAGACCCCGCTGCTCTACTCAGGGACGAGTTCGGAAACAACAGCCGAACCGGAATTTCCACTGACGGGGGGAACACCCCCCAGTCATTGGTGAATAAAGCCTCGCTAAGAATCCAAAGCGGTGAAGCTGACGTTGTTCTCATTGTCGGCGCGGAGGGAATTTGGAGTCGTAGAAGGGCCCGCAGAGCGGGCGAACGGATTCCTTACACCGAACAAGCCGACGTCGAACCGGGCGAAATTTTGGGCAAGGACGTGACGATGAGTCACCCGGTGGAGCTGGAACGTGGCTTCGCTATGCCCATCAACTTCTATCCCATATTTGAATCTGCTTTTCGAGCTTCTCGAGGCGAAAGCATTAGCGACCACAGGGACCGAGTCAGTGAACTGTGGGAAACCTTCAACCGTGTTGCCTGCGCAAATCCTTACTCATGGGTTCGTAATCCTATGACCGCAGAAGAAATAAGAAATCCCGGACCCGCGAACCGGCTCGTCGGTTTCCCCTACACAAAAGCCATGAACTCGAATTGGGATCTCGACCAGGCCGCAGCTTTGATCGTGTGTTCCGCGGAAACGGCCGAAGCGGTGGGCGTGGCGCGAGATCGTTGGCTATTCCCTCATGCTGGCACTGACGGCTCCGACACAAATTTTGTGTCGAACCGAGCCGATCTTCACTCCTCACCAGCCATCAGGGTCGCTGGCAAAAAGGCAATGGAATTAGCTGGAGTTCAACCCGGAGACATTGACCATGTAGATCTGTACAGCTGTTTTCCTTCAGCGGTTCAGATCGCTGCGACGGAAATGGAACTCGGAATCGACCGACAGTTAACTCAAACAGGTGGACTGACGTTCGCGGGTGGCCCACTGAACAACTATGTAACCCATTCCATTGCAACTATGGCCAATGTGCTGCGTGAAGATGCTGGGACGGTGGGGTTGTGTTCCGCTAACGGTGGTTACATCACCAAACATGCTTTCGGGCTGTACAGCACCACACCGCCAACCAGTGGCTTCCAGCATGAGGACTGCCAGAAGGAAATCGACAGCTACCCCACCGTGGAACTAGATGCTGAACACGTCGGCAAAGCCACTATTGAGGCTTACACCGTGATGCATGGGGCCGAAGGACCCGAACGCGGTTTAGCGTCTGTTAGAACTCCAAATGGACGTCAATGGGCAGGGACGAGCGACTCGCAGCTTATGGAGTCGATGATGAACGAGGAGCACGTGGGTAGATCTGTCGAGATTCTTTCGGATTTCACTTTCGAATTGACCTAAGTCAGATTCTCACAGCGGCTGTTTGGGTCCACCACTCGCCCATCAGCGCTATCTAATCTCAGGCAGGTGAGAGTCGCCTTGGTTGAGATGGGTAGTACCAGCTTTCGTCTCACCATCGAAACAGAACGAGAAACTCATCACCGCATTCATCATCTCAATCTGGGCTCTTCAGTTAGCGCAAATGGATCCTTCACCGAAAGCGATATAGACGGCGCAACTGGTGTCCTCTCGGAGTTCATGAGTGTCGCCAAGGTCCACAACTGCCAGCGCATAGTGGCGGTGGCAACTGAATCGTTCAGACTCGCCGCTAATGGCCACGCTGTCGCCACACATATCGCTCGCGAAGCTGGCTGTGAGGTGAAGGTTCTTTCACCAGACGAAGAAAACAATTTGGTTTGGCAAGCCATGGTGAACCAGTTCCACGCTGTCGATAATTTAGTTGCCGTAGCCATCACCGGCGGAAGTGTAGGCATTGCAGCTGGCCCAATCAGTTCCAGGGTCCCGCTTCACAGCTTCAGTTACCCCTTGGGTGGCAGTGTTTTGGCTCCTCGAGCTTCGGCGGACGGGTTCGTTGATACCTCAACCCGAGTTCGCCTCGAGCACCACATAGCCGAGAGCCTCAAACCCGTAGGCGCAGTTGTCCGTAACATCGTGATGCCCCAGTTCGTGGTCAGTGGTGGAATGCCACTCGCATTGGCGAAATTGATTCACACCGTGCGCCGTTCAGAAGTGCCGGAAGTTCTCGATGGCCTAACAATTGATTGTTCAGATCTGGGTCATCTCATCAAAACTTTTGACGAGTTGTCGTTACCCGCTCGTCTAGCCCTGCCAGGCATAAGTTCCAAGAGGGCACCCAACATGGCGTTAGGCGCGATAATTCTTCGGCAAGTGTTACGTTCGTTGGATGTTCACGCTGTGGAGGTATCTAACGCTGGCCTTAGAGAAGGGCTTTTAGGCCGAATTTACGCTGACGCGAAAGCTGCGTGACAGCGGCGCACAACCTCGGGCTCCAGCTTTGTTTGTAGAAATATTTGATTCGGGTGCTATCGTTACCCTCGTGGACGGAACGCTACGCGGACTGCTTCTTCTTACTTAGGCGAGGGCTACAACATAAAGGCCCTCGCCCTAACCTCCTGTGCCGCAAGGTCGGGGGGTTCTTCTGCTTTTCGGGGCAGAACTCGGCGAGGAGAACAGACCGAAGCGAGACAATGCACAACTGGAGGAAAGACTAATGGCAGACGTAAAGGGCATCAGCAAACAGCAGCCCAGTTCAATGCCTTTCGGCAAATACATTCATTACCCCTACGCGCCAGCGTTACCGGATCGGACTTGGCCAGACAAAGTGACCACCGAAGCTCCTTTGTGGTGTTCAGTAGACCTTCGAGACGGAAATCAGGCACTCATCGACCCGATGGATGTTCCCCGAAAGAAGCAAATGTTCGAAGCGTTAGTTGAAATGGGCTTCAAGGAAATCGAAGTGGGTTTCCCGTCAGCTTCAGCCCCGGATTTCGATTTTTGTCGAATGCTCATCGAAGATGATCTTGTACCTGATGACGTCTGGATTCAGGTACTCACTCAAAGCCGCCCAGAACTCATCGAACGAACCTATGAATCCATTGAAGGTGCCCAAAACGCGATCGTTCACTTGTACAACCCCACGTCTACCCTCCAAAGGCGAGTTGTATATGGTTTAGACCTCAACGGCATCATCGACATCGCTCTAACTGGTACCCGTCAGTGCCGTGAACTGCGAGAAAAAGCGAACGGCTCCAACATTCGCTTCGAATACTCACCTGAGTCGTTCACTGGCACTGAAATTGATTTCGCAGTGGACATATGCGAGCAGGTAACCGCCGAATGGGGAGCTACGGCGGAGGACCCAATCATCCTGAATCTTCCCGCCACAGTTGAAATGTCAACCCCAAACCTTTACGGCGACCTCATCGAGTTCTTTCACCGCAACGTATCCAACCGGGAGGCGATTGTTCTATCTCTTCATCCCCATAACGACAGAGGGTGCGGTGTAGCAGCTGCGGAGTTCGGAGTTATGGCTGGAGCTGATCGGGTTGAGGGAACGCTTTTTGGCAACGGAGAAAGAACCGGAAATGTCGACATCGTGACATTGGCAATGAATCTGTTCAGTCAAGGCGTAGACCCTGAACTTGACATCAGTCATATCGATAACCTTCGCCGGATCACCGAGTACTGCAACCAGCTGCCGGTTCATCCCCGTCACCCCTACGGCGGCGACTTGGTGTACACCGCATTTTCAGGCAGTCATCAAGATGCAATCAAGAAGGGATTTGAGGCTTTATCGGGCGATTACGACGTATGGGAAGTGCCATACCTGCCTATTGACCCAGCCCATGTGGGTCGCACCTATCAGGATGTCATCCGGGTGAATAGCCAATCTGGGAAAGGCGGTGTTGCGTATGTTATGAAGAACAACTTCGGACTCGATTTGCCGCGACGCTTACAGATTGAATTCAGTCAGGTGATTCAATCAATTACCGATGAGGGTGGCGAAATTCTTCCGGAGACCATCAAGAAAACATTCGACGAGACGTACCTTCACACCACACAGCCATTCGCATATTTAGGACACAAAAGCACTTTCGATTCTGAATCGTCGGAGTTGTCGACCGTCACTGCGACCCTCAATGTGTCGGGTGAAAAGCAAACGATTAGCGGTGAGGGAAACGGGCCGCTTTCTGCGTTCAAAACCGCTCTGGCTACAGAATGTGGATTGGATCTGACGCTCGTCGACTATCAGGAACACGCTGTTGGAAGTGGCGCTGATGCAACTGCCGCTGCCTATGTGGAGATTGAAGCTGCGGATCGACGCGTGTACTGGGGCGTGGGGATGAACCCCAACATAGTGACAGCTAGTTTTCACGCCCTCTTATCCGCAATCAATCGATCCCAAAGCAGCTAACCGCGCCCCGGAATGACTCAATTTCGATCACAATTGATACGTGGCTCTCTCTAGCTTCGTCAACGGCTCAATATTTGGAGCGCGATTCGGTGAAGACCCTGCGCGGGTCATCGCTCTCCACGGGTGGGGTCGCACTCATAGAGACTTTGACGTCTGTCTAGAAGGCCTCAACGCCATCAGCATCGACCTTCCCGGATTTGGTGTATCCCCTCCACCCACACACGCCGGCGGTGCTGCGATGTACGCAGATCTCATCTCGCCGCTTCTGGATACATGTCGCACCCCAATTGTTGTTGTGGGGCATAGCTTCGGTGGGCGAGTCGCAGTCCATCTCGCAGAGCAGCGACCCGCAGCCATTGGGGGGCTTGTTTTGACCGGTGTGCCTCTGTTGCATCGCGCTCATCGCAAAGGACGGCCCGCTGTGCGTTACCAATTGGGGCGTTTACTTCACCGGTGGGGTCTCGTAAGTGACAATGTGCTGGAAGGCCTTAAAGACAAATACGGTAGCGCCGACTATCGGGCGGCTTCGGGTGTCATGCGCGATATTTTGGTCACAGTCGTGAACGAGTCTTACGAGCAACAGCTGCGATCTATATCAGCCCCAGTTGACCTTGTCTGGGGCGATGGCGACGATGCCGCTCCTCCAGAAATCGCAACCCGATCCGAAGCTCTACTTACCGATGCCCGAATAACACTCCTAGGCGGCATTGACCACTTTGTGCCGACAACAGCTCCGTCTGCCTTACGTGAGGCAATCGATCGCCGTCTAGGTGCACTCCAGTGACTATCTCAGACATCTATTTGGCAGCTTGCGCCATTGCCAGCTTTTTTACTTCTTTACGCTGGCTTCGGGTCGCTCAACGGGAACATTACCTTCCACTATCAGCAACACAGTTCGCTATTCGTTGGTGGAAACAAGGTGGAACAAACTCCTCATTATTCCTACTCGCAGTACTTACTGCGGTCACGTCAGCTTGGATTCCCGCTACTTCCCTTGTCACAGCTGCAGTAATCATCTCCGGACCGATCGGACTCGGAGTAAAAGGTAGAACCAGTGCCCTGGCATGGACGAGGCGACTTAGAACTTTGGCCGCGGTTTCGTTTTTCGCGATCGCCGCAATATTTGTAATCGTTAGACAACTCAACATCAGATCGGTTGGATACGCAGTTATCGCGCTACTAGTTCCATGTTTCCTGGACATCGCGTTAACGGCATTAAAACCAATCGAACAGAAAGTGGCTCGGCGCTATGTCATTGATGCGTCCGCCACGTTGGAGCGAGTGAACCCAATCCGGGTGGCGATCACAGGCTCGTATGGGAAAACGACGATTAAGGGATACGTCCGTCATTTGTTATCGGACACCTTTAGCGTGACGGCTAGTCCCGCAAGTTTCAACAACAGTGCAGGCCTTTCACGCTCGGTCAACGAACATCTAACTGATGGCACCGAAGTGTTCGTCGCTGAGATGGGCACCTACGGCCCTGGAGAAATAGCCGAATTAGTGAATTGGGTACAGCCATCGATCTCGGTCCTTGCCTCTATCGGGCCTGTTCATCTCGAGAGATTCGGTGATTTGGAAACCATTGTCTCTGCTAAGAGCGAAATATTTTCCACAAGCCGCACTGCGGTAATCAATATCGACGCTTACGGTCTAGCTAAAGAAGCGGACCGTCTTCAGGCATCTGGAATCGAGGTCATCAGATGCTCTGCCCAAGATCACGCAGCTGATGTTTTCGCGTGTTACGACGATGGTTTATCGGTCAGCCTGTCGGGCCGCACTATCGTGACCGGAGTAGCGACCGATGCAGCTGCCACGAACGTAGCGTGCGCAGTAGCGGTAGCCACATCCCTTGGCGTCTCCGACGGAACAATAGCGAAACAACTGGCAGACCTTCCCGTTACTGAACATCGGCGCCAAACGCTGACAAGCCCGACGGGAGTTACCATCATCGACGACACCTACAACAGCAACCCGGCCGGCGCCAACTTGGCTCTCCAAACACTCGCCAACCTTGATGCTCGACGCAGAGTGGTGGTAACACCAGGAATGGTTGAGCTTGGGAGCCGACAAGCAAGCGAGAACAGGAGGTTCGGAGTAGACGCGAGTCTGATCGCCGACGACCTCATCATTGTCGGACATACGAACCGGTCCGCTCTTAATAACGGAGCTCGAGACGGAACAGCACGAGTCAAACTAGTAAGAACCCGCAACGACGCCACCGAATGGGTGCGAGCAAACTTGACCTCAGGGGATGCTGTTTTGTACGAGAACGACCTTCCCGATCACTACGCGTAATTCGGCAACCCTCATCAAGCAATGGGTGACATCAAACTCGCCGCCATCTACGGTTTCATAGAAGAACATGACTCTTCCAGCAGTCTGCTTCGGCAGCCCATCCCCTGAACATGACATTTCAATCCTGACTGGATTGCAGGCAGTGCGCGCTTTGACCGAAGCGGGAAACGACGTCGTAGCTCTCTATTGGTCAAAAACCGGTAACTGGTTCCAAGTTCCCGCCGACATCGAAGCAAACGAATTCGCTGACGGATTACCTCGATCCGCTGAACCAGTGACTATCCAAGTCGGAGAACAAGGCGGATTTTACAGATCCGGGAAGCGGGGAAAGCTAACTCAGATCGAAATCAGCGCTGTCGTAGTCTGCTGTCATGGAGGACCCGGCGAAGATGGAAGCCTGCAAGCCTTGTTCGACCTCGCAGGCATCCGTTATACCGGTCCGAGTCAGGCAGGCGCGGCCGTGGGGATGGACAAACTCGCATTTTCGGGGACTATGGAGGCCGCCGGCATTTCAAGTCTCCCGTTGCATCTCATCACCACCGACCTAGAACTTGACGAGCAAGGACCACTCATTGTTAAGCCAAGGTTTGGTGGGTCATCTATCGGAATTGAAATCGTTGACGACCTTCCAACCGCCAAAGCGCTCGCAAGCTCACAACCCCTTCTTCGCAACGGGGCGGTCGTCCAGCGTTACCTTGACGATGCAATAGATCTCAATATTTCAGTTCGTACTTATCCAGAGAAATCTCTTAGCGCTATAGAACGACCACTGCGCCCTGAAGAAGATGGCATCTACAGCTACGCCGACAAATACTTAACCGGGTCGCAGGGAATGGCAAGTGCCCCCAGAGAACTCCCCGCTGAGTTACCCGCAGATATCGAAGGACAGCTAAGGACAATGGCGTCTCAAGTTGTTGATCTCGCAATGGTTCGTTCGGTCGCCCGCATCGATTTTCTTTGGAATTCCGCAGGGCTCTGGGTCAACGAAATCAACACCATACCTGGTTCGTTAAGTTGGTATTTCTGGTCATATGAAGGAGTGCCATTCGCCCAGTTGCTGGCAGAAATGATTCATGAAGCCACCCTGAGCCCTGGGGCCACCTTCCGAACTGACGGGGCTGATGGCACCGCACTGCGAGACGTTGGCGCAATCTCGCACAAATTGGCTTGATGAACACCCGGAGAATGTTTGCGGCCGTGCTACTGGCTGCTACTTCTTGCTCGTACTCAAGCGACTCGGAGAGCCGAACACCAGCGCTCACCAACAACCTCACCGAACAAGAACAACTGTGCGTAGAAGAACGCCTCGCTTCCGGCTGGGAATTAAACCTCAGCAACCTCCAAACGGATCTAAGCCCCGAACAGGAAATCGCTGTCGACATGGCAGTAGAGCTATGTCGACTAGACACCGCTACCAATCCAACTTTGCCTAGCTTCAGGAACGACCAACCCCAAGTGTCTGATGAACTATTAGAGGCTCCAGTTACTTTCGATTCCGGTGACAACCCCCCTGGCACCGACTCGCTTTTAGACGATTACTGGTTGCAATGCGGGTTAGGCGAAGCGAAGGCCTGCGACGAACTGTTCTATCTAGCTGCACCTGGCAGCGCATATGAACAATTCGCCTTCAGCTGTGGTGGCCGTCGGAATATGGATTGCGCCCTCCTACTTGGGATCGAACAACCCGAGGGTGACCTAAATCCTCTAACCCCTGCTCCAGGTGACGACGAAGAACTTGATTCATGGTGGACACTATGTTCTGAAGGCAGCACATTAGCTTGCGGTGAACTTCGACTGACCGCGCCTAACGGGTCTCTGTACGCGCAGTTCGCTGCGACATGTGGAGCGCGAGGCACCAGCTATTGCACTCTCATCTTGGACGACGACGGTGAACCCCCAACATTGAAAGATTTGAGTCCCAGTCTCAACCCACCGGGAGATGACGAGTTCTTAGATCAGCTTTGGCTGTTATGCAGCGAAACTGATTCCAGAGCATGTAAAGACCTTACGAAATATGGTCCGGCAGACAGTCTGTACGTCCAGTTCGGTGTGTCCTGCGGAGGCAGAGCGGTAGCTCCTTGCGCTCGATTTTTCGCAGACCTCATTAGTTCATCGAGCTAGTCAGCTATCAAAGCTGCCCGCAAAAACTCGATAGTTTCGCGTCGAGCTCGCACCAGAGACCGCAGATCTGGCTCAAGACCTAACGCTCGCATCACCTCAGGTTCAGTGGCAACCCCAACAACGGCTGAATAGACCGCTAGCAACAGCATGCGAGGTTCTAACCGGCGAAAGCGGCCAGCATCCATCTCAACTTCAACAAATCGAACCGCATCACCCAGCATCACGCTCATCGCCGACGCCAGCTTTCCTGACGCAACACCACCTTGGCGGGAAACCAAACGAACTAACCCAAGCACTTCCGGGCGTCGAGCTGCAAGCGAAAACGTGGCTCTCACAAGATCTTCGATTCGTTCAAAACCTCGCGCCTGTGGGTTAGCCGCACCCGACAAGGCAGAGCCCAATTCATTTACAGCTAGTTCAATAGTCGCCTTCAAGAGGGCTTCTTTAGACGAATAGTGGTACAAAATCGCCTGCTTAGTGATCCCAAGGTCTGCAGCAAGGTCATCCAACGAAGTGGCGTCGTAACCGCGCATACCAAACGCAGCTAATGCAGAGTCCAAAATACGATCGCGGGTACCAGTGGGCACTCCAACACTTTAGATCGAATTCTCACAAATACTTACCATTTGGTAAGTATTCTGATAGAACTAATGCTGTGATCAGTGAAGCCCTTTCGGGCAAGCGGATAGCCATCACCGGCAGCACTGGATTTTTGGGTACCGCGCTAGTTGAACGGCTTCTTCGCGGGGTGCCCGACTGCGAGCTCGTGCTTTTGGTGCGTCCGAACCGCCGAAACAGCGCTCAACGCCGAGTTGAGCGAGAAATAATTCGCAACGATGCTTTCGACACTCTGAGGTCCCAATGGGGCGACGAATTTGACGCCATCTGCGAACAACGCATCTCGGTGGTCTCTGGGGACGTCACAAACGAAGGACTTGGCCTCAGCGAAGACGACCGACATCTGTTCACGTCTTGTGATGTAGTCATCCATTCCGCCGCAACAGTCAGCTTCGACAGCCCCCTCGATAGCTCAATAGAAATCAACTTGCTGGGACCTAATCGAATCATTCAATTACTGAAAGACATGGAAGTACGACCCCACCTCGTCGCAGTGTCAACCTGCTACGTAGCTGGCAATCGTCGAGGGGCAGCTAACGAAGAACTGCTAGCAGGAACTCCCTTCCAGGTTGACGTTGACTGGAGAGCAGAGGTCGATGCTGCCCGGAGAACCCGCACTGACCTAGATGCGCGCAGCAGAATCCCCGAGGAACTGAGCAACTTCAACAAAGGCGCTCGGGAAGAACTGGGCGCGGCTGGCTTGCCTATGCTCGCTGCCAAAACCGAACAGCTGCGCGTGTCGTGGGTAAACGATCAAATGGTGGAAGCGGGCAGGAGTCGCGCCACCTCACTTGGCTGGCCTGACGTATACACATACTCCAAAGCTCTAGGTGAAACGGCCCTGGTGGAACTGCACGATGACATACCGGTCAGCATCGTTCGACCCTCGATTATTGAATCAGCCTGGTCGCAACCATCACCAGGCTGGATCCGCGGATTCCGAATGGCCGAACCACTTATCGTCTCGTTCGCTAAAGGAGAACTCAACACCTTCCCGGGCTATCCGGAAGGCATTATCGACGTAATCCCCGTCGACATGGTCGCCGCAGCGATAATCGCCGTTGCCGCGAAAGGCCCCGCAGAGGAACCCGAAGTCTTTCAGGTTGCCTCAGGATCCACCAACCCTCTCCAGTTCAAAAAACTACTCAACACCGCGATGGAATGGTTCGGAGAGAACCCTGTTTATGATGCGAACGGACACCCCACCGCGAGCACAGAATGGAAATACGCTGGCTCGAGCGGACTCGAAGAACAACTTCATCGCGTCGTCAAGGCCTTTGACGTTGCGGCGAAAGTAATCAATCGCCTACCGATTCGAGGGGAGAACAGCTTCACCAGCAAGTTCGCAGAACGTCGCCAAAATCTCGATCAAATCAAGGGGTATGTCGATATCTACGGCGCATACGGCAAGTGCGAAGCGCTATATGGGATCGAACGCACTCTGTCTCTATGGAACTCTCTACCACTTGAAGATCAAGAACAATTCGGATTTGACCCCAGCGTCATCGACTGGCATCACTACATCACCGAAGTTCACCTTCCCACCGTCGTAATTCAAGCCCGAGTCAAAACCACGCCTGAAAAGCGAAGCGGACCAAGTCGGTCTGAACGACTTCGTACCGCGGTCTTAGACCCGGGCCGTCACTTCGCTGCATTCGACTTAGAAAACACGCTGATTGCTAGCAACGTTGTTGAAAGTTACGCCTGGCTAGCTACTCGACACTTGAGTCCGAAGAAACGCTTTGAGTTCGCCCTCCGAACCCTTACCGAAACCCCAGGCTTGTGGAGACGAGATAAGCGAGACCGCACTGACTTCCTCCGATACTTCTACCAGCGATACAAAGGCGCCCCGCTCAAACAGTTAGAGCGCGACGCAGCCGAAATGCTTAGCGATCTCATTCTCATCAAATCCTTCCCAGCAGGTTTGCGAAGGGTGCGAGCACACCGCGCTGCCGGTCACCAAACGGTTCTCATCACAGGTGCACTCGATATAGCCGTTGAGCCCCTGCGTCCTCTTTTCGACCACATAATCGCCGCGAAAATTGACCGCAAAGACGGCAAACTCACTGGAGAAATGCTCGATGTTCCCCCTACAGGGGAAGTGCGGGCCCAACTGATGGTGGACTGGGCCGAAGAAAATGGCCTCGACCCCCAACAGGGAGTTGCCTACGCGGACTCAGCATCAGATCTTCCGATGCTCGAAGCCGTTGGATACCCGGTGGCAGTTAACCCTGAGACACGACTAGTTACCATTGCTGAGCGGCGAGGATGGCTCACCGAGAATTGGCCAAAAACAGCAGGTGCGCCTAAACCGTTACTCCCAATGGGACAAAGACCAAATTCACAAGCAACCGCGGAAGGAGTCCACTGATGCTGGCTCGTCAAGGACTTGTGCTCGAAGTCGACCGGACCACTCCCCCAATAGTGTTCCACCACGGGGAGGGCTTTCGTTTCGAAAAACTGCCTTCAGGGAGCAGAGTTATTTACCCCAACGAGCCAATCGAACCGATCGAGGACGTCGACGGGGCTATTCGAAACGCTCTGGCCAACCCCCTCGGCGATTCCCCTCCCTTGGAGGCGCTGCTATCGCCGGGAATGAAACTAACCATCGCCTTCGATGACATTTCCCTGCCGCTACCTCAGATGCAAGCACCTGACATCCGGGGAAGAATTATCGAACATGTATTGGACATAGCGGCCAGCGCTGGAGTCGACGATGTTCACTTAATTGCCGCGCTCGCCTTGCACCGACGAATGACCGAGTCGGAACTTCGCCACGCTGTTGGCGACCGGGTATACGACGCGTTCGCTCCAAATGGTCAGCTGTATAACTTCGATGCCGAAGACCCAGATGGCCTCACTCACCTAGGCGAAACCGATCATGGAGAAGAAGTAGTCATCTCCAAAAGAGCAGTCGAGTCTGACCTAATCATCTATGTAAATATCAATCTCGTCTCCATGGATGGAGGCCACAAGAGCGTTGCCACGGGCCTATCGGGGTACACAGCGCTACGTCACCATCACAATGTTGAAACCATGCGACGCTCAAAGTCCTTCATGGACCAAGAAAAGAGCGAGTTACACACTAAGAACTGGCGCCAAGGTCGACTCATCCGAGACGCCGGCGTGAAGATTTTTCAGATCGAAACAACACTCAACAACGACACGTTTCCTGAACCCTGGGACTTCCTACAAAAACGCGAATGGGAGATGAACGCAAAAGAACGCCTATTTCTATTAGGCACCAAAAAGTTTTTGGACAAAGTCCCTAGAAAGTCAGCTCGAACCATCTTCCAAGGAATACGGGCTCCCTATGGATTGACTTCGATCCAGGCAGGAGAAGTAGAAGCGGTTCACGAGGTCACGACCGCAAATGTTTACAGGCAGCACCTGGTCCGTGTTGAAGGTCAGACTGACATTCTGTCAATGGGTCTGCCGTATCTCGGCCCTTACAACGTGAACTCCATCATGAATCCGATCCTTGTTGCGTGTCTTGGCCTGGGCTATTTCTTCAATTTGTATAAAGGCAAGCCACTAGTCCGCGAGGGCGGGGTGGTAATCATGAGCCATCCAACTCCCTGGGAATTCCATCCGGTGCATCACCCCAGCTACATTGACTTTTTCGAAGAGGTACTGGCAGACAGTACGGACCCAGAGGTCATAGAACACAAGTACGAAAAACGGTATGCGGAGGATGAGTGGTATCGGCACCTATACCGAACTTCGTATGCCTATCACGGAGTTCACCCCTTCTACATGTGGTACTGGTGCTCCCACGCCCTGGAACACGTTGCACAAGTAATAGTGGTTGGCGGAGATCAACGAGCTGTAAAGAGAATGGGGTTTCGTTCGGCTACCACTATGCGCGACGCTTTAGAAATGGCCACCGATGTCGTAGGCCGCGACCCAACACTCACTCATATTCACAATCCGCCGGTCCTGATGGCGGACGTTGTTTAGAATTGGGACCGACAGATGACGGATCCAAATCGCAGAAACCCCATCAGCCACTTAACTGATCGGCGCTCCAAGGCATCAATTTCGCGCGTCGTTCGAAAAGTAGAATTTCCCCTTAAGGCAGCTGAAACCCCCGAAGGGGAAATTCCTCTACCTTCAAACGTCGGAAGCAACTACGAAACAGACTGGGCGCGCAGATACGCATCGCGACTCACAAGACGTCTCGCTCTAGCGACCCTCGGCAACGGCCTCATCAGCTATTACGCCAACCCAACAATCAGAGGCCTCGACAGGCTCCATGACCTCGAAGGTCCAGCAATATTCGCCGCCAATCATCAAAGCCACGCCGACACGCTTCTGATGTTGACCTCGATGCCTGCACCCTGGAAACACAAGGCTTTCGTAGGAGCCGCAGCCGACTATTTCTTCGGCAATCGAATGACCGGAGCCATCTCAGCTTTGTTCATCGGCGCGATTCCTATAGAGCGCACTGCAATCAACCGCAACACCATTGAAAAAGCTGTCGATTTACTTCGAAGTGGCTGGAGCATGGTGATCTACCCAGAAGGTGGACGATCTCCAGATGGTTGGGGTCAAGAGTTCCGACCAGGAGCCGCTTTCCTCGCGAAACAAGCTGGAGTGCCCGTAGTACCAGTACATATCCGTGGCACCTTCGGTATCTTGCGCAAAGGACGCAACTGGCCCAAGAAGTCAAAAGCAACGGTTAATTTCGGTCGACCACTCGAATTCGCCGAAGAGGACAACAATCGTAGATTCACCCGAAAACTTCAATTGGCCGTGGAGTCACTGGCAGACGAAACCGCTACTGGAAACTGGTTCGCATCTCGACAACGAGCTCACTCTGACGAAAGTCCGGGCCTTGGAGGTCCGGACGCCGCTGCTTGGCGTCGCCGATGGGCGTTAACCCAACAGGAAGATGAGCGTTCTCAAGACCAACGTCGTTGGCCTTACGTTTAGATTGCCAGTGGCGAAATAACCTAAAGGGCGTATCGTCGGGGATGTCCCACAGCACGAAGTTAACGAGAAAGAGGACATGTAGATGGCAGTCGCCGCAAGCACTCCAATAAAACTCATCGAAAATGTTTACGCAAACCTTGACGAGAACATTGCCTTGGGGCGAGAGAAGCTTGGTCGAGGATTGACCTTGGCCGAAAAGGTACTGATTAATCATTTGGCCTCAGCCGACCAAGATCTGGACCGCGGGGTGAGCTACGTCGATCTGCGCCCAGATCGAGTAGCAATGCAAGACGCCACAGCACAAATGGCTTGGTTGCAATTCATGACAGCTGGTTTAGACGAGGTGGCTGTGCCCACAACCACTCACTGCGATCACCTAATACAAGCTCGCGATGATGGCAAAACAGACTTACTGGCAGCAAGTGAAAGTAACGAAGAGGTCTACGACTTCCTGGAAAGTGTTTGCGCGAAGTACGGAGCAGGGTTCTGGAAGCCAGGAAGCGGAATTATCCACCAAGTCGTACTTGAACAATACGCGTTCCCAGGTGGAATGATGATCGGAACCGACAGCCACACACCGAACGCTGGCGGTCTCGGAATGATCGCAGTCGGAGTCGGCGGTGCAGACGCCGTCGACGTGATGACCGGCTTTGCCTGGAACGTTCGCTGGCCCAAGGCAATAGGCGTGCACTTAACAGGAGAACTGTCAGGCTGGAGCGCCCCCAAAGACATCATCTTGAAGGTCGCAGAAGTTTTGACCGTTAAGGGCGGCACCGGCGCAATAGTCGAATACTTCGGACCCGGCGCAGAATCACTGAGCTGCACCGGCAAAGCAACCATATGCAACATGGGGGCGGAGATTGGGGCCACGACCTCTCTGTTTGGTTACGACCAAGCCATGAGCCGATACCTAAAATCAACTGGCCGAGAAGCCGTAGCTGACGCAGCAGACAAGGTCGCAACCCATCTACGAGCAGACGACGAAGTAATGGCGAACCCCAGCGCCTATTACGACGAAGTCATCGAGATCGACCTCTCCTCGCTTGCACCTCACATCAATGGCCCTCATACACCCGATCTAGCAAGACAAGTCGGTGACCTAGGCGCAGAAGCAGAAAAGAATGGATGGCCTTCAACTATCAGCGCAGCATTGATTGGGTCATGTACCAACTCAAGTTATGAAGACATAACTCGAGCAGCAAGCATCGCTCGAGAAGCAGCCTCTAAAGGCCTCACGGTGAAGTCCAAGCTATTAATTACTCCCGGCTCAGAGCAGGTCAGAGCAACAATTGAGCGCGATGGACTGCTAGCGGACTTCGAAGCCCTAGGAGCGACAGTTCTAGCTAACGCGTGTGGGCCGTGCATTGGTCAATGGGACCGCAGCGCTGAAGAGGGCCATATAGCGGGACAACCGAACGTCATCGTTACCTCCTACAACCGGAACTTCCCCAAAAGAAATGATGGTGACGCGGCAACGCTGGCATTTGTGACATCCCCAGAAACTGTCATGGCTCTGGCCCTCGCCGGAACCGTCGACTTCGATCCGTTAAGTGACACATTGACCAACGACAAAGGCGAAGAAGTGTCACTTTCAGTTCCTGTCGGTATCGAACTACCGCCCGAAGGGTTTGATCCCGGGCAAGATACCTTCGTCGCTCCCCCAGCCGACGGATCAGCCGTTCAAGTAAAAGTCGACGCGTCCTCCGAACGACTTCAACTTCTTGAACCGTTTCCCGCGTGGGACGGATCGGATTACGAGGACCTTCCGGTTCTGGTCAAAGCCAAAGGAAAGTTCACGACTGACCACATTTCAATGGCAGGGCCGTGGCTCAAGTATCGCGGTCACCTAGAAAATATCTCAGGCAACTTGTATTTGGGAGCGGTAAACGCGTTTGACGGATACGACGTCGGGCACGGGAAAAACCAGCTCAATGGCGAAACCCAAACTTTCCCAGATATTGCGCGGTCATACCATGAAGCTGGGCAGGGCTGGGTTGTAATTGGGGACGAGAACATGGGCGAAGGTTCAAGTCGAGAACACGCAGCAATGGAACCCCGCTTCCGCGGAGGCCTAGTCGCTATTGCTCGTTCTTTCGCGAGAATCCACGAAACGAACCTGAAAAAGCAGGGCATGCTGCCACTTACCTTCGTTGACCCCCAAGACTACGAACGTATCGGTGAAGATGATCGCATCGCAGTGCGCTCGTTAGCCCAGCTAGCCCCAGGTCATTCCTTAGACGTTGAGGTCACCTCACCTGATGGCACGACATGGTCGTTCTCGGCTAACCACACATTTAGTTCTGAGCAGATCGAGTGGTTTAAAGCTGGCTCAGCTCTGAACATCATCAAAGCGTCACTTTAAAAGCACAGGTCACACCGCCAGATCAACGGCTTGAAAACCCTCAAAATTCGTGTCGAGACGGTTCCCAAAAATGGGAAACCGGCCCGGGGGGCGGGCCGGTTTCAAGAGCCGTAAGGAGGAAGGGGTGCTCCGCCTCGGCTGACCGCTCCGGTGGGGGGCACCGTGTAGCGATCTCAATGTTGAGCGACTCGGGGGAAGTCGTTTATTCCCAACAGGAAACAAATTAGTTACCGATGGGTCATTCATCAAGTCGAAGTAGGAGATACTTTTGATCTATTTTATAGATTGTATTTTCATTTCGGATACGCTCATTAAATGGAACTTAAACAACTAGAGGCCCTCGCCGCTGTAGCTGAGCACGGCCGCTTTTCCGCAGCAGCACGAGCTCTCGACACTGTCCAATCGAACATTTCCACCCACATTGCACGCCTCGAAGACGACTTAGGGGCGATCCTTATCGACCGAAGCGCCGGCCAGCTGACACCAGAAGGCCAAGTCGTACTGACCCGAGCACGCCGCATCAACACAGAGCTGGCCGCTCTACGCGACGACGTAACCTCCATGACCTCTCGGGTCACCGGTCAAGTCCGCCTCGGCATCATCGGTACAACCGGCCGTTGGTTGTTACCACCCCTACTCGACGAACTCAGCCGAGCGTTTCCCGACGTTATGGCAACAGTTATCGATTCCACCACCACGGCACTCGTTCCTCTACTCGAACACGGCGACCTTGACCTAACGGTGATCAACACGCCGCTGCAACACGACGAATTGTTCACCAGCCCACTCTTCAATGAACAACTAGTCGTCATAGCTCCTGAAGGACACCCCCTCAGTGCCGATGGCGATCGCCCCATCCACATCAAAGAACTTGAAGAACACGAACTTCTACTCAGCCCACCCGGCTCTAATTTACGAGTCCTCATCGATGACAAAGCACGTCAAGAAGAAGTGCAACTCCGCACCGTTGCCGAACTAGACGGCATTCGCCTGGCAGCGACGCTCGCTTTTCAAGGCTACGCACCGGCAATAGTGCCAGTCACAGCCATCCCAGCATGGATTGGACGAGGGAATTGGTCCGTGTTGTCGCTACAAGAAATGCCACCCCGCCACGTGGGCCTCGCCGTCCGACGTCGCGGAATGCTTTCCGCTCCAGCCTCCGCAACTCGAGATGTACTTCGACGCGTGGTGCGAGATTTTGCGCCGACAATTGACGGTCTTACCGCCGTCTAAGCAGGTTTACACGTAACAGCACTACTAGGTCATCGAACGCGCCTACGCTCATCATTGTGACGAACCCCATCACCCTTCAGCTGCGCCAAGGAACACCTGCTCATGCAGTAGCGGGCGTACACGACCTCGATGGTCGACCTGTGATGCTCATCCGCGCCGAAGACCCAGAACATCGCGGCGCTCTCACACCCGACGACGGCGACACTCTCACCACAGCAGCGACGATGGCTTTAGACAAAAAGCTCCCTATCGTCCTGCTCCTCGCGTCATCAGGTGCCGATGCCAACCATGGGGTCGCGGCGTTAGACGGTTGGGGTAGAGCAGCTCGCGTACTAGCTAAGGCGTCGGGGGTTGTACCGATTCTTGCAGGTGTAACTGGTCCCGCCGTCTCCGGGACAGCTTTATTGATTGGCCTTGCAGATGTGGTGGTGATGGCAGAAGACGCCTACGCATTTGTTAGCGGGCCCGTACCAGTTCGGCAAATGACCGGCGTCCAGGTAGATGTTGAAGAACTAGGTGGCGCCTCAGTCCACTACCGGGATACAGGCGCTGCCAGCATCGTCGTTCCACAAGATGACGTGCTTCCCACTATCAGCGACATTCTGCGCTTCTTGCCAAATCACAATAGTGAGGAACCGCCATTTCAACCCACAGCCGATCCACTCGACCGGGCAGTCCCGGAAGCTTTGAACCTCCTCCCAGACACCCCTACAGGTTCCTATGACGTTCGAGATGTGATCCGGCTAGTCGCAGACGACGAAGAGTTCTTAGAACTGAGAGCAGGTTGGGCAGGGAATTTGGTGACCGGACTGTCCAGCATCGGAGGAAAACCTGTCGGTATCGTCGCGAATCAACCGATGGCAATCGCCGGAACCCTTGACATACCAGCGTCCCAAAAGGGTGCTCGCTTCGTGACTATGTGCGACGCTTTCAACTTACCGATCATCACCTTTGTCGATACTCCCGGTTTTTACCCCGGCAAAGACCTGGAGTGGCGGGGCATGATCCGTCATGGCGCCCAGATGGCATTTGCGTACGCCCGGGCTACCGTTCCACGAATCTCCATCGTGTTGAGGAAATCATATGGGG
This sequence comes from Candidatus Neomicrothrix sp. UBA814, assembly GCA_002296525.1. Taxonomy (GTDB): domain Bacteria; phylum Actinomycetota; class Acidimicrobiia; order Acidimicrobiales; family Poriferisodalaceae; genus UBA6944. Next base: position 41,033 of record DBIA01000027.1, on the reverse strand, counting down.
GGGCATTCATCGTCATGGACTCCAAAACCATGGGGAACGATGCCTATCTCGCCTGGCCCACTGCCGAGATAGCTGTGATGGGAGCCACTCAAGCCGCGCAAATCCTTCAACGCGGAGAATCCGATGAAGCTATTGCCAGCTGGATCGAAAATTATGAACAGACATACCTCAACCCATATGTCGGAGCAGAACGTGGCTTCGTTGACGCCGTCATCGACCCCTCCGAGACACGTAAAGAATTAGCCGACCTGCTCGACCTTTTCAGTTCGAAGCGCGAACGGCTCCCCCGTCGCAGGCACGATAACTCGCCGTTATGAACACTTCGACCCCGCAAAGCCCTATCCATAAAGGTAATCGCTCCACTAGTTCGACAATTCTGTGCCTCTGAGGAGGCGAAACCCTTCAAGTTGAGGTACGGTCCAACCGGGGATTATCAAGCTGTGCAACGGCGCACCTCAGGGCTTGACCCCTTGGTCGATATACAAGACGTACAGAATGCAAAGGAATAATCGTGTCAGAAGAGTCCTTCACGATCACAGATAACCGAAGTGGAGAAAGCGTCACCGTTCCGATTGTGGACGGCACTATCTCATCAGCGGCGCTTCGAGAGTTGGACAAAGGCATGTGGTTCTACGACCCGGCCTACATGTCAACTGCGAATTGCAACAGCAAGATCACCTATATCGATGGAGGGAACGGAATTCTCCGCTATCGGGGTTACCCAATCGAACAACTAGCTGAGCACTCAAACTTTCTCGAAGTTTGCTACCTACTACTAAACGGCGAACTTCCCACCGAAGCCGAAGCCGAAGAATGGGTGCATCACATCACGATGCACACATACGTTCACGAAGATATAGCCCAATTCATGAAGGGCTTGCGTTACGACGCTCACCCAATGGGAACACTTGTTTCTACCGTTGCGGCGCTGTCGACCTTCTACCCCGAAGCAAAAAACATAAGCGATCCTCATAACCGACTGATCCAGACTCACCGGCTGATAGCGAAGATGCCAACCATGGCAGCTTTCGCCTATAAGAACCGATTGGGGCTGCCGTACGAGTACCCAGTCAATCACCTCGGCTACACAGGCAACTTCCTTCGAATGATGTGGAACGTTGCCGACCCGGCTTATGAGCCCGACCCCATTTTGACTCGGGCTCTAGACATTCTTCTGATCCTTCACGCAGACCACGAACAGAACTGTTCAACAACAACTATGCGAACAGTCGGTTCAAGTAACGCGGACCCATACTCAGCCGTCGCCGCTGCAACCTGTGGCCTATATGGCCCACTGCACGGTGGAGCTAACGAAGCTGTCATTCACATGCTTCATGAAATCGGCAGTTTTGAGAACGTTCCGGCCTACGTAGAAAAAGTCAAGGCAGGTGAAACCCTCCTTCAGGGATTCGGACACCGCGTGTACAAGAGCTACGACCCCCGGGCAACGATCATTAAAAAGACCGCTGATCAGGTTTTTGAAGTAACCGGCATGAACCCTCTTCTAGACATAGCGATGAAGCTAGAGGAGGTCGCACTAAGCGACCCGTACTTCATTGATAGGAACCTGTATCCCAATGTCGACTTTTACTCTGGTCTGATCTACGAGGCCATGGGATTCCCCATGGACATGTTCACTGTTCTGTTCGCTATTGGACGCACCCCAGGTTGGCTGGCTCATTGGCAAGAAATGCTCGACGATCCCGAGCAGAAAATTTACCGCCCGCGCCAGATGTATACCGGCCCCGATGAGCGGGACTATGTAGCAATGGCGAATCGGTAACTAATCAACCAGTCCACTTAGAGGTCAATAAGAATTTTGCCAACATTCGCGTTCGTTGCCATGTAGGTGTGCGCGTCGGCGATTTCTTCTAGCCGGTACCTTGAATCAATTACAGGCTTTAAGCTGCCGTCGGTAAATCTAGGGAACAGCTCCTTCAAGAAACGTTGATTCGCGTCAATTTTCTGTTCGATGGGCCTTGAACGCAACACCGTTCCGATCAGAGAGGCGCGCTTCGGCAGTAAAGCACCTAACGGTAACGATGCGACAGGACCTCCCATGGCCCCTACCTGGACAATGCGTCCCTGGACCTTCACACAACGAAGGTTCTTGGCAAGGTACTCGCCACCTATAACGTCCAACACGACATCGACTCCGCTTCCATCGGTCCATTCAGTGATGACATCCACAAAGTCGTGCTCGACATAGTCAATAACTACGTCCGCTCCAAGGTCTCGACACGCAGACGCTTTTCCAGCGGAGCACGTAACAGCAATCTCTCCGCCCAAGGCCTTCACAATTTGGATTGAGGCAGTACCGACCCCAGACGCGCCGGCATGGACCAGCGCTCGAGCTCCTGAGCCCAACATTCCTTGAGTGACAAGTGCATCATGGGCAGTCATAAAGACCTCGGGAATGGCTGCCGCATCAGCGACATCCAGGTTCGAAGGCACAGGTTGGAGCATTCGTTCGTGGGTGACTACTAACTCAGCCATCGCTCCGCCAGCAACTATGCCCATCACAGCATCGCCCACTGCCCAATCCATTACCTGCGATCCAACAGCGGCGATACGGCCGGAATATTCCAAGCCAGGCACCTCATATGCAGGCTTTGGACCCGGGGCTGGGTACTGACCTTGTCGCTGCATCAAATCAGCCCGATTCATTGCAGAGGAAGTGACCTCCACTAGTACCTGATCAGGTCCAGGGTCCGGATCGGGCACCTCCTGGATCTTCAAAACGTCAACATCGCCATATTCTGTGATTACCACTGCTCGCATCCGGGGCAGGTTAGCCGCATTACGCGCAGCAAAATCGTAGAACCCCTGGCGGTTGACTACGCTCGTGCTCCTATGGACTACACCTGGCCCGAAGAATTAGACGAATTGGCTGAAGAGGCCGCAAAGTGGGTAAGCGAAGCTACCGCCGACCTGTTAAAGACCGATGACGGCTGGTTGGTCGGCTACAGCGACGAGTTCACTTTGAGACTCGCCCAGAAGGGCTGGATTGGCATGACATGGCCCGTTGATAAGGGCGGAGACGGACGGCCAGAAGTCGAACGATTCGTTGTAACCGAACAACTGCTTTTAGGGCGCGCTCCTATGGCTGGATCGTTTTTCCCTGACAGGCAGATTGGACCAGTCCTACTGGCATATGGCACTCCCGACCAACAAGAGAGATTTCTACCCGCGATGAGACAGGGGAAGTCGAAGTGGTGTATCGGCATGTCCGAACCTGATGCTGGCTCCAACGTCGCCGGCATCAGCACCAAAGCCGTAAAAGATGGTGCTAATTGGGTCGTCAATGGGCAAAAGATTTGGACCAGCGGAGCCCAATCAGCTGATTGGTGTTACCTGATTTGCCGCACCGACCTGGACGCTGCTCCTCACAAGGGAATGAGTGAATTTATCGTCGATATGAAATCACCAGGCATCGAAGTCAAGCCAATCAAAGACGCTTCGGGTGATTCTCACTTCAATGAAGTCTTCTTTAATGACGTTCTCGTACCGGGAGAAAATCTTGTTGGTGAACTGAACAACAGTTTCGGCCAAACAATGCGTCAGCTAGAGCACGAACGCGGCGGAATTGACCGCTTAGCTTCCAACCAGCGCCTTTATCTGGATACGAAAGAATTAACCGACTCATCGGGTCCTCTTGTCAGGCAGAAAATGGCCGAGATCGAAACTGGCTATCGGATCGGACGGGACATGGTGCTAAGAAATGTTCTACGTCAGACTCCTTTCGCTCAGTATTCAGCCATAACCAAGACGTGGTGCACTGAGTTTGAACAGAAGGTCGCTAATTTCGTTGGGCTAGTAACGGGAGCAGACGCGATGCTAAGCAACCGGGTGTCTCGAAACCTTGTGTATTCGCCCGCCTACACAATTATGGGTGGAACGACTCAAATTTTGAGAAACATCATTGGGGAGAGAATTCTCGGTCTGCCGAGAGAACCAAGGCCTCAAACATGAATCGCGATTTCGCTGTTCTCCCGTTGACCGGCGCAATGAACTGTCGAGACCTTGGCGGCTACGAGGTTATTGATGGCCGTCACGTTAGGCGAAACGTTCTGTTCCGATCCGACCGTCTCAGCGAGCTGAGCGACGATGATCGAGAAGAACTCGCAAGTTACGGCATTCGAACGGTCATAGATTTTCGGACCTCCGCAGAATCAAGTAGGGACGTTTCTAATCTGTGGTCAACAGTGACAACCCACGCGCCCCTACCCATCGGAGACGAAATCGCACAACAAACTGAGTTCGTGGAACGGATCAGGGCGGGCCAAATTACTTCCGTAACGGTGAACGACGTGGCTGATAGCTACATCGAGATGCTCTCAGAATCAGGGATCCAGTTCGCGAGGTTCTTGGATTTGGCCGCAGACTTAGACTGTTGGCCTCTACTTTTCCACTGCACTGCTGGTAAGGATCGAACGGGCATCGCTGCTGCACTGATTCTTGAGCTTTGCGGCGTAGACCGCGAGTGTGTTCTTGATGATTACGAACTAACTAACGAGTTACGTTCAGAACGTCGCATTAATGAACTTAGGCCGAGTCTTGAAGCAGCGGGCGCTGATGTTGAAGCAATTCGGCCAGCTTTGTCGGCGCCGAGAGACGCTATGGCTCGGACATTGAGCCACTTGGACAATCAATACGGCGGAGTTGAGGAATTTCTGATCGGCCACTTAGGAATTCATTCTGAAACTATTAGAACCCTTCGGCTCAACATGTTGGTGTAAATAACAAAAGCGCTTTGCATTCTCACTATCAGTTTGTAACAACCTAAAGTCTGATGAGTTAGTAGACCTACTCAGAACGCCACGACAGGGCCTAAAGTCTGGAACGAAAGTCGATTAGTGAACGAAGAAGAGAACCGTTTCGAAGAAGCAGCTATAGAAGCCGAGTTCGAGACCGGCTACCGGGAGGAGACCAGAGAAGAGGCCCGCCGAGGCGTTGTAACTCGGCTGCTTCGCATGACTTCCGGGTCACTGGTCACCATCATCGGCGTGATAATGATGCCCTTACCCGGGCCAGGTCTTCTAGTCGTCGCAGTGGGGTTAGGGATACTCAGCAGAGACGTGGCCTGGGCAGACCGATTACTTCAGATAGTCCGAAAACGCCTACCAAGTGACAGTGACGGCCGGTTGCCTAGGTCCAGCATTGTCACGATGACTGTCATGGCCTTGGCAGGAATAGCTTTTTCTATTTGGGTAACTTTTCTCCGGTAATGCTCCTGGCCACCGAGTACGTGACAAGCGTCACTACTTGATAGTTACCGGAGTTGAAACTTCAGAGAAAAAATCGTTTCCTTTATCGTCAACGACAATGAAGGCTGGGAAGTCTTCGACCTCGATCTTCCAGACCGCTTCCATACCCAACTCGGGATATTCCAGAACCTCAACTTTTCGTATCGAGTCTTTCGCCAACCTCGCAGCGGGACCACCAATAGAGCCAAGGTAAAACCCTCCATAGGTTTTACAAGCCTCCGTAACTTGGCTGGACCTATTGCCCTTTGCGAGCATCACTAAACTTCCACCTTCAGCTTGGAACGACTCGACATAGCTGTCCATCCGGCCGGCGGTCGTTGGACCAAACGAGCCTGAGGCATAACCTTCGGGAGTCTTGGCAGGGCCCGCGTAATAGACAGGGAAATCTCTCAAGTATTCGGGCATACCTTGACCTGCATCGAGTCGTTCTTGAATCTTCGCATGGGCGATATCGCGAGCTACGACCAAAGTACCCGTAAGAGATAGTCGGGTTTTGACAGGGAACTTGGAGAGTTCTTCCCGGATCTCGTTCATTGGACGATTCAAATTGATGTCTATAACTTCATCTGAAAGTTCGGCATCCGAAGTATCGGGAAGATATTTCGCCGGATCTTCCTCTAGTTGCTCGAGAAAAATTCCGTCGGCCGTGATTTTGGCAAAGGCCTGCCTGTCCGCAGAACACGAAACCGCTATAGCTACTGGACAACTTGCTCCGTGACGCGGCAGCCTCACTACTCGAACATCGTGACAAAAATACTTCCCGCCAAATTGGGCCCCGATTCCGAATTCTCGGGTCAGTTCAAGAATCCGTTCCTCCCACTCCAGGTCGCGAAAACCATGCCCAGCTTCGCTCCCGGCTGTGGGAAGCATCTCTAGATATTTGGCTGACGCATACTTAGCGGTCTTAAGCGCATGCTCAGCTGACGTGCCTCCAATGACAACAGCGAGGTGGTAAGGAGGGCATGCAGCGGTGCCCAACGTTCGAAGTTTCTCATCAAGAAATTCGGTCAGACTGGTCGGGTTGAGAAGCGCCTTAGTTTCCTGGTACAGAAAACTCTTGTTCGCCGACCCACCGCCTTTCGCCATAAATGCAAGCTTGTAAATATCCCCTGGGCCCGAATAGATCTCAATTTGGGCCGGAAGGTTATTACCGGTGTTTTGCTCGTCAAACATTGTCATAGGTGCAAGTTGGGAATAACGAAGACTAGAAGTCTGGTAGGTGTCGTATACGCCTCGACTGATGTATTCAGCATCGTCGACACCTGTAACGACTCGCTCTCCTTTAGTGCCCCAGATAATTGCAGTACCTGTGTCCTGGCAACTCGGGAGCACTCCGCCTGCCGCTATGTTGGCGTTTTTTAGAAGTTCAACCGCTACGAATCTGTCATTGTCAGATGCTTCAGGATCTTCCAGAATCGCAGCCAATTGCTCCAAATGTTCTGCACGGAACAGATGAGCGATATCACGCATTGCCTCGGCAGTCAGCAAGCGCAGCCCTTCAGGCTCAACTTGCAAGAAACTTTTCCCGTTAGCTTCGAACACAGATACGTAATCTTCGGTGATTCGACGGTATGCAATCTCGCTCTCGGTGACAGGAAGCAGGTCGCTATATAGAAAGTCAGGCACGGCATTAAAGCTACTGGCTTTCTACAGATGCGGAGGAGACTCTTTTTGCGATCTACTGCTTCACGCGTTGCTTTTTACCTCTAAACAGGTGGCCCATAGCGATTTGCTTCCGTTTGACCCTTTTGACAGACAAAAAACAGGATGATCAGAACCAGCGGCGTCGGGACGATTCCCAGTGGCAACCACCAACCGGTGCGTCCTGTGTCATGAAGACGACGCGCTGTGATCGCCAAGTTCGGAACAAGCACAGCTAGGGCATACAAAATGCTCAGACTTTGTAGCGGACCTCCAACAACCCCTAATAGCCAACAGGAAGCCGCCAGAATTAAATTCGCGAACGCAAACCCCCAATATTCACGTCTACTCGCCCGCCCTCCGAAGTCGGCGTATTTAAGTATGCCTGCTATGTAACTTTCTACGAGAAACACGTTAGGACCGTACAACACTCAAGCTCAAGCGTCCCAACGGTGCAAAGCGCAGATTCGAACTCATAGCAGATAAGTAAGAACTACCGTTGACTGACATGACCGAAACTAAGCTGCCGCTAATAGAGGTGCCGATCGTTGACTACGGCACAGCTGAGACTGAGATGGTTGCCTACCGTGAAGAAGGCACAGCTCGCGCCCTTGATCTCGACAATCGGGGTCCAATCCGCTTTACCCCCGATGGTTGTCTTGATCCTGAAATCATTGACGCTTACGACCGCCACGGCTTTTACGTATTCACCAATGTCATAGATGAGCGGGAACTCCAAGAAATCGAGTCTGATGTCGCGATGATGCTCGATCGCGCGCCGGTTAGTAAGGATGCCCTTGTAGACAAACACGGAAATCCCGCCCTAGGCGTTGACCTCGAGGGCAGAAACATCAGTTGGGTCCGCCCCCTCTCCGACCCGCTCGGCGGAACAGATGCTTCATACGGCCGACACCAAGCGAAGATGAATGAGCCAGATCCACCCTCAAACGCACCGGATTATGTGGTTCAACTATTTTTGGGTTCGCTCCAGTTCTCAGACGCGTGTCTCCGGCTTTACGGACACCCAGATCTCCTGAGAGTTGCCGAAGCGATCAACGGGCCCGATTTCACTCCATTTAATGAAGCCGTGTGGATAAAACAGCCGGGCCTCGGCGGTTCAGTTGCTTGGCACCAGGACGGCTGGACTCACTGGGAAAGTCCTGAATTAGATGACCATACCCACGGCTTTAATTTCATGGCTCAGTTATATGGTTGCGACGCAACCAACGGCCTGTGGGTAATTCCTGGTTCGCACCGCGTCGGAAAAATCGACATCAAGGCAATGGTCAACGAAGCTGGCTCAGATCGCCTCCCTCAAGCAGTTCCATTAATTTGCGATCCGGGAGATGTAGCCATCACTAGCCGTCAAGCCGTTCACGGTTCCTTCGCTAACACAAGTTCGAAGGTGCGAGTAACAATTAATTTCGGGTTTCATCGCCGATCATCGGTGATCGGCATACGAAGCGGCGGTGTCCATAACCCGGTGTCGGAATATGACGAGGAGTACATCTTCGAACGGTCTAAAGCCATTGCCTGGGCAATAGATGCTCGCTCGCAGCATCACCCGACCGAGAAACGTTACACATACGAACCGTTCAAAGGCCTTGAGGGCCAATACGTCTGGGGAGAAGAAACTAAAACCCAGTTGCGCGATTACAACCTAAGAGATATCGGAATTTGATATGAATGTCCTTAACTACGAAATAGGCGACCATGTTGCAGTCGTCACTCTCAACCGGCCAGAGGCCCGAAATTCTCTTAATCCAGAGCTGATCGTGGCACTCGCCGAAGTTTGGGAACAGATAAAGGAAGATCAGCAAGTTCGTGTTGCGGTAATCACGGGAGCAGGCGAATCAACCTTTTGTTCGGGATTCGACCTTGGAACGACTATCCCTGTGATTACTGGCGCTCGGGACCCTCAGAATGAAGTCGAAGAGTTAATAGCGTCTGATCGTGATTTACTGCGTCGCGCCACACTTGCCGGATACGACATTGAAAAGCCTCTGATCGGAGCTGTTAATGGGCACGCCATTGCAGGCGGCATGGAGCTTTTGCTTTCGTGCGATTTACGAGTGGTGGGTCAAGGACTGAAGTTGGGGCTATCGGAGGTAGCGCTAGGACTTATCCCTGGGATGGGAGGAACGGCCCTTTTGGGGAGGCATCTACCCGGCGCATTAGCGATGGAAATGTTGCTCTGCGCTCAGCCAATTCTTAGCGACGAACTCGCTAATTCGGGGTTATTTAATCGGTTGGTTCCACCGGCTGACGTACTCACTGTGGCCTTACAAATGGCACATATCATCGCCGCTAACGCCCCTCTAGCCGTCCAAGCTGCCCGACGGGTGGTGCGACACTCCGCGGACCTTGGGGAACGAGAAGCTCTTGTTCTCGAATCTGAAGCTGGGGTTGTGTTAGGCCAAACCGAAGATGCGAAAGAAGGTCCGTTGGCGTTTATGGAGAAACGAACTCCTAAATTCGAAGGTCGTTAACGACAGGTTTTGTGGTCAGGGAACACGGGACGGCAACTATGGGTCCGGATGTGTCAGCCAGAAGCATCGCTAAAATCAGATAGCTCAATTATGTGAGCTTCCTCGACGCAGGTTCGGCGATAACGGAACATCTCTTTTGCCCCATCTGCGTCGGGCAAAGCAAGAAATGCTTCATAGTTGGGGTACCAGACAGCCAATACCTCGTGGAAACCTTCAAGGTCGCCAACAACCGCACCTTGAACCTTTGTCCGCCACAGCACCGAGCCACCAACTGCGCCTACGGAATGTTGAATCGCCTCCATATAGGACTTATAGGTTTCTCCTTCGGGGAACTCAGCTTCCGGGCTGTACCTGTTGATATTCAGCATCACCAAAGGGAACTCAGGTGAACCTGCCGCCAACCTTTGAAGTCTCGTTATTTGCTCTTCGCTTGATGTAATCCCACCGGTCATGAGATAAACCTACATCGCTACCTCAGGGAGATAAGCGATCTCGATTAGAGGGTGGAACTTCCAAGCCTGTTAAAGCTTCAAACAGTCGGGAAGGTGACCCTTTCATCTCTGCGATAGCTTGGTCGTCAAGGACTTCAATCCAGGAGTTATCTGAGAATTCAAGAATGGAGGGAAGACCCGAAGTCGCTTCAAGTTGTTGACTAGTTGCTTCGTTTGTATGGAGCAACTCGATATCAGCCTTCGAATGAGCAGATGCTTTCTTCCACGAAGTCTTCCCAAACGGATTCAGACCATGCGTGATGTCGCAGAGTTCGCAGCTCTTAGATTTGTCTGAAGTCAACTTCCCAAATATGTAGGAAAGCTCTCCTGAGAGACTTTTTTCGGCGTTATAAATACCAACGAATTTTCGCATGATGTTCTCAATCAAAAGATTAACGGGGGAATGTCTCCAAATACCCAGGTATCAAATCAAGAGCGGCCTGCTGTGATGAGAGGTCAATTGGTTGGTCCGTAGGCAAAGATTTAATGGCGCTACAACCCTGATAGACAGCGCCAAGGTAAAGCAGGACAAAGAAAGCAACCACATAGATCCAGACTTTCTTTCTTTCCGGCTCTTGTCGGTCCCACGCGCCTTCCATGTGTGAAAACGCTAACGGCATTGTCGTGAAAGAAATGCGTGGTTGACTTGCCCTGATAGGGACCGCAGAAGCGATAGGAATTTTCAGGCTGCGAGCGCTCAGGCCCCGCAAAGAGAATCGTGATTATCGCAGTGGAGTTGTGGGCGTTTGGGACGATATTTCTGCAACTTTGGAGTCCGCTGATGACAACGTGCCAAGGGTGAATGATTGGCGACAAAGCCACCAAAACTGAACAACCTCACTTCACCGCTGTAGGGTCGAAGCAAACTCAAGGGGGAAACATGAAGTTCGGAATGCTCTACGAGCTACAACTGCCTAAGCCGTGGGATGAAGAAGCGGAGTTGCGTCTAATCGAGGAAGCAACTGAACAAATTGTGCTGGCCGACCAAATCGGAGTTGATCATGCGTGGGCCGTGGAGCATCACTTTCTTGAGGAATACTCCCATTGTTCGGCTTCAGATGTATTTCTCGCTTCGCTGGCTGCCAAGACCGAACGCATCAGAATTGGACTTGGTATCCGACAAGTGATTCCCAACTACAACCATCCCTCTCGTAGCGCAGAGACAGTCGCCATGTTGGATCTGATTTCTCGAGGGAGAGCTGAATTTGGCATCGGAGAAGGAGCAACACGCCTGGAACTGCGCGGCTACGACATAGACGCTAAAAGGAAACGGGAATTATCGCTTGAGGCAGCGGAACAAATCGCCAACATGATGGTGATGGAACCGTACCCCGGCTTCGAGGGCGAAGGTTTCTCAATGCCCTGTAGAAATGTGGTCCCCAAACCGCTACAGAAACCTCACCCACCGATGTGGATAGCTTGCACCAACCGCTCGACGATCGAAGTAGCGGCGCGAAATGGACTAGGTGCGCTGGCCTTTAGCTTCGTAGACCCAGACGAAGCCAAAACATGGGCAGACACTTATTACGACATCATCCGAAGCGACGAATGTGTGCCGATTGGCCACAGCGTCAACGCAAATCTGGCCATGGTGGCGGGCTTCAGTCTTCACCGCGACGCTGATGAGGCTATGCGCCGCGGCATCGACGGGTTCCAGTTTTTTCGGTATGCGGTCAACGCATTGGTGGCCAACGAAACAAGGCCCGGGCGTAGCAACCTATGGGGAGAGTACGAAGAACTTCGGGGGCCGGAGTTACCCACCATTGGCGCGCCCGGCATCGGCACACCTGAAGATTACACCGCCTTAGTTAAAGAATTTGAATCCGCCGGAGTCGACCAGGTCATCTTCTTACAGCAGGGCGGCAAGAATGAACACAAGCATATTTGTGAAAGCCTTGAACTGTTCGGAGAAGAAGTGCTTCCACATTTCGCTCCCTATCGAGATGAGCGAGTAGCACAAAAAGAGCTGGAATTAGCTCCGTATATCGAAGCCGCTTTAGAACGCAAACAATGGATGACCCCGTTAACAGACGGAGAGATTCCTATAGTTCCGCCTTCGCAGGCTCGGGAATCGTTCTACGTAAAGTCCTAGCTACGAGTCAGCATCCAACATTCTGCTGAGAAAACCGTTGATGTCCGATCGAGCTTGTTTAGCCACAGCCGTGCCGGCCGCAAATCCGTCGAAACCGTGCGGCGCTCCTGGGTAGACATGTAGTTCAACAGGCACCCCGGCGTGGTTTAGCCGCTTTGCGTATTCAATATCCTCGTCCGCGAAGCCGTCCAAACTGCCAGTCATGATGAACGCAGGCGGCAAGCCGCTTAAATCAACTTCTCTTGCTGGAGCAGCGTGGCTTGGAACTGCATCGGTTTCAAACAAATCACCCAAATAAGAACTCCACCCAAAGTGATTCGATTCCGGATCCCACACAGGGACATCCCAGTTGGCGGTAGTCGAGGTGCGCGTATCGTCAATCATTGGGTAAATGAGAATCTGATAGTCGACTTCGAATTCGCCTCGATCTCTGATCAGCAAGGCCAAAGCTGCCGCCATGCCGCCTCCGGCACTTGGTCCACCGATACCTATCCTTTCGACGTCAACCCCAACTGATTCGCCGTTCTCTTTTAACCATTTGAGGCCGGCGTAGGAGTCTTCGAGACCGGCTGGGTAGGGGTGTTCTGGCGCTAAGCGATATTGAACGGCTGCTCCAACTAGCCCAAACCTTTGGCACCAACGATCAAATCTCTCATCGTCTTGCTCAGGGTTCCCGAGCACATATCCCCCTCCATGAGTCCAAAATAAAGCTGGTGAGAGCTCGGTCGAACTTTTGGAACGGTGCACTCGAACCCGTACATCATTTCCGTCGACTCCAGGAGCGAAGTAGTCCACTCTCTCAACCGCATCGGAAAGATCTACTCCTTCGTTGCGCATCAGACGCGAGGTCCGGGCAGCTTCGAGGGTCTCGCCGTTGATCGTTCCCAACGTCGGTTGTGTTTCCAAAAAAGCACGCACTTCTGGGTCGTAATAGGGCTGTGAAGTCATGTCCTGCACCGTAGAGCAAGAGCCGAGTGCTGTGCTTGACAACACCGCCTCATTTCGAGCTGTAGACAGGGGCTCGCATCTAGATATGACTGCGGTGAAGGATCGCAAGTCAACCAAAGAAAGGACATATCGATGCTGGACGACCTAGGAATAATCGCTCAAATAATTGAGGCCGCTCTTTTGCCGCTTTCGTTGATCTATTTGGCGCGAGAGGCGCAGCTAAACGTGAAGCTCACAAGGGCGCAATTCAGTCACACTCTTACCGATCGTCTCTATGAGAGGTACTTATCGTCAACACAGAACGAGGAATTCGTTGCCTTTCTTGCCAAGGATTTTTCATCTGAGGAATTAGCCGCTGAGGATCAATGGCGAGTAACGCTTTGGACAAACACCATGTTGGTTGACCTTTTCGATACTTACGAACAGCGGGCGAATGGGTTGGCAACTCCTGAGCAACTAGACATGCGGGTGAATTTACTCAAGTTGGGACTTATGCAAAGTCCGGGCGCGAAGGCTGCTTGGTCACTATGGAAGCCATCGAAAGACGCCGCCTTCGTTAACTGGTTCGAAACCGAAATTTACGGAGGTCCTATTACAGATGACTTTCTTGATAGGGCTGCATCGTTAAATATGAGACGGGATTAGTCGACTCTTCCTCAAAGGCCATCAACGGGTAGATTGACATCATGGAGGGAAGTAGGGGCGACCGTTCACCGGGTCCAACCGTTCAAGACGTTCTGGGTGAGGACGCAATTGCTCCTCCCGAAGTCCTCCTTCGCGAATACCCGCCGCCTTATTCAGATAACCAAGAAATCTCTGTGGATCGTTATCTGAGCCAGGAATGGCATGACCGAGAAGTTGAGCATGTCTGGCGGAAGGTGTGGCAAATGGCCTGCCGTTTAGAAGAGATACAAGAGGTAGGCGACCACATCATTTATGAGGTGGCTAACGAATCAGTAATAGTCGTCCGAACTGGTTCAGCAACCCACGACATAACCGCCTACATAAATTCGTGCCTTCATCGAGGAACTCAGCTTCGTACCGAGGGGGGAAACCTTCACAGGTTTAGGTGCCCTTTCCACGGCTTTACCTGGGATCTGCAGGGCGATCTTGTTCACATACCGAACAGCTGGGACTTCCCAGATATTGTGCCTAAAGATTTTTGTCTACCTAGAGCAAAAGTTGCATTCTGGGGAGGTTTCGTTTTCGTCAACTTTGATGACGACTGCGAGCCCTTCGACAGCTATATCGAGGTGCTCGACGAAGAATTTCAAGACTTTCCGCTAGATCAACGATGGAAGGCTGCACATGTCGAAAAGGTTATGCCGTGTAACTGGAAGCTCGCTTTAGAGGCCTTCATCGAGAGCTACCACATCGGCGTTACACATCCACAAACTGCTGCTTACGTAGCTGATGCAAACACGCAGTACGACATCTTTCCTGGCTCGCGTCACGTAAACAGAATGATCACCCTGGAGGGAATACCCAGCCCCAATTTAAGAGACGTCCCTGCAGAGGAAACAATTAGAAAAATGCAACGCGATGTTCCTTTCCATGGGGGCGCACCCATAGTGCCTCAGGAAGGCGACCGGGTGCGCGAGCTTCTCGCAGCGCGTGCCCGAGAAAAGTTGGGAGCGTCCGCTCAAGCCGACATGTCCAGGCTTTCAACATCCGAGACGTTGGACGCTATCGAATACTTTCTGTTCCCGAACTTCGTTCCTTGGGGCGGTCAGGGCGTACCTATCTGCTACCGCTTCAGACCCAATGGGAATGACCCTCAGACTTCCATTATGGAGATAATGCTTCTCTTCGCTCATCCAGATAAAGGGTCTCCCCCACCCCCTGCGCCAATCGTAAAACTGGGCCTTGACGACAGTTGGAGCGATGCGGACGCGCTGGGCGGGGCAGGAATGGTTGTTGACCAAGACACTGAGAACTTGGTTCGAATTCAAAGGGGCCTGCGAGCTACCAAACGCGGCAAAGTAACATTGGCGACATATCAGGAGAGTCGCATTCGTCACTTTCACGAAACCCTCTACCATTACCTTGACTCCTCTCTGTAACTTCCCAACCATGAACGATCACCACGAAATCAAGAATCTCGTTCATCACTACTGCGACCGGGTTTGCCACAACGATCAAGAATCCTGGCTGGAATTATGGGCCGACGATGGCGTCTGGAATATCGGTCGAGGCCCGGTCAGGGGCAAGAACGAAATTCGGGCCGCTATGGCGAGTTCCATGAACCTTTTTGAGTCGGTAATCCAAGTCGCGCTAAACGGCACCGCTACCACAAACGAACTCGAGGGGGAGGGTCGTTGGTATTTCAGTGAGTTCGCTAGAACAAAATCTGGAAAGACACTTCACTACATTGCCTATTACGACGACACCTACAGCCGAGTTGACGGTAACTGGAAATTCGCAAGTCGGTCAATGACTTGGCTCTATCAGGGGCCTCCTGATTTGAGTGGGGTCTTCGGACCGCCGGCCGGTTATCAGAAGTAGAAAAGAATTATGCGCAGTCTTTACCTCGTCGCCGGAACCACTATGGCTGGAGTGTCTTCAGTATTCGCGCTCCTCGCTGAAATTCACAATGAGTATGGCATAGCTGAACGAGATCTCGGTTGGATCGCCGGATCGGCGTTCATCGGGGCACTCGTTACTCAGTTATGGCTTTCTAGGTATGCAGATCGAGGGTATGGCGGGTTACTAATGCGCGCCGGCGTGGCTGCATCTGCAATAGGGCTTCTCTGGTTCGGGCTCGCCGATCAACTATGGCAATTTGTTGTTGCCCGCTTGATTCTTGGCGCCGGAGTTGGGGTTATCGTGCCCGCTAGTCGCCGATACATAATCGTGAATGCGGGCGATGATCAAGGTCGACAACTCGGGGCCTTTTACGGCGCTTACTTGGCAGGGTTTGTCTTTGGGCCGCCGTTAGCAGGCGCTCTGACAGTGGCTTTCAACGTCAAGACTCCATTCGTTATTTTTGGGGTACTGACTGCAGCAACATACGCCTCGGTCCGCAAACTCGTGATACCAGCGGCCGAGAATCGTCCTCATGGCGACAAACGGGTCTTGCGACGTCTAATTCGCGTCCGCGCAATGGTCGCTGCTCTTTTAGTCGTAGTTTCGTTTAGATATTCGATAGGCGTGTTCGAACCGCTGTGGGCACCACACATGGACAATTTGGGGGCGTCCACCATGGTGATCTCGCTCTCATTGACCGGTTTCGCGTTACCCATGTTGATAATTGCCCGCTGGGCTGGTTCACTCTCGGACCGTTACAACCCTCGAATAACTTCGCTGTTATCGGCGTTCGCTACCGTTCCTTTAATGGCCTCCTACGGCTGGATCACATCCGTACCAGTTCTGTTCATTGCTGCGATGCCACACGGAATTATGGAAGCGATACAGTCACCAGGATCTCAAGCCGCCGTCTCTGACGCCGCCCCTAAAGACGATGCGGCGGCGGCGCAAGGGTTAGGGGAAGCCATGGGTTCCGCTGCATCAATGATCGGCGCTTTATCGGCTGCTCCCCTCTATGCCTGGCTCGGTGGCGGTCCGGCATTTCTCATAGGCGCTATAACGATGGCCGTGTTACTCACGCTCAGCTGGCTGCTTGACCCTCCGCCAACATCAAGAAAACAAGTTGACAAGACGCGCCAAGGGTCGGAATAACTCGCCCGCGCGATTGGAACTTTCAGTCCGTAATTAACGTTGCGCTACTAGCTTTTTCGCGGGGTGGACGACCTAGAACGAACTCAGGGGGACGCAAATCATTCAGTTCACTTACCGCAGTCGGTTCACTGTAATAACCCAGCGCATAGCTTCCCATGGTGTAGCCGAGCATCTCCTGTAAATCGGGATCAAGACCTTCAGCGATCTCCGGTGGGCAAGACAGATACTGATTTTCTTCGGTACGTAACCAACCGAGGCAGTATGTGATGTTGATCCCTGTTCTGTTCGACTCACTTAGATTTTGGCCACCCCCATGGATAACCGACCCTGAGTAGAGTAGGACGGAGCCCGCGGTCATAACCGCTTGGGTAGTTTCTTCGTCAGTCGCTTTGCGGTCTTCGGACCAGTTAACAGATCCAGGAACAACTCGAGTTGCGCCGTTTTCTTCAGTGAAGTCTGTAAGCGCCCAAATAGTGTTGAACTGCGGCTCGATTTCCGAAGGGAGATATCCACCCCATGCGAGACGGTCCCGGTGTCGCGGTTGCGCTCCCTGCCCGGGCTGAATATTGATTATTTGCGTGAGGTGTAACTGAATTTTCTCAGTGAAAGGCTGAAGGAACTCTCTGGCTAGGTCAGTAATGGTTGGATGCATCACTAACTCTCGGGACGCTTCACTGCGCGCCACTAGCGCGCCTGTTCGGCCCGTTAGCCTGCCCGTGAAGTCATCCCGGCCCGTTGGTGTTGCCTCGATAAGAGGACCTAATTCCGAACCGAGGCGTCTTGACAAGTCATCGTCCATAACGTCTTTGAGGACACAGGCTCCGTCTTCTCGTAAGACGTTAACGATGTCGTTTCTGTGGGCATCAACGTCGAAGTAAGCAAGTTCAGCCATATACGTAGCCTAGGTCAGCAGTTGACATCGCTAGCGCGAAGTGTGGTGCGCATCAAAGAATTCAAGAACTTGTCTGACGTCGCTCCGTCATTTTCTTGAAGTGTTGGGCGCCATTCATCGAAGGTACGCGCCCCTCTCCGGGTCCCATATCAGCCATTACTGTGAAGGCGGCCGGCAACCGAAAACTAAAAGGTTGTTCTTGCGGGACGTCACATCTCTCGTCATCGCATGCCTGCCATCGGACCTTCCCAGCGATTCGAACCCATCGCCCATCTTCGTCTTTTTCGACCGCGCGTCCATTTTGAGCGACGGGTAAACGCAAAACGACGTCCCCTTCATACACCTCGAGCGTATGACCGTCGCCGGACAAAGTTAACGGTCGCGTCTTAGGTCCAACAGGCGTGTACGAAACGATGCCTTCTAGCTCTTCGTCTAACTGAATTGAGGCCGGCACCAAACCCTCAGGAACCGGTTGCCCATACAGATGCATTCCCTCTGGGACAGAAAAGCGGGCAACGATCTGACGGGTGATACCTACGGGCAGCGTGTCGCCTTCGAAGGCAACTTCGACCTTTACCTGCTGATCGTCCCCGTTCTTCTTGATGAGGTCTACCTGCTCACCCTTCAACGCAGCAAGCAACTGTTCAGGACCCGGCCGAACCGTGAAGTTATTCTCAAAGAACTTTTCGAGAATTATTCCATCGCTATCGGTTACATACACCCCCGGGTACGGAATGCCGTACCAAGGGTGATCGTCCTCTGCAATCGTGGTGTTGAGGATGCCAAATTCGCGGATAATTTCACTATCAGGGTCTGAGAGCATCGCAAAAGTCGTTCCATGGGCGTTCTTGAAATCCGCAAGTGCATCAACTTCGTCGTAACTCAGAACGTAAAGCTTTGCGCCTGCTGCTTCGAACGCAGGCATACCTTTTTCCAACTCGACCAGCTGGGTACGACAAGGGGGTCACCACACCGCCGATCGAGTGAAAACTAGGATCGCTGGTTGGCCTTTACGGTCAGCGTGAAGGTCGAGGTCGTTGCCATCTGAGTCCAGAGTGATCACGTCGGGAAGCGGTTCGCCAACCTCTGGCCCGGTGGGGAAAGCCCCCAGCGGATTAGATCTGGGTCCAAAGCCTGCAGGGAGCGGAGCTATGTAGCCCTCTGCGTCCTCATATTGATTTGGCCCTAATTCCGAACCGCGCGTATCGCGTTCAATCTGCATATCTGAAACCTAGTTCGTTTTGACCGACTACGGTCCTGAGATAGCGACAACGAAGGGAACCGATGGCATCAAAACCACTCCGATTCGGTGTCATGTACGACTGCCGGCATGTTCCTGGCGGCGACATGACAATGACCGATGTGTACGCGGCCACTATCGAACAAGCTGTGTTAGCCGACGAACTTGGTTTTGATCATGTTTGGTTCACAGAACATCATTTCCTTGAAGATGGTTATCTTCCAGCGTTCCAGCCTCTCGCTGGCGCAATAGCTGCTCGGACAAAGCAGATTCGCATTTCAAATGACATAGCTCTTCTGCCTCTATACCACCCGATTCGTTTAGCCGAGGAATTGGCGGTCCTCGACCAGATATCTAATGGTCGAATGGAGTTTGGAATTGGCATGGGTTACGTACCAAAAGAATTTGATGCGTTTGGAGTTCCGTTAAGAAACAGAGTCTCTATGACCGATGAGGCGATCGAGATACTTCGTCTTGCTTGGGGAGAGGGACCATTTAGTTTCAGAGGCAAGCGCTACAACCTGTCAAATATTGATGTACATCCAAAACCGGTTCAACCCGGCGGTCCTCCCTTATGGATTGCTGCGATGAAAGAGCCTGGCGCGTTGCGAGCAGCGCGCTTCGGCACAAATTTGCTTCCTCAAGGACGTCGAGAAGAAGTTCTAGATCCTTGGAGGGATGCAGTTAATGCGAAAGGCGAAGATCCCGATGATTACCGCGTCGGGATCATCCGTTCTGTATATGTGACAGATGATCGAGAAAGAGACTGGCCGAAGATTCGGGAAGCAGAACGTTTTCGTATGGGCGTCTACGGCTCCTTTATGGCAGAGACCCCAGATGAGTACGGGTGGGGAAGCTCCGATGGCATACCTCAGAACGTGATTGTCGGAGATGCAACCCAGGTAACTAAGGAAATCTCTGAATTCATCAACACGTATGGCATTACCGACATTGCAACCTCAGGCTTGCCGCCGGGGATAGAACCCGAGTTCATGGCCGCAAATCTTGAACGGCTAGCTTCGGAGGTAATACCGAACTTAAGGTGATCTCAGGCAGAATCGAAAGCGTACGGCTCAAGTGTCTCTTGCGCTCGCACTCGATACTTGTGCCAGTTGCCTCCTCCGTAATATGCCAGGCTGCCTGGCTCAGCATCCCCATGGCCGTTGTAATAAGAAAGGCAATCTCGCAGCGGAGCGGTCGCTATGTCCGCCTGTTTGCAATGCTCAGCGTAAGTCAGTTCTGCCTCTTCGTTGATATCAACAATCTGGTGCCCTTCGTCGCGCATGTGTGACAACATCCAAACGATGTAATCAGCATGCGTTTCAATGGCATCGGTGAAGTTGAAGCTGCCGCCGCCGCCTTGCGGGCCGGTCATAATGAACAAGTTAGGAAACCCGTTGCTGTGAATACCTAAGAACGTTTTAGTTCCCTCATTCTCCCATTTATCTTTCATGGTTTGGCCTCCCCTTCCGGCGACCATGTTGAAGGTCGAGGTAGCCATCCACTGAAAGCCCGTGGCATAAATCAGAACGTCAAGAGGAAATTCTTCATCGCCGTGGACAACTCCTCGTTCGTTGATGCTGGTAACACCCATTGGAGCAGTATCAACAAGATGCACATGGGGAAGATTAAAGGTGGGTAAGTATTCGTCGTGAAACGTCGGCCTCTTACAACCGTACGGATAGTAAGGCTTTAATGCTTCGGCCGTTTGAGGGTCTTCAACAATCGCATCAACTCGCGCTCGAATCTGTTCCATGATCCGAAAGTTCGAGTCCAACTGTTTTTGAACTAGCTCCTCCGGACTGAGTTTTTCGGAATGTTCCTTTCGTTCCTTGAAATCATCCACTCGCCCTGCCAGATAGTCATCATTAGCTTGGATTGCACTTCGCCCGGCAGAGATTCGCGCAAAGCGTTTGCGTCGAGCTCGAGCCCAGCCAGGTTCTTTTTTCCAGGCTTCAATTTCTTCATTCGCTGTCTCACGCTGATCTCGCACATCTATCGAAGATGGTGTGCGCTGAAACACGTATAGGTCTCCCGCCACCTTCGCTAGTTCCGGGATGGCTTGGACCGCTGTAGCGCCCGTTCCGATAATGCCTACGGTTTTACCCTCAAGGTCTACGTCATAGCGCCAACGAGAGGTGTGGAACGATTCTCCCTTAAACGTCTCCATACCGTTTATTCGGGCCAACTTGGGAGTGGTCAAAATTCCGTTCGCCAAAATGACGTACCGGGATCTCATGGCGTCACCGCGATCAGTTCTTATCGTCCATCGAGCTGACTGTTCATCCCACTCTGTTGTTTCGACGGTCGTATGGAAGAGGCATTTGTCGTAGAAACCAAACTTGGTCGCCATAGTTTGGCAATACTCGAGAATTTCGAAGCCTGAGGCAAACTTCATAGTTGGGAAATATTCCATTTCCTCCAAAAGAGGGAAGTAGCTGTAGGACTCGACGTCACAAGCAATACCTGGGTACCTATTCCAATACCAGGTGCCCCCAACATCGCCTCCCTTTTCACAGAACCGAACATCGTTGAAGCCAGCTTGTTTGAGTCGGTACCAAAGAAGCAATCCCGCGAACCCGGCGCCAATAACCAAAATTTCGCATTCGTCGGTTAACGCTTCACGTTCAACTGGAGGCTCTGAATAGTGGTCTTCGAGGTATTTGGAGAATTCACCTTCCATCGTCATGTAGTCGGCAGCGCCGCGACGCTGTTCTTTGAACTCTCGATACTTTTTTTGTTCGACTGCGTCGAAGGTTGCGTTCGATGAGGTTTCCGGGAGTGTTTTGAGAGCGAGATTTGGATTGACCTCGTAACCGTGACCACGAATTTTTTCGCTCGACTTACTTGCCCTGGTGTCAAAGATTTTGAGTCCTGTTTCAGGATCAATACTGATCGCCATTTTTCCTCCGTTCGAAACGTTCGCGATGTTACGCAACCGGGGTCATGTCGCGTTGACATTGTGACTGCAATAAGGATTCATCAGCTCGAGCAACCTCACCGGGAACATTTAATTACCGGCTGGTAACGTTTGGTTTGTGACCGCTCGCACCTGGATAGCTGTTGCTTTCGCCGCCGCGAGCGCTGGCGTGGCTCAAGGCTTCGGTCGTTTCACTCTTGGCGTCGTATTACCCGCCATGCGAAACGATTTAGGGCTTTCCAACACTGTCGCAGGGTCTCTCGCGACTGCAAACGTAACTGCCTATCTCGTTGGCACCCTCGCGGTCGCTATCGCTTCATCTCGAATCACGCTGTTGACAATTATGCGAATCGGGCTACTGATTGCGGTGGGAGGCCAAGTTCTGTGCGCTTTTGCTCCTGGGGTGATTGTGCTTGCCCTTGGAATGTTTTGTTCAGGTTTCGGTGGCGCGTGGGTATGGATCCCAACCCCGGTAGTCGCTAGCGCCGCGTTCCCACCTGAAAAGCGTGGCACAGCAATCGGTCTCCTGTCCTCAGGTATGGCCTTAAGCATCGTGTTCACTAGCCAATTGGCTGGCTGGGTTCGGCGCATATGGGGAGACGAGGGTTGGCGCAACGTCTACGTCGTTCAAGCAGTACTCGGTCTTTTAATTGCCGCCGGCACCATTGCAGTGGTTCGTCACGCGCAAGAGCAGCTATCCGACAAAGGCAGCATCGGTGGATTCGATGCACTACGGCGCGTGCCTGGCTGGAAGCCTGTGACGGCCATGTACACCACGTTCGGCTTCATGTATCTACTGGTTTTGGCCTTTATGAGCAGTCGGTTAGAAGACGACAACGGATGGTCGGCTAGTACTGCTTCGCTATCGTTCACTCTCATCGGACTTGGAATGGTTGTCGGCGGGCCGATAATTGCCAAGTCAGTAGCGTTGTTCGGGACCCGTGCAACTCTAGCTACAGCCTTCAGTCTCTGGAGCACTTTGGTAATTCTAATTCTGCCTGGATGGGTAGTTCCAACGCTCGCCTCTTCCGTGGTTATCGGGATGATCTTTGCTTCGATCCCTGTGACTCTCACCATGTACTTCGTACAGAATGCTTCCCCCGAGGATTACGGCCCTGGGTTCAGCGCAGCGACTCTCGCTTTCGGGGTAGCCCAGATGATTTCTCCCCAAATTGGAGGGGCCCTCGCTGACTGGACCTCAACTTTTCTTTGGGTCCTCATTTTGTCCGCAGGGTGCGCTCTTCTCGGAATCCTCGGAGCGTTAGGGCTTCCAAAACGCTCTGCGACGCCCCCAACAATTGTCCTTGAGCCTCCAACAACGCAGCCTCTTGTAGCTCCATCGGTTTTCACGGTTAAGCCTCATTGAGCGGACCGGGCAATGCCCGCCTAGATTCGTATCATGAGCGATTCTGTTTCCGAGTCCGGTTTCGATCTACAACAGATCGATCGCTTGTTGACGACTACACGAGCAGTTCGAAAACGTCTGGATTTCGAACGCGATGTCTCCGACGAACTGCTTTTCGAATGCATTGAGCTAGCAGAACAGGCCCCTACAGGTGGAAATGACGCCAGTAGGCGCTGGATGGTGATTCGAGATGAGTCCATCAAGAACCAGTTAGGTGATCTTTATGCTGAAGTGGGTGAGCTTTTTGTCAACGCTCGCGGACGACTTGAGGGTACGGGTCACCCCAAGGAAAATGTGGTGACATCAAGTGCTTACTTGGTCGAAAACTTTTCCAGAGCGCCGGTGCTCGTGATGTGCGCTATCTGGGGTGTTCATGACAACAGTGGACGGCCCGGCTTATTCGATAGCGCTATTCCTTCTGCATGGAGCTTCAATTTGGCACTGCGGTCGAGAGGATTAGGGACTGCCTACGCAACGATGTTGAACAACAGACCCAACGAGGTTGCCGAACTATTGGGCATACCTCCGGGTGTAACAACACTTGTATGTTTTCCAGTTGCCTACACCTTGGGCAACGAATTCTCGCCTGCGCCGAGGCGACCCGCTTCAGATATCACCTACTTCGATCAGTGGGGATTTACTCGCGTTGCGCCCAGCGTTGATGGCTCGGCTCGAATTCAAGATGGGCCGGGTGTAGTGGTAGAGATTGACACCGAAGCTCGACCGCGAGCGGTTTGGGAAATCGTTTCTGATATCAACATGCCCGCACAGTTTTCTAACGAATTCGTGGGCGCCGACTGGCTAACTAACGGCGAGATAGAGGTGGGATCTATATTTAGAGGCAGGAACTCGATACAAGATGTGCGAGATTGGGAAACCGATTGCATCGTTACTGAATGGATTGAGCGTGAGGTCTTCGAATGGCGGATCACCGACCCTGACAAGCCCGGTGCCATCTGGCGTTTCGAAATAGCAGAGCAGGGTGCTGGAAGCCGTCTGCGGTTCTCAATGACAATAGGGAAAGAAAACAACGGCACTGCTCCTCGAGCACTACGAGACCCTTTACTCGAGAACGATGTCTTGTTCGAGCGGCGCCTCATTCATAAAGCGAACATGCAGCGTGTTGTTGAAGGCGTAAGAGAGTTAGTCGACGGACCCGCTAACGACGATCGACGATGACGTGTTCTTTAGTTAAAAACATTGAAGAGCGAGAAAAGTCGATGAAGTTAGCTTCGTCTTCGTAAGCGCGCTTCGAAGCGGCTTTGTTCTCTGGGGTTGGGTTGCCCATAGAGTTTCGATCCATCCATACTTCGGCGTGCCCCAGGTAGGGGTCAATTTCTGATCCCCGAGAACTGTTTAGGGAAGTCGTAAGTTCCGGCTCATCTCGATGCACTTGTTGATATCGGATAATGCCTGATCCGTGAGCCTGGTGGCGGATTACCGGTCCGTGATGAGTGCGCCAGTACCACTGGGCGTCCTCCACAGATAGAGAATCAAGTTGACGCAGCGGGAAATAGAGCTTGACGAGGCTCGAACGCTCTGTCGCAACAATGTTTTCTGGTGTTGGGTTCACCTGCGGGTATTCGTAGTTGAACCAAGCCACCGACTTCTTTAGGTCCAAAAAGTGTTCTTCGTCTTCTCGAAGAATTCGATCTACATCGCGTCCTTCGTCCGAACGTGTTGCCGCAAACATGGCTTCTCTGGACTCCCACCAAACTTCAGCAACCCCGTCGTAAGGCTCCTCCATATCCCCGCGTCGACCGGTCAATCGGCTGTGGTCGTCTTCGGTGGTATGGGCTTGCACATAGCGGAGAACTCCCAAAGCTTGCGAATGTCCGGCGACAATCGGCGCGTGTTTCTCGAGCCAATATCGCTGCATCTCCTCACGTGACAAGCTTTGTTTTCGACGCATCAAGAAAGTTAACCGCAGCATTTCGCCCCCCTACCCAAAATGACCTTAGCTATTTTCGGCCTCTGCATGTCAGGTTCGCCACTGCGAGAGATCGAAATCATCAGATAGCACTATGAATACCTGTTCTCTTGGAGTGTCTATTCCCCTACTGATATGACCTTCACCCGTGGTGTCGTCTGCCAACAACACGTCACCCACTCCAAATTGACGTGTCGTCCCGTCGCCAGTTTCGATTTCAACCGCGCCTTTGAGGTGGATCACAAATTGTCGTTGTGGGGCGCAGTGATAGTCGTACACATCTTCTTCGCCTTCCGCGCCAGCAAATCGGAAAAAAGTTGAGTGGCTTACTAACGAGTCACTGATGATGCCGAGCGGTGGACCGAGATTGGCACTTGGAATTTCGAGGTCTTCGAAATATGAACGTCCATCGTCTCCGGTGAAAATTCTGGTGACCTTCATAACGAACCCTGACTCTCTTGCAAGTATTTGCGTTTTTGTTCAGACCCTACAACTTGGCGTGTGGAGGAACAGTTGGTCTGGTCGGGACGGGGTTTGGCGAATTACTCAACGGAATGTGGTCGAACTTTCCGGAAAGCAGCGGTGCGACATGAATAGTCAGCGCGTCGGCCCGATAGGTTGTGGGTGGGCGCCGGTGGCGGAACTGGCAGACGCGCCGGCTTTAGGTGCCGGTGTCTCACGACGTGTGGGTTCGAGTCCCACCCGGCGCACCAACTCAAATTAAAACTTTCGTGCTAGCCGTTCCAGACCCTGTCGAACCATTCACTGACTGGCGCATTTAACAATGGGAACCCGTCCTCGTTAACTGCTCCGCATGTAATGCACTCAATTCCTGCATCGCTACTGCGCCGCCAGGAAATGACTGTGTGGGTCTCGTGTTCCAGATACAGCTCAACAATGGGCGGTTGTGAGGAGCTTGAAAGTTCGACGTCGTAGAGCTGGATCCAGTCGTCGCAGCTTCTGCATCGCAGACCGATCCGGTTTTCGTCCCAACTTTCATATCCCCATTCGATTGCAAGGTCGTGTCCGTGATGCATTGACCATTCATCCCCTACCTGGAGTGGTTGACCCCCTTGCTCTAGGTGTGTGAGGTAGCGCATTCGCCAGTCGCGGGCATGCAACAGCTTGGCTTCAATACCCGGTTCAAGGGATTGCTGCGGCGACTGTTTGGCCTTAGCAAGAATTTCGTTAGATAGTCGTATCGACTCTCGCAGCATCTCTAGTCGGTTTTCGTCTTGCTCCACTAGGGCCTACTTTCACCGGCGCATTAAACATCATCTCACGCTCGCTCTACCCACAGGGCAGAATGGAAGCCATGCTGTCTCCTTACCGAATTCTGGATCTCACTGACGAACGTTCTAACTTGACCGGGTTACTCCTAGCCCAGCTGGGTGCTGAGGTCATTGCTGTAGAACCCCCAGGGGGAAACAGTGCACGTCATTTGGGTCCCTTTGTTGATGATGTCGTCGATATTGAGAAGTCCTTGACTCACTGGGCGTGGAACCGTGGCAAGAAATCTCTCGTTGGTGGTGTCGCAGAGATCGAGCAGCTGGCTGTTACTGCAGACGTCATCATCGACTGCGGAGTATTTGAGGCACTAGACCTTTCACAACTGCGTGCTGCTAATCCTTCGCTCATCACTACCAGCATCTCTGCGTTCGGTGCGACCGGCCCAAAGAGCGATTGGTGTGCTACCGATCTGACTTTGTTGGCTAGTGGTGGCCAACTTGGGCTGACTGGAGATCCTGATAGGTCTCCTATTCAGGTCGGTGCCGTTCCCCAAGGGTGGCTGCACAGTGCTTTGGAGGCAGCTGAAGCTACGACAATCGCCTTATTCGAACGAAGTGAGTCGGGCTGGGGGCAACACATTGATGTTTCCGCTCAACAGGCGGTCACGCAATGCACTCAAACAATGCTGATCAGTAGCGCTGTCGGCGCTGCCCCCATGGCTCGAGCGGGGGGTGGGATTAAAGCCGGTGAGTATGTGATTAGAACCGTGTATCCCGCAGCGGATGGGTTTGTGTCAATCACTTTTATGTTCGGGGAGATGCTGGGGCCTTACAGTCAGCGGTTAATGGACTGGGTCCACGAGGAAGGTTTCTGTGATGAGTCGACGCGGGACCAGAATTGGGTCGATTTTTTCACGATGATCTACTCCGGTCAGGCAGATCCGGAAGACCTCTACCGGGCGCAAGACGCTATTGCTAAGTTCACTGCAACAAAGACAAAAGCCGAGCTAATGGCTGGAAATCACGAGAGAAGACTGCTCATTGCTCCAGTTGCAACAACGAAAGACATTGTCGAATCTGAGCATCTTGAGGCCCGCGGGTTCTTTGAGCACGTTCCCGCAGTTGGACACAAATTTCCAGGTCGTTTCGCGAAGGCGAGTGTCCCTCTCCGAGATCTTGGTGCTCCCCCCAAGTTGGGACAAGACACCGATGCAGTGCTAGCTGATCTCCAACGTAAACCCGTCGCTCCTATGTTGGCTACACCTGCTCCCACACGTAAGCCGTTGGAGGGAATCAATGTCTTGGACTTCACGTGGGCCATTGCTGCTCCCATGGCGACACGAAATCTTGCTGACCACGGAGCAACTGTCGTAAGAATTGAATCTGAGGGCCGAATCGACGTCATTCGAAACGCTGGACCTTTCGTCAATGACGAAACACATCCGAGTAACACCGCCCAATATCACTCGGCGAACGCGGGAAAGCACATGATGAGCCTGGACTTGTCTGTTGATGAAGCCCGCACTGTCGTCTGGGATTTAATTGATTGGGCCGACGTCGTAATTGAAGCATTTACCCCAAAGGCAATGGCTAATTGGGGCTTCGACTACGACTCCATTAAGGCGCGCAAGCCCGAAACCATTATGTTGTCGAGTTGCCTAATGGGACAAACCGGCCCCATGAACATGTACCCAGGTTTCGGGAACCTAGCTGGTGCCCTAAGCGGCTTTTATGAGATCACTGGGTGGCCTGACAGACCTCCTTCGGGACCATTCCTCGCGTACACCGACTACACCGCCCCACGCTTCACAGTGTCAGCGTTGATGGCGGCACTTGATCATCAACGTCGAACAGGTGAAGGCTGCTACATAGATCTAAGTCAACACGAGTCTGCCCTTCATCTTCTCGGTCCAGCATTGCTGGATCAAGAAATCAACGAGAGGACCGCAACCCGGTCTGCTAACTGGAGCGAGCGACACAATGTGCACGGCGTTTACCCTGTCAAAGGTGAGGACCGGTGGATCGCTATCGTCTGCCAGGATCAGACAGCTGAGGACAATTTGGCTCTCCTGATGGGATCACAGAAGCTAGATGACTCCGCTATCGCTGCGTGGACCGCTCAGCAAGATCGATTCGAACTTCAACAACTACTTCAGAACCACGGAATTGCTGCACATATTGCAACTGACTCAATTGATGCCGTCGCTGATCCGCAATTAGCCCACCGAAATCACTTTCGTCGAGTACCCCAGGCATACGCCGGCGAGACAGTGGTAGAAGGTTCTCATTACCAACTAAGTCGAACTCCTTCGGATGTGTTGTGGGGCGGCCCACCTATTGGTGAACACACTTTCGAAGTGCTCAGCGAAATGTTGGGCTATGACGGAGACAAGATTGCTGACCTAGCAGCAGTGGAGGCTCTCTACTGAACATTGCGACCAACGCAGGTCAAAAGTTCGACTGAAAACCAAACTCAAAGGAAGGAAACTCATGGATGAACAGCAACGGTTAGAGATTGCGAGTGCGTTCATAAACGAGCTCGAAGCTAAAGAAAAGCATCACACCATGGCTCATCAAGTTGCGGAGCCAACGCTTGACAACGCATATCTCATACAGGACACATTCGTTGACATCATGCTCCAACGAGGAGAAAAGGTTGTTGGTTGGAAGGTTGCGCTTACCAGCAAAGCGATGCAGGAGTTCTGTGGCGTCGATCATCCGCTAGCGGGTGCGGTTTTCTCCAGCAAAGTTCACCCCTCTCCGTTTGAAGTGTCTCTTGACAATCACCGTCATCTAGGCCTGGAGTGCGAAATTGCGGTGGAACTCAGTGATGACCTTCCAGGAGATGGCGCTCTTTACACCAGGGACAACATCGCTCCCGCAGTAGGCGCCTGTTACCCGTCATTCGAGCTCATCGAAGATCGGGACGCGGACTACGACAATTTGAATCCGTTCGATTCAGTGTCTGAGAACGCATGGAATGCTGGCGTCGTTATGGGATCCCCCTTACCCAACTGGAGTGCTCTCGACCTTGTCGAAACCCCCACCCTTTTGGAGGTCAATGGTGAGACCTTGGGCTCAGGTCGAACCGGAGACGCGTTGGGACACCCTTTTGAAGCTGTTGCGTGGCTCGCTAACCATCTGAACGCTCGAGGTCGGTCCTTGCGGGCCGGTGAGTTTGTCATGACAGGCAGCACCGTAATCACCTATTTCCCCGAAGCTGGCGACCAAGTCAAGTTCTCAGTGGGGACTCACGGTTCGGTCGAATTAAGTTGCTCATAGGCACTTGCGCATTACCTCCGCTCTTACATCTGTGTCAGTGACTAGCCTGTAGTGAAGTAGGACGTGGGGGAAAGATCATGGGCGATATAGAGATCACTCCGATGATGGACAAAAAGTTTGGTGCGATCGCAACCGGACTCGATCTCAAAAATCTGAGTGATGAGGAGTTTGGTCAGCTGCATTCGGCATTTTTGGAGCATGGATTCTTGCTTTTCCCCGACCAGCACATCAACGAGGAAGAAAGTATTGAGTTCGGTCGCCGTTTCGGAGAACTTGAGTTTGGTGGAGCCCCAATGGCTAACCAAAAGAAGCACGATGACGGCACTTTCGGAAAAATTTATGACCTTCAGTCCCAGTTGATGCGAACGAACGTTGGTAACGAAGCCTGGCACACAGACTCGACGTACAAGCCAATCGCAAGCAAGGTCGCGATGCTGTCAGCAGTCGTAGTTCCCGAAGAGGGTGGCCAAACTGAGCTGGCGGATCTGCGATCAGGATACGAGAGTCTCGACGAACAAACGAAAGAGCTGATATCGGGTCTGAGTGCTTTCCATTCCACGAACTTTTCCCAAGCAAATGACCTGGGAGACTTTCCAGATACGAACGGCGAGGGCTTGTACGGCGAGGTGTACCACGGTGAGGCGTATCTGCGCCCTTTGGTGAAGGTCCACCCTGAGACAGGGAAACCTAATTTGTTTGTCGGACGACACGCTTTTGGGATTCCAGGGCTTAGCCGTGAAGAGAGCCGGAAACTAATTAAGTCCCTCATCGACCATGTAGTGAGTGATGACTCCCGCGTGTACAGCCATAATTGGACCGTCGGCGACACTCTGCTGTGGGACAACAGACGCGCTCTTCATCGGGCACGCCCCTATGACTACAGCAAGCCGCGGTACCTAATTGGCACGCGAGTCGCAGGTGACCCTGCCTCTGAGTTGTCTTATTACCCTGAAGACCCCGAAGCTGAAGCTGGTCGAAAAGCTCTCACCGAAGAGCTCCAGATTTTGCGGGAAGAGACCAAAAGCCAGATGTACGGAGCCACCACCGCTTCATTCTGAGATAACACACGCGTCGGCATCCCATCGATCTGTGGCTAATCACTTCACAGACATCACCTGATACAGGAACGCGTATGTTCCACCCCAGGGCGAACGTATCTGGGCGACAAAATCAATTCCGAGGCGTCCGTCAAGGTCTATTGGAATGGCGTTACCAATCTCATGCTTAGTCGGAGCCAAAGATACAAAACCGGGAATTTGGTACTGCTGAACCCAAGCTAACTGCGTTGATTCGTCACGCGAAAAACTGCCATTTCCATCGTTCAAATACACCTCTATGCCGGAGCAGGCATCTTTGGCGCCATTCGCGCCGCCATGTGTTCGATCCGTAATGTCGACATCACCATCGTTATCTATATCAATTAGGATGACTTGGCCTTCTCCCCATACAGTGCACAGCGCCTCGACTTCTGGGTCTTCGTAGTTCAACGCCCTTGGTTGGTCACCCATCGCCTCTTCGCTGATGTCAGTGAAATTTCCTGAGCCATCGTTACGGAGGATTTGGATGAAGCGTCCTACGTAGTACAGATTCCCTGCTCTCGTAGTCCCAATAACGATATCCAGGTCTCCGTCACCATCAATATCAGCAGAGGCTGCATGGTTAAATTTGGTGCTTCCGAGCCCAAATCGTCCCGTTGGCAGACTCTGGACTGACCATTCGGAGCTTGACTTTTGCCTGTCGCTAATCGCTATCTGCGCAGGCCAGGGGTCCGAGGAATCTATTTCGTCACCCCAAAAGAGAACCGGGTCAGCCAAGCCATCCCCGTTGAAATCTTCAAGGAGAGATGACATCACATAGTGATCGGTGCGACGCATCGCCTCCGGCAGATTCTCGATTGAATTCACAAACCCCGCCCCACCGTCGTTCAAAAACAAAGTGCGAGCCGCTAGAACGTCTGGAAATCCGTCGCCGTTAATATCTCCCGACGAGGCATCGTGAGCAAAAAATCTAGTGCCGCGGTAATTGATGCTGTCCGAAGCATCGACCAGTTTGCCGTCGCGAGATAACAACAAAATATGTGGATCCATGTCGTTGATTCTTTCCCCGGTCGGAAGGAGCCTCAGCAAACCTTGTGATCCGGCGAAGATATCGTCGACGCCGTCTTGGTTGAAGTCGTCAACCACAAGGCGGTATGGCATGTTCCGTTCAGGAGGCTGTCCCGAGGAATAAATCGTCGGGTCTGCTAGGAGCCGGCCGGTGCCATCGTTCAGGTACACCCTCACTGTGCTCCGCTCTTTCTTGGCCATTGTGTGGGGAAAGATGACCCATCCGACTACTAGGTCTTGGTGGCCATCGCCGTTGAAGTCGCCGACCATCATGTTGTGTGCGTCAGCGGTAAAGGAACCATCTTGTTCGTTGCAATTATCGACAGTTGGGTAGCAATAGGTGTCGCTGTAACGCTCGTTCACGAAAATGGTTTCGAAACCAAAGTTGAACACGGCGTAATCATCACTGACGGTTCCTTGCAGATCCGCAGGGTTGAGATGTCTAAAGCGTTCCACCTCATGTTCATACAAAAGGACCTCAATCTCATGTGAGACCCTTGCGGATTGTCCATCTATCGAGGTTGCTTCAACGAAGAAATCTATTGTTTCGCCTTGTTGAACGATGGGGCTGAGGATGGTCGCTGATCCGTTCGTGGAAGACAACACAATCAACCGGTCAGAGATGACGGTGAAATCGGCTATTTCTTCGCCGGACTGGAGCAGGACTTCGAACTCCGAGTAACTGTTCACACTTGCGGGTGCGACGACAGTTACCTCAAACCGTTCAACGTTTTGGCTCGGCTGGACTGTCGCTGCGCTTGACGCGCTTTTTTCTACGTCCTTACTCGCGGAGTCTTGGGACTGGACCGTGGTTGTCGCCTGTGCTGCGCTTTCTGAAAATTGGCCTTCTCCGCCAGATTCAACCGAGCCGGCACACGAAACGCCCAGCACCAATAAGGCAACGCAGATATGCCCAATTTTCACCTAGGTATTATGGCTCACGTTCTTTGATCACTTACGCCGCTACGAACAGTCGTCACAGCTTCAGTCTTCAACTGGCTCCCATGATGGCTTTAATCTCTAAGAATTCTTCCAACCCGTGTACGCCCCATTCGCGTCCGTTGCCTGACTGTTTGTAGCCGCCGAAAGGAGCATTAAAGTCGGGTCCTGCACCGTTAACGTGAACATTACCGCTACGAATTCTCTTCGCTACCGACATGGCTCGCTCTTGGCTGCCCGATACGTAGCCCGAGAGGCCATAAGGCGTTTCGTTGGCCATCCGCACAGCATCGTCATCATCCTCATAACCGATCATGACTAGAACTGGACCAAATATTTCTTCCCGAGCAATCTGCATGTCATTGGTTACATTCGTGAAAAGTGTTGGGCGAACGAAGTAACCGCTTTCCAAACCCTCAGGTCGTCCAGTCCCCCCTGTGACCAAGGTGGCGCCTTCTTCGATGCCGGCCTCGATTAATGCCTGAATCTTGTTCCACTGCACTTCGGAAACTACTGGTCCGATTATCGTTCCGTCGCTGCTGGGCTCCCCTACTGATACTGACTCCATTGAGCCTTTGGCTATGGCCGCAGCTTCTTCCATCCGGTCGAACGGCACAAACATTCTGGTCGCGGCGTTACACGACTGACCTGAGTTAGTACACATACCGAACGCATCACGACCTACGGCCTCGGCCAGGTCAGCATCGTCGAGGATGATATTCGCCGACTTTCCGCCAAGTTCCTGAGCAACGCGCTTTACCGTCGGTGCGGCGTTGCGCGCCACCTCAACTCCTGCTCGCGTGGAACCGGTGAATGACATCATGTCAACCCCAGGGTGCGCTGAGAGGTGCGCTCCCACTGAGGGGCCATCACCGTTAACGAGATTAAAAACTCCTGCGGGAACCTCTGCTTCATGTAGCAACTCAGCAAACAAAATTGCGTTTAGTGGGGCGACCTCGGACGGCTTTAAAACCATCGTGCAACCCGCAGCAAGAGCTGGTGCTACTTTGCAGGCGATCTGGTTTAGCGGCCAATTCCAAGGCGTGATCATCCCTACAACTCCCACAGGTTCCTTCGCAATCAGGGTTTTCCCCATCTGCTCTTCGAACTGAAACGAGCTGAGAATCTGAGCTGTTGTCGCAAAGTGGGCTACCCCGGTCGGAGCTTGCGCTGCTTTAGCTAACCCTTTGGGAGCGCCCATTTCAGCGGAAATCAAGTTTGCGAGGTCTTCTGAGCGGGCACCCAAAAGCGCTGTAATACGGTTTAAAAGATCGACACGATATTCGATTGACGTTTGTGAGTAACCATCGAACGCTGCTTGCGCAGCTTCAACTGCTGCGTCTACGTCAGTTGGAGTGCCCATAGCTATAGAAGTGATCGGGGCCTCTGTAGCGGGATTTATGACCTCAAGAGTGTCGTCGGTGGAGGGTTCAACCCACTCTCCATTGATATAGAAACGGCCTACGTTGGCGCTGAGTTCCATCTCTCATCCTTAATTATGTTTGGTCTACTTAATACAGTTTTATCGGCTTACTTACCTAGCCGCAACAGTGCTCGGTAGGGATACGTCTCTTCCCAAAATGAGTACACAAAACTCTGTCCCTTGCAGCGATTACTATTGGGCCTAGCACGAAAAAGAAGGCGAAATGGATACTCCCAACTCCTCTGGAGATTTACTCGAACAATCGGCAACCTTCGGAGCTATGACCGAAGGAACTGCAATGGATTGGAAAATCATTGCAGCTCACAACCAACAGCTAGCCGCTGACGTAGCCACTAGGGTCATCGATCATCTCAAGCTTCTTGAAGGTGATCATGGCGGATTCGCTGTCGACCGACTCGAGCATTCACTCCAGACCGCTACCCGCGCCTACCGGGCCAACAAATCTGACGAATACGTTGTTTGCGCTCTTCTCCACGACATCGGCGACACACTCGGTTCTTATAATCACCCAGACATCGCTGTAGCGATTTTGAAGCCGTTTGTTTCTGAAGAGCACCTTTGGATGGTCGAAAAGCACGGCATCTTTCAGGGATACAACTTCTTTCACTACTTGGGTCTTGACCGGAATATGAGGGACCAATTTCAGGGTCATCCCGCTTACGACCTGACAGTGGAGTTCTGTCAGGAATTCGATCAAACGGCCTTTGATCCAAAATACGACTCTATGCCCCTGTCCGACTTCGTTCCCGCAGTGGAGGCGCTTCTAGCTGAACCCAAAAACTCGATTTACCTGAAGGATGACGGTCGAATGCCAGGCGGTGACCTTTAAGACGGTGCGTCGTTGGTGATCCGGCTGCGGCGACGCTCCCTCAATTTCAATATTGCTAGTGCCACGATAAGTGCTCCGACGCTAAGTGCAACAACTAGTGACCGTCGCGGGCGGCCACAATCACATGGTTCTGCATCGGCGTCTAGCTGTTGCTCATTTCCAACATTTGGAGTGCCAGCAGTTTCAATTTCCGAAGCCAGTTGGCGAGGTTGAGACACTTCCGCCCTCTCCTCATCTACATCAGGGGCTTCGGAGCCTGTTGCATGATCCGCTATTACTGGTTCCTCGAACCACTGATATATAGGCTGCGTCGCTCGACCAACTATTAACGGGCGGGTATATCGAATGATCTCCGTACCGAACCGTTCCAAGATTCCGATCGAAACCACATAGCGTCCCGGTCTGGCCCCAGACACACTAAAGCTGTAATAGCCCTGACGCGCTACTTCTTGATGATCTCCCAATCTTAGATAGCGAGTGTTGGTGTAGGGCTCATGAAAAATCTCTCGAACCGTCGGTGTGAGGGAAAACTCGGTTCCGTCTGGGCGGACGACTTGAACTTTTGGTAGCGACCGAACTTCGAAACTGGTCTCGGGAAGAACAGCTGGGATCAATAGGGAAAGATTTAGCGCGTCACCATCTTTCATTCCAGCTTGAAAACCCTGAGTCGCCGACGGTGAAGTCAGGCGGCCGTACATAGCGAAAGAGATGGTGCCATCAGGTAACAGGGGGCCCACTTCGGGGGACGTATGTTCTTTAGATAGAAATACGGGGTCGTGAGCAGCGGCAGGCACAACATCACCCGCAAGTAGAAGCATCACGACCATAAAGAAACCCGCCGTTCGCCGCACCCTCATTGTCTCCAACTCACGTCGCAACTCGAACCATGAGAGCGGTTACAGAACGGGACGGCCATTCATCTCCCCCAGCGGCTCAGCGAGCAGTTCGAGCCGTTCTCCGTCGGGACCACTGAAGTAAATAGAACCTTTATGCTCGAAAACAATTTCAACACCCGCATCTTCTAATTTGCTTCGGAGGTGGTGCCACTTGTCCGGGGTGACTGAAATCGCCAAATGATGTAACGACCCCAAGACTTCTCGATAAGCACCCAATTCCAGACCTGGAAAGTCAAAGAACGCAAGAGCATTTCCGTTGCCGATATCGAAAAAAAAGTGAGTTGATCCTTTGTAGTCGCGGTTCTCGAAGAGCTCCGTCAACGGGAATTCAAGGACACCTTGATAAAAGGCAATGGTTTGTTCAACGTCAGAACTGAGGAGCGCTAGATGGTGGACTCCTTGCGCCGAAGATTCAGGGCGCACTGACGGTGAGCGCAGGTAAGTCGCTCGTAGCTGTTCCCATTCCTCACTGCGGTCTATATCTTCTCCATGTTTTTCTTCAGTCACGACGCACCTTTCTATCTGGTTGCGCTATCACGACACGACTATGTGAGACATAAGATTTCGTTTCTAGTTCAAGCGTTAACTTACCGGCGCGTATGGTGTGCCACATGACCATCATTCATTCATCTCCTTCGGCGTCAGCGGCGCTTGAACAATTCGACATTAAGAACTCAACAGCCATACAAGTCGGCGACTTGTATTTCTTTAGCGGCATGACCGCTATTGACCTCGAAACATTCGAAGTGACCGGGGGCGATCTCGCAACTCAGGCGAGAGTTGCTTTGGAAAACTTCGGTTTAATGCTTGAAGACATGGGCCTTTCTTTGGATCACGTCATCAAAGTCAATACTCAACTAACCGATGTTTCTGAGTTCGCTACTTGGAATGAGGTATTTCTCGACGTCTTTGAGGCACCGTACCCATGCCGAACGACCGTCGGCGCTCCTCTTGTGGTTGGTGACATCGAAGTCGAGATTATTGCTGCGACAACTCCTAGGAGATAACGCTCAGAGTCAGCTTCTTATAGGTCTCTTTTCGCGCCACAAAGACACAAGAGTTGACGCTTTGCATTAAAGGTGATGAGCTTCCCGACGAGCTAGTGACAGCTACACATTAAGGAAGTCAAACATGTCTCAGACCATTCACGTCGTGTTCCCATGTCAAGAGGGCAAGGGACCAGAATTAATTGAAATTCTGCGCGGAGCACTCGCCGACACTCGCGCTTACGAAGGATGCGAATCAATCGAGGTCTACAGCGATGACAGCAACCCTGACACCGTTGTCCTTTGGGAGAAGTTTGCACTCAAAGAAAATCATCAGAGCTACCTGCAATGGAGGATGGACACCGGACTCCCTGAACTGCTCGCTCCAGTGCTGGCCGGCAATCTTCAGGTCACCTATCTAGACAGCCACGACGCCTGAACACATCAACTCCTGATTAAGGACGTAGCTACACCGTGTAGGTATTTCCACAAGCAGTGATGCCGCCCAGGTGGCTCGCTTCTCAGAACCCCGATGAGCCCTCCCACAAATGGGAGGGCTCATCATATTTTTTTCAATGCTTTGAGCGCCGTGGAGTTTCTGATTTCTTCACAACACCTAACTTCCCGATCTCGTTAAGATCGCCCCATGACTGATTTCGGCATAAACATGTTCCCCACCGACAAAGCAATCGACCCTATGACTCTCGCCAAAGAGGCCGAAGACAGAGGGTTTGAATCGATTTGGTTCCCTGAACACAGCCATATTCCGACCAGCCGCGAAACTCCATGGGGTCTCAATCCCAAAGCACCACCGTTGCCGGAAGAATACTGGCGCACACACGATCAGTTCGTGGCCTTGGGAATGGCTGGAGCTGTGACGAGCACCATAAAGCTGGGCACCGGTATAACGTTGGTGCCTCAACGCGACCCGATTTGGTTAGCGAAAAGTGTTGCAACAGTCGACGCGCTGACGAATGGACGATTTCTTTTTGGGATTGGCTACGGGTGGAACAAAGAAGAGCTCCACCATCACGGCGTCCAATTCACCGAGCGTCGTGCCGTCATGCGAGAACGAATCCTTGCCATGAAAGAACTTTGGGCCAACGACGAGGCAGAGTTTCATGGCGAACATGTGGACTTCAGCTCCAGTTGGCAATGGCCGAAACCCACTCAAAAGCCTCACCCACCAATCATTTTGGGTGGAGCTGCCGGTCCCAAAACCATGAAAGACATCATCGAATACTGTGATGGCTTTATGCCGATAAGCGGTCGCTACGACTTCGCAGAGCAGATCACTACCCTCAAACAGATGGCATCTGATGCCGGTCGCGACCCCGAGTCCTTCGATTTTGGACAGTTTGGGACACCTCCTAAGGCAGAGATTGTTGACAGTCTCATAGAGGCTGGATGCAATCGCATAGTTTTCACCCTGCCCCCCGCCGAGGCAGACACGGTGATACCGAAACTTGATCAGATTTCTGAGTTTAAAGATCAGTACAACTAACCCGAGCTCCTTGCGGGGCGGACGTCACTGTTTCTCAATTTGCTGCGGGTATGTAGCCCTCCCGCATAAAGTTCTGCAGGTATTCACCGTATCTATATGGCTTCACGGCTAACGGCCGAATATCACTGATACACCCTGAAAGGGGATCGATCGTAGTATCAGGACGCGGATCGAAGAAAAATGGAATTGCAAAACGGTTACCTGCACTGACGTTCAATGCTCGGTGTTGCGTAGATCGAAATCGGTTATTACTCCATGCCCTCAGAGTGTCACCTGCGTTGACAACAAATGATTGAGTTTCTTGTTCAACTGAAAACCAACCGTCGTCTGCCTTAATAGCAAGTCCGCTAACTTCGTTTGTGGGTAGCAACGTCATAAAGCCTGCATCGCTGTGCGGATCAATTCCCCATTGATCTGGCTCTGCGACAACTGGCGGGTAATGGCTCATTCTTAACGTTGCGAGAGCAGGGTCAAAAAACTTATCGAAATAGTTCGCTGGCATATCTGCCGCTGTGGCGTAGAGCGGCAAGAGGTTAAGACAGAGCTGTTCCATGACACGGTAATAAGTTTCGGCGGCATCCCTAAACCCCGGTAGAGCCTCTTCATCGGGAAACTGATTCCTTTTCGAACCAGGGCGCCCCATAAAAAAGGCGGCGTTGAGGGCATGGGGGCGATCCCCGCGCTTTGCTCCCCCAAGCCCCACATAACCCATCAACGTGGAGGTCATCTCGTGGTTCAGTTTTGTGACATCACTCAGGTTGTGATACCTGGCCGCCCAGTCATACATATCGGTGACTATTCGCCACTCGATTCCATGGCCAACTATCGACAAGAATCCGACATCTTCAAGAGCACCTTGGAGCTCTTTGGCCGTTGTTTCAAGAGCGCCTTTCTCTCCGGAGAGAAAGGCTTCCACATCGATGACCGGCAAGCGGGTTGAGGCCTGTTCTGTTGACATAGCGCTCAATAAGTTTGTCAGCTTCCAGCGAGCAGTGCTGCAAGCGGGATCGCAACCCGCATGAGATTCGAAATAGTGGACATTAAAAAAACTTGAGCGAATGACCTCATCCGCAACAATGGTCAGTCCAAGCGAGTGACCCGTGCCTCCTGTAACTCTTGCTGGTAGGGCTGACAGACGAAGAGGAGTGCGCATCGCCAGGCTCGTTCAGGACCTACCGAGGCACTCCCCTTCACTATGTGAATCGGCCAATCAGGGAAGGTGATGACCAGGCAACGATTCACGGTCTTTCAAATTGGTGAAGCGCCTGCGAACCAGGTAGATAGTGCCACAGGCGCTTCTCGGACTTCGAGAGACGCCTGCAGCACAATCCCATCCAGTAATTCTGTGTTGGAGTCCGGCATACGTCCCTCGTAGTTTTCTATGACGGTTAGCTATAACAACTTTCCATCTTGTGTCGCATCTTCGCCCTTTCAGTTGGCTTTCCTCGACACTTCACAAGCTATCGGCGGCCCCAAAAATCGACCCAAAAACTTTTAGCCCCGGCCTGCTAAGGCACCTACGGACCTCACTTCTGTCTGAAGCACAGTTAGAGAACTCCTTGATCTCAAACTAATAGCTGCAGCATCTTGGGCCTAGCCTCATAGTTATGCAGCCAATGCACCCACACGCTTTGCTAAGAGACCCGAACGCACCTGAGCCATCAGGAGTAAGCCGCATTGGTGCCAAGCCGATCTAATTGTCGTCATCGATGATGGCTCTATCGTCGAAAAGGGTCAACATAGCGAGCTGGTTAGTGCTGGCGGCCCATATTCGGAGTTCCACCAAACGCTCTCGGGGGAATAGCCTCCTACCCAAAAGGCTCATTTTAGTGCTGGGGTCTAAGGTTAAAGTCGCCAGGTCAAATCAGTGGGTCCACAAAAACACGTTGAGGGCCCCATAGGGGCCCCCTCGGCGGAAACAGAATCGCTATCGTCCGTATGACTGAATCCAGTAATTACTGAGCTGACGCTCAGTGTGATCGTCCCATAGTTGGATAGCGGAAACAGGTTCTTGATTACGCTTGCGACGCAGCAGTTTCATGGCTTTTCTCCCGTATTTGATCTGCAAATACATGATAACGCCGACAAGTTACCGGATGGTCATCTATATTTAAGTTCTAATAGAATCTTTTAATCTATTATTTAGATATCCCACCTTGGGCGCATTCACCACCCCAATACAGAGACATAGCAATTCGATATCACCGGTGGCCGCCGTTGGGGCCGGTCTTTCCATACTTTGTCCAGGCACCAGACCACGCGCTTGGGTCCGCCTAGTGGAAGGAGTGACCACGGCGGACCCAAAACCCTCTCAGATGGGGGCAGGAAAGGGCTCTGATTGAACCCTATCGTCGAGCATTTAATCCCACCCAACTAAATCAACACCTGTACCCCGCCGAGCTCGCTCCCACTCGAACTGAGTAATAAGAGTCGGGCATGAACGACCAACGAAAGCTATCGAATTCATACGAGGGCACATTGCAGTGCCTGACACAGCGACCCGAGCCAAAACACACAGTAAGAACCCTGGAAACTCGCTCATATTTCACTACATGAAGTTGATTAGGTCTGTTCCGCTGATCTAAATCGGTGCGCTCAAAGATCTGAGTTTCTTGTTGAAGGGAACGGGGTTGCTCAGAACGAAAAATCGATACGGCATCCAACGCGGTGAAAATCATTATCAAGGCAATCACAGCCAAGACTTTGCTCTTTCGCGAGGCCACTCTCTAACCCTATGGGCACGACCAACCAGACAAGCTTGGAACTTAGCGAGGCACACCATCTTGATTAAGGGCGCGGAATTTCATAACTCTGCCCCAGCATCAA
>DBIA01000005.1 GCA_002296525.1 Candidatus Neomicrothrix sp. UBA814 | reverse complement strand
CTATCGGCAACGTCAACTTGATCTGCGATAAGACCCCATTTAGAAAGAGTCTCTCTCATTGGTTCAATGAGTTCGTGACTACTGGCCGCTAGATCATCCGGAAGGTGAGCATCTACTCCGGTGGCTTGGCCGATATCCCATGCATGAGTCATCGGATCCCACTGCACGATCCGGATCCACTCATCGACAGACATTGGCCCAAACCAGAACTTCCCTTCCCGTTCAAGAATTCCAGGTTGATCAAGTGCCTCTAATGCGGCATCACGGGTCGAGTCCCATAGCGCTACTGGGTCCGGCGCAGAGTCAACAGACTCAGGTGGAACAGTCTCGCCACTATTTAAGGTGGCTGTCATAGCGGCAAGAACCCCACAATGGTGCCGAAGTACGTCTCTTGCGGACCACCCTTCGCATGGAGATTGCTTGTCCCAATCATCGAGCGCAACGCGCTGCACAACAGCGTCGAATACAAACACGGATCGAGTGAAGTTTCTTAAATTGGCGCTCATTAAAGGCCCTTTCCCCTTAGCTCTAATCCTACAAAGACTAGAGGAGCGTAATTATCCCCTCAGGTAAACCCGCAACCCTCCGAGTAACACTTGTTCATCGTTAACGCCGCAGCCTCGCTGTTTGGCTCCGGCGAGAACGGCATCTCGGTCGACACACTCAACATCAATTCCGCCCAGTCCATCACCACGTCCGTCTTGAGCCTCTACAAAGCGGATGGACGCGTTATCGAACTCAATAGTTGGGTTTCCTGCAGAGTCACTCTGCAGTTCAAGCTGAGCTATCTGTGCCCACCTAGAGGACAGTCGTTCAGGGTCTGCCGCCTGCAGTTCGGCTGCGCAGATTGAACGCACGCGCTCTGTACGCGAAAAATCTGGCCAGCTAGACCCTGCTGGCCACCAAGGGCCATCAATGTCTTCGGCCCCATCGACTTTCATCTGGTCCATTTCGAAGAAGCTTCCACCAGTGTCGGCTGGATGCAGTTGGATTCCCTCGAATCCGCCCTTGTCGTAGTTCATATGGTTGGCAATTCGAACACCTAGATCTTCCACGTGGGCGATTCGAGAAGCGACATCGTCAACTTGGTTAATGACCATATAGCCGGTATCGCCGCCCCGGCGCTCGATGTAGCGACCTCCAGCGGTGTTTGTAGTTATTGGTGTCACACACTCCAGGAACTGATTCCCAATAGGCCAAAGAGTGTTCTTCAAACCGAAGACGCTCACCCCGGGGTCAGTGTGGCAGGCTTCTACGCCCAGAACGGTCTGGATATCAAGGGCGGTCTCGAGCAGATCTGAGGTAACAACTGCGATTTGACGTAGGCGAATCCACATGGCGCCAGCCTATGGCTTATACGGGATGGCTTGCATGCGATTGCGCTATTGCACTCCTCATTAACTCCTCTGCTAGGTGGAAGATCTTTGCGGGGCGTACCATTACACATATGGCTCTTCACCCCAATGGCGTCAATCATCTAGCTATTTCCACCAAGGACATGAAAGCGCAACTTAAGTTTTTCGCTGAAGTGCTCGGATGCCCAACCAAAGCGCTCTACTGGATGCATGGAGTCAATGGTTGTTACCACGGATTTGCTGAACTTTCTGAAAGCTCGTACGTCGCTTTCGTCCAACATCCTGACAATGCTGAGGAAATTCAATGGGGAGTTACTCACGCTGGTAATGGGGGAGAACCGGTAACCAGAGGAACTATGCAGCACGTCGCCTTTAATGTTGATGACCTCGACGAACTGTTGCAACTCCGCGACAGAATTAGATCCCACGGAATTCAGGTACTGGGCCCTCTTGACCACGGCTTTATTCAGTCAATGTATTTTGCGGGCCCGGAAGGCCTGAGCTTAGAAATCTGTGTGGGAAGCAACATTGACGCTGACGCCTGGATAGACCCCGAGGTGAGCGAACTTTGTGGCATTGACGCACGTGAAATTGAAGATCTCAAGAACCCTAGCCAGTACGTCCAACCCGAGCGGCCGCTTCCAAATCCGCCCTTTGATCCAACAAAGCCTCATATGAACTATCCACCGGGGGTGTTGGAGAAGGTCATGGGAGTCGCAGATGACGTTGTGTGGGAAAAATTCAGTGAGACCACCCCTCCGGTGCGAGTTGACTGATCAACGACGGTCGCAGTGACCAGTAACGATCGTCGGCCCGCTGTCTTCGCAGTAGCTCAGAACCAAAGCTCCATCGAAAGTGATGAGCCGCAGCAACGACTGATGACCACGCACTTTGGCATTTTGTGCCTTTCTGCGCTGTTCTCGGCGCTGGGTTTCTCGTCGGTGATTCCCACAGTTGCGCGCTTTGTTGTAACCGATCTCAACGGCGGTGATGTCGAGGTTGGTCTAGCCCTAGGCGTTTTCTCATTTTCTGCTGTGCTGGCACGTCCTTGGATTGGGAGACTCGGTGATCGAAGAGGGCGCCGGTTGTTAATCGCTGGAGGCTCTTTCATCACAGCCGGGGTCTTAGCTGCGCACGCTTTCGCCGATAGCTACTCCACATTGTTGATTGCCCGTTTACTGATGGGTGCTGTGCAAGGCGCCTTTTTCGTTGGAACAGTGACCCTTACTACCGATTTAGCTCCGGAGCATAGGCGGGGTGAAGCGGCGAGCTATTTCTCAGTAGCGATATACGGGGGAATGGCGTTTGGGCCCTGGCTCGGGGAGTGGGCCGTGGGCAGGTGGGGCTTTGACGGCGGCTTCATGGTCGGAGGCCTGTGTATGGGGTTGGCGGCAATTGTTGCCTGCTGGCTACCAGATTTTGTTGGGTCTCAGCGCGCTCAGGTTCTGACTACAAAGCAGCCGACCCAAAGTTCCTTGCTTTATCGCGCGGCTATATGGCCGGGAATTGTCATGGC
>DBIA01000020.1:2013-44254 GCA_002296525.1 Candidatus Neomicrothrix sp. UBA814 | reverse complement strand
AGGCTGAACCGGAGGCTGAGGCTGCAGAGCCAGAGCCAGAGGCTGAACCAGAGGCTTAGGCTGCAGAGCCAGAGGCGGCGAAGAAAACCCAGCCAAGAAGAAATCGTAAGAAGTCAACCGCACATCGCTCAGCGATGTTGCATCTAACAGAACTAGCAAGCTAGGAGAAAGAAATGGCAACCACCGAAGAGATCATCGAGGCAATCGGCAACATGTCCGTGCTCGAACTCGTCGAACTGAAAAAGGCATTTGAGGAGACAT
Organism: Candidatus Neomicrothrix sp. UBA814; assembly: GCA_002296525.1. Lineage (GTDB taxonomy): Bacteria > Actinomycetota > Acidimicrobiia > Acidimicrobiales > Poriferisodalaceae > UBA6944. Next base: position 43,993 of record DBIA01000020.1, on the reverse strand, counting down.
TTGATGTCACCGCAGCTGCCGCAGCGCCCGTCATGATGGCGGCGGCTGGGGGCGGCGACGCCGGCGGCGCAGCCGCAGAAGAGAAAGACGAGTTTGATGTTGTCCTCACAGGCGCTGGTGACAAGAAAATCCAGGTAATCAAAGAAGTCCGCGGCCTTACTAGCCTCGGCCTCAAAGAAGCCAAAGATCTTGTCGAAGGTGCACCAAGTAACATCCTCGAAGGAGTTTCCAAAGAAGACGCCGACAAAGCCAAGGAAGCTATCGAAGCTGCCGGTGGCGCCGTCGAAGTCAAGTAAGACTGTTAGTCAGTTAGCGACTTTCAGCTTGTTGAAAGCTGAAATGGCCGCTAGCCTGTGCGCTGTCGTGGCTCTGGTGTCGTCTCTTATAGAAAACACTAAGAGTTCTCGCGCGCCCCTGCTTCTGACGACCGTTGCCCACGGTCGCAACTAAAATATTTTTAGGAGATCCCGTTGTCTTCTCGCGCTGCCCGGGAACGGTATTCATTTGGCAACCTCGAAGAGGTACTGCCACTACCGGACCTAATCGACGTACAGAAAAAATCCTTTGATCGCTTCCTCGCGGATGGGTTGGCAGAAACCTTCGCCGATATAAGCCCAATCAGTGACTTCACAGGGAATCTCGAACTCGAGTTTGAGTTTGATAGTGAAGACGAAGACCTCAAAGGCCCTCCCAAGTTTTCTGAGAAAGAATGCAAAGAGAAGGACCACACTTACTCCGATCAAATCTTTGTTCGGGCGCGCTTTAGGAACGCCAATACAGGCGAAATAAAAGAACAGACCGTCTTCATGGGCGATTTTCCGAAGATGACGGATAAGGGCACGTTCATCATTAATGGAACTGAGCGAGTGATCGTCAGCCAGTTGGTTCGGTCGCCCGGTGTCATTTTCCAACCGGGAGAGCGCTACCGGCTTCGAAACATGCAAAAGCACCAGCTGGTCACCGGAACAATTCACCCATACCGGGGCGAGTGGATCGAATTTGACGTAGAACACAAACCCGGGAAGGACGTCACGGCGGGCGCACGCATTGCCCGCAAGCGTCGGTTAAGTATTTTCACCATTCTCCGAGCGCTTGGATATGACGAAGCGACGCACCCAGGGTTTCTAGAACAATTTGTCCAACACTTTGACTTTCTTGAAGGCCAGTGGGAAAACGAGCGCGACAAATGGGCTCGTAGCGATGAAGATGCTCCTGTTGCTCCGACCCAAGAGGAAGCTCTCATCGAAATTTATAAGCGTGCACGTCCAGGTGAACCGCCAACGGCAGAAGCGGCAGCTAACTACTTCAACAACGCTTATTTCGACGACCGCCGATATTCGTTATCTAAGGTTGGTCGCTACAAATTAACGAAGAAGTTAAGTGCTGAAATCGACAAGATTGAAGACCTCTTCGGTATCAAATTGGAACGACCCTCGGCTGACTCGCAGGTCCTCACACGCTCAGAGGTCCTAGCTGCTATCAGTTATCTGCTTCATTTGGCTAATGCGGAACCCGGCTACCGGCTCGATGACCAAGACCATTTCGCCAACCGACGCATCCGATCTGTAGGCGAACTGATCCAAAATCAGGTCCGCATAGGTCTCAGCCGGATGGAACGAGTTGTTCGAGAACGAATGACCACGCAAGACGTTGAAGCAATTACTCCTACAACGCTGATCAATACTCGGCCAGTGACAGCGGCAATTAAAGAGTTCTTTGGTACGTCTCAACTCTCGCAATTCATGGATCAAGTCAACCCTTTGTCTGGGCTCACCCACCGACGGCGCCTGTCAGCATTAGGGCCGGGAGGACTTTCACGCGAACGTGCCGGATTTGAGGTGCGAGACGTGCACTTCAGTCACTACGGACGAATGTGCCCAATTGAAACTCCTGAAGGTCCGAACATTGGACTTATTGGCGGTTTGGCTACCTTTGCGCGAGTAAACGAGTTCGGTTTCATCGAATCGCCGTATCGCGTGGTTACCAAGGGAAAAGTGACGGACGAAATCCGTTATTTGACTGCCGACGAAGAGGAAGAGTATGTCGTGGCGCAGGCCAACGCCCCTCTCAACCCCAACAAGACCTTCAGAAACCCCAGAGTGCTAGTTCGTAAGAGCCCCCAAGGGGCCAGCTTGGCTGATCTAAAGCTTCAGATGGAACGCGATACCTACTTTGCGGCTACCACTGAAATTAGTTACGTGCCAGCGGACGAAGTCGACCTGATGGACGTGTCTCCCAAGCAGATTGTCTCGGTCGCAACGGCGCTAATCCCGTTCCTAGAGCACGATGACGCTAACCGCGCCCTGATGGGAGCCAATATGCAGCGTCAAGCAGTGCCGTTGATCCGTGCCGAAGCGGCTTACGTAGGAACCGGAATCGAAGCCCGCGCTGCCGGTGACGCCGCGGACGTTGTTCTCGCTCGCGAAGACGGAGTCGTCACTGAAGTAAGCGGAACCTCGATTACCGTCGAATACAAGAAAGAGGGCTCGGTTAGCCACCAACTACTGAAGTTCGAGCGATCGAATCAAGATACTTGCATTAACCAGAAGCCAATCGTTCTAGAGGGAGACAAAGTCAAAAAGGGTGCGATCTTGGCCGATGGTCCTTCTACGGATAATGGCGAACTGGCCCTCGGAAAGAACCTCTTAGTCGCCTACATGGCTTGGGAGGGATATAACTTCGAAGACGCGATCATTATTAGTGAACGCCTGGTCAAAGATGACGTACTTACTTCAATCCATATTCACGAACATGAGATTGATGCGCGCGACACGAAACTTGGCCCTGAAGAAATTACGCGTGACATTCCCAACGTCGCTGACGATGTTCTCGCCGATCTAGATGAACGGGGCGTCGTCCGAGTAGGAGCAGAAGTTGGTCCTGGCGATGTTCTTGTGGGCAAAGTGACCCCCAAAGGCGAGACGGAATTAACGCCGGAGGAGCGCTTGCTACGCGCGATCTTCGGTGAAAAGGCACGAGAAGTTCGCGATACCTCCCTCAAAGTCCCACACGGCGAGCGAGGAATAGTCACCGAAGTTCGCGTTCTTCAACGAGACGAAGACGAAGAACTCCCGCCTGGAGTTAACGAACTGGTACGCGTTTACGTAGCTCAAAAACGCAAAATCAGTGTTGGTGACAAACTTGCTGGTCGCCACGGCAACAAAGGCGTCATATCAAAAATCCTTCCAGTGGAAGAAATGCCCTATTTGTCTGATGGCACTCCAATTGACATCATTCTTAGCCCGCTTGGAGTACCCAGCCGAATGAATGTTGGCCAAGTACTTGAAGCTCACTTGGGCTATGCAGCGCGTTGGGGATGGGAACACAACGGGCAAACGGTGGGAGCTGAACCAGTCTCCAACACAGCTCGCAAAACTCGACCTCGAACCGAACCCTCGGTTTTCGTAGCAACTCCAGTATTTGATGGAGCTGCCTGGGATGAGGAAGATCGAGCGGGAGCACACCCAACGATTCAAAAAGCACTGGAGAACCTTCGACCGGAGGCGTCATCAGGTGAACGGATGATGACAACGGCTGGAAAAGCGGTGCTGTACAACGGTCGGACTGGTGAGCCCTATGACCAACCAATCATGGTTGGTTACAGCTACATCCTGAAGCTCGCTCACCTTGTTGACGACAAAATTCACGCTCGTTCAACAGGACCCTATTCCATGATCACCCAGCAACCACTGGGCGGCAAGGCACAGTTCGGCGGTCAACGCTTTGGTGAAATGGAAGTCTGGGCGCTAGAGGCGTATGGAGCTGCCTACCTTCTTCAAGAACTCTTGACCATAAAATCTGACGACACTCTCGGCCGTGTGCAGGTTTATGAAGCAATTGTGAAAGGCAAGAACATCCCCGAACCTGGAATTCCAGAGAGCTTCAAGGTCCTGATCAAAGAAATGCAGGCCCTCTGTCTAAATGTGGAAGTTATCTCCCTAACCGGAGATGAAATTGACATGCAAGGACTTGATGAGGATGTCTTCCGTGCCGAAGAGTCACTCGGAATCGATATCAGCCGCCCTGAGCGAGGAACCGACGAGGAAGACGAACTCCGGAGGCAGCGGATATGAGCGCCTACATATCTCCACGCAACCAACCCCGAATTGAGAGCAGCAAATGATTGACGTTAATGAGTTCTCAGACATCCGTATTGGTCTAGCAACTGCCGATGCCATTCGAACCTGGTCAAATGGGGAAGTCAAAAAACCCGAGACCATCAACTACAGAACCCTAAAGCCTGAAAAAGATGGTCTTTTCTGCGAGAAGATCTTCGGCCCCACGAAAGATTGGGAATGTGCTTGCGGTAAATACAAGCGCGTCAGGTTCAAAGGCATCATCTGCGAACGCTGCGGTGTTGAAGTCACGCGGCAAAAAGTTCGAAGAGAACGGATGGGGCATATTGAACTTGCCGCACCAGTAGTCCACATCTGGTACCTAAGGGGCACCAGAAGCTGGCTCGCCTACTTGCTTACCGGCCTAGAAATTCGCGAAGAACTAAAGGCTAAACAACTTGAACGCGTCATTTACTTTGCGGCGAATCTGGTTACGTGGGTCGATGAAGACAAACGCCACGAAGACCTACCGCGCCTTGAAGTCGAAATGCGAGAGGAACTCGATGTCATTCGCGAAGAATTCGATGACGAAATTGCGGAACGTCTAAAGGAACTTGAGGAAGAAGTAACACAACTCGAAGCCGAAGGTCTCAAAGAAAAAGACCTGAAAGCCCGTAGACGCGAGGCTGATAAAGACATTGAGGCTCTCAGAGCAGAATGCGACGAGGAACTGGAAACCGTAGAACGCGCGTTTGACGAATTCCGTGAACTACACGGTCGAAAAATCATTGAAGACGAACTTCTTTGGCGCGAGCTAGATGACCGCTACGGTGACTACTTCGAAGGCGGCATGGGCGCCGAAGCAATAGCCCAGCTAATGGATCGAATCGACTTCGATGACGAAGAACTTCTGCTCCGCGAAGCTATCGAAGCCGCCGACGGTCGACGACCTCTCTCAGCACAACGCAAACAAAAAGCGATTAAGCGGCTCAAGATTCTGAGTGCTTTCAACCGTCGAAATCCGAATGACCGAAGGATTAATGACCCACGGGCAATGATTCTTGACGCAGTACCGGTTATTCCTCCCGACCTGCGGCCGATGGTTCAACTTGACGGTGGCCGTTTCGCAACCTCGGACCTAAACGACCTCTACCGACGCGTCATTAACAGAAATAACCGGCTGAAACGGCTCCTAGATCTGGGCGCGCCAGAAATCATTGTGAACAACGAGAAGCGGATGCTTCAGGAGGCCGTCGACGCGCTATTCGACAATGGTCGCCGCGGTCGGCCCGTAACTGGACCAGGTAACCGCCCCCTGAAATCCCTGTCAGACATGCTGAAGGGCAAGCAGGGTCGCTTCCGGCAAAACCTTTTAGGCAAGCGGGTTGACTATTCAGGACGATCCGTCATCGTTGTTGGACCCACCCTGAAACTCCATCAGTGCGGTCTTCCCAAGCTGATGGCGTTGGAGTTGTTCAAACCATTTGTCATGAAACGTCTTGACGATATGGACCTTGCACCAAACATCAAATCGGCCAAGAGAATGGTCGAACGTCGACGGTCCGAAGTTTGGGACGTGCTCGAGGAAGTCATAAAAGAGCACCCCGTCTTACTTAACCGAGCACCAACCTTGCACCGCCTCGGCATCCAAGCTTTCGAACCTGTATTGGTTGAAGGTAAAGCAATTCAAATTCATCCGTTAGTTTGCGCTGCTTTCAACGCCGACTTCGATGGTGACCAGATGGCTGTGCACCTTCCGTTGTCGTCCGAAGCGCAAGCCGAAGCGCGAGTTCTGATGCTCTCAGCCAACAACATTCTGTCTCCAGCTGACGGTCGACCTATGACCGTTCCTAGCCAAGACATGATTATCGGCGGCTACTACCTGACCGAAATGCGCGGCGATCCTGATGCCAAAGACCTTCCGGTCTTCAAGCACTTCCACGAGATCGAACGTGGCGTCGCACTCAACCAACTTAACCTGCATCGACCAATAGTTTGGCGAACTGAAGCTTTAGCTCTTGAGGATGAGAGCGGCTATCACGTAACTACGCCTGGGCGGGTATTGTTCAACGGCGCCCTCCCAGACGACTTCCCGTACGTCAACAGGGCAGTCAAAAAGGGCGACATGGGAGACATCGTCGGTGATCTTTCCGACGGATGGCCAACCAATGAAGTCGCTACATCGTTGGATCGAATCAAAGACCTGTCCTACGAATACGCGACCCGATCAGGATTAACGATCTCGATCGATGATGTTCGCACGCCCCCAGACAAAGCAGAAATTCTCGAACGTTATGAGGGCGAAGCAGAGCGGGTAGAAAATCAATTCCGACGAGGAATTATCACTGACGGAGAGCGCCGACAAAAAGAAGTAGAAATCTGGACGTCGGCCACCGAAGAAGTGCGAGCTTCCCTAGAACGTGAACTTAAATCGGTTATGTTCAACCCGATTGACATGATGGTCGGTTCAGGCGCGCGCGGCAACATGATGCAAGTTCGTCAAATTGCCGCAATCCGAGGCCTAGTGGCCAACCCACGTGGCGACATCATTCCGCGGCCAATTAAGTCCTCCTATCGAGAGGGCCTAGCGATGCTTGAGTATTTCATCTCCACGCCTGGAGCCCGAAAGGGACTTGTGGACACGGCACTGCGAACAGCGGACTCCGGATATTTGACGCGGAGACTTGTCGATGTTGCTCAAGAATTGATCATTAACGAAGAAGACCCCTTCGAACGATCCGGACCAGTGCTTGGTCTCTGGCTCGAAGACATAGAGCCAGATACACCTGACAAGCGCACCTACTTGGAAACGCGGCTGTTTAGCCGTTGCTTGGCCCAAGATGTCGAACTCAGTGACGGAGTCATGGAAGCCGGCACGCTGATAGGCGACGAAGAACTCGAGATACTGCGAGACGATCCGAAAGTTACGCGGGTTCAAGTTCTTTCACCGCTGACCGATAACTCCGAGTTCGGTGTATCGGCCAAAGCCTACGGTGGCTCCCTCGCAACCGGAAAAATGATTGAAGTTGGTGAAGCAGTAGGCGTAATCGCTGCTCAGTCGATCGGCGAGCCGGGCACACAACTCACAATGAGAACGTTCCACACAGGTGGTGTAGCAGGTAGCGATATCGCCGGAGGTTTGCCACGAGTTGTCGAACTGTTCGAAGCCCGCCAACCTAAGGGTAAGGCAACTCTCGCAACCCGCTCCGGCGTAGTCAGAATCGGAGACGATGATGGTCGAGGCCGCGAAATTGTGGTGGTCGGAGACGATGGTGAGGAAGAAACCCACACCGTCGCGACTATGGCAAGGCTCGCAGTCGTTGACGGACAAGAGATAAGAGCGGGAGACCCCCTAGTAGATGGACCGCGCGATCCGAAAGAACTCTTGGACATACGAGGAGTTCGAGAGACTCAGCAATATCTGGTAGAGGAAGTTCAAAAGGTTTATCGCGAGCAGGGTGTATCCATCCACGACAAACATATTGAACTCATCATCAGGCAAATGACTCGACGAGTTCTCGTCGGTGAACCTGGCGAATCAGTCTTCCTGCCAGGTGAACAAGTTGATCAACGCGTGTATGCGGAAGTAAACCGCAGTCTTGTTCAAGAGGGACAGCGGCCAGCCGAAGCACGACCAGTAATTATGGGAATTACCAAGGCATCACTAGCCACTGATTCTTGGTTGTCTGCCGCCTCTTTCCAAGAGACGACACGCGTCCTCACAGAAGCAGCTATTGAGTCGAGACGCGATGACCTCAAAGGCCTCAAGGAAAACATCATTATTGGCAAGTTAATTCCTGCTGGCACTGGCCAAGGCCGCTATCGAAATATTGATACAACAGCGCCTGACTATGAGCCGATGGAATTCTTCACATCCGACGATGACCTAGACCCGGCTGAGTGGCTGGCAACCATAGGTAGCGAAGACGGCGGAGAAGTCGTCGGACTTGGTGACGCGGGATAACTGAGAATCGCATGCGAATAGCCGTGGCAGGCGCCTTTCTGGCGCTCAGCCTCGGCGTCGCAGGCTGTTCGCGGGGCGGCGCGGAAACAGACCTCCAGGATCCCGAAGTAGAAGTAGACGAACCTGACCGCTCGATTACAGCAACTCAGCTTCTCGAAACAACTGATTGGCCCCAAGGAGCAGAACTCGTTCCGCTATCCCTGACGGCCCTGCGACAACTTCAGAATTCGATCTTGGGTGACATCGAGATGGCCCGTACCGTCAGTGATGTAGCGGCGGCAGGTCTTTTGTGGGAATCAGAAGCAGCGGGAGCAATCCTTCTGATCGGAGTCGCCGATCCTGTAGTCGGAAACATGAGCTTTGTGGAGGGATTGCGACAAGCTGCGATGGATAACCCCACTTCAACGCGGTGGGGCGCATTGATCGGCTGGATTTCAAAGTCGGACAGAGACACTCTAGCGATGGTGCCCATAGGGCCAGTTGTAGCTTTTGTTACGGCGAAAACGCGGTCCGATGCTGATCGGATTCTGATTCCACTTATTGAGCAGTTCGTCAGATACTCAACCAGTTAGTGTCAAAGTCGGCCTGAGAACAACGTGATAATGACGCGAAGCTGAGAAACCTGCCCTGGATTGGACTTCAGGTTGTCTAGGTGGCGCGCGAGTCGTAGCATTATGAGTCGGTCTTTATCCCACTTGGAACAACAGCGTTGTTTTCAAGGGATGGAAATCGATCCCGTTACGTAGGCCATAGAGCCAGAGGTATTTGGTGCCAACAATTCAACAGCTGGTCCGCAAGGGCCGAAAGTCAAAACCAACCAAAGCTAAGACACCGGCACTCAAGGGCTCTCCTCAACGCCGTGGTGTATGCACCCGTGTATATACGCACACACCCAAGAAACCCAACTCGGCTTTGCGCAAAGTAGCGCGTGTGCGACTGACTAGCGGTATCGAAGTAACTGCCTACATCCCGGGTGAAGGACACAACCTTCAAGAACACAGCATCGTTTTGGTACGCGGTGGACGTGTTAAGGATTTGCCAGGTGTTCGCTACAAAGTTGTTCGAGGATCATTAGATGCCTCAGGTGTCGCCTCGCGAAAACAAGCTCGTTCGCGCTACGGCGCAAAGAGAGAGAGTTAATATGCCTCGTCGTGGTGCCGCCCCAAGGCGGGAGCTAGCAGCTGATCCGGTCTACGATTCCACCCTTGTCACCCAGGTGATTAACAAGGTTCTCCAGCGAGGCAAAAGAGGTAAAGCCGAGCGGATCGTTTACGACGCCCTGGATATGGTGTCAGAGAAAACTGGTGGCGAAGGGCTCAGCGTTCTGAAACGAGCGGTTGATAACACCAAACCTCAACTTGAAGTGAAGAGTCGCCGCGTCGGTGGCGCAACATACCAAGTTCCCGTCGAAGTCCGTCCTCGGCGAGCTAACACCCTGGCGATCAGATGGATTGTCGACTATGCCCGAGAACGCCGTGAACGGACGATGGCTGAGCGACTTGCCAATGAACTTCTTGACGCTTCCAATGGAACAGGATCTGCGGCCAAACGCCGAGAAGATACTCACCGGATGGCCGAAGCCAACAAAGCTTTCGCCCACTACAGGTGGTAATAAAACCCGCCTGTGTCACCACATAAGCCCGAACAAACCGGCACACTGGATGTCGGAGATGCCCTTTCAGCATCCGCAACTTTTGTCCCTGTAAGACCTTAAACCCCTGACCCGAAGAGACTGAAGCAGATTTCTCATGCCACGCACTCATGCCCTTGACCGCGTTCGAAATATTGGCATCATGGCCCACATCGACGCCGGAAAGACCACGACAACCGAACGCATCCTTTATTACACCGGAGTGAACTACAAAATCGGTGAAGTGCATGATGGTGCCGCAACCATGGACTGGATGGAACAAGAACAAGAGCGGGGAATCACCATCACCTCTGCCGCTACAACCTGCATGTGGAATGACCACGTCATCAACATCATTGACACTCCCGGGCACGTTGACTTCACGGTTGAGGTCGAACGGTCACTACGTGTGCTCGATGGAGCGGTAGCTGTCTTTGACGGCGTCGCAGGCGTAGAGCCCCAGACTGAAACTGTTTGGCGCCAAGCTGACAAATATGGCGTTCCCCGCATGTGTTTCATCAACAAGCTCGACCGTACTGGCGCATCGTTTTATGATTCCTTAGCTAGCATTGTCGATCGCCTAGACGCCAACGTCGCTGTGCTGCAGCTCCCAATCGGATCAGAAGCTGACTTCGCTGGGGTTGTCGACCTTGTCGCCATGAACGCAGTTGTATGGCAAGGGGAAGACTTAGGTGCAAGCTACGACGTCGTAGATATTCCCGAAGATATGCAGGGCGAAGCCGAGGAATATCGAGCCAAGTTGCTCGAGGTCCTCGCCGACGTTGATGAAGACATCATGCTCGCCTACTTGGAAGGTGAAGACGTCGACGAAGACACCCTCCACAACGCAATCCGTCAAGGAACTATCGCCAACCAAATTGTTCCGGTGCTTACCGGAACGGCCTTTAAGAACAAAGGCGTCCAACCTTTGCTAGACGCTGTTACCCGTTACTTGCCCTCCCCGTTAGACATACCCGCCATTGACGGCACCTCCCTAAACGGCGAGGAGACGCTAGAACGGCAACCGCAAGACGATGAGCCGTTCTCAGCGTTGGCGTTCAAAATTATGACCGACCCCCATGTCGGCAAACTCGTTTATTTCAGGGTGTATAGCGGCAGCCTCGAAAAGGGCGGACAAGTACTCAACACCACCACCGGCAATAAAGAACGCATCGGCCGGATCCTGCAAATGCATGCCAACAACCGCGAGGACCGCGACGACATTCAAGCAGGTGACATCGTCGCAGGCATCGGCCTAAAGAACACCCGCACCGGCGACACTCTCTGCACTCCGGATAAACCCATTGTTTTGGAACAACTCACCTTCCCCGAACCAGTTGTCCACGTGGCGGTTGAGCCTCGATCAAAAGGGGATCAAGACAAATTAGGCAAAGCACTCTCAGCTCTGTCCGAAGAAGATCCAACATTCCGAGTACAGACCGACGAAGAAACCGGCCAAACAGTGATTTCAGGTATGGGTGAATTACACCTTGAAGTCTTGGTTGATCGAATGCTTCGAGAATTCAAGGTCGACGCCACTATCGGCAAGCCCCAAGTCGCCTACAGAGAAACAATTACTAAACCAGTCGAAAAGTTCGAATACCGTCACATCAAACAAAGTGGTGGTTCAGGACAATACGCGGTCGTAGTCATCAACCTCGAACCCAGCGAAGCTGGCGAAGGATACGTCTTTGACGACACCATTAAAGGTGGAGTCATCCCAAAGGAATACATCAGTTCCGTAGATGCCGGCCTGCAATCATCAATGGACAATGGACCCCTAGCGGGCTTCCCAATGGTTGATGTCAAAGTCTCGCTGATCGACGGGTCAACCCACGACGTCGACTCATCAGAAATGGCCTTCAAGATTGCCGGCACAATGGCAATGCGCGAAGCGGCTCGAGCAGCCGGACCAGTGCTCCTAGAACCGGTTATGTCCGTGGAAGTCGTAACGCCAGAGGACTATATGGGTGACGTCATTGGAGACCTCAATGCTCGACGAGGGCGAGTTGGACAGATGGAAAATCGCGGAACAGCACAAGTAATTGACGCTGAAGTGCCGTTATCGGAGATGTTCGGTTACGCTAACGACCTGCGTTCGCGTACTCAGGGCCGAGCTACCTACTCGATGCAGTTCGAGAACTACCAGCAAGTCCCGCCCAACATCGCCGAAGAAATCGTAAAACGAATCCGCGGCGAGTAACAATCACTACCAACTAAACGAATATCGATCTCAAAAAAAGGAAGACACCGGAGAGAAATCATGTCCAAAGAGAAGTTTGAGCGGACTAAGCCGCACGTGAATGTGGGAACCATGGGCCATATCGACCATGGTAAGACCACATTGACTGCTGCTATCACCAAGGTCTTGGCAGAGGCCTCGGGCGGTGAAGCAACAGCGTTCGAAGATATTGATAAGGCACCCGAAGAGCGCGAGCGTGGCATTACGATCTCGATCTCCCACGTCGAGTATGAGACAGACAACCGCCACTACGCGCACGTTGACATGCCAGGCCACGCTGACTACATCAAAAACATGATCACTGGTGCAGCCCAAGTTGACGGCGCTATTCTCGTGGTATCGGCTGCTGACGGCCCCATGCCACAGACACGAGAGCACGTGCTGTTAGCTCGCCAGGTTGGCGTTCCTTACATCGTGGTCGCTTTGAACAAAGTTGACATGGTTGATGACGAAGAACTACTCGAACTCGTCGAACTTGAAGTTCGTGAATTGTTAAACGAATACGAGTTCCCGGGTGATGACGTTCCAGTCGTCCAAGTATCTGCTCTAGGCGCACTAGAGGGCGCCGATGGAGCAGCAGACAAGATTTTGGAACTCATGGCAGCAGTCGATGAAGCTGTGCCTGAACCCGATCGTGACACTGACAGGCCTTTCTTGATGCCAGTAGAGGACGTATTCTCCATTACAGGTCGAGGCACGGTTGTGACCGGCAAGATCGAAACCGGCGTATGTAACACCGGTGAAGAGATCGAAATCGTCGGTATTCGAGACACTCAGACCACCACAATCACTGGTGTTGAAATGTTCCGCAAGATTCTCGACGAAGGCCAAGCTGGCGACAATGTGGGACTTCTTTTGCGAGGCATCGATAAAGATGACGTAGAACGCGGACAAGTCTGTTGTGCCAAGGGATCTATTACCCCGCACACCAAATTCGAAGCCCAGGTTTATATTTTGACAAAAGAAGAAGGTGGCCGTCACAAGCCGTTCTTCTCAAATTACCGACCCCAGTTCTACTTCCGGACTACCGATATCACCGGAATGGTTGAGTTACCGTCAGGCACAGAGATGTGCATGCCAGGCGACAACACTGACATGACGGTCGAACTGATTAACCCGATCGCTATGGACGAAGGTCTTCGATTCGCGATTCGTGAGGGTGGCCGCACCGTTGGCGCAGGTCGAGTTACCAAGATCCTCAGCTAAACAATGGCCTCTTCTCAAAAGATCCGCATTCGCTTAAAGGCTTACGACCACGACATCGTGGACCAAAGCACCCAAAAAATCGTGGAAACGGTTCTTCGGACTCAAGCGAATATCAAAGGTCCTGTGCCTTTACCGACCGAAAAACATCGATATACAGTTGTTAGGTCACCGCACAAAGACAAAGACTCTCGAGAACATTTCGAGATGCGGATCCACAAAAGGCTCATCGATATAGTTGAACCTTCACCGAAGACGGTCGATTCACTTCAACGCCTGGAATTACCCGCTGGTGTTGATATCGAAATCAAAATTCAGCAGGGTTAACAACAGCTCTGCTCTAACCGAGGTGGTGATTTAAGTTCCGCCCCGGTATCGTTTATCCCCCGCGTGTCTAGCGTTTCAGACACACGAACCGACGTCCGGCAAGGCCAGCCTTAGGGTTGGAACCGGTCGGCACAACCTAGTTTCGCTCCGCCGGCTTTGCCGAGCGGAGCGTTCGCGTGAGTGTTGGCCAATTGCCTCCACTTGGAAGAGAAAGACGTTGAACATGGCGAATAAGGCGATCGTCGCCACAAAAGTGGGGATGACCCAGTTGTGGGATGATGACAACCAGGTTGTGCCTGTCACCATGCTCCAAGTTGAGCCCTGCCGCGTTGTACAGGTCAAAACTGATGAACGCGACGGGTATACGGCAGTCCAAGTCACCTTCGGTCAAAGAGATGCGGAGAAACTCACCAAGCCTGAAGCAGGCCATTTCTCCAAAGCAGGGGTCGATCCCGGCCAACGTCTTGTTGAGCTTCGTCTAGACGATGTCAGCGAAATAGAAGTGGGCCAAGAGTTTGCTGCCGATCTGCTCGAAGCTGGAGAAAAAGTTGACGTAACTGCGGTATCCAAAGGTAAGGGATTCGCAGGAGTTATGAAGCGTCACAACTTCAGTGGCCAAAAAGCTAGCCACGGTGCCCATAGGGTTCACCGAGCACCCGGAGCAATCGGAGCTTGCGCAACCCCCTCAAGAGTCTTTAAAGGCACCCGAATGGCTGGACGCATGGGCGCAGAAAAAGTAACCACCCTGAACCTGACCGTTGTGGAAGCTGACGCCGAGCGTGAACTCCTGCTCGTCCGTGGTTCAGTCCCCGGTCCCAAAGGAGGCGTCGTGGTAGTCCGCGATGCCGTGAAGGGCTCATGATGACCACTACTGTTGATCTCAAAACCCAGGACGGTGGGACCGCGGGTAGCGTAACTCTCGATGCTGAGCTCTTCGGCATAGAGCCCAACCTTGCTGTTCTCCACCAAGTCGTGACAGCACAACTAGCGGCAAGACGAAGTGGCAGCGCGAACACAAAAACTCGTGCTGAGGTGCGTGGCGGCGGCGCAAAGCCCTACCGTCAAAAGGGAACTGGTCGAGCCAGGCAGGGGTCAATTCGCGCCCCGCAATTCACTGGCGGCGGCATCGTGCATGGTCCAAAACCACGCAGCTACCGGAAAAAGATAAATAAGAAAATGAATCGCCTTGCGTTGTGCTCAGCTCTTAGCGATCGAGCCCAAAGCGAACGAGTAGTAGTAGTCGATCAGTGGCAATTCGCTGCGCCAAAAACTAAAGATGCAGTATCCGTTCTGGAAAATCTAGAACTAGGTGGCAAAATCATGATGGTTGTAGCACCTACCGACGACACTGCAATTCGGAGTTTCAGAAACCTCCCTTCAGTGCAACTAGTCCAAGCCTCAGAGCTCAACGCATATGACATTCTCTGCTCTGACTGGCTCGTCTTCACTAGCGAAACGCTCCCGGGGGCATCATCATGAAAGACCCCCGAGACGTTGTCATTGCCCCAATCGTTTCCGAGAAGTCGTACGAACAGCTAGAGCAGAACATTTACGTCTTCCAAGTCCACACTTCGGCATCTAAGCCGGAAATTCGACATGCTGTCGAATCGATCTTTGACGTCACCGTTACCAAGGTCAACACGCTCAACCGCAAAGGAAAGGTCCGTCGCAACCGACGCAATAACACGCTAGGTAAAAAGCCGGACACTAAGCGGGCCATCGTCACCCTTGCCGAGGGTGACTCGATTCAGATCTTTGAGACATAGTCATGGGAATTCGCGTACGCAAGCCGTCCAGTCCGGGTAGACGTTTCCAAACCGTCTCTGACTTCAGTGAACTCACCACCGACCGTCCCGAAAAATCTCTGCTTGCCAAGAAACACTCCACTGGTGGACGAAACAACAACGGCCGAAAGACCTCCCGTCACCGTGGAGGTGGACACAAACAGCGCTACCGCATCATTGACTTCAAGCGTGGCAAGGATGGTGTACCTGCCACTGTTGCAAGTATCGAATACGATCCCAATCGCAATTGCCGCATAGCACTGCTGCATTACCACGACGGAGAAAAGCGCTACATTTTGGCGCCCGCAGGCCTTGAAAAGGGCGACAAGCTCGAGAGCGGCCAACATGCCGAAGTTCGAGTTGGTAATGCTCTGCCCCTCCGCTACATGCCAGTAGGAACCACCATCCACAACATCGAGTTAAAGCCGGGTGCAGGAGGCCAGATGGCTCGATCTGCTGGAGCCGGTGTACAACTCGTTGCAAAAGAAGGTGCCTACGCGACGGTGAGGCTTCCGAGCACCGAAATGCGCCGCGTACCGATCGACTGTCGTGCCACTGTGGGCTCAGTTGGTAACGCAGAAGCAGACCTCGTAAAGATAGGCAAAGCAGGCCGAAACCGATGGAAAGGCGTTCGACCTCAAACTCGCGGTGTGGCCATGAACCCAGTGGACCATCCACTTGGAGGCGGTGAAGGGAAAACCTCTGGCGGACGCCATCCTGTGTCCCCTTGGGGCAAGCCCGAAGGTCGGACCCGCAAAAAGAACAATAAGTCCAGCGACATGATTATTCGCCGTCGCCGTACCAGGGGATCGCGGAGGTAAACAATGCCACGTAGCTTGAAAAAAGGCGCGTTTGTCGACGACCACTTGTTGAAAAAAGTCGACGCACTCAACGAGAGCGGCGAAAAACAAGTCGTCAAAACCTGGAGCAGGCGCTCCACAATCATCCCTGAAATGATCGGTCACACAATTGCCGTTCACGATGGACGCAAACACGTGCCCGTCTACGTCACCGAATCGATGGTCGGTCACAAACTTGGCGAGTTCGCTCCATCCCGAACTTTCAAGTTTCACGCTGGCCAGGAACGAAGTGGATCCTGATGAGTGGGCTTATTGACCTCGACGAAGTAGCGGGAGCGCGATCAACACACAAGTTCGCTCGTCTGTCCGCTTCAAAAGCCAGAGTCGTGCTTGATCTCATACGCGACGAAGATCTCGATCGCGCGCGTGAGGAGCTCCAATTCTGCGATCGCGGCGCAGCAACTGTCGTTTCGAAGGTTTTGGAGAGTGCCGTATCCAACGCTGAAAACAACGAACGACTTTCCGCTGACGAACTATACGTTGCCGAGTGCTGGGCAGACGAAGGACCGACCTTAAAGCGGTGGCGTCCACGAGCTCGCGGTCGTGCCACCAGGATTAACAAGCGCACCTGTCATATCACCGTGGTAGTCGCTCAACTCTCCGAAGAAGAACTTGAAATGCGAGCGGCACAAATGGCTGCGTCCGGACGGAGGAGCGCCGACGCTGATCGAGCGGCTCGCGTAGCGGCAAGTAAAGAAACTGAAGAAGAAACACCGTCGGATGATGATGAGATGGTCGAAGAAGAGTTCGATTCGACCAGCGCCGAATCCGATGAAGAAGTAGCAATCGAACAAATAGAGAATTCTGATCAAGACCTCGAACAGGACAATGAAAGCACCGACTCTCAATCCAGCGACGAGGCAGAAGTCGAAACACCAGATGACAACACCGAAGTTGACCAACAAGACGAGAAAGAGGCCTAACTGTGGGACAGAAAGTTAATCCCTATGGCTTCCGCTTAGGCATCACCACCGACTGGAAGTCACGCTGGTATGCCGACAAGGACTATCAGGACTACATCATTGAAGACTGGGAAATCCGCAACTTTTTGCAAACAGAACTTCCTCACGCTGCCATTAGCAGAATCGAAGTAGAACGTACCCGCGATCGTTTGCGAGTCGACGTCCACACTGCCCGACCGGGGATCGTAATTGGTCGCCGTGGAGCCGAAGCTGATCGACTCCGAGAAGGGCTAACTAAAATTTCGGGCAATCCAAAAGTTCAGCTCAACATTCAAGAAATTAAACAACCAGAACTCGACGCCGCACTTATCGCCCAAGGCGTCGCAGACCAATTAGCTGGACGAGTTGCGTTTCGTCGAGCGATGAAACGCGCAGTTCAAAACGCACAAAAAGCAGGAGCCTTAGGCATCCGAGTGCAATGTTCCGGACGTCTAGGCGGATCGGAAATGGCGAGAACTGAGTGGTACCGCGAGGGTCGAGTGCCACTTCACACTTTGCGCGCTGACATTGATTACGGATTCCGTGAAGCGAGAACGACCGCAGGCCGCATCGGGGTCAAAGTCTGGTTATACAAGGGCGACATTTTGCCCTACAAAGTCTCAGCCGATGAACGCATCAGCAGAGAAGCGGCAATGGCGGTGGGCGAAACATCGGGATCAGCTGAACATAACGCCCCAGTAGTTTCCTCTGGCGGTCGACGAACAGAGGGCACCGAAGATGAAATTGAAGATCCAGCACCACTAATCAAAGAAGCTGACCCAGAGTTCGAAAAACTCCTCGAAGAGGAAGAGCAAATCGAACGCGCAACCCGTGAACAAAGTCAAACCCCCAACTTCCGACCGGGAGACGACTAAATGTTGATGCCGAGAAAAGTCCGACACCGTAAAACTCACCGCGGTAGAACCAAAGGTCGCGCTAAAGGCGGCACCACCATGAATTTCGGTGACTTCGGCATACAAGCCTTAGAGCCGGGATGGATCACTGCTCGCCAAATTGAAGCTGCGCGTATCGCAATGACCCGGCACGTGAAACGCGGTGGCAAAGTCTGGATAAATATTTTCCCAGATAAACCCGTAACCGCTAAACCTGCGGAAACACGTATGGGTTCAGGAAAAGGTAACCCAGAGCGTTGGGTAGCCGTCGTTAAACCTGGCCGAGTTATGTTCGAACTGGGTGGTGTCGACCCAGAACTTGCTCATGGAGCTCTAAACCGCGCCATTCAGAAGCTTCCGATCAAAGCGCGAGTAGTGAGTCGCGAGGAGGCGATCTAATGGCCGCAGCAGCAGAACTCCGCGAACTGGCCGACGATCAGCTTTTAGATCAACTCGGCGAATCTAAACAAGAACTTTTTAACCTGCGTTTCCAAATAGCTACAGGCCAACTAGAAAACTCAGCCCAAATCTCGCAAGTTAAACGAAACATCGCCCGAATAAACACCGTTCTCAGAGAGCGAGAAATCGCAGCTGCCGAGGCGACCACCGTGGAGGACAAATAATGAGCGACACTGAAGTCACCGCAGAAGAACGGAAACGACGCAAGACTCGAGAAGGGTTAGTCGTATCAACGTCCATGCAAAAAACAGTGGTTGTCGCCGTTACCGAACGGGTTCGCCACGCCCGCTATTTCAAGACTGTTCAACAAACCAAAAAGCTCTACGCCCACGACGAAGAGAATGACGCACGCCTCGGAGACCGAGTTCGAGTTATGGAAACTCGGCCGCTATCAAAGAAAAAGCGCTGGCGTCTCGTCGAAATCGTCGAACGAGCACGTTGATTTCGGAGCCAATGAAGTGATCCAGCAAGAATCTCGACTCAAAGTCGCCGATAACTCAGGTGCCAGAGAAGTTCTCTGTATTCGCGTCCTCGGTGGCACAGGACGACGCTACGCGTCGATAGGCGATGTCTTCGTAGCGACCGTTAAAGATGCCATTCCCGGCGCCGGCGTGAAAAAAGGTGACGTTGTTCGCTGTGTTGTAGTCCGAACACGCAAAGAATGCCGCCGTCCCGATGGTAGTTACATCCGATTTGACGAAAACGCCGCTGTGCTTATCGATGACAATCAACAGCCTCGAGGAACACGCATCTTCGGACCTGTGGGTCGTGAATTACGAGACCACAGATTTATGCGGATTGTTTCCCTAGCTCCGGAGGTCCTCTGATGAAAATCAAAAAAGGCGATCTCGTCCGCGTGCTTTCAGGCAAAGACAAAGGAACTGAAGGCCACGTGATGTCAGTTGACTCTGAGAACAACCGCATCACTGTTGAAGGTGTTCACACAGGACGGAAACATCAGCCCCCCACGCAAACAAATGACCAAGGTGGAATCATCGATATAGCACTGACGATCAACGCATCGAATGTTGCAGTTGTGTGCCCTAAAACCGGCGACGCAGGACGTGTGGGGTATCGCCTCGAAGGCGACACCAAAGTCCGGTACCACAAAAAGTCTGGGGAGGAATTGTCGTGACCGTAACGCTCACTGAACCCCGCATGAAAGTGCTCTACCGTGAGACAGTTCGAGATCAATTGCAAAGTCAACTCGGTCTTGCCAACATCATGCAGGTACCGAAACTCAGCAAAATATCTGTTAACGCTGGTGTCGGAGACGCACTCGTTAACCGTGCATTTCTAGATGGTGCAGTTGAAGACCTAACGAAGATCACCGGCCAAAAGCCAGCTATCACCCGTGCAAAAAAATCAATAGCTGGGTTCAAACTTCGCGAGGGAAACGCTATTGGTGCAAAGGTAACCCTCCGCAACAACCGGATGTGGGAGTTCTACGACCGCCTTGTCAGTCTCTCAATTCCCAGAATTCGCGACTTTCGCGGGCTTTCACCTCGTTCCTTTGACGGTCACGGCAATTACACCTTTGGAGTCACAGAACAACTGATTTTCCCAGAAATCAGCTATGACTCAGTGAGCAAAATTCGAGGCATGGATATCACCCTTGTGACATCCGCTACAAACGATGAACATGGCCGAGCGCTGCTTACAGCGCTCGGATTTCCGTTCCGAACTGAGGGGCAGAACTAATGGCCAAAAAGGCTCTTCGCAACAAACAACAACGCACCCCAAAATTCAAGGTCCGCGGTTACACACGTTGTCGCCGTTGTGGTCGCCCGAGGTCGGTGTATCGCAAATTTGGGCTCTGTCGGGTTTGCCTGCGCGAGATGGTGCACGCAGGAGAAATTCCAGGCGTAACTAAGGCGAGCTGGTGAGGGGAGAATCACAATGACGATGACCGATCCAATCGCCGACATGCTTACTCGTGTGCGTAACGCTCACCAGGGCTACAAAGACGAAGTTAAAATGCCCTCCTCCAAATTGAAGGAATCCCTAGCGGCAATCCTTAAAGCTGAGGGTTATATTTCCGATTTTCAAATTGCTGAAGCAGACGATCGACCTGGTCAGACCCTGTCGATCCAACTTAAGTACACACCCGATCGCAGTCGTACCATCTCGGGTCTTAAACGAATATCCAAACCAGGCCTGCGGGTATACACCAAATCCGACAGCGTCCCTCGAGTCCTTGGAGGACTCGGGATTGCCGTCTTATCCACCAGTAAAGGTCTGATGACCGACAGAGAAGCGCGTCGCAATCACGTCGGCGGCGAAATCCTCTGCTATGTCTGGTAGGGGGTACTTATGTCACGAATAGGTAACGCTCCAATCACAGTTCCAGATGGTCTATCTGTCGAAGTGTCATCAGGAACAGTAAAAGTTTCTGGAAGCCAGGGAGAACTGAGTCAAGAGATCCCGGAAGGCATCGAAATCGAAGTTCAAGATTCAGTCATCACAGTCAGTCGAAGTGATGACACCCGACAACAACGCTCTATGCACGGGTTAGCGCGTTCACTTGTTAACAACATGGTTGAAGGCGTAGCTAACGGCTACATGAAGGAACTGAACATTGTTGGTGTGGGCTACAGAGCTCAAGCAAAAGGCAAAGATGCCCTAGAGCTAGCCCTCGGATTCAGCCACCCGGTAACTGTAGAAGCCCCTGAGGGCATCACCTTCGAAGTACCTGAGCCAACGATTATCAAAGTCTCGGGAATCGACAAACAACTCGTTGGGCAAGTAGCGGCTGACATTCGAGCATTAAAGAAACCTGAACCATACAAAGGTAAAGGCATTCGGTACGTCGACGAATACGTAATTCGTAAAGCCGGCAAGGCCGCAAAGTAGGTAATGACATGACATCACGCAGCGCCCAGCGCCAACGACGGCAAAGACGAGTCCGTAAAAAAATCAGCGGAACTACCAACCGTCCTCGATTGAGCGTTTTTAGATCCAATAGACATATCTCGGCTCAGATTATCGACGACGAAAATGGCCGAACTGTGGTTGCAGCTTCAACATCAGAAGCAGATATGCGTGGTGCTACCACGAGCAATAAAGAAGCAGCCACCAAAGTAGGTCAACTGTTGGCTGAACGTGCGAAAGCTGCAGGAGTCCAATCAGTTGTATTTGACCGTGGCGGAAATAAATATCACGGTCGTGTAGCGGCCCTCGCCGATGCTGCCCGTGATGCCGGGCTGAAGTTCTAGGAGTATTTCATGACGGATGCTAACGAAAATCAAAATCGCCGTAACGACGATCGAGGAAACCGCCGCCGAGATGATCGCCGCCGAGAAGACAACCCGCGCAACAGTGGAGATGACGGGCTCCGAGAATCACGAGTGATCGACATAAATCGAGTCGCCAAAGTTGTTAAAGGCGGCCGACGCTTCTCTTTCACAGCACTCGTCGTTATCGGTGATGGTGCTGGTCAGGTAGGTCTGGGCTACGGAAAAGCCAAAGAAGTTCCGCTCGCCATCCAAAAAGGCACCGAAGAAGCCAAAAAGAACTTGTTCCGGGTACCACTGGCGGGTTCAACAATTATTCACCCCATTCTCGGAGAAATGGGTGCTGGCCGTGTCCTTCTTAAACCAGCAGCTCCTGGTACCGGCGTAATCGCAGGGGGTGCTGCCCGAGCCATCCTCGAAGAGGCTGGAATTAGCGATGTGTTAGCAAAGTCGCTTGGATCCTCAAACCACATCAACGTTGCCAAAGCGACTATTCAAGGTTTACAAGGCCTAAAGCGGCCTGACGAAGTCGCGGCGCTCCGCGGGCTTTCAGCGGAAGAGTGCATACCAGCAGCTCTGCTAGCTGCGTATAAAGAATCGGAGCGAGAAGCTCGCCAACCCAAACCGGCCGCAGAGGTAACCTCATGAGTGACCTAGTAGTCAAACAAGTTCGCTCAGCTATTGGTTCCAAACCGAAGCACCGAGGAACGCTTCGAGCTCTTGGGTTAGGGCGGATAGGCAAAACAAACACCTTGCCCGATCGCCCCGAGATACGCGGGATGATTCACAAAGTCGCCCACCTCATTGACGTGCAAGAAAGCTGAATGACAACCAATGTTGAAACCACACGACCTACAACCAGCCCCAGGCTCTAAGAAACGACCCAAGCGGGTCGGACGTGGCATCGCGGGAAAAGGCGGTAAAACAGCAGGGCGCGGAACTAAAGGTACGAAAGCCCGAAGCAAAGTTCCCGTATGGTACGAAGGTGGGCAGCTGCCGCTTCAGCGTCGTCTTCCCAAGATGAAAGGCTTCACTAACCCCTTTAGGGTTGAGTATCAGCCAATAAATTTGGACACAATTACGGAGTCCGAACTCACTGACGTCACCCCCGAGGCTCTCCTTGAAAAAGGTCTTGTATCAAAGGGTGCGATGGTGAAAATCCTGGGGCGCGGCGAAATTAGTCGCCCAGTAACTGTCAAAGCCCACGCTGTCTCAAAGAGCGCTGAAGCTGCTATCACAGCTGCAGGGGGCACCGTAGAGATCTTGCCGCCTACATTTAAGGGACCGCGTCCTCCGGCACGCGGCAACCAGCACACCAACCGGTAAACGAGGTTCACCTTGCTCGGGAGCATGCGCAACATATTTCGTGTTCCAGATCTTCGAGGAAAGATCTTGTTCACTGTCGCGATCCTTGGCGCCTATCGACTCGGATCTCAAGTACCTGTCCCAGGTATTGACTTCGACGCGATTCTGTCGCTCCGAGAACAAGCTGACCAGACTGGTGGAGTGCTCGCCCTCCTCAATCTATTTTCGGGCGGCGCGCTCACAAACTTCGCCATCTTTGCACTAGGGATCATGCCGTACATCACGGCGTCAATCATTATCCAGATCCTGACCGTGGCCATCCCACGCCTTGAACAACTCCAGCAACAAGGTGCAGTGGGGCAACGCAAGATCACTCAATACACCCGATACCTCACCCTCGCTATCGCCTTCATCCAAGCAACCGGCATCACTTTTATTTTCGGCCGAGGCCAAGGTACGGCGCTAGGTAACACCAGCGCAGTAATAGTTATTCCGGACTTCACCTTCCCACGAGTATCACTAGTGATCCTCTCCCTTACCGCCGGAACAGCTCTCCTCATGTGGATGGGTGAACTCATCAGCCAACGCGGTGTTGGAAACGGCATGTCGTTGTTGATTTTCGCGTCAGTGGTTTCGACCATTCCATTCGACGGGGCCCGCTTGCGAGCAGTCGAAGGCAACTTCTACCTCGGAGCGGCAATAGTTGTTGCTATAGCCATGATGGTTGCGATCATCTTTATTGAGCAAGGCCAGCGCCGTATCCCCGTCCAATTCTCGAAACGCCAAGTCGGCAGGAAAATGTACGGAGGACAAAACACCTACATACCACTGAAGGTCAACCAGTCCGGCGTTATCCCAGTCATTTTCGCAAGCTCCATACTTTTCCTCCCAATTTTGTTATCAAATGTCGCCAATTGGGGGTGGCTGCAAACCTTCGTGAACGACTATCTCACTCAGCCAGACAGCATTGTCTACATCCTTTTCTTTGGCATGCTCATTGTCGGCTTCGCCTATTTCTACACTGCGATCTCCTTTGACCCCGTGCGACAGGCTGACAACATCCGTAAACAAGGTGGCTTCGTGCCCGGTGTTCGCCCCGGACCGCAAACAGAGCGCTACCTAGCCAAGATCCTCAATCGAATTACTTTGCCTGGAGCGCTCTTCATAGCTTTCGTCGCATTGATCCCTACGGTTCTGCTGTCTCTTACAAGTGACTTAGGAGCAATGGGTGGCGGCGGAGCTGCTATTGGCTTTGGAGGCGTATCGATTCTCATAGCGGCCGGCGTAGCGCTGGAGACCATGAAGCAAGTAGATAGCCAGTTGCTTCAACGCAACTATGAAGGCTTTCTCAAGTAGCTCAGGGCGTATCCAATGACTCGTTTAGTGATTCTAGGAAAACAAGGCGCCGGGAAAGGTACCCAATGCGCGCTGTTAGTAGAGCATTACGGGATTCCTCATATCTCTACTGGGGACATCCTCCGCGCAGCTGTCGCTGAAGGCACCGAGTTAGGTCTCAAGGCGAAGGAAGTAATGGAAGCCGGGGACCTGGTATCGGATGATCTCATCCTTGGAATCGTCGAAGAACGTCTCGCCCAACCGGACGTTAACAACGGCTTTCTCCTGGACGGCTTTCCTCGAACTGATGTCCAGGCCAGTGGTCTGATGGAAATGCTCGCTCCCGAAGGTATCGATGTCGCTATCGACATCGAAGTTCCCGATGACGTAGTCACCCAACGGATGCTCGCACGAGGTCGAGATGATGACTCGCCCGAAGCCATCGCAAGACGACTGGAGCTATACCAGGCCGAAACAGCTCCCTTGCTCAATTTTTACTCTTCGCAAGGAATTCTGGTCTCAGTTGACGGCTTAGGAACTGAACAAGATGTGCAACAGCGCATTGTCGACGCAATTGAAAGTAGGCGCTAACTATGGCGCTGAGATTGGTGCCTGAAGGCCCTCCCGGTATGCTCATTGTTCGGCTTGTTGGTCAACCCAACTGCGCCGCGTCCGCATTCGGCCACACGACTGAGGTGTTGTACACCTCGTGGCCCCAGGAACAGGTATCCCAATGAAGGTTCGACCCAGCGTCAAAAAGATGTGTGACAAATGCCGAGTTATTCGTCGTCATGGTCGAATTCGAGTTATTTGCAGCAATCCGCGACATAAGCAGCGTCAGGGATAGGAGTTTTTGGATATGGCACGCATCGCAGGTGTAGACATCCCAAGAGAAAAACGCGTAGAAGTAGCCCTCACTTATATCTATGGCATTGGACGTACCAGGTCCTCAGATATATGCGAAGCGCTCAATATTGGCCGAGCTACCCGCGTGCGCGACCTCACTGATGAAGAAGTAGTCAAAGTACGCAACTTCATCGACGAGAACTACACAGTTGAAGGAGACCTCCGAAGAGACGTAGCCCAAGACATCAAACGCAAAATCGAAATTGGCTGCTTCCAAGGAATCCGGCACCGCCGTGGCTTGCCTGTGCGTGGGCAACGCACCCATACCAACGCTCGTACACGCAAAGGTCCACGAAAGACTGTGGCGGGCAAAAAGAAAGTCCTTAAGTAGCCACCGGGCAAGAATCGAACTGAAAGAAGACCATGGCTAATCCCCAACCAGCAGCACGGCGTCCCCGTCGTAAAGAGCGCAAAAACGTCGGACATGGCGTCGCGCACATCAAAAGTTCTTTTAACAACACCATCATCAGTTTTAGTGACCAACAAGGAAACGTTGTGTCATGGGCTTCAGCCGGTAACGTCGGATTTAAAGGCTCAAGAAAATCCACTCCATTTGCTGCGCAACAGGCGGCAGAACAAGCTGCCCGTAAAGCCATGGAACATGGAGTACGTAGAGTTGATGTCCAAGTCAAAGGACCGGGATCGGGTAGAGAAACCGCGATTCGCTCGATTCAAAACACCGGCATCGAAATTACAGGCATTAAAGACATGACACCTGTTCCCCATAACGGTTGCCGACCACCGAAACGACGGAGGGTCTGAGGGATGGCACGATACACAGGACCTAAAGCGCGAGTTTCACGACGTCTCGGTATCAATGTTTGGGGCACCTCAGGGGAGACCAAGGCCTTAGATAGAAGGCCGTATCCGCCAGGAGAACACGGTCGCGGTCGTAGACGTAGCCAGAACTCTGAGTACTTGGTCCAACTCCAAGAAAAACAAAAGGCCCGTTTCACCTACGGAATTACTGAGAAGCAGTTCCGTAACACCTACGACGAAGCTGCCAAACAGAGGGGCGTAACAGGCGAAAATCTATTGCGCCTGCTGGAGCTCCGACTGGACAACATCGTGTATCGCGCCGGATGGGCCGCAACCCGCCCCCAGGCGCGCCAGTTTGTGAGTCATGGACATATCAATGTCAACGGTCGACGGGTCAATGTGCCTAGCTTCCGTGCACGAAAAGATGATGTGATTGAGTTGCGGCCGAAAGCCCGCGAAATAGTTACCGTTCAATGGAATCTCGACGTCCTTGATCGTGCCGCTCCAATGTGGCTCGACGCGGGCGACGGTGGACAACAGGTCACCGTAAGAGAACTCCCAACCCGCGAACAGATCGAAATTCCTGTCCGCGAACAACTCATTGTTGAGTTGTACAGCAAGTAGTCCACCCCCGGCCCAATGGAGATATTGTGAGCATGCTCACCATGCAGCGCCCAACAGTCGAAGCACTCGGAGAAGAGCAAGATAACCGGCAGCGATTCGCTATCGGACCTCTCGAACCCGGATTCGGACACAGCATCGGTAATTCCCTGCGACGCACCCTGCTGTCGTCGGTACCCGGTGCAGCAATTACTCAGGTTAAGTTCGATGGAGAAGCAGCCCTTCACGAGTTTGCAACGATCGAAGGCGTCGTTGAGGACGTTACCGACCTGATCTTGAACCTAAAAGACGTTGTTCTTACTTGCGAGAGCGATGAGCCTGTGGCTGTGCGGGTCGACGTCTCTGGTCCCTGCGATCTCACCGCCGGAGACTTTGATTGGGGAGCTGATGTGGAGTGCATGAACCCAGAGCTCCATATAGCTACGCTCGGTCAGAGCGGCCGACTTGGTGTCGACCTCACCGTCCAACAAGGACGCGGGTATCTATCATCGGAGCATCAAGACAGCAGTTCCACGATCGGTGTGATCCCCATTGACGCACTGTTCAGCCCCGTGCGTCGCGTATCAATAGAGGTCGAACCGACTCGAGTTGAACAGTCAACCAATTTCGACCGTCTCATTCTTGATATCGACACCGATGGAGCTATGAGCCCTAGAGACGCTCTCGCATCGGCGGGTGACACGCTCTGCAGCCTTGTCGGTCTAATAGCGGAGCTGACTGAGGAACCTCTCGGACTTGAAATCCAAGAAATCGCAATTGTGGAGACCACCTCTCCAGAACTTGAACTTCCGATCGAAGATTTGGACCTGAGCGAGAGACCACGCAACTGCCTAAAACGAGGGCAGGTTAATAGCATCGGCGAGCTACTTGAAAAGAGCATCGACGACCTAATGGCGATAACCAACTTCGGACAAAAATCTCTTGATGAGGTCATACAAAAGCTTGATGAGCGAGGTCTAGCTCTCAAAGGTATGGCCCCCACGATTCAATAGGAGCAACTCCATGCCCACCCCGAGGAAAGGCCGTCGACTCGGCGGCAGTTCAAGTCACCAACGCTCCATGATGGCTAATCTTGCCGCGTCGTTGTTTGCGGCTGAGGCCATAGAAACAACCGAAGCAAAAGCTAAGGCACTGCGCCCCTACGCCGAAAAGCTCATCACCAAAGCTAAGAAAGCGAGTGCGGGATCCAACAGTCTCCATCGTCACCGACAACTTGTTTCAAGCCTTAACGGCGATCAAGAAATGGCGCAAAAACTCGTTGATGAAATTGGGCCGAGGTACGAAGATCGCCCCGGTGGATACACAAGGATTCTTAAATTAGGACCCCGCCAAGGCGACAACGCGCCAATGGCACTCATCGAGTTGGTCTAACCCTCTGTGGACTCGGCTGTGCCGGAATCGTTCGCAATAACGGCGCTTAGAGAATTTGACACTCCAACCATTTGCAACGCGATAGAAGTCATAGACCCCGACCGGCGCACGCGTGGATTCACCACGAAGCCTTTTCTGTGTCATGATCCGTCGCTGCCGCCCATTGTTGGTTACGCGCGGACAGCAACAATCAAAGCAACTGAGCCATCAGGTCGCAGCAAAGCCGAGGACCTGGCTACGCGCATCGGTTACTACACACATATCGCAGAAGCGCCCGGCCCGACGGTTACCGTGATCGAAGATATTGATGAGCAGGTTGGGTTCGGCGCGCACTGGGGTGAAGTGAACAGCAACCTGCATAAAGGATTGGGGTCAGTTGGGGTCATAACCAATGGCTCGATCCGAGATGCCGACATGTGGGCGGAGGGATTTGGAGCCCTGGCAGGTTTTTACAGTCCATCTCATGCCTGGGTTCACGTAGTTGATTATGCAATCCCCGTCACAGTTCATGGGATGGCGGTCTCCCCAGGCGACATTGTTCACGCCGATCGCCATGGAGCCGTTGTGGTACCTCCATCGGCGGTTTCAGCTATCGCCGCTACGGTGAAACGTCTCGAAACTGCAGAAGCGAAGTTGATCGAACCCTCTCAGCAACCTGGGTTCAACATTGAGCAATTAATCAAAATTCTCGACCCCGAGGGACGAGATCACTAACCCACATCATTCATTAGCGGATACTGGTTCGGTGTCTCTTCCCGAACGAAGAAGAGTTCCAGGTCGGGCATTGGTAAAGCCGCCATCTCGAACCGCGTGCTCACCATTGATAAACACGTGATGTACGCCAACGGCCTCGCTATACAACCTCCAGGCGCCACCAGGCAGATCTTCGCGAACCTCGATTTCAGCTGGCGCAACTTCGGCGGCGTCAAAAACCACTAAATCAGCCCACCACCCTTCTTCAACCCGTCCCCGTTCTTTAAGTCCATAAAGGCGAGCCGGAACGTCAGTGAGCTTGTTTACTGCGCTTTCTAAACTCAAAAGGTTGCGATCTCGAGCGGCCGCCAACATGTAGGTGGAGTAGTTGAATGTCGCCAGAAAGTCTAAATGAGCTCCAGCATCGGAAGCTCCAATGAGGCAGCGATCGTCGTTCCATAGAGCCTGCCGCAAAGCCCAAGACTCGTCATTGTCTCCCGCAGCTGGCGGATACAAACCGGTCTTTAGATCATCTTCGACCACTATTTCACACAAGGTATCCCACGGGCTTTTGCCCGTCTCATCAGCGATCTCGCCAATAGTTCGACCTTCGAGGTGCTTCAAACTTTCCTTAGTTACTTCGCCGACCGTGAGGCGTTCCCAACGGGCGACCCCTCGGAAAGCACTGGGTTTCTGAGCGTCTTCGTCCAGGGCTTTGCGACGCTCAGGGTCGGATAGCAAAGCTATCTTCTCTTCAGCCGGCAATGCCATGGGTTCGGTCCATCCGTAGAGAGTGTCAAGCAAAAATCCACTTTCAAAACACAAACGACTGACAGCGGGCATAGGTGCCGTTAATGCGATCACTCGACCCCCTTGACGGGCTGCGTAGTTCGAAGCCTGCAACTTCTCCTCTATGAGGTCCGCCTGGCGCGCATTCACAAAAATTACGTTCCAGTTCAGTGGTTTGTCCGCAGCGACCGACATGTCGGTAAGCAGTTGATAAACCTCGTTATCGAATCTTTCGATTGTTGGGATGAATTCAAGAGCCACTGCATCAGAGTCACGAAGTACCGAGCAGAGCTCAATAAGCTCGTTCTCGGAGGCGTGGCGAGAGGGTACCGCTTCGCCGTCAGCGTCATTGTGAGTTTTGGCCCACGAAGAACTGAACCCTAAGCCGCCGGCAGAAATACTCTCAGCCAACAGTTCTTTCATGGATTGAAGCTCGTCTTCCGATGCGAACTCACCCACGGATCGCTCACCCATAACCGTTCTTCGCAGAGCGCTATGACCCACAAGGAACCCAGCGTTTGGCATTAGAGTGCCGTCAATTGCGTCAAGATACTCGCCGAATGTCCGCCAATTCCAAGGAACTCCTTCTTGTAGGGATGTCAGTGGCATACCTTCCACTCTTGCCAACATCTCCATCATGTACTCACCGTGTTCGGCCTCTAACGGTGCGATAGTGAAGCCACAGTTGCCGCTGATCACTGTCGTGACGCCATGTAGTGGCGACGGAGACAAGGTGGTATCCCAAAACACTTGGGCATCGAAATGGGTATGAACATCAACGAATCCCGGCGCAACTATTAGCCCCGCGGCATCAATTTCGTTTTCACCCGGTTCGGTCACCTCGCCGACGGCCACTATGCGCCCTTCGCTGACTGCTACATCAGCAACACGACCAGGATTCCCAGTACCGTCAATTACCGTCCCGTTGCGAATAACTAAATCAAACATCTTTTCCCTCCCAACCAAATATGAAACTACCTTCCTAATGATGACCTCCGCCCGCACTCTGCGAATTGACCTTTCCTATAAAGGCACTGAGTTTCGTGGATTCGCTGAAAATCCAGGGGTTCGTACAGTTGGAGGCGAACTGCGTCAAGCACTTGAAACAGTGCTTGGAGAAGAAATTGAACTCACGGTTGCGGGTAGAACCGATGCGGGGGTTCATGCCCTGGGGCAAGTGGTGTCCTTTCAGACTACGAATGAAGGTGTCGACCCCGACCTTCTTCGCGACTCGTTGAACGGGATGTGCAGTTCTGACCTTCGGGTACAGGCTGTGACTCTCGCGGAGGCAGATTTCAATGCTCGATTTTCCGCGAGTAAACGCACGTACCACTACAACATTTTGAATTCCCCGACAGCAGACCCCCTCCACGCCGACGTGGAATGGCATATCGGCCCACCACTTGATGTCGACGCGATGAACGACGCGGCGAGCCGGTTCATAGGAGAACACGACTTCACGTCATTTTGTCGTCGACCTAAAGACAGACCAGACGAACCATTAATCCGACGAGTTGTTACCTCCGAGTGGATTTGGATAGCGGAACAAAGACTTCGATTTGTCATAGAAGGCAATGCCTTTTGTCATCAAATGGTGCGTTCCCTAACCGGATTTTGTGTCGCGGCAGGCTTTGGGAAGCGGTCGGCGGATGAATTCGAAGCCGTCGTTCGGGCCAAAGACAGATCAGCTGCGCCTCCCATTGCGCCACCACATGGGTTGACTTTGATGCAGGTGAGCTATCAGAAAAGCGGATAAATCTTCAGATAAACAAGAAATCACTCAACGCTTACGTTTGCCGTTTCACTGTGACGCCCGTAGCCTTATTCGTCGGCCACTTAACACCAGCGGCACCCCAAATATCCAACGAATTATCTATCCAGAGACACGAGAGGTTGACGCGTAATGCGTACCTATTCACCTAAAGCGAGCGAAATCGAACGGCAATGGTTCATCGTTGACGCAGAAAACCTGGTGCTTGGCCGTATGGCGACTGAAGTAGCACGAGTGCTACGCGGAAAACACAAGCCCACCTTTGCTCCTCACCTTGACTGCGGGGATCATGTCATCGTCATCAACGCTGCCAAAGTGGTGCTTACGAACGAGAAAGCTGAGAAGAAACTCGTGCACAGGCATTCCGGATACCCAGGTGGCTTGAAGACGCAAACCTACGCTGACCTCCTAGACCGGCAACCTGAAGAAGCAATCCGACGAACAATAAAAGGCATGCTTCCGCGCAACCGCCTTGGCGCTCAAATGCTCACCAAACTGAAGGTTTACGCAGGTCCTGATCATCCCCACACCGCTCAACAGCCAGAAACTCTTGCTCTTGATAACGCCGTAGCAAAAACTTGAAATTGAAAGATAAATGACTACTCCACTCACCCAAACCACAGGTAGACGCAAAGAAGCGGTGGCCCGTGTTCGCCTTCGCCCAGGCACCGGCGTAATCACATGCAACAAACGTTCTTTTGAGGACTACTTCACATCATCGGTTCACCGCCTTCTTGTGACAGAACCCCTCCGTCTGGTTGAACAATCAGAGACCTATGACATCGACGCCACACTTGACGGTGGTGGCCCAGCCGGTCAGGCGGGTGCGCTAAGGCTCGGAATAGCAAGAGCTCTGATTGACATCGATCCTGAGCAACGAACGACCCTCAAAGCGGCAGGTTTGTTGACGCGAGATGCTCGTAAGAAAGAAAGCAAGAAATACGGTCTCAAGAAAGCCCGTAAGGCACCGCAGTACTCCAAGCGGTAAATCTCGAAGGAGTCGACATGACGTTGTCATTCGGCACCGATGGGGTCCGTGGCCCGGCGCCCGAGCTCCTTAACCCAGCATTTGTCACATGCCTCGCGATAGCGG
Source organism: Candidatus Neomicrothrix sp. UBA814 (assembly GCA_002296525.1). GTDB lineage: Bacteria > Actinomycetota > Acidimicrobiia > Acidimicrobiales > Poriferisodalaceae > UBA6944. The sequence goes on along the minus strand of DBIA01000020.1, from coordinate 11,759 downwards.
CTCGTGAAGTCTTGTCTGCTGATAAATGGATAATTGGACGTGACACGCGTGAGTCGGGAAGTGTGCTTTCTGATGCAATGCTCGCCGCTCTGCAACTCGAAGGACGACAGTCTGCCACCGACGTTGGAGTGGTTCCCACTCCCGTCATTGCCCACCTAACAAAAGTTGAACGGTGCGCCGGCGCTGTCATATCTGCCTCACATAATCCTTGGACAGACAACGGCGTCAAACTGTTCGCTCCCGGCGGTAGAAAACTTCACGATCAAGAACAAACAAATATTGAGATTCGTCTTCAGCAACTGCTCGCAGACCAGTCCATTGCTTCTAGCCGGACCCAAGTGGCGTTCCCTCACCCTGACCCGATCACTTCGTGGAGTGAATCGATACACCGAGCTCTTGACAGTCGAACTCTAGAAGGCATGCACATAGTCGTTGACTGTGCGAATGGTGCTGCATCTGACCTCGCTGGCCCACTTTTTATCGAGCTGGGAGCTCAGGTGGGAACAATTAACGCAAGCCCGAACGGAAGAAACATTAATGAGAATTGCGGATCGACAAACCCGACACAGCTCAGAGAAGCAGTTCTCACGTCACATGCCGATCTGGGGCTTGCGTTTGATGGTGATGCTGACCGTCTCGTAGCGATTGCTTCCGATGGCACAACTATCGATGGAGACAGACAGCTCTGTCTCTTCGCTAAAGACCTGGCTCAACGAGCTCAGCTTCGTCACGGAAACGTTGTCATCACCGAAATGTCTAACCAAGGGCTTCGCGAGGCGCTGCACGAGGCTGAGATATCAACTATTGAGGTGCCCGTAGGAGATCGAAATATTCTCACCGAGCTTGATGCTGGACGAGCAGCGCTTGGGGGCGAACAGTCAGGGCACATCATTTTTTGGGAGCATGCCACGACCGGTGATGGCATGCTCAGCGGAGCTCTTCTCGCCGATCTCATTATCCGTTCAGAGCGGTCGAGTGCAGAACTCGCCAAAGATGCGATGCGCCAGTTTCCGCAGGCGCTCATCAACGTGCCAGTCAACGAGCAGACTTCAGAGCTACCCGCCAAAGTCCAGGAAGTGATACAAGAAGCTGAAGACCGCATAGCGAATCACGGGCGAGTACTCGTTAGGCCAAGCGGAACTGAAGCGGTCATTCGGGTCATGGTCGAAGCCTCCGAAGAGCGCCTGGCGCAAATGGAAGCACAGCGACTGGCATCTCTAATTCAAGCTGCGATCGGGTAACCGCGAATAACAAGACCTAACCCGCCGCTACCCTCAACGGTATGTGCGGCATTATCGCCGTCCTCCGAGGACCCGACCAGAGGCAATCTCTTTCTGCTGAAGACGTTCTTGCGCGTCTCGCTACAGCAGTTGAAACACTGCGATCAGCTACTACTGACGCTGAACAGATGTCGACAAAAACCCTCGAGGCAGCAGAACTCCTAGCGTCGATAGATCAAAGTTTAAGAAGCGTGCCGGGCGTCCGCCTCCTCGTTTTTGATCGCGCCGTTGCGCTATCGGTCGAAGGTGAACTCCGTCAAGCAGCTGAAGCTCTGGAAGCGATCGATAACCAGCTCGACGAACTTACTGATGAACTCGAACAAGTAAATTCTTCGCTGATCGCAGTTCGCGACGCCCTGTGGGCGATAGAACGAGACCGACTTCGCACAGCGGAAGCCATAATTGATCTCGCTAGTGGCAGCCCAGAACCTCATTCTTTGACAGGACTTCTGTCTATCCAAACAGCCCTGTCTGCTCTTGATCGGTTAGAGGTCCGAGGGCGCGACTCAGCGGGAATCGAAATCTTCATAGCCAACCACGCGCTTCCTCCCGCAGCTCTCGAGGGCCATCGATTTAATGACACCGTTCTCCGATCAGGTGCGATCCGTGACTGCGATGGTCATATCGCATTCGTCTACAAAAACGCCTCAGAAATAGGAGAACTTGGCGACAACACCCAAGTGATCAGATCAGCAATACGTGATGATGAGCTACTCCACCAAGCGATGGCTGCGCCCTTGGCTCAAGTCATTGTTGTCGGGCACACCCGTTGGGCGAGCGTAGGTGTGATATCGGAGGCGAATGCGCATCCCGTGGACTCACAACAAATCACTGCTAATGATCATCCCCATGTAGCAGCCGTTCTCAATGGCGACATAGACAACTACATGGACCTCACTGAATTACGGAATCTAGAAATTGCGCCTGAAATAACAACTGACGCCAAAGTCATTCCCACCCTTCTCAGTAACCAACTCGCTGGCACAACCAACCAGATAGAAGCATTCCGAGCTACGGTGTCCAACTTCGAAGGATCAATGGCAATTGTGAGCCATAACGCGGAACAGCCTCACAAGCTGAGTCTTGCCCTTCGAGGCAGCGGTCAGGCTCTGTACGTGGGTTTAGCTGACAACTCATACATAGTCGCAAGTGAGCCATATGGAGTAGTTGAGGAAGCCGACCGATGGATCCGAATGGACGGCGAGCGACCAGCGGACCCCCAACATCCGATAACTAGCGCCGGACAAATTGTAGAGCTCGATGGAGAATTCGCGGGAACTCTTGCTGGTATCACTCGAGTTGCCTATGACGGAACCCAACTGCCCCTTGACCCTGCGGAAATAACCGAAGCCGACATCACTACGCGAGATATCGATCGTGGTGATGCACCTCACTATCTCCTCAAGGAAATTGCAGAAGCACCTGAGTCAGTGCACAAAACTCTCCGAGGGCGCATCCTCGACTCAGACAACAAACTGAAGGTCCAACTGGGATCCGAAACCATCCCGGAAGCCATACGCAAAGCGTTCCATCACAAAGAAATAAAACGAGTCGTTGCGATTGGGCAAGGCACTGCCGCGGTGGCCGCTCGAGCAATTCCCCAATTTTTGAATCCCCTTCTTACAAGCCAAGAAATAACAGTTGAGGCTCAACTTGCTACTGAGCTCAGCGGCTTTTTGATGGCTGAGGACATGTCGGACACATTGGTAGTAGCGGTGAGTCAGTCAGGAACCACCACCGATACCAACCGGACTGTGGACCTAATCCGTCAACGAGGCGGCCACGTCATCGCAATAGTCAATCGTCGAGGAAGTGACCTAGTAGCCAAATCTCATGGTGTTCTTTACACCTCAGATGGCCGAGACGTCGAAATGTCAGTCGCTTCCACCAAAGCCTTTTATGCGCAGGTCGCGGCCGCTGTATTGCTTAGCAGCGCCCTCGCGAATCTCATCGATGAGGAACAAAACCAAACAGATCTGCTATCAGCACTTCAGGCACTTCCTCAAGCGATGAGGGAAGTATTCGGTACCAGGTCAGCTATTGCGACTGCAGCCCAACGCCACACACCACAAAAACGGTACTGGGCGGTGGTAGGAAACGGACCTAATCGGATTGCAGCTAACGAAATCCGTATCAAACTTTCTGAACTTTGCTACAAAGCCATCCCCGAAGACGGCACCGAAGACAAAAAACATATAGATCTGTCCTCCGAACCACTCATCTTTGTGTGTGCCACCGGCCTGAGTGGCTCCAATGTTGACGATGTGGCCAAAGAAATCGCCATTTACCGAGCGCATAAAGCCACACCAATAGTTGTCGCTAGCGAAGGAGATACCCGTTTCGAAGCCGCAGCAGAACTACTTAACGTGCCTCAACTACACCCACAGATCGACTTCATTCTTGCGACAATGGTTGGTCACTTATTCGGATACGAAGCGGCGTTGGCCATTGACAACCAAGCGTTACCCCTCCGACAAATGCGTTCAATCCTTGACGACATAATCGCAAAGGGAGAGCTGCCTGAAGGCGGATTCGAGGAATTACAAGACCAATTAGCGCTCCCCGCAAGCCTCTTCTTGGATGAGCTGCGAAGCTCCGGCTACGACGGACATTTGGAAGCCAGCACCGCATCTAAAGTCGTCACCATCTTGAGATATGTGACAGGTGTCGCGTCGTTAGACAGCTATCAAATTGAAGTTGGAAAAGTTGGACGCCCGGGAATAGTCATTGACGACCTGAACGCGGCCCTCACCAAGGCAATTGACGAACTAACTAGGCCGATCGACGCAATTAAACATCAGGCAAAAACAGTCACGGTTGGCATTTCGAGAACAGACGAAACGCTCCTCCAATCAGTGCTCGCTAAAGCTGCTCTCGCTGCCGGCACCCCCAGAGACCGCCTGTCCTACCGAGGTCTCCGAACGTTGGCCGCCCTAGATGCCTCAGTAATTGAGATAACAGGGTGGACCCGCTACCGAATCGAAGGCGACGTCACCCAAGACGCAACAATTCAAGTCATTGACCGAGGTGGCATCGCATCGGGTATCGCGTCGAGAACTGACACCGATCCAAGCCTAAGAGGCGGAAAACATCGAGCCGCCTTTGAAAAAGAAATCACTGTCGGCTTAGGTAGCGACGGGCGCAGCGTTATCCACGTCCCCGAAGTTAAAGACAGCCAAACAACCGGTCTCACTCTTCTTCATTGCCGATTCCACGACCGACTTGATACCCCGGCGATCCGCGCCGTAATGCAGGGCTACCGCGGTCGATACGGCGCCCTCAAAGATGCTGTTACAGAATCGCATCCCTCATTTCGCGACGACATCCTCTCCACTATCGACGTCGTTGAGCTGCTCACCAGCCCGGTGTATGTCCTAGCGGAGCATTGGACAGCATGATTGGTATTGGCGTAGATCTCGTAGATGTTCATCGATTTCGCACCGTCCTTCAAAGACGCGCACAAATCAGTGAACGATTGTTCACAAAAAACGAACTTTCATACTGCAACTTGGCAACTGACCCAACCGAGAGACTGGCAGCGCGATTTGCAGCGAAGGAAGCAGTAATGAAAGCCCTGGGGGTAGGTCTCGGAAGCATTCGCTTTCGCGAAATAGAAGTCACTAAAGACCACACCGGTCGACCTGACCTCAAGCTTCACGGAGCAGCAGCTCAACTCGCACAATCCAGCGGCGTTCACGGCTGGCACATATCCCTCAGCCACACCTCTTCCCTGGCTGAAGCGTTCGTGATAGCGGAGTAAAGAAAACGTGCTACCAGTAATAACTCCAGAAGAAATGAGAGTTATTGACGCTACGGCTCCAGAACCAGAACAACTTCTCATTGAACGTGCCGGCTACGCAGTAGCAAACGCAGCCCTACGCATGTTGGGAGGTGGCTACGGACGGCGAGTCAACGTCATAGCCGGCAAAGGGAACAACGGACAAGATGGTTTGGTAGCTGCCCGGTTACTTCGACGCCGAGGAGTACGGTGCAAACTACACGAACCAAATTCCGAACCTACAGCTAGGGCAGATCTCGTCATTGATGCCGCCTACGGCACAGGGTTACGAGATACATGGAAGCCACCCACCCAACCCACGTGCCCAGTGTTAGCTGTGGACATTCCCTCCGGTGTCGACGCGCTCACCGGAACAAATAGTGGCTCCCTACAAGCTGACCGAACCATTACCTTCGGTGCACTCAAACCCGGGCTCATACTCGAACCAGGCGCAAGCCAAGCCGGAGAAGTCGAAATCGCTCCGCTTGGTCTTCAAATCCCCGCCTCCAAAATGAACCTCATTACCGACCAGGACCTGAGTGAACCTCTGTCGCAACGGAGCGCAACTGATCACAAATGGACCAACGCTCTACGAATCATCGGGGGCTCACCGGGTATGACGGGAGCAGCAGAATTAGCCACACATGGTGCCTTGCGAGCAGGATCCGGCATAGTTGTCGTCTCTTCGCCCACAGCGGACTTATCACGCCATGAACTCCCAACCGAAGCGGTTACCAAACCGCTTACAGAAACCGAATGGGCCACTGAAGCTCTAGCTGACCTAGAACGCTTCGCCGGGCTGTTGATCGGTCCGGGCCTGGGATCAGACCCCCACACTCTCGCCGAAGCAGCAAAACTTATAGAACAAGCCCCAGTGCCGGTGATTATTGACGCTGATGGACTCACAGCCGTCGCGACACATCCTCAATGTATAAAGAACCGCCGCCACCCCACAGTGCTCACCCCTCACGACGGAGAATTCAAAAAACTTACAGGCGCGTCTCCAACCAGCGACCGATGCGCTGACGTCCGAAACGCTGCGAAAGATTGCGTGATACTCCTCAAAGGCCCGACAACCATCGTGTGTGACCCCAATGGCGACCTTACGTTCATACGAAGTGGCGACCAGCGCCTCGCCACCGCTGGCAGTGGCGATGTATTAGCAGGCATCATGGGGGCATTAATCAGCTACCCCCAAACACATCTTGCAGCGGCAGCAGCAGCCCATTGGCACGGCCGTGCCGCTCAGCTCGCCAAACCCGGCATGACAGCTAGCGACTTACCCCCCTTGCTCCAACCGGCCCAGACAGTGATGCTCTCATGACCGACACCCGACGCCCCACATGGTGTGACATCGACCTCAACGCACTTGCGCACAATTACACAGCTATCAAATCTCATGTCGGCACCGCTGAAGTGATGCCGGTGGTCAAGGCCGACGCCTACGGACACGGCATCACCCAAGTGGCACAGCGACTCCAACAACTCGAGGCACCATGTCTGGCAGTTGCATACGTAGAAGAGGGAATCACGCTTCGAAAAAACGGAATTACCACCCCGATCCACGTGCTTGGGGGAGCAGTCGAACGTCAAATACCTCTATTTATTGAACATGACCTAACTTTCACCGCACCCTCGGTAGACAAGCTCAAACAAATCAACGAAGCAGCCGAAGCAGCCAAAACCATTGCAAGGGTCCACCTCAAAATCGATACAGGCATGGAACGGATCGGAATTCACCACTACAACGCAGACACGCTGTTCGAAATCGCTCTCCAATGCCCTTCGATTGAAGTAGAAGGAGTTTTCAGCCATTTCGCATCAGCTGATGACCCAGACCTGACCTTCGCGCGGCTCCAGTTGGAACGATTCTTCGACGCCCTCGAGTTCTTTACTCGCCACAATCTGCCAATGCCGAAACAGCACATCGCGAATTCAGCAGCCATTATGGCCCTGCCAGAATCGCACCTCGACCTTGTTCGACCAGGCCTCCTCCTATACGGCGTTGCGCCCACCCCCGAGCCCCCCGACATCGAAATACGTCCCGTACTTTCATGGCGAACCGAAGTCATCTATTTCAAGGTCGTTGAGGCAGGAAACCCAGTTAGCTACGGCGGTACTTGGGCACCAACACATCCAACCCGAATCGTCACCCTCCCAGTCGGTTATGCAGATGGCTACCGGCGCGCACTCTCCAACCAAGCCCAAATCATCATCAACGACAACCTCCATAACGTTGTCGGGCGAGTCTGCATGGACCAAACAATGGTCGACATCGGCACAACAAGCGCCTACAACGGTGACCAAGCAATCCTCATCGGCGCCTCGGGCGACCACCAAATAAGTGTCCAAGACCTCGCGCAATGGTCCGACACCATCCCCTACGAAATACTGACCGCAATAACAGCACGGGTACCGCGTCGCTGGCACCCCTAGGCAGCCGTACAATCGAAACTAATCCCCCATGTTGCATGCTCGAACTCGCTCCGTAGAAGCCACCCGGCAGGTCGCCGCGGCCCTTGAACCACTGCTGCGCCCTGGTGACGTCATTCTTCTCTCCGGAGACCTGGGCGCAGGAAAAACGGCATTCGTCCAAGGACTCGCAGCAGCACTTGGAGTGAAAGAACAAGTAACAAGCCCCACATTTACCCTGGCAGCCAGTTATGAAGGCCGCTTGCGTTTACACCATCTCGACGTCTACCGCTTAGACAACCTGGCTGAAGTTCTCGATCTTGACCTACCTGAACTTCTCGAAGACCACGCAGCCATCTGTATCGAATGGGGCGAAGTCGTGGTTCCCGAACTACCCAGAGATTTCCTTCGCATACGCATTCAACTTGGACACCCAGAAGACATAGAAGACGCTCGAGTATTCGAAATCGAACCCATCGGACCGTCATGGGTTTCAAGGACCGCTGAACTCAGCCGCGCCTGGACAGAATGGACCACAACTCACCAAAGCGAGGATCTCTAACATGCTCGTCTTAGGCATAGAGACAGCCACACCCCAGGTGGGAGTCGCAATAGGAGGACACGAAGGAGTCATAGCCTCCTTCCACACGGCACGTGATCGACGTCACGCCGAAACCCTTGCCCCCGCCATCCAATTCCTATGCGCTCAAACCCAACTCGAGCTCAACGACATAGGAGTTGTCGCAGTCGACATAGGACCCGGACTCTTCACGGGCCTGCGGGTTGGGTTAGCTACCGCCAAAGCAGTAGCGCATGCATGCAAAGTCCCCATGATTGGAATCTCCAGTCTCGACCTAGCAGCGTTTCCCGCCCGATTTTCCGACCGACTGATCGTCTCCACTGTCGACGCTCGACGCGGCGAAATCTTCTACGCCACTTACCGAAAAACCGCGGGCGGCATACAAAGAATTTCTGAACCACATGTTGACCACCCGGAAAATGTCGCCAGCCAACTCGCCGCGCACGGCGAAGACTGCCTCGTCGTGGGCGACGGCGCACAGCGTTACGCCGAAACATTCGAAAAGATGCGAGGGGTTGAAATAGGACAAGAAGGATTCCGGTTCCCCAATGCCGGATCGCTAGTCGAGCTTGCTCACCCCCGCGCTCTCCGCGAAGAGTTTGTACCCGCATCCGAAGTCAGCCCCCTATACCTCAGAGCCCCAGACGCGCGTATCAACTGGCAACAACGAGAACGCTCATGATGATCGCAGAAACCCACGTCGCTCTCGAAAGCATGAGGAAACGTCACGTTCGAGCAGTCAGAAGCATTGATAAACAGGTCTACACAAAACCATGGACGACGTCGATGTACCACGACGAACTTCGTCGACGAGACAAACGTGTCTATTACGTAGCCCGACACAACAACCGAATCGCCGGATACGGCGGCGCCATGATCGTCCACGACGAAGGACACATCACCTCAATAGCTGTCCACCCCGAAACCCAAAGACTCGGCATCGCTCAGCGCCTCATGCTTGCTATCCACCGCGGATGCCTAGAACACCACATAACTGCCATGACTCTCGAAGTTCGCGTTTCCAACGAACGGGCCCAAAACCTGTACCGACTATTTGGATACGCCCCCGCCGGAATCAGATCCGGCTACTACGCAGACAACCACGAAGATGCACTCGTGATGTGGTGCCATGACGTGCAAGACAGCCAACACCAACAACTACTCAACAAAATCGAAAAACAATTACCAGGCACTACCGATTGGGGGCAACCATGACCGTCATCCTTGGAATCGAAACCTCATGTGACGAAACAGCCGCTGCCGTAGTAGTAGACGGCCACCAAGTGCTCGCAAACGTAGTCAGCAGCCAAGTTGACCTCCACGCCCGCTACGGAGGCGTTGTCCCTGAAATTGCTGGTCGCGCCCATGAATCGTTGCTTACGCCCGTAGTCGCCGAAGCTATGGTCGAAGCGGGAGTGACCGACAAGGACATTGATGCCGTCTCGGCAACTCACGGCCCAGGGCTCATAGGCAGCCTCCTCATAGGAGTATCTGCAGCCAAAGCGCTGGCTCTCGGATGGAATGTGCCATTTATTGGAATCAACCACCATGAAGCACACCTATATGCGGCGCTGATAGAAGAACCAGACCTCGAATTCCCGCTGGTCGTGATGTTGGTAAGCGGCGGGCACACCATGCTCATCGAATTTCAAGACCACGGACAATACCGGCTCCTAGGCGCCACAGTTGACGACGC
>DBIA01000020.1:633-1622 GCA_002296525.1 Candidatus Neomicrothrix sp. UBA814 | reverse complement strand
GCAATCGACAATCTCAGTCAAACTGGTGACCCCACAACCGTCGCATTTACCCCCCCAATGCGTAACGAAGGACTGAATTTCTCGTTTTCTGGACTCAAAACCGCAGTCGTGAACCACGTGCGACAACACCCTGACATCGCCACAGCAGACGTAGCCGCCTCATTCCAAGCTGCCGTTGTTGACGTGCTGACCCATAAAGCGCGAATCGCGGCCCGAGAGGTTGGAGCGAAGGGCATCTGTCTCGCTGGAGGGGTAGCCGCGAACAGCGAACTTAGAGAAAAAACGCTCGACATATGCGTCGAAGACGGCATCCAAGGATTTCTTCCCTCCCGAGCCATGTGCACCGATAACGCTGCGATGGTCGCAGCCACCGCCTGGTGGCGTCTCCAAAGCGATGGCGAATCGCCCCTTGATCTGGGCGCTGACCCGAACCTACGGCTCCCATTTGTTGAGTCGTGAGCAAGAATTTGTAAAAAATTCGCGGAAACGTTGCGTCTACAGGTTGTTTCTAGGCCAACAACCGCCATATCGTTAGCACTCCCCATGTGAGAGTGCTAACTCGCGCATGTAGCCGAAGAACACAAGCTATGGAGGCAAACAGCCGATGAATTTGCAGCCACTCGAGGATCGCATCGTTGTGCGACCCGGCGTCGCTGAGGAGACCACTGCAAGCGGTCTCGTTATCCCCGACACAGCCCAGGAAAAACCCCAACAGGGTGAAGTCCTCGCGGTTGGTCCTGGAAAGCGATCTGATCAAACCGGAGAACTCATTCCCGTCGACGTTAACGCCGGCGACACCGTGATTTACAGCAAATACGGTGGCACCGAAATCACATCGGGCGGCGAAGACCTACTCATTCTGAGCGCGCGCGACGTGCTCGCGATTGTGAGCTGAAACTGAAATGGCAAAAATACTTAAATTCAGCGAAGAAGCGCGCCGCGGCCTAGAAGCTGGTGTCAACCAGCTCGCAGACGCAGTCAAAGTGACG
>DBIA01000020.1:0-217 GCA_002296525.1 Candidatus Neomicrothrix sp. UBA814 | reverse complement strand
ATTCGAAAACATGGGTGCCCAACTGGTTAAAGAGGTAGCAACCAAGACCAACGACGTTGCTGGTGACGGAACAACAACCGCCACAGTCCTAGCTCAAGCAATGGTCCGTGAAGGTCTTCGTAACGTAGCTGCGGGCGCCAACCCCATGTCCCTGAAGAAAGGGATCGAAGCGGCGGTCGCATCCGCAGTGGAGTCCATCGGGGAAATGTCCGAAGAC
>DBIA01000004.1 GCA_002296525.1 Candidatus Neomicrothrix sp. UBA814 | reverse complement strand
GCCAAGGTGTATCCGGCAATGCGTTGGGCAACTCGCATGACGGACTCTTGGTAAATCATTAAGCCGTATGTGTCGTCAAGGATTTCGCCTAAGTCGCCGTGAGGTAGGTCCGTAGGCTTCCTGCCGTTTTTGCGGTCGGCGTAGTCGTTGTGCATGTTTGCGGCCATAGGGCCCGGTCGGTAGAGAGCTACTAATGCGGCGATGTCATCGAAACTTGTGGGGCTTAGGCTGCGCATCAAACTCCGCATGGGCGCTGACTCCAACTGGAACACGCCTAATGAGTCGCCTGCCTGCAACAGGCTGAAGGTTTCTGCATCGTCAAGGGGAATTTGGTCTAAATCCAGGGCTGCTCCAGTCACAGTTTCGATGAGCTTTAAGGCTTCATCGATAATGGAGAGAGTTCGCAACCCCAGGAAGTCCATTTTGAGTAGTCCGAGTTCCTCTACTCCGTTCATTTCGAATTGAGTGACTACTGGTGCGTCTTCAGGTGCCACACCTGATTCTGGTTTTCGTTGGATTGGTAGATATTCGGTGAGTGGATCGCGGGTGATCACGACCGCTGCGGCGTGAATTGAGTCCTGGCGTCGTAACCCTTCGAGCCCTTTTGCTACATCGACAACTCGTTTCACATCAGGGTCAGAGTCGTACATTTGGCGTAGTTCTGCAGCAGCTTTAAAGCCGTCGACATACTGATCGTTCTGATCAAAACATGCCCAAAGTGGAGTGTCGCGACCCATCACCAGTGGCGGCATTGCTTTCGCGACTTTGTCTCCGACGGCATAGGGGTAGCCGAGGACCCGAGCTGCGTCTCGTACCGCCGCTCGGGCTTTGATTGTTGAGAAGGTAATGATTTGCGCTACGTGTTCTCGACCGTAGGTTTCCGCTGTGTAGCGAATCATTTCGTCTCGGTAACGGTCATCGAAGTCCATGTCGATATCGGGCATCGATTTTCGTCCGGGGTTTAAAAACCGTTCGAATAGAAGATCGTATTTGATGGGGTCTAGATCCGTTATTTGGAGGCAGTACGCGACTGCGCAACCGGCCGCAGATCCGCGTCCGGGTCCAACTCGGATGTTGTTTTCCCGTGCGTGTCTAATCAGATCCCAAGTGATGAGGAAGTACGCAGAGAAGTCCATGTCTGCGATGACACGAAGTTCGTATCCGAGGCGGTCAACGATTTCGTCGGATAGTCGATGACCCCAACGCGCCTTTGCTCCCTCGAAAGCTAAATGTCGCAGGTAGTCGTCGTCGGAGTCAAATTCTGGGGGGAGAGGAAAATCAGGTAAGTAAACGTTTCCGAATTCAATATTTACGTCAGCACGTTCAGCGATCCAAAGAGTGTTGTCGCAACTCTCTGGCAGTTCTGAAAAAAGGTCTCGCATTTCTCGTGCAGATTTGAGGTAATGCTGATCACCGTGAAATTTGAATCTGTCAGGGTCGCTCATCTGCGAACCGGTTTGAACGCAAAGCAATGCGTCGTGGGAAATAGCGTCGTGTTGGTGTGTGTAGTGGAGGTCGTTTGTTGCGAGGAGTGGTGCGTTTAACGCTCGCGCGATTTCAAGAAGCTGGGGGTTGTTGCGGCGCTGTTCGGGAATTTCGTGATCCTGGAGTTCGATAAAGAGGTTGTCGCGTCCAAAAATGTCTTGAAGCCGAGCAGCGCGATCAAGCGCGCCTTTGTAGTCGCCTTTTAGGAGAGCTTGTTGGACGACGCTGCCCAAGCAACCTGTTGTGGCGATCAGGCCGCTGCTGTGCTGTTGGAATAGATCCCAGTCCATCCGCGGCTTGTAGTAGTAACCCTCAAGGAATGCGCGGCTTGATAGCTTCAATAGGTTGCTGTAGCCGGTGTTGTTTTCTGCGAGCAATGTGAGGTGGTAATACAGTTTCGAACCGTCATCGGTGTCGCCGCCGGAGTCATCCATTTTTCTTCCGCGACGTGCTGGACGTTCTTCGCGGCTTTCCAGAGCCATATAGGCCTCTGTCCCGATCACGGGTTTGATGCCGTGTTGGTTGCATCCTTTGTAGAAGTCGAGAACTCCGTACATGTTGCCGTGGTCGGTGATTCCTAAAGCGGGTTGACCATCGTTTACTGCCGCGGCGACAGCGTCGGGTATGCGCGCCGCTCCATCGAGCATTGAGAACTCTGTGTGGGTGTGGAGGTGGACGAACGATCGAGTCACGCGAAAATGTCAGCTTGGTGTAGGAAGTGGTTCTGGTGGCGCCGCGTGGCACCATAGAGGGAATCTAGTCCGATGGAGTCTGTAGCAATCGCATGATTAACACCAAACCTGCAGATCAATTAAGTGCTGTGTTGATCGAAGAAGACCCGAGCGATGGCCTTTGGCATCTTGTGGACTCTGGCTGGGCTGAGGAGCACCTGCCTGAACTTCCAGCTCTAAGACTTGAACAGGATCCTATTCACCGCCACAAAGATGTTCTTGCTCACACGGTTGCAGTCACTAGCCAAAGCCCTTCAAGGCTGCGTGTTCGTCTCGCAGCGTTGTTTCATGATGTAGGGAAACCCCGAACTAGGTCTTATGAACATGGTGGGGTCACGTTTAGACACCACGAAGCAGTCGGTGCTCGAATGACTCGCAAACGTATGCCGAAGCTGGGTTATCAGGACGAGTTGACTCGCGAGGTATCGCAACTCGTGTTTCTGTCAGGTCGCTTCAAGGGGTACACGGACGGGTGGAGTGATAGCGCTGTGCGTCGCTATGCCCGAGACGGGGGAGCGCTATTAGGTGACTTAAATGATCTTGTGCGCAGTGACTGCACATCCCGGAACCCTCGTCGGGTCGCCGCACTCCACGAAGCTCTCAACGACCTAGAACAACGAATAGCAGAACTTGCTCGAGAAGATGCCCGTAAAGCGGAGCGGCCCGAAATTGATGGAGACCAAGTGATTGCTCATCTTGGAATCCAACCCGGTCCCGATGTTGGACGAGCCCTAAAATTCTTGCTTGAACTTAAACGTTCTGAAGGAACATTGGGTGAAGCAGCGGCCTTAGAGCGACTCGATGCTTGGTGGGCAAAACACCAGAAATAGACCCGGCTATTTCTGGCCCGCTAGTTTCCGATTCTTGACCTTGGCTTTCACGTAATCGCGGTTCATGAAAGCTATGAAATCAAGGCTGATTTCTTTCGGACATGCTTCGTGACACTCTCCGTGGTTTGTGCACGATCCGAAGAATGACTCCATTGTCTCCACCATGTTCTCAGTGCGTTGGAAACGTTGAGCTTGTCCTTGTGGAATGAGGTTCAGGTGAGCCAATTTTGCTGACGTGAATAGTTGGGCTGCTGAATTTGGACAGGCCGCAACACAGGCCCCACATCCGATACAGGCCGCTGCGTCAAACGAGGTGTCCGCAGCTTCTTTGGGCACCGGCGTCAAGTTGGCGTCAGAGGCTGCACCGGTGTTCACCGAGATATATCCACCTGCCTCGATGATTCGATCAAAAGAACTGCGATCAACTACAAGGTCTCTTACCACTGGAAAAGCACGTGCTCTGAAGGGTTCCACGACGATGGTGTCACCGTCGTCGAACTTACGCATGTGGAGTTGGCAAGTGGTTGTCGCTTTTGCGTGACCGTGTGCTTGACCGTTAATCATCAGACTGCAACTGCCGCAGATGCCTTCACGACAGTCATGATCAAACTCGATCGGTACTTGACCGTTTTCGACGAGGTCCTCGTTGATGATGTCCAACAGTTCGAGGAAGGACATGTCTTCGCTAATGCTTTCGGCTTGGTAGGTCTCGAAATGACCAGAGTCTTCGGGGCCGTCCTGTCGCCAAACTTGAAGCGTGAGGTTGAGCTCTTTGCTCACTTGTAGCTCCTTTGAGTGAGGGCAACGTTTTCAAACACCAGTTCTTCTTCATGGCGAGTTTGAACCGAATCTGCTCCGTTCCATTCCCACGCGGCCACATGCGCGAAGTTGTCGTCGTCGCGTTGCGCTTCACCTTCTTCAGTTTGGTGTTCTGCTCTGAAGTGCCCGCCGCAACTTTCCTCTCGGTCTAGTGCGTCGCGAGCCATAAGTTTCGCTAGTTCAAAGAAGTCGGCGACTCGCCCGGCTTTTTCCAGACTTGAATTCAACGTTGCTGTTGACCCTGGCAAGCGGAGGTCTTTCCAAAATTCTTCTTCGAGGGCAGGAATTTCGCTGAGTGCTTTTTCGAGCCCTTCTTTGGTTCTTTCCATGCCGATGTAATCCCACACGATTTTACCTAGCTCCCGGTGGAACCAATCGACTGAACGAGTGCCGCCAATCGACATGAATTGATCGACCTGACCTTGAACTGCCGCCTCAGCTTCAACGAAGACTGGGTCATCGGTGGGGACGACAGTTTCACCGAGTCTTCCAGCAAGGTCATCGCCAATGGTGTACGGGAGAACGAAATAGCCGTCTGCGAGGCCCTGCATGAGCGCAGAGGCACCCAACCGGTTTGCGCCGTGATCAGAGAAGTTAGCTTCGCCGATTGAATAGCAGCCTGGGATAGTGGTCATCAGGTTGTAGTCAACCCAGACCCCTCCCATGGTGTAGTGAATGGCTGGGTAGATGCGCATGGGAACCTGGTAAGGGTTCTCGCCAGTGATGTTGGCGTACATGTCGAAGAGGTTGCCGTATTTCGCTCTGACAACGTCTTCACCGTCACGTTCTATGGCGGCAGCGAAGTCTAAGTAAACGCCGTTCTTGAGTGTCCCAACTCCTTTGCCCTGATCGACGACTGTTTTTGCGTTTCTGGACGCAACGTCGCGGGGTACCAGATTTCCGAAGGCGGGATATTTGCGTTCCAAGTAGTAGTCGCGTTCCGCCTCGGGGATTTGATCTGGCGTGCGCCCATCGTCGAATGCATCCGGTACCCAGATTCGTCCGTCGTTACGTAACGACTCTGACATTAGGGTGAGCTTGGATTGAAATTCGTCGCTTGCGGGAATGCAGGTTGGATGAATTTGGGTGTAGCACGGGTTGGCGAAAAAGGCGCCTTTGCGGTGTGCTCGCCAGGCCGCTGTTACGTTGCAGGCCATTGCGTTCGTGGAGAGGTAGTAGACGTTGCCGTATCCGCCAGTTGCTAGCACCACAGCGTGGCCTGAGTGGCTGCTGATTTCTCCGCTCACTAAATCTCTAGTGACTATGCCGCAAGCTCTGCCGTCTTTGAGTACGACGTCAAGTAATTCTGTTCTGGTGTGCAATTCAACTGCACCGGTAGCAACTTGTTTCGCTAACGCCTGGTATGCGCCAAGCAGGAGCTGTTGTCCTGTTTGGCCTCGGGCGTAGAAAGTTCTACTTACTTGTGCGCCTCCGAAAGAGCGGTTGTCTAAGAGACCTCCGTATTCGCGGGCGAATGGGACACCTTGGGCTGCGGCTTGGTCGATGATGTTGACTGAAACTTCGGCTAAACGGTGAACGTTTGCTTCGCGGCTTCGGTAGTCGCCGCCTTTAACTGTGTCGTAGAAGAGTCGGTGAACTGAGTCTCCATCGTTGGTGTAGTTCTTCGCACCGTTGATGCCGCCTTGTGCCGCTATGGAATGGGCACGCCGTGGCGAGTCGTGGAAAGTGAACACTTTGACGCGGTATCCAAGTTCGCTTAGCGAAGCGGCTGCCGATGCGCCGGCAAGTCCTGTTCCCACAACGATAATTTCGAAACGTCGCTTGTTGTTCGGGTTCACAAGTTTCATAGAAAACTTGTGATTTTCCCATTTGTCGGCGATTGGACCTTCAGGAATTTTTGAGTCGAGAACTGTCATTAGTGTTTCTCCGCTTCGTGCTCTAAACAACCCACGTCTCCGACCGGGCATTTTCTGTTGTCATCGTCAACTAGCCCCGCGGTGACTAACACCGGAAAGCTGAGGTTTCCTACCAAGATTATTCCGGCAATGCCTTTTGCCAGGGAACGGCGAAGATCGTTGTACTTAGGATTATTTATTCCCAAACTCTGAAACAAGCTCCACGTTCCATGGAAGATATGTATAGCTAGTGCCACATTTGCGACAACGTAAATGATGGCGACTGGCAGACTTGAAAGGCTCGCGACCACGTTGTGGTACGGATCCCCGAGGACGTAGTCGTCGCCGAGCCACCAGCCCCACGTTAAGTCAGCTAAGTGGAACAGCAGGTACAGCAGAACAATTGGCCCTGTCCAACGCATGGTTCGGCTGGCGTAATTGGCTGCTACATAGTCGCGTTTGCTTCCGTATTTCTTTTCACCGCCTACAAAGTCTGCTTTGTCGCTTGCTTTGCGGCTTCGCTCTTTCAGCGAGTAAGCGGAGTGGATATGCAAAACGAACATTCCCGCGAGACCGATTCTCAGTACCCACAGCAAGAACGTTCTAGGGAAGAGACCGCCTCCAAGACCTCTCAGGGTCTCTGCGTATTCATGAAGTTGAACCGGTCCCTCGTAAATATGGAAATTGCCGATCATGTGAACAATGACAAAACCCAGCAAACCGATGCCGGTTAATGCCATCACCCACTTACGACCAACCGATGATTGGTAGATGTTCAAAGGGAATGGCAACTGCCATTTCCGCCGAAAGATTGGAGTCGAACCTTTGGGGTTCGTAGCCGTGGCCGCCATGGCCAACCTCCTGTAGGACAAACGTGCTGAAGAAACCGTATCTCCATAAGCGCAAAAATGCAGACCTCGTTAGCAAACCTTTATTTGATATTGGTTGACTGCGTGTACTTCGGGGCCTTTCAATTCCAAACTCAGGCTGGCCGTGCCGGGATTATCTGCAACCAAAATCGGTTCTGCCACTTTGGTCACACTGTCGGGTTCAAAGCCTCCGGCGAACATCCAGCGTTGTGGTTGCATTGCCGGTGCTCGCCACTCAACGGTCAAGGTGGCGTTATCGATGCTGGTCCTGAGATCTGACACCACGTGTATCGCGCACCGATGTTGCTTCGCTGTTAGGGCGTTTCTGTGCAGGTCGGCTACAACAATTACCGGGCGATTTGCTGCCGAGAGCGCATCCCATGCTTTCTTGGGTCGCCGTCGGTGGTCTAAGACAGAGCAACTGATGAATGGCAGTGCATCAGCAAACAGGAATTGGCAAAAGCCCCCTGTTGGCCTGTATTTCAACGTTCGGAGGATCTCTATGGTGTGGCGCAATACCTCTGCTTGACGGAGTTG
>DBIA01000019.1 GCA_002296525.1 Candidatus Neomicrothrix sp. UBA814 | reverse complement strand
ATAGCCACAGCAACTGAACACGTCACCATTGTTGTTGACATAGATGGAGAAGCAGCGCACCCCACAACGATCGCAGAAGAAGTAGCAGTGTTAGACCAACTTTCTCAACGTCGCACCATGATCATTCTTCGAGCTGGAAACGAAACGAGGAACACGGTAACAACGCTGTTACAGGGCCTACCTTCAGACGGAGTTATTCTGTCACCTCCACCAGCTCAAGCCGCGGTGGTCGTGCATGCGCCCGAAGACATCCCGAACATTGAGATACCGCAAGAACTCGAGCAACTAACCGAAGTGATAGATCAATATCGCGACGCAAACGAACAGTTCCTAGTTGTGGCTACGAATCGACCAGTGAAAGAGCTAGCCCGACATGCCATTGGAAGGGCAGCCTCCGCAGATTTCCCGCAAATGGTTGCAGACATGGCAGATCAAATCGACCCGATTAACTAAACAAGTTCGATTCTTCCCGGTAACTTCCAACTTCGTGCCTGCCGACCTACCCCGCTTGTGGTGCGCTCTTGTGCTCTGTTGCACCTGCTCCATAACAGCGTGCGCTGCTGATGACGCCGAGGTGACGCGAACCCTAGAAACAGATGCTGTACACGCGACTCCTGCACCAGCTTCGACATCTACGGCTTCGGTCACGACCACCACCCAGACGGCTACGACAATCATTTCCACCACTACATCAGCGCAACCGACAACAACCACAACAGTTGATGAACCAGCGGCAACTGTTCCCATCACAACCACAACGTTGCCACCCCCGACTATCGCAATCAGTCCGCGAGGTATCCCCGTCAGAGTCTCAAAACTCGCTGACCAAGAGTGGGAGGTACATGACCCATGCGGCGACCTAGTTTCGATAACGAAAGCGTTCCCTGTCCGCAATGTTCAAGTCGTTCTCGACCCAGGGCACGGCGGTAAAGACCCAGGCACAAGAGGACCTACGGGCCTCAAAGAAAGCGAACTAAACCTCAAAGTTGCCCTCGCCGTAGCGCAACTGCTGCAAGACAAAAACATTGCGACTCTTATGACTCGCACCGGCAACTATTACATCGAACTTAGCGAACGAATTGCGCTAGCAGACGCTGCTCACGCGGCCGCGTTCATCTCCATCCACCACAACGCACCTGCCGCTGCGAAGTCGAACACACCCGGGACAGAAGTTTTCGCTCAAACCGGAGATGAAGAGTCGGCTCGACTGGCCGGGCTCCTCCATTACGCAGTCTTTGAAGCGTTATCAACAGTCCAAGAAGTCCAATGGACATCGCGGTGGGACGCTGGAGCCCTTCGGGTTGTGAACTCAGATGGGGGAGACGCATACAGCCTGGTGCGAAAACCCGAAACGACTAACGCCTTGTTAGAAGTGGCCTATCTGGCAAGCCCGTCGGAAGGCGCGTTTTTAGCCACTGACCAATACATCGAACTGATCGCACCTCCAATAGCTAATGCCATCGAAAGATTCCTCACCACTGACGAAATTGGGACTCCGTTGCTTGAACGAGCCCGAATCCACAACCCGAGTGGTGGGCGTCGCACCTGTCCATTGGTAGAGCTGGAATAATCCAACACGTGTCACCTCAACGGCCAAGTTGTAGGTCTACCTTGGCGAGTACACGTTGTTGATTGGAGAAGCCGTGTCAACCGAACTTACCTATTTAGCCTGGAGTGCCTTTCTTTGTATCGTTCTGTGGCTCCCATACGTACTTGAACGAATTCAAAGCCAAGGACTTGGCACCGTCCTCACTTATCCCGAGAACCCCCCGGCGCCAGCAGCCTGGGCGCAGCGGGCCCAACGAGCGCATCTCAACATGGTTGAAAATCTGCCCGCCTTTGCTGCCCTCGTGATCATCGCCCACCTGACCGACGTGAATGCGACTGCCGGGGCGGCGCTGTTCTTCTGGGCGCGCCTGGTACACGCAGTGGTCCACATTATGGGTCTTCCATATATCCGCACCCTGGCTTTCGCAGCCAGTTGGGTCGGCATGCTCATGATTTTCTTCTCAGTGCTGTAAACCTCAAAGCGTTACAAAAATCGGTGAGGAAGGGCAGCCTAAGTTACGCGCGCCCGCTAGCCGTCCACGCAAGTGGGCCTCCGTCAACGAGATAAACTTTGGGCGCTCTCAAACATGGGCGATCGGGGCCAGAAGCCGTTCACTTGCTAGCGACAGTGATGGAGCCGGTCATGCCTGGGTGCAGTGAGCAGAAAAATTCGTAAGTTCCAGGTTGAGAAATCTCAATAGTTGCCGCGGAACCCCCTCCGACGACGCCACTATCGAATTCTCCGGTCGGATTCTCAGGAGTCCCAGCGGTGACACTATGAGCTTCTGCGTCCGAATTGAAGAACGAAATCTTCCCCGGTACAGCATCTTCTGCAATCTGATAATCAAAATCAGCGATCAAGTTGGTGTTGCTCGCTGTCCGCGACCCGATGACACCTGCGCCCGAAGCGTTGGGATCGGCCAACGGCCAAATGCTCGGATTCCACATTGAAAAGGCCCCTAACTGATTGTCATGCTCGCGGCCAGCCCAAGCATGAATCATCCAACCTTCACTGGCATCACCCTGCGGCCTGTCCAATGGGCCGTCTTCTGTGCCGTCACATACGGACGGCAACACGGTCACATCCTGACCCGCTAGCCGACACAAGTTGTAGTGAATGTGCCAGTTGTCAAGAGGGCCGCTGAAACCTTCAAAATGGTCGTTTCCAACAGCAGCGAACGGCATGTAGAACGCCGCACCAGCAATCTCGACGTCAACTCCTTTCCACGCCCCATCTTTGCAGCGGCCAAGAGCCCCAAATGGCGGAGCAGAGTCGTCAGCAGCTACGAACAACAAAATCTCGGGAGCCGAAGGATCAAATTTTCCATCGATAAGCAACGGAAAATTCGTGAAATGCGAGCCCATATTCGGAGTCTGGGCACGGTCAGGGAAATACCCAGCCGCGCAAGCGTCATTTACATCTGCGAAACGATCTAACGTTCCTTGCACTTGACCTAACTGACGAACCAACATCTCCAACTCCGTCGAGGTCATATTTAGCTCAGGCGGAATGGGTTCCCCTGAATCGAACAAAGCTTCGAGATCCTGAAAAGAGCACGGTAATTCGGCCACTTGACACCGAGTTTGACTGCCCTTTGGGCCCTCAACCAAAGCAGGGATGACCTGATCTCCACTTTGTGTAAATACATACCTGGTGTAGCCAATTCGCCCCATCGGGCTATCTGGCATTACCGATGGAGCGAATGCATCTGAAAGCGGAGCGTAGGCCGTATGGTCAAGAGCCAACGTCGGGTCATCAGAATCCAGTACCAACTCGCCGCTCGCCAAAGTCGTAGATGTTTCGCTATTCGCAGGCGTCGACGGCAATGAATCCGACCTGTCCGACGCAACGCTGTCAACCACCGTGGTCGATGACATAGGGGACGAAACTTCGCTGCTGGAACAACTAGCAGCAACAAGCAGGCCCAGTACCAGGACCAGGCTCCGCACAGAGAGAGGATGCATAGCTCACATTGTGTGCCCAATTCACCTGTGATCCAAGGTTCCCTCAAAATTCTTATCAGTTTCTCAAGAGCCGAAATATGGGATCTCGGATGGCGCCGCTGTCCGATTACTGGGACCATAGAAAATCTCAAAGGGGGGCGTGTGATCGATTTCGAGGGAAAGATGGCAGTCGTGACGGGCGGCGGTACCGGAATGGGACGCGAACTAGTGCGCCAGCTCATCAGAGGTGGCTGCCATGTAGCGACCTGCGACGTAAACGCAGACGCGATGGAGGAAACGTCGGAAATAGCTTTGGCTGAGACCCAATTCGAAGTGCGTCTGACGACGCATCTGTGCGATGTATCCGATGAGGCGGACGTGCTGGCCTTTCGCGATCAACTACAAGCTCGACATCAAGTTGAACACCTTGATCTCGTATTCAACAACGCTGGAATAGGTGGGGGAGGCAGCTTTGTGACCGACGAAGACCGAATGGCTTGGGAAAAAACATTCGATGTTTGTTGGTACGGCGTCTACTACGGAAGCCGAGTTTTCTTGCCGATGCTCATTCGAAGTCCTAAAGCACATCTAGTGAACACCAGCAGCATCAACGGATTTTGGGCGACCGTGGGACCCGCCACGCCTCATACTGCTTACTGCGCCGCAAAATTTGCGGTTAAGGGTTTCACAGAGGCACTCAATATTGACTTGAGGCTGCATGCTCCTCATGTCATGGCACACGTAGTCATGCCCGGCCACATAGGAACCGACATTGGTCTCAACAGCACCGAAGCCCACGGCGGCCCTGATCTGAAACAAATCAGAAAAAACCTCGCAGAGCGAGGTGTAGCTGTCGACCAAATGTCAGATGATCAACTCAGCGACCTCGTCATTGCCCAAGGCCACCGGTTCAGAGACGAGGCGCCAACCACTGCTTCAGAGGCTGCGGCCATAATCCTTGATGCTGTGCGACAAGAGAATTGGCGAATTCTTGTTGGAGACGATGCCGTTCTGCTTGACGAATCAGTAAGGGCCGACCCCGAGTCCGCTTACGAGCCAGAGTTCCTAAAACGTATTATCGACCAAGGTCATCTAGCGTTTTTCCGAAGAGGTACTTGACCCCTAAAAAGATGTATTAATTTCGCATGATGGAATCTTTCCGAATCATGGAACTTTCGAAGGGCCCGCGCGTTCGCTTTTCACCGTTTTATGAGCGATCGGTGGAGTCGGGGATCCGCGTAGCTTCGGTCTACAACCGCACCGTGTTGCCAGTGGCTACCGACGACCCGAAAGCAGATTATGAGGCGTTGACCGAACGTGTCGCAATATGGGACGTTGGTTGTCAACGCCAAGTACAAGTACATGGACCTGATGCGCTGAAACTCTGCCGCTACATGAGCGCTCGAGACTTGTCGCAACTCAAAATCGGCGTAGCTAAATACGCACCGCTCTGCGACCATGAAGGCCGCCTAATTAATGACCCAGTAGTCCTTAGGGTCGATGAGGAAACAATCTGGTTCTCAATCGCAGATTCGGACATTTTGTTGTGGGCCCGAGCTATAGCGGGCGAAGGAGATTACGACGTCGAGATAACTGAACCAGACGTGAGCCCTCTAGCTGTGCAAGGACCGATGGCTGCAGCCTTAATTGCGCAAGTCTTTGGCGACTGGACAAAAGAACTCAAATTCTTTCACTTTCGACGAATAACCCATCAAGGAATCCCGCTAGTGATATGTCGCTCGGGGTGGAGCAAGCAAGGCGGCTTCGAACTCTTCTTAGAAGACAGCGCGAAAGGCGCAGATCTCTGGGACCTGATATGGAACGCCGGTAAAGATTTCGGTATACGTGCCGGTGGGCCGAACAACCTCGAAAGAATGGAAAACTTTTTGTTTTCGTGGGGTTCTGATGCTGACTTAGATTGTGATCCCTTCCAGTGCGCCATCGGCCAATACGTAGACCTAGGAGTTGAACACGACTTTGTAGGCAAAGAAGCGTTGATAGCGAAAAGAGTTGAAGGTCCGACCAGAGAACTCAAGGGTCTGCTTATTGACGGTGAGCCGTTAGAAGCCAATCCAACTCCGGTAGGACTGCAAAATCCGAACGGGACATACGCGGGGGAAACACGCATTATCTGCTACTCCCACAAATTTCAGAGAAACTTAGGACTTGGGGTAATTGAAGTTCCTAATAATCTCCCTGGAACCAAACTTAAGGTCGAAACCAACGACGGCTGGCGACCAGCCACAGTCACAGACTTGCCATTTGACCTGTAGTCGGCCTGCTCGCCCGCTAGCCTAAAGATGCTCGCGGGCGTAGTTCAATGGCTAGAACCCCAGCCTTCCAAGCTGATGATGCGAGTTCGATTCTCGTCGCCCGCTCCACCAAAGGTCCCCACCTCAGTAGGGGACACAGCAACCTACCCCGATAGAATTCTGCCCCTGTGAAGACCACCGTTACTCCAGTTGACCAAGCAGACCTCGACGCCCTTAGCGACTCCGTCGAGGACGCCCCCGATGGAGCCGAAGAGCAACAAGAACGCGCTTTCGGCCCCCGGGTCAAACTCACCGTTGAGGTTGACCAAGAAACTTTCGAAAGCGCAATCGAAGAAGCGTTCCGAAAAATAGCCAAAGAAGTGCGAGTACCCGGATTCCGAAAGGGAAAAGCCCCACGACCGGTCCTTGAATCACACATTGGTAGCGAATACGCCAGAGCGCAAGCGCTCGAAGACGCTATTCCGGGATACTACGCCGACGCAGTGCGTGCCGAAGCAGTAGATGTCATCGCAGCACCCGACCTTACGCTGACCAGCGGCCAGGACGATGGGCTTGTTTGTTTTGAAGCAATCGTAGAAACCAGACCCACAATTGCCGTAAACGGTTACGCCGACCTCGAAGTTGAAATACCGAACCCAACGCCCAGCGATGAAGAAGTGCAAGAACAAATCGATGTTCAACTTCGACAGACAGCTGAACTTGTCGAAGTCGAACGCTCTGCTACTAGCGGCGACCAGGTATCGATCGACATAGCGGGAACAGTCGACGGTGAGGCACTCCCGGGACTTACAGCGGACGACTATCTCTACTCGGTAGGAAGCGGAGGCATTGTCGAAGAGGTCGACAACCAACTCGAAGGGGCAAGTGCAGGAGACGAGCTCAACTTCAGCGCCGACCATCCAGTGCAAGAAGACGTGTCAATCGACTTCGAAATAAAGGTGAATTCGGTTAAAGAAGAAGTGCTCCCGGAGCTCAATGATCAATGGGTCGAAGACAACACTGAACATGAATCAGTAGAGGAACTTCGAACCGAGACGATCCAACGCATGAAAATGATGCGTACCTTCCAAGCCAACGCCGCGATGCGAGAAAACACCGCCACGGCGCTCGCCGGGCTAGTTGAGGAACCCGTACCTGACTCAATGATCAACGGCGAGATGTCCGAACAACTGCAGCAATTGGCAATGCGACTGCAGGGACAAGGCATGAACCTCGAAACGTGGATGCAAATGACCGGCCAAGACCCGGAGTCATTCACTGGAGAATTACGCGAAGCAGCGGAACGTTCCGCGAAAGTCGATTTAGCTCTGCGATCTATTGCCGAGAAAGAGACCATTTCAGTAGACGACACCGACGTCGACGAAGAGCTAGAGCGCATGGCCGAGCAATTCCAAACCTCACCTAGTGAGCTCCGTCAGCAAATAGAAGATCAGGGTGACGGCCTCGGACCAATCCAAGCTGAAATCAGCAAACGCAAAGCGCTGGAATGGCTGGTCAGTGAAGTCAAGTTGGTTGACGAAGACGGTAACCCCGTCGAACGTGAAGACCTGGAACTACCCGACTTAACAGATTCCGACTCTAATCAACTAGCCGACGACGCTACCGTTGACGACGAAGAGGAAAACGATACGGAAAAGGATGAGGAACAGTGAGCCTCGAAGCACAGAACTACCTAGTTCCCACAGTCGTAGAACAAACCAACAGAGGGGAACGCGCCTATGACTTGTATTCCCGTCTTCTCAAAGAAAACATCATTTTCCTAGGCACTCCCATCGACGACACCATTGCCAACCTCGTCTGCGCTCAAATGATCCACCTTGAATCGGAAAACCCCGACCGGGACATCAACATATATATCAATTCCCCAGGCGGTGACATCAACGCCCTGTTCGCGATTTATGACACCAGCCAATACATTCGCAATGACATAACGACTATCTGCCTTGGTCAAGCGGCTTCCGCTGCAGCGGTTCTGCTAGCGGCTGGCAGTCCCGGAAAACGAATGGCGTTACCCCATGCTCGCGTATTGCTCCACCAGCCGTTCGGTCAAGCAATGGGCCAAGCCACCGACATCGAATTAGCTGCTCGAGAAATCGACAGAATGAGGGACCTGTTAGAAGGTATTCTCGCACGCCACACCGGCCAAGACCTCGAACGAATTCACACAGACACCGACCGCGACTTCATCATGGACGCAGAGGCCGCCAAAGAATACGGAATTATCGACGAAGTAATCGACAGCAGAGAAGTTGTCGAAGACGGTCCAATCCGCGCTGCCTGACAATTCCACTGTTCAGAGAGAGGATCAGTCGGTACTCTCAGGTCTTACCCCAAATCCAGTGCACGAGGTAACACAGCTTTCCGACCGGAACGTCCCCCCGCTTCGACCGGACTGTGCCATCCTTAGCAAACGGCTGTCAACCAAACCGGTTGGGTAACCAGAACGAGGTATCGGCAACGTGGCGAAATTCGGAGAAGGTGGAGAGCTACTCAAATGCTCTTTCTGCGGAAAATCTCAGAAACAAGTCAAAAAGCTCATCGCCGGCCCAGGTGTTTACATCTGTGACGAGTGCATCGATCTATGTAACGAAATAATCGAAGAAGAACTAGCGGATAACACAGAAGTGGACTTCGATGAAGTTCCCAAACCGTCAGAGATTTTCGCCTTTCTCAACGAATACATAATCGGACAAGAACGCACCAAAAAAATCCTGTCCGTAGCCGTATACAACCACTACAAACGAGTCCAATTCGGCCAAAGCCTCGAATCTGACGTGGAAATCGCGAAATCCAACATCATGTTGATCGGGCCAACTGGCTGCGGCAAAACGATGATGGCCCAAACCCTTGCTCGCATGCTGAACGTGCCCTTCGCGATCGCCGACGCAACAGCGTTGACCGAAGCAGGGTATGTGGGCGAAGACGTCGAAAATATTTTGCTTAAGCTCATCCAAGCCGCCGATTACGACGTGAAAAGAGCGGAAACCGGCATCATCTACATCGATGAGATCGACAAAGTGTCACGTAAAGCCGAAAACCCCTCAATCACTAGAGACGTCTCGGGTGAAGGTGTTCAACAAGCGCTACTCAAAATTCTCGAAGGAACCCAAGCTTCAGTGCCGCCCCAAGGGGGTCGCAAACACCCTCATCAAGAATTCCTGCAAATCGACACCAGCAACATTCTGTTCATCTGCGGCGGAGCATTCGACGGACTCGAGCGTGTTATCGCAGACCGCATAGGACACCGGGCAGTGGGCTTCGGGGCAGATGTGAAATCAGCCAGCGACCGAGCAAATCTTGAGTTGCTCCCAGAAGTACTTCCGGAGGACCTTCAAAAATACGGTCTCATACCAGAATTCATCGGGCGCCTTCCGGTAGTGGGAGTGGTCGACGAACTTGACCACGATGCTCTTACCAGCATTCTTCTTGAACCCCGAAATGCCTTGGTCAAGCAGTATCAACGGATGTTCGAACTCGATGGAGTAGAACTTGAATTCACCGACGAAGCAATCAGCGCCGTCGTTGATCAGGCGATTTTGCGCAAAACCGGCGCCCGCGGCTTACGAGCGATTCTCGAAGAAGTTCTCCTAGGGGTCATGTACGAAGTACCTAGTCGCGAAGATATTGCTCGGTGCATCATCGATAGCGACGTCGTTCTCGAGAAGGTAAATCCGACCCTAGTGCCACGCAGGGATGACAGCGGTGGCGAGCGCCAGGCCTCCTAGACGGGCAAGGCACCGTCGCAAGCTAGCTCCAACAAATCAGCTGCCAACACACCTCGCCACGTACGCTGAGGCAACTCTGTGGCTGCAAGAGCATTACAACCTAGAACAGCATTTAGGAGGGTCGGCAGCCGAACCCCCATCCCTCCAGAGAATGCATGCCCTAATGGGCATGCTCGGTAACCCTCAACGTGAAATCCCAGCGATACACGTCACCGGAACTAACGGTAAAGGCAGCACCTCACGAATGCTGGTTGGGCTCATAGCCGCTACTGGTCTAGACGTTGGCAGCTACACCTCACCCCATATTGACACTGTCAACGACAGAATCATGATCGCCAACCAAGCCATCGACGACGTCTCTTTCACTCAAGCACTCTCCGAAATAGCCGAAGTGGAGCCGTGGGTTATCGAAGCGACAGGGGAGCGCCCGAGTTACTTCGAAGTCATGTGTGCAGCGGCCTACAACTGGTTTGCTGCCAGCGCAGTCGACGTCAACGTCATCGAAGTCGGCATGGGTGGCAAATGGGATGCAACCAATGTCATTGATGCCGAAGTGGCGGTAATTACCAATATCGGCCCAGACCACATGGAGATCATCGGACCCACCCTCACTGACGTCGCCGAAGAAAAATCAGGCATCATCTCCGCTCAATCACATGTCATCAACGGCGAAACATCTGAACAGTTAGCTGAAATTATCGCCGGTAAGCAGCACCGAGATATTTGGCACCGTCACCAGCATTTCGACGTGCTTGAAAACCGGCTGGCCGTTGGAGGCAGACTTGTCGATTTCGTGACCCCCTTCGGCCGCCATGAGGAAGTTTTTCTTCCTGTTAACGGTGCGTACCAAGCTCAAAACGCTGCGACTGCTGTCGCAGCAGCAGAAGCTTTCTTCGGTCGCCAGTTAGACACAGCAGTGATCTCTGAGGCCTTCCACCAGCTTGAGTTGCCTGCCAGGTTCGAAATAGTTCAACGGGAACCGATGATCATTATCGACGGAGCTCATAATCCAGCGGCAGCTTCGGTCGTAGCTGAAACCCTCTTCGAAGACTTCGCAACCAACGAACCACCCGTCTTGGTCATAGGCGCGAACAAACCGCGAGACCCTCTTGAATTCTTCAACGCACTGAGAGGCCCTCAGTTCTCAAGAGTTATCGCAACCGCTGCGGATTGGCCACGAGCAATCCCAGCGGATGAGCTAGGCCAAACGTTGAAAAACAGCGGAGCTCAAGTCGAGGTGTCACCCACAGTGCCCGAGGCGATAGACCAGGCGATACAGCTTGCGGGTGACGGGGGAACCATCCTGGTCGCTGGGTCTCTCTATGTGGCGTCCGAGGCCCGAAGTCAACTCCTTGGCACCTCGCGGTAGCCTTACGTTTGTTCACCCTCATGTGTTGTAGGAGAAGAAGTGCCACGTACCTTCGTCATTTGCAAACCCGACGCCGTTGAGCGAGGCCTAGTAGGCGAAATCATCGCTCGTTTCGAACGAAAAGGTCTGCGCCTCGGTCGAGCGGAACTTCGTACGATTGACCGCGCTACAGCTGAAACTCACTACGAAGAACATCAAGGAAAACAGTTCTTTGAAGACCTCATCGCATTCATTACCCGATCACCGGCAATGCTGATGATCGTCGAGGGGCCAGATGACGCAGGCGATGATGTCTACGCGATCGTCCGAAACCTAATGGGCAGCACCAACCCAGCAACCGCAGCGCCAGGCACAATTCGTGGAGATTTCGGTCTTGTGGTAACCGAGAACCTGGTTCATGGATCTGACTCCGAGGAGTCCGCAGAACGAGAAATAAACATCTTTTTCCCCGGAGTGTAAAAGGGAAAAATGACCCCCCGCCCAGCCATCCGAAGCATCGCCCTATCTGAGGAGCAGGTAGAGCGTGCCGTGGTGCGACAGGGACGGCTGAGATGAAAAGCGCGAAACGGGTCAGAGGTTTTACCGGTAGAGACATCGCCGTAGATTTAGGAACGGCCAACACTCTCGTTTACGTACGCGGACGAGGCATAGTGCTAGACGAGCCTTCGGTTGTCGCTATCGACGTCACAGACGGCACCCCGCTGGCAGTCGGGCATCAAGCCAAACGCATGGCCGGACGAACCCCAGCTCATATCCAAGTGATACGACCTCTCAAAGACGGTGTGATCGCAGATTTCGACGTTTGTGAAAAGATGCTGCGTTACTTCATTGACCAAATATCTGGAAGTCGGTGGGCGAAACCCAGGATGGTTATCTGTGTGCCTTCCGGTATCACAGGTGTCGAACAACGAGCGGTGCAAGAAGCAGCCGAATACGCAGGCGCACGGAAACCGGCTTTCATCATTGAGGAACCGATGGCGGCGGCCATCGGCGCAGGGCTACCCATCCAGTCCCCCCACGGAAGCATGATCGTCGACATTGGGGGAGGGACTACCGAAGTTGCGGTTATTTCTCTTGGCGGCCTGGTTGCGAGCCAGTCAGCGCGCGTAGGTGGAGACGTTCTCGATGACGCGATAACCCAATACGTAAAAAAGGAATACAGCCTAGCTCTAGGTGAGAGTACAGCAGAAGAAGTCAAAGTTGCTCTCGGCTCTGCCTGGCCCATGCCAGACGAAATGTACGCTGAGATTCGCGGTAGAGATCTGGTTACCGGACTCCCGAAAACTGTCACCGTTAGCAGTGTCGAAATGAGGGAAGCACTAGAAGAAGGCATTAGTTCAATAGTCGACGCGGTCAAATTCACTCTTGACCAAACACCGCCCGAACTTGCAGCCGACATCATGGACCAAGGCATCATGCTCGCCGGGGGAGGGGCTCTCCTTAGAGGCCTAGATCAGCGCTTGGCAAACGAAACTGGAATGCCGATTCGCATTGCAGCAGATCCACTGTATGCAGTAGCGAGAGGCTCCGGTCAGGCCCTTGAAGAGTTCGAAGTGCTGAGAGGTGTGCTCTTCTCCTCAGGCAACCAGTACTAGCTGGAGCCGACCATGTTTCGTCGTTCGAATTTTCGGAAAAACCGAACCTCGCGGCTCCGCCTGGCGTTACTCATAATCACTTCGGTAGTTCTCATCACCATGGATATGCGAAGCGAAGGCGGGGTCATAGACACCGCACGGGGTGCAGTGCTCGACGTCTTAGGGCCCTTACGCTCAGCATCGTCGAGCATATTTGAGCCCGTAGGTGGCGCTTGGGAAGCAGTCACTAGTTACGATGACCTCGAAGCTAGAAACGCGTTACTCAGAGCCAAAATAGCTGAGCTTCAAAGCTCAGTACTTGAAGTCGGAGAAATCGAACGCGAAAGAAAAGCATTACTTTCGTTGCTCGGAGCCAGAGATCGAGCTGCTCAAGTTGGACGTCGTACAGCTCGAGTTATAGACGCGCCAATTTCGAACTATCAGCGAACTTTGGAGCTAGACAAAGGCTCACGAGACGGCATCGAAATGGGTATGCCCGTAGAAACTGGCGCGGGTGTGATCGGCAGAATCTCAGCCGTTTCGGTAACACGCTCACAGGTCGAATTATTGACCGACCCCAACTTTGACGTGGGAGTGCGAATGGTTCGATCCGGCGACGACGGGATTGCGTCAGGGCGAGGACAAAACGAAGATCTTGAGGTCAGCTTTATCGAATTAGACACCGTCGTTATCCCTGGAGAAACAGTCGTCACTAGCGGCTTTCAGGGCAGCACTTTTCCAGAAGGGCTACTCATCGGCACCGTAGTCGACGTAGTGCCTAACGCAGTGCAGGGCACGCAACGCATCACGGTACATCCAGCGGCCGATCTTGACAGGCTGCGTTGGGTTCAAGTGCTCTTGTTCTACCCCGAAGCCCCCGAACCTGTCATCGTCGACCGGGTACCACAAGACAACACTCCCACGACGACACAGCAAGAGCCACGACAATGACCTTTGATAGCCGAGCCACCTCGCGTCTTGCAGCGATCCTGTTCACAGTGCTGCTCATCCAAATAGCGGTGATACCGCACTTTCGAGTGGCTGGCTACGTAATCGACCTACCCCTAATAGCAGTCCTGCTCATCTCCCTCCGACTCAGCGCACCAAACGGTGCCCTGACCGGGTTCCTGGTTGGTATAGCAATCGACCTGGTAATCCACACACCGTTTGGAATGACCGCACTCACATTTTCCTTGGCTGGATACGCAGCGGGCACCATCTCGTCACAAATCGTAGAGCGAAACATGGCCACCCGAGCCCTAGCAGTAGCACTTCTCGCAGCAACAACAACCACAATCTTTGCGTGCATTGGAGCACTCATTGGTCTTGAGTACGTAACACGCCGAGAGCTAGGCGCCATAGCGCTCGTTACCGCCGGAGCATCACTACCGATTACCGCATTCAGCGACCCGCTTCTACGCTGGGCCTTCCCCCTGCCGTCAGTACAGATCAATGAATGAGCAACTGAACCGACGCTTAGCCTTCCTAGGGATCCTCATCATCGGCCTCTTCGCTGCCCTATTCACTCGAGCGTGGTACTTACAAGTGCTCACCGCTGACGAATTATCCGAAAAAGCCCGGGCAAACTACGTCGAAATAGTCATAGCCGAGCCAACGCGCGGGCGAATCCTAGATCGCCACGGCGTTGTCCTCGCCGACAACATCCGAAGCGGCGTAATAACAGTCAATCAATCACGTTACGCGCCTGGCCAAATCGACTTTGTTCTCGAGCAAATATCTACCTTGACCGAAATACCCATTGAAACGCTCAAATCACGACTAGAGAATCAACAAACCCACCCATTAGCAGCGAAAGTTGTCGCCACCGGCCTCGACGAATACGGCTTACTCCGCGTCTCAGAGTTATCGCTTCCAGGCGTTGAAGCGAAATGGGAGATGAGCCGGATATACCCCCAAAATGAAATAGGAGCCCACGTCGTCGGATATGTCGGAGCCATGTCGCGGGGTCAAGAAGATCGTTTACTGCAGATGGGATATCTACCATCGGAACGAGTCGGCAAATCCGGCATTGAACAAATCTTCGAAGGGGATCTTCACGGCAAACCAGGCCGAACCGAACTCGAAGTTGACAGCACGGGACGCGTGCATCGGATCCTCAGCCAAACAGACCCAACCCCTGGTTCAGACATCTACCTGTCCATAGACGCAGATCTCCAGGCAGCAACAGAGTCCTATCTACGTCAAGGACTCATAGCAGCCCGAAAAACAGTGAGCGACGATAGCGGCTTCTTCTACCCTGCAATCGGTGGTGCTGCAGTCGTCATGGACCTTCGCAACGGCGACGTTCTAGCCATGGCATCACACCCCACCTATGATCCAAATTGGTTGGTCGGCGGAATCACAGCACTCGAGTACCAATCAGTATTCGAAAACCCCTACGCACCCGGAGCTCTCAACAACAGAGCCATACAAGGCCTCTACTCTCCCGGATCGGTATTCAAACTGGTCACCGCTCTGGCCGGACTGGAAGCCAGACTCATTTCACCCAGGGCAGCGTTCTACGACGTCGGCTACTTCCAAATCCCCGACAAATACGGATGCACAGGCCGGTGCACTTTCTACAACGCAGACAAGGCACCACTAGGAATCGTAGATCTGTCATCGGCTATTACTCGTTCAAGCGACGCGTACTTCTACCAAGTGGCACATGACCTCTACTGGATTCGAGGAGATGAGCAATGGGCTATACAAGACATGGCCAAACTCCTCGGATTCGGCAGCCAAACAGGAATTCAACTGCCGTTCGAAAAAAGCGGCCGAATCGGAGACGGCGACGTCAAAGAAGCTTTGTTCGAATCAAACCCCGATGCTTACAACCCATACGGCGAATCAACGCAATGGCTTCCTGGAGACAACATCAACACAGGTATCGGTCAAGGCTTTGTCTCAGTCACCGCGATCCAACTTGCCAACGCATACGCAGCCTTCGCAAACGGAGGGACCTTATTTAGCCCAAACATCGTCGAAAAAGTGGTCGCTCGAAGCGAAGACCGATTTGGGAGTTCCGTAATCGACTTCGACCCCAGAATCCAGCGAATAGCTGAATTCCCCGAAGGCTCAGGGGTCGTGCGCGAAGGACTACATGGAGTAACAAGTAAAGCGCGAAGAGGAACCGCTTGGAGAGCATTCGAGGGATACGACAGCTCTGGATACGCGATAGCGGGAAAAACAGGAACAGCTCAAGCAGAAGGGAAAAACCCGGTCCTGCAACGGAAAAAAGAAGACTCAGCGGTATTCGTCGCCTGGGCCCCCAGACACGATCCGCGGTACGTCGTAGCTGTCGTCATGGAAGAAGCGGGTTTCGGTGGTGAGGCTGCCGCTCCCGTAGCCCGACGGATCCTGGAAGCCGTACGGGCATATGAACAGCGGTGGCCTGACCCCCAGGTTGCGTTTATTCCCCCACGACCCGAATGCCCCGAAATACCAGAAGCCCTCCGAGGCTACGACGCATTTACGAGCTACGTCCCCGAAGGCTGCCCTTGGGGAATCCAAGTACCGCGCGCAAATAACCCCGAAGACGTAGACGGTGACGGTGTCCCCGACCTTGAGGAGCGTAGCCAATGAACCTGCCGCTTCGAAAAGAATTACGGTCACCCCTGAGATATGCGGACTACTCGCTCGGTCTCGTAGCAACACTGCTCGCCCTCATCGGTGTTGCATTGAACTACTCCTCAACATGGAGAGTGCTCGAATTCAACGGACAGGATCCAGCAACCTACGCCAAGCGGCAAATCCTTTTTGTCGCTATCGGAATACTCGTAATGATTGGCGCAACCTTCTTGGACTACAGGCTCTATCGAGATTTCGCGAATCAGGCCTACCTGATAGTCATGCTGGCCTTAGTAGGGGTTTTGTTCTTCGGAGTTGAACGAAACGGAGCACGAGCCTGGTACGAATTGCCAGGCCTCACATTTCAAATTCAGCCAGCGGAATTCGCCAAAGTTGCGGTCGTAATTGCGCTCGCAGCATTTGTCGCAAACAAGGACGGAAACCTTCGACTCGTCACCCTTGGCAACGCGTTCCTTATGCTGGCTGTTCCCCTAGGTCTGATCTACCTCCAACCAGACTTAGGAACCATGTTGGTGTTCGTCGCCATAGGAATGGGTGTCCTGCTCGTAGCTGGAGCTCAGCTAAAACACATAGTCGTTACCAGCCTTATCGGCATCGTCGTAGTAATAGGAATGTTCAACAGCGACAACCTGGGTGGGCCGGCACTTTTACGAGAAACTCAAGAACAACGTCTTACAGCCTTCTTGGACCCAACGTTTGACCTGCAGGGCGCTTCCTACAACGTGAACCAATCGCAAATAGCAATAGGAGCGGGAGGGTTACGAGGGCAAGGCTGGCTCCAAGGAACTCAAACAAACCTCAACCTTGTACCCGAACAGGAAACCGACTTCATATTCACAGCACTGGGTGAAGAGTTCGGATTCATAGGAATTACGGTCCTCTTATTGCTGTACGCCTACATGCTCGCCCGCATGTGGTTCGTCACCCGATCCTCAAAAGATCTCTTTGGAACCTTCGCATGTGTAGGAGCGTTATCTATGTTCACGTTCCAAATTTTCCAAAACATTGGGATGACCATGGGCATCATGCCAATTACCGGCATTCCGCTTCCATTTCTCAGCCATGGCGGCTCCTCGACCGTCGTAGCTTTCGGCTTAATTGGCTTAGTTATTAACATCAGCGCTCGAAAACATCTGGCGTAACCCAGAACAAAGCCGCTGATGGTCTGGAAATGCGAGCCCGTGGCGGTATCATCAGGCTTCAAATGACCTCGCTGTGGCCCCGGCTCGAGCCTGTCCTCCCTAGGGTGGAAAAGCCCGCCCGCTACATCGGCTGCGAGGACGGAGCGAACGCAAATATCTACAAGCCTGACGCCACATCGTGGCTTCTGACCTACCCCGACACTTACGAAATCGGACTACCAAATCAAGGCCTGCAGATACTGTATGAACTCCTGAACGAGCGGCCAGATGCCTTCGCCGAACGTTCCTACGCGCCCTGGACAGACATGGAAGCCCAAATGCGAGCAGCTGACGTACCGCTGTTCTCTGTCGACACCCACCGTCCAGCTAACGAGTTCGACATCATTGCATTTAACCTTTCAGCCGAACTCGTATACACCAACGTTCTCAACTGCATTGACCTTGCAGGGGTTCCAGTGCGAGCTTCGGAACGACGTGACGCTGACCCGCTTGTAGGAGCAGGAGGACACTGCGCCTACAACCCAGAACCCCTAGCCGATTTCGTTGACTTTTTCGTCATGGGTGACGGCGAAGAGGTCATCGCAGACATCACCGAAGAAGTACAAGAATGGCGACAAAGCGGAAAGCCTAAAGGCAGTCGCGAGGCCATCCTTCACGCCCTAGCGCTCATACCCGGGGTCTACGTCCCAGCAATGTACGACGTGACGTATGACAATCAACACCTTCTCGCAGTAACCCCCCGACACAATGACATCCCCGCCAATATCTCCAAGCGCACCATTGCCGACCTGGCAGACTGGCCCTACCCCCGCAACCAATTAGTTCCACTCACTGAAGTGGTCCACGATCGATTAAACGTAGAAATTTTCCGAGGCTGCACACGCGGATGCCGATTTTGTCAAGCGGGAATGATCACTCGGCCTGTTCGCGAACGGCCAGCTAGTCAAGTACGAGAAATGATTTCTGCGGGACTCGAACGAACCGGATACGACGAAGTGAGCCTAACTTCGCTGTCCACGGCAGACTTCAGCGGCATAGAAGACGTCGTGGCAGACACAATCGATGATCCAGGTACTTGCGGAAGAGTCAGCGTTTCGTTACCAAGCCTCCGAGTCGACGCATTCACTGTCGGCGTAGCTGCGCAGGTGTCCAAGGCCCGCCGAACAGGGCTCACATTCGCACCCGAAGCGGGTTCATGGCGAATGCGACAAATCATCAACAAACTCATTACCGAAGAAGATTTATACGAAGCAGTGCGCGCCGCCTACAGCCAAGGCTGGCATCGAGTAAAGCTGTACTTCCTGACAGGGCTTCCTTCAGAAATGGACGACGACACTCTCGCTATCGCAGACCTCGCCGAAAACTGCGTACAAATAGGCTTGGAGTACACCAAGAAGGCATCAGTCACAGTCTCCCTAGGCGGATTTGTTCCAAAACCACACACACCTTTCCAGTGGTTCGGCCAAAACCAACCCGAAGAACTGCGAAGAAAAGTCGACCTACTCCGCAACAGGTTGCGAAAAAACAAACGCGTGCACCTCAAATGGCACTCACCCGAAGCCTCAACAGCAGAGGGAATCACAAGCAGAGGCGACCGTCGCGTCGGCAGCGTCATTGAACATGTATGGCGCGAAGGAGGCACCTTTCAAGAATGGAGTGAACACTTCAACTTGGAACTCTGGAAAGAAGCTATGGACGCCTCAGGATTAGACATTGACTGGTATGTGCACCGTCATCGAGACGAGGGTGAAGTGCTCCCATGGGATCACATTCACGCCGGCTTACACAAAGATTTTCTATGGCAGGATTGGCAGGACGCACTAGGAGGTTACGGCATCGAAGATTGCCGATGGACCCCATGCTACGACTGCGGTGCCTGCACTGAATACGGGATCGAACACGTTGTTGCGTCGCCAGCTCCACCCAACGGTGGAAGCCAAGGCACGGGACAAGACCTAGCTACCGGCCACTTAGTGCCGGTCCAACTCCGCCCAAGAGCGGGAGTAGGAGGCTCACAATGATGCGCTCCTTAGAAGGTCACCGTGTAGCTCCCACCTCACAGGGTGGGAGAGCTAGATGCGGCTGAGAATTCGATTTTCAAAACTAGGAAAAGTTCGATTCGTTGGTCACCGAGACGTAGCACGAATCATGGAACGAGCACTGCGGCGCTGCGGTATACCAGTCACCTACAGCGAAGGTTTCTCGCCCAGGCTACGAATGAGTTTCGGACTGGCGTTACCAACTTGTTACGAATCTGAAGCCGAATATCTTGACGTGCCCCTCAACCCAGACCTCGTTCAAGATCAAACAGTATTTTGCACCGGATGGGGCCAAGGCGAAGCGCATAACCCAACCGAACTGCAAGATGCATTAAATAAAGCCCTACCAAATGGTTTTGACGTTGTCGCCCTGACCATTGAGCCGAAAAGTAAAGGATCTCTGCAAGAAGCCGTACTGAGTTGTGGGTGGAGCTTCGACATAGTCGGAGCACAAACCGATGGCGTTCAAAATGCCATCGAAACAGCGCTCAACAGCTCAGTGATAGAAGTCGACCGAAAGAAAAAAAACGAAATAGTGCGAGAAGACATTCGCCATGGCATTCATGAACTCCGACTGGACGGCGAGTCGGAACGAGGGCCACTAGTTGTAGCGGAGCTTTCCGCAAAACCGAGAGTCATTAGACCGAGCGAACTCGTCGATGTCTTAGCTCCTGGAGCCGAACTTGGTGTCGCAAAACGCACACATCAATGGATCGAAACCGACGGCCAACGAATCGAACCGTTAACGCCGTCAAATTCAATTACCACCTAAGGAAATTTTGTAATGACCGAAGACAAACCCACAGATTCTGAAACCCCCGCACCAGTTCGCCGGCGTCGAATCATCTCTGACGCCCCCGACAACACTCCCGCCGGTGATGGTGGACCAGAAAAGTCAAAAAACCGAACCCGCACCCTGCCCGGGGTGACTGCGCCCCCGAGCCGAGAAGCAACTACTCCCCGCAAACGAAAAAGCACTCGCTCGAATGAAACCGAACGGCCTCCGCAACCTCAATCTGGACAGGAAGGCCCCAAACGTGCACCTCAGGTAGGCGATTCACGGCCAGCGTCACCAGAGAGCAACAATTCCGGATCCGCACAGGGTGAAAATGCTCAAAAGTCAGAACGCAAACGACGACGTCGGACCGCCAGAGGAAAAGGAAAATCGGTTGAACCACGCTCCACCGCGGGGCCAGGCAAACCAGTCGAAGCAATTATCGATGACAAGCCAATCAACCTTAATGAAGAACAACTGGAGCGGCGACGAGGAAGAGAGCGCAAAGGTCGCCCGGTCGGCAGATACCAGATGCTGGTGCACGTTCATGAGGGAGTGACTCACATAGCGGTGCTAGAGGGACGATCCCTGATCGAACATTACGTCAGTCACCCAGCCGATGACGTCAGCGAAATTCACGGAAATATTTATCTCGGCAAGGTACAAAATGTGCTTCCTGGAATGGAAGCAGCGTTCGTTGACATTGGAACGCCCAAAAATGCTGTGCTGTACCGCGGAGACGTCACTTACGACAGCGAAGATGTAGAGGCCAGCAACCGTCAGCAACGACAGCAAAAGACAAGAACACCTAAATCGCGTTTCGGACGGTCGCAAAGCGAAGCGCGCATCGAAGATCTTTTGACCGCACAACAATCGATTCTCTGTCAGGTGACCAAAAATCCCATTGCGCACAAAGGAGCTCGACTATCCACCGAGATCAGCCTCCCTGGGCGTTTCGTAGTGCTCGTCCCCAATAGCGATACATATGGCATTTCAAAACGTCTAGGAGACCGGGAACGTCGACGCCTCCGCAATATCCTCGACAAGGTAAAGCCAGCCGAACATGGAGTCATAGTTCGAACCGCAGCCCAAGACGTCACAGCCGAAGAAATCGAACGTGACGTTCGAAGGCTTTTGGACCAATGGCAACAAATCAACGAACTTTCTTCGTCAACGAAAGCCCCCAGCTTGCTGTTCAGAGAACCTGAACTAGCTGTCAGGGTCATCCGCGAAGAATTCAACAGAGACTACCGGGGAGTCGTAATCGACGATCCGATGCTTTTCCAGCAGGTTAAGGGATACATGGAAACTGTTACCCCAGCGCTCGCTGACCGCATCGAATTTCATGACACGAGCAAAGAATCACTCCCCTTATTCGAGCGGTACCACGTCGCAGAGCAACTACGTAAAGCAGTCGACCAAAAAGTTTGGCTCCCCTCTGGAGGATCTCTGGTTATCGATCACACGGAGGCTCTCACCGTTATTGACGTCAACACAGGCAAGAACGTCGGCAAATCCAGTCTCGAAGAGACGGTGTTTCGCAACAACCTCGAAGCAGCCGAAGAAATCGCGAAGCAGCTTCGCCTACGCGATATAGGAGGAATCATCGTCATTGATTTCATCGATATGGAGATAAAAAAGAACCGAGATCAAGTCATCAAAGCCTTCGAAGAGGCGCTTGCCAGAGACAAAACACGAACTCAAGTATCAGGTATCTCAGACTTGGGCCTCGTCGAAATGACCCGCAGAAGGACAGGAGAAGGTCTGTTGGAGTCCGTGAGTGACACCTGTGAACATTGCGACGGTCGGGGAGTTGAACTTCACCAGGCGGTTCTTAAGATTTGACCCATAAGTAACGGTTTGTGACAACCACCACACCCGGTAGCATGAAGGGTCTTATGTACGCGGTAATCGCCACAGGCGGCAAACAAGAAAAAGTAGAAACCGGTCAGGTTCTCAACGTCGAACTTCTGCACGCCGATGAAGGTAGCGAAGTGACATTCAACCCGATTCTGTTAGTTGATGATGACGCCGTGATGTCAACCGACGACGAACTATCGGGCTCATCTGTCACGGCTCGTGTGGTGGGCGAAACCAAAGGCGAAAAAATTCGCGGATTTACCTATAAGAACAAAACCAACAATCGGCGTCGATGGGGCCACCGGCAGCGATACACAACCATCGAAATAACAGAAATCGTGAGAGGCTGAAATGTCCAAGACTAAGGGCGGCGGTTCCACCAAGAACGGTCGCGATTCAAACGCCCAGCGACTCGGAGTCAAAGTATTCGCCGGTCAAACTATCCACGCCGGCGGCATAATCGTTCGTCAACGCGGAACGAAATTTCATCCCGGACGGAACGTGGGAATCGGAAAAGACGACACACTCTTTGCCACCAGCGACGGCGTAGTTGAATTCGGTTTTCGTAAAGGGCGACGACTCGTTGACGTTGTAACCGACTGACATCGCCAGCCCCTTAACTCACTAATCCGGCAAGAATTCCAGCTCTCGTTCAATTTCCGTTTCAGTGAACCGGCATTGCACACGTATCCTCAAGATCTATGACGGGATTCGTGGACGAATGCAATCTCCACGCTAAAGGCGGAGATGGAGGAGCAGGCTGCGTGTCATTTCGCCGCGAAGCACATGTGGCTCGAGGCGGACCCGACGGCGGCGACGGCGGCTCCGGCGGCAATGTCTGGCTAGTAGCTGATCGCAATGTCTCCTCACTATTGGCCTTCAAAGACTTCCCGTTCCGGCGAGCCGGTGATGGAACGCACGGGCAAGGAAAGAAAAAACATGGGCGAACCGGCGACGACCTGATTGTCAAGGTCCCCGAAGGCACCGTTATCAAAGATTTCGACGGTGAACTCTTGGCGGACCTCGTGACAGCAGGCGATCGCTGGCTCGCAGCAGGAGGAGGACATGGCGGCCGAGGTAACGCCCGATTTCTGTCCAACAAACGAAGGGCTCCCGCCTTCGCAGAACAAGCCGAAATAGGTGAAGAAAAATGGCTTCGCCTTGAACTGAAACTAATGGCTGACGTTGCCCTCGTCGGCTTCCCTAACGCCGGCAAAAGCACCCTCATTTCGCGGATATCCGCAGCCAAACCCAAAGTAGCGTCTTATCCCTTCACCACATTGACACCCCACCTAGGGGTCGTGCGCCGAAATGACGATTTCGAAATGGTAGTGGCAGACATTCCAGGATTGATCGAAGGCGCAGCATCTGGCAAAGGACTCGGCCATCAATTCTTACGTCACGTGGAAAGAGCAAGAGTTCTACTAATACTGGTGGACTTGGCTGACGTAGAGGGCAAATCGCCCAGCACGCAAGAAGAAATCCTGATCAGCGAACTCGGAGACTACGACGCGACGCTGCTCGACAGACCGAGAATGGTCATTGGAACCAAATCAGACGTCGCAACACTTCCATGGGCTGGCCCGACTATTTCGGCGGTCACTGGACAAGGAATAGACACTCTTGTCGGGGACTTACGGCAACTTGTCGAACAAGCACGAGTGACCGATGAGGAACCCACACAGTACGTAGTACACAAACCAATTCCCGAAGGAATCCAAGTCATCAGACATGACGATGGCACCTTCGAAGTGCTTGGCAGACAGGCCATAAGAGCAGTAGCACTTTCAGACTTAACCGACATCGACGCCATGAACCACGCTCAAGAGCGACTGCAACAACTGCGAGTTCCACGAGCGCTAGCGCGCGCGGGTGCAACAGCCGGAGATGTGGTGATCATCGGGTCCTTCCAATTTGAGTACGAACCCGATACTTAGTTGAAGTAAGAAGAACAGGAACTACTGATGCGTGTCATTGTGAAGATTGGGACCTCGTCGCTTACCAGCGATAGTGGCGAGGTCAACATGTCCGCACTGTCGAAGTTGGTCTCAGAGGTCGTCGCGGCGCGCACACAAGAACACGAAATTGTTGTGGTGACTTCCGGCGCTATCACCGCAGGGGTGCAGAAGCTAGGAATTCCGCGCCCCGACGAACCTGAAATTCTCCAAGCTTTGTCAGCAGTAGGGCAAATTGACCTTATGCGCGCGTACGGCGAGGAATTTGGCTCCCATGGCGTGGCTACAGGTCAAGTACTTCTTGCTCCCCATGACTTCCGTGACCGCAACCAGTACCTCCACGCAGAGACCACCTTCAAGCATTTACTTCGCCTAGACGTTGTCCCTATCGTCAACGAAAATGATGCAGTCGCGGATGACGCCATCCGATACGGCGACAACGACCGCATCGCCGCCTTAGTAGCCAATCTTTTACGTGCCGATCTTCTCGTCTTGCTGACCGACACGCCGGGGGTTCTCACAGCAGATCCTCGGATTGAACCCAGTGCAACACTGATTGAAGAAATAGCAGCCATCGACCAGGCCATCGAAGAAGTCGCAGGCACCGCTGGCAGCCGAGGCAGTGGGGGAATGGCTTCCAAGCTGGCAGCGGCCCGTATGGCGTCCTGGAGTGGGGTAAGAACAGTGATCGCAGCTGCCGACCGGCCGGAAGTCCTCGCCGAAGCGATAGCGGGTATCTCAGGGGTCGGCACAGCCGTACCAGCTCGAGAAGCTCGCGTCGCAGCACGCAAACTGTGGATCGGGTTCGCTGTGGCTCCTCATGGCCAAGTCACCATTGACGACGGAGCAGCTGAAGCACTATCTCGCAGTGGCGGATCGCTGCTAATCCCAGGAATTACCCGAACCGAAGGGACCTATAGTCAAAGCGACGCAGTGGAGATAGTGACTATGGCCGGTGAAGTGTTCGCTAAGGGATTAGTTGCGTTTGACAGCGACACCATGGATAAATGGAAAGGGAGTCGGGCCGAAGAACTACCAGCGGGAGTCTCCCCTGTGGCCATCCACCGCGATGATCTAGTCATTCTCGACGAGCACTAAGAAGCGAGATCTATTAGGAACAGGTATCGGGGAGAATCGGAAGGTAGCCTGCCAAAGTGACTGTTCCAGGTGAGAGAAGCAACACTGAGTCAATGCAATACCTGGGTGCGCGGGTAAAGGCGGCATCTGCGGTCCTAGCCAACATCACGACTGCAGAAAAAGATGAAGCTCTAAAAATCGGAGCGGATTGTTTAGTTGCGGCCACATCAGAAATCTTGGAAGCAAATTGCGCAGACATAGAACGAGCACAAATAGCAGGAACGCCGGACACCGTTATTGATCGACTTCGCCTCGATACATCTCGAGTTGACGCTATGGGTGAAGGTCTGCGACAGCTTGTGGCCCTAACGGACCCGATCGGCAAGATCGTTGAGCAATGGACTCGACCCAATGGTTTAGAGATCCAAAAAGTACGGGTACCGCTTGGCGTTGTGGCGATCATTTACGAAAACAGACCCAACGTCACCAGCGATGCCTTCGGACTTTGCTTGAAATCAGGCAACGCTGCATTCCTCAGAGGCTCTTCGGCTGCCATCGACTCCAATATTGCGATCGCTCGAGCCTTACGCGAAGGCATCACGAAAGCAGGTCTGCCGGAAGACGCGCTGATGCTCGTCACCGACACCTCATATGAGGCAGCAATTGAGTTCATGCAACTCAGAGACCACATTGACTGTCTCATTCCGCGAGGCGGACC
Source organism: Candidatus Neomicrothrix sp. UBA814 (assembly GCA_002296525.1). Classification (GTDB taxonomy): domain Bacteria; phylum Actinomycetota; class Acidimicrobiia; order Acidimicrobiales; family Poriferisodalaceae; genus UBA6944. Next base: position 16,941 of record DBIA01000019.1, on the reverse strand, counting down.
CTCCCTAATAAATTCGATTCTCGACAACGCCAAGGTGCCCTATGTCATCGATGGCGACGGTAACTGTCACGTCTATGTTGATGAAGCAGCAGACCTAGATTTGGCGACAAATGTCATCGTCAACGCAAAAATGCAGAGACCCTCGGTATGCAATGCAGCAGAATCGCTTGTTGTGCACTCTCAGATAGCTCCAAACTTCCTGCCCCGGATAACCAACGCGCTGGAAGGCGTTGAATTAGTTGGAGATGAGCGATCCCGAGACCTGGTTCCCTCAATACAACCAGCGACCGAAGAAGACTGGTCCACAGAATATTTGGACTTAAAAATGAGTGTTCGAATAGTGGATAATATTGACGAAGCTATAACCCACATCAATAAACACAGCACAGGACACAGCGAAGCCATAATAAGTTCCAATCAAACTGCGACAAAAGAGTTTGCACGACGCGTCGATGCAGCCGCCGTTCTAGTCAATACATCTACTAGGTTCGTAGATGGCGAAGAATTCGGTTTCGGCGCCGAAATTGGTATCAGTACACAAAAACTTCACGCCCGAGGCCCAATGGGTCTTGAGCAACTAACAACCACCAAATACATCGTGAATGGGCAGGGTCAAACTCGTGGATGACCCAAAGTCCCGCACCTGACAAGGAGATAACCAAATGGGCGACACAATGTTCGGAGACCTCGCGTCTGTCCGTGACGGACTAAAGGACGTCGACTATTTGGCCGACGACGGAATCGCTAGCGTCGTCTTCCTCGCAGAAAAACTCGGCAAACCAGTACTAGTTGAGGGTCCCGCAGGGACTGGCAAAACTGAATTAGCTAAATCGGTCGCGGCCATGACCGATGCGCGGCTGATCAGACTCCAGTGCTACGAAGGACTAGATGAGGCGAAAGCACTCTACGAATGGAACTACAAGAAGCAATTGCTGCGCATCCAAGCTGATCGAGGCTCAGAGGCTAGCAACGAGGACTGGACCGACCTCCAAGACGATATCTTCAACGATGAGTTCCTTCTCACACGCCCGCTTTTAGAGGCCATCAGTGCAGAAGAGAGAGTAGTGCTCCTCATCGATGAGGTTGACCGAGTAGAAGTTGAGACCGAAGCGTTACTGCTCGAAATTCTTTCCGACTACCAAGTCTCCATTCCTGAATTAGGAACCATCGAAGCGAAACAGATTCCAATAGTTTTCCTAACTTCGAACAACACACGAGAGCTATCCGAAGCGCTTAAGCGACGTTGCCTTTTCCTACACATTGACTATCCACAACTTGAACGAGAAAAAGAAATTGTTCTCACCAAAGTGGATGGCATAAGCGACAACCTCGCAGAACAAGTAGCTCGCATAGTGCGTTCTATACGACAAATCGAACTCAAGAAAAGCCCGTCAGTTTCAGAAACACTGGACTGGGCGCGAACCCTGGTTCTTTTGGGAGTCGAAAGCATTGACGTCGAACAGGCCAAGGAATCCCTTCATATTCTTCTCAAATACCAATCGGATATCGAGAAGGCTGCCAAGGAACTAACAGTCGAAGGGTAAGCCAATGCTTGATTTAATGAGCGGCTTTGTCGTCGAACTACGAAACGCTGGTCTGCCGGTCTCGCTCACGGAAAATCTTGACGCCATGGAAGCTGTCAAGCACATACCGATAGAAGACCGCGATGCCTTCAAATACGCGCTAGCGGCAACCTTGGTCAAAAACGAACAGCATTGGAAAGCCTTCGAGACTGTCTTTGAGGTTTATTTCTCATTGCGTGGACCTGAATACAACGTCGTCGACGAGGAGGGCGAAATAGACGAAGACTCCCTCGAAGAGTGGATGTCGCAGCAGATGAAAGGCATGGGCGGTCAAGGTTCAGCCGAAGACATGAGCCCTGAAGAAATTGCTGAGATGCTGTTTCGGGCGCTGATGAACGCAGACGAAGCGATGATGGCTGCCATGGCCCGAGCTGCCGTCACCCAGTTTGCAGGCATGGAACCAGGCCGCCCGGTGGGAGGCACTTACTACCTGTACCGAACGCTTCGCAACCTCGATCTAGACGGCATGATGGATCGACTCATGGAAGAAGCGCAAGAGCGTTCAGATAGTGACATGACTCCATTACAGGAACGTCTCGAGCGCGAAGAATTTGAAAATCGAATCGAAGACCTAAAGCGAGAGATCGAAGCAGAAATAAGACGCAGATTGGTCGCCGATCGAGGCGTGGAAGCAATGGCTAAAACACTGCGGAAGCCGTTGCCCGAAGACGTTGATTTCATGCACGCGTCGCGAGAAGAAATGGCGAACATTCGCAAAGCCATACAACCCCTTACCCGTAAATTAGCGGCGAGACTGGCCCGGAAACGTAAACACAAGCGGAAGGGTCCACTCGATTTTCGGGCGACTGTGCGTCAGTCATTGAGTTACGGAGGTGTTCCGGCTGAGCCTCGATTCCGGAACCCACGACCGAATAAACCAGAACTTATCGTTGTCGCCGATATCTCGGGCTCAGTGGCAGCCTTCGCCCGCTTCACGTTGCACCTGGTGTACGCCTTGCAAAACCAATTCAGCAAAGTTCGTTCCTTTGTATTCATCGATGGGCTCGACGAAGTAACTCACATGTTTCAAGATGAAGAGGACATCACGAACGCAGTGCATCGCGTTAACACAGAAGCCGACGTTGTCTGGGTTGATGGTCACTCGGACTACGGCCACGCGTTCGGCGTTTTTTGGGAGAATTTCGGGTCAGAAATTAATTCGAAATCAACTGTCATGTTTCTCGGTGATGCACGGAATAACTACCACGCCACCAACGCATGGGTGATCAAGGAAACCGCAAAAAAAGCACGGTCAGTCTTCTGGCTCAACCCCGAACCAAAATCGTATTGGGATACCGGAGATTCGGTTATCACCGAATATGCAACTCATACCGACGGCGTTTTCGAATGCCGGAATCTACGGCAGCTTGAAGGATTCGTTGACCACTTGGCGTAAGGCCCTGCTTACGAATAACAGCTAGCGAAAATCAGTTAGAAGCTCAGCGACATGAAACGCGAGGTCTAACGATTGGCGTCCATTGAGACGCGGGTCGCACATAGTCTCATAACGGTCACTGAGTTGGTCCGCAGCAAGCGCATCGCCCCCGCCAACACATTCGGTAACTGAGTCACCGGTCAACTCGCAGTGAACACCACCAGGCCAAGTCCCTTCAGCTTTATGCACTTCGAAATATTGACGAACTTCGTCCATGATGACATCAAAGTCTCTGGTTTTTACCCCGCTGTCAGTTTCGTAGGTATTGCCATGCATCGGGTCGCACTCCCAAACAACAGGGTGTCCGGCGTCGGTAACTTTCCTCAAAATTGATGGCAATGTATCGCCGACCCGTTCTGCCCCCATTCTGCTAATGAGAGTCAGACGGCCTGGAATTTGGCCCGGGTTAAGGGCTTCGCACAAAGCCAACACATCATCAGGTGAAGAGGTGGGACCTATCTTGCAGCCAATTGGGTTGTGGACTCCTCGCAGGAATTCGACATGCGCACCGTCGAGTTCGCGGGTTCTTTCGCCGATCCACAACATGTGCGCTGAACAGTCGTACCAAGCGCCCGTAATGCTGTCTTGTCTGGTTAGAGCCTGTTCGTAGCCCAGTAGCAGGGCCTCGTGGCTTGTGTAAAGTTCGACCTGACGCATCGCCGCGTGATCAGTGTCGAACCCACATGCAGTCATGAAATGCAGTGCTCGTTCTATACCTTCGGCGAGACGCTCGTATCGTTCACCGACGGGGCTCGAGGCCACAAACTCTTGATTCCAATTGTGCACCTGACGTAGATCAGCGTAACCGCCGCGAGTAAACGCTCTGAGAAGATTAAGAGTGGCGGCAGAAGTGTTGTAGGCCTGTAACAACCTGTTTGGATCAGGGGTTCGTGAATCAGAGTCAAAGGTGATGTCATTTACAATGTGGCCACGGAAACTCGGTAGCGTGGCGCCGTCTCGGGTCTCTGTACCGGAGGATCGGGGCTTGGCGAACTGGCCTGCTATGCGGCCCAGCTTGACTACTGGAAGGCCTGCTGAGTATTGAAGAACCACCGCCATTTGGAGGATTACCTTCAGCTTGTCGCGAATTGCATCTGCGCTGCTCAAATCGAACGATTCAGCGCAGTCTCCGGCCTGAAGCACGATCGCTTGGCCGTTTGCTACTCGCGCTAGTTGTTCAGTCAATCGACGAGCTTCTCCGGCGAAAACCAGAGGTGGGCGCGTGCCAAGCTCATGTAGCGCTTCGTCCAGCGCGCCAAGTTCAGGCCATTCGGGTTGCTGACCAGCGGGGTGATCGGTCCAGGAGTTGGGGTGCCAGGTGGTATTCACAATATTAAGTGTGCAGGTTGGATGGCCTCAATGCCAAACAGATTTATTGTCAATGGGTATTGAGGCCACTATGCGACGATGACGAGAGCATCTTCGCGTAACTCGTCCACAGCTCGTTTCACGAGTCGTCGAGCAGCTTCAGCTGTAACGCCGAGTTCTTCCCCAACTTCACGGTAGCTGTGACTTTCTCCGTCAATCAGACCGAAGCGGCGGGCCACCGCGAGTTGAGCTCTGGGGTCGAGCCGGTCGAGTAGGCCTCGAATCATTTCTTTGCGGTCACTTTCCAGCGCGTGGTCTTCTGGACTAGGGGCATCGTCGCCGATTAGGTCAACGAGTGTGCTGTCGCCCTCATCGCCGATGTTTTTGTCGAGAGAAGTGGGGGTGCTAATGCGTTGCAGCCATGCATTCTCATCATCGAGGCCGTCGCTGTCTCCGCCACTGTGGCGCAGAGCTGCACGAAGGCTGGCGGAGCGGTCGCTGGGTAGGCGGATCAGGCTGGCCTTTTGATCCAGGGCTCGACCTATCGACTGCCGAATCCAGAACGTCGCATAAGTCGAGAACTTGAACCCTCTGCGCCAGTCGAACTTCTCTACAGCGTGCTCAAGACCAAGGTTTCCTTCTTGGATCAGGTCTAGAAGCTCCATTGCTGGCGGTAGCGGGTACCGGCGAGCAATCGACACCACAAGTCTCAGGTTGGCGCGAATGAACCTGTCGCGAGCGGCTTCGGCTTCACGTACGGCTGTTCGTAGAGAGCGTCGTTCCGCAGCGGTAATTTTTTCTTCGCCATCTAGAACGACCTGGGCGTCACGCCCTTTTTCTATTGCTTTTGACAACATCTTCTCGTCGTCGGCAGTCAGCAATGCGACTGCTCCGATTTCGTTTAGATATTGACCTACTGAATCACTCATTATTAATAATCTCCACCGGGGGGGACCGGATCTATTTGGTTCGAGGGGGGTCTCGAGACCACGAAACTTCTGCACCTGAAGTACTTGATGTTGGGCGCCAGCAGTGTTGTATGGGCGCCGCTAGGTTGTGTTGTTGGTTTATCTTTCAAATTTCTCGTGAAGGCAGCGCCGTGCTTACGCATGCCAATTACTAATTGTCAGGGTGGGGCTGTGATGTCATTTCAGCAAGCGGACGTCTGTCAGGGGTCCGGCTGAATCACAGACCAAACAACAGTAGTTCATCGGGAGGCGAAATGCTAGTCGATCTATAACTACAATGGGGGAATGGGTCAACGGATCGGTTTATTCGGTGGCACATTTGATCCGCCGCACCTAGGTCATCTGGCCGTTGCTATAGCGGCTCGGGATGCCTTGGAGCTCGACAGGACCCTATTGGTAGTAGCGAATCAGCCTTGGCAAAAAGTTGGTCACCGGCCCGTAACGGAGGCTCGTCACAGGCTTGCGATGACAGAACTGCTAGTCCAGAACTCAGACGGTTTGGAAGTGAGCGACTTGGAAATTGTTCGCGGTGGCATGAGTTACACGATAGACACCGTTAAACAACTGCAAGAAGCCGGACATGAGGTCGTCTTGATCATGGGAGCAGATGCTGCAGCGGGCATCGACTCCTGGGAACGCGCCACGGAACTTAGTCGTCTGACACGAATAGCAGTAGTCGATCGCCCCGGATACGACATGCCGGAGTTAGCCAATTGGTCGGTTGACAAGATCCCGGCGCAATCGATCCGCGTTTCGAGTTCCCAAGTGAGATCGTCTATGAGCGAAGGATCGCCTGCTGCAGATAACATCCCAAGTGCTGTTCGGCGCTATATCGATCTTCATCACCTGGAGTGGCCTGCGCGTTGACGCTCTTGTTAGAGCAGCAGTCTCTTGCGAGGGACAGAAGGTGTGAGAATTCTGCGAAATGACCAACGACCTCAGTGCAGAAAAATTACCCCCATTAGTAATGGCAGCAGCTAGAGGCGCCGCTGACCTTCAAGCTAGTGACCTTGTAGCTCTTGACGTAGGCGACGTCATAGGAATCACCGACTGGTTCTTGATTGCTAGCTCTTCGAATGTGCGACAGGTTCGTAGAGTTGCTGAAGAGATAGAGGCAGCGATCAAAGATGCCGGAGGAGCGGGCCCAATCAGGATCGAAGGCCTCGAGGACGCGAAGTGGATTTTGATGGACTTCGGCGCCTTTGTGGTTCACGTATTCCACGACGACACGAGATCCTTCTACGATATCGAGAGGCTTTGGTCTGACGTCCCGCGAGTTCAGTTTGATATAGATGGTCAACCAATCACTAAGTCGTGAAGTGTTGAAATTCGCACAAGCTCACACCGTGCCCTTATCTATAAAGCTCAGCACCACACTGGCTACGATATTTGAAACCGCTATCGATGCTTTGGTGGAGAACAGATGAAAGTCCGATTCGGATTCACATGTCGCGGATCAAACGACCTCCCGCTAGAAGATTTCGTTCAGTTATGCGTAGATCTCGAACGGCTCCGCTTCGATTCCATCTGGTTACCAGAGACGATGCTCACGGGTTCCTTTGACCCGTTAGTAGCGCTTTCACATGTTGCGGCCCTAACAGAACGACTCAAAATCGGAAGCCACTTGATTCTTCCCGGAAGGGCTCCCGTGCGACTCGCAAGAGAACTAGCTCAGCTTGACAGACTCTCCAACGGAAGGCTCTTACTCATCGCCGTGCTGGGATTACCAGACCCTGGTGAAGTTGCGGCTCAAGGAGTGGAGCGTTCAGTCAGAGGGGCGATGATTGATGAAATGGTGCCCTTGTTGAGACGCCTATGGGCCGGAGAGACAGTCACGCACTCAGGCGAACACTATGAACTGGTTGACGCCTCTATTGACCCACTCCCAGTTCAGGAGCCCTTGGAGCTTTGGTTTGGCGGAGCGGTCCCAAGTGCCCTTAGTCGAGTAGGGCGTTTAGGCGATGGGTACATCCCGGGATTATCAACCCCCCAAGAAGGAGCCGAAAAAAAGCTAGCGGTCCAACACGCTGCTCAGGAGTTCAACCGGGCAGTGGACCCGGAACACTTTGGGGTCAATCTCTCTTATAGTCGTGGCCCTCTGTCTTCGGCGGCTCGTGAGGCTCTTGTTCAACGAAGGCCAGATGTTGACCCCGAAAATTTGATACCTACCTCAGCCGCCTCACTCAATGAGACCATCGATGCTTGGATCGAAGCTGGCTACTCAAAATTCCTGCTCCGACCAGTTGAAGCACCTGCGGATTGGAGTGGTGAACTCGAACAGCTGGCTTCAGAAGTATTAGCCCGACAATCATGACTTCGATCTCGCGTCAAATGTGGGAGTCAGTAGAGCGCTACCACCAACTGTGTTACTGGGCACCTGAGGTTCGCGAAGAGGGAACCCGAGCTGGCTTGAAGGGATTCTGGATGAATTACTTCGCCACTCGAGTTGCCCCGCTTGGCGCTGTAAGTCCCGAGACTGTTCAATCCCTATTTTTTTATTATTCGCCAGATCGAATTCATCGAGCTATCCCAGATGCGTGGTCCTTTGCGACGCCCAACGAAATTCTTGCTGCTCGTTTCCGAGGTATGGACCAAGCACTGCGACGCGAACTCGGCTCATTATTTGATTCCCAAGAGGTGTCCATTGCTGTTGAGCTGGCGCAACAGGCAATTGCCGCGACCTCGGGAACCGGCCGAACCCTTTACTCGGGTTGGAACTCGTTGCCTTGGCCGGATGAACCCCATTTAGCTCTATGGCAAGCATGCACCGTGTTGCGCGAACACAGAAGCGGTTCACATTTGTTGGCGTTAGCTACAGAAGAGCTAGACGGCCCCCAGTCAGTCATTACCCAAGTGGCAGTAAATGAAGCGCCAGTCGACTGGATTCAACACGAAGCTGGCTGGTCGGACGCTGCGGTAGAGGAAGCTAAAAGACTCTTGCGAGCAAGAGGATGGCTAGACGATGCCGATCAAGCAACCGCGCAATGCTACGAAGGGCGCAGACGAGTCGAAGCACTCACGGATAGCTTCGATGGGCGCCACTGGGAACAGCTAGGTGCGGACAAATGTACCGAGCTATCTGAAGTCATGAACGCACTTAACCAGCACTTACCCAAAGACGACCAACTGGACTGGCAAGAGATTTATGTCACCGATCATGAGTCGAAATAACCGACCGGTTATTCCTGCTCGTCGCTGATGATCGAAGCAGTACCAATCCGAGGTAAAGCAATCCAAGTGCGTCCAGTTGTCAGCTTCACCGTTGCCCCATCAGCATCTCTGAATTCGGTGATGTCGACCGGGGTGGGTCGATTCCAAGTGGCCTCAATTAGATGACCTTTAGTCAGGATCCACGCTTCGCCTCTGCCGACAACTTTGACTTCCGGTGAGCCCGCGTACGCAACACTTTGCCCATATTTCACGAATTGAACTATCACGTTTTCGGGAGCAATCTGAACCCCGTCGTAGTCAACGTGCGCGCTGCCTTGCTGTGTTCTAGCCCACCCCTGAAAAACATCGTCCCAGCGGTAGGTGATCTGGTAGCCGCCATAGTCAATTTCGATGACTCCCACCGGTTGAGCTGATGGAGGCAAAGACTCATCATCGTCTCTGTAGGAGAACATCTGAGGTGGAGTACCCCCGCGACCGTCCGCTGCCGCATAAATCTCGCCGGTTCCTGTAAGCAGATTGTGCGGCGCTGAACGTTCATCGCTGCGTCTATACGCTGCGCGACCAACGTTGGTGTCGCCTATAAGAATCATGTCCTCGTCGTTGAGTAAACGCATCACGGTCGGATTTCCACCAGAGTTACCGAACAACGGAGTGTTGAGGTTAGAAAGCAAATGGAAATCACCTGTTCGCGCTGAGCGCACTGGACCAATATCTGTCACATTTCGACTGTGGAATATGGCCGCGAAACGAGTGATATTTCCTTCCACTAGCTCCTCGAAGACAACATCAGCCTGGTTGATACCCCACTGCGGTCTCGCTAGTGGATGATTATCGATCTTCACTAAGAACGCAGGCCGCGACAAGGGCTGATTCACCTCCTCACCGGTGAACTGTGCAACGGGAACCGACGGAGCCTCTGTAGTTGTAGTCGTCGAAGTGGTAGTAGTCGTTGCCGGCGCTGGTGGGATTGTTGTGGCCTGTGTAACGGTCGAAGTAGTGGATGAAGTCGGAGGCCGCGATAGGAGACTGGTACCCGCACCGCTACACGCAGTGAGGAGCAACGCGGTTGCGCAGATGGGTTGAATTACTCGAGTGAAAAGGGAAGGCACAATGCTCTCAATACGAACGATTTATCAATTGCCGAGAGTAACTCTTAACCCCGCCCGATATGTGTACCCCTAGGCGATAGAAGGCAGCGGGTGTAGCGTCTCGCTAGTGCGCGACCAGTTTGTGAGCAAGGTATTTAGACAACTCCTCGATCAGGGCCATCTGCATGTAGCAAATAACTTGTTGGTGGTCGCAGGAGGAAGAGCCGAACGTGAACTCTTTCGATCGCTCAGCTTTACCAACGTCACAATCACTAACCTCGATTCTGTAGAGGCATCGGAGCACTTAGAACCCTTCCAGTGGGCTTGCGAAGACGCACAACATTTGAGCTATTCGCCCAGGTCCTTCGAGTGGGTAATCGTCGTTGATGGCTTACACCACTGCACGTCACCGCACCGCGCCTTAACCGAAATGTATCGAGTGTGCTCCAAAGGCGTCATCGCAGTCGAAGCAAGAGACTCTCTGCTGATGCGCGCATCGGTGCGCCTTCGGCTGAGCTCCCAATATGAATTGGAGGCTGTGACTGCCCAAGGCGGTCTATCTGGAGGGTTGGAGAATGGCCCCATCCCCAACCACATCTATCGATGGACCGAACGAGAATTCAAGAAAACAATCAGATCCTGTGACCCGACTGGTGAGCATGACTTTCAATTCCACTATGGAGTCAACATGCCGTATGAGACCGCCGATCTTCGAGGTTGGAACTTCAGAAAATTACTTTTGAAGCCCGCTGAGATAGTCCTTCGAGCGGTGACCTGGCTACTCCCAAAGCAATGCAACTCCATTGCGATGATCGCTGAGCGACCTAAGGAAAATCATCCTTGGGTCAATGAATCCACCTCTGGTAGGGAACCCGACAGCTAAGACAAAGAAACAGTTCCGTTCGGTGTTTCTAAGACGATTCGAATAGCCGTAGGTCCGTCAGAGATAGTGGCGCTGAGACCAAGTTCTTGATGTAAGGCTCGGATGCCGGCTGAATCGCGATCGCTACCTTCGACTGCCACCAAGGAACATCCCCCAGGGGTAACAGTCGCTGGGTTTGGTGTAGTGCCCCAATCGATGACGAAAGGCACCAGACCTATTTTGCTGGCTCTCGTCAACCGCCAACTAATTTCCTCGCCATCAGGCTTCACCCTGCTCATGGAGATGACAGGCCCAGGGTCGGTTCCGTGACTTCGAATGGTCTCCGCTACAGAGTCAATAGTTTCGCCAGGTCCAGGGTGAATAGCGAACGCAGCCAGACGGGGACCAGGGTGTTCGTCAATGCCGAACGGTCTAGGTGACTCAGGTTCGCCTTGTTTGGGGTCTGCAGCGATGATTTCTAAATAGACGTCAGAGCCCAGCGAAAGTAGAGCGTTATGAGTTCCTATTCCAGGGTGAGGTCCGCCGGGGGCCGCCCGCACACCGGTCAACGACTCCACGTAACGCACTCCCTCATCTAGGTCTTGACATGCGACTGCGAAATGATCGAATCCGGCCATATCAATCAAACAACTCCTTCGGTAAGTCGCTAGATGGGTCCATGCTCCAATTTGCGGTCCGCTTTTCAAGAAACGCGGTGACCCCTTCAACCGAGTCTGGCTGCTGGGCAACCCAGTTGAAAATGGGCGTCTCTTTGTTGTGCATTTCCTCCCAACTGAGTGATAGCCCTTCCCAAAGCAACCTCTTGCTTGCCGCAACTGAAACTGGTGCAGCCACTGACAGGCGTTCAGCAAGAGCAATTGCCTGGTCTAGAAGATCTTCATCGGGGTAAACCTGCGAAACGAGGCCCATTGACAGGGCGGTGTTCGCATCGATGATCTCTCCACCTAGCAGTAATTGTGCGGCATTAGAAAATCCTACGATGCGAGGCAAGAGAGAATGGGAGCCGAGTTCGGGAAGCATGCCGATGCGGTTAAACACAAAGCCGATACGCGCACTCTGTGAGGCAATTCGAATATCGCACAACAATGGGTACGTTGCTCCCACTCCAACAGCCGGGCCGTTGATGGCAGCTATTACGGGTTTATTTACATCGATTGGTAAAAACTGAGGAGTGCGTTCCTCGCTCCTATCGTCAGGGTCGCGAGTCCTATCGGGATCGAACGTATCGCCGCCACCTGAAAGGTCAGCACCAGCGCAGAAAGCTCGGCCGTTACCGGTGATGATGACTGACCTAACCGCTTGGTCTTCTGTGGCTTGTTGAAGCGCGGCGTCTAGACCCGCTGAGATCTTGTTGTTCCAAGCATTGAGTCTGTCTGGGCGGTTCAGTCGAACGACCGCAACCTGATTCTGATACTCGACCGTAACCTCGGCGTCTTGGTTCATCGCATCAGTCTTTCAGAATTCACCCAAAAGAAAAGACTTGATCTTCAAGCATTCGTAACTCTTCTGCTTTGATCATTCGTCGGCTAGTTTTGACTTTGATTACCGTGCAGATCATCACCCCATTACTCGTTGGCTTTGCCGTAACCCAGGTTTCGACTCTTACCACCTCTGCGTACCTTCATCGCTCCCTTGCGCACAAAGCCGTTCGGTTCAATCCTGGCGTAGCGTTCTTTTTGAGATTCTTCTTGTGGTTGACCACCGGAGTGAAAGCTCGAGAGTGGGCGGCAGTCCATCGAAAGCATCACGCTTTTACCGACGAAGAGTCCGACCCGCATTCACCGGCTCAACTTGGCTGGATAAAGGTCCAGTTGACTAATTTCTGGCTTTACCGACGAGCCGCGAACGATCCAATAACAGTTCAGAAGTGGGGTAAGGACCTTGCTCCGGACAAATGGGATCGACTGATGTTCGACAAAGGCCCACTCGGCCTGCTGATCTCAACGGTTTTGCTTTCCCTTTGGCTGGGATGGTGGCAGGGCCCTCTAGCTTTCGGCTTCCATGTAGTTACCTACGTTTTGCTCTCGGGTGCGATTAACGCCATGGGTCATACCTTCGGTCGGCGTCCCTACGCTAATAGCGCGACGAACCTGCATTGGTTGGCAGCAATAACTTCTGGAGAGGGTTACCACAACAACCACCACGGCCTGCCCACTTCAGCGCGATTTGGAGCGAAATGGTTTGATTTTGATGCAGCCTGGTGGCTCATAAAGATCGCTGAACGTTGCGGCTTAGCCAAAGTAAGGAAGCTCGAGTCGAACAAGTCTTTAGTGTGAACCGTCAGCGAAAGTTTTCGAACCTCGAAAAAGTCCTCGGGACAGCTAACTCAAGCTTTCGGGGTTAAATCTGAACGAATTGCGAGGCGAGAGACAGCCACCGGGGGCCACCACCCTCTCGGTCGATTCGACTGGGGACGTCCAACCGAAAAAGCTTCTTCCCAGTAGCTGCCTCTCGTCGCGCTCAGACTATAGACGAATACAACTAAGAATGAGAATCATTCTTGGTAAGTGAAGTGTGCTCGAGAGTTCGGGGCCTGACACGGCCACATTGAGATTCGGAGTGGAGCTAAGGGGAATTGAACCCCTGACCCCTTCCATGCCATGGAAGTGCTCTACCAACTGAGCTATAGCCCCGAAGATCACCCAAGCTACCAGTGCGCCTGGGTCATGCAACTCTCGCTTCTATTTGTGCGCAGCGAAGCCTAGGCTTCGAATTATGAGTATTCCTGTCGATCCCACCAAACTCGGCGAAGAGCTCGAAAAGTTCGGCAACTCGGCGTTTCTGCTTACGGTAAGCGACGACGATACGTCCCACGTAGCTCACATGACGTTCCGGCTCCAGCAAGGCGATCTCTACTGCCCCATAAGTAAAACAGCGGCGCGAAACATCGAATCGAGACCAAACGTCGTTGTCTTATGGCCTCCGTATGAGCCAAACGGTTATTCAATGATTGTCGACGCTGAATGCAGGCTCCAAGGCGAAGAACTAATGGTTGTTCCCACCTCAGGTGTTTTGCATCGACCGGCCGCGCCCGAAGTTCCCGGAGAGCTTGACTGCGGAAACGACTGCGCACCACTGGGTTCCTAGGGTGAGCGGCCCCCTAACCGGAATTCGAGTGCTCGAACTCGGAAGCTTCATTGCAGGCCCCTTTGCTGGGCAGCTGCTTGGCGACTACGGCGCCGAAGTTATCAAAATCGAGCCACCCTCAGTCGGTGACCCCATGCGTAAATGGGGGCATTGTGACCCCAACGGCAACAGTTATTGGTGGCCCGCTATAGCCCGAAACAAACACTCCGTGGCGATCAATTTACGGTCTGATGAAGGTAGGAAAGTGGTGCGCCGCCTCGCCCTACAAAGCGACGTTGTGTTAGAGAATTTCACCCCAGGCCGACTCTCGGAATGGGAACTTGGATACAGCGATTTAGCGACAGAAAATCCGGGCCTGATCATGACCCACGTTTCAGGCTTTGGGCAGACGGGCCCTAGAGCCACCGATCCCGGCTTCGGATCCATCGGTGAAGCAATGGGAGGCATTCGTCACACCACCGGCTGGCCAGACCGTCAATCAACCCGAGCTGGAATTAGTCTCGGCGACGCAATCGCTTCTCTGTTTGCTGTGATTGGGACCATGGCAGCTCTGAACGAAAAGCAAAACAGCGGGAAAGGTCAAGAAGTTGACGTCGCTATCTATGAAGCAGTTTTTGCTTTGATGGAATCAACTATCGCTGATTTCGAACTTGGGGGCCATATCAGAGGACGCACTGGTTCGATACTCCCCGGAGTTGCTCCTTCAAACGTGTATCCCACTGCAGATGGAGCAAATGTATTGATCGCAGGTAACGCAGATGCAATCTTCGGACGTATTTGCGAAGCGATGCAGCAACCCGCGTTAGCTGAGGACCCCCGTTACGTTGACCACGAACATCGAGGCGCCAACCAAGAAGAACTTGACGAACTTATCGGAGCGTGGACTGCCACCTTTCCCGTCGATGACTTAGAGGCCCTGCTCGACCAGCATGCGATCCCATATGGGCGAATCTTCACCGCACCGGACATGCTTTCAGACCCCCAATTCGCGGCCCGAGAACTAATCAAAAGATACGAAGATGAGGTGTTAGGTCAAGAGGTTCCAATGGCCGCACCAGTACCCGTATTTTCTCGCACCCCAGGCGCAATAGCTTCAACCGGACCCGAATTAGGGCAACACACACAGCAGATCCTTCAAGAGGTAGCTGGTTACAGCGATGAGCAAATCGCAGACATGCGACAGCGCGAAATCATCGCCTAACTTCCGCTCCTATGACGCAACAGTTCGGGTGCGGGGACCCGACCGAAGGACTTGCGCCGGCAGCTGTCGACCGACGAGCTGCTCCGCTAGCTGCCCGCAGCCAATCAATTTATCGAGATCGATACCGGTCCTTGCCCCTGAATCCTCAACCATGTGCACCACATCTTCGGTAGCCACGTTGCCGGTCGCTCCAGGAGAGTATGGGCAGCCACCCAATCCTCCAATTGCAGCATCGAAACGTGAAACTCCCCTTTGCATAGCGAACATAATGTTGGCCAAGCCCGTGTTGCGTGTGTTGTGGAAATGTAGACCTATCTGAGAAATATCGATCTCGACTTGTTCAAGGGCATCCAATAACTCGGAAACCACTCGCGGGGTTGCCATCCCGCTGGTATCACCGAATGACAGTCCATCGACTCCCGCCTCATCCAACACTTTCCGAGCATATTGAGCGACACGCTTTGGAGAGATGTCACCCTCGTAGGCGCATCCGAACGCCGTTGAGAGAATTGCTTCGACGGGCGTCTTCTCTTGATGGGCAAGCTCGGTGAGATCGATGATTTGTGTCACTGAATCATCAGGAGACATGTTGAGATTTTTGTAGTTGTGAGTCTCAGAGATCGACATCACGACCTCTATCTCATCGACGTTGCACGCTAACGCATCCATCGTTCCGCGTTCATTGGGCACCAAAGCCCTATACCGAACTCCTGGCACACGAGTGATTCCCTGCATGACTTCAGCTGAACCGGCCATAGGGGGAATCGCTTTTGGATGCACGAAAGAAGCGGCTTCGATCGCTGCCAAACCGGTGACAGACAGGGCATCTATCAGAGCGATCCGCTCATCAACTGGGATCGTTGATTCGTTTTGCAGCCCGTCACGAGGGCCGACTTCGCGGATCTCAACAGAACCGGGCAGACCCGCAAGCATCTACGCGTCCTTTAGATCAGCAAACACTTTGCGCCACCGTTCGGCATCTGAACGATATGGGGCATAAAAGCTCAGGCGCTGAACGATGTCACCGAAACGGCTCTTCAAGCCTTCAGCAATTTGCTCAGGCTCGCCAACGACAGCAAAAGTATCGAGTATCTCGTCGTCTACAAGATTCCCCATCTCAACCCACTTTCCTTCCTTGGAAAGCGCGTTGAGTTCTGTTTGCATTTCCCCCCAGCCGTGGCATTCCAAAACACCTCTATAGGCCGGAGTTGAACCGTAAAAGGCGATCTGCTGACGCGTTCCTTGCTTAGCTTTTTCGAGCTCTTCTTCGTTGTTGCCTGTAACGACGAACAGGGGACCCGAGATTTCAACATCAGAGAGGCTCCGTCCGGCGCGTTCAGCGCCCCGTTCCAAAGCTGGGATGGTTTCTTCGCGCAGATACTTTTCGGTTGTGAAACCGTGAGCCAAAAACACGTCGCAAGTCTCGCCGGCTACCTCGGTCATCAAAGGACCGACCCCAGCTAGTGCCATGCGTGGAGCGCCGTACGGATTTTCGCCCGGGTGGAAGAAGGGAGTCATCAACGTGTGCTGGTAGAAATCGCCACGAAAATCCAGTTTCTCGCCTGTGTTCCAGCTATTCCAGATCGCTTTTGTTGCAAGGATCATTTCCCGCATTCGAGCAGCAGGTTTTGACCATTCCATCGAGAATCTTCTAGTGATGTGAGCCTTTATTTGACTACCTAAACCAAGAGTAAATCGTCCTTTGGAGATCAACTGAATGTCGTTAGCGCTATAAGCCAGGTCCATTGGATTTCTTGCGAAACCAACAACAATGCTTGTCCCGAGCTCTACATTTTCGGTTGCTTCTGCCATCAGAGGGAGCATCGTGAACGGGTCGTGACTGGTCTCAGGAACCCACAAACCGTCGTACCCGATTTCTTCTTGTTCTCGGGACTTATCCATGATTCCGTCGAAACCACTGTCTACGCCTAATCCGCCATCAATCTTCATACCCGCGAAGATAGTTCAGCTGGGGCGGTGATGCCGCAGCGAGAGCCGGCTAGATGTTCATTATCGTCGCCGCTCGCTCTGCAAGATGTACAACGCTGTGTGGAAATATTTCGACTTCCTCTGGGATTTCAACATTTGCCCCGCCGACGTATCGAGCGTGAACTCCCTCAAGAATGCATGCCAAACGCCAACTAGCGAAAGCAAAGAAGAAATCCATGTTGCTGGTATCTCGTCCAGTCGCCTGGTGATAGGCATCAATGAGCTCCA
>DBIA01000033.1:6970-16301 GCA_002296525.1 Candidatus Neomicrothrix sp. UBA814 | reverse complement strand
ACTAACCCCACTTCCCCGATCATCTTGTATTTCTTGAGGGCTAGCAGTTGGAGCGCTGGAACAACCTAAAACCAGCAAACAGATGATGGCGGGGCCTAGATGCCTCTCTCGCTGGGATCCAAAACGTCTTGCAACACGAAACATAGTTATGACTCCAAAGAATCTCCCGCAACAGACATGATGAGCGCTAATTAGCTGCTGACGCTCAGCCCTACTAGCAGCGAAGCGACGAGCTCTGGACGGTTAAGAAACGGTGAATGTCCAGTATCCCATTCGATTACGTGTTGCGCGTGTTGTGCCATTGACCGTTGAGCGTCTGGCAGTAATGCCTTATCAAGGCCACAAACCACATAGGTGGCTGGTGTTGTTCTCCATGCCTCACTCGAGTTTCTGGTGTCAACGGCAACTGTCTGAGAACGAAGCTTGTTCGCAGCCCAGCTGATGCTGCTGCCGTCGCAATCGTTGTAGAACAGGTCAGCCCCGGCGCCGATATCCGCGCTCCATGTCCCGTCAGGATTTTTGACGGTTGCATTTGCGAGCGTCGGACCAAGTCGATTACCCGGATTTTCTCCCTGTTCTAGGAGTAGCGCTGTGAGATAAACCAGATGGCCGACTCTAGCGTGGGTGCCTGCTTCAGTAATGACTGTTCCACCCCGTGAGTGACCAAGCAGGATTACCGGCTCGTCACCAGGTATGCCGTCCAGAACTTCTCGTACCGCCGCATTATCTTCAGGCACTCCTGCTCCCGACGCTGCGTCTGCGCAACTCGGCAAGTCAATCGCGTGCCATGGCACCCCAGCGTCGTCCAAAAGTGGGGTGACTCTTTCCCAACACCAGGCGCCGTGGAATGCGCCGTGCACTAGCACAACCGGTTTCGTCATATGAACCGTCCCTCCTACTACCAGCCGTTGACGGGTGTTCTACCCGTTGACTCGATCAATCGTTCGAGGACGCCATCGCCGCAAGCTGGATTGAATTCATAGTCCTCCGATCGCACCAGAGAACTGAGATGACCTGACTTATCGACAGCTACTTCAGCCGTGATTTCATCAATGCCGTGCTCAATTGAAGCCGCGTCGGCTAGGTCCCACGCGTGGACCAGGAGGTCATAAGCCATCATTCCGAAAAAGTCATCCAACTTAACTTGACCGAAGATCGGGTGGTCAAACTCCATTGCTAAATCGGCTTCTTGGATTGCTGCAACCAGGGCATCAAGATGCTTGCGGCAAGACGCTGAAGGGTCAGGCCCGGCCCACGAGCCGTCTTGATAGTCAACCGGTTCAGCCCCAATTGCTCTGTGTTTGAGATTCACCATCACACCGATTGCGTGCGAGGCACAGTCGGTTATCGCCCAGCCTTCGCAGCAGGTCTGGTTGCCCCATTTGTCTTTAGGAATGCGAGCCAACACTGCGTCGAACAAATGTGCGCATCTGATCAAATGTCGTGCTCCACTATGAGCTTCGCTCATCTTTACACCCGTTTGCATGCGCCCGTTCGCGCTTGTTACTGATCCAGGGCAACAAAGGTCACTCTGGCGCGCCTGCCGCATGATATTCCGAAAAGGTGGCGTGTTCACGGCCCCTGCCTGGTGATGCGAAAAGTGGTGTCTCCATTGAACGAATGTTGAGCGCTACTTATGGCACACCGCTTCAAGCATGATCCCGTCAGGGTCACGCCAAAAAGATGCGTAGTAAGGGGGCGGATATTCCGGCCATTCTTGTGGCGAGTGAATAATCTCTGATCCAAGGTCGCTTGCCACACCCGTAGCTTCGTCAACGCTAAGTCTGGTGGGCAGCATAAAAGCAAGATGCTGCAATCCCACAGAGTCAGGGTGGTATCCGTTTTGGCCTGGATAGAAGAAGATGAACGTACCCCTCTTATTTTTGGCTGGCTGAAACGCGAACTGGTCGTCTTCTGCCAAAAATGGCTCGTAGGCCAGGTATGGCATGAGGGTTCTGTAATAGGAATAAGAAATCTCTAGGTTCGAAACGTTGATACCAATGTGCCCTACTGGCATTTGTCGACCCTCCTGTGCTTCGCCATCTGACCGTAGCTAAATAATGTGGCGTCTTGGTTAAGGAAGGGGACATCCCCTAGGTCAGATAATGCCTCATAGACGATCAGGTGTTGAGCGGTACCGAATCCTTGAAAGTAACTGGCGGACAATATCTTGGGTTGAGCAACTAGCCAGGGGCGCTGAGGATCTAGATTCAGACCGCTTCGATTTGGCCGCCTCGAATTAAACGACCTGGCATCTCTCCGGTGTGGACACCGTTTTCATATGTGACGACGCCTCCGCAAATTGTGGCGGTGTAGCCGTCAGCTTTTTGGATGAGACGCTTTCCACCTGATGGCAGGTCAAAGACCATCTCTGGGTCGTGAAGGCGGACTTTGTCGTAGTCGATAATGTTGACGTCGGCTTTGTACCCCTCTGCGATGACACCGCGATCGGTGAATCCGTAGACCTGTGCCGTGTCTTGCGACATTTTGTGCACAACGAATTCAAGGGGAAGTTGTGGTCCTTTCTGTCGATCTCGAGTGGCATAAGCAAGCATGTAGGTGGGAACGCTTGCGTCGCATAGCACTCCCACATGAGCGCCACCATCAGACAGACCGAATACCGATTGGTCTCGCGAAATGAAGTCGAACTGGGGTTGGACCGTGTAGTCGTAATCTCCAAACAGGTAGAGGATTGGGCGACCATCAGCCATGGCGTCCATCAATGCTTCTCGGACGGAAATTCCTTCGCTGGTCGCCCTTCCTTCGAGGGAATCCTCGTATCCAGGCTCGTATGAGAGATCTTCGGGTAACACGAACATCTTGTCCCAGGAGGAAATCATTCTGTTGGTGTCGCGATCTCGGGCGACTTTGGGTTCGTCCGCAAGAACTTTCGATCTGAATTCTGGAGATCGCAGGAGATTTCTTTGTTGCTCTATCGGCAGCTCTCGGATCGCATCATAGGACGGGAACTGCCGCATCGGGTTAACCGTGCCTTCAAGAGTCATCAGTATTGATGCGAGTCGGGCTCCGGCTTGAGGTCGTATCTCTACGCCTTCTGCTCTAAGGCGTTCAGCCAGCTTCCAAATTTCCTCGCCGGTTTCTGGGGTGACCAAGGTGGTTAGGGGTCGACCGGTGACCCTTGCCATGTGTTCGATCCACTCCAGCTCTTCGTCAGTTTTTAGGTGGTCTGAAATAATTTCAATGGCTCCGTGGTCAACATGTGAGAACGCCTCTGCGATAGCGATCATTTCGTCGCTACTTGCGTTGGTTCCCGGCACGAGGTTCCCGGCCTTATCTCGGTGGCCGTAGAAACGACTGGTGCTGAAACCTACTGCGCCTGCTTGTAGAGCCTCTTTCGTGATGTGACTCATTTGTTGCATGTCTTCAGCAGTAGCGTCGTCGTAACAGCGCTCACCCATAACGAAGTGGCGAATAGCAACATGTGGGGCCTGGGCCGCTATGTCGATCGTGTAAGGGGTGTCAATGACATCCAGGTATTCCGCGAACGTCTCCCATCCCCAGGGGATTCCTTCGTGCAGTGCAGTTCCCGGGATGTCTTCCACGCTTTCCATGAGCTCTACCAGCTCGTTTTCGGTACCTGGGCGAACCGGGGCGAATCCAACTCCGCAGTTGCCCATCACGATGGTGGTGACACCATGCCAGGACGAGGGTGTTACTTGCTTGTCCCAGCAAACTTGACCGTCGAAATGGGTGTGAATGTCCACAAAGCCTGGTGTTACCAGTTGGCCTTGGGCGTCTATTTCTCTTTGAGCGCTGCCGTTTACGTCGCCAACTTCAACAATTCGACCGCTCGAGATCGCTACGTCAGCGGCGAAGCCTTCTGCGCCGGTTCCATCAATAATGGTTCCGTTTCGAATAACGATGTCATAGTCCATTGCGATCCCCCCGCACAGGCACCTGCCGAGCTAGCGATGCCGAGTCATGCCATTAGATGCTCAATAATATCGTTCGCTCCATGCGCACGTTCGGATTCGCCGCTACCTAACTGGCTACCACTTAGAAGGTTATGACTTGCAGCTAGAGGAGCGCTAGCCGACCGAGGTCGCTGCTGACGCGATTTCTCCTAGCAGGCCTATCCGTTCAAGCTTGTGGCCGTTAGCAGGCAGATTTATTGTCATCCCGTCAATACCAGTGTCCATACACGCTTGGAGTTGTTCTCCAACGGTGTCTGGGTCGCCAAAGATGAGGATCATCTTTGCCATTTCGATGATTTCATCGGACCATCCCTTGGTTTGGGCGATCTCGCGTAAATCTTCTTCGGCTTCTTCCATGGTCGGCGCGACACAAACCATCTGCAGCTTGGTCACCTTGATTTCTGACCGGTCACGTCCCAGACGATCGCAGTGCTCCTCAAGGACCTCAAGTTTTCGTGGGATTTCGCTGATCGGGCCACTTGAGAGGTTTGACTCGTCTGCATATTGCGCGACCATCCGTAATGTTTTCTTCTCTCCACTTCCACCGATCATGATCGGGATCCGAGAGACAGGTAGCGGCGAGTTGATGGCGTCGGAAACTTGATAATGCTTACCGTCGAGGCTCACTTTTTCGCCGTTAAGCATCGGAATCACGATCTGCAACGCCTCTTCGAGTTTCTCGAATCGGTCGGTAAAGGTACCGAACTCGTAGCCAAGCGAATCGTGTTCAAGCTGGAACCAGCCTGCGCCGATTCCTAGAGTCGCCCTGCCCGACGAGACATGGTCAAGAGCGGTGACCGCTTTCGCCAAGAGGGTTGGGTGACGATACGTATTGCCGGTCACCAGGGCGGCAAGCCCAACTTTTTCTGTATGTTGAGCCAACGCCGAAAGGATTGTGTAGCACTCCAGCATTGGCTCATCTGGAGCCCCAATTCCGGGCAGTTGGTAGAAGTGGTCCATCACAAAGACTCTGTCGAAGCCCGCTGCTTCTGCTGCTTTAGCTTGCGCGACAACTGAGTCAAAAATCGCTGGCTCGGAGGTATTGGGGTAGGTGAAATTGGGGATCTGATATCCGATACGAGTCATCTCTTGATCTTTCTATAGTTGTTGTTGGGTTTAATTGGTTATGCCGTTCCAGAGCACCTGAAAGGCAATGTCTCTTTCTCGTTGATTCAGTTCTGAAGCGACGGCCTGGTCAAAGTGGTGCTCGATCAGTGAGACCAGGTAGTTCAGGGGCAGGTCAACGAGTAAACCTGTGGCATAGGCCGTCCCGAGAACCTGCATTGGTCCGCCGATCAATTCGCTTCCTTTGACGCGAGCCGCTTCGCTGGCCAGCCCTGATTGGTGTAACAAATTCATGACCGCGTGGGCTTCGCGTTGAGAGGATGCCCATTCGAGCCAAAGATCCCAGATAAGCCTCATTTGCTCGTGAATCGAAAGCTCTTCGTCTATTGCGCTAATCGCCTCAGCAAGGTCGCTCTTGACCCAGATATACAGCTCGTCTATGAGTTCTTGTTTTGTTGCGAAGTAATTGAACAAGGTCCCATTGGAGACGTTGGCTGCCGACGCGACGTCAGCCATCGAAACACCCACGCCCTGGCGGTGAAATACGCCGAGCGCTGCGGCCAGGATCGCCTCAGGTGTGTGCTTGGCAGGTCTGCTCACGAAGCCAAATGATAACAATTTTAGAGTGATTAGTCACTCTAAAACCTCTTTCGATTAATGACCCCTGGCCGAGAGCTTCGACACAGTTGCGTTACGCCATGTGTCAACTCAGTTGGCTTTAAATTGCCGTCGCCTATTTTTCCTGATGGAATTCGTGGTGTGTCGTCAACGAAAGCAGGTTCCGTGCCAGACTCTGGTCAAATTCTCTACGAAACTTCGGAGAAAATCGCAACGATAACTCTGAATAGACCCGAGAAGCTCAATGCTATGAGTCGAAGTTTGCTCAATGATTTAGAGGTTGCGTTCGAGCAAGCGAAAAGTGATCCGAGTGTCAAGGTGGTTCTACTCAAAGGGTCCGGTCGGTCGTTTTGTGCCGGATATGACCTAGCTCCCGATGATTGGATCCTCACCCAATATGGTGCAGATTTCGAGGGGCCGGTGAACGCAGTCCAAGATCGCGAAGACGTGACAGAAATTCTTGAATATTGGTTGCGGCTGTGGAAATTTCCAAAGCCAATCGTTGCCGAAGTTCAGGGCGCTTGTTTGTCGGGGGCGGGAGAGCTTCTTGCGATGGCAGATCTCGTGGTTGCTGCCGAAAACGCCAGATTTGGTCACCCTGCGGGCCGAGATTTAGGGATTCCCGTCACGTTGTCTTTTTGGCCAATTCTGATCGGTATGCGCAAAACCAAAGAATTGCTTCTGACTGCGAAGTTGATTGATGGGATTGAGGCCGAACGTATTGGTCTCGTGAACCAGGTCGTTCCAGCTGAGGAGCTGACATCAGCGGCGATGGCGATGGCCGCTGATGTTGCACGAACAGCAGAGGTTGGTCTTCGTGTATCGAAACTCGCTACAAACCGATGGTTCGAGAATATGGGTCTTATAGCTTCGACCTATAGCACTGCGGATCTGGATACGTTCTTTCACCAAAGCGACTCCTACGTTGGGTTTTTTAAGACTGTCCGCGAGCAGGGGATGCACGCGGCTTTGGAGGAACGCGCCAAGAAATTTGGTTGACGGAGCTGCTTGTCAATGACTAAACCCCTCAGGCACCTTAAGTACCCAAAGGTTCCTAGATTGCTGTCCGCTGTTTTGAAAGTAACGGCTCCGGTGGTGATGGGAATAATGGCGGTTGCACTGCCGATAGCTATTGGCTTTCCGGATATCACTATCTGGTCGGTCGGCTTCCTCGTAGCGTTTCTCCTTCTTGACATCTGGTTGATCAAAACTTCTAATGCCTACAACAAGATCTTTGTGGTAGCCGGCATATTTCTGGTCACTGTCGCTTCGCTAAAGGCACCTGATGAGATAGACACAAAACTCGTTTCATACGGCTTGTTTGTTTCGGTATGTGTTTCCGTCGTAAAAGACATTTGGGCTCAGCTGGATCACGAAATGAGTGAAATGGCGTCCGGGGAGTGATTTAAATCCGCTATTTCATGGTGGGCGATCCTCGGGTCTAGAAGTTGAGTTTCGCAGCGTCCGAGTAGTAGCGAGAGAGCACGGGGGCTGATACGGGCGTCGATGTCCGGTCGTCGCAGGCAACTCCAAAAAGAGACATGGTGGGAGTGCACTGTTCTTTCTGTTTTGGCTTCTAAGTTGCTGGGGTGCGACTAGCTCTTCCACGGCTGATTACTGTCTGCTTGTTCGCATTGACGGTTTTGGTGATCTCCTGCGCAACTGCCGGCGATTCGGGTGTTTCGACCACAGTCGAGCAGACCGCTACTGCCCCGCTGGCAACTGCCCCTATAACCACGGGCCCTATCGAGACTCAAACCCGGGACGCTCTGTACCAAAACTACGCAAGCGCTGTTTACAGCGATCCGAAAGTTTGGTTGTGTCTGCCAGATGTTGACGACGTTTGTGAAGGTGAACGAACAACAACAGTCATTTACCCCGACGGGAGAACCGAAGTAATTGCTGCTGAAGCCAATTCGGATGCACTGGTTGATTGTTTTTACGTCTACCCCACTGCAAGTCACGACATGGCTCCCAACAGTGACTTGATCCCCGACCCAGAAGGTGAGCTGGCCACCGCATGGAATCAGGTTTCTCGCTATAGCGAAATCTGCGATGTGTACGCACCGATGTATCGACAAAGACCAATGCCAGCTGTTTCTGGCCTGGTCGAGGTTCCTGAAGATGACCTCATTGGTGGCCCCGGTACAACTGGTTTTGAAATCGCTTACGCGGATGTTTTCGATGCGTTCAGGCATTACATCTCGAATGCTGCCGAAGGGCGCGGATTTATCTTGATCGGGCATTCTCAAGGAACCGCAATGTTGACCGAACTCCTGAGAAGAGAAATCGATCAATCCCCTCTCCTCCGTGATCGTTTCGTTTCGGCTCATCTGTTCGGTGGGGCGCATATCGCTGCAGGCGGTAATGAGTTTGAGAAAATTTCCGGCTGCGCGGACGCTACGGAAGTCGGGTGCATCATTGCGTACAACACATTTCACGATGATGCGCCTCCTGTTGCAGATTCATGGTTCGGTCGAACTTGGCATCATCCTTCGTGGAGCATTTCCTCTTGGGAGGATCTCTCTTGGGAAAAGGTCGTATCAGCTCCCTCACTATGTGTGAACCCAAAAACCTTCACGTCTGGCAAAGCAGAGTTCACACCCTATTTTCCCGTTTCTGAAGAGATCGAAAAGGCATTCGATGTAGACACTTTTTGGGTTACCTACCCGGGCCTACTATTTGGTCAATGCGTCAACGATGGAACGTTCGGCTATTTATCTGTTGAGATTCATGCCGGTTTGACTGATCCGCGGGCAACGCATATCAGCAGCAGGTTCGACTCTCAATCAGGCTTGCATGATGTCGATATGAATATCGCTCTGGGAGACCTAGTCGCTGCAGCTAAAACTCAATCAGCGAACTACTCAAGTTCAGTTTCCCTGCATACCAACAGCAAACATTAAGGACACAGTTACCAGGCAGGAAATAACGGTGCGCGTGACATTAAAAGAGGTCCAACGTGCTTCGAATAGCTCGCGTTGCTCATGCAGGGAAGCCGAATCCATCTCGTCGACTCGAACGTTTTGTAGCTGGTTGTTCAACGGCAGATGAACCAACACCGTGATTCCCTGCACTCCGATCAGATAGACCGCACCGGTCACCCCTGCAGCCCACCCTGCAAAGCCAGTCGACCCCACAAGGGCGGACACCATGGTCACAACCACAGACAAAATTGACCCTACCCATACGGTCACGAACACCGGGTGATTGTTTTGAATGATCTGGTCTGTCACCTGAAAAGCTCTAATAAATTCTCTGTCGCCAAGTTTCGACAAGCCAGGCATAACAACAACCGCATAGGTAAAAACAAAACCAGTTACCAAGGCACACAGAACGGTCGAAACAAGCAACACAACAGCAAACAAACTCATCATTCTTCCCAATCGCAACTCAAGAACGACCCGTGAGGCTACGAGGAATCTCGCCGCTGCGGATGAACTAGGCGCCACAAGACCTGAGACGGTTTTCCTATCGCCATCAGCAACACCGCAGATACCTGCCAAACCTCACCGAGACAAGGAGGGTGAGGAGCCGAGCGGTAGCTGCCGATAACGTCTCAAGCGAGGTCGAATCATGCTTTGAGTACTCACTGCCGCTGTGGCTGGATGGTCATCCGCTCGCTTATCAAAACGAAAAAAACAAAGCTCTCGCGCCGAAAACGAAGTCGTGTCAACTGAGCCCCTAGCGCCTCCGAGCGACAAGCGCCCATT
>DBIA01000033.1:0-6645 GCA_002296525.1 Candidatus Neomicrothrix sp. UBA814 | reverse complement strand
ATCACTGGCCTGGAGTGAACGTCTGAGAACCTATTGCAAATGATTGGCAGTTAGGGTCTAAGCGATGGCGAATATCCGAAAGTTGCCGGACCCGCACCCACCACAGGTTGGACAAGAGTCGGTGTGGGATTACCCGAGACCTCCGGCTTTAGATGAATCTCACCTTTGTGTTGAAGTTTCATTACAGGGTGTTTTGATTGCTCGGACGAACAATGCGCTGAGGGTTTTAGAAACCTCTCACCCTCCTACTTTCTACATACCCCCCAGTGATATCGACACGCAATTTTTGTCTCAGACTGGAGCAACAAGTTTCTGCGAGTGGAAGGGAGTCGCATCCTATTGGGATGTGACCGCTGCAGGGACCACCGTTAAGGGGGGTTCGTGGACGTATCTGAAACCAACTGCGCCTTTCGACAACCTTCGCGGCTACTTCTCCTTCTACCCCTCGTCGTTCGAATGCTCAGTCGACGGAAGCGTCGTCGAACCCCAGCCAGGCGCGTTTTATGGAGGCTGGGTCACGAAAAACGTGGTTGGTCCCTTCAAAGGAGATCCTGGTTCTGAATGGTGGTAATCGCACGGCGACCTACGTGATGATCCCAATAGTGTTAATTGTGGCTATGTGGAGGGTGCCCACTTCACAGGGCTTGCGTTCAACCGAATAGCGAATCCAACTCAGAACCAGCCTTGGGTGACTGGCGCCACCGCGGCCGGCGGGAGCTACGAGAAGAAAAAAACTCGGAGCGCCAAACCAACGCCCACAAAAAATATGAATACGGGAACACCGACTATCGCCCCGTACTTGCGGTAGAGCCATACCGTAAAGGACCAATGGTTGACATATGAGGGGTCGTGGAGCCGTTTGAGCCTTCCCGTAAGTGCCATGAACGGGCAGCCCATCAGTCCAATCTGCAGTATGACCGTCGCGACGACGATCGAAACGTATAACTCACCTGAGAATCGCGCTGCTCCCCACAGCACTAAAACAATGACAAATGGCATGTGGATGAGGTCAATGACGTGACCTAGCCACCAAAAGAACTTTGTGTCCACTCGCTGCCTCACCGACCCTCAAGCTAGCGGCGACGCAATCACCAACCTCTCTAGAGTCAATTAGCGAGATCGCAGTGTCGTGAGCGTTCGATGCAGGTACGAAGCTGAGGCTGTCGCTTAAGGCGACAAAAGACCGCCCCAAAGGGCGGTCTTTTGCTTTTGCCTCAGACTTTTTCAGAGCATCCTGCTGATCAACCGATCAACAATTGATGCACCGATTTTTTGCGAAGTGGCGACAAACTCTGCGTCAGCCCAGGCGGCCGCCGAAGCTGCAAAATACGAGTCAACAGAGTCGCAGTAGAAAAGGTTTACGTATGCACCAGTATTTTCACCAGCGGCAATCATTTGGACCATCCGAACTCCATTTATGCCCTGCGGAAGAAAGATTCGCTCCATGTGTTCGGAGACCTCTGCGACTGCCGCGTCAGAGTGGTCGGTCGCTGTTGCAATTGCCGCGGCTGCGAACGCTCCCTCACAATTGCCGGTCTCATTCCGAACGCGCGACAAACCAAACTGGACTGCTGTCTGATTGTTTGCCGTGACGTAAGCCTGAACTTCTGCGTCGGCCATAATTGCCGCCCTACCCTCGAAGCACGCGTCGGTCGAGTCCCAAATGGACGTTACCGTTAACGCCCCAGCGCCTTGACCCGTCAACGCAATAGAAACTCCCGTTCTAGTTGCGCCTTGTTCCCCATATTTTCGTTCTGCAAGGTCTTTACCCGCCGCCATATCTGCGTTTGGGTCTTGCATCAATGTCGAAAACGCCATGTAACTCATAACTTCTACCTTTCGTAATGAATTAGATGCGAAGCGTAGCCCCCCTTCATTAACTGTGAATGAACGGTTAGTAAAATGAGAAAAGACCGCCCCGAAGGTCGGCCTCTATCGAAAGTTACATTTCTCTCTTAGGCAGATTTATGGCGAACTGAAGCATCCGCTCCATCTGCTTCTTCGGCAGTAACGACTTCTTCGATAATTACGGATTCGTACGAACCGCTCGCAAGGATATGAGCCTTACCCTGAATGTTCGTAGGGACTCCATTGACGATAATCATCCAATCCCAATCAGCACTAGTCGAGTTGAAATACATCGCTTCAAGCGTCCCGCCCTGTGCTGCAACCGTGTCCCGCACTGCCGCCTCTCGGGCCGCGAAACTAGAACCCACGACACCCTGCCAGCCCTGAGCTGTGTACTTGCCTCGTTGAATTAATCGTGCCATTTCTTCCCCCTCTTGTTGTGATCGCCTAACTGCTGCCAGGAAGAATAAAACAAACAGACCGCACGAAGGGTGGCCGCCTTACAATCTCAGTAACGAAATGCAAACCCTCCGCGCCAGTCCCGTGCCCCTGATACCCGATCACTATTGATGAACACCTCTGACCACTTTTTGTATAGATGGCAACTCGAAGCTCTCATCAGCTGGCTGAAATGCGGGCGGAGGGGAATTATCGAAGCAGTCACAGGCGCTGGCAAGACAAACGTTGCGATTCGGGCGGCTGCCGACGCTCACCGACGAGGTTTGTTCGTGTTGGTGGTTGTGCCAAGCCGAGTACTGATGGAACAGTGGTCGGAAAGTCTGAAGCAAGCGCTCCCTCATTGTGTGATCGGGAGACTCGGCGACAGCTTCAGTGACCGTGTCGATGACTGTGATGTATTGGTAACAACGCGCCACTCTGCGAGCGCGAAAAAACCTATGCCTCCAGACGGACAGAACGGGCTAATAATTGCGGATGAATGTCACGGTTTCGGTGGACTGACTCTCCGAAAATCCCTGATTCATGAGTACGACGAACGTCTAGGTCTTACCGCCACATTAGAAAGATCTGACGATGCGGTGGAAAAGACATTGTTGCCATACTTCGGAGGGGTTTGCTTCCGTTACGATTTCGCGCAGGCGATACTCGATGGAGTTTGCGCTCAGCCGAGAGTGGCGTTTGTTGCAGTGCCGCTGGCTAAAGAAGAACGCGACGAGTATGACTTGACTGAAGCAGACCTTGTTGCGTCACGTCAGGTTCTCCGAAGTATTCCAGACATGCCGCAGGAACCCTTTGGGGCTTTTCTCGCAGCTGTGAGTTATTTGTCAGAAAACGACGCTGGTCCGAACGGTAAGGCAGCAACCACATACCTTGAATCATTTTCAAAACGCCGCGAAATAGTCGCTACTAGCCGAGCTAAATACGAAGTTTTATCCAGCTTTGCGCCGGTGATTCTTGGCGCGTCCGGTGCTCTGATTTTCACGCAAACCGTTAAGGCAGCGAACCACGCTATAAACCGGTTAGATCCGCTTTTGGGTATTGAGATCATCACGGGTGACACCGCTCGTGTTGAGAGAGAAACCATTCTCACCGATCTACGCAAAGGTAAATTGGACGCAGTTGCCGCTCCACGTGTCCTGGATGAGGGAATTGACGTACCAAACGCGAATCTAGGAATCGTCGTTAACGCCAGTCGCACCAGACGCCAGATGATTCAACGTATGGGACGGATACTCCGCATCAAGAAAGCTGGTGTCGGGGCTCGATTTGTGGTGCTGTACGCAAGTGACACTCTTGAAGATCCGTCGGCTCACGAACGAGACGGCTTTATGGAGGAAATCGAGTCCATAAGTGAATCAGCGGAGAGTTTCGGCATAGGCAATATAGAAAAACTTGTTTCGTTCCTCGATTATCACGGTCCAGAAGAGGTCGTTGCTCCAGAAAAACTTGGTCCGCTGCACAGCCAGGATGAAATGCCATCAGGGTTGGACGAGATCGAAGAGTACGCGTGGTTAAGTTTCATTGGCTGGACAGAGATGACCGAGGCCCACAAAGAGGTTTGGGAGAACCCACCTAAATTTGGACCCAGCATCGATTATCTGGAGATTGAAGTTCTCGATCTTCCCGAGATCGTGAAACAAAAGGTCTCCCCCAAACAAGAAGCTCGCCTTTCAACAGGCGATCAACCGGTAACGATGCAAAAGATAGGTAAAGACTTTGTTCTTCGCTGCACTGGGTGCGGCGCAATGTCAGAACCGACGCCATTTCGGTGGAAAGCACTAGAGGCGAAAGTCGAGTGCGACTGCCTCTGGTAGGTAAATCGCTCCTTACAAAAATCTTTTACTGTCCATAGATACGGGTTCGAGTTCGATCGAGATACCTGACTCGAAGCCGCTGACAAAGAGTTCAAAATATGAGCCACAACGCTGCGGCAAGCAAAAGATAACGAATACCGTTCTGACGTTTCACAGGAATAGGCTTTGGATATGAGTTGGTTACGGAAACGCCGGGTACAAAACCAAGTTGTCGAGGGAGTAGCCGAATTTGAGCTTCTCTTAAAGACGGCAGCAGTGATCGAGGAACAAAAGGCCAAGTACCTCTATCCCCAAAACGAATCCACCACAGACCAACAGGTTGCTGTCAACATGATGGTCCTGGCAGCAATGAAGGGCACCGCCCGAGATCTCAGAGCAGACAAAGCCTTTAGGGCGCTCATGTCTCGTCTGTCCGAAGAAGAGATGAAACATGCCCAGGCAATCGCTATACGACGCTGCCAAGAATGGTCAGCTGAACTCGAAAAAGAATGGTTCGAAGAAATAACGGAAGACCCCAATTCCTAGAGGCAGAAATAATTCGACTTCCTCACCTCCCCCGGTTTCGCTGAACTGCGGTTTGCGTGCCGACGCTACGGTCTTCGCTTATGTCGCTATCGAGCGGGGAATCGGTGAGCAAAGCACACCGCCGGCTAGTCAGGCCGCAATGCGGGTAATCGGTTAATCCAAGCGACGTGCCAGACTTACAGGGTGACCAACCATCAAGCGCGCATCTCTGACGTCCAGAGTCGGTTCTTCGTGTTGCCACTACAGGAACCACTTGTCGATGCTATGCACGGCGAACACACTCATTTTGAACTAGTGACGGCAACTGTCACCCTTGATGATGGTTCCCAAGGAACTGGATACACCTACACCGGCGGCCGCGGGGGAAGGGCCATCTGTGCCCTGATACAGCATGACCTTACACCTGCTCTGATTGGCTCGGATGGCGCCGAGGTTGAGGGTCTGAACCAGTTCATGGGCGAGCACCTCCACTACGTAGGGCGAGGTGGAATCGCCGCGTTCGCAATTTCAGCTATCGACATTGCCCTATGGGATCTCCGATGCAAAAGACTCGGTCAACCATTGTGGGAAGTCGCGGGCGGCTCAGCATCATTTGCCCGCGCCTACCACGGTGGAATCGACTTGGCGTTTAGCCTCGACCGACTCCTGAGCAACGTCAACAGCTACCTGGAAACTGGGCTTTCGTCAGTCAAGATAAAAGTTGGTCGCCCTAATCTCGACGATGATGTGTCTCGGGTCCGAGCTGTACGTGATCTGATCGGAGCATCGGCAGCTTTGATGGTCGACGCCAACTACTCCATGAACGTCAGCCAAGCGATCGAAGCGGCGAAACGATTCGCTCCCTACGACCTCACATGGTTCGAGGAGCCAATTATTCCCGACAACTTCGAGGGATATGCCGCCATCGCGGACGCGACCGACATGCCTCTAGCGATGGGCGAGAACCTGCACACCATCCATGAGTTCACTGCCGCTTGTGAGCGAGCCAAGCTGTCCTATCTACAACCAGACGCATCTAACTGTGGGGGAATAACTGGGTGGCTCCAAGCATCCGCTCAAGCGGCGAAACATGGCATACCGATATGCAGCCACGGCATGCACGAATTACATGTCAGCCTTGTCGCGTCCCAAACCCATGCGGGCTGGGTAGAGGTCCACAGCTTCCCGATTGACACATACACTGCGAGGCCTTTGCGAATCGAAAAGGACCGGGTTGCCGTGCCCGATGATCCGGGAATTGGCGTCGAGTTCGATTGGGAACGACTCGAACCGCATGAAGTCGATCCGAACTGAACCTGATCCGCGCCAACTCCGCGAACGCCCTGTCTGAATATCATTGCGGTATGGCTGATTTTCATGTTGACGGAACAAGACTGTGGAAGACCCTGCATCAGCTCGCAGAAATCGGTGCAACAGAAGCGGGAGGTGTGGCAAGAGTTGCGTTAACTGACACTGATAAGGCTGGTCGAGATCAGTTCGTTGAATGGGTTACCGAACTTCAGTGTTCTGTGCATATCGATCGAATGGGCAATCTGTTCGCTCGCCGAGAAGGCGCGGACTCAAACCGCGACCCGGTCGTTATAGGCAGTCATTTAGACAGCCAGCCAACCGGAGGTAAATTCGATGGTGCCTATGGAGTAATGGTCGGACTGGAGATCCTGCGTGTCCTCAACGACCACGACCACCTCACAGCTGCACCCATTGAAGTGGTCTCTTGGACCAATGAAGAAGGGGCCCGGTTCCCTCCAGCGATGCTTGGCTCCGGTGTATTTGGTGGCGCATTCTCATTAGAGGAAGGCCTAGGGGCCACTGCCCAAGATGGGACGGTACTGGTGGACGAGTTGACCAGGATCGGGTATTCGGGAAGTGACCCGTGCGGGGATCGACCTGTGGGGTACTACCTGGAACCTCACATCGAGCAAGGACCTATTCTTGAGGCCAGCGATACCGCGGTTGGCATCGTGACAGGGGTCCAAGGGATCCGCTGGTACGACGTGTC
>DBIA01000010.1 GCA_002296525.1 Candidatus Neomicrothrix sp. UBA814 | reverse complement strand
GTCGAAAGTCCTTCGGGCTCTACTAAACGAGCCAGAGCGCAATTCAACGTTGCTTCAATGCTTTCGGGCAGAAAGCATTCGTACTCGTCGCAGATCTGGAAGCTAAGGGCGACCGAGACTTGCAAACTGTCTGGGATTTCGTGGCCTAGGCGGATGACATCGGAAGTAACCGTTATTGGAACAGACACTCGAATGCGGCCCGTATATACAGGCACTTCTTCTTCGATGCCCAAAGTGTTCATTGGTTCACTGGCTGGCCATGACACGTCACCGATTCGGATACCGTCACCTCCCACTTCAACAGTGAGGCAAGAGAATTGCTCCGGGGCACCTGAAGCGTATGCATGCATACCTTCGGGGATTTCGATATCGACGAGGAGTTGCGATATCACTTCTAGTTGTAGCTTCGGTTCGCTCAGGCCGACAGTTACATTGATTCGTTCGGACACGTCAACGCTCTCAGCTTCGGTGTGAATTTCTGTCTCTCTCCCAAGGGCACGAGCTAGCACCAAAGACCCGGACGCTCGGCGCGCGTGATGTTGATGAAAGTCTTTGTCCGTCACCCTCATGTTGGCGTCGACGTAATAGGTGCCTGGGTAGGCGATCCCGTACCAGCGCATGCTTTGGCCTTCGTCTGGTCGGATGAGCTGATTCATTATTCCGAAAGCTTTGATTACGGCCGAGTCGCTGTCGGACAAAATGGGGAACGTTATGTCGTGCTTCGCAGCAAAGTCCTGGAGAATCTCTACCGGGTCATTACTGATTGCGAAAACCGAATAGCCGGCTTCTTCAAGCTTGTCTTTGATGCCTTGCAGTTGAACTAACTGCGTCATGCACGGAGGTCACCAGTAAGCGGATCGGTGGAAGACGACTACTCCCCCATTGGGTCCAAGGGACCTTTCGACGTTGATGAGATCTCCATTTTGATTTGGGAGGACAATTGCGGGGATAACTTCGCCAACGTCAGGACCGGTATGAAAGTCTTTTTCGGGTTGCCTGCGTGTGGCTCTGGTCAGTTCCTGCGGACTGTAGAAGCCGAACTCGTCGTAGTACTGATTTTCGGTTTGCGACACAACGTCTTCCTTAACTTGTAGGAGCTACCAGACTGCGGACCTGTCAGTACGGTCACAGCCACACTAGGTCAGCGACTATGGGAATAGTTGCGGGTTGAAATCATTTCGAAAGGGCCTAGAACTCAAGGTTGGGGGCAGATGAGGCTTTTCCCTTGCGTGGCCATCTGTGCGTAGACGTTCATGTTGTCTATATCTAGGGCTGATGCCAGAGAAAGCTTGTGGCTGTATGAACTGGCAAAGGTAGTGGTCAGCTCGGTCGCCACACGCGTTCGCAACTCTTGACTTCGTTCAACACCGATTTTCGCTAAGAAGTTAGGAAGCAACCAACCGCCTACCCCCCATGCCATCCCGTAATTCCTTATTAGGTGGGTGGGTCCTCGGTCTAGTCCACCGTAGATATAAAGCTGTTTATGGGTGGTCGAGCCGTAGCGGCTGTATTCGCCGTCGCTTGAACTGGCGGCTGTCTCCATGGCGTGAAGAATTTGTGTTTGTAACTCTCCGCCGCCGATGGCGTCGAAGCCGAGCGTTGCTCCGGTTGCTGCAATGGCTTTCACTAATTCGCTGTCAAAGTTAGGTGAGCTTGAATCAACGACATGGTTAGCGCCTTGCGACTTGAGGAGTTCTACCTGTTCGTCGCGTCGCACAATGTTGACCAAGTCGATGTCGTCGTTGAGGCAGATGCGGTTCAACATTTGACCGAGGTTTGAGGCGGCAGCGGTGTGGATGAGCGCTGTATGTCCTTCAAGCCTCATTGTTTCGGTCATCCCTAAGGCAGTGAGTGGGTTAACGAAACATGACGCCGCATCGATTGCTTGGGTGCCTTCTTCCAAAACGAGGCAATCGCGTGCTTTAACTATGCGATGCGTGGCGTACATTCCACCGGCTAGGACGGCAACTATCTGTCCTTGTAAAGCTCGGGCTTGTTCTTCGCTACCTGTATCGATCACTGTGCCGGCCCCTTCGTTGCCCACCGGCATGGCTTGGTCAATTCGTGCTGTAAGAGCGTCTATAGCGCCATCGGGTAGTGACAGGGTCAGACCGTTTTCTGATGTTGAAGCCGTTGATGGGTGGGCTCCAGCTAGAAGGAGTCCTAGGTCGCTGGGGTTGATCGGCGATGCTTCAACCGCTATGAGTACTTCGTCAGGTCCGGGAGTCGGGACCTCGAATTCTTCAATTCTGAGGTGAACTGTCGAATCTGATGTGACTGTCGAGGTCAGCCGCTTTCCTTTTGACATATCGGTCAATTCCTTTGTCGGTTTTTAGACCCTACCGGGCCCCCACTGCGGTGGGTCCTATAGCCCGGCTCTGGCGAAACTTTTTGGGGCTGAATCACTACTCGCCGATAGGTTCTCTAATGACGGTAATCGCCAGCCGAAAGGGCAAGCAATGCGCCACAAGATGGAGACTTGTAGTAGCTAAACGTCATAGATAACTGAGAAGCGTCTGTCGCGGGTCCGCACTTAATTAACCATTGCAGGATTGGACCGCAAGGCAGGTGCTTCTTTGCTTTTCGGGGCATTTAGTGCCGTGGCTGATATGCCCGGGCGGGTCCATGGCTCTTACTTGCCTTTAGGCTGCTTTAGCGTGATTCCAAAAGCCGCCCAGCAGGCGCACGATCGAGCAGAAGCCGCGGGAGAAGACAGCTACATCGACCCGGATACTGGCTATCAAGTGTTAACAGCGCAGTATTTGAAGAGCAGAAACTCCTGTTGTGATTCAGGTTGCCGGCATTGCCCTTACACAGGCACAGGTGACTAAAAATCGAGGTTTGGGACCCGAATCAGTTCCGTGCGCGTTAGCTGAACAATCAGATCGTCAACTCACCTGACTTAGGCGTCTTCTGTCTTCGGTCTCGGCCTTCCAGGCGCAACGGTTCTTGCCAAAATCCCGAGAGTTGCTAATAGATGAGTTTCGGAGATAATCGGGAAAAGGCTTTCAACTAGATCGGCGTGTTGAGGGTGGGTATTGGACCAGTCGTAATAAGAGGCGACAACTGTGCCGCCTTCAATTTCGCGGAGGCGGTAGCCGTATATATGACCAATTGGTGGTTGGGTCACTCCGTCGATACTCCACGCGATTTCCTTGTCTTTGGTGAATGTTTCGATGACAACGCTGACCTGGTATTCGCCTAGATCCATATCTCGTAGAGAGTCGCGATCCATCTGGACTTCGAAACGGTCGCCGATTCCTGATGGACGGGGTCCAGTAGCTGACATGAGCATTCCGGAGGCGTCAATCTTGACGTGGCCTGCGGGGTCGCTTACGACGTCGAATATTTCTGCAGGGGTAGCGGCAATTGCGCGCTCTACTTCGATCCGATGGCTCATCGACACATAGGCCTTTCTTTAGGTTTGACCTGAACCTACCTACGCCGAACTCGTAAGCCTCATAGAAACAA
Organism: Candidatus Neomicrothrix sp. UBA814; assembly: GCA_002296525.1. GTDB lineage: Bacteria > Actinomycetota > Acidimicrobiia > Acidimicrobiales > Poriferisodalaceae > UBA6944. The sequence goes on along the minus strand of DBIA01000010.1, from coordinate 6,379 downwards.
GTGTTCGCCACACCTTCTTCGAAGAGCGCTGTGAATTCGTGACACCAACAAGTTAGGGCCGCCCCAAAGGGCGGCCCCTGTGAGCTAACTAACTAGATGTGTCTTATTTCCATTCAAACAGTTCCCAGGTAGCTCCGCCCTCAGCATCAACTGTCCAGTCGTAAACAACGGCGACGCCGTTAAGAGAACTCAAGGACGGGGCGGAGGTCTCGAAATATACGACACCTTTAAAGACAAAGCCGCCGTCCTCGGTCGGTGAACCGACCCCGGTAGCTCTGAAAGTAGCGACTCCATCAGCAGCCATAACAATTCCCGAGTTAGGGCACTCTCCCTGCCAAGAGCCATCAGCTCTCATAGTCGCCTGATATGTGGCCATGCTTTGCACTTCCGCGCCTGCAAGCGTTCCGGCTGTGTTCGCCATAGTTTCAGCGGCTGGCATCCCATTTACCGCCGGAAGAGCCTTCATTTGAGTGGTCCCTGTCATTGATCCCACGTGTTCACCGAGCATAATTTCCACCTTTTCTATGTTCTGATTGGAGTTCTGACCTTAACCGACGATTCCGTTGGCCATTACCACACCAGGCAAGATGACCCAACGTTGGGTGCTTTCTCAACTTCATTGGATTTAGTGGTCGTGGAGTAAGCGAAGCTCGGTATGGCCATAGGCCAACTTGCGGGCAGCCCTTGGTTCATGGCTATTACCCGCTCTGAACAATTATTAGTTATGTGTTTTCAGATATGTAGTTCCGAAAGTCGGAGAGTTCTTGACCAACAGAGAACTCCACAAGGTTCCCATCAGGGTCAGTTGCTACACACAGATAACCTGCGGGGCCGGCGTCAACAGGCTCTCGTTCTAGACAACCGTCTGCTTGAGCAAGCGCGGCGACGTTATCGACTTCGGAACGCTCACTAAAGGCAATACCTACGTGAGCAAAGGCTCCCTCAAGAACCGGAGAGCTTTCTTCAACCCCGATGAAAACTATGCCAGTTTCCTCGTTAGGTTCCTGAAGCCAGAGCACCTCGCCGATTTCACCGACCTGAATCTGTCCTTGAACTGCTAAAGGTGTGTATTTCTCATACCAAATTCGAGTCGCATCGAGATCCGCTGCGCGCAAATTCACATGTGTAAAAGCGGTCATAACTATTCCCCCACCGTTTGAAACTAATCGTGCACATTCGAGATTAATCCAACGCTGATTAACGCCGCTTGTGGAACCGATATCAACCCAAGTTTCAGGCCACTTCAACGGTTAGCGCGCTCGAACCATGACATGGTTTCCGCCCGCACATCTTCGCTATACGTGACATCAAAGGGTCCATCTAAGGTGACCAGCCACAAAGCGCCGGTTTCCGTGTACATCGGTCCGTGAAACTCCCCCGGTGGAAAACTGAAATATGTTGGCCCTTCAAAATGTTCTTCGCCGTACCAGCAGTCCCCTTCCAAAAGAATGTCCTCTTGGTGCACAGAGTGAGCTTCAGCTGCAGCCGTGTGCCAGCCAGGCGGTTCTTTGATTAAGAGCGATATAGCGCCCGTGGAATCATCTCGCGAAAGGACTCGAGCTAGTCCGTATTCAGTGATATTTAAGTCAGCGGGCTGATCAGACTCATCGCCCCACAGCGAGCTAGTTGATTGCCACGGAATATCTGTGAATTTGATGCCGCCTATAAATTCTCTCATCACTTTTACCTTTTTCGAAAACGCAATGACCAAGAAGACATCCCGCAAGATGGCAAGCCCATTCCTCAGGGAGGTCTTCAGACATCAGCAGACATGAAGTCATCGAGCCTCTACACGCGGCTCTGTATCCCTAAACCCGCGCCCTACCAGGGAGTTCGTTTATGCGGAAACTTGGACCTCGTAAAGTTCGTAGACCAATTCACCGGTCTCGCCGTTCAACTGACCTGCAGCAACGGCTTGCACGTTATTTAGCCATGCGTACCGCTCATCACCGGTTTGAAAGGTAGGAGCAGTGGCGATCAATCCCGTGGACATGTCCGCGCGTCCTTGATATTCGACGTAGATGAAGGCCCCATCATCAGTTTCCAAGGTGAAGCGGACATCCAAGAGGCCAGTGCCGTCATCTCCGACGGTCAGCCAATCAGCAGCGTCATCGGTTGCCAAGCTTGCGTTAATACGATCGCTTGTCACCGTGAGACTGGAAACATTCGCTGTCACCCGCGTTCCTTTATGACCTCTACCCACCTCAATCATTGGACCAACCTGGACGTTTATTGTTGCCATGTGAACAAGTTCCGCTGCCGGCATGACCTACCACCTTCTGTTGTGTACTTATGCTGCACCGTAGTCGGAGAATTGCTATCCCGGCCAAGGGTCTTGGAAATCCATGGCTTTAGCTTCTCCTCGAAGAACTGAAGAGGCTGATTTTGGCCGCCAATTTGATCAAGCAAATCACGAATTTCAGTTTTGCGTGACCATGATCATCTAACGTCGACCCTCAACCGACTCTGAAGGACAGATATGGCTACTCACGTGGAGCGACTAGCTCAAGGACTTATGTTTCCTGAGGGACCAGCAATCGGACCAGATGGTGACCTCTATGTAACTGAGATAGCTGGTCAACGCATCTCGAAAATCGCCGAGGACGGCACGGTGTCAACTTTTGTCGATACTGGAGGTGGGCCGAATGGGGCAGCGTTTAATTCTCAAGGCGAACTCGTTGTTGCTAACAATGGCGGCAGATGGCCCACTGATGTTCCTTCAACATCACAAGCCCCGGAACCAGACTTCGCCCAAGGGCGCATACAGACCATAAGCAGGCAAGGAGATGTGATATCTGAACTCTTAGAGATCGATGGAGTTCCGTTGAACTCCCCGAACGATTTATGTTTCGACTCTCACGGTGGCTACTACTTCACCGATCCCGAATGGAGTGGGCTTGTCGGCGGAGATAGAGACGGCGGTCCGGTGTGTTATGTCAACGCTGAGGGCGAAGCGTCTCGCGTAGCTTCAAATATTGGTTTCCCGAATGGCTTAGGGGTTCGAGCGGACGGCAAAGTGTTGATTGTTTGTGAGTCTCTTACCGGGATGCTCTTGAGCTACAGAATTGAAGAACCCGGAACTTTGAGTGGAACCCCTAAGCCGAATGGGATGATTGGGCGACGGTCAGTGCCCGACGGCTTCTGCCTCGACGCGTCGGGTCAGATCATCGTGGCAGGTCATGGTTCCAGCAACCTCTTTGTACTCGATGGGCATGACGGTCGCCCCGTTCAAATCATCGAACTGCCCGATAAGGGACCTACTAATTGTTGTTTCGGCGGGAAAGATTTTCGCACCTTGTTCGTAACTTCTTCCGATCAGGGCTACGTGTATGCCCTCGACTGGCCCATAGAGGGAATGCCGCTGTTGCACTCCTAGCACCCGCCCACGGTGAGGGTTTGCGATCAGTGCCTCTGTCTTTCAGGTTGCAATCCAAAGCGTGAGAAGTTTCGGACACGAGTTGTTGTTAAGGAATTTATGACGAAGCGCCTTGCGCGTCCATGATCCAGTCGATCACATCGTTTCCGTCTCTTGTTCCCCATACGCCAACTGCGCCACGAGTCCCATTCGCCGGAACTGGCTCAACTCGTCGCCATTCAGTGGCGACGACTCTGTGCGCAATGAGCCAACGATCATCTCGCTTCTCGAAACGGTCGACATATCGAATCCCAAATATGTCGTCCTTGCCTTCGATGTCTGCGGTCGTTTCTCTGCGGTGGTAGGCCACTGCGTAGGTTTCCGCCCTCGCCGAATCTTCAGTAATTTCATCGACGAGAACGTTGCCCATGAAGTGCATAGTCGCCGTCCAACGCGGCAAAAAACTTTCACACATTTCGATGAAGTCGTCCACGTTGCCTTTGAAGGCGCCGTGGTCGTCGTACGCGTCCGGGTGGTAGCAGGACCTCACTAACTCGAAATCAAGTCGGTCTATGCCTCGCGCATACGTGTATACGACATCAGTAATTTCCTGCTTCGCTATCAGAGTCTCAATGTCCATATACGAGATTCTGCCAGATCTGAGATAAGCCCAAAGAAACAGAGAATTGTTGCATCGACAAATGAATCACTGGGACCTTGGTCCGGAGTTGATCTCTCTAAAGCGACGGTCGCCGCTTTCCCGGCGCCACAGTCCTAGCAAGAATTCCAAGAGTTGCTAGCAAGTGAGTTTCAGAGATAATTGGAAAGATGGCTTCGACTAGTTCGGCATGGTCTGGGTGCGTGTTAGACCAGTCGTAATAGGACGCTACGAGTGTGCCACCTTCAATTTCCTGCAGGCGATAACCGTAGATGTGGCCAATTGGCGGCTGTTTGCCCCCATCAACAGTCCATGCTATTTCCTGGTCTTTTTCAAATTTTTCGATTATGACCGTGACCTTGTATTCACCCAGGTCCAGATCTCGCAAGGAGTCACGGTCCATTTCCACGTCGAAACGATCACCAACTCCAGTGGGTCGAGCTCCTGTCGCAGCCATGAGCATTCCAGAAGCGTCAATCTTTACATGGCCTAGCGGATCGCTTACCACGTCAAACACTTCGGCTGGGGTGGCCGCTATTGCACGTTCGACTTCAATTCTTCGGTTCGTCATCCGGTCTTCCTTATCGTTCTAGAAATCGTTGCACCGCAATACTAGTAGAAATAAGAATCGTTCCTATTTATTATCTCGGTTGGTTGGGTATCGATCAAAGAGCTGATCTTCACGCCACGCCTACCGAGATAATCACACACGCAATGAGAACGGAATCTGAGTAATGGGCTTAAGTACAGCTGAAAGTGACCCTGATAGGGGCGCCTTAATTGGACTAATTACGGTTTCTGATCGAGCGAGCCGAGGTGATTACGAAGACCGCGGCGGTCCCGCCATCCGCGAGTACCTCGACCAGGTTTTGACCTCTCCGTGGACAGCTGAAGCCGTAGTTATTCCCGATGAACAGCCAGACATTGAATCGGCTATTAAAGATCTGGCAGGCAGCGGGTGCTGCCTAATACTCACCACAGGCGGCACCGGTCCCGCAGCTCGAGATGTAACTCCGGAGGCAACCGAAGCGGCGTGTACCAAAATATTGGCCGGCTTTGGTGAAGCCATGCGGACGGCCTCTCTACGCGCAGTTCCTACCGCTATTCTTTCCCGACAGACAGCCGGGATATGCGGCGGTGCTCTGGTAATAAATTTACCGGGACAACCAAAAGCGATCGCCGAATGTCTCGACGCAGTGATGGCCGCTGTTCCCTACTGCGTTGATCTAGTTGGTGGACCGTATATCACTACCGACCCCAATTTCGTAGAGGCCTTTCGGCCACGTTCGGCGATTCGCCCTAACCCAGATGACACCCAATAAGCCACTGAGCGTCGATAAGGGCCGAATCTGCCTCAATCAATAAGAGAGCAATTAAGGGTTTGGGAGAAGAGCCATTTTCTGATTTCTCGGCAACTCCCAAAACCGCTTTACATCCTGATCGAGCTGAGCAACTGTTCGACCAAAGGTCGCTTCGAAGGCTTCTTCCCAACCAACTCTTTCGACTATTGGGTGAAAATCATTGAGTAACACATCGGTGCCTGTCTCCGAAAGCAGGAGGGCCATAGCCCATGCACCCAATTCGTATCCCACACGGCTACATGGATCCGAATATTCGATAATCGAGCTCAGGTTCCGCTCAGCACAGCCATTAGCAAATTCGTTTTCGATGTCCCATAGTTTGTTAGCCATCTGCTCTTCATAACTGAACGGCCACTCACCCTTGGGCACTTCCGGCATCAAGCCTTCACTGATCAGTTGAGCGGCCCCATATTGCGCCATGAACTCTGCCGACCCCTCTGCGAACCAGACCGGCCCCATTGCACGATCACGCTTATCGCGATCAAGAGTGCTTATAAACGAGTGCTGGACCGCATGCCAATATTCGTGAAGAACAGTTTTAACGTCTTCCGCGCCTGGAGTTCCGAATCGCCCAGCGAGACCCCATGGTAGCGTCGTTGTGAAGCGGTGGATTCCCCAGTCAAATCCACCGTTGTGGCCAGCGGTGCCAAAGGCCCGATTTTCAGCGACAGCTTGCGCTCCCAACTGTTGGTACTCAATCATTGAATGCTGTTCCGAGCCCGCCTCTCGGGCCATGCACGACTTGTAGTCCCACTCGTCGCGCTCTTCGCGTCGGGAACAGAATCTGTCGACCAATTCCTCTCCTGCTTCTGGATCCAACCCCATGACCCAGTACTCCACTGGCCAGTAGAGACCCCACATATTTGCTGCCAGGTTCAACGAGGCCAGGATTGCTTCAGCAACCGAATCCTCAACATCATTTGCCGCAAAGACTTCTATCGTGAGCGGCTGCGAGATAGTCACGTTGTTCGGGTTCAAAGACTCCGAATCGCTCTGTTCTGAACT
>DBIA01000002.1 GCA_002296525.1 Candidatus Neomicrothrix sp. UBA814 | reverse complement strand
GGATGCACCGAAGGATCTGCAACCGTCATGTACTGCGGTTCTGGAGTTAGCGCCTGCAACAACTTGTTGGCGTTCGAACATGCGGGATTGGGGAAAGCTCGTTTGTACGCCGGTTCTTGGTCTCAGTGGAGCAACAGCGCAGATCGGCCTGTCGAAACCAGTTGACGAAAAGTTGTGGCATTCGAATAGCAACCACAGTCATTGGGCAGACATACTTGCCACATGGCAGACCTCTCAGATTTTTATGGCCTAGACGAATTCCTTAACGACGACGAACAGATGATTCGCGACACAGTCAACAAGTTCGTTGACAACGAATTTAAACCTGTCGTTGGAGAGCACTTCGAGGCAGGCACCTTTCCAATGGAATTAGTGCCCACCATCGCCGACATGGGTTTACTGGGCATGCATCTTGATGGCTACGGCTGCGCAGGAGCATCAGCAATGGCCTATGGGATCGCGTGCCGGGAGCTCGAAGCTGGCGACAGCGGCCTCAGAAGTTTCGTGTCCGTCCAGGGGTCTTTGTGCATGTTCCCTATTTGGAAATACGGGTCAGAGGAACAAAAAGAGGAATGGCTACCGAAGATGGCCGCGGGCGAAGTTATTGGATGTTTCGGTCTCACCGAGCCTGACCACGGCTCAGATCCTTCATCGATGGCGACACGAGCTAAACGAGACGGCGACCAATGGATTCTCAACGGTTCGAAAAGGTGGATCACCAATGCAGGCATTGCACATCTCGCCATCGTCTGGGCCAACACTGATGAAGGGTTCCGCGGGTTTCTCGTACCGACAAACTCAGATGGATTCGAAGCCAGGAAAATCCAGAACAAACTTTCGCTCAGAGCTTCAGTAACCGGAGAGTTCTACATGGATGACGTGGTGGTACCCGAATCGATGCGACTCCCGGACGCAATGAGTATTGGGGCGCCGTTGAGTTGTTTAAGCGAGGCCCGATATGGCATCGCTTTCGGCGCTGTTGGAGTCGCCCGAGATTGCTACAACGCTGCTTTGGACTATCAGCAAGAACGCCCTCAATTCGGCAAACCCCTGTCTAGTTTTCAGATCAGCCAAATCAAATTTGCTGACATGTTGACGGACATGACCAACGCCAACCTCCAAGCCATGAATCTTGGTCGCCTCAAAGAGGACCACAAAATTCGCCCGTACCACATCTCAATGGCAAAGCGTCATAACTGCCGAGTGGCAATAGATGCCGCGCGTACCGCTCGCGCAATGATGGGTGCTAACGGGGTTAGCACCGAATACAGCCCGATGCGTCACGCAAACAACATGGAGAGCGTCATGACCTACGAAGGAACCGAGGAAATCCACGGCTTGATCCTCGGCCAAGAAATCACAGGGATACCGTCGTTCCGATGACAGATTTCGATCTCGGGGAAGTAGACCGCCTCTTAAAGACAACTAAACAGGTCCGAAAACGATTAGATCTAACCAAAGAGGTCCCTGTAGATCTTCTTTTAGATTGCATAGAAGTAGCTGGCCACGCCCCAGTTGGCGGCAACCTCGAGCGCAATCGTTGGATCATCATCACCGATGCTGAACTGAAAGCAGAAATTGCCCACTATTACGCCGAGGTGGGTCGTCCTTATTTAGCTGCAAGTTCAGATATTCGTACCGATGACCGCACAAGTCGGGTCATCGATTCCTCAATTCATCTGATTGACCACATGCACGAAGTTCCCGCGATGGTTATCCCTCTACGACTTGACCGTCCACCAAGTGGGGAAAACAATGAGGGTTCTGCCGGTGGCTGGTGGGGATCGGTATTGCCCGGTGTATGGAGCTTCCAGCTCGCAGCGAGAGCGCGAGGTCTGGGATCAACTTGGACCACATTTCACCTTGCGCACGAAGCAAAGATTGCTGAGCTTCTTGGTATCCCATCAACGGTTAGCCAATGCGCGTTGCTCCCAGTCGCGTTTTACACGGGAGATTCTTTCTATCCCGCACCAAGACGTTCTGTTGATGAAGTGACTTATCTCAATGGTTGGAAACAGCCAGTTCGGTAGCACAAAAACTGTGGCTGTTGGACTAGCGGGTCCACCAGCAAACGAAATTCGTCAGATACTAGATGTGTGAACAGTTGCGCTAACAAGGGCACTAGTCGTGAAGTGCTGTTGAAATACAAGCAGCCATATTCCTTCAGACAATTACTTGATCATCTCCAACCGCGGGCCCTACCAGGAGTCGAAAAAGTTGACGGAGATACTTACACGAGGGTCACGTCTTGTAATGGGGTCCCAGGAATTTGTCATGTTGAAGATGCTGCTGATGGTCTTCATCTTCGAATCAAAACGACTTCTCAAAATGATGATGACCTAGCCAGCGACCTTAAGCGGCTCCGCTTCTTGTTCGCTACAGACGAGGACCCATCCTTAGCTGTTGCACATCTGTCTCGCGATCCGTTTATCGGTCAGCTGATAGCGCAACGTCCTTGGGTTCGCGTTCCTAGATGCTGGGATCCATTTGAGACCTCGATTCGTATCATCATTGGTCAACAAATTTCAGTGAAGGCAGCGACGACAATTAGTGGGCGAATAGCAGCGAACTACGGAACCAAGGTTTCTACTGGTTGCGATTTAAACCTCGTGTTCCCATCCGCCGAGGTTCTCGCTAACACCGACTTGAGAGATGTGGGCCTCACCGAACGAAGGAAGACAACCATACGAACTTTTGCTCGGTCAGTACTTGAAGGTTCCATCGATTTCGAAACTCCAAAAGATTTACAAGACATAGAGCGCAGCTGGTGTGATTTACCTGGGATAGGCCCATGGACTGCTCAAGTTGCAGCCATGCGAGTACTCGGACATAACGACGCAATGCCTGCGTCTGATTTGGGGATCCTTCGGTCAGTAAACAACATTGTGAAACAAGACCTCAGCTCAGCAGAGCTACAGAATCAATCTAAAGTGTGGTCACCATTTCGGTCGTGGGCCGCTCAACATCTCTGGCAAGCACCCCAAGTCCATAGGAATTCTCAATGAGCAACACTCATTTATGTCAAGAATTGCCGACGCAAATCGGAAACCTCACCCTGGTAAGCACTGAAGTAGGGCTGCGCGCTGTCCTCTGGCCTAAAGACAAAGACCGAGTCGCGCTCCCAGATCAGATGACCACTTCGACTACCGATCCCATCCTTTGCGAAGCCGCAACTCAGCTCGGGCAGTATTTCGCCAAAGAACGAACTGATTTCGATCTTCCCCTTGACCTGCAGGGAACTGATTTCCAACAAGAGGCGTGGAAAGCTCTTGCGAGGATCCCATATGGCGAGACTTGGACTTACAAGCAGCAGGCGGAGCTCCTAGGACGTCCTAAAGCGGTAAGGGCTGTAGGAGCTGCTAACGGCAAGAACCCAGTCTCAATAGTGCTTCCTTGCCATCGAGTCATTGGATCTAACGGCACTCTCACCGGCTTCGCTGGTGGTTTGGACACAAAAAAGCAACTGTTACTTTTCGAAGGTGCCCTCTCAAAGGAGCATTAGAGAAGCTAATCGCAGCCCTATATGTCTAGGTTCTGCGTACAGCTTGAGCTATCTGTCTAAGCCCCGCTAGAACGAGCACACACTTGTGTGCGCGAGGAGGGACTTGAACCCTCACACCCTTGCGGGCACAGGCACCTGAAGCCTGCGCGTCTGCCAGTTCCGCCACTCGCGCTGATTTGGATCGACCAGCGTAGCTGCCCAACAACTTTCTTCCGCCAAGATGATGTCGTCTGTTCATTGCAGGCGACGCCCGACCCGAGGGAGGCGGTCCTACACTCAAGTAACAATGGGTCTCAAAGGCATACGCGACGCTATGGGTAGAGCATCTTCGCGTGTTTTGCGCACGCCCGTCAGCCCTAGAGCCTTAGGGCACAAAGTCACTCGTCTTCTCGACAAGGAACGCACCAGCGACACGCATGGTCACCCAATTGTTCCTAACCACCTCATTGTCGCTTTTGCCCAAAAAGACAGGGACCGCTTCGGAAATGCAGAAGAGTCGCTACGGCGTCAACTGATCGAAGTGGCCCACACTCATGCGCGCCTAAAAGGCTTAGGGCTTACTGGTCCTTTATCAATTGATTTTGCGACAAACCCCAGATTCAGAACTGGTCGCTGTGACATATCGGGAGAGTTCCGGGACGCTCCCATCGGAGATGAAGCTGTCTTAGTCACATCTGATGGTCTTCAGATAGCCATCACCACACCTCAAATCCTCGGAAGAAACGACGATTGCGGGGTCGTGCTAGCCGGATCGAATGTGAGTCGGCATCACGCAGAAATCCGAGCGGACCAGCACGGGTTGTTCATTGTTGATACGGGCTCTACCAACGGCACTCTTGTAAACGGCATCGCAGTCGATACCCACCGACTCTTGCACGGTGACATTGTGAGCATCGGCGATCATGAACTACGGGTGGAGGTGGTCTGATGTCACCTCAGCTCGTCAGGCTTCTAACAATTCTTCTCCTGATCCTGATCCACCTATTTCTGTTACGGGTCATTCGAGCCATTTGGGTGGGGATAAAACCAACCCGCGATATCCGATCTCGCGTTAATCCGTTCATTAGGGGTCATCGTCCCGCGAATGTGTTGATCGTCCGAACTCCTGAAACACTTAGCGGTCAACGACACGAACTCACTGAGGAAATAACCATTGGTCGCGCAGCAACGTGTGAAGTCACCGTCGACGATAGTTATGCGAGTCAAATTCACGCCCGAATTTTTCGACGGGACAGTGAACACGTCCTAGAAGATTTGGGGTCCACCAACGGCACCTATCTCAATAGGCAGAAAGTTTCATCGGCAACCAATCTCCGCGCCGGTGACCACCTGCAAATAGGATCCACAGTCTTCGAGGTAACGCCGTGACCAGGCCGTCAAGATTGAGACTGTCCTGGGGTGGCGCTACTGATCAAGGTCGAGTGCGGGCTAACAACCAAGATGCTATGCACGCCGACTGGGGTCTTTTTGTCGTGGCGGACGGTATGGGCGGGCATCAGGGGGGCGAAGTAGCTGCCAATTTGGCTGTCCGAGCAGTTGCTAAGGCTGAACGTGGAAGCATTAGTGATCTTCGTAATGCCGTAGTCGATGCAAATCGGCTTGTACATGAAACAGCCATTGCTCAGCCTGAGCTACATGGGATGGGCACGACACTCACAGCGTTAGCTGTGGACCAACATGGAGAGGGGCACCAGTTCGTTGTCTTCAATGTCGGAGATTCTCGGGTCTACCGGTACAGAGACAACCAACTTGAACAACTCACCGAAGACCACAGCTACGTTGCTGAATTGGTCCGGCGAGGCGAGATCGACGATGAGGCGGCCTCTGTTCACCCGTACAGAAACATGTTGACTCGCGCTATTGGTGTTCATCCAGAAGTTGAGATTGACGAATTGTTAGTTGAACCTGCCGTCGGTGACCGGTTCGTCTTGTGCAGTGACGGCTTAACAAACGAGCTTGATGACAGCGCAATCGCTGAACAGTTGGCTAACACAGAGGATCCCGCAGCGGTCGCTAAGGCACTTGTAGCAGCAGCGAATGAGCACGGTGGCCGAGATAACTCAACAGTGCTCGTCGTGGATGTGCAAGCCGGGCCGTTAACCGAGGACAATGAGCTTCGCGAAGTAGCTGAGGACTATTCAACTGATTTAGGGGATGAGGGAGATAAGGGGTTAGACGTTCCCGATCACGCTGCAGGCAAGGACTTCGAAATGAAGCCTCGTGCATCCACTATCAAACAGCGAAGCTGGCTATACGACCAAGTTCGTATTTCTCTTGGAGCTGCTGTAGTCACTTTGGTTCTGACCGTTACAACTGCAGCGATGATCATCACCATTGGCTGGTATGCACGGTCCGGCTATCACGTAGATGTTGTAGCGAATCATGTGGTAATCCAAAAAGGTCGCGCTGGTGGTCTTCTATGGTTCGAACCGACGTTAGAACAATGGACAGAAATTCAAATATCGGAACTATCTGATACGGATCAATCTCGGCTCGCCAACAGCGGGCATATGTCAACGTTGAACGAAGCACAATCTTTTGTGGCGACCCTCCAAACTGATCAGTTCGGCGGCGAGGTCGGAAGCTAAGTGGCTAGGCAGCGGGTAGTAGAACTCACGCTGCTGTTGTTGGCGGCCTTCATCACAGTTGCAACGGTCACTATTTCGGCCGTTGACGAACGAGTGGCTTGGAGTTGGGGCGTAGTTCCTTATTTGACCGGGCTGATGGTTCTTTGGGCCGTCACTCATCTGGCATTGAGAAGATGGGCTTCGTCGTCCAATGGTCTGCTATTTCCAATAACGGCCTTATTGCAAGGTCTCGGATTTGCTTTCATCGTTCGGATTGATCCCGAATTAGCTAATAATCACTTCGCATGGAGCGTGGCTGCGACCTGCGGCTTTCTGCTAGTCCTAAAAGGATTAGATGATCTCAACTGGTTGCAAAAAGCTCGCCCCTACGTGGGTGTGGTAGGCGCGCTACTACTTCTTGCTCCAGGCATTATTGCTGCCGGTCCAGGAACGCGAGGCAGCTCTTCAACGATTGATATCGGAGCTGTTTCAATAGCTCCACAACAGCTAGGAAATTTATTTCTAATTACGTTTTTCGCAGCGTGGTTAAGTCGTTACAGATCTCGCAATACAGCTGAACATTTGGGACAAGTCCAACCATTGGATGGCGATCCCTCCCGATTTCTTCCCCTTGTTGGTGGTTGGTTACTTATATCGATACTCGTCATCTTTCATTCCGATATGAGTTTGGGGTTTACCACCTTCATCATCTTCGTCTCAATGTGGTGGATAGCAGCGGGTCGAATGCGTGACTTAGCAGTATTTTTGGCCGCAATCACCGGTTCTTTAGTCGTAGCGGCTGGCAGCATCGCCGAAACCAAATCGATTTTCGCGGCGTGGATTGATCCATGGGGAAACCCTGAACTTGGTAACGCAAGCATTCAGTCATCATTCGCGCTAGCTGGTGGCGGGCTAACAGGGACCGGACCTGGAGGTGGTTCTGCTGACTTGATACCCGGCGCGACAGATTTATTCGCGTTCGTGCCGCTTGCAGAAGAGCTCGGGTTTATAGGCGGCGCAGCGGTCTTATTGAGTTACTTATTGCTTGTAGGCGTTGGCCTACGACTCGCAGTCGCCGCTCGAACGGAGTTTGACACCATTTTGGCCAGTGGCATCGCAATATTTTTTGGGGCTCAGGCGTGGGCGTCGATTGCAGCCGTTGTTCGGTTTCTTCCACCTACGGGGCTGTCACTCCCGTTTGTTGCGCTGAACGGATCACTATTGGTCACATGCAACATCGCCTTGGCGTTGTTATTGAAAGTTTCTGAGGCGGCGCCCAATGTCTCCGAGCGAACACAGTTACTTCCTCAAATCTCAGTCCAAATTCCAGGTGACCAATGACTCGACGAATAGCTCATGTGGGTGTTGTTTTTCTCGTCTTGTATGGATTGCTCTTTTTCCGCCTCGAAATTATTCAGGTTTTCAACGCAGACACGCTCCGAAATCATCCTCAGAACACTCGGGAAATCACGCTGGTCTTTGATGAACCTCGAGGGTTTATCCGAACAGCAGATGGGGAAGTTATTGCTCATACCGTCGCTGTAAGCGGCAGGCAGGGCCGTTTGAGGCAGTATCCATATGGACCTCTGTATTCGCATGTCTCCGGCTTCATTTCTGCAGAGAACGGCGGATCGGGTCTGGAACGAACCCAGAACGACTTCCTTGGGGGAAAAGATTTAGGGGTTCGCCTTCAAGACAACCGTGACCTGTTCATTGATCGCTCGCGAACTGGTCAGCTGGAGCTATCGATTCGACATGATATTCAACTGATTGCAAGAGCAGCTATGGCAGGACAAGTGGGAGCAGCCGTAGTGCTTGACCCGGCCACAGGATCTGTACTTGGCCTGTGGAGTGCTCCGCAGTTCGACCCGAACCATTTGTCTTCGCATGATTTGGGTGCAGTTACAAGCGATTACGAGGCCTTGTCGTCTGACCCTAATCAGCCCTTACTCAATCGGGCAGAATTCCAAAGTTACGAGATTGGGTCCTTGTTCACGATCGTCACAGCTGCAACAGCAATAGAAGAAGGCTTACGTGATTTCGCTGTGCCTCCAGTCAGGAGTGTGGCCCCGCGCGAAGGTTCACAAGCGATCGTGCACGATGCCGGCGCATGCGGCGGAGATTTGCGGTCATTGTTGCTCACCGATTGCTCTCCGGGCTGGGCAACGATCGGAACCACAATTGGTCGAGAGAAACTCAGTGATATCTCACAACGATTGGGAATAACTGCGAAGAGTCCAATTCGGCTGGATGGAAGCCCAAAAGGTGCCCTTGAGGCTGGGTCGTTGAATTCATCTGCTTCATACGCCGCTGTGGGGGAGGGTCTCAAGGTCACTCCCCTGCAGATTGCGCACTTATTTGCCACGATTGCCAACGGGGGCACCAGAATGCAGCCTCATGCAGTGAGCCGGGTACTGGCTTATGACGGCAAAGTGCTCAAAGAATTCGCTCCTGATCCGTTGCGTCAAGCGTTGTCAAAGGAAACTGCGGCTGAACTCAGGCAGTTACTCGCGGACAATGTCACGGATGGCACGGCGCGTAGTCTTTCGATTGATGGCATTTCGGTTGGCGGCATGGTGGCTACCCAATTTCCTGACAAACACAGTTGGGCAGTCGCCATGACCCCAGTGACACTGCCAGGGCTCGTTGTTGCGGTACTTCTAGAGGATGACAACTTCAGTGATCAACAGATTTCTGAAGCCAATGTCGCTGCAGTTACCCGCCGAATCACCGAGGCCATTTTGCGCCTCCCGAGCTTTAAGGTAGGGGGTTCCTAATGGTTCCTCCAGAGATGCCAATGTCCGAAAATGACCGACCTATTTTCAGCGGCAGATACGAGTTGTATCGGCGTATCGCGCGCGGGGGCATGGCCGAAGTGTTTCTGGGTAGGGACAAGCTTCTCGACAGGCCTGTTGCGGTCAAAGTTTTATTCCCCGAGTACGCGACTGATGCGTCGTTCGTTGAGCGCTTCCGACGAGAAGCTCAAGCGGCGGCAAACTTAAACCAACCGAACGTTGTAGGCGTATACGACTGGGGTCAAGAAGCGGGCACCTATTACATCGTTATGGAATACGTCGAAGGTCGAAGTCTCGCCGAAATCATTAGGGCGGAGGGTCCTCTTCACCCTGATCGCGCAGCGGACATCGCAATTGACATCGCTGCAGCTTTGGCTTTCGCTCATCGAAACGGGGTAGTTCATCGCGACGTCAAACCCGGAAACGTTTTGGTCACCACGGGGGGGCAGGTAAAAGTTACTGATTTCGGCATTGCGCGTGCGCTTACTGGAAATACTTCAGACAATTTGACCCAAACCGGTTCAGTAATGGGTACCGCCACGTACCTCTCACCTGAGCAAGCTCAAGGGCATCCGGCTGATCCCAGAAGTGACGTCTATTCCTTGTCAGTCGTACTTTACGAAATGCTCACTGCGGGACCGCCATTTACAGGCGACACTCCAGTGTCGATCGCATACAAACATGTTCAGGAAGCTCCGACCCCACCATCACAGTTCAATGCTGATGTCCCCCCGGCCCTTGAAGCTATTTGTCTTTTTGGTTTAACCAAAGACCCGGATACTCGTTATGCCTCAGCTGACGATTTACGCGGTGATTTGAGACGGTTCCGTACCGGCCAGCAGGTCCTAGCAACTCAACGAAGTGGCGACCTTGCTGCTACAACCGTCCAAACGCGCGTGACGCCGTCACCCGGGACGCGTCCAACCCCGCAAAGCGCAGTAGGACAACCCTTTGAGCACCCCAAAAGCGCGACGCCACCTAACGGTAACCCGACAGTCGCGGCACCAACGTCGGACAAAACCAGAGTCTGGGCGACTTTGCTGGTGGTGTTGTTAATTGTTGTGGCGGGCTTGGTCTATTTGCTACTCAACGGATTTAGCCCAGGTTCGGGAAATAACGATCCCGGTGTGGTTAGTGACGCCGATAGTCGGCTACGAGTCCCGTCCGTGGTGGGACTTGATTGGCAAGATGCCGAAAATCAGTTGCGCGATGAAGGGTTCGAACAAATAACTATTGAATTTCAGGAGCGACAAGACGTTCCCGCAAACCAGATATTTCAGCAAGACCCGAGAGCTGGGTTATTACTCGCTGAACCAAACGATCCTGATAATCCCATCCGATTATTTGCCTCTAAGGGGCTCACAGTTGTGCGAATCCCGGCAGTGGAAAGAATGGATTTCCTCGAAGCCGAAGAAATTTTACTTAGTGCAGGGTTTTCAGTAGAACGGGTCGACGAACAAAGTGACGATTTTGCTCGAAACGTAGTGATCGAACAAAGTGTCCCAAGCACTGAGGAAAGACCCCAGGGGACGGTCATAACTTTGATCGTTTCGGTTGGTAAGGGAGAGGTTGAGGTTCCTTCAGTAGAGGGACAATCCATAGCGGACGCTCGGGTCTTCCTAGCCCGGGAGGGTTTCGATGCCGAAGTAGTTCAAGAAAACTCTTTGGACTTCCCGGTAGGCACGGTCATCCGTTCTGAACCTGGGTTTGGACGTTTAGCTGAAAGGGGCAGTGTCGTCCGTCTGGTTGTGTCACTTGGGCCAGCAAGCGGGCAAGTCCCTTCGTTGGAAATTCTCGGCACCACGGACGCCAGCCAGGTTGAGATTGCCCTAAGAAACTTGGGGTTCGAAGTCAAACGCGTTAACAGGCAACTTGGAGCAGGTGACCCTTCTATCGGGCAGGTCTTAGGTATTGATCCGTCACCAGGAACGGATCTTCTTTTGGGGTCCGAAGTGGTTCTAATTGTCGGGAGCGGTGACGCGGGCTCGGGAACCGGCAGCACGTTCATCACAGTCGAACCAAGCGATTAGGCGATTAGATCACCAGAGCAAGGAGGGCTGCTGCGCTACTGGACTTATCGGCTAAGTGGTTAGTCCCGAATCGTTTCTCCCTCTATCCTCGTTGCTCATGGCCAGGCCTAAAAAGACAAGCCGATTAACACCCAAAGGAACGCGACCAGAAGGATTTGTCACCGAAGAATCTCTTTCGGGTGATATGCCACCAAGCCCTCCCTGGTTCGGATGGTTGATTCTCAGCTTTTTGTTGGCGGGAGTTGCTGTCATCTTTTCTAACTACATGAGTTGGTTGCCAGGTAGCCCATCAAGTTCATGGATACTTGGAGGGCTGGGCTTCGTGTTAGTAGGAATCCTTCTGGCTACGAGATGGCGGTAGCTCAGTAACCGCTGGCTTCGAATACCCGCGAATTACATCTATGTTGTTTCTCCCCAGGCTGGGGAAAACCTGTGGATCAAGGGATTCGTGTTAGTCATTGTCGTGGTCACGGATGAGTTCCATCTCTTCCATGCAACACCTCGGACCTTCGGGGACGCTATTCGGCGATCGGGTCATTCGGACTTCCGTACCGCAGAGGGTGCACATGTAGGTGAGACGAACTTTGCGCAGTTCACCCGGCGGCGGAGGCGGCGGTACGGGTCGGGAGAAGCCGAGCATCAGCTTGAGGCCAACTCGATACACCACATAGATAAACAGCAGCGACAAACCAACCGGAAAGACCAAGTCCACGGTGCATACCGTAGCGTCCGACAACATCTCCCCCAATGCGTATCTTTGTAGGCACACAAGTAGTCAGAAATCAGAGGTCTTCAGTATGAAAGGACTGACGAAATGAGTTGCCTGTATTTCGTTAGAGCGAGGCCGTCCTCGTTTAATCCAATTGGTGATCTGGATATGAACTCTTCTAGTTTTGGCCGTTACTTTTATGGCGAGAAATCTAAATAAGCATGCGACCGTCGGGAACCGAACCAGGAGACTTTGTTGAGTTCGATTATGACTTGATAGAAGCGGAGCGACGACAACGCATTCGAGAAGTACTTCACCACGTCCGAGCAGACCTGGAAAAAGAAATTGGATCTCCTCTGGAAGTCTCTAACGACGGCAACGACTTAGTTCTGGTCGCCGATGGAGAAATTAGATTTCTGGCAGCTCTGGCGCCCGATGGCCGGGTGGTAGTGACAGATATGCGATCCGGCGGACATCTGTAATTGCGGCTATTGCTTCCTTCAGCCCATAAGCGTGCGAGAACTGGCTTCGTTCTTCAGCTCAACTCGGTTAAGAGATCTTCCTGAATTGCGAGCAGCATCAAGTGACGCAACAGTTGCCATTACTTCAGGTGGGTCGTCTAGTTCAAAAAGTTGTAATTCTTCAACTTCGAGAATGCGGCCACTTTGCGCTCGTTGCCGTCGCACCCGACTTCGTTTCGGAGATGGAGCTGATCCATCGTGAGGGGTAACCGTCCAAAGCCTCGGGCGTCCATCCCGTTCGTCGGAGACAGTCCAATCTTGTGGCACCCGAAGTGTTTGAACATGTTTCTGGCACAACCACATGGCATGGCCTGTATCTGCATGAAGGTCTATGACCCAAACAGAAAGTGAGGCACTGTCGTATGCGAGGCCCGCTACTGCCGGTGCACCGCAGGTACCTCGTGAGCAAGATGCCATAAACATGGAACGTAGTACTAGCCGCGCCAAGAATTAGGGATGATCACACCGTTGGGGCTCTAAAAGACATGTTTCTTAACTATTTGACGAAACCTATTTGAGGAACGTTTCGTTTGTTTCCCATTCGAGAATGCTTAATGCCGAGAAGATAGCTAGGGTTCAGTAAACGCAATGTGAAAGGGGCAACCGTGGTTGGTGGCGCACTGAGGTCAGCAAGCATGGACGACTTTGATCTGAGAATGTCAGACAAAGTTCGTCCGTTATACGAGGCTGTAAAAGCCTTTATTCGAGAGGAAGTAGACCCCATTACAGAGGAGTACTACCGACTTGGCGAAGGCCGGTCCGAGCGATGGGGCTACGGCGAAGGGCAACTTGAATTACTTGAGGGTGCCAAAGCTAAAGCTCGCGCCCAAGGTCTCTGGAACTTCTTTCTCCCTGATGCCGAGACCGGAGAAGGTCTAACAAACCTTGACTACGCCTACATTGCCAACGAATTAGGCAAGAACCGTCTCGCATCAGAATGCCTGAACTGTTCAGCACCGGACACCGGAAATATGGAAGTTCTTGAAAGAGTCGGAACTGCCCAGCAAAAAGAGGAATGGCTGGAACCGTTATTGAACGGTCAGATCCGCTCCGCTTACTGCATGACTGAACCACGGGTAATGAGTTCAGATGCGAAGCAAATCGAAACCGAAGCAGTTCTTGACGGTGACGAGTGGGTCATTAACGGCGAGAAGTTCTACATCTCGGGTGCAGGTGATCCTCGTTGCAAAATCATGATCACCATGGTTCGTACGAATCCTGACGCTGATACCTATAAGCAACAGTCTCAGATCTTGGTACCCCTTGACACTGAGGGCGTGAACATTGTGGGCCCGATGCACGTCTTCGGTAACGATGATGCCCCACACGGGCATATGCACATCAAACTTGAAGATGTCAGAGTTCCGAAAGAAAACGTGTTGTTAGGCGAAGGCAGGGGCTTCGAAATTAGTCAGCTCCGCCTCGGGCCCGGTCGAATCCATCACTGCATGCGTTCAATTGGTTCCGCTGAAAAGGCCATCGAGATGATGGTTGATCGAGGTACTTCCCGCGAAGCGTTCGGTAAGAAGCTTGTCAATCTCGGCAAAAACATGGAAGTCATTTCGCGCAGTCGCATCGAAGTCGAAGCAATGCGCTTGATGGTTTTACGTGCCGCCCAGGCAATGGACACACTTGGTAACGCAGAAGCCCGTGTATGGGTGAGCGCAGTTAAAGCTATGGTGCCTGAGAAGTGCTGCGACATCATCAACGAAGCAATCCAAATGCATGGAGCCGCTGGAGTTTCCCAATGGTTCCCTCTCACCGATATGTGGCACAGCCAAAGAACTCTTCGTCTAGCTGATGGACCTGACGAAGTTCACCACATGGTGGTGGGTAGAGCAGAGGTTCGTAATCGAGAGGCTGAGCGTGCGTCAGGCGAAGCCACTTCATACACCTTGGGTGGGCCAACCTTTACAGGGGCTTAAACCAATAACACTCAAATCTAAAGGGGCCTCTTCTGTGGAGGCTCCTTTAGATTTTTTGTAAAGCCCACTCTCTAAGTTCTATTTTTCGTATCTTCCCCGACGGGGTGGACGGCATCTCATCTATGAAGATGATGTGTCTGGGTATTTTGAAGCTGGCAATTTTGCCACGACAACGTTCAATTAAAGCTTCGGCCGAGAGGTCAGTTGAGCTGACGACGAACGCCACGGGTACTTCGACAAGTCGATCGTCGGGGTACCCAACAACAGCTATCTCTTCAACCCCCTCAACTTCGAGGAGGTACCCTTCGACCTCTGCAGGTGAGACATTTTCCCCACCGACTTTCAACATGTCTTTGTGCCGTCCTATAAACACCACATGTCCATCTGGTCTGAGCAGGGCCACGTCCCCAGTATCTAACCAGCCGTCGTCATCCAGTACTTCGGCTGTGGCTTCGGGCTTTCCCCAGTATCCGCTGGTAACCGTGTAACCCCTGACGTACAAAGCCCCTTGCTCGTTTTCACCTAATACGTGACCCTGATCAAGGTCACGAACTTCGAACTCAATGCCGTACATGGGGTATCCCGAAGCTTCGGTTCTCTGTTCCAATGTATTGGTGACATGGCTTGAGGCAATGAATGCCCAGGTTTCACTCATGCCAAAGCCACTGGTGGTGGGGCAGAAAATATCTTGCACTTGTCGCGCTATTGGGACTGTTGATTCCATCCCCGCAGGGAGGGTCCCTACACGAAGGCTGGTGACGTCGCGCTCTCGTTGTTGTTGTTCTCGAATAAGGTCTGCCCAGTGGCTGTCGAAGCCATGAAGGACTGTGCCACCTTCTTGTTCGACAGCGTCCAGAACTTGATCGGGCTCAAACACGTCGAAGAGAACTTGGCTTCCTCCCGTTAACGCGACCATCATTGCGACTTCGCTAAATCCATATGCGTGAAACAAAGGCAGATAGCTCAGGTGAACATCATTGCGGTTATGCCCAAGGAGCATTGCGCGTTCGTAGGTGTTGCGGACCGGCTTGTGGCAGTGGATAACTCCCTTGGGATGTCCGGTGGTCCCTGAGGTGTAGGCGAGCATCATCCGATCTTCCACACTGACTTGAGCTGAGCGACTATGTAACTGTTCGTCACTTACTTGGGTGCCCTGGTGCAGCATTGTCTCCCAAGAAATGCTGTTTTGAAGCTGCTCCCCCATCATCACAATCTGCCGAAGATGGCCACCCTCATCGAGTTGCGGAAGCGCTGCTTCCAACATTTCGCCGTAGTCGATCGGGCCCGATCGGTCGAGCGCTATCAGAAATTTACTTTCGGATTGCACAACCGTGTATGCGACGTCATCAGTTCGATATCGAGTGTTGAGAGGAACGATGCACGCTCCCACACGAGGAATCGCATACATCAGTTGTAGCCATTCGGGGCGGTTTGTCATCCAGACCGCGACGTGGTCACCATGTTCGACTCCGAGAGCGATCAATCCCTTCGCGACCCTTTGGACATCGTCAGCAAACTCACCATGGGTCCAACGTGCGCCCTGAAACACTAATGCGGGGCGGTCTTTCCATAGCCGCGCGGCTCGGTCGGGGATATCCCCCATGAGTAGCCAATTGTCATTCATACCCTGCAACCATAGATCCGAACCAACTGCATTGGCCGAATGCGTTAATTTCCGCTCAAATAGGGGGGAAAGAGAGGTACGGACGTGGAATTTGATTTGATGACTGGTTCATCTACTTGGGGTTCGGCAGGCGAGTTAGCTAGAAGTGTCGAGAGCCAAGGTTTCTCTGGGATGTTGTACACGGAGACCGGACAAGTGCCGTGGATGCAGATAGCTGCCGCGGCGTTAGCTGCTCCATCTCTGACATTTACAACCGGAATCGCGGTTGCGTTTCCGAGGAGTCCCATGGTCTCAGCACAAGTAGCTTGGGAATTAGCTGGTGAAACGCAAGGCAAATTTCGTTTAGGTCTAGGTAGCCAGGTAAAGGGTCACGTAGTTCGACGTTATTCTTCCGATTTCGATCAGCCTGCTCGTCGCCTTCGCGATTACGTACTGGCAGTGAAGGCTTGCCTAAGAGCGTTCCGCGGCGAAGAGCGTTTGAGCTACGAGGGCGATTTCTACAACCTTTCTCTGTTGCCGGACGCATGGAAGCCTCGTTCGCACGAATTCGGTGAGATAAAGATTGATATTTCATCTGTCGGGCCTCTTATGAACCGAGTCGCAGGTCAGGTCGCTGACGGAGTGCATGTCCATCCAATGCATTCAATGCATTACATCCAAAATCGCTTACTGCCTGAGATGAGCGAAGGCGCGGAGAAGGCAAACCGTCAAACTTCGGAAATTGATCTCATCGTTCCCGTCTTCGCGGTAGCGGGCGATACACCTGAAGAGCGCGCGCCGTGGGTACACCGCGCTAAGACTCAAATTGCTTTTTACGGCACTACGCCCAACTATGCCTTTCAGTTTGAAGATCTCGGTTTTGAGGGCGTAACGAAAGCTCTAGGCGACAAGATGAAAGCCGGGGACTTACAGGGAATGGCAGACACTATTTCTGACGACATGTTGGAGCATTTTGCGTTGGTGTCAACATGGGATGAAATGGCAGACCGTCTCAAAGATAGGTATGAAGGAACCGCTTCGAGAGTTGTCATGTATTTGACCGAGGAGCACATGAGAAAAGATCCTGAATCTGTGGACAAATGGGGCCAAGTGGCTCGCGCGACAAGGAGTTGAGTCATGACCGAACGTGTTGCACTTGTTACCGGTGGTGGTAGCGGAATCGGTAGAGAAATTTGTGTCGGCTTAGCCGCCGCTGGCCGC
>DBIA01000008.1:128378-129910 GCA_002296525.1 Candidatus Neomicrothrix sp. UBA814 | reverse complement strand
GTGACATTAGGGCGCTTCGGTATAGAAGCAAGGTTCGTTGATGGTGACGACCCAGACGCGTACGCGCAATCTATCGACGAGAACACAAAGTTTCTGTACACCGAAATTGTAGGGAATCCCTCCGGTTCCATTCCGGACCTCTCAGCTATCGCTGAAGTCGCACACTCAAACAACTTGCCGTTGGTTGTAGATGGCACTTTTGCCACACCGTACCTCTGTCAACCGCTAACACACGGCGCGGACATCGTTTTGCACTCCGCAACAAAGTTCATAGGTGGCCATGGCAACTCGATCGGTGGCGTTGTAACGGAATCAGGTCAGTTTGATTGGGGCAGCGGTCGCTTTCCGCAAATGACTGAACCCGTTGATAGCTACAACGGACTGAAGTTTTGGGAAAATTTCGGAGAGTATGCGTTCTGTACGAAACTTCGAGCAGAACAATTGAGAGACATTGGTGCTTCGATGTCTCCTATCAATGCCTTCCTGCTGCTCCAAGGCATCGAAACCCTTCCGTTTCGCATGGACGCGCATGTAGCGAATGCACAAGCGGTTGCGGAACACCTTGAAAAACACCCGAAGGTGAACTGGGTGAACTACGCCGGTCTCGTCAGCTCTCAATATTTTGACCTTGCGCAGCAATACCTGCCCAAAGGACCTGGCGCTATCTTCACCTTTGGCGTGAGCGGAGGTAGAGCTGCAGGTGCCAAATTCATTGAGTCCCTGCAAGTGATCAGTCACTTAGCAAACGTAGGCGACGCCCGAACTCTGGTAATTCACCCTGCCTCGACTACCCACCAACAGCTTTCCGAAGAAGCGCTAGCTACTGGTGGGGTTAGCGAAGATATGGTGAGAATTTCCGTTGGGCTAGAAGATCTTGATGACATTATTTGGGATCTCGATCAGGCATTATCGAAAGCGAGTGAACTGTGACCGTAACGCACGAATCCGTTCCGGGTTGGAGCGAGCCGTCGGCGGCGGAACGCTTGGCGCTTCTTAACCGCACAAAGAGCGTGGCGATGGTCGGCGTATCGGCAAACGCGGCAAGACCAAGCAACTTCGTCGCTACTTACCTGCTTAGTTCGAGCGCAGATTTCCAGGTGTATTTTGTAAACCCAATGGTCGAAGAAATTCTCGGTCAACCTTGTTATGCAAGTCTGGCTGAACTGCCAGAAGTTCCTGACATGGTCAATGTGTTTCGACGTTCAGAAGATCTGCCTGAAGTCGCGGAAGAAGCAGTCGCTATTGGATCTCAATCTTTCTGGGCGCAACTGGGTTTGTGGAATGTCGAAGCAGCAACCACTGCCATCAATGCGGGCATGGATGTCGTAATGGACCGTTGCCTGAAAATTGAGCACGCAAGATTTCATGGAGGTCTTCACCTGGCAGGTTTTGATACGGGCGTAATTGACTCTCGGATTAGGTCCTGAGAACAGGGCGCAGAAGCTACACATGCGAATTTCCTAAACGATGATGCGCAAAACCCTCGTATCTATTGCCATGTGCATATCGACAGTCGGCGTAGCATGCGGCGC
>DBIA01000008.1:114069-127995 GCA_002296525.1 Candidatus Neomicrothrix sp. UBA814 | reverse complement strand
GCGCTAGCCAGCAGATATCCACGTCGACAACACCAATCACGGAACGCGACTTCACCTACAAAGGAGAAATTGCTGCACCTGAGATTCCCAATGGTCTCCAATGGTTCAACGTCGAACGACCTCTCTCTCTACTGTCTGATCTGCGCGGTAAAATCGTGATTCTCGACTTTTGGACCCAGGGCTGCATCAACTGCCTGCACGTCATACCGGATTTACATCGCCTAGAAAACGAATACCCCAATTCCCTTGTAGTTATAGGTGTCCACTGGGCCAAGTTTGATCACGAACGCTCCCACGGCGCGGTCGAACAAGCAGTGCGCCGTTTAGAAGTCCAACATCCAGTAGTCAATGACGACTTCGAATACTTACGGCGGGCCTACCGAGTTCGAGCTTGGCCGACCCTCGTGCTCATCGACCCGCTCGGCCGTGTCGTAGGAAGCCACGCGGGGGAGGGCATATATCCTCTGTTCCAACCCGTCATCGACCGAATGAGTCGTGAATACGGCACAGCGGGCCTGATCGATGTTCGGCCCCTAGAAGCTATAGCCGCTGAAGAAGAGTCAACTCCTACAGTCTTGAGTTTCCCAGGCAAGGTACTTGCCGATGAACAGCGCCAACAACTCTTCATAGCGGACTCTGGTCACCACCGCATCATCGTCACCGACCTTGAAGGCAAAATACTTGACACTATCGGTGGGGGCGCAGCCGGCTTAGTGAACGGTTCCTGGGATAACGCTCAGTTCAATCAACCACAAGGAATGACACTGTCGTCGAGCGGTAGGTACCTCTATGTCGCCGACCGAGCCAACCATGCGATAAGGGTGGTCGACCTTTTCCAACGCACGGTGGACACACTGGCTGGAACAGGGGAGTCAACTCACCGCGTTACCCCTGGAGTGCCGCTATCGACGCCTTTAGCCTCGCCTTGGGATGTTGAACGAGTTGGAGATCAAATTTTTGTGGCGGGGGCCGGGCGGCATCAATTATGGGTGATCGAACTCTCAAGCAATGGTCGAACTGCTACATGGATAGATATCTTTGCTGGGACTGGAGCCGAAGGATTAGATGACGGCCCGCGTCTCTCAGCCACGCTCTCGCAACCGTCGGGCCTCGCTGCTGACACCTCGACATTGTGGTTTACTGACCCCGAAGCAAGCGCTGTTCGGTCCGTTGAATTGGAAGGTAAAGGTCAACTGTCCACCCTTATTGGCGAAGGACTCTTTTCCTGGGGCGATACGGTCGGGGCTAGCGAGGCGACAAAACTTCAACATGCAGTCGGAATCGAACTTCTTGGCGGAGATCTCTACGTAGCCGACACCTACAACCATCGAATAAAGATCATTGATTCTCAGTCAACGAACTCGCGAGTAGTCGTAGGGAACGGAGAACCTGGCTTTAAGGACGGGTTCGGCGGCGCAGCACAATTGGATGAACCCAGTGGCTTGAGCGGAGCTGATGGAACCCTATTTATTGCGGATACCAACAATCATCGAATCCGAACCCTTGATGTCGCCACTGGAGAGCTCGCCACACTGCACTTCACTAATCAACAGGCAGCCGCACTTCTTCGACGCACAGCAGCAGACGAAATCGTGACCTTCCCTTTACAAACCGTCGCTCCAGGCGTTCTCGATCTCACGGTTGAATTGCTCGTTCCCGCCGCTTATGAGTTCAACACTGACGGAACCTTCGTTCTAGACATCGAAATTCAAAACGCATCAATCTCGCGCATCGACGGGAGGAACTCTTACCAAGCTCAAGGCCCCACTATGCCGCAACGTTTCAAACTGATTGTCGAAGAGGAAGAAGATCTGCGTATTCAAGCAGATGCGACGGTGTTCTATTGCCCTGCCCAAAACGCCACTTTTTGTTTGTTGCGCCACGTTCAACTAGCAGTACCAATAGCTGTTGCGGACGCCGGAGTGAAAAACATTTCCTTAACTCATGAGCTTCCTACATCTGAAGAAATTGACCTCAGCATCGGAAAAATCGGTGAGTAAACGTATGCGATGTCGGTCGCTGCGCCCTCAGGTATTAGCGGCTCTCACTGCCCTGTTGCTACTGACACATGTAGAGCGGCCTCTCCTTGCAGCGGAAACATCGACTCAACCAATTACGCCGGACTCAACTGTCGTCGCGGTAGTAGGCGGACCCGGTGGCATGGGCTATTGGATTGTGTCCGTTGATGGGTCGGTGGAGGTCGTGGGAACCAGCATTGTTCCACCTTTGGGTGAAAGCGAACCTTTAACCGACAGCGTTCGTAGTGCATATGAAGGAGCTCCAGGGGCCCTAGGTATTTGGCTCGAGTTGGTTAACGGGACGAAGGTTGCGATCGGAGATCCGGGACCGCGAATCTTCAATGGCCATGAACGCCCCCCCGGCTGGCTCACCGGACTCGCGGTGAAACAACTTATGCGCGGCAAGTGGGTTGATGGTATCGATCGTGGATGCGTTGCGGAATTACCGCGGGCTGTGCGAATCGGTCAACTGTTGCTCCCCACGATGCAAGAGTCTCAGTTTGGGGCCGCAGTGGAAGAAGCACGAGATCATCAGATAGCGGGAATTCTTCTTGCAGGCGGTGCCACACCCTGGATCGGTAGAAGGGTTGAGGAGCTCCAAGAATTCGCGAGTCGTATTCCTCTTCTAATGGCAGTTGACGAAGAAGGCGGACGAGTTCAGCGTCTGCGTCATGTGTTGCCGGACCTACCGAGTGCTGGTCGGCAAGTCAATGAGCGGCTTGAAATTGTCGCTCAACGAGCGGAGCGTCACGCAACTCAAATGCTCGAACTCGGATTTAATGTCAACCTGGCCCCCGTACTCGATGTTGGTTCGGGCCCTGGAATAGGGGATCGATCGTTTTCGAACGACGCAGCTTTGGTCACCGACTACGGGATAGCGACCATCGAAGGCTTGAGTGACGGAGGAGTATTGCCGGTAGCGAAACACTTCCCTGGCCATGGGTCTGCTTCCGAAGACTCGCACGACGGAAGGTCTCAATCTCCGTCGCTCACTCAGCTCCTTCAAGACGATCTGGTGCCATTTGAAGCTGCGATAAGCACTGGAAAATCAGGCATCATGATCAGTCATCTCGAAATTCCAGGGTTAACGGGAGAATTGCCGGCGTCATTATCTGCTGCTGCTATCGGCGGCCTGTTGAGAACCGACCTTGGGTTTGAGGGTCTGGTGATTAGCGATGCATTGAACATGAAAGCTGTCGCTGACCGCTGGCCGGTTGAACAATCCGTCGTTATGACGATAGGGGCTGGTGCTGATCTGGCTATTTTGGGGACGCTGGCGGATGTTGGTCCGGCATTCGCGAGTCTGGATGAGGCTGTATATCAAGGTCAGCTAGCCGTGGAACGAGTCAACGACGCTGCAACCAATGTGCTGAGAGCAAAGAAGGTAAATGCTTGTACTTTGGTCGGCAGAGTCCGAGGAGTCTTCAACACTGTCCACGACTGGTAACCGGGCCCTTGTATGCGGGCCGCTAGCGAGTTAGTCGAAGGTTACGACGGACCTAGTTACCGACCCAGCCTTCATTGCGTCGAAGCCTTCGTTGATTTCATCCAGGCTGATTCTGGCAGAAACCATTTCATCGAGCATGAGGCGACCATCCAGGTACATGTCGACTAGGCGTGGCATGTCAGTCCTGAACTGGTTTGAACCCATGTTAGATCCCTGAATTTTCTTCTCGAAAAGAAAATCGACCCCGTGGATCTCAATGTTTGTTCCAATTGGGATCATGCCGATCACGGTCGCTGTGCCGCCATTGCGAAGACTTTGAAATGACTGTTCGGTGGTTTGTTTCAAACCGACAGCCTCAAATGACTTGTGTACACCGCCGCCGGTCATTTCGTGGATGCTTCCGACGGCATCAGTATCGGCGGCGTTCACAGTGTCGGTAGCGCCCATTTGCCGCGCCACCTCTAGCTTGCTGTCGATCATGTCTACGGCGATGATTCTCCCGGCACCGGCGATTCGAGCCGCCTGCACTGCTGCGAGGCCGATGCCACCGGCACCGAACACCGCTACCGTTTCTCCGGGTTCGACGCGCGCTGTGCGAAACACAGCCCCAACGCCTGTCATGACGCCGCATCCGATAAGAGACGCTCGGTCTAGTGGCATGTCCTCGCGAATCTTCACGATCGCGTGCTCATGAACCAGCATCTGTTCAGCGAAAGAAGAAAGATTGAGAAATTGCCAAGCTGGCTGGCCGTCAATTGTTAGACGTGAAGCTTCGTTTGGTCCGCGGTTGCATTCTAGGTCTTTACCTGAACAGAGGGAAGGGCGACCCTCGGTGCAGTATGAGCAGTGACCGCAGAAGACAGATAGGCAAGTAATGACATGATCGCCGGGTTTGACGTAGGTGACATCAGACCCGACTGCTTCTACGACCCCCGCTGATTCATGCCCGAGAACGGCTGGGGTCATGTAAGGGTATTTGCCCTCCATGAAGTGAAGGTCGCTGTGGCAGAGCCCCGCTGCTGATGTTTGGATAAGCACTTCGCGTGGTCCAGGCTTATCTATCTGTACGTCCTCGATCTCTAGCGCACCTGGAATTTCATTAAGAACAGCTGCTTTCACATCAAACCCCTTTTGTTCCAAAGCTAGTCATGTCTTCAACTGAAACTTGAGGCTAGCTCTCTTAGGGTCACGGAGTAAAAGAAACTTCAGGTGAAGAGGTCTACGAAGTGCCGAGCGAAAGCAGATTGTCGACTGGTCGATAGAGCTCCTCCAAGTGAACTATTTCCTCTTCCGATAAATCGATTGAGCATGCCTCAATCAACTGATGCAGCTGCTCAACTTTGGACACGCCAACTACTGGCGCTGTTACTCCCGGTTTGGAAAGTAGCCACGCGATAGCTATCTGAGCGGGTCTGCACTCTCGGCCCTCGGCCAATTGGGTAACTCGATCAGCAATTGCGAAATCTGCCTCGCCCCTGTAGAGAGATTCGGTTCTTGCCCGGTCTTGGCCGGTTGACCGGTTGGTGGTGCCTCCTTCTAAGCTCCCGCGATACGCGCCTGCAAGAATTCCGCGTGCCAGGGGAGACCAGGGTTGCAGGGCTACTCCTGTGCTTACGCAATAGGGATTCATTTCGCGCTCTTCTTCGCGGTAGATGAGGTTGTAATGATTCTGCATACTGACAAACTCGGTCCAGCCGTTGAGTTTGGCGGTTAGCTGAAGCTCAGTGAATTGCCAAGCAAACATAGAGGAGGCTCCGATATACAGCGCCTTGCCTGCTTTCACCACATCGTTGAGAGCTTCGAGAGTCTCTTCGATTGGCGCGGCTCCAGCGCCTGGAATGCCGTGTGGATGACGGTGAATAATCAGTTGATCTACGTAGTCGAGCCCGAGACGTGTCAACGAAGCTTCTATACCTTCGAAGATGTGTTTTCGCGATAGGCCACCCTGGTTTGCACCGCGACCCATTGGCATCGAGATTTTCGTGTTGATCACGTACTGGTCTCGGGGCAGTAACTCTCGAAGTAGCTGTCCTACGACTTCTTCGCAGGCTCCGACCCCATAGATGTCAGCGGTATCGAAGTAAAACAACCCGCTCTCAATAGCTGCCTCAAAAATTGGTCGAGCTTCTTCAAGTCCCAATGTCCAGTCACCCTGATGGCCTCTGCCTGGTTCCCCAAAATTCATGGTTCCTAGACAAAGTTTGGGCACCTTCAAGCCGGTTTTGTCGCCGAGTGTGACGGTATCCAACATTGTCGATCCTTTACGAAAGTGAGTGTATTGCGATGGTAGAGACGGCGACCCAGCCTGGGGTCGTGCGACTACTCTACGGCAACCAAGATGCGGCGCAGGAGGTCAGCCCAGTGTCAAACCAAGTTTTGTACTCGGAAAACGAGAGCGTTGCTACGGTTACCATCAATCGTCCCGAACGGTTAAACACACTGACCGGAGAGGTGATTGACGGTGTGGCGGCGTCGATAGATCGAGCGACCGAAAACGACGGCATTTCAGCGGTCGTTCTTCGCGGCGAAGGAAAAAACGTTTCGGCGGGATACGACCTTGACGCCTTTCTTGAAAATAGTGAGAGCGCTGACAGTGAGATCTGGGATCCAGTAGAGGATTATCGATCGATGTCCGCCAACGTCGGCAAGTTCATGAAGATTTGGGAATGCCCTAAACCCGTCATCGCTGAAATTTCTGGCTGGGCCATTGGCGGTGCTACCGATTTGCTTTTGTGCGCAGACCTTATGTTCATGGCTTCTGACGCTCACATTGGTTATGCGCCTAGTCGAATTTATGGAACACCGACGACGATGCTTTGGGTTTATCGCGTAGGGCTTGAGCACGCAAAACAGTTCTTGCTAACTGGGCGACCGATTGATGCTGAAACGGCTTTCCGAATTGGCCTTGTCTCCGAGGTCTTCGAAACTGATGAACTTTCTGCTGCGACACAAAGAGAGGCTCGAAGGTTCGCAAACATCCCTTCGAACCAACTTGCCTTAAACAAGCTGCTTATCAACCAGGCCTTCGAGAATATGGGACTCCGTACGTCCCAAATGTTAGGAACATTTTTCGATGGAATCGCTAGGCATACTCCGGAGGCTCAGCGTTGGGCCGATGACGTCGCCGGCGGTAAATTGCGCAACGTGATCAAGGAGCGTGACAGGCCTTGGGGCGATTACGGGCAAAGCGGATCCTGAGGACTACGTCGGTAAGCCGGACTCCGGCTATCGAGAAGGCAGGGTAACTTCGACAACAGGAGGTAACGGCTCCTCGCCACTAGCGATCGCCTCCACGATTTGTTGCCAGGTCAGTAGCCATTCTTCCCAAATTGGGCCGATTCGCCATTCGTCAATCGGAATCGCAGTTACTTCAACACCGAAACGTCGCCAGGCTTCAGTCCTTACTATGTCGCTTCTTGCTGGGCGACTCCCATAACGGTCAGGGACACCGTACTGAAATAACGGCTCCACGAAACTATCCACGAGACGTCCCGCGTCGCGTCGGTTAGGGGTATCAGCAACTACTCCGGCGTAGTTGACAACCTTGACGCACCCGCTGTCTAAGACCGCTATGTCTGTCTCAGTTGGTAGCTCAGGTATGAAGCGGACGCTGACTGCGGGCATTCCTGAAGACCCCCATGTAAGCGATCGACTGTCATCGTTGGCAGTCCCAGCTGACGGTTGAAAGCGGCTAAACCAAGCTTCCTCCCAGCTGGGGGCGACCTCAACTCCTGATCGCAACATTTCATCCACGAGCTTTGGCCAAGGAGTGACACCATCAACGTCTTCTGGATAAAGACGTTCGAGGGCAACCAGTAGATAGACCCCTAATCGACTCGATAGAGGATCGGGGATCACTGTGGTCTGGGCATACCGAGGGTCGAAAAGATCGTCGAAACTAGTGGGGGCCTGAATAGGAATTTTCTTAGGGTCAGGTAGTTGGTTTAAGCGACGCTGAGGTAGTTCATACCGCGACTTTGAATGGTTTAGGCATGCGGCAAGCTGACTCACCGGTGTCAGCATTGCGTCTTGAAGAACTAATGAGGGGTCAAGGTGGTCTATATCGATTGGCCGATAAGCCTCAACCAGTCTCTTTTCTGTTACTCGCCGACGTTCCAAGCTGTCGACACCCAACACAACATCGGCGACTGGATCGTGTGAAGACCGTTCGAGAAGGTTGACCATACTGTTTGCGTTTTCTTCAACGAAAACCAAAACTTGTATGCCGGTCTTCTGTTCGAAGTCAGCGATGGCTTCACTGGGAACATGAAAGTCCTGGTGAGTGAGGAGCCTTATCGACTGCTGGGCGCTGTCTGGCGACGCGCATCCCGCAGCAAGGATCGAAATGCAGCAAATAGCGACCAATGCCTTGGCAAGCTTTGAAGCGGAGTTAATCATCGGGTGAAGAAATTATTGCTAGAAGGCTGCCTTGGGTGACCTCAAGAGTCGGAAGGTCAAGGATTTGGTTACTCAAGCCCAGGCTACTGAAGGGAGGGAAGGAGTCGGTCAGGTCGAGATTCCATTTCAAGCCTTGAGTACGAACCCGGGTGTTGGCTTCAAGAGAGATCAAACTAATCCGGCAACCGACAATATTCTCAAGATTGAGGGATTGGCCCGGCCCTAATGCCACCACTCGGCTGGACCCGCAGTGGGTAACGATCGATCGACTCAGGTTCTCACTATTTGCTAGAAGCAGGGAACCGACCAGGAGATGGTCAAGGCGGCCACTGCCCCCAGTGATGATGTCAATGTGTTTAGCGCCAACCCGATATGCGAAGTTGATCGCCAACGCCAGGTCGCTCTCATCTTTGTCAACGTCATGCCGTTCTAAGGTGACCCCAGGATCAATATTTTCGACCTGTTCAGAGCTCAGAGAATCAAAATCGCCAACAACGACGTCGACGCTGAGTCCCAACGCGCGGGCGTGTTCAAAGCCCTTATCAGCGGCAATCACCAATGTGGGAGAGGGGATACTTGGCATAACGGGCGAGTTGGGTCCTCCATCGACCACCAAAACTCGACTTGGGTCGAGAGAAGACTTACCAAAATCAGCACAGGTCACAGCTCCATGATTGCCCAGAAATGAAGTGAAATGATGTCGAGTAGGGGTTAGGCGACCCTTTGGAAGCTCTTGGGACCGGTACCTTCGGTACTTGGTGAGAGCTTTCCGACGTTTTCTTCGCTTGCCGGCCTTAGTCGCGGTAGTCCTTGCATGTGCTGTTTTGCTGACAGCTGTGGGAATCGCGATTGGTCCTCACAGTAAAGAAGCATTGTTCGCAGTAGATCGAGAACGTGCTGATGTAGCTCTTGACCTTTCGCCGGGAGCGCAACGAACCGAGGTCTATGACAATTCTGGAAATGAAATTGGCATCCTGCGCTATGACATTGATCGTCAGCTCGTTGAGATAGATCAGGTTCCGGATGATGTTCTAGCCACTCTCCTGGCAGTCGAAGACAACAAGTTCTGGCTTCACAACGGCGTAGACATTCGAGCAATCTCGCGCGCAATGATCCAGAACTTAACGAGCGGGGCGATAACGCAGGGTGGTTCAACCATTACTCAACAGATCGTCAAACTTCGAATCGTAGGAAATGAAAGTTCCTTTAGTAGAAAAATTCGCGAGGCTGTGTTAGCTGCCCGACTAGAGGAAGAATTTTCCAAAGAAGAAATTCTGGAGTTCTATCTCAACGAGATCTACTTCGGTAATGGCGCGTACGGGCTTCAGGCGGCAGCGGAGACCTACTTCGGCAAAAACGTCAGCCAGTTGGATGTTGGCGACGCTGCGTTTCTAGCGGGTCTGATCCGAAGTCCAGGTATCTACGATGGCTTCGATGACATTGACATAGTGGGTAAACGACGCAGCATGTCGTTGCAAAGTGCTCAAGACGCAGGGATCATCGACTCTGAAGATCGAGAGCGTTTCGAGCAACGCGGTTTACCGGATCGCAATAGAAGCCCCCAACGAACCGATGAAACTTTGAAGCGCGATTATTTTCTTGATGAAGTCACCGAAGCATTGCTGGCACACCCAGCATTGGGGGAGACGTATCAAGAGCGTTTCGCCAAGGTGTACAACGGTGGATTGCGCGTGTGGACGACCTTCGACCCGACTCTGCAACGTCACATGGAAGAGGCAGTCCTTGAGGTACTCCCCGGCGGATCAGGCGATTTTGAAGTGGCCATAGCTTCGGTCGACCCGACATCGGGAGCTGTTCGGGCGTTCATTGGCGGCCCCGAGTTCGCTGACTTCCAATTCAATCTCGTTACTCAGGGAAGCAGGCAACCCGGATCTTCTTTCAAGACGTATGTGTTGGCGGCTGCAATCGAAAAAGCCGGTCTCTATCCATTCGACACCATCAGTGGCGTTGGACCCTGCACTTTCCCCAACCCACCAAATGTTGACTATGAGGTCAGCAACTTCAATGAGAATGAGGGAGTAGTGGGGACGGTTCAATATGCGGTGTTGAAGAGTTCCAACTGCGGCTTTGTCAGGCTGGGCCTCCGAACTGGCTTGGATAACGTTGTTGAGGTTGCTAATCGTCTGCTCGGCCGAGACCTTGAAAACTCTTTCCGTCCATACCTGTCAATGTCATTGGGTGCTCAAGAGGTAACGCCCCTGGAGCAGGCGGTTGCCTATGCAGCAATAGCCAACGGCGGTTTACGAATGGAACCCCATTTCATTACCAGAATCGAAGACGCGTCGGGTTCGGTGATTTACCAGCACGTGCCCAGGGGGCGCCGAGCGATTAAGGCAACTACAGCGGCATGGGTTTCAGAAGTGCTTTCCAACAATGTTGTCGCTGGCACAGGACGCAGAGCGCAACTCCCGAGTGGTCAGCCGTCTGCGGGAAAGACAGGGACTGCGCAGGACTTCAGTGATGCGTGGTACGTCGGGTTTACTCCTCAGCTGAGCACTGCAGTCTGGATGGGGCACCCTGAAGAGAAGGTTTCGATGACTGATATTCAGGGGAGAGACGGGACTGGCGGTTGGATTCCCGCGAGAGTCTGGGGTGCATATATGACTCGAGCTCTGCAAGATGAGGAGATCCTCCCATTAGCTACGCCGCCCCCGCCGCAAAGAAACTCGCAATTGCTTTACTTACCCGATGAAACCTGCGCTATCGACGTGGATCTTGGTCTGGAACGAGGGCTGATGGAGTTTGAGTTGCCATGCGCCATGGCCGTTGTTGATCTAGAAGCAGGAAAATTTAGGGCCCACCCTGAAGCCAACTGCCGAATGACGGAACTTTCAGCAACGGGCATTTTTAGAGATGAATATCTCAATTGCGCGCTGGTTCCGACACGAAACCCGGTGACCACTACTACTGAGCCCCTTCCCGAAGAAGACAATGGAACCTAAATAGCCGGTCACGTGATAGAACCAGGGTAACGAGCCCTAAATAAATGGTCGAGGAGGCGACGACATTGAGTGAACTGGAGGTTTTAGTTGAACTTCAGGAGCTCGACACGCGGCTTTCGCAGCTGACGCACCGCGCAGCGACTCTGCCTGAACGTGAAGAGTTAATTCGAATTCAAGAGCAAGACTCCAAACTTCAGCAAGATCTCAATCAGTTAGCTGGTCAATTGACGGTGTTGCGAAAGAGTCAAAGTGACAGAGAAGCCGAGATCCAGCGCTTAGAAGACAAGGTGGCTAAGGCAACCAGTTCTCTATACGGAGGCGAAATGACCTCGCCTAAAGAGGCAACCGCTCTCCAAAGTGAAATTGACTCGCTCTCTGGCCGTCAGTCTCTACTTGAGGACCAAATCATCGAAATTATGGAGGAGATAGAACCCTTCGCCAAGGAGGAATCCCGAATTGAGGCAACGCGGACGGAATTGCGAACTCAGATTGCCGATCTGGAACATCGGATCTCCGCTCAAGTAACCGAGATAGAGAGCGAACAGCACTCGGTCACCGCAGAGAAGAGCGAAGTGGAGGACCGCGCCGGGCCCCGGCTGAGCGCCTTATACACAGAAAATCGAAAGAGGATGGGAGACCACACCGCTATCGGACGCCTGGTCGGCACTTCGTGTGGAGCCTGTTTTTTGGAAATAGCGGCCGTCGAAATCGATCGGATTCGACGGCTACCTGATGACGAACCTTCGGAATGCCCAGAGTGCGGCGCCCTATTGGTGCGATAGGTAGGTCAAGTGTTCCTGTGGTTCATTGGTACGACGTTGACAGCGATGTGGTTTACGTTCCGGGATCCAGCCATTGATCACCGGCTCCTCGTGTGTGGAGCTTTGTTGCCTGACGTCGTTGACGGTTTAACAGGACAGGTTCCAGTTCTGCATACGCTGGCGGCACCCATCGTCGTAATGATGGCGTTGATGATCTGCACCATAGGAAAACGCAGATTACGCAGACAGCTTTTAGCGATACCAATTGGACTGTTTTGGCATTTGGTTTTTGATGGAGCGTGGATGAATACATCAGCTTTCTGGTGGCCGTTTACAGGTTTTTCACTAAACGATTCTTCGCCGTCGATCGCCGAACGACCGCTGATGCTGCTTCTGGCTATGGAACTACTGGGTCTCGCTTTAGTTCTGTGGAATTGGCATCTGATGGGACTACGCCAGTCAGATCGGCGCCAATTGTTTATGCGGAGCGGCCGTCTTGACCCGGGGCTAACTAACCCTCGGGCTGCGAGGTAAACAATGTTGTTGATCGTTCGACACGGCAGGACCGTCGCGAACGCGAGCGGGCTTCTGCAGGGGAGAGTTGACAACCCACTGGACGCTACGGGCAGACAGCAAGCACGCGAAATTTCGGTAGCTCTGGGTACTGTCGACGTCGTAGTGTCCTCCCCCCTACGACGGGCGCGAGAAACTGCTGAGCCGCTCGGGCTGCCGCTTCGTATAGACGAGCGGTGGATCGAACTCGACTACGGAGAATGGGACGAACTGCCGATCACCGATATTACGCCTGATCAATGGACTCAATGGCGCGAAGACTCCGCGTTTGCGCCTCCGGCAGGAGAATCCTTAGCCGAGCTAGACCACAGAGTGACCGAAGCGTGCAACGACCTGCTTGTCGAAGCTTCGGAACTAAATGTGGCGGTTTTCACCCATGTCTCGCCAATCAAATCGACTATCGCATGGGCTTTAGGAATAGAAGAGCAGATCTCGTGGAGATTGCAGGTTGGGCAAGCCCAAATCTCACGCATTGCTGTTAGGGATGGTCGGCCGGTGCTGACGTCTTTCAACGAAACTAGCCATCTAACAAGTTTTTAGTGGCGTCGGCTTATGTGGCCTGAAAGCTACTTTCGGTCACTTGTATAAGGCGTCCGTCTGCGAGCATCCGATCAATGTGGATCTGTGCTGAGCGCGTTTCGACGTGGTGAACGAATTTGGTGGCGACAGCGGGTCGGTACACAAACCGCTGTAAAGCGCACTCTTCAAGCGATTTGGGCTCGGACATGAAGGCAAGCATCGCCAACTCGCGCTTGGTGATCACAGAGCCAAAATCCCGGAGCATGTTGAGGAACTGATCCCTTCCGGAAACGACCCACTTATGGTGGAAGGTTACGAAATGGTCGGCGTCAATCTCCCCACAGACCTGTAGTGAGTTTTCGAAACTTTCTAATGATGACCATGCGTCAAAATAGTAGGGACCGAAACCCGACAGTTCGATGTCGCCTAGATAGGCGGTTCGAGCCTCCGGGATTAAAAATGCACAGTGGCCCCGGGTGTGCCCAGGTGTATGTATCACTTCGATATTCACTCCGCCCAGATGGATGGTCGCTCCATCGGTAAATGTTGACACCTGCTTTGAGGGGGCGTAGCTGAAGTCTTCTAATACTTCCTTGCGGAACTCTTCTTCAATTTCCTCGGGTAGTCCGTACATCGACATTAAACCATCAAGCGATGTCAACCCGATCGCATCTTCTTCGTGACACAGAACAGGGATATCCGGTAACCGGCTCATTCCAGGAATGTGATCTTCGTGCACGTGTGACAAAAGAATTCGATCCACATCGAAAGAGATTCCTCTATCAGCGACCGTCAAGGATGGGTCAACCAAGATCGCTTCATTTTCGCCGGTCACTAAGATCGAATTGCCGTGTGGGTACTTTCCCTGGTCTTGACCCGTGAGTACCGTGACGGGACCCAATTCCAGGGCGTTGTCCCAATTCTCTGTCGCAAAGCGCCTTTGCATAGTCACCAAATTTACCTGACTTTCCGTTTATGGCTTAGAGAATCGATCTCATGGCGGTGAGTCAGCCTGTAGGCGGGATTCTGTCCAGTGATTGTGATCACGTGGGTGACCATCCATCTCAGCGGTCTACCCGGAATCATTAGACGGGCCGCCTGATTCCTGCTTGACCTTGCTCCAGGTGGGGTTTGCAAGCCATGCAAGTCACCTTGCACGCTGGTGCGCTCTTACCGCACCGTTTCAGCCTTGCCTGTGAATAGCGGAGCTAAACCATCGGCGGTTTGTTTTCTGTTGCACTTTCCGT
>DBIA01000008.1:105539-113767 GCA_002296525.1 Candidatus Neomicrothrix sp. UBA814 | reverse complement strand
GGTTTGTTTTCTGTTGCACTTTCCGTCGCCTCGCGACGCCTGGTTTTCTCCCAGCACCCTGCCCTGCGGAGTCCCGACCTTCCTCAATTTGCCTCATCTCTGCAGGTGAGACCAACTGCGGTCACCCAGCCGACTCACCGCCACCATCACTGTATCGCTAGGCCGCTCGGCTCATGCGAGAAGAAGATATTTACTCAAAGAGCGATCTTTTGTTAGGGCTGAAATGACCGCCTAGCACTCCACCCAAGCTCGCGAGGGAAACAGTTAAACAAGAAACGAATAGGAGGCTGAGCCAGGAGACTGAACGAACGTTGCGAGCCAGTCGAACAAATTGAACGATGAACGCCAAGAAGACGACAGGTGCCGCGGTAAGGATCCCATGAAATAGGTGTGCCCTGGGCGCTCGCCATGCGGAGATATAGCTTCCAGCTACTAGGCCCAGCGAAATTGCAGCGGTGACTAGCAGGGAGCTATTCCCGGCCTGGTCTACCAAGTTGCCCACTACCAGGCCAAACACGACGGTTACGCTAAGAGAAACACAGGCGCCATAAAACCACGCAGAGCGGTTTACTTCTCTTCCCAGCAATGGAAACTCTTTAGGCAAAACCGATTTCTCCAAAAATATTTACCGAACGCTCAATTAGTATGGACAATCCCACCATGAATGGGAAAGAATTCTGTCTCAGATGAGTCTTACCAACCCAGCCGATAACACAGTTTTACACTCAAACTATGAAATATCTCCTAATGGGGTCTATAGCAGTTCGCTCCCTTTTGCGCCTGGTCTGAAAGGGTGGGAACAGATAGCGGCTTGTCGCGGCATCGATGCTTCAATTTTCTTCCCCGACGATGAAGACGATAATGCAGACCTAGCGAAAGAAATCTGTGCTGGGTGCTCCGTGGCGAGACCATGCCTCGAATATGCCATTAGCGTGCGCGAGAAAGAAGGAGTTTGGGGCGGTGCTACCCAACGGGAAAGGCGCAGCATCATTCGCAAAAGGCGAAGGGCTGCGGCGAAGCAGCGCTCCCTGTTGGAAACTGAGACACCCAACGGCCGATAGAGTCCACAACGTGACTATCGGGAAAGACCCATCAGTGGATAAAGGTTCTCTCGACGCCTTCGGGGGATGGTCGGGGGTTCTCAGTGACTTAGTGACTGGAGTCGATTTGACGCCCGCTGCAGCGCGAGCGGCTCTCGGTGCAATCCTAAATGGTGAAGCAAGTGACGCGCAGGTCGCTGGTTTCATAATCGCGTTAGGGATGAAAGGCGGGTCTGTTCTCGAACTTACGGGGCTCGTTGAAGCGATGATGGATGCGGCGTCTCCTCTCAACGTTCCGGACGGAACCATTGACATAGTCGGAAGTGGCGGGGCTCCTGCCCGACGTCGGCACGCTTTGAGCGTTTCGACCATGGCCGCTTTCGTATCCTCCGCAGCAGGTGCCATAGTCTGTAAACATGGCTCCGTCGCTGCTTCCTCCAGTAGTGGATCATTCGACACTTTGGGTGCTCTGGGGTTAGCAATAGACCTCGACGGTGAGCAAGTTGAGCGCTGTGTCAGGGAGGTGGGGCTAGGTTTTGCCTTTGCTAAAAACTTCCACCCGGCTATGCGATTCGTGGGGCCGGTTCGCTCAGAACTTGGCGTTCCCACGACCTTCAACTTTTTAGGCCCTTTGTCTCATCCAGGGGGAGTGAAACGTCAAGTAGTGGGCGTTAGTGACCCCACTATGGCGCCAAGAGTGGCTGGTGTGCTGGCGGCACGAGGCAGTGAGCACGCCCTAGTGGTCCATGGGGGCGACCGACTCGATGAAATCACCACTACTGACTTAACGCGCATCTACGAGGTTCGTGATGGACAGGTGGTGGGTGAAACGGAATTTGACCCCGAGTCCATTGGCATACCGCGAGTAACCAGGGCCCAACTTCAAGGCGGAACTCCCGAAGATAACGCGACAATTATGCGCAATCTGTTTGAAGGAGAGGACAAAGGCCCTCGAGCTGACATCGTTGCGCTCAACGCGGCGGCAGGTCTACTGGTCGCAGGGGTTGTCGATGACCTCGGCTCCGGAGTTGAAGTTGCTAGGGATGCGATATCTAACGGAAGTGCAGCAACAAAGCTCGCCGAAGTACTCGATATGAGCAACGAGCTCGCTAGCTGACCATGGTTATTGGTCAGGCTCTTCCTTATGGGGTAGGAGATACTGTCCGTCTTGTGGACACTTCTGATGAGAGCCGCCGACACCTAATTGGTCAGCAAGGGAGCGTAGTGGCGGTCCAACCCGGAAACCGTTTCGTTATGGCAGCCGTCAAATTCGATGACAGTGACCGCCGATGGACAATGGTTTATGAAGTGGACCAGTTGGAACTCGTCGAGCGGTACGGCCACGGGGTTAAGTTTCTAGGCAGACGTCAGCAAAGCGACTAACCCCTCCTACTTTCCA
This sequence comes from Candidatus Neomicrothrix sp. UBA814, assembly GCA_002296525.1. GTDB lineage: Bacteria > Actinomycetota > Acidimicrobiia > Acidimicrobiales > Poriferisodalaceae > UBA6944. Next base: position 111,328 of record DBIA01000008.1, on the reverse strand, counting down.
TGGCCAGCCCTTTGCGAGAGTGGAAATTGTCCAAATTGGGATATGGGGACGCTAGAGGGCGGTCGCAGTGAACCAGTTGCAAGGTGTGTGCTTCGCTTTCGAGCCAGCTGGCTACACACCACAGTTCATCGATCTCTTCTTTACCGGCGACACTTGATGCCTGGTCTAGTGGAAGTGCAGTCGATGGGTTCCCCTCGTCGAGCAAGCGGCCTTGATGAAGGATCGTGCATCCTTGTCCAGCTACGTTGACGACCACGCGGCCTGCGTTACGAAGAACATCTATTTGGCGGCGACGTCGCAACGCTGCAGATAGAGCAGAAGCGCGGCGGCGTACGTCCGCTGCTTCTTCGAAACGTTGCTGGCGAGAGAGGTCAAGCATTCGCTCGCGCAATGGCCCAAGCAAGTGCTCTGGATGGTCGCTCAACGCCGCTAACGCGGAACGAACGATCTCTGCGTAGGTGGTCTCGTCTATTTCACCTGAACATGGACAAAGGCTGGCTCCTAGCTGTGCAGCAACGCATCGCTCCCCTCTGGGTTCTAGCGGCACTCTTTGTGTGCAGCGGCGAAGCGGCAGGACCGTTTCTATTGCATCCACTATGTCCCTTGCGACCCGTTGAGAAGCAATAGGACCGAGGTAGAAACATCCATCGTCCTTTGATTCTCGAACGATTGACAACCGAGGGAAACGGTCGTGCAACGTGAGCTTCACATAAGAATACTTCGACCAGTTTTTGGAACGCCGATTAAATCTTGGTCGGAGCTTTTGGATAAGTCGTAGCTCGAGAACTTCGGCTTCTAATGGCCCTGCGCACACTGTGTGCTCTATGTGTTGAGTCTCTCGGAGTAACTGATCCACTTTCCGTCGGCGATCAGTGGAGAAATAGGATCGCACTCGTGCCCGCAAATTTGTTGCTTTGCCGACATACAAGACCTCACCTCTTCGGTCGACGAAACGGTAAACGCCTGCTGATCGCGGCAGGTTCTCGGTGAGTCGAAGTTTCACTGCCTGTGGGTGGCGCTGCATCTTTGGGAGTTGCTGTAAATCGTCTAACCCTAAAACTCCTAAAGCAGATGCCCGCTCGATTAGATGATGGAGAAGGTCCGCTGTTGCCTTAGCGTCGTCTAAAGCACGGTGGTTTGGTTGATTTGCTAAGCGTAAGTATTTCGACAAGGTCGAAAGCTTGTGGTTTGGAACTTCATCACGGACTAAGCGCCTAGCTAATGCGAGGGTATCGACCTTTGCTCCGTTCCAAGCGTTCCGTCCGGAACGCTTCAAGGCGCTATTGAGAAACGCAAGATCAAAGCCAACGTTGTGTCCAACGATCACAGCACCGCCCAGAAATTCGAGCAAAGTAGGCAAGACTTGCTCGATTTTTGGTGCTCTGGAAACCATTGCAGATGTAATGCCAGTCAAGACCGTGATTTCTGGGGGAATAGCCGTACCTGGGTCTATGAGGGTTTGGAATACTCCGAGTTGCTCTCCTCCGCGATATTTGACAGCGCCAATTTCTGTAATCATGTCGCTGTCGCGCCGCCCTCCAGTGGTTTCCAGGTCAAGTACGCAGAAAGTCGCCTCATGGAGAGGCGTTCCTAGATCGTCAAGTGATTGCTGAAACACCCACGCGAATATAGCGAACAAATGTTCGACCAATGCGAATGGCGACTCTTCTCAGTACTTATGAGCGACCAGCAATTCTGCTGAGAAGACCTCGCTTCCGAGGGGGAGCCTGAGTTACTTGCACCGTCGCTAACGCAGCGGCGAAGTCGGCGCCGCTTTGGAAACGGTCGGCTGGATCCTTAGCCATTGACCGGAGAATGATTTCCGTCAAATCATTCGCAACACCAGCCCCGCGAGGATCAGGTGGCGACATATTCACGTGTGCGTGCAACAGTTCGTTTCGTTCGCCGTAGAAGGGAGCGCTGCCCACGATCAGTCGATACAAGGTAACTCCCAAGCTGTACAGATCTGTTCTTCCATCAACGTGATGGCCGAGCGCTTGTTCAGGTGCAAGAAACATTGGGGAACCAAAGACCCGACCTTCAGGTGGTGGTGGCCCACTGAGATTGTGCGCTAGACCGAAATCGAAAAGAACAGCGCGTTCGCCGAGATGGTCCAACATGATGTTCGACGGCTTCACGTCTCGGTGCACAATTTCTTGCTGATGGATATGGTCAAGGGCTGAACACATCTGTTGAACGATTGCTACTGACTCGGCAAGTTCAATCTTTTCATTGGCCTGCACGCTTTCCCAGAGCGTTTCTCCGACTATGAGTTCAATCTCCATATAGTGAGTCCCAGCGATCACGCCAGCATGCGTGGCTTTAAGAACGTTGGGATGATCCACCCGCCCCATCAATTCGAACTCTTGCTCAAACAGCGAACGAATTTCCTGTCGAGCTTCGGCAAATGGTGTGAGCACCTTGAGTGCAACCTCACTCCCGTCGCGCAGTGTTGCCTTGTACACATGGGCAACGGTTCCGCGACCCAGAAGCTCCGTGATGCTATAGGGGCCGTACTGGCGACCTACCCAAATGTCTGCTTCTTCGGCGAACATTCTCGTCTCCCAAACAAGAGAGTACCTGGACAGATTGCCCGAAATCGTCATAGCGCGGCCGTTGTCCCACCTCTTTTCTACCTTGATTGGTCGGTAATGAGGAGGACGCAGAAAGTGTCGAATATCAGATCAAATGGCGACAGACATAAGCCCCTCGTTGAAGAACGATCGCTCCACATTGATTGTGACTACTGCGAGCACCAGGGAAGCGAAACTTGTCACGACTGCATAGTTACCTATTTGTGTCGGTCGGATCGCAACTCAGTAGTTATCGAGTTAGCAGATATTAGAGCACTGCGAGCTTTGAGTCAGGGCGGACTAGTGCCGGAATTGAAGTTACGGAGTTCCGCTGAATCGAGTTCGGGCCGGTAACTTTTATAGAAGTGGCTCTGGCCCTCGAGTGCTGGCGAGCGAGCTGGCGAAGAAGTTGGATGTGTTGTGGTCAGAGTTCTTAATCTCGAAGATCTGAAACAGATTGGCCTCAGGGCTGGCTTAGACGATGTAGCTGTAACTGGCACCGAACCAATTCTCGAGGCGCGCCAAGCGATCGAAGAGCGTAAAGCCCGGGGTCTGCATGCAGGAATGACATTTACTTTCGGTAACCCCGAACGAGCCACGGATCCGTCGCTCTTATTTGAGGGGGCGCAGAGCGTTGTCGTGGCTCTACGTCGATACGCGCCCCCCGCCGCTCCCCTCAACGAAACCTTGGAACCGAATCAGAAAACACCGAAGGGAACAGTCGCTGCATATGTCCGTTCGGAAGAATATGGATCACTGCGAAAAGGGCTAGAAGCCATAGCCGAACATCTGACGCTGTTAGGGGCGCGAACCGAGATAGTGATGGACGATAATCGGCTTGCCGATCGCGCGGTTGCTACTCAGGCTGGATTGGGATGGTTGGGGCGCAACACCATGCTTCTCCATCCTGAACTCGGTTCGTGGACAGTCATCGGCTCAGTGGTGACCGATATGCCAATCAAATCAGAATCTCACCGTGTCGATGATGGCTGCGGAAGTTGTCGCCGATGCAGCGAAGACTGCCCCACGGGGGCCCTTGATGAATTCGGAGTGCTTGACGCCAATAAGTGTTTGGCCTGGCTCCTCCAAGCAAAGGGAATTTTCCCACGTGCATACCGCGTGGCCTTAGGTGATCGCCTGTATGGATGCGATGATTGTCAAGTGTTATGTCCCATCAACGACAGCGCGCTAGATGTCTCTCAAGCCTCTCCGGGTGCTGAGTCACATGTCGACATCGTGAAGCTTCTTGATAGCCCCGATGAAGAACTAATGGAAAAGTTCGGTCATTGGTACATCCCACGACGCCAACCCTCCTATTTGCGCCGAAACGCTTTAGTGGTCCTGGGCAATAGCGGAAACCGCGATGATCCAGCAATTGATCGAGTTCTCAGCAAATGCCTGAACTCGGATGAAGCTTTGGTCAGAAGTCACGCAGTTTGGGCTGCCCTTCGCCTGGATAAGAAGCACCTCGTGGCCGAACAACACCGGACCTCGCTGCTCCGCGATGACCCGGAAGGAATAGTCTTTGCTGAATTGCAAGAGTGGGGTATGTCCATGGACGGCGACGTCGGATGAAACGACACCTCCTGGTAACCAACGACTACCCACCCAAAGTCGGAGGGATCCAAAATTACCTTTGGGAACTATGGAAACGTCTACCGAACGAGAAAGTAACCGTCTTTACTCCGGGCCACGTTGACGCAAGAGCGTTTGATGTCGGACAAGGACACTCCATAGTCCGTGACAAACGGAAAGTATTTCTACCAACTAGGTCCCTCGCCGTCGACATAAGAAGCCTTGCTCATCAAGTGGACGCAGAACTCGTAATCCTTGATCCTGCTCTGCCATTAGGACACTTGGCGCCTTCCTTAGGTATCCCCTATGCAGTTATTGCCCACGGAGCCGAAGTGGCGCTACCTGGACGGCTCCCGGTAGCAAAGCACCTTCTTCGCCGAGTTCTTTTGGGCGCAGAGTTCGTCATTTCAGCTGGAGGGTACCCAGCTGCAGAAGCTCTACGTGCAGCAGGTAAGCCGATTGAGACCGTAGTGATACCTCCGGGAGTAGATGGATGCCGATTCGCGCCCTTGAGTTCTGCTGCCGTCATAGGGCAGCACCGAGAAAGATTGGGTCTTGGCGACGGTCCGGTCATCGTGGGGCTTAGTCGTCTTGTGCCCCGCAAAGGCTTCGACCGAACTATTGCCGCCGTAGCGGCTCTTCGCAGCGAGTTCCCCGACATACAGCTGGTCATTGGCGGTACCGGTAGGGACGAATCGCGTCTCGAACGGATAGCGAACAAAGCTGATTTGCCAGTCCGATTTTTAGGCCGAATAGAAGAATCAGAATTGCCGTTCATTTACGGAGTCGCGGATGTCTTCGTCATGCCCTGCCGAAGCCGCTGGGCCGGGTTGGAACAGGAAGGTTTCGGCATCGTTTTTTTAGAAGCAGCAGCATCAGGGGTGCCTCAAGTGGCTGGACTATCGGGAGGCTCTCATGAAGCCGTCGTAGATGGAGTCACTGGCTACGTCATCAACGACCCGAAAGAGTCAGGGGCTATCGCCGACGCTATCCACTCGATTCTCGCGTCACCTTCGCGTCGCTCCGAGATGAGTCAACGCAGCCGAGAGCGAGTTGAGAGTTCGCTCTCCTATGACATATTGGCCGAGCAACTACGAGCAGCATTGTCATGAATGAGATGTATTCCGAAGAACAACCGGGAGAGGGTACTTTCCTTGTGCGAATTGCGTGGCAATCAACTTTTGCTCTGCTAGTGCTCGCAGTCGCCGGGGTGCTCGCACCCGATACCTTCGGATTGGTGGTGGCGGTTCTATCGATCGTCATGTTTGGCTTAGGTCTACTTTTTCTATTGCTCGCGCTATTAGGAGGGTTGCGACGCAGCCGTCTTGAAGAGGTCACCGTCTCGGGTTTGTTCTTGCTTCATGAAACGGCTCCTAGAAAAATTCAGAGACTCTTTCTATGGTGCTTGGTATTCCAATTGGCAACGAGCCTCACTGCGGCAGGTTTGAGGCCTTACACCGAAATAGCATTTGCTGTTCTGGCGCCAACGGTGCTCTTCGGGTCAGCGGCACTTTGGTCCGCTCGGCACGGATCATTCACAGCTAGAGGTAGCGGTCCCTCCTGAGGCTCATCGCATGGCAGAATGAATTAGGTCACTTGATAGGAGAAATAAATGATCGACAGATTAAAAGTTTCTCGTAT
>DBIA01000008.1:104963-105121 GCA_002296525.1 Candidatus Neomicrothrix sp. UBA814 | reverse complement strand
TCTGTTCAAGGCCGAGATCAGGAAGGTCGGGTCACCGAAGCACGTTTTCGAGTGGCCGCCATGGGTCGCAGCGCGACCTATTCGCTGCTGTACGACTACTCGGAATCACCCAGAGTCATAAAATGGCAACTGGCGAGCGGCGATATCATCAAACGCCT
>DBIA01000008.1:19647-104541 GCA_002296525.1 Candidatus Neomicrothrix sp. UBA814 | reverse complement strand
TAGCTATTCCCTTGCCAGGCTTCGTGAAGCGTCGTGCCGAAGGAAGAATTGCGCATGCAGCCCTCGATGATTTCCAAGCCAAGGTAGAACAGTAAAAAACGTACTTCCCTAGGTCTGTTTCGAATATCACTCACAGGATCGGTACCCTCAACTTCCGTGGAGTTTCGTCGAATAAGCAACTTGCCGCCCTACGTCTTTACGATCATCGATTCACTCAAAGTCGAACGGAGAAGAGAAGGGGCTGACGTCATTGACTTGGGCTTTGGTAACCCTGACATACCGTCGCCCATAACAGCAGTCAAGAAACTCAGTGAAGCCGCAGAAAATGAACGTAACCATCGTTATTCAGCCAGCAGGGGAATCCCTAAGCTACGAGAAGCTGTAGCAGACCTCTATAGACGTCAGTGGGATGTCGAGTTAGACCCCGAGACCGAAATAATTAACACGATTGGCGCCAAAGAAGGATTTTCTCATTTGATGTGGGCGCTTCTCGCACCTGGCGATGCATGTTTGGTGCCTGCGCCGTCTTATCCCATTCATATATTTGGGCCACTTTTCACAGGGGCAAACGTTCGCGAAGTTCCCCTGACCACAGGCGAAGATTTTTTTGATTCGCTGGTTGAGCGATTCGAGTATTCGTGGCCTCGACCGAGGGTGATTGTTCTTTCCTTCCCTCATAACCCGACTACGACATGCGTCGACTTGGCTTTCATGCAACGCCTTGTCGATTTTGCTCGAGAGCGAGACGTGGTTTTGGTGCATGATTTCGCCTACGCAGATCTGGGTTTTGACGGATACCGGCCTCCTTCCATAATGCAGGCAGAAGGAGCGAAAGAAGTAGCAGTTGAGTTTTACAGCCTCACCAAATCATTTTCGATGGCAGGATGGCGCGTAGCGTTTTGTGTAGGTAACAGCGAAGTAGTTGGTGCTCTAGCGAAGTTGAAGAGCTATTTGGATTACGGAACATTTCAGCCAATCCAAATTGCTGCCACAGTCGTGATGAACGAAGAGAGCGAGTACCCACTCGAGGTCAATCAGATTTACCAGTCCCGGCGCGACAGCCTGATCAGAGGCTTAGACCGCATCGGGTGGCAAGTCGAACCTCCCAAAGGCACCATGTTCGTTTGGGCCCCTATCCCCGAACCGTATAGGGAGATGGGCTCAGTCAGCTTTTGTCAACACCTCGTCGAGTCTTCCAATGTGGCGCTTTCTCCCGGCGTCGGCTTTGGTCCCGGCGGTGAAGGGTATGTCAGGTTTGCCCTTGTCGAAAACGAACATCGGATACGTCAGGCGATTACACAACTAGGAAATGGTTTAGAACAACTTTCTTGACTGTCGCTTAGTCGACCCAAAACCTGGAACGCTCAAGCGCTTGAAGCCATCTTGCGTGTTCGGCGTCGTATGTCTTCCGGTCGCTCTGCGGGGTAAACGCTTTGTCGATGCGCCAAACGGAATGAATCTCTCCAGTATCACTCCACATACCCTCGGCGAGACCGGCGAGCATGGCCGCCCCTTGAGCAGTTGTTTCGGTAATTGTTGGTCGCGCTACTCGGACGCCTAGTTGGTTGGCCTGGATCTGTAACAACAAGTCCATTACCGACGCACCGCCATCCACACGCATTTCTCCGATGGGTGTCCCCGCCGCTTGTGACATAGCTTCGACCACATCGCGGGTTTGGAAAGCGATCGCTTCCACAACGGCGCGTGCTAGGTGCCCGCGGTCGGTTCCGCCTGTAATACCGATAATCGTTCCTCGAGCTCGAGTGTCCCACCATGGACTGCCCAGACCTGCGAACGCAGGCACAAAGAAGACGCCACCATTGTCTGGCACTGAAGCTGCCAAATCCCCGATCTCTGATGCGTGGGATATAACTCCAAGTCCGTCGCGTAGCCACTGGATAGCAGCGCCGGTCACAAAGATCGAGCCTTCCAAAGCATAAGTTGGTCCGTTTCCGAGGTCCCAAGCGACAGTAGTGAGTAACCCCTCGGCGGGTTCTGGGCACTCTGAACCAGCATTCATAAGAACAAATGACCCAGTTCCGTAAGTGTTCTTAGTCATACCCGGTTCAAGACAGGCTTGACCGAATAATGCTGACTGCTGATCACCGGCAATTCCGCTGATGGGAATGCCTGCACCGATAGCCGTTGTAGCTGACGTAGTGCCAAAACGACCCGACGAAGGTAAAACCTCAGGAAGAGCCGCCTCAGGTATTCCGAACAGCTTGCACATATCTGATGACCATTGGTTCTCTTTGATGTCGTAAAGCAGTGTTCTTGAGGCGTTGCTGACATCTGTCGCGTATGAGGCGCCATCAGTCAGTTTCCATAGAAGCCAGCTGTCGACAGTGCCAAAAGCCAGATCGGAGTTGTGTTCTACGACGTTGTTGTTTAACAACCACTCGATCTTCGTCGCTGTGAAATATGGGTTGAGTAGTAGCCCAGTTGTCTGACGGATTTGATCTAAATAACCGAGCTCTAGAAGCTGTTCGCAGCGATGAGATGTTCTCAAGTCTTGCCAAACAATCGCATTGCAGAGGGGTTCACCTGTCTTGCGGTTCCAAGCTACGACAGTTTCTCGTTGGTTGGTTATACCGATGGCAGCGACAGGTTCTTGAAGTTGGCCCTTAAGTTCAGACAGGGTGAGGTGAACGGCATTCCAAATCTCATTTGGGTCGTGTTCTACCCAACCGGGGTTTGGGTAATGCTGAGTGAACTCTTGATAGGAGAGGGCCAACTGATGGCCTGCTTCGTTTAGAGCGAAAGACCGAACACCAGTGGTTCCAGCATCGATAGATACTACGACTGCCATGGACACAACATATCGCCCTGCTGTCGGTGTTAATTAGCTTGTCTCTTAGGTTCTAAGTCTCAGGGTTGAGAGGTACCGTTAATGTTGTGAGAATCGTGGTGGTTGGAGCCGGCGAGGTCGGAAGCTACGTAGCTGCTTTACTTTCCCGTGAAGGGAACGATGTGGTCGTCGTTGATGAACGACGAGAACCTCTAACCAGAATTGAGCGAGACAACGATGTTCTCACGGTGGTTGGTGACGCGACTAACCCGAGCACACTTCTTGAGGCTGAGGTAAATAAAGCTGAGGTTTTGGTCGCTGTTACTCAGAGCTACAAGACCAATCTGCTTGTCTGTTTGCAGGTTCGGCAGGCTCGCGGCGAAGAGCCGCTCTCAACCATCGCCCGCATTGATGACCCTGAGCTGAGAGGACCCGCTGGTCGCAAAATTCGAGAGGCGATGGGAGTCGACTTAGTGCTGGACCCTGATGAGCAGACAGCTGGAGCAATTCAGGAACTGCTGCTTTATAGAGGTGCTCGGAACTTATATGAAATGGCCGGGGGTGAAGTCCTCCTGGTCGGAGCGCGCCTCACCGAAGATGCACCGATAGTGGGTCGTTCGGTCGGAGAAATTGGTGCAGCGTATGAACCGGAATGGGACTTCATTTTCGGAGAGATAGTCCGAGACGGAGAAAGCTATGTCGTTCGCGAAGACACTGTCTTGCAACCTCAGGATTTACTTCGAGTGGTGTGTCGTCGCGAAGGTCGACGGGAACTGATGAAACTGCTCGGCTTGAGGAGAACCGAAGTTAAACGTGTGATGTTGCTTGGCGGTGGTAGGACAGCTGCTCTGTTGGCTGGTCGACTTAATGACCGTGGTGTCGAGGTAGCGATTGTTGAGGTTCAACAAGAACGTTGCGAAGAGTTAGCCGAAATTTTGCCTGGTTCCATGGTGTTTCATGGTGACATAACTGATACGGATTTATTGTCGTCTGAACGGGTCGGAGATTTCGATGCGGTGGTTGCGTCAACTGGACAAGATGATGCCAACGTGCTTGCTTGTCTTTACGCGAAATCGATGGGTGCCCCAGAAACGATTGCGGTTGTTCACCGCTTGAGTTTGCTGCCTTTATTAAGTCAAGTGGGAATTGACGCTGCCTTGTCGCCTCGCACGGCTAGCGCCAACAGCGTCTTGCGATCCGTTCGAGGGGACGTCGCCGCCGTCACCACTTTCCTAGAGGGTGATGTTGAGGTAGTTGAGTTTGAGGTGGCTCCTGACGCCCCGGCTGATGGAACTGCGGTAAAAGATCTTGGTGTGTCAGGAAACGTTCTTCTTGCTGCCATAGTTCGCGACGGCAATGCTCAAATAGCTCGTGGTCGGAGTGTCTTAAGAGCCCGTGACCACGTAATCGTTTTCGCAAAGCCTCATCTGGTTGATGAGGTGAAACAGGCCTTCGGGTGACACCAAGGTCCACTGTACGGGTCGCCGGACCAGCGTTCACTCGACCGTTAATTCTTTGGATACGGGATATCTCTATAAGACTTCGGTACCACATTGCCCATGGTCGGTTTGAGTCAGCGGTAGGGGTGACTGTGGGAGCAGTTTGGCTCGCGATTGCACCCCTGTTTTTCTTGTGCGCCATTGTGGACTATTTCGATAGAGGGCCGGACGCGATGGCACTGTTTCTGTCTGGGGTCGCTATTGGAGTAACGGGACTGCTCACTCTTTATTTTTCGCAATTTCCGTCCTCTCTTCCACTGAAAAGTTTGTTTGCAGCTCTCGTATGTGGAGCGTTATCAGCATTGGTTGCTGTAACGGTGGCTCACTTTGTAACTGGTGTTACCCCTACATTTGACTCATCTTTAGCTGAGGGCGCTGCAACCATCACTGGGACTAATTCTTCGACGATTAACCCTGAACAACTATCTCTGGGAATGCTGTTATTTCGAGCCCTTGGGCAATGGTTGGGGTCTGCTGCCCTGATCGTAGTGTTGGTGCGTATCTCACCTCACCTGGGCGTCGGCGGTCTTGATGCGGATGGAGGAGTTTCAACGCGCTCGGCAAGGCGTTTAGCACCCAAGAGCGGTTCAACCATGGCTCGGCTGTTGCTTCTCTACGTCTCGTTGACTGTTTCGTTGCTAATAGCTTATTTCTCAGCGGGCATGCCTTTTGTTGACAGTGTGCTCCATTGCTTGACGACTGTTTCATCCGGGGGCTTTTCCAGTCGCTCTGGCTCAATCGGAGCATTTAATTCAGGGGCAATCGAATGGGTGGCCATATCTGGCATGTTGATAGCCGGCACAAGCTTGCCATTGATCTTTCGAGCTCTTCGCCGAGGGGATCTCCGTCGATTCACTCGAAGTATTGAATTTCGAACCTACATTGGCCTGGTGGTCACCGCGGTAGTTGCGGCTCTAGCTTGGTCTGGCAACTGGCCCAAAGCTGACGAGGTTAGAGAAACTATCTTCGCCGTGGCTTCATCTGTTTCCACCACTGGCTTTGTTGCGCACGACCTGAACTCGATTTCGTATGGCGCAGAAGCAGTGCTTCTGGTCTTGATGGTGATTGGGGGAATGTCGGCGTCAGTGGCCGGTGGCTTCACTGTCATGAGGTTTATGGTGGTGTCAAGTTACATAGGTCGGGAGTTGCGCAGGAGTATCCATCCAGCAGCAGTAGAAAAAATCCACTTAGGTAAGTCCTCAATCGGTGAGGTTGCTCTCGCGAGAATTATTGGAGAACTTTTCCTGTCGGCCGTCGTGATCCTCCCCCTGGCCCTGGTGCTCAGTGCAGATGGCTTGAATTTCGAAGCAGCGTTCTCGTTTGCTATTTCCGCGCTTTCTAACGTCGGCTTCGCATTCGGACTTAGTGGGCCTGAAGAGCACCTCCGAACGTTGGGTGCACTTGGTCACCTTGCAGCGGCTTTGTTGATGTTGATTGGGAGAATATCTGTAACTCCTCTTTTAGTTACTTTGGGGGGCGTTGGAGAGCCGATGCAGCGAGAAATTCGGCGGTGGCGTTTAACTCGACATGAGAAGGCAGTTCGTTGAGGCGGATATCGGTCACACCTGTGCGAGTGGCCGGAGCCGGGCTTTTGGCGGCCGCTATCGCAATGATTTTGTCGGCTGCTGTTGCTGTTTTGGACGGTGGCGGTGGGGCCAGGGGCTTGCTACTTTCAGCGCTTCTCACCGGATTAGCGGGTGTTGTACTCTTCTTCGGCTCGCGGGTTTCAGCAACGGCAGATTCCGCTCTCGCATTCGCCTCAGTCGCTTGGAGTTGGCTGGCAGTCTCCTTAGCTGGCTCACTCCCATTTTTGCTTACGGGGGTCATCCCCTGGGGGCAATTCGATAATGCATTATTTGAGTCGATCTCCGGTTTCACCTGCAGCGGGTCTACGATTTTGGTCAACTTCGATGCAGTGCCACAAGGCGTCCTCTTCTATCGGAGTTTGACTCAATGGCTTGGAGGAATGGGCCTAGTCGTTTTGGCGGTAGCAGTACTTCCGGCATTGGGTATCGGTGGCCTAGATCTGATCGCTAGCGAAGCACCTGGCCCTACAGCGGACCGACTCACCTTGCGAGTGCGCGATACGGCCCGGCAGTTATGGCTGCTCTATGGCGCTATGACGGGCGCGCTCACATTGGTTCTACTGACTATCGGAATGTCGGCGTTTGATGCAGTTACCCATGCCTTTACAACGATCTCTACTGGTGGCTTTTCGCCCCACGCCGAATCCATTGCATACTTTGACTCGTTCACCATAGAGCTAATCCTTATGGTTGGAATGCTGTTGAGCGGAGCCAGCTTTTCTATTCATTGGCACGCTCTAAGACAGGGGATAGGGGCTTATAGGCGCGTTTCCGAGGTGCGCTGGTATCTGTCTTTAGTCTTCGGTGCCTTTGGAATGCTTGTATGGGTCAACCTTGGAGAGCTCGGATGGCTGCAGAACCTTAGAGAGTCACTCTTTTACGCGGTTTCTTTAGGTTCCAATACCGGATTTGGAAACTCGGACTTTGTGCTTTGGATGCCAGCGGCTCACTTGCTCCTTCTAGTTTTGATGCTTGTGGGCGGCATGAGCGGCTCGACAGCGGGCGGCATGAAAGTGCTGCGTTTACAAGTGGTCTTTAAGTACTCGTTCAGAGAATTGATGCGAGCCCGTCACCCGAACTCGGTTATCCCTATTCGATTAGGTAGAACCACGATTGAGGAGCAAATTGCAGCCAAAGTTGTTGGGTTCGTGTTGCTTTATTTGGGTCTGATACTTGCCGGTGGGGTCATCCTGTCAGGTTTAGGGGTTGACCCAGTTACAGCTTTCAGTGGATCGGCGTCTGCGCTCGGAAACGTTGGTCCCGCGCTAGGAGAGGCAGGGCCCACAAGCAACTTTCTAGTATTTCCTAGGGCTGGTCGGATCGTCTTAATGGCGATGATGGCCTTAGGTCGGCTAGAGCTTTTTCCGGCAATGTTGATGTTGGTAGCTAGTCTTCGCGGGATCGACCGATCACGGCTACGGCGAGATCGAGAGCGTTCTCAATAAATTTCAATCTTTTTCCGCGACTTCAGCGAGTGTCAAATAGTCGTCAATTGTTAGGGCAGAAGGAGATTGCCCCTCGAGCACTTCTTCGATGACTCCTTCTCCGTCGGGTAGCTGTACTGGTTCCCCGTCGAGAAAGAACTTGATTCCTTGACTATCGCTTATTAACGCTGATGCTGTGAACACAAGTTGCGCTGAAGCTCTAATTCGCTGCTCCCCTTCAATCTCAAAAAATGTTTGGTTTAAGTGAATAGAAATTGTGTCATCGCTCAAAAGGCCTACATCGACTACAGCTGTTCCGGCGGGTATAGCTGAACTGAAGCCAGCTTCTGCTTCTGACTCAGTTGGCCCGCTAAGCAGATTGGTTAATGGGTCGTCGAGGAAAACTGGCGCAGGTAATTGGCGTCGCACTTCAACTAAGACGTCGTCTTTAAAAAAATAAACAGGATGAAAAGTCGTGTTTACCGAAAGGTCAAATTCGTTCTTTTCCTTGGCGTCAGGTGGGAACACGTCTTTGGGAACAAAAAGCGCTGTCGGTTCAGCGTCGGTTCCGAGACCGCAGTTCGTCACTGCGGCTAGGGCGATGAGCACGGCTAGAGCGCGACAAGGTATAGGCATCTTCATCGGCGACCGGCCTTCGGGAGGGTAACAACGAACCGGGCTCCGCTCTCACCGTCGGGCTTGCCTTCCACCCTTGCGGTGCCGCCATGGCGGCGAGCGTGTTCATCAACGAGCGCCAAGCCTAGGCCAGCTCCATCTCCAGCACCGCGTTTTCGCGCGGCGGCACCGCGAGTGAATCGTTCGAAGATCAACTCTCTTTCCGAGGGGGCGACCCCCGGGCCTGAATCTTCAACCGCTATTTCGATGTTCGTGCCGGCCGATGAAACGGTGATTCGGCTGGGGCCGTCACCGTATTTTTCTGCGTTTCTAAGCAAGTTGTCTAGGACTTGAGCCAGCCGTCTTTTGTCTCCCATGACTAGCGCCCCTTCTGCGTTAGGAGATACTTCAAGTGAAGTGGTGTTCTCTGAAGAAGCTAAAGTCGCTCGAACTAATTCTTCGATGTTGACTAAATCATTTTGTATCGGGCCTGAGTCAGAGCGAGATAAGTCGAGCAAATCTTGAACTAAATTTTCGAATCTAATGACCTCATCATTCAGTAGATCCAATGCTTGGCGAGTTCGCTCCGAGAGTTCCTCTCGGCGATGCTGCATGACATCTATGGAAGCTCGCAAAGTCATTAGGGGCGATCTCAACTCGTGACTTACATCTGAAGAGAACCTTGCGTCACGAGTGATACGCGTCTCCATAGCGGCGGCCATTTCGTTGAAGGAACCTACAAGAGCGTCTAGGTCGGGATCAGAGACCTCCTCAAGGCGTGTATCAAAACGGCCGTGTGCGATCGAAGTTGCAGCATCGGAAATATCGGTGAGGGGCCGTAAGAGACCCCCGCTTGCCCACAGGCCTATTCCCACGCCCAGCAAGACAGTGAGAACGCCCCCGACTAACAGAATTAAAGCCAAACTCTCTAAAGTGCTCTCGACTTCGGCGAGCGGAACCACCTCAAAATATGCGACGCCCTCAAGAGCCGATGCTGTGCTCGGTCGCATTTGAAGTCCAAATGTCAACACCGGCTGGTCATCTAATCGGTAACGCATCGTTTGAGCCTGAGGCGACTCAAGCACGGTTGAGATCAGAACAGGCGGTAAGTCGCTGGGAGTCAGCGAGAGGGATGTCCAGGTCTCCTCTCCGGTTCGAATGATCGAGCGACTACCGCTGAGGCTAGGTAGTGATTCCAATAATTGAGTGAAATCGGGATCCTCGGCTCTTAGCGAACTTTGTACTTGTCGCGCATTCGCAAAGAACTGACGCTCTGATGACTCCTCTCTTTGCTGGAGCATGCTCTGTCGCGAAAGTCCATACGTAATAACAACGAGCACTAGGGCAGCTATTGCCGCCCCCAGAGTAAATGCGCCGATGACCCTAGTTCTCAGGGGAAGGCGGCGCCATGGAAGGCCGCGCGAAGCCATACTCAAGGTTGAAGCTTGTAGCCCATGCCGCGCACGGTTACAACGTGACGAGGATGGGCGGGGTCGGTTTCAACTTTGGTGCGAAGTCGGCGGACATGGACATCTACAAGTCGCCCATCCCCGAAATAGTCGTAGCCCCAAACCTCTTCGAGAAGGTGTTCGCGGCTGAGGACTTTGCCTATTTGGTCTGATAGTTCGCATAACAGATGAAATTCTGTTTTTGTGAGATGAATCTCCGTTCCGCTTTTCCGCACGATGCCTTCGTCGGGGACTATTTCCAAGTCGCCTATTGTTCTTGGGGCGAGGCCTGTGTCTTCGGGCTTCACTCTGCGTAACAGGGCGCGAATTCTTGCAGAGAGTTCCTTGGGGGCGATTGGCTTCGTTACGTAATCGTCAGCGCCTGCTTCCAAGCCAGCCACCACGTCGTGGGTGTCATCCCTGGCTGTCACCATGATGATCGGCACGTCACTTACGCGTCGCAGCGACCGACACACTTCGAAGCCATCGACCCCGGGCAGGCCAATGTCTACAAGAACGACATCGGGGCTCATTGAGTTGAATTCTTCGAGGGCTTGTTCGCCAGTCTCAGCTTCTAGAACTTTCCAGCCCTCGTCTTCAAGGGCGAACCGCACTGCGGTACGAATTCGTTCATCGTCCTCAATTGTCAGGATCTGGATGCTCACACCTTAAATATTGGCCGATGGAGGAGGGAATTGGGGGTCACAATCCCTTTTCAGCCTGATTTACGGCGTCAATTAGTTGATCCCAGAGCTTGGGGCCCGAAGCAAAGACGCGTTTTAAGTCGGGTTCGTAGGTGGCAACGCCGCCGGCGCTTCGGACTATTTGGATCCCGGCAGCTACGTCCCACCAGTTGACTCCTGTTTCGTAGAAGGCATCGAGTCGCCCGGCTGCCACGGAGCAAAGATCAACGGCGCAGGAACCGGACCGACGAATGTCTCTTACTTTGGGCAGGAGGCTGCCCGCAACTTTTGCCTGTTGCTCTCGCACTGATGGTTCATAAGCAAATCCGGTTCCTAGTAGCGCTAGTGGCAATTCGGAGCAACTCGTCACTTGAATTTCTTCACCATTTTTGGTTGCCATGCCGCCGTGTTGCGCCGTAAATAAATGATTGATGGCTGTATCGAGGACGACACCTACTACTGGCTCGCCAGCCGTCTCAATCCCGATGGAGACCGCGTAGCTTGGAAAGTTGTAGAGATAGTTCACGGTTCCGTCTAGCGGATCAATTACCCACTGGAACCCCGAAGTACCTTCGATCAGTGTTGATTCTTCTCCAAGAATAGAGTCGTCAGGTCGAGCTTCCTTTATTGCTTCTGCAATAAGTGCCTCTGCTTCACGATCGACCTGGGTCACTGGGTCGGTTGCTGTGGATTTAGAGCCCACGTCTCCTGTTGCCCTCCTGTGGTGCACCTCACCGGCCCTGAGTGCGAAATCTACGGCGAGATCCAGGAGTTGTTTGAGTTCACTGGCATCAGCAACAACGGTCATATCTTGCGTCGGGCTTTTGCAGAAGCGACATCGTTCCATTCTGACATCGCTCTAAGAACTAGAACAGCAACGATCGCGACCCCAACTGATGTGGTCACTGACCCTAGACAAGTAACCAAAAATACCCAGAGATCTCCGTCGGTGCCCCATTGAAGGCGCCCAAGAGCGAAGCCCATTAAGCCTCCGCAAAGACTTCCGGCCACAATCGCGGAGAATGCAAAGACTCGAGCTAGAACAGAGGGTAAGGCGCTAGGAATCTCAAAGCTGTCGGGAAGTTGCTTGGGCCTTTCGGGTTGACTTGAAGAATCAGGCACCCAAGCATCGTATTCGGATGTCACAGAGAACCACTTGTGGGTGGCAAACTCTTATGGTGCGCAGATGGACCGTAGGTGGGGGAATAATTCTGGATGAAGGCTCCGTCCTTATGGTGCTTAACCATCGAAAGGGTGGGCGTACGGATTGGAGCACGCCAGGTGGGGTTATAGATGAAGGCGAAACTGTGCTTGAGGGCCTCACGCGAGAAGTTGTCGAAGAAACCGGCCTTGCAGTTGAAGCCTGGGTTGGTCCTGTCTATACGGTCTTGGCGGAGGCGACGGACATGAATTGGACTCTGCGAGTTGAAGTTCATCTGGCGGTTGAATACTCAGGCCGAATCCATATTGATGACCCCGACGGCATAGTTCAGGCGGCGGATTGGGTTCCGAAGGAGAAGCTCGACGAGCTGTTGGTAGGGCAGCAGTTGTGGTTGCGAGAACCACTTCTCGGATATGTAAACGGTGATCTTCCCGAAGGTGGAGAATTTCGTTACCGCATAGCCGGGAAGGACATAAATGCTCTTTCTGTGGAGCGGGTCTAGCTTTAAGCTGGTGCACTCTCGTGGGAACCAATGTCAAAGGTCGCAGGTCTGACTCCATGGAAGATCTGCCGATTCTGCATGTGGATATGGATGCCTTTTATGTTGAAGTTGAACGGCAAAGCAATCCATCACTAATCGGAAAGCCTGTTGTTGTGGGAGGCGATTCCCAACGAGGAGTGGTGGCTTCAGCTAGCTATGAGGCTCGCGCTATGGGCGTAAAATCGGCAATGTCGAGCGTTGTTGCGCGAAGGCTTTGCTCTGATGCCGTTTTTGTGAAATCCGATTTTCCTCGTTACAGAGAAGTTTCTCGGAGGGTCCATCAAATTTTTCAGGCAGTTACGCCAGAGATTGAGCCGATTGCTTTAGACGAAGCTTTTCTTGACGTGGGCGGGGCTCGCAAGCTTTTTGGAAGTTCGGAAGAGATTGCTTGGCAACTGCGAAGCGATATTTACGAGGGCGTGGGGCTTGACTGTTCTGTCGGAGTTGCTAGTTCGAAATTGCTCGCCAAGCTAGCTTCGGTGGCTGCGAAGCCCCAGATCACCTCCCGTGGAATTCAGCCTGGTGTGGGCGTGTATGTCGTCGATAGCGAGAACCAGAAAACTTTCTTAGAAGCCCACCCTGTGGAAGCGCTATGGGGGGTGGGCGCCGTTACGTTGAGGAAGCTCCGGTCGCTGGGGATTTCAACGGTGAAGGACTTAGCGGCGGTTCCCGAGCAGGTATTGGTCGAAGCGCTAGGCGCTTCGCATGGTGGTCACCTGTGGAAGCTGAGTAGGGGTGTTGATGTCAGTCGAGTTAATTCTGAACGGCAACGAAAGTCGATAAGTCATGAGGAAACTTTTCCTAGCGATGTCTACGACAGAAAGGCGCTGGAGAGCGAAATCGTCAGGCTTTCTGACGCCGTTTCGTCGAGAGCTCGGACACAAGGAACCGCTGGGCGCACTATTCATCTGAAGGTGCGACGCCCCGACATGTCCTTTGTTACCCGCTCGATAACCGTTGATGAACCAGTCGATACGTTGCCTGAAATAGCGGAAAAAGCTACTGAATTGTTGGCCCAACTGGACATTGGGCAGGGAGTCAGACTTCTCGGAGTTGGTCTAAGTCGCTTGGACGAGACGGGGCCTCGTCAACTGTCCTTGGTGCAAGATGACAAGAGAGATCAGAGTTGGAGCCGCCTTTCAGGCGCTATGGATCGCATACGTGAACGCTATGGTCACTCGGCAATTGGGCCAGGTCTACCCATAAATCCATCTGAAAATAATGATTCCTAGCGCTGCTGGTGTCGATCTGGAGCGAGAGTGGTCCTAAACTGTTGGTACCAATGAACGGAAGGTCTCGTGCCGCTCTCTGACGACGAACAGCGCATACTCCATGAGATAGAGAAGGAGTTCTATGACTCCGACCCTGAATTCGCTCGCGAGGTTGGGGAAACTACTCTCTATCGCCATGCCTTGAGGAACATCAAGTGGGCTGCGATTATCGGGGTGGCTGGGCTTGTGGGGATCGTTGCGGGACTTCAAGTGCACTTCGGACTGGCCTTTGTTGCCTTCTTGACGATGTTTGTGTGCGCGATCGTGATCGAACGAAATCTGAGAAAAATGGGTAAAGCGGGCATCCAAAAAGTCTCGGGACAAGTTCGCAGCGGCCAGATGCGTGCAAATATGGGCGGTTTATCGGAACGAATGCGTTCCGTTTTCCGCAAGGATGACCTCTGAGTCACAAAGCTTCGCAGCACATTGCGCTAGCAGTTGATGTTGGTGGGACAAAGCTGGCAGTGGGTCTGGTGGGCATTGAAGGAGAAGTGCTGACTCGGGCACAAATGCCGACGCCTTCAACGAACAGCGAAGAAGTGCTTTGGGACAACCTGTTGGGTCTCATAGAAAAAGTTGTGCAAAAAGGTGAGCGTTATGACGTTTGCGGGGTGGGGTGCGGCGGTCCAATGACGCGAAATGGGGCCTTGGTTTCGCCATTGAATATTCCAGCATGGCGGTCGTTCCCGCTATTAAAGAGATTGGAAGGAGCTCTAGGCGTTCCAGTTGCTGTAGACAACGACGCGAAAGCTTTGGCGCTAGGCGAAGCTTGGTACGGAGCGGGAAGGACCCTGTCGAATTTTTTGGCGATGGTTGTGTCAACGGGAGTCGGTGGTGGGCTCGTAGTGGATGATGTGCTCTTGGACGGCAAAGATGGCAACGCTGGGCATATTGGTCACGTCATTGTCGAGCCTGACGGAGCTCTTTGCGGTTGCGGTGCCTATGGTTGCTTGGAAGCCGAAGCATCTGGCACGGCAATTGAGCGACGTACCGGTAGGCCGCCTGCCGAAGCTGATACAAGTGAAAGAATTCGAGCTGGCTTAATGGTCGGTAGAGCAGTGGCTTCAGTGGTCAATCTTCTGGATTTGGAGCAGGTGCTCGTCGGGGGTTCGGTGGCTCTTGGTTTTGGTGATCCGTTCTTTGAGGCAGCTAATCGAGAGTTGGCTGATCGTTGCCGCTTGGAGTTCTCGCGAGGTGTCAGAATTTCTTCTGTCCAACTTGGCGAAGTAACTCCTTTGGTGGGAGCGGCAGCTGTTGGATTCAGAAGTGTTAGGTCAACCGTTGGGGGCAATCAACCCGATTAGGATTTATAGCGTGGTTCCAGAAGTACGTGCCTCCCGTTTATTCTTAGCCGCCGCTATGGCGGTCCTTGTTAGGCCGAGACTTTGGGTGATTGGCGCAGTTACCTGGTGTCGGATGTTGCCGAATGGGTGGTGGCGTAAGCCTCCCTTCATGCCACTACCCGACAGCAAGTTCCTGGAATTTCGTATGGTGACCATGTACGGCGCAGATGGTTCATCTGCACCAGATCTTTACGCCGATGATGTCATTGCGTGGTTGGAGTGGTGCAAGGACTGGAAGTCAGGAGTGGAATAAAAGGTGGTGGGCGACTCGGTTCTTTCGGAACGAACCTTGTTGCTTGACGTTGGATTTCGTCCGCTTTCCATCGTTTCGGTTAAGCGTGCGTTGTTGCTGCTGATAGCCAACAAGGCAGAGATGGTCCACGAACGTGACGAAATCGTGCGCTCGGAACGGCTTCACCTTTTCGTCCCTTCAATTGTTCGACTTCGTTACCCGGTCGCGGCTCCGTATAGACGCCGTGCTCCTTTGCATCGCAAGGCAGTCTTCGCCCGTGACGGAAATCGGTGCCAGTACTGTGGACGACAGGCCGAATGCATAGACCATGTGCATCCGCGCAGCAAGGGCGGTGAACATAAATGGGAGAATGTGGTCGCCTGTTGCCGACGCTGCAATGCGGCTAAGGGAGATACCCTTCTTGAACTTTCGAGGTTCAGGCTGAAAAAGACCCCTTACGCTCCCGAACCCATAGCGGTAGCGGCAGCCTTACGTGGAGTGGTCCCGTCTGAGTGGGAGAGCTACATACCTGCGCTTTTGCCCTTGAGTGCCTAGGCGCAGAAGCTTGTAATTGAGCCCGGCACTTGTTGACCGAGGTGAGGATGCGGCACGGGTGGGGATGACATTGCATAGCTAGCTGCGACAGCAAACCGGACACTACTCTGAGTAGCTACACAACGCTAAAAGTGATCTTTTGTTTCACTCTCTGTGGATAATTACATCATTGTGATTCAAAAGTTCTGACGCAAAGTGATTTAAGTGTTTTGGAATGGCTGGACTAGGCGTTAAAAATCCCATAAAGTGTCACGATGTGGCGCGATAGGGAACACAGTGGGTTAACTTGCGCTGTGTTTTGCGCCACAAAACCATCCTGTTCCGCAGGGTCGATTGTTTAGGTGTGACGTGGACGACGTATTTGTAGGGCAATTCGAACACTCTTTGGACCCCAAAGGGCGAGTCGTTCTCCCCGCCTCTTTTCGAACGTCCTTCGAACAAAGTGGCTTCCTCATCAAGGGCTCAGAGGGGTGTTTGGCTCTGCTAACTCCGCTGCGGTTTAAAGATATTGCCAGCGTTATGGCCACGCGTTCCGAAGAGGGCGACATACGCCATCGCTCGGCGAAGAGATCTTTCGGTGCGGGCGCAGCACGAGTTCTTCCTGACAAACAAGGCCGAATAGCGATTCCAGAAGACTTACGAGTTTTCGCGCACCTACAACGCGACTGTGTAATCGTCGGAGCGATAGACGAAGTTGAGATCTGGGACAGAGCCCGGTGGCAAGAGGTCACCCAAGTCGGAGATTCGCTGTTGGAGTCACCAGATGACTTTATTGACAGTGATGCAACATGACAGAGAAGACCCATGGTTCTCCATCTCTAAACGTTGGCGACGGTGAAGTCTCGCAAACCTATGAACACGACCCCGTGATGCTCAAAGAGGTTCTAAAAACATTTGAACCCTTGAAAGAAGGACTATTCGTTGACGCGACGGTCGGAGGCGGCGGCCATGCGCATGCGCTACTCAAACAAAGCCCAAATAGGTCCTTAATCGGACTCGACCGTGATCCCAATGCGGTGCGGGCCACGAAAGAACGTCTCCGTCACTTGGGTGACCGGGTCAATGTGGTTCATGCCAGGTTCGACCAAATCGCAGCCGTTCTTGATTCGGGCGGCCGACAACTCACCGGCGCAATTTTCGACCTCGGCGTAAGTAGCCACCAGCTCGACACTCCCGACCGAGGGTTCTCTCATCGACACGATGCGCCGTTGGATATGCGGATGGACCCTCAACAAGAACTCAACGCGTCCATTGTTGTGAACACTTACACCGAAGATGAACTCGCGTGGCTGCTGAAATTCAACGCAGACGAACGGTTTGCTAGGCGAATAGCACAGTCAATAGTCGCTCAGCGTCCTATTAGTTCAACGACGCAATTAGCAGAGTTGGTTCGCAACG
Organism: Candidatus Neomicrothrix sp. UBA814; assembly: GCA_002296525.1. Lineage (GTDB taxonomy): Bacteria > Actinomycetota > Acidimicrobiia > Acidimicrobiales > Poriferisodalaceae > UBA6944. Next base: position 87,996 of record DBIA01000008.1, on the reverse strand, counting down.
CGGTACCGGCAGCGGCGCGAAGAACGGGGAAACATCCAGCTAGAAGGACTTTTCAGGCGGTCCGGATAGCCGTCAACGATGAGCTTGAACAAATCGAACTGGCCCTTAAACAAACAATCGAGCGACTGGTACCCGGAGGCCGAATAGTCGTTCTTTCTTACCACTCAGGAGAGGACAAAATCGTGAAGCAAGTGTTACGTGAAGCGGCTGACGGTATATGTGAGTGTCCGTCAACTTTGCCATGTATCTGCGACTCAGAACCCAATGTTAGGTTGATGCGAAGAAAAGTTGTTCGCCCGACTGCGGAAGAAATAGAAGCAAATCCGAGAGCTGCTAGCGCCCGTTTCAGAGCAGCCGAACGTCTTTCCGTTAGCGAGCTCTAATTTCCATGGCCGCTACTGTCCTGACCGACCTGCCTATCGGGCCCGATGTTATCGAGGTTGGTGCGAGCGCTCGATTTGGTCCTCGATCGGAGAGTGGTTCGTGGGGCAGCCGGTTCGTAGGCATCACCACAGTCCTTGGAGTCATCACAATCACCATCATCCTTGGGCACGCACTCTTTAACGCCATGCTCAAAACGCAAGTGGTGGAAATAGACCGTCTGGATAAGCAAATAGCACTGCAGCAAGAGTCTGTGCGTGAACTGCGACTTAAATACGAGAACGCCGTGGCTCCGCTAAAAATTGAACGCTTGGCATACGGCCAACTAGCTCTCCTACCAGCAGAATCGGCGATACAGATACGGCTCAGACCAGAGCACATAGCGCTAAACAAGGTCCCGGAATTCCATGACATTCACCGAGGGAATAACGCCAAAAGATTTTCAATGGACCCGCTATTAGCGGAGGTCCTGGCCGTCGAACCTCCGAGAAGCGCGAGATAAGCGAAGGCCCTGGTAGTCCATGAACGTATTTACCGGAGCCCGGCAGTCACAACAACCTCGCAAGCAAACTGCAGAGCCCAAAACCACCTTTCACATCTCTGAACCGTGGGGCCGAGTCGGGTATCGGAGCAAAAGAGTTGGATGGCTTATGCTCGTCGCTATTGGGGCACTTGGGTTTATTGCCACACGCCTATTAATCGTCCAAGTCGTCGACAGGGAACAACATCTTGGAGAGATTTCTCGTCACATAACTCGGTCCACGATCACGGGTGAACGGGGCAACATCCTCGCCCGAGACGGATCGTTTCTTGCCACCACAGATTCGGCAATCACTATAGGAGCTAATCCACGTCTCATCGTTAGTGCCCAGGCGACAGCCTTAGCTCTAGCTCCAATTTTAAATATGCCCACACAAAAAATATACGAGCTGCTATCGAAGGACCTCAGCTATGTCCACCTCCAGCGAGAAGTGCCAGCCCATATCGCTGACAGAGTGAGCGCGCTGGAGCTGCCGGGAATCGAGTATCGAGAGGAACCAGACCGGGTCTATCCGAACGGAAACGAATTTGCGAGGAACCTTCTAGGTCAAGTCGATCGCGACGAGAAACCCTTAAATGGAATTGAGTTGCAATTCGCTGATTTACTCGCGGGTCAGTCAGGAAGTCGGGCTGACTATGTAGCAGCGTTCGATTCAGTAAAGCTGCCGGGCGGGGACCTTAACTATGAGCCCCCTAAACCTGGGTACGACATAGAGACCACACTTCATGCCCCGATTCAGCGTTTAGTTGAGGAGATTTTGAAGGATGCAGTTTTGGCTAGCGGCGCCAATTGGGCCACTGCAATAGTTCTTGACGTACCTACAGCAGAAGTTTTGGCATTGGCTGACATAGATCACTTCAAAGAAAGTGGCCAAGCCCGTGTTGCCGGCGCAAGTAGTGCATATGCCAAACAATTTGAACCCGGTTCAGTGGCAAAGACGTTCACCATTGCAGCAGCCATAGAAGAAGGCCTCACTTGGCCTGACGAATTATTCAATGTGCCACACCTGTACCAATACTCTGACAAGCCATTCCGCGAACCCTACGTCTACGAAGACCGGGAACTCACAGTGACTCAAATCCTGTCCAAATCATCCAACATTGGAACTATCCAAATCGCCGAAAGACTCGGCCCCGATCAGATGTATCACTACCTCAGAGCGTTCGGCTTGGGGCAATACTCATCCGGAGATCGCGATAATCCATCTTTCCCTCACGAAACGCGGGGCAAATTAAAACCTCCTCAAGACTGGGAAGGTATCGATTTAGCAGCCATTTCTTTTGGGCAGGGAGTTTCCGTAACGGCGATCCAAATAGCTGCTGCCTACAACACGATTGCAAATAATGGCAAATACAAGCCGTCTTCGCTGGTGCGGGGGTTTGTGACGTCCGAAGGCGCATCTAGAACAATGGATACTTCCTTCGGGCAGGAGGTTCTGAGCGCGACCACTGCAAAGCAAATGCGCGCCATGCTTGAAAGCGTGGTGATGGATGGAACAGGAAAGCGCGCAGCAGTCGAGGGTTACGGAGTCGGAGGAAAGACTGGTACAGCGCAAAAGCCTCTAATCGACCAGCGAGGATACGGTGACAGTTATACGACGATCTTTGCAGGATTCGCTCCTGTGGAGGACCCTAAAGTCACTGTCGTCGTTGTCCTTGACGAACCTCTCGAATATAAAGCCGGCTTTACGGCAGCTCCCGTCTTTAGCGAAATAGCGGCCAGAACCCTAGGCATTCTCGGAGTGCCTAAAACAAGGTAGAGGGGTATGGCGGGAACTTCTTTAGAGGAAATCGTTATGGCATGCCAAGGAGCTTCTCTTTCGAACCTTGAGGATCCTGAAAGCAGTATCCAAGTGACGGGTGTCACTCTCGATAGTCGTGCAGTAACCCAAGGTGACCTGTTCGCTTGTGTGATTGGTGTCCATGACGACGGTCACCAATATGCGGACGAAGCAGTTCGCAAAGGGGCTTGTGCGCTGTTGGTCGAACGCAAGTTGGAACATGCCATCCCGCAAATCTTGGTGCCGAATGTCAGAGAAGCTTTAGGGCCCGCCTCGTCCGTGATTCATGGCGAACCATCAAAGAAGTTAAAGGTCATCGGGGTTACGGGAACCGCAGGGAAGAGCACAACAGTTCAGGTCTTAGCCGATGTCTTGGAGAGGTGCGGAACAACGGCGGATGTTCTTGGCACTCTTACGGGTGATTACACCACGCCTGAAGCACCTGAACTGCAACGGTCGTTAGCGAAAATTAGGGATGAAAACAAAGAATGGGCTTGTCTCGAAGTCTCTTCTCATGCCCTTGAGTTTGATCGGGTTAAAGGAGTGGACTTCGAAGCGACGGTCTTTACGAACCTCAGCCCGGAACACCTCGACTTTCATGAAGATATGGAGGCTTACTTTCAAGCCAAGCGCCGGTTATTTGACTTTGAATGTCCTGTTGCGGTCGTCGCAGTAAGCGATGCGTGGGGGAAACGGCTTGCTTCTGAACTTCGAGGCATAGGTCATGAAGGCCTAGTGGTTGTCGACCCCCAACTAATCGGAAATCCCAAACTCACCCGGAGTGGCTCGTCTTTCGTGTGGCGAGGACAAGAAATAGAAACCCCATTTCTGGGTGCCTTCAATTTGATGAACCTGCTCGTAGCCGCAGAAACGCTGAGGGCCCTCGGATGGCAGCAGGAAGTGATAGTCGAAGGGTTGGCACACGTCTCGCCTGTCAAGGGAAGAATGGAACCAGTCACAGTGCCAAATTCGGATTTGGTAGTGATTGTGGACTATTCGCATAAACCCGAAGCTTTGAAAGAGGCTTTGCGTGCGGTGCGCGGACTCTGCGACCGCCGGTTATGGGTTGTCTTCGGCGCGGGTGGCGATAGGGACCCATCGAAACGCCCCCTCATGGGCGCCATCGCTACGCAACTCGCTGATGAGATAATTGTTACATCCGACAATCCAAGGTCCGAGGTTCCGATAGAGATCGCGAACGAAATAGCCGAAGGAGTTGGGAGTAGCGGAACCCCGTATCGAATTGTTCTCGATCGCGGTGAGGCGATTGATACTGCGATTACCGAAGCCCAGCCAGGGGACCTAGTGCTGATTGCAGGTAAAGGGCATGAGACCTACCAAATTGTCGGCGAACAACGGTTGCCCTTTGATGATGCCGCGGTTAGTCGGGACGCACTGATGAGACGAAGAGAAAGCAACATCCCATGATCGCCTTGCTGATTGCCGCGGGTGTGTCTATGGGTGTCAGTCTCATTGGCACCCGCATTTTAGTTCCTTGGTTACGCAACCGCGGAGTAGGGCAACCGATCCGCGTAGACGGGCCTCAAGGGCACCTAACGAAGGCGGGAACGCCAACTATGGGTGGCGTTGCCATAGTTGGCGGCGCTGTTGCTGGCTACCTAGTTAGCCACATTCGTTCTGAAACGATTTTCACGCGGTCCGGCCTTGTTCTCATTGTTGCAATTGTTGCGGCCAGTGGGGTGGGTTTAATCGATGATTGGATCAAAGTAAGCCGTGAACGAAACTTGGGGCTTAACAAGTCAGCCAAAATTGTCGGTCTCCTTGTCGTAGCTTGCGGCTTCGCCGTGATGTCAATGTATTGGGCACAAACCAGTCCGGTCATTGCGTTAACACGGGCCGACCTACCGGGCATTTCTATAGGCAAGCTGGTCTGGGTAATTTGGGCTTCGATCTTGGTAATCGCAACTGCAAATGCAGTGAACCTAACCGATGGACTTGATGGCTTAGCGGGGGGCTCGTCGGCTATCGGCTTTTCGGCTTTCGTAATCATTGGCTACTGGATTTTTAGGCACCCGGAGAGTTACAACGTCAACCATGCATTGGATCTAGCCATCGTTGCCGCAGCAATGACCGGCGCATGTATCGGATTTCTATGGTGGAATGCCCCCCCAGCGCGGATCTTTATGGGCGACACTGGCTCATTGGCAATTGGGACTGCCTTTGCAGGTTTGGCTTTGCTTCTTGAGACTCACCTCCTCCTGCCGGTCATTGGTGCGCTATATGTCCTTGAGACCTTTTCCGTCATCTTGCAGGTCGCTAGCTACCGGTTGTTTCAACGCCGGGTATTTCGAATGGCGCCGATACATCACCACTTTGAGTTAGCCGGTTGGCCGGAAACCACGGTTCTGATTCGGATGTGGATCATTAATGGAATCTTTGTTGCTTTCGCCTTGGGTGCCTTCTATGCCGATTTCATTAGCATTGACTCGGCCGGCTTCATAAACCGGACGTATCTGCCGTGACAGGATTCGACCTATCGAGCGTCGCTGTTGGTGGGCTAGGACTCACGGGTAGAGCACTAGCTGAAGCCTTGCTTGCTCGCGGCCACCACGTCATCGTCGCAGATGATCAACCCGAAGCGATTATGGAAGCGGCCAGTAAGTTAGCTATCGAAGTAGTCGATGCGACATCTGAAGAGCAGCTAGATGAAGCGCTGAGCAAAGTTGACTTAGTGGTGCCGAGCCCGGGGATACCGAGATACCACAACCTCCTCCGCATGGCGGACAAAAAAGGCATAGCTGTCTTGAGTGAACTAGACGTGGGAGCTTTCTGGGACCACCGGCCGCGAGCGGCGGTAACAGGAACTAACGGGAAGACGACAGTCACAGAATTAACTGCACAGATCCTTAACAATTCCGAGATCAAAGCTGCTGCTGTCGGAAACACTGAGGTGTCGTTTGTTGCTGCTCTAGCTGATCAGTTCGATGAAAACGAGGTTCTCGTAGTTGAGGCCTCTTCATTCGCGTTGGATCGAGTCCAACATTTCCGAGCTCAGTCGGCAGCTTGGCTCAATTTGTCGCCCGACCACCTTGACTGGCACGGCGATTTCGAATCTTATGCTTTAGCGAAAGCCAAGATTTTCCATGGTCAAAGCTCCGATGACTTTGCAATAGTCCCTAACGAATTAGGGCCGCTCGCTTCGTGGCTTCCGAAGCTTGAAGCGCAACGGGTCACCTTTGGGTTATCTGCTGGAGATGTCCACTGCACGCAGTCAGTGCTTAGCGCTCACGGCGAGAAAGTTATTGATATCTCAGATCTTCCGCTGGCACGCCCACACGATCTCTTAAACGCTTGTGCATCAGTTGCATTGAGTCTTTCCATGGGGGCTTCAATTCACGGAGCTCGCGAGACTCTGTGTGACTTCCAAGGACTGCCTCATCGGATGGAATTAGTCGCGACCAGCAAAAAGGTTCGATTTTTTAATGACAGCAAGGCCACTACGCCTCATGCGACCGTAGCTGGAGTCGGTGGCTTGGATGCTGTCGTATTGATTGCGGGAGGGCGAAACAAGGGACTCGATCTAGGGGAGCTTGCGTCACTGAGGAGTCAGCTTCGAGCGGTAGTAGCTATTGGCGACGCCAGCGAAGATGTCATCGAAATCTTCAGGGGAGATCTACCGGTGGCTATTGCGAACTCGATGGAAGATGCAGTGTCTCTAGCGTTTGACTATGCCGTTCGCTTTCGGGCTGATGTAGTCCTCTCCCCAGCTTGTGCTTCATTTGATTGGTACAGCAATTACGTCGAACGCGGGGACGAATTTAAACACATCGTGGGTGAACTGAATGAACGGAGAGAAGTCACGTGACCAAGGTTTTCTTCCCAATAGGGGCGAACGAAGCCGCAGGAGCGAATGCGACTAGGCCACCTTGGCGGTACTTGGCAATGTTGGCTTCGGTGTTGCTCCTCATGCTTACAGGAACCGTTGCGGTTCTACTCGCGTCTACACCGACAGCGATCGTAAAAAAGGGTGATGCTTTTGCCACCTTTGGCAAACATGCCTCTTGGGTGACCATCGCCGTTGTGGCTCTTTTGTTTGTCCTTAACCGTGACTATCGAACTTGGAGACGTTGGGCTCCGGCCCTCGTCGCATCAGCAACGTTCTCTTTATTGCTAGTTCAATTTGTGGGCCGGACCAGTGGTGGCAGTAAAAGGTGGCTCGATTTCGGGCTCTTCAACGTCCAGCCTTCCGAATTAGCGAAGTTTGCTTTAGTTATTGGCGTTGCGTCATTTCTTGACCAGCGGCGGTACTTTCTCGATCGTTTAGACAGAGTCACAGTTCCCATCTCAATCTGGGTTGCGATTGTTTGCGGTCTCATTTACATCCAACGCGATTTAAGCACTGCTTTGATAATCGGCATCATCGCTCTCGGAATGATGTGGGCAGCGGGCGTCCCGGTCAAACACCTAGCCCCTTTGATCGGGGTAGGTGTTCTTCTCGGGAGTTTTCTTATTCTCAGCGAGTCTTATCGCCGTGCAAGGGTCGTGGCTTTCTTTAATCCCTCGGACGATATCGAAGGTTCTAGCTGGCAGGTGACCCAAGGATTACTGAGCTTGGCTCGAGGGGGCCTGAAAGGAACAGGCCTTGGGGGCGGTCATGCAGAGTGGGGGTGGGTGCCCGCGGCCGACACTGACTTTGTCTTCGCTGTGGTGGGAGAACAACTTGGCTTTATGGGCGCCCTACCTGTTGTGATTTTGCTTGGAACGTTCATAGTGGCGGGGTTCCGCACAGCACAAGGAGCTCCGGACGTATTTGGATCTCTTCTGGCAGCAGGTATATCCATCTGGTTCCTGGTTCAGATGACGGTCAACCTATTAGGAGTTCTGGGATCGCTTCCGATCACGGGAGTCACACTCCCGTTCATCTCTTACGGCGGGACGTCGTTAATTCTCAACGCAATAGCTGCTGGGCTTCTGCTAAATATTGCGCGGCAATCAACATGAAGGACTCAAACTTCCAACAGAGTGGCCTGTCAAAGTGTGAAGTGGTTATTGCTGGGGGAGGGACAGCAGGTCATCTGTTGCCAGGTCTTGCTGTAGCTGAAGAGCTTCAAAAAGATGGTTGGAACAAAGATCAGATTGTGTTTATTGGAAGCGCCCGCGGTCTGGAAAAGCAACTGGTTCCAGAGTCGGGGTATCGTCTTTGGGCGCTCACCGGTCGCGGCTTGAATGGCCGCCGCATTTCCCTTGCCAATTTCTGGAACCTGATCGGAATTTGCTGGGCGGTAGTAAGAGCCATCTGGATAATCGCTCGGTTAAGGCCGAGAGTCGTGTTGTCCCTGGGAGGATACGCGGCTTTACCTGGTGCTCTAGGGGCGGTGATCTTGAGAGTTCCCTTAGTGCTAGCGGAACAAAATGCAGCGGCTTCAGCCACGAATCGACTTTTGAGGAACTTTGCCAAGGCTGCAGCTGTGCCAAGCCCTGGAACCGGCCTCAAAAACGAAGTTGTAACCGGTAACCCAATCCGAGACTCGGTGCTAGAAGCCCATAAATTGGGTCGCGAGAGCAGACCTGAATTGGGGTGGCCCCGACATGATCCAGTGGTAGTTGTGTTCGGCGGGTCCTTAGGGTCACTTCGGATCAACCGAGCCTTATGGCAAGCTGCTTCATCTGCTCAACTACCAATAATTCATCATGTTGTTGGTCGACGAGATTGGCATGCAGTGCCCTCCTCTTTGCCTGAAAACATTCGATCGCTTGAGTATGACGACAACCTGCCGAAAGCAATAGCGGCTGCTGACTTAGTAGTTTGCCGGCCTGGTGGTTCCACTAGCGCGGAACTTGCCGTCTTGGGTGTCCCAGCTATCTTGGTTCCGCTTCCGAACGCTCCGAACGACCATCAACGTCGAAATGCTGATGTGCTAGTGAAGGCAGGGTTCGCGACAGTCGTAGATGACGCTGAATTAGACGGAAAGCGTTTGACCACGGAGATTGAGCGAATGCTTAGTGCATCTCAAGGCTCAGATGACCCAGATGGTGAAAGACATCGGCGTAGCGTTGGGTTTCCAAGAGCGACTCGAAACGTAGCTGATCTCGTGCTCATCCATGCATCAGGTAAACAATCACCGAACGGCCGAAAAAAACGATGACTTTGAAAGCATCAGACTTAAACCAGACATCTCTTTTGGATCTCCCTTCGATCCACGTGGTTGGTGCCGGTGGTGCCGGCATGAATGCGATTGCCGCCGTTTTGTTGTCGATGGGCCATTCAGTCAGTGGTAGCGATCTCCGTGAATCCGCCGGGGTTAGCCGCCTTCGCTCAATGGGTGCCAGAATCGAAGTGGGTCACCATGCAGGCAATATTGGAGAGGCATCGATCATTTGCAGATCCACGGCGGTGCCAGACTCCAATGTAGAGATTCAGGCAGCGTTAGATGCGAGGCGAGTAGTCCTCAGTCGCGCTGAAATACTCGCTGCGATCTGTAGTACGAAGCAGACTATTGCGGTAGCGGGAACTCACGGGAAGACAACAACATCATCCATGTTGGCGCTAGCGCTCACGGCAGCAGGTCTTGCGCCCTCCTTCATAGTTGGAGGAGATCTCAACGACATCGGTTCGGGAGCTGTGTGGAATGATCAAGGCGAGCTTTTCGTTGTAGAAGCCGATGAGTCGGACGGCACATTCTTGAAGGTTGGTGCAGCGACTGCGATAGTGACCAACTTGGAAAGCGATCACCTCGACTACTTTGGAACCTACGAGGCTTTAGTCCATGCATTCACAGATTTTTTGAAAGCCGTCGACGGCCCTCGAATAGTTTGTATCGACGATCCAGGTGCAGCTGAACTCGCTGCCGAGGTAGGAGAGTGTCTTACCTATGGAACCGCCGAAAGCGCCGACTATAGGGTTGTCGGGGTTGTCACTAGTCGTTACACCTCAACTTTCGAACTAATCCGAGAAGGGAAACGCATCGCCAAAATTGAACTACCAGTTCCGGGCCTCCACAATGTTTTGAACGCAACAGCTGCGTTCGCTACCTCAGTCGAAATGGGTGCGGACCCAGAGTTGGTGACGACGGCCTTGGCGAGATTCGCAGGTGTTGCCAGACGGTTCGAATTTAGAGGAGAGGATCAGGGAGTGGTGTATGTCGATGATTATGCGCATCTTCCTACAGAAGTAACTGCTGTGTTGGCAGCCGCAAAAGCAGGCGAGTGGGACAGAATCGTCGCCGTGTTTCAACCTCATAGGTACAGCAGAACAGCCGAGTTGTGGAGAGAGTTCAGTGATTCATTTGTAGATGCGGATCACATAGTTCTCACCGGGGTTTACGGCGCAGGTGAATCGCCTAGACCCGGGATAACAGGAGAGTTGTTAGTCCGCGCGATTCTTGATGATCACCCAAAATCATCAATCACATATTTGCCCGGCCGTGAACAAGTTGCCGATTATTTGGACTCTATTCTTCGTCCCGGCGACCTTTGTTTGACTATGGGCGCGGGGGATTTGACCTCGGTTGCAGATGAAGTCCAGAGTCGACGCAGACCGCGAAAGCAGCCGCAATGAGTCATGGAGTGTCGGACTCGATAGCGGTGGCGCGACAAATATTGGGCCCACGCGCGCAGCCTGACGTCGACTTGGGCGCCATGACTACCTACCGTGTCGGTGGTCACGCAGCATTGCATCTGATCGCTAATAACCAAGAAGATTTATGGAAAGTCCGTGAAGCCAAAAATGAGGCAGAATTACCTGTTCTGGTTATTGGCAAGGGATCTAATTTGCTTGTAGCTGATGAAGGATTCAAAGGGATTGTGGTTTCCCTAGGGTCGGATTTCTCTTCTACTAAGTTTGACCAGAGTTCCGGCAAAGTTGAAGTTGGAGGCAAAGTCGCTTTACCTACGCTCGCGCGTCGTTGCGTTGCTGAAGGGCTAAGCGGCTTCGAATGGGCTGTGGGCGTACCTGGGTCGGTTGGTGGAGCGGTACGAATGAACGCCGGCGGTCACGGAAGCGACATGCAGGCATGCGTTCAAGCGGTTGAACTCTTTGAGCTCCGCACGGGGGAGGTCAAAACGGTAGCCAATGAAGACTTGGAGTTTGGTTATCGCTCAAGCGCTGTGAGGCAAGAAGAAATTATTCTAGGTGCGTCCCTGCAGCTTGGTGACGATCGCGACAATTCCGGAGCAAGGGTGCTGGATGAGGTTGTTCGATGGCGTCGTGAGAATCAGCCGGGAGGGCAGAACGCTGGGTCAGTGTTTGTTAATCCAAGCAACGAAACTTCTGCGGAGTTGATTGACCGCCTCGGCCTTAAAGGTTTCCGAATTGGATCGGCACAGGTTTCGCCGAAACACGCCAACTTTATTCAGGCAGATGTCGGAGGCTCAGCAGATGATGTAGACGCTGTAATTGCTGCGGTGGCCAGACGGGTCTATGCCGAAACCGGTATCGGGCTGAAAACAGAAATTCAGCGAGTGGGGTTTGAGGACTAGCGATGTCGCCCCGAGCGCGGAGAGCTTCCCTGTCGCCGGTTATTCGCAAGGGCGTAGTGGGGCTCACGCTTACGCTGGTCCTATTGGTGGGCGGCTTCGTTGCAGTCGGATATTCACCGTTTCTAAACATTGAGAAGATAGAAGTGCATGGCTTACACCACCTCACCCTCGCAGAAATAGAACAGCGATTAGGTTTTGAGCCAGGAGACCCGCTGCTGTCGTTAGATCAATCGGCGGTCCGACGCAGAATCGAAGCTTTGCCCAGGGTTCAATCGGTATCGGTTGACCGCTCGTGGAGTGGCGCAGTGCTTATTGAAATTATTGAACATCAACCGGCCGCTTTGGTTATGAGCGAACCAGAGCAATGGGCGCTCATCGCCTCGGATGGGAGGGTGTTGACTCATGGGCTCACGTCACCGCCTGATTTACCGAGAATCAGCGGAATTCGGGCCGCAGGAACACCAGGCTCATATCTAAGTGCCGACAGCTCCTCTTTGCTTTCACTTCTGAGGACCATGCCTCCGGGCTTATTGGAGAGGTTCGTTAGCCTGCGCCGTGAACCCGCCACGGGTGACCTCTCGGGCAGCCTAGACAGCGCACAGGAGGTCATTTTTGGCGATGAGGAGCAGATCCCGGCCAAGGTGGTGGCTTTGTCGGCCCTACTGAGCTATTTAGAAGAACAAATGAGGACAGACAGAGTTCTCGATGTCTCCGTTCCAGAGAGGCCGGTAGTGTCACCTAGCTGAACTGCCGGTACAAACTCAAAATTCGTCGTGGGGGTGCGTGGGCGGGTCTTAAGAGCGGCGAACTTGCGCTACCTTCAGTGTTGCGATCTATTTCTAACGATTAGTTGTAGTCGAGATACCAGGAGGTCCAGTGGCCAGTCCTCAGAACTACCAGGCGATTATAAAGGTCGTTGGCGTTGGTGGAGGCGGATGTAACGCGGTCAATAGGATGATCGAATCAGGGTTGAGTGGCGTTGAGTTCGTCGCCGTTAACACTGATGCTCAAGCCTTGTTGATGAGTGATGCTGATATCAAGCTTGACATTGGACGTGAATTAACGCGTGGCTTGGGGGCAGGTAGTGACCCTGACGTTGGTCGTCAAGCAGCTATGGAACACGCCGAGGAGATTCAAAAGACGCTAACGGGTTGCGACATGGTCTTTATCACGGCTGGTGAAGGCGGTGGGACAGGCACAGGTGCTGCACCGGTGATAGCGGAAATCGCCAAAGAGGCTGGTGCCCTAACCATTGGTGTTGTCACTAGGCCGTTTATGTTCGAAGGTCGTCGTCGTGCCGTGCAAGCTGATGCTGGAATTCAAGAACTGCGAGAAAAAGTAGACACGCAAATCGTTGTTCCAAATGACCGTTTGCTGAGTGTCACTAACGAAAACACAACGATGGTAGACGCCTTTCAAATGGCGGATGATGTCTTGAGAGAGGGTGTTCAAGGTATTACGACCCTCATCACGACGCCTGGGCTTATCAACACAGATTTCGCCGATGTGAAAATGATCATGTCAAATGCTGGATCTGCGCTGATGGGTATTGGCCGCGCGCATGGAGAGAACAGGGCTGAGAACGCCGCTAGACAAGCTGTTTCCAGTCCGTTGCTTGAAGCTTCCATAGAGGGAGCGCGCGGCATTTTGCTCAACGTAACTGCCTCGGAAAACCTAGGCTTACATGAGGTGCGTGACGCAGCAGACGTTATTCACGATGTTGCTCACCCGGACGCCAACATTATTTTTGGAACTGTGATTGACGACTCAATGGGCGAAGAGATTCGTATCACTGTTATCGCTGCAGGATTCGACCGTTGGGATGATGGAGCCGTAGGTTCGACGAGATCTGCGACTGCTAGCCCGCTCGAGGAAATCGTAGATATTTTTGAATCCGAGGAGACTGGCGACGTTGGCATTGACGATGACGATGACGATGACGATGACGATGAGTTCGACGTTCCGTCCTTTCTCAAATGACGACTTAGCTGCCGGTCGTTTTGGGAGTACTTAGTCGTGTTGACATTCCATCGTCGCGTGGGAAAGCAACACTCGGTGCGGATTCGAATATCCGAGCGCAGCGAAGGCGACGCCGCTTCCGCCTTGTTCATGCCTGAAGAGCAGCACGTGCGCACATTTCCTAAACAGGTACATGGCAGTGAGATCCTGTCAGTGTTTCGACCTGGAGAGGGCAACGGCCACCCAGCTGACGGTCTTGTTACTTCGACACCGGGCGCGGTAATAGGCGTTCGGAGTGCTGACTGTGTGTCGGTGGCGTTATACGGCATGACGTCGTCAAAGCCCCTTATCGGTGTCGTTCATGCTGGCTGGCGGGGCATTCGAGCGGGCGTTATTGACGCAGCGGTGAGAAGATTCGTGGCTTCGGGCAGTGGACCGGTGAGAGCGATTGTCGGCCCCCACATATCGACAGCAGAATACGAATTCGGCCCCGATGATCTATCTGAAATGATGGCTATCGCTGGTGAAGGCGTTGCAGGTCGAACAAGGTACGGGAAGCCAGCCCTTGACCTGGGTGCGGCGGTTGCGGCGATGCTAGTGAATAGTTCAGTCTCGATCGACTACGAAGTGCAACGGTGCACTGCTAGCGATGAGCGATATTGGTCTCACCGGAGTGCGGGAGATTCAGAGCGCTTTGCACTAATGGCTGAAATCGAGAGGCTGCCATAATGGGAGAAGCGCCTATTTCTAAAGAGGAGTTCCTGGACCGGGCTGAAGCACTCAGAGAACGGATCGCAACTCTGGGTGGTAAAGACATCGACATAGTAGCGGTGACGAAAGGTTTCGGAGCATGGGCGATAGGTCTCGCTTCTGAGTGTGGCTTCCGAATGATTGGGGAAAATTATGCCCAAGAGCTAGCCGCTAAGTGGCTTGAACTAGATATGGAAGAGCGAAAACCGTTACAAGTGCACTTCATCGGAGGAATGCAAACAAATAAAGTTCGGAAGATATCTGACATCGTTTCTGTTTGGCAGACGATTGACCGATTGTCGCTGATTGACGAGATAGCGAAACGGAGTCCTGGGTCATCCGTCATGATCCAGGTCAAGCTAACCGAGATTCAGGGACAGGCCGGGTGTGATCTTTCCCAAGCGGGAGATTTGGTTGCAGCTGCCAACGGCAAAGGCTTGCGGGTAGTCGGAGCGATGGGTGTCGGTCCGCAAGGAGATGCTGAGTCGATAAGAGCTGCGTATAGGAGTCTCGTTTCCTTTGCCGACGATCACCAACTCAAGACAAGATCAATAGGAATGACGAACGATCTCGAAGTTGCCATTGAATCAGGGAGCACCATGGTAAGAATTGGAACAGCTTTGTTTGGTGAACGCCCATCGCGGTGAGACCGCGGTACTCTCAGAAATTAGGAGGAAGCGAATGGCTTCGATGTGGCGGCAGGCGATGCTCTACCTTGGGTTAGGACCCGATGAGCAGTACGACGAGTTGGATGGCCTTCAACACCCTGATGGTAGGGATCCCGGTGAGGACCAGGTGACAGTCGTGACTAGCCCTTCTGACTCTTTGACACTTCCTGACCGGTCTGAAGGTGGATCTACAGCTAGTAGTGCAGGGCCTCCAACGACAGGATCTGTGAGAACAATCCCAATCACGAGCGCTAAGCCGCACGTGGTGGCGCCTAGAACCTTTAATGACGCACAGCAACTAGCGGACCGTTTCAAAGCCGATCAGCCAGTAATTGTCAACCTGCAAACTGCTAACCGAGATTTAGCTCGCAGAATTATCGATTTCGTAAGCGGTCTGTGTTACGCGTTGGGCGGCAAGATGGAGAAAGTAGCTGATCAGGTGTACCTCTTGGCCCCATCACATGTGAACCTCGCCGACGAAGAGCGCCAGCGTCTCCAAGAGCGCGGTTTGCACTACTAGTCGAAGGTTTTCCCGTGACTCAAGTCTTGTGCACGCTCTGCGACATCTACGTCCTAGCTATCTTTGGCCGTATTATCTTCAGTTGGATCCCAATTGCCCATGACAGTCCTGTGGCTATTGTTCGAACTTTTTTGGTGCGGATTACTGAACCCTTGATGGGACCTTTAAGGAGAGCTCTTCCACCTCTGCGGGTTGGTGGTTTCGGTCTTGATCTATCTCCGATCTTAGTCTTGGTCCTTGTCCAATGGATTCTCGGCGGTTTGATCTTAAATTGCGGTTGACCCAGGTTGGGTCTGTCTCGGTTTCGCTAGGGCCGCCTTATTGTTAGGGTCAGCGTATGGAGTTGACCCCACAGTTGCTGGAAACGCAGCATTTCCCTGAGCGATTCAGAGGCTACGACCCCGACGCCGTAGACGACTTTTTGGAGCGCGTAGCCGTAGGACTGAGAGAAATGCAGTCGCGGCTAGACGACGTGGCTGACCGGCTAATAGCTACGGAAGCTCGAATAAACCAAAACGGCGAGCAGGAAGGGATTCAAGTCCACGACGGGCGCCTTGACGCAGTTGAGAGCATCCAAGAGGCACTTGCCACCGCACCTAAAGTTGAAAGTGAAGGTCGACCCGATCAGGAACGGGTCGCCGTTGCAATCGGGGCATCGCAAATAGAGATTGATCGGATTGCGCAGCTGATCGCACTTGCTCAAGAAACGGCTGAGGACGTTGTAGGGGATGCCGTTGTTGCGGCGAAAGAACAAGTAGCGGATCTGTTGGCTGACGTTCTAGTGGTTTCTTCGTCAGAGTTAGCCGCGACTGAAGCATGGGCGCGTAAGGCGGAATTGGAAGAAGAGCTGTTGGAACTCGAAGCGCAAATTACTGCCAGGCGCAGCGATGCGGACCAGTTAGCGGATCTGATTGAAACTCGTAGGCGAGCTCTAGGTGAAATTGCGAGAGATTTAAGTGGGCGCCCAGATGGCCCTCCTGACCAGCACCCAGCGACAACGATGGTTGAAGGCGTAGCGGTCATCGACGAAATGCGGAATGATCAACCAGCGGTTGACCCCGCCCCCAGTCCGAAAACGGAAAGCGGATCCGGAGAAGAAATCGATGATCCGTTTTTCTCTGCGTTGCAGCGAAATGAGCCTCTAGAAGGAAAGTGAAGAACTCGCTATGACTTGGTGAGTTTTACGTTTGGCTCTGCGTCGCCCGGAAGCCATGAAATTTGATTTGCCAACACAGCGGCCATCACAGCTGGTTCGTGATTCTTTATTGCATCAATTTCAGCAGGAGACCAGCTGACCTCTACGGTGATCCGATCTGTCACTTCAAGGTCAGCATCTTTTCTTGCCTGCTGAATTGTCCTAATTAAGTCGCGTGCTGAGCCTTCTGCTTCCAGTTCCGGAGTTACCTTGGTATCTAGAATCACTACAGCGTCATTGGACTTAAGCGAAGCGGTGGTCGTAGGGTCAGCGGGCTCTAGGGCCATGTCGTACTCGTCGGATTCGAGAATGTGGCCTGCGATTTCAATGCTGTTGTCTTCAAGGAAACTCCAGTTCCCTTCTTTGGCAGCGACAAAAACCTTTTGAACATCAGACCCCAGCCGAGGGCCGAGAATATTTCCGTTGGGCTTCAGGGTCATAGTTGCGAAATCGCCTATCTCATCGGTCAAAATCACGTTATGAACGTTGATTTCTTCAGCGAGAAGGTCTGCAACTTCGTTGAGTTCCGGTGCGTTTTTGCCAGCGACCGTGACAGACGTCAACGGCAATCGGACGCGAAGCCCGGCATCTTCGCGCAGCCGGAGCGCCGTTGATGCGGCTTCTCTTATTTGGTCCATTCGTTGAACTAGACCTGAGTCTTCTGGCAATTCCTCAACGCTCGGCCAAGGCGCTAAGTGAACGCTGTCACCGTTTGTTAGACCTCCGTAAATTTCATCCATAATCATGGGAAGAAATGGAGCAGCAATTCGGGTGAAGATAGTCAACACGGTGTAGAGAGTGTCGTAGGCTTCTGGGTCGCCCTGGCCGCCGCCTTCGGGACCCCAGAACCGATCTCGAGAGCGCCGTATGTACCAGTTGTTCAAGGCATCGATAAACAATTGGATTTCGCTCGCTGCACCAGGAAGGTCATAGGCGTCTAATGCCAAGGTGGTGCTGGCTACGAGAGATCGGGTCTTGGCCAACAGGTATCGATCTAACAGGTGACTCGAGTCGACTCTGACTGCTGCTTGATGGTCATCAACGTTTGCGTACAGGGTGAAGAACGAATAAGCGTTCCATATCGGGATGAGAACTTGCCTGGTGACATCGTCGATTCCAGTGTCTGATATTCGTGTATCGCCGCCTCGAACTATGTTCGTTGACATCAAGTACCAGCGAAGGGCATCTGAGCCCTGCGAATCAAAAATTTCTGTCGGTTCTGTGTAGTTCCGGAGCCTTTTGGAAAGTTTGTTGCCATCTTCTGCCAGGAGAATTCCGTGGCAAATCACGTTCTGAAAAGCTGGTCGATCAAAGAGCGCTCCCGCTAGAACGTGCAGCGTATAGAACCACCCTCGGGTTTGATTGATGTATTCGACTATGAAATCGGCAGGAAAGTGTTCCTCAAACCAATCCTTGTTTTCGAACGGGTAGTGGACTTGGGCAAATGGCATCGAGCCTGATTCAAACCAACAGTCGAGGACTTCTGGAACGCGTCGCATGGTGCTGTTCCCTGAAGGGTCGTCGGGGTTGGGTCTTGTGAGGTCGTCGATAAATGGACGGTGAAGGTCATCTGGCCTCACACCGAAATCTGCTTCCAGTTCGTCGAGGCTGCCGTAGACATCGGTTCGCGGATAATCAGGATTGTCGCTTACCCAAACAGGTATAGGAGATCCCCAGAAGCGGTTGCGGCTTATGGACCAGTCTCGGGCACCAGCCAACCATTGTCCGAATCGCCCATCCTTGACGTGATCGGGAACCCAATTTATTTCTTGGTTGATTTCTTGAAGTCGTCCGCGAATCTTTGTGACTTCCACGTACCAGGACGAAATTGCTTTATAGATAATTGGAGTGTCTGTTCGCCAGCAATGTGGGTAATTGTGTTCGTAGGTGTCGTGGCGCAGAACTTTCCCTAAATCTTTCAGGTGCTGAATGATTTGGGGGTTTGCGTCGAAGACGTTTTCGTTGGACCAGTTTTTGACTTTGTCTGTAAACCTTCCCTGATCGTCTACAGGGACTGCATCGCGAATCTCAATTTCGTTGGCTTCGCAGACCAACTGGTCGTCTTCGCCGAAGCCGGGCGCCATGTGCACTACGCCTGTGCCTTCTGATGTGTCAACGAAATCGGCTGGAAGGACGCGGAAAGCATCGTCTCGATCGGCGAAAAAATCAAAAATCGGCTCATAGCTGAGTCCGACCAGTGAAGAGCCGGCCAGGGTTTGAATTATTTTGTAGTTAGGCAGTTGCTCGGAGTACTTCTCTAAGCAATCAGAACTAAGAATCCAACGCGCGTTGAGCGCTTCGACGAGGACATATTCGATTTCTGGTCCGACCGCTAGAGCTAAGTTCGAAGGCAGAGTCCAGGGGGTGGTCGTCCAGGCCAGTAATCGAGTTGGGAGCCCTGCCGAAAGTTCTGATATTTCTGGTTCTTTGAGTTGGAACCAAACCGTGATCGCTGGATCTTGTCTGGGGCGAGTTGCGTCGTCTAGGCGAATTTCGAAGTTCGATAGCGGTGTCTCGGCTCCCCAGGAGTAGGGCATCACTCGGAAAGCTTTGTAAATGAGCCCTTTGTCCCAGAGTTGTTTGAAAGCCCACATAACGGATTCCATGTAGGAGAGATCCATGGTTTTGTAGTCGTTTTCGAAATCGACCCATCGGGCTTGGCGTGTGACGGTTTCTTGCCATTCCGAGGTGTACTTGAGAACCGACTCCCTGCAGCTAGCGTTGAAGGTCTCAATTCCGAATTCGGTAATGGCTGCTCTTCCAGACACTCCCAGTTCTTGTTCAGTTTCCATTTCGGCGGGTAAACCATGACAATCCCAGCCGAAACGGC
Organism: Candidatus Neomicrothrix sp. UBA814; assembly: GCA_002296525.1. Classification (GTDB taxonomy): domain Bacteria; phylum Actinomycetota; class Acidimicrobiia; order Acidimicrobiales; family Poriferisodalaceae; genus UBA6944. The sequence continues at coordinate 68,933 of DBIA01000008.1, read as the reverse complement.
GGTCAACGCGTTTGCCGCGCATCGTTTGGTAGCGCGGCACCACGTCTTTCACATACCCCGTTAGTAGGTGCCCGTGGTGGGGTAGTCCGTTTGCGAATGGTGGCCCGTCGTAGAACACATATTCGTCGTTTTCAGGTCGAGCGGTTATGGATTGTCTGAAAGTTCCCTCTTTGTTCCAACGGTCCAGAACAGAGCGCTCGATAGCAGGAAAATCTGCCCTGTTGGGCACTCTAGGGTAGGGAGTGTCATTTGGGGTGCTCATGGGGTGTCCTGATCTGCCGTGCAACTATTCAAGCTACCGTCTGGAATTTGTTTGCCTGTTATTTAACGCTTCTTAGGATGGTCCGTCGGTAAGTGAGTCTGGAAGGCTATGATGCGACACCTTTTCGAACACGACTATTCGGCAGGTGAGTTATGGCGAAAAAAAAGGCAGTAGCGAAAAAGAAGGCAGTAGCCAAGAAGGCTCCTGCCAAAAAAAAGGTGGTAGCCAAGAAGGCTCCTGCCAAAAAAAAGGTGGTAGCGAAGAGAGTTTCTTCGAAAAAGAAGGCTCCTGCCAAGAAGAAGGCTCCCGCGAAGAAGAAGGCTCCCGCGAAGAAGAAGCCTGTTGACAAGAAGAAGACTTCGGCGAAAGCGCGGTTTAGTGCCGAGTGGCTTAAAAAACAGCGCGAAGCCCTTCTCGCAGAGCGAGGTCGCTACACCCAACACGCAGAGTTTCTAGAGGCCGAGGCTGACCAGCTCGCTCGCGACAGGGAGCCTGGAGACGTGCAATTCGACGAAGAGTCTGGCGAGGGCGATTCAATAGCCGTTGAACGGGATCGAGATTTGCAGCTTTCGGCGCAGGCGAGAGAGGCGATTCAGGAAATTGATGCTGCACTGGAGCGCATCAAGAAAGACACGTACGGCATAAGTGTCGTATCTGGACTGCCTATACCGAAAGAACGCTTGGAGGCCATTCCACATGCGGACAAACGAGTTGAGGAGAAAGCCACTGGCATGTCGTGGCGGTGACCCCGTGGCTGCTCTTCGGAAAGTGCCATCAAGTAATGCGATCGCACTGATATCAATTTCGGTTGCTGTTCTGGACCAGTTGACCAAGTGGTGGGCCGTAAATGCCTTGGACGACAGAACTATTGGAATTATCTGGAAACTTCAATTCCATCTCACTTCCAACACGGGTTTCGCGTTTAGTACCGGACAAGGCCTAGGACCTGTTCTAGGGGTCGTTGCTCTTGGAGTGGTGGTCGTTTTATGGAAGATCAGGGTTCGATTTTCGGGTCCGCTGTCAACACTGGCGCTCGGATTTATTTTGGGGGGCGCCTCGGGAAATTTGCTTGATAGAGCTTTCCGGGCACCTAGATGGGGTCGTGGAGCGGTCGTTGATTTTATCGACCTGCAATTTTGGCCCGTCTTTAACATCGCTGACTCAGCAATCGTGATCGGCGTGATCGTCCTTAGTCTGAGACTATGGATAGATCAACGAGAGGGCGAAAACATTGCATGATGAGATTCCCAGCGCTCTTGATGGCGAGCGAATTGACCGCGTAGCTGCCCTCATGACCGGGCTGAGCCGCAGTGTCATCGCTCAGTTAATTTCTGAAGGCAAAATACTTCACAACGAACAGCCCGTTACCAGCGGTTCCCTCCGGGTTGCGACAGGCGAAAACTTAGAAGTGAAGATGCCTGAGGCTGAATCTGGAGCAGTCGCCCTGTTGGGGGACCCCACGATTCAATTTCGGATGGTTTATGAGGACGATTGCCTTTTGGTCGTAGACAAACCGGTGGGGCTAGTAGTTCATCCGGGCGCCGGACGCTCCGACGGAACCTTGGCTCACGGATTGCTCGCTCGTTACCCAGAAATAGCCGATGTGGGACCCGAGGAGCGACCTGGGATAGTCCACCGCCTCGATCGTGAAACTAGTGGCCTGTTGCTCTGTGCCAGAACTAACGAGGCATTGCACAACCTCACTGAGGCCTTGTCGGCACGAGAAATTCATCGAAGTTACTTAACACTTGTCTCAGGATCTCCCGAAGCGCCCCGTGGAACTGTTGATGCCCCCATCGGTCGGAGTAGGCGCGCTCGAACGAAAATGACCGTGACACAAGGAGGTCGCGAAGCTAGAACGCACTATGAAGTGTTGGAACGGTGGGAAAATCCCATCCCGGCATCATTGCTACGATGTGTCTTGGACACAGGGCGAACACATCAAATTCGGGTGCATCTGCAAGCGATAGGAGCGCCGGTCTTGGGAGATTCTGTCTATGGAAAGCCAGACCCATTTGAGATCGGTCGCCCCCTTCTCCACGCCGCAGAGCTTGCGTTCACTCACCCCACGTCGGGGGAAGCCATGCAGTTTGCCTCAGAACCCCCCGCAGATTTTGAAGCGGCTCTCACAGCTTTCAGAGAGCAAAACCGAAGTGCAAATGATTTCCAATGAAGTCCATGTTGGGTGAGGCGCCCACACAACAGGCCTGGAGAAACTTCCTCCAGAAGACCTTGGTGCGAAGGTCATCCGATGAAGACTCACTGCGATCGAAGGTTTCGCAATGAGTGACGAGCGACAAATATTGATACCCACGCATGGGGAGATGTCGGTGTCTTCAATCGTGCCGGCGATTTTGACCAATCAGGCCAATTCGCTCGTATCAGAAAGCATCCTTGGAGCCGATTGCGTGGTTTTGCTAGTCCTGGACGGGCTCGGTTGGAATCAATTCAAAGATCATCAAGACAATCTGCGTTTTCTAACTGAGGGTTCCGCCACTGCGATTACCACCGTCGCTCCTAGTACCACCGCATCAGCTCTTACGTCGATAACGACAGGCGTGCCGCCAGGTGAGCACGGTGTAATCGGGTACAAAATTCCGACGCATCAAGGACTCTTGAACTGTCTTCGTTGGTCCGTCGGGGGGAAATCAATGATTGGCGAATTGCCACCAATAGAGTTCCAACCCGTTGAACCATTTCTAGGGACCCACCCGCCAGCACTAACGCGCGCTGAGTTTCAAACCACGGGGTTCACTCAAGCTCACCTCCGAAACGGCCAGTTTCGCGGGTGGTGGTCTCCAGCGACCTTGATGACCGAAATTATCGATCAAGTTGAAACGGGGGTTCCGTTTGTCTACGCCTACTACGACGGCGTCGACAAGATCGCTCACGTTCACGGCCTAGGTAAGCACTACCAAGATGAGCTGAGGTTTGTGGATGCACTGGCGGAGCGGATAGTTCATGAGTTACCAGAAGAAGCAGTTCTAATAGTTACCGCAGACCACGGGATGGTTGAAGTGAGCGACAGGATTCTTCAACTCGACGAGGAGATTGTGCGTCGAACGTCAATGACTTCAGGGGAAGCCAGGTTCCTGTGGTTGCACGCTGACAACGAAAGCCCGGAGTCTGTCATGGATGCAGCCCAGATTTATGCAGATGCTGCTTGGATTGTGTCTCGAGAACAGATCCTCGACGAGCAATGGTTTGGAGCATATGTATCCAATGAAGCTCGGCGACGAATGGGCGATGTGGCAATTGTGGCCCGTGACCCAGTAGCCATTCTGGATCCACGACTTCCTGACTCTCCGCACCTAGTCGCTAGACATGGCTCTTTAACAGCGGATGAAATGCTTGTGCCCTTTCTCAGCTTCTCCAAGTAATTCCCGGCCGCTCTCAGCAACGACACCGGTAGGATTTCTATATGGTCGAGCAGTACCGAGACCCTACCGGCGGGTCGTCCGCTTCAGTAGACGAGCACGTTGAATTGATCGAGCCCCATGGCGCGCCAGAAGGCGAGGAAGAACCTCCTGCGATCTCAGAGCCAGCGAAGGTTATGCGTATTGGGTCGATGATTAGAACCCTTCTCGATGAAGTACGCGAAGCGCAGTTGGATGAAGCCAGCCGTGACCGTATGCGGGAAATCTATGAACAGTCGGTTACGGAGTTGTCTGAGGCCCTTGCTCCTGAGTTGCGCGAAGAGTTAGCGAGATTGGCATTGCCTTTCAGTTCCGAATCGCCATCTGAAGCAGAGTTGCGTGTTGCGCAAGCTCAGCTTGTGGGCTGGCTCGAGGGATTGTTCCACGGAATTCAAGCCGCGGTTGCGGCGCAGCAGATGATGGCGCAACGTCAGCTCATGGAGATGAGACAAGGAGCCTTACCGCCGGGAGCAGGTGGCGACATGGCTCCGAGCGGCGGTGAACAGGACCCCCGACCCGGAGGGGTATATCTGTGAGGACCGAGATCGTTTTGCTCAATAGTCAATTATCGACTGAACTAGTACACCGACGAGTACCGATGAAGGAAAATTCCTGATGGCCCTGACGGTCGAAACTAAAGATTGCACTGCCCTAAGCGACGCTGAGCTTGAGGAGATGGCCGACCTTATTGAGGATGAACCAATCATTTTTGATGTTGGTGAACTGTCTAAGCAAAGAGATGCCTGGGTTCTGGTGACACAAGTTAGAGACGGCAACAAGCTATCGGCGTATGGCTTTTGCACCCTCGAACGAGTGGGAGGCGACCCGACAGTGTTGATCGGACTTGCGGCGGTTCGTCGGAGCAGTCGTAGAGATGGCGCTCTAAAAGCAATGATTACGGATCAAATGCGTCGTGCCGTTCTTGCTTTCCCCGACGAAGATGTCTTAGTCGCATCGCAAATGTGCGATCCAGCTGCTTTCGACGCCTACAAGTCGCTGAGCCGAGTTGTTCCCCGGCCGGGCTACGAAGCAAACGGTGAGGACCGCGCATGGGGCAGGCGGCTAGCGAAACGCTTTGACGTCCGAGGCGAATACAAAGCAAAGGAGTTTCGCGTATATGGCGAAGGCTTACCGTCGTTGGTGCTCAGTCATAACTCCGCAAAACCTGAAAGCATTAAGCCAGAGGTAGCTGCTCTTTTTGATGGGCACGATGCGGCCAAGGGCGATGCTCTTGTGACCTTCGGATGGGCGACCCGCGAGAAGCTCGCCAAGCTGCTCTAGCTCTGCGTCTCAGCTTGTGGAATTCTCCGAACTGATTCACAAGCGAAAAATGACACGCTCGTTTCTGCGCGACCCAATACCTGAAGTGGTGTTAAGTCGGGTTCTTGAACAAGCTCGGCATGTGCCATCAGCCGGCAATACTCAGGGGTTTGATTTTGTTGTTTTAGAAGGAGATCAAACTTCAATCTATTGGGATGTGACCTTGCCCAGAGAACGGAGAGAGACGTTCCGGTGGTCCAACCTTTTGGATGCCCCTGCCATCATTACTATATGGGCGAACCCTGACGCATATTTGGAGCGATATAGCCGGAGCGATAAGCAGGCGACCGGGCTAGGGCAGGGCATGGAAATGTGGGGTACGCCGTATTGGCTCGTTGATAGCAGCTTCGCTGCGATGGTCTTGCAGCTTGCAGCTATTAACGAAGGTCTTGGTGTCCTCTTTTTCGGAATGTTCGACAAAGCCTCGAAAGTCGCAAAGGCGATTGGGGTCCCTGCCGGACGTCTGCCTGTTGGCACCGTAGCTCTGGGTTGGCCGGATCCCTCTGGTGAACAGCCCGGGCGGTCGGCAAATGAGGTGCGTAGGCCAACTGAAGGTGGCATGGAAGCGGTAGTTCATCGAGGTGGCTGGTGATGAGAGAAATCCTTCAATATGGCTCTATCTAAACCTATGGATGCTCGAGGTGGTGGCTACGGCGCTATAGGAGAGCTCCTGCATCGATATCTGACGGGTCTGATCCTTGCGATGGTTGTCGAAGTAGGAACTGAGCGAAGCGCCAAAATAGTTAAAAGTCTGTTTCGACGTCAGCAAGAAGAGCGGTTCTTGCCAGGGCTGCAGAAGCTGGGGCTGGCCGAAGAGCCCGATGCCGTTGCGTGCGCTAAATATCACTATCTCTCGAATCATCTGGGAGGCGTCTCGGTTGTTTATGTGGCTGAATCTGACAGCAAAGCTTGGGTTAAATATGTCCCTCCTCGTTGGATTTTTGATGGTGCCGCGATTGCTGGGATACCGACGGAGATATCAAGAGCGATGCTGTGGGGCTGGCATGCTAATAATGGTGTGCTCTTAGGAAACCCTTGTCTGGGGTTTGTCTGCACTGGGCAGACAGTTGATGCCATGCCAGGCTTAGAGGGCTACTACATCCAAGAGCAAGAACCGTTGCCGCCAGAAAAGAGGCTGAGATTTCGTTTTGGGGAAAATTGTCCCCCGATTGTTGTCGAAAATCTTCCAACCCTAGATAGTGACGATTGGCCTGCGGAGAGAAGAGCCAAGGCTGCTCGAAATTACAGTATGGACTACATCCGTAATCTTGTTCCTGTTATCTCCGAAGAGCTGGGACCAATTGTTGCGCAAGGCCTTTTGCGTCGTACGGGTCGCAAAATAGGCATGCAGTACTCGTCTGTGGTGAGAGAGAAGTTGGGAACCGATAATCCTGGCGAAATTTTGGCAGGTCTGCTCGAAGCTCAGGGTGATGTGGTGACACTGGACGGTAACGAAGTGACACAGGAAACCTGGCGCCTCATGAGGGGGCTAGAAGCGGAGAGCACTCCCGAATGGATGGATGGGATATCGGGGCTATGGGAAGGGGTTTTAGAGGTTCTCGACCCTGAAATACGACTGGAGTTACCAGAGCGTCTTGATAGTGGCGACGACAGGTTTCTTTGGCGGCTTTCCAGGTTGGGGCGCCCTAGTAGCTATTAAGAGCGAAACTCCTCAATTGCTGAGGTGAGTTCATCGATGTAGCGCAGGGTCTCATCTGCTGAAGGCAAGTCAAAGTTCACCGGAGTGAAAACAAATTGAGTGACGCCAGCTTCGGCATATTCTTCAAGCCGTTCTTGCCTTGGGCGCCCCCAAATGTAGAGAGAGATAGGGATCGAAGATCCGTCGCGTCCTGCTTCGTCGGCGAGGTTTCGGAATCGCTGGATACCTCCCAAGACGTCGGGCTTTCCATCTGTGTTCATTACTCCTACATCGATCGGAGCCCACTCGTCTGCATATTCAGCGGCATGCTGGATTCCTAGTGGCCCGGCGTTTCCTAGGGCTATAGGCACGGTGCCTTTGATGGGTTTGGGGAAAACCCATGAGGTAGAGAAGCTGTCCCAAGTCCCCGAAAAGCTAGCTTCTTCGTCGCGCCACGCAGTACGGAGGGCCTCCACTCGTTCTCTCATTGCTGAATACCGCTTTTTGAAGGGAAGATCAGGCCGGTGATTTTCAAGTTCTTCTTCGTTCCAGCCGACGCCTATTCCCATGACGACGCGTCCCTCGGCCAAGACATCTGCTGTGGCGACGGCGCAAGCAAGGTCTAACAGGTCGTGCTCAAGTAGAAGGCAGATTCCCGTCCCCAACGTCAGGGTGCTCGTCTCTGCAGCTGCTGCGGCTATTGAGACCCAGGGGTCCATCATGTGGAAATAGCTTCCAGGAAGAGGCCCACCGTTTGGGTAGGGGCTGCGCCTGTCGACTGGGATGTGACTGTGTTCTGGGAACCAGACCGAATCGAATCCACGAGCCTCGAGCTCCCTTGCTAAATCGCCGGGGAGAATACCTTCTGCGTGATTGCCTGTGAGATAACCGAACTTCATGTGTGGATTCTAGAACGAACAAGGTGTTTGAGGCTGTGTGTTCTAAGTCTGGACCCTCAAATGGTTAACCCTGTTTGAATGCAGTGCTGAGGAGTTCGCATGGCGTAACGCCTTATTGCTAGTCGTCGTGTGTCTTCTGATGGCTCTGCTCCGGCTGATTCAGCGCGGTCATATTGTTGTGGATTGACTCCAAAGGTTCTGAAATGCCGTGCAGAACAATCACAAATTCATCCTGAGAAGGCGGTTCTCTTTGAGGCGCCTTTGCATTGGCAGTTGACTGAACGTAGAAGCGATTCTCAGTTTTCTACAGTGGTGGAACTGTTGGGGGAGTGGTGGTACCCGGTGAAGGGATGAAATGAATCGATTTGTTGAGAAACCAGAAAAAGCTTTGGATACCCGATGGGGGGATAGATTGATCGAATCCGATTGCGCCTGGAGTCGCTGTGACTGAATACAACGAAATTATCCTGTCAAAATCTGGTCACACATCTACTGTGACCCTGAATCGACCGAATTCGCTGAACTCGATAACCCCGACGATGCTTGGTGAACTTAATGACGCTACTGCTGCTCTTGAAGCAGATAACGATACGCGGTTCGTGGTACTGACAGGGCAAGGAAGAGCTTTTAGCGGCGGGGTTGACCTGAAGGCACTAGGAGAGAGGGAACTCGTTAACGGAAAAGTGGGGGACATTTTGGATATACCTGCGCGAGAGTTAACCGGTCGGCTTTCTTCGATGTCAAAGGTGACCATTGCCAAAGTCAATGGGTTTTGCTTTACCGGTGCCTTGGAGATCGCTATGGCGTGTGATGTTATGGCCGTTGCAGACGAAGCCAAGCTTGGTGACACTCATGCGAAGTTTGGATTGCGTCCGACATGGGGTCTAAGTCAGAGATTGCCAGCGTTGGTAGGTCCCGCTAGAGCGCGTGAGTTGTCGTTTTCTGCCCGTGTCTTCTCAGGGGTGGAAGCTCGCGAGTGGGGAATGGCTGCACTTGGTGGACCACTCGACCAGCTCGATCAAATCGTCAGCGACTTTTTGGATTCGATGAGCGCCAACTCAAGCGAGTCATTTGCCGCTTATAAGGATCTGTACGGTGCGACCGAGCGACTGTCGATGAGAGATGGCCTCGACTTCGAATCTGGGTCTGAATATTCGATCAGTGATACAGCAGAAAGACTTGCCGAGTTTCGCTGATATGTAGAACCTAATTTTGGCGGTTTTCCCAATTGTTCTGATCCTTTATGCCATGGGATTAAAACTCGGGAATTGGGCTAATTGACCAGGAATGTGCGGAAGGCTGCTATAGGCGATGCGCTTAAACGAAAAAGGGCTGACCCGAAGGGCAGCATGTCTTAGTCGGTAGCTGTGCCCCCTGATTTAAGTGCTTCAATGGACCCGGACTGATCTGAGTATCCCGAACTTGAATCTGATTACCGGTTTCTTTGACGCACAGCGTTTCGACCGTTAGTCGTCTTTCCCTTCATGTTCGTAATCCCTTATTGGTTGATTCTTTAGAGATTGTTCGCTTTTAACCAGATAGGAGCGAGGTGCTCTGGGTTTGTTTGGTAGAAGTAGAGGCAGATTCAGTTCGCTGGGCAGTTAAGAGGAGTTTGAGTGGGGATTTGGTTAGCCGGCGCAAGACCGAGAACTTGGCCCGCTGCCATTGTGCCGGTGCTAGTGGGAACTGCTGCTGCTCAGGCCCAGCCAAATATGCTTCGCGCAACGTTGGCTTTAGTGGTAGCAATCGGCCTGCAGATCGGCGTCAATTACGCAAACGATTACAGCGATGGAGTAAGAGGAACCGATGATGAGCGGGTAGGTCCGATGCGGCTTGTTGCTTCTGGAAATGCCAGTCCGGGGAGTGTGAGGAATGCAGCGTTTGCTGCATTTGGTATCTCCGCTCTGTCGGGCTTGTATCTAGCTTCTGTGACCACATGGTGGCTTGTATTGCTAGGGGGTTTAGCAATTCTTTCTGCATGGTGTTACACGGGTGGCCCCAAGCCCTACGGCTACACCGGTTTTGGGGAGTTATTCGTCTTCATCTTCTTTGGTCTTGTTGCTACCGCAGGAAGCACATTCGTCCAAGACGAGCAGATAACTACTCTCGCAGTGGGTGCATCTGTCCCTGTGGGGTTGCTAGCAGTTGCTCTACTGATTACTAACAATTTGCGAGATATCCCCGGCGACAGTGTGACGGGTAAGCGCACTCTGGCGGTTCGCATGGGTGATAGACCCACGAGAGCCTTATATGTAGTGGTGATGCTGCTGGCGATCCTCTTTCTTCCTTATTTGAGCCTGTTACGCCCGGCGGCGCTTTTGGCGCTGGTAGCTACACCATTCGCGATTAGGCCAATTCGGCTGGTGGTCAAAGGGGCTGCCGGACTCGATCTCATCCCTGTATTAAGCGCGACCGGGAAGTTTCAGATGATTTACGGGCTGCTTTTGTGTTTTGGCCTTGGAATAGGAATCTGACTTACTGGTCGAGGGTTCCTACAAACAATTGAGTGATGCCCCCGCTTAACAGGGTTCTGGTTGCGTCCGAAAAACCGACTGCTTTGAGGCCAGATAAAAGCTCTTGTGGTGGGGGCAGGTACTCGACTGACTTCGGCAAATACTTGTAAGCATTGCGGTCCGAAATTAAGCCACCGATCTTTGGGACGACCTTCCCAAAGTAAAATTGGTGTCCAATTCTTAAGAGTGGATTAGAAGGTTGAGCGACATCTAAAAGAGCGATCCGGCCGCCCGGTCTCAAAGCCCTTGAGAGTTCCTCGAAGAACGGGGTGAGGTCAGTCAAGTTACGTAAAGCAAAGCCACAAGTCGCGCCGTCGGCACTTCCTGTTAGGACAGGCAGTCGCAGCGCATCGGCTCGCACTAGCGGTGCATCCGTGCCGGCGGCTTCGAGCATTCCAGCGCTGAAGTCCACGCCAACGGGTTCTAGACCGAAGCGCAGAAGGTCGTTGCAAAAATCGCCGGTGCCACAAGCTAGGTCTAAGACTTTTGAATCTTTTGGGAGATGCAAGGCACGAACGGCACGCCGTCGCCAACCGACGTCCATGCGAAAAGTCATGAGTCGATTCACAAAATCGTATCGCGGAGCGATCTGATCGAACATCTGCTCGACAGCAACCGCTTTCTCTTCTCCTTGGGGTAATTCTTCGTTGTTGGGCACGGGTTCCAAATCGGGTTCTGCAAGCGCTCAGCTGTAGACGCGGTATATGCATTCAGCAATACACGCCGGCTTTTCTGAACCTTCGATTTCGAATTGAAGCTCGGCGGTGTACTGAGCCCCGCCATCAAACCGTGATACATCCTTCAAGGTTGCTCCCATCCGAACATTTGATCCGACAGGGACAGGGGCTGTGAAGCGAATTTTGTTGGCTCCGTAGTTCACTCCCATTTGCACGTCGCCGCCAATTACAAATGCCTCAGACATGCACATTGGGGCTAAGGAAAGAGTTAGGTACCCGTGCGCGATCGTGGTACCGAATGGCCCTGCCTTTGCCTTTTCCTCGTCAAGGTGAATCCACTGGAAGTCACCTGTTGCTTCAGCGAATTTTTGTACTTGCTCGGGGGTGATGGTGTGCCAGTCGCTGTAGCCGATATGTTGCCCCACTCGGCTCTCGAGGTCGTCAATTCCGTCAATTTGGGTAGTCATACTTGGCAGTTTAGGGCGGTCGGCTAGCTGAACCAGATCCTTCTGTATTCCTTGCTTTGAGGGTGGAGTAACAGAACCACAAGAACTATGTCGAACATCAGCCTTAGTAGGAAGCCAAGGAGCTCTACGTCATACCGGATGCCTATCCAGAGTGTGGCAACTACCGAGTAAATGGCTGCACCCAGAGCGAAACGAAAACCCAGCTTCTTCTCGTTCGCGATGCCTAGACCGCCGCCGATAAGAGCAACAAGAAGGAGTAGGGGGAACACGCGGGAAGCAAATAGTCCCAGTAGGTCGTAGGCCAATTGACGGTAATAAACACTGCCGAATAAGACAATGCTTGCGCCTCGGAAATAGGCCAGCATCACGGCGCTGTACAGAGTCTGAGGTTGTGTGGGGTTAAGCCAACGCAAGTTGTTCACCTTGTCAGTGTGGCAGAGGTCGCCACAAATCCCTCAGTGTTTGGGTCGCTTTGACAACGTAACCGCTTGTTCTGCGCGTAACTGCCCACAAGCGGCATCGATATCGGTTCCGCGGTTCGATCGAATTGTTGTATTGACACCCAATGAATCGAGAAGGTCGCGAAAATGAGCGATTGCCTCTGGCCCAGAGGGAGAGGTGGAATACCCAGGGGTTGGATTTAGCGGTATGAGGTTTACGTGGGCGTTCAGGGGTCGAGCGAACGCTGCGAGTTCATGTGCGGCTTCGTTGGTGTCGTTTATCTCCGACATCATTGCCCATTCGAAACTGATTCGCCGGTTTCGCACTCGTTTGTATTTTTGGAGGGACTCGGCGAGTTTGCGAAGAGGGTAGGTCCGGTTGATCGGAGCCAGGTGATTACGCATCCGATCGTTTGCAGCATGAAGTGACACGGCCAGGCTTACGGGAAGTTTTTGTTGGGCTAGGCGCTCTATTCCAGGAATTATGCCAACTGTGGAGACAGTTATTTTTCTAGCCCCGATGCCTAAGTCTGCGTTAATACGTTCAATGGCGGACCATACGTTGTCGAAGTTAGCTAATGGCTCACCCATCCCCATAAACACAACGTTGCTTACGCGTTTGTCGGGGGATTGCTGAGAGGCGCGTATCACTTGTTCAACGATTTCGCCAGTGGTGAGATGTCGATCAAATCCAACTTGTCCGGTAGCGCAAAAGCTGCATGCCATCGCGCAGCCCGCTTGAGAAGAAACACACACAGTCGATCTTTCGCGATAGTGCATAAGAACTGATTCGATGAGATGGCCGTCACTTAGTTGCCAGAGACTCTTTATCGTGGACCCGTTGTCGGCATTGACTTCTCTAAGCGGCGTGAGGGCTGCAGGCAGAAGTGATTCGATGGCGGAACGCAGTGTCTTAGGAATGTTGGTTAGGTCTGCAGGGTCTCTGTGTTGACTGTGGAGACCCTCCCATACTTGGTCGACCCTGTATTTGGGCTCACCTTCAAGAAGGTCGGCCAGCTCGGATCGCGACAAGTCGTAACGAGTAATCACCACTCTTATAGGGTAGGGCGGATAGCGTCATTTGCATGGCTACGCACCGTTACGACGAGCATCATCGGGACCTACAGGGTGGGGGAGTTCGAGCCGCAGTTTTTGGTGCCTCTGATGGACTGGTATCGAACGTTTTGCTGATAGTGGGTCTGGCTGGCGCTGATGTTTCCTCCGGAGTGGTTCGAACGGCTGGAGTTGCGGGCCTACTAGCTGGCGCTATTTCTATGGCAGCGGGCGAATACGTATCGGTTCGAGCGCAAAATGATCTCGTCGCCCGAGAGCTAGAGAAGGAAAGACAGGCGCTGGCTGAAGACCCTGAGGAAGAGACCGAAGAATTAGCTCAGGTCTATGTGGAAAGAGGCATGAGTATCGAACAGGCCAGGGAGATGGCTCAGTTAGTGATGCAAAACCCTGAAATGGCGCTTGACGTTCATGCAAGAGAAGAACTTGGAGTCGCTCCGAACGCGCTTGCCTCACCGTATGTTGCAGCGGGTTCGTCATTCTCGGCGTTCGCCATTGGGGCCTCAGTGCCCTTAATCCCTTGGTTTTTCTTTTCTGCGAACTTCGTGATTTGGTTGTCAGTAGCTGCTGGTGTTATTGGAGCGGCAGCCATTGGCGTTACGTTAGCAATAGCAACAGGTCACTCGATTTGGCGTGGTGTCTCTAGGCACGTCGGAATAGCGATTGCGGCAGCGACCTGTATTCACTTCGTGGGTCTCGTGCTTGGATCGGTTGTGGAGCTTTAACGCGGTTTCGTTTGTCTCTGGTACAACCGTCGAACTGTCGCGACTTTAAGGCCAATGTCGCGGTACAGGTGTACGGCAGGAGTGTTGTCAGCGTCGACGTACAGCATGGCTCTCGTGATCCCCCGGGCTTCGAGGTGCTGGTAACCGGCCAAAGTTAGGGCTCGACCGAGTCCCAGACCATGAAAATCGGGATCGACGGCGATGACGAAAACTTCTCCAACTGGAGGCTGTTCCAAGTCGTGAACTTTGGTCCAGCAAAACGCCGCAATTCGACCCTCGCGCTCGTGGATCAAGAATCCTTCAGGGTCAAACCATGGTTCTGCTTGATGTTCTGCTAACAGAGAGGGCGTCCATCCACTCTGTTCGCGGTGCCAAGAGAAAGCCCGATTGTTTACTATGCACCACTCTTCTTCGTCTTGATTTGGGCGAAAGGCCCGAGTGTCAATATCAGTCCTTTGCTCGAGAGGAATTGATCGCTCCATCCGAAAGAGATCTCGTTGAGGTTCCATCCCTAGTCTTGCGAATGTTTCGTCAGTGTCGTCCGCTGGGTTGTCTAGCCACAGGGATACAGCATCCTCTGTTCCTGTTAGGACGTCTCGCAAAGCCATTGACAGTGCGTCAGAGGTCCACTCGTTCGCATCTAGCTCTATGACATCGCCTTCTCTGTCTTGGGTAATCCGTATGGTGGGTTCTGGTGCGCCAGGAGAATTCACAGTCTCGAAGCTACCGCTAGATGCCGGTTGATGAGGTAAACAAAGAACATGGGTAAGCCGCGATCCCCTAAGGGCCGAGCGAAATTAGTGCATCAGCGACTTAAGGAGGAGTATGAGGCAGTGTGCGAGTTGAATCATCGCAGCCCCTTTGAACTCTTGGTTGCGACAATCTTGTCGGCACAGTGCACTGATGCTCGCGTAAATAAGACAACCCCCGCCTTATTCGAACGATATCCCGATCCTGTCGATCTTGCCGGCGCTGACCAGCAGGAGTTAGAGGAGTTGGTGCACCCCACGGGCTTCTACAAAAGCAAGGCGAAGAATCTTTTGAAAATGTCGAACCAGTTGCTCGACGATCATGAGGGGGAAGTGCCAAACGATTTGAGTGATCTCGTCAAATTGGGGGGTGTCGGACGTAAAACGGCCAATGTAATAAGGTCTGTTGCGTTTGGACTTCCCGGCTTGCCGGTGGATACCCACGTAGGTCGCTTGGCGCGCCGTCTTGGGTTAACCGAAGAAGAGGATCCTGTAAAGGTAGAAATGGAATTGAATCCGATGGTGCCCCAATATGAGCGAGGGGAGTTCAGCCTTCGGGTGATACTTCACGGGCGGCAAGTTTGCTTCGCTAGAAACCCGCAGTGTGAGGACTGTGTTCTCAACGACTTTTGCCCAGCTGCATTCGACTTTTAACCCTTAAAGGACAATCAAAATGACTATTCGGCGAGCGGCTCACTTTGTTCCAGGAGCCAACGAAAAGATGTTGAACAAATCCTTGGAGACAGCAGCAGACGCATTGATCCTGGATCTCGAAGACGCAGTGACTCCGGAAAATAAGGACTCTGCGAGAGTTACGGTAAGTGATTGGCTAGAACACGTAGATTTCGGTCGACAGGAACGAGTGGTTCGAGTTAACCCATTGGGGAGCCCCTGGTTCGAACGCGACGTTGAAGAAACTATGGGGCATCCTCCTGACTCCTACCTCATACCCAAAGTGAACAACGCAAATGAGGTAGCGGAAATCGATGCAACTATCCGCGAACACGAGCGCTCATTTGGTCACACTGAAGGCGCAGTAAAGCTCCTGATACTGGGAACAGAAACTCCGCAGGGCTTCTTGAATATTGGTGACCTAGCAGCCAACCCCAGGGTTGATGCCCTTACCTGGGGAGCCGAGGATTTATCGGCGGCGATTGGTTCTCGAGCGAATAGAAATCCCGATGGGAGTTATTTGCCTATCTTTGAACATGCGCGAGTGATGTGTTTGCTTGCTGCTACGGCGTGGGATAAGCAGCCGCTTGACACTGTCTTTGTCGACTTCAACGATCCGAGTGGCCTCAGAAGCGAATGTTTGGAATCAGCGAATATGGGGTACACAGGGAAGATCACCATCCACCCCAACCAGATCGAGATCGTTAACGAATGCTTCACACCATCTCCTGCTGAGGTGAGTGAAGCGAAAGAACTACTTGACTTGTTCGCGGCAAAAGAAGCTGAGGGGGTGATGGCTTTCAGCTTCAAGGGCCAGATGGTGGATGTGCCCCATCTGACGCGCGCCAAGAAGATTGTCGAGATGTCTGAAGCCTTAGCTGGGCTGGGGTAATTACGATTTCCTAAGAGTCCGCAAGACCCTGAGCGGCTCGAGCTATGCGACGTTGAGCGGTCTTCAAGCTGCGTTCAACGTCGTAAAGATCGAGAGCCACATCTTCCTGCTTGGTTCCTACCAGTTCATCAGCGGCGACTGTGATTCGTTCGCTCAACTCTCTAATGGCTGTTTCGAGAGATGAGAGCTCTGCTTGGGAGACCATGGAAGAACGATACAGTCCGAGTCAGGTAGAGGCGATATCCGCTTCTATGTAGCCCTCTGTCAGCGGTACCCTCAATAGCGTGTTGCAACGCATCGATCTTCGAGGCGCTAATAAGCCCTTTACTTCTCTACTACCGCGCTTCAATGCAAGCGCGGGCATGCCGACCGCTGCCGTGAGAGAGATTCTCTCAAAGGTTCGCGATGGAGGCGACGAAGCCGTTAGGTCCCTAACTTCTCAGTTTGATGGCGTCGATATTGCCGACTTTCGCGTTGCCCCAGAGATCTTGAGCGAAGCATGGGAAGCACTGGACAAGGGTCTAGCCAGCGCTCTCCAGGTGGCGCACGATCGAATCCTAGAATTCCATCAAGGGGAAAGGGCCCAATCGCACGAGGTGACTCAGGACGCGATCACGGTCTTGAGTGTCCCTCAGCCGGTCGAACGCGCTGGGTTGTACATCCCCGGCGGCCTTGCTTCTTATCCGTCGACTGTTTTAATGACTGCGTTACCGGCGAGAGCAGCAGGCGTAAACGAGATTGTTGTCTGCACGCCCCCGAACCCCAGAGGGGAGACCGATCAAGCGGTTTTGGCCGCTGCGTACCTTTGTGGCGTTGGTGAGCTCTACAAAATAGGCGGTGTCCAAGCAATAGGGGCTATGGCTTACGGCACTGAAAGTATGCGCGCTGTAGACGTCATAGCCGGCCCGGGTAACGCATGGGTAGCAACTGCGAAACAGGAGGTGGCGGGTACCGTTGGAATCGCGGCGGCATTTGCAGGGCCTTCGGAGATAGTGGTCGTAGGGGACGAAAGCTGTCCCACCAGCTCAGCTGCAGTTGACCTTGTTCTCCAGGCTGAACATGGCCCAGGAGGCAGAGCATGGTTGGTTACATGGAATGAAAAGTACGCGCACGAGGTCGAATCGGCGATCGAAGACATTGTCTCGTTGTCTCCGCGTCGCAATGAAACATTAGAAACTCTGACTGACGGCGGGTATCTGTGTCTAGTAGATGGACCTGCAGACGCTGTAGAAGTCGTTAATGCCATTGCACCGGAGCACCTGCAGCTCATGTGCGATAACGCTAAAGAGTTGGCCGGGTCCATCCGAAATGCAGGGGCTGTTTTCATAGGTAATTGGGCACCAGCGTCAATAGGTGATTATGTGGCGGGACCCTCACATGTATTGCCGACAGCTGGCACAGCGCGATTTAGCGGAGCGCTAACTGTCGATGACTTCCAAAAACGTATGCACGTTATTGAGGTTTCAAAAGAAGGATTCGACACGGTTGGCCCGGCGGTCTCGGAAATAGCTGAGGCGGAGGGTCTTTGGGCGCACGCAGCGTCAGTGCGAGAACGCGAAAGATGGGCTAATGAGGGGATAAAGCCGTGAAACGGCCGCTTGTGCGAGACGACCTGCGATCGATGGACGGTTATCACTCTCCTCAGGTTGAAGTTAAGGTCCGCCTCAACACCAATGAAGCGCCGTTAGCGCCCCCCGAAGAATTTCAGGCAGCGTTTCTGGCGGAAGCCACCAAGGTCGATTGGCATCGTTACCCCGATCGAGTAGCGCAGTCCCTTAGGGAAGAATTGGCAGACCTTCATGAGGTCGAAGCAGGACAGATATTCGTTGCCAATGGGTCTAACGAAGTTCTACAAACCCTTTGTCTCACATTTGGAGGGCATGGACGAACTGCCGTGACATTTGAGCCCACTTACGCCATGTACGGCCAAATAGCTCGGACTACTCAATGCCGAGTAGTTGAGGCTGGGCGAGATAAGGATTTTAGAATTTCGGAGTCAGAATTAGAGGCGATAATCGATTCGGAGAGGCCTGACCTTCTATTTCTTTGCTCGCCAAACAATCCAACTGGTACACCCGAAAGTCTGGAGATCGTTGAGCTAGCGGTGTCAAAGTCGCCGGGAGTGGTTGTTGTCGATGAGGCCTATGGTCAGTTTGCCGACTTCACTGCAATCGAAACCTTGAAGCAGACTGAAGCGCCTGAATCGCTAGTGGTAACGCGAACTTTTTCCAAGACTTGGTCTATGGCCGGAGTTCGCCTCGGCTATTGCGTCGCCCCTCCTTGGATGTTGCCTGAGTTTGAGAAAGTGATACTTCCGTACCATTTAGACTCTTTGAAGCAAATCGCGGGGCGGATAGCTCTTAGGTTCCGCGACGAGATGGAACAACGCGTCGCGCAAATATCAGCGGAAAGGCAAAGAATTGCAGAAGCTCTTTCAGCTCTGGGCTTAGAGGTTTTTCCTTCACAAGCTAATTTTCTTATGTTTAGAACAACTGAGTGCGGCGTTGATGGGAATGAGCTTTGGCATCGACTGCTAGCACAATCGATTTTGGTAAGAAACTGCTCCAATTGGCCAGGTTTAGCGGATTGTTTACGGGTGACTGTGGGTACTGCAAACGAAAACGACAGTTTTATTGAGGCTCTCGAAGGGGCGATCAAATGACACGAACAGCTGAACGACAGCGACAAACTAAAGAAACAAGCATCGACTTATTTGTAAACGTGGACGGCTCGGGCAAGGTAGATGTAAGCACCGGGCTCCCGTTTTTCGATCACATGCTTAGCCAGCTTGGTAAACATTCGCGCTTCGACTTACGGGTTGACTGCCAAGGTGATATCGATATCGATTCACATCACACTGTTGAAGACGTCGGAATAGCCCTAGGAGAGGCCTTTGGGGACGCACTTGGCGACAAACAGGGTGTTCGTCGTTTCGCGTCGATTTCGGTTCCCCTTGACGAGGCGGCAGTAGAAGTGATTCTGGACCTTTCAGGTCGACCGTTTCTGCATTACGAAATCGACCCCCCAGGGGAAAAGATTCTTGGGGACCCTCCTTTTGATCCGCAGCTCTGCGAAGAGTTTTGGCGAGCTTTTGTTATGGCCTCCGGTATAACGCTGCACTTGGTGATGCTGCGCGGCAAAAACACCCACCACATCATCGAAGCTAGCTTTAAAGCAGTTGCGAGAGCGCTCTATGACGCAGTTCGAATAGCCGATGACGTTCTGCCTTCGACAAAAGGTGTTTTGTGAGGGTTATCCGGTGAATGAACCGAAATCAGGACCGCTGATTGCTGTTTTGGACTACGGCATAGGCAATCTGCGATCCGCACAGAAGGGATTTCAACGCGCCGGCGCTGACGTTCGTCTGACTGACGACCGAGGCTTAATAGCGCAGGCAGAGGCGGTGGTTCTCCCTGGGGTGGGTCATTTTGGCGCGTGTATGGAGCAATTACGAAGAGCAAGGTTGGACGACGCCGTCTATTCGGCAATTGAGGCCGGAACCCCCTTTCTGGGAATCTGCGTAGGAATGCAAATGTTGTTTGAAGGTTCGGAAGAGGCACCCGAGGTCCCCGGATTGGGAGTATTTCCAGGACGAGTACGTTTGCTGCCCGACGGCTTACCGCGCCCTCAAATGCAGTGGAACGAATTGCATATTCGTCAGCCTGAATGCCCACTATTGGAAGATATCGGTGACCGCTCCTGGATGTATTTCGTTCACAGCTACGCGGCAGATACCAACACCGAGTTCGTGGTAGCCACATGCGAATACGGAGAAGACGTTACGGCGATGGTTGAACGGGGTTCTTGTTGGGCAACACAATTCCACCCGGAAAAATCGGGCGAATTGGGACGTGTCTTCGCTAGTAACTTCTGTCGACAGGTTGCATCTCGATGAGTTTTAACCTCTACCCGGCTATCGATCTACGAAATGGGAAATGTGTCCGTTTGATTCAGGGCGACTACGACCGCGAGATTCAATACGAAGTCGATCCCGTCGAGGTAGCGACTTCCTTCGAAGCTGCTGGCGCCTCGTGGATACATGTAGTTGATCTTGATGCTGCGCGATCCGGCAAATCCCAGAACTTGGATACCATCGCATCGATTGCGAATGCCGTTGGCGTCCCAGTTCAATGCGGCGGGGGAGTGCGTACCGTTGAAGCCGCGAAAACGTTATACGACGTGGGAGTATCGAGATGCGTGATCGGCACCGCAGCCATTGAAAATCCGCAAATAGTGGACGAAATAGCGGCCCTGGGGTACGGCATTGCAGTTGGTCTCGATGTCCGAGGTGAGAACGTCGCTACACAAGGTTGGGAGCGAGATAGCGGTCTCAGAATCCTTGATGTATTGCCGAGGTATGAAAACGGTGGCGTTGATGCTCTGATCGTCACTCAAATTATTCGTGATGGAATGGGGACTGGCTCAGATGTTGAAGGGCTATCGCAGGTGCTGGCTTCGACATCCATAGACGTAATCGCAAGCGGTGGCGTTGGCGCTCTTTCGCATATAGCCGAGTTAGTCGGACTGAAAGTTGATGGCAAAACTCTTGCCGGCGTCATTGTCGGAAAATCCATCCACGATGGAACCATCGACCTTTCAGCGGCGCTTGCGGTAATTGAGGGGAAATGAAATCCATAAGAGTGATCCCGTGCCTAGACGTCGATAGGGGCCGCGTGGTGAAAGGGGTCAATTTCGTGGGTCTTCGTGATGCAGGGGATCCAGTTGAACTAGCCGCCCGCTACGACTCCGAAGGAGCCGACGAGATCGTTTTCTTAGACATCACAGCGAGTTCAGACAACAGAAAAACAATCGTCGATCTAGCTGAAAGAGTCGCCGAAGAGGTCTACATACCCTTCACGATCGGTGGAGGTATTCGGTCTACAGCCGATGCTCGCGCCCTTCTTCGAGCCGGTGCGGACAAAGTTTCGATTAACTCGTCAGCAGTGAGTAACCCCGACCTCATAGGGGAACTCGCATCCGCTTTTGGCACCCAATGCGTAGTGGTCGCTATAGACGCGAAAGCAAACGAGAACCGCACTTGGAATGTGTATGTGAAGGGAGGCCGAGAAGATACAGGCATAGACGCTGTCTCTTGGGCAAAGGAAGTCACTGAACGAGGAGCAGGGGAAATTTTGCTCACATCGATGGATGGGGATGGAACGAGAAATGGCTACGACCTTGAGTTAACCCGGGCAGTAGTCGAAGCCGTGAATGTGCCGGTTATCGCGAGCGGGGGAGTTGGCACACTGAAACATTTGGTGGAGGGCGCAGTAGAAGGAAAAGCTGATGCTCTGCTAGCGGCATCTATTTTTCACTTCGGAGAGCACAGCATCCGGGAGGCCAAAGAAGCGCTTAGCGCCGAAGGTGTGGTAGTCCGACCCCCGGCGGATGAAGAGTGAAGCGTTCCCATCGGATAGTTTCAACAATATGAGTTATCCAGGTATCCACGCTGCAACAAATCCCGATAAGACTGCTGTCGTCATGGCGAGAACGGGCGAATCGCTCTCGTATCAGGAACTTGAAGAGAGATCGTGCCGATTTGCTCAAATGATGAGAGATGCTGGGCTTCGACCTGGTGACCACATCGCTATCTTCGCTGATAACCACATTCGGTATTTCGAGACCTATTGGGCTGCGATACGAAGCGGACTGTATTTCACAACTGTGAATCGCTTTCTCACCGCAGAAGAAGCGGCTTACATCGTTGAAGACTGTGGGGCCCAGGTGCTTGTAGCAAGCACAGCAGTTCGGGAAGTAGCAATCGAAATGCTGCCCTTAATCCCTAACTGCCCCGTGCGTTTGATGTTCGGAGATAGCGTCGAAGGCTTTGAAAACTTCGAAACAACTGTGGAGCAATATCCTGCTGAACCCCTCGATCAGCAGCCGCGGGGGTCCCTGATGCTTTACAGCTCGGGAACGACTGGGAAACCCAAAGGAATCAAGCGCCCACTTGATGGATCTGAAATAAGTGACCCTGACTTAATCGGGGCGGGCTTAGTTGGCGGCATATTTGGAATGGACACTGAGTCGGTTTACCTATCCCCGGCACCTCTGTACCACTCAGCTCCGTTGGGTTTTACTACGGGAACTCAATCAGTTGGGGGGACTGTGGTGGTCTTAGAGAAATTTGATCCGCTTGAAGCACTAGAAGCAATAGAACGGTACGGAGTAACGCATTCGCAGTGGGTTCCCACCATGTTTACTCGAATGTTGAAATTATCTGAACAAGATCGCAGCAAAAACGATTTGTCGACGCACAAGGTCGCAATCCACGCTGCTGCCCCATGCCCGGTAGAGGTGAAGAAGCAAATGCTGGACTGGTGGGGTCCCATTTTGCACGAATATTATGCCGGCACTGAACTAAATGGCTTCTGCTACGTCGGACCTGATGACTGGGTAGCCCACCCAGGCACTGTGGGCAAGCCGCTGATCGGAACGTTACATATATGTGATGAGGATGGGACTGAGCTCCCAACTGGTGAATCGGGCCTGATCTATTTCGAACGAGAAGAACAGACCTTTGAGTATCACCAAGCTCCCGACAAAACTCGTAGCTCCCAACATCCTGATAATCCGCTGTGGACGACTCTTGGCGATGTGGGCCGCGTAGACGAAGACGGCTTCCTGTACCTCACTGACCGCAAGGCTTTCATGATCATTTCAGGCGGGGTAAATATTTACCCTCAAGAGATCGAAGACTGCCTTATTCTTCACCCGGAAGTAGCTGATGTGGCTGTTTTTGGGGTACCGAACGAAGATTTTGGTGAAGAAGTAAAGGCTGTGGTGCAGCCAATGGACGGAGCTCGAGGAGATGAACCGCTAGCTAAGCGACTTACCGAGTTTGCTCGTGAGCACATAGCCGGATACAAGGTGCCGCGCTCCATCGACTTCATGGATGAGTTGCCCCGACTACCGACCGGAAAGCTATACAAGCGTCTATTAAGAGATGCCTACTGGGGTGCCGACAGCGACGCCGGTGCGACCGTGTCGCCCATTGAGCAGATCACCGATTCTTGAGGCTCATCTTTCAAGTTGGAATAAACGCTAAAGCTCCCAGTTAATTAATTGTTGGGTCTGACTTTTGATACTTTCTGTCGTCGTTGCGACAAGGAGAACGACATGTCGGTTTATTTCGTGGTTCAAGAAGAGGTTCATGACCCTGATGGGTTGAATGCCTACATGGAAGCAGCTAAAGCTTCCTCGCTAGGGAGAGGAAAAGCTGTGGTGGTCGACAATGCTGTCGCAGCGGTTGAAGGCGATTGGCACGGAACTCGCCTCGTGATTCTTGAATTTGAGGATGAAGATGCCTTTAGGGAGTGGTACGAATCTCCTGAATACCAAAAGGCTTTGCCATTGCGGATGGCCGCAACAGATTCACGAGCAGCGTTGGCTCAAGGGCTGGGGTAAAGCTCACCGGTGTTGGTTTACGACGGAGAATGCACGTTTTGCTGCCGATGTGCCGCTTGGGTAGAGCAGCGAGCTTCTATCCCGATGAGTCCAGGTACAGAGCCGGATCTGGATCGAATGAACCTTTCCAAGAGCGATGCTAAGCGTTCCCTTTGGTGGATCGAGGGCGATCTCAGGCTCGCAGGTCATAAAGCGGTCGCTAAGACCTTGCGTCGGCTAGGAGGCATCTGGCGGGTTTTGGGAGTAGTGATGATGATCCCACCGGTTTCGTGGATCGCGGCAATCGGCTATCGGCTGGTCGCAGCAAACCGACACCGACTTACAAGGTTATGAGCTCAAGGCTGCTCACTTGGTGGCAATGCAGTCGGCGATAAAAGAACTCACTAGTTCAGAGACCTGTTGAGTTTCCCCGAATAAGAAGTGGTCCCCTGTGTCAAGCTGCTGCACCGTTGCGGCAGTCCAGTCGCTAACAATCTCTTGGGCTTCTTCGAAGGAGCGATATTGGTCATTTTTCGGCACTAGAAGCAGAGCGGGACGCGCGTCGGAATTCGCCTTCATGTCGCCTGGTGCTAGCAGTGCAAGAGGCGACGCTATCCCAACCCAGCCAGCAAGAGCCGAAGTGTCGGCGCTTAATGAGACATCTGCTCCGAAGGAGTAGCCGACAGAAAACACAGGTACAGACGGAACCAAGCCCGCCGCGTGGGAGAAGGCTGCTTGGCAGTCGAGGATCTCAAGTTTACCTTCGCCATGGCTACCACCAGAGTTCTGCACACCGCGGAAGTTGTATCTAAATGTCGCTACCGACGCTTTTGGTAAGGCCTCAAATAGTGCATGAACCACGTTGTTGTGCATGTCTCCGCCATACAAAGGGTGAGGGTGTGACAGTACGGCGATAGCGCTGGCTGACTCAGGGATCACGTACTCGGCCTCAAGAGAAACTCCGTCGCTGGCAGTAAAATTTGTTTTTTGAGGCGTTCCGACGTCCGGGTTCATGTCTAAGAACGGTACCGTGCGATAGTGGCTGAAGAACCTAAAGACGTCTCCACAGACCAAAATCTTAAGCGCCCGATCAAAATGTTGCATGATCGAATCCTCGTGCGCATTCCTAGTGATGAGGCAGAACGGCGAAGTAGCGGGGGAATTCTGATACCGGCTACAGCGCAGCAACAAAAGAGACTGGTGTGGGGAGAAGTCGTTGGTGCCGGCCCTAATGTCCGCAGTGCGGAAGAAGGCGACCAGGTCTTGTTTAGTCCGGAAGATCGGTATGAGGTTGAGGTGCACGGTGACGATTTCCTCATCCTGAGAGAGAGGGACGTCCACGCGATCGCAGCGCCAAGAGTTGAGCCCGGCAGCACGGGCCTGTACCTCTAAGTAGAGGCGATCTCTGTGGCCGAAGAGATCCCGCGGGGGTACAAGACTCAGGGCGGTATACAGATTCGTACCGAAGTCACTCCCATTGACCCTGAGGCGGCTATCGAAGATCTCGTTGATCGACTGGATTCTGCAAGGGGAGTACTGCTTTCCTCTAGCTATGAGTATCCGGGTCGTTACACCCGCTGGGATATGGGATTTGTGGATCCGCCATTGGTGGTGACAAGCCTTAGCGACCAGGTCCAGATTCAGGCACTAAACCAGCGCGGTGAACTGCTTTTGGCACCAGTCCGAGAAGCACTGAATCAGCTTGAAGAGGTATCTCTCGTTGAGGTAGAGCTAGCGCAACTTACATATCAAGTGCAGCGGACTGTTGCTCGTTTCGAGGAGGAAAATAGAAGTCGCCAGGCATCATCGTTCACCGTTGTTCGGTCATTAGTCGAATTGTTTTCTGGAGATGATGAACACCTCGGCCTATACGGGGCCTTTGGCTACGACCTGGCATTTCAGTTCGAGCCGATTGAGTTGGAGCGCCCACGGCCATCAGATCAACGAGATCTCGTGCTTTACGTTCCTGACGAAATCATTGTTGTCGACCACCAGGGTGGGGTGGCTGAACGTCGTCGTTACGACTTCGCGTATGGCGACCTCAACACTGCTGACATCAGCAGAGGCGGGGCCAGAAACCCGTACCAACCTGATTTGGAATTGGAACCAGCGCGCGACCACGAGAGAGGTGAATACGCGCAAATAGTAGAGAAAGCAAGGGATTACTTTGCACGCGGGGACCTATTTGAGGTGGTGTCCAGCCAAACGTTTGTTGAGCCTTCACCAGAGCCACCATCAGAACTTTTTCGACGACTAAAAGAACAGAACCCTTCGCCCTACGGGTTTCTAATTAACCTGGGGCAATCAGAGTGGCTAGTGGGCGCCTCTCCGGAAATGTATGTCCGAGTTGAGGGAGATCGAGTTGAGACATGCCCCATCTCGGGGACGATTGCCAGAGGCCAAGACCCCCTAGACGACGCCTCGCAAATCCTCGCGTTGCTCAACTCCGAAAAAGACGAGTCCGAACTCACAATGTGCACTGATGTAGACCGGAACGACAAAAGTCGAATCTGTGTGCCTGGTTCGGTCAAGGTAATAGGTCGACGTCAAATCGAAATGTACTCGCGTCTAATCCACACCGTGGACCATGTAGAAGGAAGGTTGCGCCCCGAGTTTGACGCCTTGGACGCGTTCCTTACCCATACGTGGGCGGTCACGGTAACAGGCGCCCCGAAGACGGCGGCGATGAAGTTCCTCGAACATCATGAGAAAAGTCCACGTGCCTGGTACGGCGGCGCAATAGGAAAAGTTGGATTCGACGGCAGCCTCAATACAGGTTTAACGCTACGAACTATACGAATTAAAGGTGGCCATGCTGAGGTGCGGGTCGGCGCTACCTTGCTATGGGATTCCAACCCTGTCGCAGAAGAAGAAGAAACAGAGCTCAAAGCCTCCGCTTTCCTCGATGCACTCCGACTTCCCCGTAGAACGTCAGAGACGGTTATTTCTTCCTCACCTGCAGAAGGCAAAGAAATCCTCTTGGTCGACCACATGGACTCGTTCGTGCACACACTCGCTAACTACTTGAGGCAGACCGGAGCTCAGGTCGTAACGCAGCGAACAGGTTTCCCACTTGAGGAACTTGTCGCCAACACACCAGATCTCCTGGTCTTATCCCCAGGCCCTGGTACCCCGAGTGACTACGAGGTCTCGGATACGATCGGCTCGGCAATCGAACTTGGGATACCTGTTTTTGGTGTTTGCTTGGGCCTTCAAGCCATAGTGGAATTCTTCGGAGGTCGTCTTGGGCAACTTGACACACCGATGCACGGCAAACCTTCTTTAATCGCGACCGATGAGAGTGGTTTGTTTGCTGGTCTCCCAAAAGAATTTCGAGCTGGTCGATACCATTCCCTATACGCAAAAGAAGACAGTGTGCCTGATTCCCTTAATGTGGTTGCGCGAAGCATCGACGATGGAGTTGTGATGGCAATTGAACATAAGACTCTGCCGATTTGTGGAGTTCAGTTCCACCCAGAATCGATTATGTCCTTCGACGATGAAGTCGGGTTGAGGTTGGTTCACAATGCAGTAGTGAAGTTGACGGGGAATTGATGACTACAAGAATCTGGACCAGCGCCCGCGATGTCATTAGTGTCCGAGGGCCTGAGGCCGAGAGCTACTTGCACAGTCAGGTGTCACAAAACGTTGACGATATGTCTGACGGGGAGTCACGTTTGTCGTTTCTTTTGGAGCCCAAGGGGAACATAGAGGGCTATTTCAGAATTTCTAAGTTTCAGGAAAGTCAGTTCTTCCTAGATACCGACCCAGGCTTCGGAGCACAGCTGCTGACTTCGCTTGAACGTTTCAAATTAAGAACTCAAGCAGATTTTGAGCTTCACCAATGGAAAATGGTTTCAGTCCTTGGGGAATGGACTCCCGCAGACCTTGGGTCAAAGGTCATGTTGGTTACCTCTCCTTGGCTATGTGAAGACGTAGTCGATGTTCTAGGTGAAGACCTAGAGGTAGATCTGCCTGTCTGCGCTCCCGAAGAGTACGAGCGCCTTCGCTTCGAATGTGGTCTGCCAATAATTGGAAGAGAACTTCAAGTGGGAGGCATTCCAAACGAGTCAGGTTTCGTTGAAAGAGCGGTGTCGTTCGACAAGGGGTGTTATAGGGGACAAGAGCTGGTAGAACGAATTTCGGCTCGTGGCGGCGGACGTCACAAGATCTACCGAATACGAAGCGATGAAAAATTGCTTCCGGGCCAGGCTCTCTTCTTGGCCTCCGAAGAAATTGGCAAAGTTCTGACCGTCGCAACCACCGCTCCGTACGTCGGATTCGCATCGCTGAGCAGCGAGGATTCTTTAGTAGTCACCGATTCTGGTTCCGAGGTTTCCGTGGTTTCCCTTGAATTCTGCCTTTAGTAACGGGATCCCTTGAGAGTCGTAGGGCAGTACCCTCTGGATTAGCCAAGAAAGATCACGAATTGTGAAACGGTTGAATTAGGAGACGAACAGTGGCCAAAACTGCACTTTTAGCGAAACTGACTGCGAAAGATGGACAGCGCGACGCGTTGTTGGCAGTGATCGCGGACCTCGGAATGAAGAACGTTTCGGGGGAACCTGGAACAGAGATATACGCCGCACACAAAGACCAAAATGACGCAAACGTCGTTTGGTTCTATGAGATGTATACCGATGGTGATGCCCTCGCGGCTCACGGCGGATCGGACGGCATGAAGGAGTTCGGTAGAGCGACGGCAGAATTCATGGATGGCAGGCCAGATCTGATATTTCTGGAGCCGACCTGCGCCAAGGGACTCGACGTCTAAGCGCAAGCAACGCTCATCAGAACATCTGGAAGGTACGGAAGATGGCTGCCGGGAAAGAAACCTACCTGGACAAAATCGTCGTGCAACACCGCAAACGTGTTGCTGCTGACCGGCGAGACCAGAAACGTCTCCTCGATCTCCTTGAGGGGTATCCTCCGGCAAAGAAATTCCGGAACGCCCTAGCTGAACCAGGACTGAGTGTCATCGCAGAAGTGAAGCGAAGATCACCATCCAAAGGAGACCTGTTTGCTGGATTGGACCCAGCAACGCTAGCCAAACAATACTTTGAAGGCGGCGCAGCCTGTCTTTCAGTTCTCACTGATGGACCACATTTTGGTGGGTCTGCAAAAGATCTAGAAGAGGCCAGCTCGGCCGTCACCCTTCCAGTTCTGAGAAAAGACTTCACCGTAGGCGCAGTCGACGTTTTAGATGCACGTCTGATGGGAGCAGACGCGGTTTTGCTTATCGCAGCGGTCCTATCCGAAGAAGAGCTGGGGCACTTCTATCAACTTGCGCGAGAAGTCGGTCTAGACGTATTAGTCGAAGTGCATGACGAAGGAGAAATGGAAGTCGCCCTTGGCTTGGGCGCCGATCTGATCGGGGTTAACCAACGAGACCTATATACCTTTGAGGTGGACCATGAGCGCGCAGTGCGAATGGCGACTCTCTTGCCACCCAGTGTCATCGGAGTAGCCGAATCCGGCGTAAGGGGACCCAAAGATGCTGCTTTGCTGAAAGAAGCTGGGTACAAGGCGGTGCTAGTCGGCGAAACTCTTGTGACAAGTGGTGATCCCGCTGCAGCAGTCGCCGCTTTACGAGGATCTGTTTGATGTTTGTCAAAATTTGTGGAGTTACCTCCGAAGAGGATGCGTTACTAGCCGTTGGAATGGGGGCTGATGCACTCGGCTTCAACTTCGTGCCAGGTTCAACTCGACAAATTAGACCCGCTGTAGCTCGCGACATCGCCCGACGCTTACCGGGCGGCGTTCTCACTGTAGGGATCTTTCGAGGTGAGCTACGGGAAACTGTTGTAGATGTAGTGCATCAAGCAGGCCTACAAGCCGCTCAACTCCATGGCCGTGAATCAGCCGAGGACAGCAGGTGGGTTGCGGAACGTGTGCCCTACCTGATTAAGGCATTTACAGCAGGGGATTCAGCGATCGACGATTTAGAACAATATGGGGCAAAAGCGGTCTTGGTAGACGCCCCAGAACCGGGCTCTGGTGAAGTTTTCGATTGGTCAATGCTTGATGGCAGAGAACGCGGACGACCATTGATCTTGGCAGGTGGACTTACGCCCGCCAATGTTGGCCGAGCAGTCAAGTCAGTAAGGCCGTGGGGTGTTGACGTGGCTAGCGGAGTCGAAATGTCGCCCGGTGTGAAAGACCCAGTCAAAGTGAGAGAATTTATTGTGGCTGCGCGAGAGGCCTGGTCGGGTTTGGCTTCAGCGAGCGAAGAATTCGACCCCAACGCTCCTCGGCCATACGACTGGCGCGAAGAGTGATGGCCACGGCCTCGCCGGCGATAGGTTGAAGTTATGGTGATGACCGATCCGAACAAAGAAGGACGTTTTGGCGACTTTGGAGGTCGCTTTGTTCCCGAGACTTTGATACCCGCGTGTGAAGAACTCGAGGAAGCTTTTCGGGAGGCATGGAATGATGCTGAGTTCGTCGAGGAGTTTCACCGAATTCTAAGGGACTATGGTGGGAGACCATCACCCCTTACTGAGTGTTATCGCTTGTCAGAAGATCTAGGAGTCAGACTTCTTTTGAAGCGAGAAGATTTGAATCACACCGGATCACACAAGATCAACAACGTAATTGGGCAGGCTCTCCTCGCCCGGAGGATGGGTAAATCTCGGTTGGTTGCGGAAACAGGAGCAGGGCAACACGGTGTTGCTTCAGCAACTGCGGCAGCCTTACTGGATATGGAGTGCAAGGTCTACATGGGCGAAGTAGACGTAAAGCGACAGGCGCTCAATGTATTTCGGATGCAATTGCTAGGCGCCGAAGTCGAAGCTGTCTCATCAGGCAGTAAAACCTTAAAAGATGCGGTCAATGAGGCTCTTCGAGACTGGGTTGCGACTGTTGAACATACTCATTACTGCCTAGGTTCAGTAATGGGACCGCACCCTTACCCCTGGATGGTCAGAACATTTCACCACGTGATCGGTGATGAGGCACACGAACAATGCCTAAAACTGATGAATCAACTGCCGGACGTGGTCGTCGCGTGCGTTGGCGGCGGAAGCAACGCAGCGGGAATCTTCTCGGGCTTCTCCGACAGCGATGCTCGGCTAGTGGGAGTTGAGCCAGCAGGTGGAGCAGCAGTGGGAAGAGGCGTGCCAGGTGTCGTCCATGGTATGACCTCGTACTTGATGCAAGACGAAGTCGGGCAGGTCCAAGAAGCAGAGTCGATTTCAGCAGGTCTTGACTATCCAGGTGTCGGGCCTGAACATGCCCATCTCTCTGCTATCGGCCGAGCTGAATACCCGGCCGTCACAGATCAAGAAGTTGTAGAGGCCTTCCAGCTTCTTTCGAGAACCGAAGGAATAATTCCAGCTCTGGAATCAGCTCACGCCCTGGCTTGGGTAGTTCGCGAAGCGCCGTCGTTGCAAGGGCAGACCGTTCTTTTGAACCTATCTGGCCGCGGAGATAAAGACGTCGATCAAATGATGGATGTGTTGGGACCGGGAAACATTCAGTGAGTTCACCATCCAACGTAGGTCGCATGGAAAGGCATCTCCGCGATCGGCGAGATAACGGAGCAAAACTTCTTGTGGCCTACATCACAGGAGGCTATGACGGTTGGGAGGCAGCGGTTGAAAGCGCCGCAGCTGCTGGAGCTGACGCGATTGAAATCGGTATACCGTTTTCAGACCCGGTGATGGATGGGCCGGTGATTCAGGAAGCAAGTCAAGCCGCTCTTGAAACAGGCGCCACACCAGCATCTGTGCTGTCCTCAGTTCCAAAGTTGGATACCGGTGTCCCTCATGCCGTAATGACTTACTACAACCTTGCCCACCACCCGGGTCACGAAAGATTCGCGGCAACGTTGGCTAAATCCGCCATTGACGCTGCCATTCTTCCCGACCTCCCCTTGGTTGAATCAGGTCCTTGGAGGGAGGCCGCATCCAACGTTGGAATTGAGACCATTATGTTGGCTGCCCCCACTACCCCAGATCACCGCCTTCCCGAACTGTGTGAAGCTTCCAAAGGATTTGTGTACGCAGTTGGGTTACTGGGCGTTACGGGAGAAAGGGCTGCCCTCGCGGCAACGGCGACAGAAATAGCGAAACGTTGTAAGGAAGTAACCGATAAACCAGTGCTGACAGGCGTGGGGATCGGTTCGCCTGAACAAGCAGTCGAAGCGAGTTCAGTGGCCGACGGAGTCATTATCGGATCAGCGGTTGTGCGGCGTCTGCTTGATGGCGGTGGAGCTGAAGGAGTAGGGGATCTAGTTGCTGCCTATCGAGCGGCGCTTGACGCTGGATAGGGTGTGCGTCGGTGAGCGACCTTACGGATGATGACTGCGAACTTTGCGAGGCCGCTCGATTCACACATTGGTACTACGAAGATGAGATCTGTTGGGTCGCCGACTGTGAGGCCTGTTCAACACCAATGGTTGTATGGAAATCCCATGGGACTGAACCCAACGAAAAAGACATTCAGTGGATGATTGACCGCCTACAAGATGCTGCTACCGAAAGATTCGGCGAAGGAATCGGAAAGATCGACCGCACTATGCGTCAGGTACCGGAGCATTTTCATGCTCATTGGCGGGACCCTGAATGGCTTTCTCGCCGTTGGACTGAAACGCCGAGTAAGTATTCAGGGGTTGGCGGAGAACGGTCTCTCCTGAAATGAGAAATATCTCGCTTTCTCTCGCTGCACTCCTCCTCGTACTCGCCCTTTGCGTTGGGTGCATCGACCGAACTGATTGGGCATCGAAGGGCCCGACAGATGAGAATTACAGCGCACAACTAATGGTTCTCGGAGCAGAGGTCTACCGGGATAGCTGCGCTGCGTGCCACGGGTCAGATGGCTCAGGCAGTTTTGGGCCAGGGCTAGTGGGTAAGGGCCATAAATACTCGTACGAAGAGCAACGGCGCCTGGTCGAGCGCGGCCGCCGCTCAATGCCTGGCTTTGGCGCCGGGCTAACGGAAGACGAAATTTCGGCAGTACTAGCCCACATACGAGTTGGTTTCTTCGCAACGAGCAACAATTAATTACTGAAATCAAGTGTCTACTACCTGAATTGGGTGGCTAAGTTGGCTAAATGTTGCAGCCCGGCGATCGAGTCCCGACTTTCACACTTCTTGATCAACACAACAACAAATGGCGCTTGACGGACCACGCTAAGCGCCGCGTGGCTCTGTTTTTCTACCCCAAAGCGAATACTTCCGGATGCACCCAACAAGCCAGCGAACTTCGCGATTTGTTGCCCCGCTTGCATAACGTAACCGTGGTCGGTGTAAGTGCAGATGAACCGGACAAACAAGCGAAATGGGATGATAAACATCAGTTCAACTACCCGCTGCTATCGGATCCAACCAACAAGGTCGCGAAAAAGTACGGTGTTTATGGCCCGAAGAAACTTTACGGGCGAGAATACGAAGGAATTACGCGGTCCATGTTTTTGATCTCTCCCACTGGTCGCCTTGAAAAAAGTTGGCTGAAGATTTCTCCTGCGGCGACCGCACCTGCATTGTTGGACGCATTGGATGAATTTAATGACTAACTACCCAGATCCCGCAGACCTTCTTGCTCACCGGCCCCCGTTTCTATTCTGTGACGAAATCATCGATCTAGAACCAGGAGTATCCTGCAAATCGGTGTGGCATTTGTCCGGCGATGAAAGCTTCTTCGCCGGACACTTTCCGGGCCGACCGACCCTTCCGGGCGTTCTGATGGTCGAGGCCCTTGCCCAAACTGCTGGCTTAGCAGCCCTAAGCGATGGCGATTTCACGGGGAAACTTCCTCTGTTCGGAGGAATCGACAAAGCGCGTTTCCGACGACAGGTCGTACCCGGCGAAACACTCACTCTGGAGGCGCACCTGGGACGCATGTCTCGTATGGCTGGCCGGGCTTCTGGCGTCGCTTCTGTGAATGACGAAGTGGCTTGCGAGGCGGACATGATGTTCGTGATCGCACAAACTTCTGACCTATAGCCGGCGAGCTCTATCACGTGGCTGAACGACTGAGAGCGTTTTGGTACCAAGAGCACAAGCGTGATGGTTTTTTGCTCGGGCTTGCGGTGGGCTCGTTTGGGATTACCTTCGGCGTTCTAGCCAATTCGGCCGGGCTTTCAGGTCCTAAGGCGCTCACTATGTCTCTCCTGGTGTTTACAGGCGCATCTCAGTTCGCCGCAGTAGGAATAGCTAATTCGGGGGGAGAGCCTTTATCGGCTCTAGGTACGGCGCTGCTTTTGTCGGCACGCAACTGTGCCTATGCCCTGTCCCTTGCTCAAATATTGCCCCAAAAAACCGGCGGCCGACTTCTGGCAGCACAGTTGGTAATTGATGAGAGCGCTGCGATGTCGAACGCGCAGTCGAGCCCTCAAGATGCCAAGGAAGCTTTTTGGATTACCGGGCTTTCTGTTTTCGTGTTCTGGAACACCGGAACCCTTGTAGGAGTTTTTATCGGCGAAGTCGTAGGCAACCCACAACAGTGGGGCCTTGATGCAGCTTTCCCCGCCGCCTTCTTGGCTCTTTTGTTGCCACATGTGCGGGAGAAAGAAAAACTACGTACAGCCTTGTTGGGCGCGGTCATAGCGGTGGCAACGATTCCCTTCGTTCCATCGGGTCTACCCGTGCTGTTTGCGGCCTTAAGCGCCGTGGCGTTTTTCGGCCTAGAAATTAGAAAACGATGAGTATCGCCAAATGACCTGGATCTCAATCGGGGCCCTAGCGGTCGGATGTTATTTCTTCAAGGTCATCGGTGTGTTCGCTGGGCGTGGTCTGCGCGTTTCAGGGGTTGGCGGTGAGGTATTGAGTCACTTAACCCCAGCGGTTCTGGCTGGCTTGATAATGGTGCAAACCTTTGACGGAGGCGGAACGCTCAAGGTAGGCGCAGTGACAGCAGGGGTGGCGGCTGGGGGGCTAGCAGCATTTGTGCGGTTGCCATTCCCGGTTGTTCTGGTTTCGGCCTCGGCAGTTACCGCGCTTCTACGGTTGTTGTAAGTGCCCTACTGGACAGGGGAAATAACAATAGAACCGTTGTGGCCGCCGAACCCGAAGGAATTTGACAGTGATGGGCCAGGTTCCCATGCCTGCGGTGAGCCCGACACGAGATTGAAGGCAGCCATCTCAGGGTCAGCAGTTGCGTGACCAGCAGTTGGCGGGATTGATTTGTGGGCAAAGGAAAGCAGTACGGCTGTGGCTTCTAACGCTCCAGCTGCGCCCAATGCATGACCGGTCACTCCCTTGGTAGAAGTTACCGGGGGGCCATTGTCGCCAAATAATTTGGAAAGGGCCTCTGCCTCAGCTGCATCGTTAAGTGGGGTTGAAGTCCCATGAGCATTTACCGAAGCAATATCAGACGGTGCGAGCCCAGCGTCCTCTATAGCTAACTGCATGCATCGGAGGGCGCCGTTTCCTCCAGGCGATGGGGCAGTTATGTGATGGGCATCGGCATTCGATCCAGATCCCAAAATCTCCCCGTAGATATGAGCCCCTCTTGATTGCGCCGACGTCATTTCCTCAAGAATCAGAGTTGCTGACCCCTCTGTCATCATGAAGCCATCTCGGTCTTTGTCAAAGGGCATAGATTTTCCCGATGAGGACAAAGCAGTCATATTTTGAAACCCGGCCATACCCACTGGCGACATAACTGATTCAGTTCCACCTGACACGATCACATCCGCATACCCCATTTGGATGAGCCGTGCTGCGTAGCCAAGAGCATGAGTGCTAGCGGCACACGCTGTCGTGATCGTTTCGTTTGGGCCTTGGAGGCCGAACCGCATGGAGATCGCCGCGCCTGGTGCATTGGGCATGATCATTGGCACCATAAAAGGCGAAACACGTCGAGCACCCTTACGGTCATGAACTATGACCTGATCTTCGAATGTTTGTAACCCTCCGACACCAGTGGCATAGATCACACCGCAGCGGGCGGGATCAGTGTCCAGCTCGCCGGCGTCTTCAATTGCCATTGCTGCCGTGGCCGTCGCCATTTGCTGCGATCGATCTGCTCTGCGCGCCTCTTTAGGGTTTTCGTAATAAGGAAGTGGATCAAAGTCATGAACTCGCCGCTCACCCTCGGGTGGCTCTGAGTTCAATCCATTCCAGAACGCGTCGAGACCGGTACCGGCGCAGGAAACGACCCCCAGGCCGACGATAGCGACCCTGCGCCTTTCGGTCACAGCTTCGACTCAACCAGCGCCACAGCGTCGCCTACGGTGGCCACGTCGGACAGTTCCTCTTCTTCGACGCTGATGTCGAACTCTTCTTCTAGAGCCATTACTAATTCGACTAAGTCAAGACTGTCTGCGTCAAGGTCATCCGCAAAACTCGCCTCAGGGGTAACGGCGGATGCATCGACTGCAAGCACCTCTACCGCACAGTTTTTGAATCTCTCGAAGTTGTCACTCATTAGGTGTTCCTTGTGTCATGGGACAATGCGAAGTGTAGAGCCTATGGGCTAATGCCCCATGCCTAGTCCGCCATCAATTGGAATTACTGCCCCTGTTATGTATGCGGCCTCGTCAGACGCCAAAAAGGCAATTGTTTCAGCTATCTCCGCTGGTTGGGCGACTCGATTGAGGGGTACTTGTGCAGTAATAGTTGCCCGCTGGTCTTCGGTGAGAGCATCAAACATCTCGGTTTCGACCGGGCCGGGTGCGACAACGTTTGCAGTGATGTTCCTTGAGCCCAGTTCCCGAGCCATGGAGCGGGCCATTCCGATTAGACCCGCTTTGCTCGCCGAGTAATTCACCTGTCCCGCAGAACCGAGTAATCCAACCACTGAGGAAACGAAGATAAGGCGGCCCCAGCGGGCTCTGAGCATGGGACGCGCTGCTCGCCGGGCCATCCGGTAGGAACCGGTCAGGTTAGTTTCAACTACTGAAGAAAAGTCGTCATCGGACATGCGTAGCATTAGCTGATCGCGTGTAATCCCAGCATTAGCGACCAAGATCTCAACCGTCCCTAAGGTCGACTCGATTTCTTCAAAGGCAGCGTCCACAGCGTCGGAGCTGGTTTGATCACAAGCCACGGCTAAAAATGCATCGTCGATGTGTCCTGGGT
Organism: Candidatus Neomicrothrix sp. UBA814; assembly: GCA_002296525.1. Taxonomy (GTDB): domain Bacteria; phylum Actinomycetota; class Acidimicrobiia; order Acidimicrobiales; family Poriferisodalaceae; genus UBA6944. The sequence goes on along the minus strand of DBIA01000008.1, from coordinate 32,783 downwards.
CCCGGGCAGTAATTGCGACTCGGTGTCCTAGTTCGGCGAAGCGTTTCGCCGTAGCAAGTCCGATCCCTCGATTACCGCCGGTCACCACAACCGTTCGAGTCTCACTCATATGCCGTCCCAAGTAATGACCGCCGCAGCGGAAGTCATACCTGCCCCGAATCCAACAAGAAGGATGTTGTCTCCTTGGTTCACCCGCCCGCCTGCCCAAGCATCTTCAAGCGCCAAAGGGATAGACGCGGAAGAGGTGTTGCCGGTTCGGTGAATCACCATCGATGTCTTTTCGTATGGAATTCCTAGGCGCTTGCATGAGGCTTCCACGATTCGAACATTGGCCTGATGCGGTACGACAAGATCGATGTCGTCTGCTGAGATGCCAGCCATAGCTAAGGACTTCAGCGCAGCGTTTTCCATGGCGAGAACAGCATTCTTGAAGATGGCTTGCCCAGCCATTTCAATTTTGCCGTCAAACTCGCAGAAGAGAGCTTCTTCCAGAGCCCCATTGCTATCGACGTGCCAGCCGTGGAGATCTCCAGGGCCGTCCGCTTTTTCCACTACAGCTGCTCCGGCACCATCGGCAAACAAGATGCACGTGGTTCGGTCCGTATAGTCGGTCATCCGTGAAAGAGTTTCAGCGCCGATAACTAAGACGCGTTGGTGCCCCATTTCGATAAAGCCGTGAGCGGCCACCAACGAGTAAACGAAGCCTGAGCAGGCTGCGTTGAGGTCCATCGCACCGCACTGCAAACCTAGAAGCTCTTGGACTGTTGACGCTGAGGCAGGGACTCTTCGATCCGGACTCGTGGTGGCCAGAATCAACAAGTCGATTGTTGCTGGATCAATGCCGGCTCGCTCGATAGCGATCTTGCCGGCTTCGGCCGCAAGAGCGGATGTGGATCCTCCGACGCGCCGCTCATGAATGCCGGTTCGTTCGACGATCCATTCATCGTTCGTGTCGACCATCTCCGCAAGGTCCTCATTAGTTAAGACCTTTTCTGGAAGGGCTGTGCCTAAAGAAAGAATCCTGGCTCCAGATATCGCGGTGGAGGTCATCTACATACGCCTATCTCGTTCGGAGCCATGCTATTGGTTGCCTGGCGGTTACCCGCTCGCTGTCTAACGCCATGAAGTCCATAAGCAGTCCAGCGAAAGGGGAGCGTACTTCTTCTTCAGCGACCCAGCCCACCACGTCACCGACATTGACTAACTGGTCTGCTTGAAGTCCCTCTTTGGGAGAGAAGATGCCAGCGCAAGGGCTGACCACGAGGCGTTCTGTGACGTACAGGTGTTCTCCGGCTACGCCTGTGTTTTGCCCAGAAGACCTCAGATCAGTAACTGCGGCAAGCAGGGTGTCGACATCCTCTGGGGTCGCTACCGACATGGTGTTGACGTCCTTAAGCGTTCGCTTGGCCATCCCAGTCAGGACGGTACCTGGACCTAGTTCTACAAAGGTGTGACACCCAAGTTCATGCAGCGCGTAAAGACTCTGTCGCCATTGCACGGGGCTACACAGTTGACTGGCTAAGAGTTGTGGCCATTCCTCAGCATCCTGCCTAGCGGCGGCGTCGACATTGGCCACTATTGGGATTGCCGGATTACGTACCTCAATTTCCGCTAGTGCCTTCCGCAAGCGATCTCGAGCGGGTGCCATAAACGGGGTGTGGAATGCTCCTCCAACTGGTAACCCCATAGCGCGCTTGGCGCCAAGTTCCTTTGCCTTGTCACCAGCTTCTTGGACAGCTGATGGAGATCCAGCGATAACGACCTGTCCAGGAGCGTTGTAGTTAGCTACCCAAACGTCGCCGTCGACCCGGGCGCAGGCTGACACGACAAGATCGTCGTCTAATCCCAGGACTGCAGCCATGGTTCCGTCCTGTTCGTCGGCAGCGATCTGCATGGCCTCACCGCGTTCAGCTACCAGCCTGACAGCGTCCTCAAACGACAACGCACCGCTGGCACACAGAGCGCTGTATTCGCCCAGGGAATGACCCGCAGCCAAATTAGGAGCGACGCCTGTCCTCTCGACTGCATCTAGTACAACCATGCTGAGCACAAAGGTCGTTAATTGGCTGTTGCGAGTTTGCTTCAACTCGTCGGCGTCGACGTGCAGCAGTAACTCAGTAACGTCTCGGCCACACGCTTGCGAAGCCTCCTCCACAAGTTCCCAACTCTCATGGTCGACCCACTCGGCTCCCATGCCGGGCTTTTGTGATCCTTGACCAGGAAATGTAAATGCCAGCACACGGCCTCCCTATTCAGTCACCTTGTGGGTTAGACCATCCAATGGGCCTAAAGGTTTCACATGGCCACGCGAAACCTGCCGACCACGGCTGTAGAAGAGATTACGGGAAACAGAGCAATCATGGTGGCAATCTGACTCAATCTAGGGCAATAACGCTTGGGAAGGCCCCTGTGGGGCCGCTAGCCTCGGCATTTGCCGCCCGGGTGGTGGAATGGCAGACACGGAGGATTCAAAATCCTTTGCCCTCACGGGCGTGCGGGTTCAAATCCCGCTCCGGGCACAAGTTTCGTCTTCAATGAGATACCGCATGGGATAAGCGTTTACCTCTAGGTTGTAGAAATGACTGCAGACCCATACTCGTCTTGGAGCGATGACGATTTAGCCTCGCTGGCTCATGGGTTTAGGGATGACCTTTATTCGGGTCAGGTTGCGCTTGTCACAGGTGGCGCTGGCGGTATCGGTAGGGCTATCTGCATGCTGTTGAGTCGACTCGGCGCTCAGGTCGTTACCTGTGGCCGCGATGAGGGGAAACTCAACGAACTGCAAGGTTCTTTCGCGCGGCAAGATGTCGAGGTATTCGCAATCCCAGCCAATGTGCGCGACCCCGAAGAGGTTGAGGCGCTGCTGAGCGATACCTGGAGCAAATTTGGTCGATTAGACCTCGTCGTTAATAACGCAGGTGGTCAGTTTGCTGCGCCGGCGACCGATATTTCGCCGAAAGGTTGGGCCGCAGTCCTTGAAACAAACCTCTACGGACCCTGGTTTGTAATGCAGGCTGCGGCACGGGCATGGATCGAAAACGGATCCGGGGGTTCGATAGTAAATATTGGAACAGTTACCGGGCGAGCATCAGTAGGTATACCTCACACGGCCGCTGCAAGAGCTGGAGCTGCGGGGCTAGCCGCATCACTAAGTGTCGAATGGGCGCCTCACGACATTCGAATCAACACCATTGCGGTCGGTGTTGTCCGTAGCCCTGGGCTAGTCAATTATCCCGATGAGGCCCGCCCATCTTTTGACCATAATCCACAACGACGTTTAGGTGACGTTCAGGACATAGCTCAAGCCGTAGCGTTTCTTGGTTCCCCTGTGACCGCTTCGTTCGTCACCGGCGAGGTATTCCACGTGGCTGGAGGAGAGCAGGTGTGGGGCGAGTACTGGGCCCTCGGAAAACCTGAATATTTTCAGATCGAAGACAAGTCAACTTCTTGAAGAAACAGGAATAGTACAAATGAGTAATCGGATAGACACGACTCGGTTGCAAGAAATGGCTCGCGCGTACACCACCTCAGCGGTGCTGTACACGGCCTTGGATGTGGGCCTTTTCACACACGTAAGCAACGGGTATAACACCGAGGCCTTGCTTGCACAGGAAACAGGACTGAGACCTGTCGATATCGACCGTTTGGTTTCATGCGCGTTAAGTCTGGACCTTCTCGATTGGGATGGAGAACAGCTGTGTAACGCTGCAGACGTCGAGACATACCTTGTTGAAGGGAAGAGCAGATATGCCGGCCCCTGGATGATGTTCACTCGGCCAGACGTATCTGGGTGGTTTCAAATGACCGAAAAGATGCGAGAGCCCGATTCAACGACACTTGGGATGTACGACGAACTTACGGTGGAATCTGCTCGGAAATATCATCAAGCAACTGCGAGCATCGGCTTTGGAGCTGCTCGACGTTTTGTTCGCACAGTCGACTTGTCTAACCGACGTCATCTACTTGACCTAGGCGGAGGTTCGGGGGCCTACAGCATTACCGCTGTTGAGAGCTTCGAAGGCTTACAGGCAACAGTTCTAGACCTTCCGCCAGTGGTGGTAGCAACCGAGGAATACATTGCTGACGCTGGCGTGGGGGACAGAGTGACAACAGTGGGAGCAGATTTCACACAAGGAGAATTCCCATCTCCAGTCGATGTAGTTGTGATGGCAAGCAACCTGCCGATTTACAACAGTGAAGTGATAGGTGCTGTAGTGGCAAGGGCCTTCCGGGCATTGGAGCCGGGCGGCGAAATGCACCTTATTGGAGAGATGCTCGATAACGATCGCAAAGGCCCCGTGGATGCCGCCATGTGGGGAATGAATGAACTTGTGTGTGGAAGTGAAGGACGAGCCCATACCCGAAGCGAGTGCGAAGAGTATTTTCGTTCGGCTGGATTCAGCGATGTTGAAGTCACGGATTTTGTATCAGGTACGCTTGCCCGTTGCTTTGGTCGTAAGGCGTAGCAAGGCCAGGTAGCGAATGCGGACATTTTTGGCTAGATTTTCTGGCCCCATGTCAATCAAAACCGTTGAGCGCCAGCTCCGTCGTAATAGTCAGCAAATTGCGCACACGCAGGCGGAGCTTGGGGTAATCGAAGAGCAGTTAGAGCATTTCAAAGATGAAGCTGAAACGGCCAGAATTCATGCACTTGTCTCCGAGACGCCGATATCAGAGCGAACGCATCAGCGTGCTGCTCGGCACTTGATTGCAATAGATAAGCAACGTGAACAGCTAGTAGCGCGGCTAATGCAGCTTGAAGGCCATCAAAATTCCCTACTTGATCAAATAGGTAGAGAATTCAACTGACGCTTCTCTTCAGCGAAGAAAACCGGATTGATTGGCTATTGTAGAGATCTCCACGTCCCGAGGCTGCGGCCTCCCAACACAAGGAACCAGTTGCCCAAACGCGTCGTAATTGCAGAAGATGAAGCAATCATTCGCTTAGATCTTCGCGAAATGCTCGAAGAAGAAGGCTACGTCGTCGTCGCGGAAACCGGACGTGGCGATGAGGCAGTCGCATTAGTTCAAGAACACAACCCAGATTTGTGCGTATTTGACATCAAGATGCCAGGCATGGATGGGCTAGCTGCCGCCCGCGAAGTCTCGTCTGAACGCAAAGCAGCCGTTGTGATCCTTACGGCGTTTAGTCAGAGGCACCTCATCGAAGAAGCTAGAGACGCGGGAGTTCTCTCTTATTTGGTGAAACCATTTCAGCGCGAAGAACTCGTCTCAGCAATTGAAGTTGCTTTAGGTCGATTTGAAGAAATACGGCAGTTAGACGCCACAGTTCGAGAATTAGAGGGCCAGCTCGAAGTAAGAAAAGCGGTTGACCGGGCCAAAGGCGTTCTGATGGATGAGGGGAACCTCTCGGAAAGCGACGCCTTTAACTTCATACAGAAGTCTGCAATGTCAGAACGAACAACGATGTTGGATGTGGCTAACAGAGTTGTTAGCGGCAATTTACGCCCATAGCCGCTAAAGATTGCTCAGCCTTTATCTACATCATGCGCCTGGCTAAGTCTGGGCTCTAGGGTCTTGACTGTGGCGAAGCATTTACTACTTGACGGCAATTCACTCACTTACAGAGCGTTCTTTGCATTACCAACAGACATGGCAACCGCCTCGGGCCAAGTAACCAACGCTGTTTTTGGTTTTACGTCAATGCTGCTGAATTTAGTTAAAGATCAGAACCCAGATGGAGTCGTAGTTGCTTTTGATCGCCCCGAACCGACCTTCCGCCATGAAATGTTGCCTGAATACAAAGCGCAGCGCGATCCAACTCCCGATCTCCTCATTGAGCAGTTCGCGATAGTTCGGACCGTGCTGGACGCCTTGCAGGTTCCTACCGTCGACCTCGTAGGTTTTGAAGCGGACGATGTTTTAGCGACCATGGCTGTCCAAATAGCTGACAACGGAGATGAGGCCATTATTGTTACGGGAGACCGAGACATCTATCAGATGGTTAAAGATCCCTTAATCAAGGTCCTATACAACAAGAGGGGCGTAAGTGACTATGCCCTGTATGACGAAGCGGGCATAGTTGAAAGAACTGGGGTTACCCCTGAGCTGTATCCACAGTATGCAGCACTGCGAGGCGACCCCTCAGATAATCTCCCCGGGGTTCCAGGAGTAGGGGAGAAGACAGCTGCGAAACTCATTAATGCCTACGGCGGTCTGGACGGAATCTTCGATCACGCTGACGAGCAAACTCCAAAGCTTCGACAAAACCTTATTGAGTTCGAAGAACGGGCAAGACGAAATGTCGATGCAATGGTTCTCCGAACCGACGCTCCAGTGGATTTAGACCTGGCGTCCGTTAGGTGGGGAACAATCAACGCCAGCGACGTAAGGGAATTGTTTGAAGAGTTAGAGTTCAACTCCCTATACGAACGTCTCGGCGAGCTAGTGGGCGGCGACCTTCCGTCGATGGCCTCGCAAGAGAATATTTTGGAAGCGGAGCCAACGATCGCAGCTTCAGCGGATCAATGCGTTGAGCTGCTTGGGGGTTTGATACAAAGCCAGCTACCGGTGTCTATAGGTTGGCTAGCTGATGATGACGGCTCTTTGGTGGCTTTAGCGGCTGTGCATGAGCCCGAGAACGCTGGTGTCTTGGTCATTGAAACACAGCTCCTTGAAGATAAAAAGGTGCAGTCAGCGCTCGAGGAGGTCTTGAACGTTGATCGGAACGGTTTTGACACCCATGATGCGAAACAGCTAACTCGTGGTTTACGTCAATTGGGACTCAAATCCGATGGTTTGAGAGTTGATACAGCCATAGCTGGCTACCTGCTTGACCCAAGCGGGGGTCGTTACGTTCTCGACGAGTTACTCAAGAAGTACTGTCGCACTGAAATCGTGAGGGGCGATGTAGTTGAAGCGGGCCAGTTAGACCTTGCTGGAAGCTCAGATGACCAGTTATTGGACGTGGCCAGGGATGCGTTAGCAGTCAACCGGTTGGCGCCCACTATGTCGAACCTCATTAATGAGAGATCGATGGTGTGGTTGTATGAAGAGCTGGAACGCCCTCTTATTTCTGTTCTCTCTCGCATGGAAGATGCCGGCGTGGGTGTCGATGTAACCGAGCTAACCAGAATGCGTGACTACCTCGTCGGGGAGGTACAACGACTCGAGTCATCTATCCACGATCTCGCCGGTCATGATTTCAATGTGAATTCCACCAAACAACTGCGTGAGGTGCTGTTTGAAGAACTTGGATTGACTCCACAGAAAAAGACCAAGACTGGATACTCCACTGACGCTGCGTCGTTAGAAAAAATTAGAGACCAGCACGAGATCGTTGCGGTCTTGCTCGAGTATCGGGAAGTCGAAAAGTTGCGGTCAACCTATGGCCAAGGGTTACTCGACGTCACGGACTCAGATGGGCGAATTCGAGCAACTTTTAATCAAACCGTTGCAAGAACAGGCCGTTTGAGCTCTGAGGACCCAAATCTTCACAACATTCCTGTCCGAACTTCTCTTGGTCGCGAGTTTCGAAAAGCCTTTGTTCCCACCGAAGGATTTGAATTACTTGTAGCTGACTACAACCAAATTGAGCTTAGAGTTATCGCGCATCTAGCCGAAGATCCCGGACTTATAGGTGCATTCGAAGCGGGGGTCGATATTCATAATGCGACTGCCGCTTCGATCTTTGGGGTGGACCCGGACGATGTCAATGTGGAGCAACGGTCGCAAGCGAAAATGGTGAGCTATGGCCTCGCCTATGGAATGGAAGCTTACGGTTTGGGGCAGCGCCTAGGGATCGAGACTGGAGAGGCAGCCGAAATATTGAAGGCCTATTTTGTTGCGTTTCCTGCAGTGAAATCCTTCATGGACGACGTCGTGGCGCAAACAAAAGAAACCGGATACACCGAAACTATCTTCGGGCGACGACGACCAATTCCCGAGCTTCTCTCATCAAACTTCAGGGTTCGCCAGGCAGCAGAGCGTCAAGCCATGAATGCGCCGATACAAGGTCTTGCTGCCGATATTTTCAAAATTGCGCTGGTCGAAATTGACCGGTCGCTTGCCGACATGAAGGCGCAAAGCCGTCTCGTCCTCCAGGTTCATGATGAAGTGATCCTCGAAGTTCACCCTGATGAAAGAGACGTAATCAAGAAGATGACTATTGGGAACATGAAGGACGCAGCAGAGTTGCGAGTGCCGTTGGAAGTAAATGTCGCTACCGGCCCCAGTTGGGCGCAAGCGAAGGCATAAAGTGCGCTGCCTGCCCGACTTTATTGAACCGAATGACTAGCGATCACTGGTTCGAAACAGTAGCTGACCACTTACAGGAGGCGTACCTAAGATACGCATTTACTCGAAATACTAGTCAAGAGGTCGATGGAGTTATTCGTGATCTAAAGCTTCAGGTGGGTGACAAGGTGCTCGACGTAGGCTGCGGCCCCGGTCGACACGCTTTAGAACTAGCTCGGCGCGGTATCAGCTGCACCGGCATCGACATCTCGCAGCGGTTTATTGACATAGCCGTTGAGTCGGCGAAGAAGGAAGGTCTCGAAGAGCTCGCGCGCTTCCAAAGAGCAGATGCCAGAGAAATGACCTTTTCCGCCGAGTTCGATGGGGTTATTTCGCTTTGCGAAGGCGCCTTCGGTCTGCAAGGTGGACCAGCGGCATCTGATGTTGCGAACTTGCAAGCAGATCAAGCCATTATTCGTGGCATGAGCGAAGCACTTAAGCCCGGAGGTTACCTACTTCTCGCTGCGTTCTCCGCTTACTTTCAGATCGCTTATGGTGAAGAATCGGCTGAGAATTTCGACTTGATGGCAGCGACCCGCCATGAGATTACCGAAGTCAAAGATCCGGACGGGGCTCCAATGAGCACGGACCTATGGACCACGTGCTTCACACCCCGAGAGCTATGGCTTATGGCGCAAGCCGTAGGCCTTGATCCGCTCACGGTCCGAAGTGCGCACTCAGGGGAAAATTGGGCGAAAAACCATATTGATTTAGATCAAGCCGAGTTGCTGCTACTAGCGCGTCGCCCGCAATAGATTGACCCCGTCGGGTAGAAGTTCACTCCTGAGATGGTTCCGGCCTTACGCCCGTGTAGCCTTGGTCACCGTGCCCAGTGGGAGCTCTGCCACAGGCACCCCGTATTGTCTACCTAGAGCCAAAAAACTTGTGTCTGATACCACTGAATTCGGCAGCTTTACCGATGCCGGCGAATATATTCCCCGCACTATTGTCGAGAACGATCTCGGCTCAATGTCGTTTGCGGATGCAATCGACGGCACCATCGTAGAGTTCGAAGACGGCGACCTAGTTACTGGAACAGTGGTCCGAATAGATCGCGATGAAGTGCTCCTTGACATCGGATTCAAGTCCGAAGGCGTAATTCCCAGTCGTGAGCTGTCAATTCGAAATGCTGTCGACCCATCTGAGATTGTGGACCTAGGCGAAGAAATCGAAGCGCTGGTCTTACAAAAAGAAGATCAAGACGGCCGCCTTGTCCTATCCAAGAAGCGAGCACAATACGAAAAGGCCTGGGGCAAGATCGAAGAAATCAAAGAGTCTGATGGTGTGGTATCGGGTCCAGTCATTGAAGTTGTCAAAGGCGGACTCATCATCGACATTGGTTTGAGAGGCTTCGTCCCAGCTTCATTGGTGGAGTTACGACGGGTACGTGATCTAGATCCTTATATCGGTATGGACCTAGAAGCCAAGATCATCGAACTAGACAAAAATCGCAACAACGTTGTGCTGTCCCGCCGAGCTTGGCTGGAAGAAACACAAAAAGAGCAACGCGAAGAATTCTTGGACAATCTGCAGCCTGGGGAAAAGCGAAGCGGTGTCGTATCTTCGGTTGTGAGCTTCGGAGCCTTTGTGGATCTGGGGGGAATGGACGGTCTTATCCATGTCTCGGAGTTGTCTTGGAAACACGTAGACCACCCCAATTCCGTTGTCACGGTAGGCGACGAAGTGGATGTAGAGGTTTTGGAAGTAGACAGGGAACGGGAGCGGATTTCGTTGTCCTTGAAGGCCACCCAACAAGATCCGTGGCAAGAATTCGCTGATGGTCACAAAGTCGGCGAGTTGGTTTATGGCCGGGTGACCAAGTTGGTCCCATTCGGATCTTTCGTTCAGGTTGGAGATGGAATCGAAGGACTTGTCCATATCTCGGAGATGTCAGCGCATCACGTAGAGCTACCCGAACAAGTTGTTACTCCCGGCGAAGAGTTATGGGTCAAAATTATTGATCTGGATCTGCAACGGCGCAGAATCAGTTTGTCAATCAAACAGGCAGCCGAAGGTGGAGTCGTAGCAGCGGAATATCAGGAAGCGTTCGGCGAACACGCCTACGACGAGTCAGGCAACTTCATCGGAGAGTTCAGTTACGACGCGCCAGCCGAAGGTGAAGAATCAGAGGCTGAGAGAGCTTGGCGTGAATATTACGAAGAGCACGGCGAAGAGGCTTATCGTCAAGCCGTCGCCGATTATGAGGATGCTGAACAAAACGAGCAAGCTGCTGAGGATGCTTTAGAAGAAGCGGCAGCTCCGGCTGAGGAAGCGTAGTAAGCGAGATGATAGTCATCGGTCTTACCGGTGGCATCGGGAGTGGGAAAAGTACCGTCTCCGATCGTTTCGTTGATCTAGGGGCAGTCCTGATTGACGCGGATCGTATCGTTCGCGAGCTACAAGAGCCGGGGGCCAGCGTGCACGCCGACATGGTTGCACACTTTGGCGCAAGCATCTTGAACGATGACGCAACACTTAATCGCCAAGCAGTCGCTGACCGGGTTTTCAGCGATAAGGAAGCACTCCGTGAATTAAATAACATTGTTCATCCGCCGGTGAACCGAGAAATCCGTCGTCGGATCCGAGAACAGGCGGCTACGGACAACCTATTGGTTCTAGATATCCCGTTACTCGTAGAAGGTATTCTTGCCGGTGGGCCACCGAAGTACATCGTCAGTGGAATCTTGGTGGTCGACACAAGTCCTGACGTTGCAGTTCAACGTTTAGTTCAGTTTCGAGGATTTAGTGAAGAGGACGCCCGATCGCGAATAGCAGCGCAAGTCCCAGCGGAGAAGCGACTGGAATTAGCAGACTTTGTAATCGACAACTCAGTAACCCTCGAGGAACTCGAGCCGCAGATTGAGTCAGCGTTTGCCTGGGCGCGAACGCTACCAGCAACTGAACCGACTCCTGAACCCGACGAACCCAGCTGATTGGGCGTCGTTGTTATCCAAACGCAACCACAAGCAGAATCCCCGCCAAAACCAAAGCACTCCCCAGGTAATCGCGGAAGTGATGATGTTCTTTTAGGCGGGTAAGCGAGACTGCAAATGCGAGCACTATTTCTAATTGCCCAAGCGTTCGAACTTTGGTGGCGCTTGCAAGGGTCATCGCTGCTATCCACCCGGTAGTTCCGGCAAAACTTAAGAAACCAACTTGAAAGCATGTGCGCCGGTGGCGCCAAATTGCGATGAGTTGCTTTCGGTCGAAGGCCGAAAGCAACGAGCCATGAATCAACATTTGGAAGGTAAGTAGCGCAAACAAAGTAAAAGAGGTTTGATGCCATACGGATGCTCCGGTTAAAGAGGTCGAAGCGCCGCGGATACCGATTGCTGAAAACGCGAAAAATAATCCAGCAGCCACACCAAACCAAGCTGCTCTATCCCCCAACCCTCGTAGGGCGGCGCTAATACCCGATGTTGCGGCAAGCAACGCCACACCCATCAGGACCGCCACAGCACCCACCCATCCTGTACTTCGGAGCGGTTCATTCAAAAAGATCGCAGAACCAATCGCTACCAAAATCACCTCAGATTTTGAATAGACGGTTCCAATAGCAAAATCGCGTGCCCGGAAAGCCTGGAGTAGCAACGCCGTACCAGTAATTTGAACCACAGCCGCAGCACCAATCCATAAATAAAACCGGAACGGCACACTCAGACTTTGTGGAGAGAGGACGCGCGTCAAAGCAAGCGAAACTAGGGCCAGGGGCCAAGCAAAGAGGAATCTGACATAGGCCGCGCCGAACGAAGAGAGGTGACCTCGCAGCTCATGTTGCCGAGCGGTTCGCATTACCTGAGCTGCGGTGGCCCCAAGTGTTACGGGAATCCAAATCAGGCCACCTGAATCCATAAACGTTCTTTCCCTGACCGCTAACGGCCCTATCCACTCTGTTATGGAGTCTCGGTGTGTTCGGGGCCTTCCAGACGCTGCTGAAGTCTGTTCATACCGTGAAGCCAGCGATCAGGGTCCGCAGTCTTTCTTTCCATCCAAGTTTGGGCGATCGGGTCCGTGAGTACTAGGAACCGCTGCTCAAGGATCGCTTCCACCACCTGCTGGGCCACTTCTTCTGGTTCTTTAATCGGCCCCCCCGCCTGTGATGCCCACTCGCTATCGGCGGCGTCACCCAACATGGGTGTACGAACGGCTAGAGGCGCCAACAGCGAAACTCCAATACCGCGGTGCGCATAAGTGAATGCGAGCCATTCAGCGAGTCCTACAACCGCGTGTTTGCTGACTGCATATGGAAGATTTCCATGGGAGGAGAGAATTCCAGCCATCGATGCGGTGTGGAGCAAGTACCCCTCGCCTCTGTCGAGCATTCCAGGAAGAACGCCTTGAATCGCATGGACATGTGACATGAGGTTTACGTCCCATTGGCGTTGCCATTCCTCAATGGGGCTGTCGAAGACACCTGAACCCGAGCCGATTCCAGCGTTGTTGAACAGAAGGTCAATAGGTCCGATCTGTTGCTCTACCTCAATGATCATCGAATCGATGGCTGCCTTATCTGCGAGATCGCATTCCACCGCAATGCCTTCTATAGATTCGGCAATAAGTTGTGAGCCCTTAGCATCGATATCGACAACGGCTACCTTTGCCCCGGCATTCGAAAAAGCTTTAGCGCAGGCAGCACCGATACCGCTAGCAGCCCCGGTGATGACAGCAACTTTCCCCTTGAGTTCCATGACTCCCCGATGCTCAAATCTGTAACGGTGTTCCGCAATGTGGACAGATAGCAACGCCGTCCATCATGTCGTATTGCGATTCTTTTACAAGCAGAAAGCATCCCTCACACAAGATTTCATCCTCTTGCTTGCTGGGGATACGGTCGCCTTCAGCGGTAGTGATTACGCCTTCGTCTTCGTCTTCGTCTTCGT
>DBIA01000008.1:19171-19338 GCA_002296525.1 Candidatus Neomicrothrix sp. UBA814 | reverse complement strand
TCGTCTTCGTCTTCGTCTTCGTCGTCGTCGGCAGATGACATCCGCTCCTTGAGGATTGTGTCTAAATCGGCTTCGACGTCGTCATCGTCTTCGTCTTCGTCGTCATCATCTGAAGCTGGGCGAGCGCCAGCCGGGATCTCTAGGTTCTCTTCGTCATCGTCATCGTC
>DBIA01000008.1:7189-18860 GCA_002296525.1 Candidatus Neomicrothrix sp. UBA814 | reverse complement strand
TCGTCATCGTCATCGTCTGTAAGGTCATCACCCTCAAGATCGATCTCGATTTCCTCGCCCATCTCTTCATCGAGCAGATCAGGGTCAGCGTCGATTTCTTCAATTTCTTCTTCTACAGGTTCATCACTCATTTTGGCCTCGGGAGCTGCTAACTCAATTAGTCACACATGCTGCTCAGCGCGGAGGATACCCATAGATCGGCCGTTCGGTGTGAATGAAATAAGAAATCCCTAAAGATCTTGATTTTTTTTCGAAACCGATACAAGAGGACCTTGCTAGGAAGTTCCAGTTCCTAAGCTGTTTTCTGTGAGTTCTGAGGCTCGACCGACGCCAACTGCAGCACACCCTTTTCGGGTCGTATCAGACTTTGCTCCAGCCGGAGACCAACCCAATGCCGTCCAGCGCCTCGCTGATGGGGTCGAAGCTGGTCACCGTTTTCAGACGCTGCTTGGCATCACAGGATCAGGCAAAAGCGCAACAATTGCGTGGGCTATCGAGAAAGTTCAACGCCCAACTCTGGTGTTGGCACCTAATAAATCTCTCGCAGCCCAGTTAGCTAACGAGTTCAGGGAATTTTTTCCGAACAATCGCGTTGAATATTTCGTCTCCTACTACGACTATTACCAACCAGAGGCCTACATGCCAGCCTCGGACACCTATATCGAGAAAGATTCTTCAATCAATGACGAAATTGATCGGCTTCGCCATTCCGCAACTGCGGCATTGCTGACGCGGCGAGACGTAATAGTCGTTGCGTCAGTTTCGGCTATCTATGGCCTTGGCCCTCCTGATGCCTATTTACAGCACATGCTTTATCTCAGGTTGGGGGAGACACATAATCAACGAGAGGTCCTCGGCCGCCTCATTGACATGCAGTATGAGCGAAACGATATGAACCTTGTCCGAGGAAAGTTCCGGGTAAAAGGAGACACCCTTGAAATTCATCCCGCCTATGAAGAGTTCGTTGTCAGAATCGAACTTTTTGGCGATGACGTCGAACGAATTACAAAGATTGATCCAGTCACTGGAGAACGACTGGCCGAACTGGAAGAAGTAACTGTCTTTCCAGCGAGCCACTATGTCACCGATGGTGCGACGATCCACAGAGCGATCACTGATATCGAGGCTGAACTGCAGCAACGGCTCGCATTTTTTGAATCCGAACAAAAACTTCTTGAGGCGCAGAGACTGCGCATGAGAACTGAATATGACCTTGAGATGCTGCAAGAAGTCGGATATTGCACAGGAATCGAAAATTATTCGATGCATCTCGATGGCCGAACTTTCGACGAACCGCCGTATAGCCTTCTGGACTTTTTCCCCGACGATTATCTGCTGGTGGTTGACGAAAGCCATGTCGCAGTACCTCAACTTCACGGGCAATTTGCGGGAGATCGATCTCGAAAGGACACGTTGGTTGAACATGGCTTCCGCCTGCCATCGGCGCGCGACAACCGGCCGCTCCGATTTGAAGAAGTAATGGAACGTCTCAACCAAGTGATTTTTTTATCTGCCACGCCGGGCGAGTACGAAATTGAAGTCAGCGACCAAGTTGTTGAGCAAATAATTAGACCAACAGGGTTGATTGACCCCGAGGTGATTGTGAAGCCTACGCGCGGGCAGATCGACGACTTAATCGAGCAAATTGACCACACTGTTGGTCGAGGGGATCGCGTACTTGTGACAACCCTTACGAAGAAGATGTCGGAGGACCTCACCGATTATTTGCTGGAGCTGGGAGTCAGGGTTCGCTATCTCCATAGTGAAATTGACACAATTGAAAGAATCGAAATTTTAAGAGATCTGCGCCTTGGCGAATTTGACGTACTGGTTGGAATAAATTTGTTGCGCGAGGGCTTGGATCTGCCTGAGGTTTCTCTTGTGGCCATCTTGGATGCAGACAAAGAAGGCTTCTTGCGAAGTCAAACCTCGCTTATCCAAACCATTGGTCGCGCAGCCAGAAACGTAGATGGCCAGGTGATCATGTATGCCGACAACATCACCGATTCAATGCGAGCGGCACTCAATGAAACTAACCGCCGCCGGGGTCTCCAACAGGCCTACAACGATGAACATGGCATTGACCCCCAAACTATCCGTAAGGCCGTTACTGATATCTTGCTTGTGTTGCGAGGGCAAGAAGAGGGTGCCCCAGTTCCAGAGAAGTTGTCGTCAAAAAGAGTTCGAATTGATGAGCAGGCGCGTCGGGATTTGGCTGAGCTTCCAGAGGATGACCTGCATCGATTGATTCACTCTCTGGAACTTGAAATGGAAGAAGCCGCTGAAGACTTACGATTTGAATACGCGGCACGCTTACGCGACGAGATCCGGGAACTGCGTCGCGACCTTCGTGATGCGATGAACTGAAGGTAAACCAGGAACTATGGATCACCTAGTGCATTAGCAACTAGTTTTCCACTAGGGGTAGCGGCGGTAGCCAGCCGCGAATTCTTTACTAGGGGGTATTTAGATGCCACATGAAGTTCGCGGCGTCGTAGCTCGATCGAAAGGCGCTCCGGTGGCCGTCGAAACTATTCAGGTGCCAGACCCTGGGCCCGGAGAAGTGGTAGTCGATGTTCAGGCATGCGGCGTATGTCACACAGACCTTCACTATCGCGAAGGCGCAATTAACGACGAATTTCCGTTTCTTCTCGGTCATGAGGCCGCAGGGACTGTAAGTCAAGTTGGGGCAGGTGTCTCCAACGTGAATGAAGGTGATTTCGTCATACTGAATTGGCGCGCTGTTTGCGGACAATGCCGAAGCTGCCTACGAGGCAGGCCTCAATACTGCTTTGAGACCCACAACGCGCACCAAAAAATGACGCTGGATGGAGTCGAGTTGACAGCCGCCCTCGGTATCGGCGCATTCGCCGAAAAAACGTTAGTGGCGGCAGGACAAGCAACGAAAGTGGATGATTCGGCCGAACCGGAAATAGCTGGACTTATTGGTTGTGGGGTGATGGCAGGCTTAGGTGCGGCGATGAACACCGGAGGGGTTACACGTGGAGACAGCGTTGCTGTTTGGGGTTGCGGGGGAGTCGGGGATGCCGCAATCGAAGGTTCTCGCATAGCTGGAGCACACACGATCATCGCGATAGATCTAGATGACCGAAAACTTAAGTGGGCTAAGGATTTTGGCGCCACACACGTAATCAACTCCGCTGATATGAGTACTGACCAAGTCGTCGAGGCAGTTCAGGCGCTGACGGGCGGTAACGGCGTAGACATAGCAATCGAAGCAGTAGGCTCACCTGCTGCCTATGAACAAGCATTTTACGCGAGAGACCTAGCGGGCACCGTAGTCCTTGTTGGCGTTCCCAACCCAGATATGCGCATTGACCTACCCATGATTGAAGTCTTTGGGCGAGGTGGTTCCCTCAAAAGCTCATGGTATGGCGACTGCTTGCCGACCCGTGACTTTCCAATGCTCATCGATCTTCACCTTCAAGGACGTTTGAAGCTGGATCAGTTCGTATCCGAGAAAATCGGCATTGAAGATGTTGAAGCGGCGTTCCATAAGATGGAGCAGGGAGAAGTTCTACGCTCGGTAGTCATGATCTAAGCCTTTTAGCTAAGAGCGTCCTGTTTAGAGATATGGCCCGAGATAGGCTCCGGCACGATGGGAGATCGATTAATCGTTCGAGGCGCGAGGGAAAATAACCTGTGCGACGTTGACGTCGACCTACCGCGCGACAACTTGATCGTGTTTACGGGTCTATCGGGAAGCGGAAAGTCATCTCTCGCGTTTGACACCATCTACGCCGAAGGTCAGAGGCGATACGTCGAGTCGTTATCCGCCTACGCCCGACAATTTTTAGGGCAAATGGACAAACCCGATGTCGACTTCCTAGAGGGCCTCTCACCGGCGATTTCGATCGACCAAAAGAGTGCGAGCAGGAATCCTCGATCCACAGTCGGCACCATTACCGAGGTGTATGACTACCTTCGGCTTCTGTATGCCCGGATCGGAGTACAGCATGACCCTGAAACAGGTGAAGTCGTCCAGCGTCAGACCTCGCAAGAGATCGTCGACAGAATACTCACGCTCGGCATGGAGAAGAGGTTCCAGGTCCTAGCGCCCATTGTTCGGGGAAGAAAAGGCGAGTACCACACCCTCCTAACCGACCTCGCGTCGCAAGGCTATGTGCGCGCTCGAGTCGACGGGGAAACAGTTGATCTTGGGGACAAGGAGATCCTCCCCGAAGAACGCCTAGATCGTTACGTCAACCACGACATTGAAGTCATTGTGGATCGCCTTGTGCTCAGAGAAGGAATTGAGCAACGGCTTACTGAGTCGATTGAAACAGCTTTAAATCTCGCTGACGGACATGTGTGGATAGAAGTCGTTCCCTCGGAAGGAGAAGGGGAGATCCATACATATAGCCAGCACCTCTTCTCGCCCGCCACGGGGCGTTCATTCGAAGATCTCGCCCCCCGAAACTTTTCCTTCAATTCACCGTATGGGGCATGTGCTACCTGCGATGGTTTGGGAACTCGCTTTGAGGTAGACCCAGAACTAATTGTTCCGAATACCGACCTAAGCATTGAAGAAGGTGCGATCGCTCCATTCGCAACTGGGGCAAGTCGTTGGTATGGGCGGTTGTTGCGTGCTACTGGGGAAGAATTTGATATTCCGATTGAAAAGCCGTGGTCGAAACTCACGGCCAAGCAACGCAAACTGATTCTCTACGGAAGTTCGCAAAGCCGAACGTTTACAGTTCGCTACAGAAACCGATACGGCCGCAGTCGGAGCTACACCACTCATTGGGAAGGAGTTATTCCGACTCTTCAGCGTCGTCACGCTGACACTGACAGCGATCATTCCCGGGATCGCATCGAGGGGTACATGCGAGAAGCGCCCTGCGCTGTCTGTGACGGAGCGCGATTGAATGAAGTTTCGCTCGCTGTTCGGGTGGCCGACCGCAATATTCATGAGCTTTGCTCAGTGTCCATCGGGGAGGCAGCCAAGGTTATTGATGGCCTGTCACTCAGCGATAGAGACATGATGATCGCAGCGCCCATCGTTAAAGAAATTGACGCTCGCCTCAACTTTTTGTTGGACGTTGGATTGGACTACCTCACCTTAAATCGATCTGCTGCAACTTTGGCGGGAGGTGAGGCTCAACGTATTCGTTTAGCTAGCCAAATAGGTAGTGGTTTAGAAGGAGTCTTATATGTATTGGACGAACCTTCGATAGGGCTTCACCAGCGGGACAACCGCCGTCTAATTGAAACCCTTCAAAACCTGCGTGATTTGGGCAACACGGTGCTGGTTGTAGAGCACGATGAGGAAACGATTCTTGAAGCTGACTGGGTAGTGGACATAGGTCCTGGTGCTGGAGAACACGGTGGGGAAATCATCTATAGCGGCCCTGTAAAAGGTCTGACAGCCGCAAAGGGGTCGATTACTGGTGACTACCTGCGAGGCGTTCGAAGTATAGAAACACCTGGAAAACGCCGAGAGCCGATTTCAGAGGTTCTCACAATAAAAGGGGCACGGGAAAATAACCTCCGTTCAATTGATGTCGAGATACCGCTCGGTTGTTTTGTGGCCGTAACGGGTGTATCGGGGTCGGGTAAAAGTACGTTGATCAACGAGATCCTCCGAAAGTCATTGATGCAACGTATCTACAAGTCGAAAGAGGTTCCCGGGTTGCATACCTCGCTTGAAGGATGGGAAGCCCTGGATAAGGTCATTGACATCGACCAATCACCGATAGGGCGAACGCCGCGCTCGAATCCTGCTACCTATACAGGCGCCTTTGACAATATTCGCAAGCTTTTCGCAGCGACTAATGAGTCGAAAGTTCGTGGGTATTTGCCTGGGCGGTTCAGTTTCAATGTCAAGGGCGGGCGTTGCGAAGCCTGCTCAGGAGACGGAACAATAAAGATCGAAATGCACTTTCTTCCGGATGTGTATGTTCCGTGCGAGATTTGTAAGGGGGCTAGATATAACCGCGAGACCTTAGAAGTGCGTTTTAAGGGCATGACCATCGCAGACGTGTTGAATATGCCGTGCGAGGAGGCTTTGGAGTTTTTCTCAGCTCAACCACCGATTGCCCGCCACATGCAAACTCTGGTTGACGTAGGGCTTGGATATATTCGACTTGGGCAGCCAGCTACGACACTGTCTGGCGGCGAAGCGCAACGCGTCAAACTCGCTAGCGAGCTAGCGAAGAGACCTACTGGCCATACGATTTATATTCTGGATGAACCTACAACAGGGCTCCATTTTGAAGACATTAGACGTTTGCTTGCAGTTCTAAGTCGCTTGGTTGATCAAGGCAATACGGTGATCGTGATTGAACATAATCTTGACGTAATTAAGACCGCCGACTGGATCATCGACATGGGTCCTGAAGGTGGGAATGGTGGTGGTCTGGTAGTGGCTAGCGGTCCGCCTGAAAAGATTGCGAAAGTGTCGGCTAGTCACACAGGGCAATTCCTTGGTGCCGTCCTGCCAAACTGACGTCGTGTTCGCCCAATAGCATTTAGGTATGGCTCTGCGTCCCGAATCTGGTTCAGTACCCGATCAGCCCGGTAGCTATCAATTCAAGGATTCTGGCGGACGCATTATTTATGTTGGAAAAGCCAAGAGCCTGCGGAACAGGCTGAACAGTTACTTTCAAGACGCCCGGAATCTGCATCCTCGCACTCTTCAAATGTTGGAATCTGCGGCAACAGTGGAGTGGATCGAGGTGGCAACTGAAGTAGACGCACTCATGCTTGAGTACAGCTTGATTCAGAGGCACCAGCCGAGGTTCAACGTTCGACTCCGAGATGACAAGTCTTATCCGTTTCTCTCTATCACTATGCGAGATGAATGGCCGCGAGCCACAGTTATGCGGGGTAAGAGAAAAAGAGGTAATCGGTATTTTGGGCCATTCGGGCATGCACACGCGATTAGAGAAACTTTAGACCTGCTGCTGAGAACGTTCCCCATCCGCACATGTAGCGACAATAAGTTGGCTGAGCACCAGCGACTGGGGAGACCGTGTTTGTTGTTTCATATCGAACAATGTGCTGGCCCCTGTGTCGGGGAAATAACGTCCGAGGACTATGAAGGCCTAGTTCGTAAGCTCATCCGCTTCTTAGAGGGTGACACAGAGGACGTAGTCAAAGAACTCAACGCCCGGATGCGCGAGGCAAGTAATGCCACTGAATTTGAATTAGCAGCAAGGCTGCGTGACCGTCTATCGAGTGTTGAACGAGCTATCGAGAAGCGTCAGATCGCTGGTACCCGGAACGAAGATTTCGACGTGATTGGTCTCCACGACGATGAGCTAGAAGCGTCAGTGCAGGTCTTCTATGTGCGTAAAGGTCGCGTTATGGGTCAGCGGGGTTCGATTGTCGACAAAGTTGAAGACGTTACCCAGCCAGACTTGATTGCGAGAATTATCGAAGACTTGTACCACCAAGAAAATCCGATTGGTATGCCAAAGAATGTTTTCGTTCCCTCGTTACCTCACCGACAAGGACTCTACGAAGAGTGGCTTACCACTCAACGAGGTTCTCGCGTTGAAATACGGGTACCTATGCGTGGGGACAAGCGAGCGTTGCACGAAACTGCTACACGAAACGCAAAAGAGTCCTTTGCTCGTCACCGCCTAAAAAGAGGCACTGATCACAACAGTCGAGCGCGAGCGTTGCAAGAGCTGCAAGCCCACTTGGAGCTACCCAATGCACCCCTGCGGATTGAGTGTTATGACATGAGCCACCTCCAAGGAACTGACTACGTGGGCTCAATGGTGGTCCTGGAAGACGCCGTGCCACGTAAGAGTGAATATCGTCGCTTCAAAATCCGTGATGTCGCAGGAAACGACGACTTTGCGGCCATGGAGGAAGTGCTGTACCGACGATTCCGAAATCTTCTCGCCGAAAGAGAAGCGCCGGATGAAGTTCCTGGAAAGTTCGCCTATCCGCCGCAGCTTTTGGTTGTTGATGGCGGTAAAGGGCAGTTGGGTGTAGCAGTAAGAGTTCTAGAAACGCTCGGTTTGAGTGACGAAATACCGGTCGCTGCTCTCGCCAAGCAATTTGAGGAAGTATTTGTGCCCGGCCGTTCTGCACCGATTGAGTTGCCGCGAGGCTCCGAGGCTCTGTACCTTTTGCAACGCATTCGCGACGAAAGCCACCGTTTCGCGGTCAACTATCACCGGGTCCTTCGTAAAAAAAGAATGACGCGCAGCGTACTGGACGATATATCTGGGCTAGGAGACGTGCGTCGCAAACGTTTAATAAAGCAATTCGGGGGTGTGCGAAAGGTGCAACAAGCTTCACTCGATGAGCTCCTCGCCCTGACGTGGTTACCTGATCCGGTAGCGCGTGCCGTATACGACCGAACTCAGGGGAGCGCGTGATCCAAGATTCGTGGGAACAACACTCCCACTGGTGGCAGCGGGAGTTCACTCGGGGCGCTGATCCCGAATATGAGGAACAAATTCTTCCCTTATTGATGGACTTGGCGGGCGAAGGGGGCAGAGTCCTTGATATTGGGTGCGGGGAAGGGCAAGTGTCGCGTTTGCTCTCATCTACCTCAACCAAGGTCTTTGGCATCGATCCAGCATGGAGCCAGATCCGTGAGGCCGTACGCCGCAGCACACAAGAGGCATATAGCCAAGCTTCCGCAACGGCGCTCCCATTCACGGCAGGAGTATTTGACACGGCCGTAGCGTGTCTTGTCTTTGAGCACATAACCGCCTTAAGGCAAGCAGTCGCTGAAGTCTCTCGGGTGCTGGCGAAAGGCGGAAAGTTTATTTTTATGTTGAATCACCCACTCCTGCAAACTCCTGGAAGCGGATGGGTCGACGATTATATTTCAGATCCACCGAGCCACTATTGGCGTGTTGGCCACTACCTCGTAGAACAAGAAACTCTTGAGGAAGTTCAACTCGGTGTGCACATCCCATTTGTGCACCGGCCTTTGAGTGAGTACGTCAACGCTCTCTCAGAGAACGATCTTCAGCTAGAACGCATGCTTGAACCGTCGCCGCCAGCAGGGTTTCTGGAACGAAATGACTCCTATCGGGCAGCAGCACACATCCCCCGGCTGTTGGTGCTGATCTGCAGAAAGCGCTGATGTTCGCATTGAGGCGACCTAGGCTTTAACCATGCAGGACGGACCAAACTTCGTGGTAGTGGCCGGACTGTCTGGAGCCGGCCGTTCAACAGTAGCTGACACTCTTGAAGATTTGGGTTGGTTCGTCATCGACAACCTCCCATCCAGCTTGCTCTCATCAGCGGCTGAGCTGCTCACCGCTGCGGACCCCCGAGTGCAGCGGCTGGCCTTAGTGGCTGGGTCACATCAGCACCAAGAAGATCTCTTGGACTTCTTGGCAGGTCTCAACACGTCCCCAGCCCGAGTAAGTGTCGTTTTCTTGGATGCGCCCACAGATGTGCTTCTACGTCGCTACGACCAAACACGGCGGCGACACCCCCTTGCAACCAACAGCGAGTCCGTGGCTGAAGCGATCCAACGGGAACGTGAGCTTTTGGACCCGATCAAACAAAAAGCTGATCTGGTGATTGATACCGGTGATCTCATCGTGCATGAATTGAAATCTCGCGTAGTTGAAGCGTTCAGCGAAGCTGGTCGAAACCAACTAATGCAGACAACAGTCATGTCGTTTGGGTATAAACATGGCATCCCAATCGAAGCTGATCTAGTCATCGACTGTCGGTTTTTGGCTAACCCACATTGGCTGCCAGAGTTACGGCCGCGGACAGGTTTGGACCAAGAAGTAAGGGATTATGTACTCGGAGAGTCATCAACCATTTTGTTCTTGGAGCGTCTTTTGCCGCTCCTTGACTTTTTGGTTCCTTCCTATGTCGAAGAGGGCAAGGCATACCTGACTATCGCCTTCGGGTGTACGGGAGGTCGTCACAGGAGTGTCGTGGTTGCCGAAGAAATAGGGCGTATTTTGACGGAAAATGGTTATGCGCCGCGCACGCGCCACCGCGACCTCGAATCAAAAGAAATATAGAAGTAGAGCATCAATTCGCCACACTCTGCGACCCATGCGGTAGACATTCAGCAGCGTCTCTATTCCCTTTTAGAAAGCGAGTCCTCTATGACCGTGCGTGTTGGCATAAATGGTTTCGGTCGGATCGGTAGAAACTTCTTCCGAGCCGCTCAAAAGCAAGGTGCTGATCTTGAAATCGTTGCGGTGAATGACCTCGGCGACCAAAGCACGATGGCTCATTTATTGAAGTACGACTCGGTATTGGGAAATCTACCCAATGACATTTCAGCCATCGAAGGCGGTATTTCCATAGACGGTCAGCTGCTGAAGGTTCTGTCCGAGCGAAACCCTAGCGACTTGCCATGGGCTGATCTGGAAGTCGATGTTGTTATTGAGTCGACCGGGATTTTCACCGATAGGGATAAAGCTGCTCAACATCTAGATGCGGGAGCACCTTTGGTAATTGTCTCGGCTCCGGCCAGTGGAGCTGACGCAACCATCGTCGTTGGGGTCAACCACGACGAATTCGAGAAAGGCGTGCACCAGGTGATCTCTAATGCCAGTTGCACAACAAACTGCTTTGTCCCGATGGTCCAAGTCCTAGATGATGCCTTCGGAGTGGAAAAAGGTCTGATGACGACAGTGCACGCGTACACAGGTGATCAGTCGCTCGTCGATGGCCCACATAGTGACCTGAGAAGGGCGAGGGCATCGGCTGTGAACATCATCCCTACTTCCACAGGGGCTGCTCGCGCAACGGGGCTGGTACTCCAAGCGATGAACGGCAAACTCGATGGCACCTCGTTGCGAGTGCCGATTCCTGATGGGTCTATCACTGACTTCACCGCAGTTCTTGCGTCGAGTCCCACAGTCGAGGAAATCAATGCCGCGTTCGCTGAGGCCGCCGCTAAAGCGCCGCTCGCCGGGATCCTCGCCTACAGCGAAGACCCACTAGTTTCCTCAGACATCGTAGGAGATCCCTCTAGCTGCGTTTTTGACGCGGGTCTCACTATGACGATGGACAATCTTGTTAAAGTCAGCGGCTGGTACGACAACGAATGGGGATACTCAAATCGTTTAGTCGACCTCGTTGGGATTACCTGCGGTTGAGCGCGACGTGAATGATTTTTCAGTCCCAACTCTCGAGGATTTAGAATCATCGGTTGGTGACCTAGAAGGGAAGCGCATATTGGTTCGCTGCGATTTCAACGTTCCCCTTAGGGATGGAGAGATCGCAGACGACTTAAGGATTAAGGCCGCCGTGCCAACACTGTCCTGGTTGCAGGAAAGGGGTGCCCACGTTGTTGTTTGCACCCACTTCGGGCGACCTGATGGTAGACCGGACAAACGCTTCTCAGTCGATGTTCTTCGTAGCCGAATTGATCAATTGATCCCCGGTGTGGAAATCATCGAAAACCTTAGATTTGACCCAGGAGAGACAGATAACTCACCGGAGTTTGTGCAGTACCTAGTGGAAGGTGCCGGGGGCACAGCCTTCGAAGGGTATGTCAATGACGCTTTCGGAGTGTCCCACCGTTCCCACGCATCAGTTGTCGGCCCCCCAGGCTTGGTACCTTCAGCGGCAGGTCGACTTTTAGAAAAAGAAGTCGAGGTGCTGGGAGCAATGAGATCTGCGCCACGGAGGCCTTTTTTGGCTGTCCTTGGCGGCGCTAAAGTCAGCGACAAGTTGGGGGTTATCGAGGCTCTACTCG
>DBIA01000008.1:0-6806 GCA_002296525.1 Candidatus Neomicrothrix sp. UBA814 | reverse complement strand
GGGAACAACGTCGGAGACTCGCTGTGTGAAGATGACCAAGTTGACGCGTGCAAGAGAATCATCGATTCAGGAGCCCCGATACTTCTGCCAACAGACATCACAGCGCTCAGCCCTGAGGGCGAAATTCGTCAGATGGGACAGTCCATGCCAGAAGGATGGAAAGGCCTTGACATTGGGCCTGGGAGCGCCGCTGAATTTGGTGATGCCATTCATGAAGCAAGGACAGTCTTTTGGAATGGTCCAATGGGATTATTCGAAGATCCGCGCTTCGCGGCGGGCACCAGAGCTATCGGACAGGCCCTAGCCGACTCTCGGGCCTTTACAGTTGTCGGAGGGGGAGATAGTGCCGCTGCCGTAGCTGAATTCGGGCTGAGCCCGTATATGGACCACATCAGCACTGGTGGGGGAGCCAGTCTCGAGTATTTGGAATTAGGCGACCTCCCCGGATTAGCCGCTCTTCGAAAATAAGGAACGTCATGGCTCGCACCCCTCTCATTTCCGGTAACTGGAAGATGAATCTCAATCACTTCGAAGCTATTCAACTGGTTCAAAAATTAAGCTACGAGCTCCGAAACCATGACTATGACAAAGTCGAAGTTTCAGTTCACCCACCCTTCACTGATCTCCGGTCAGTGCAGACAGTGATTGATGCCGACCGGATGCTCTTTGGGCTGGGAGCGCAGAACTGCCACGCTGAAACCTCAGGTGCTTTTACAGGTGAAGTGTCGCCGGCGATGTTGCAGAAGATGGACGTCGACTTCGTCATCGTGGGGCACAGCGAACGAAGAGCTTTATTCGGAGAAACGAACGAGATTGTTGCGGCGAAAGCATTAGCGGTAGCAACACACGAGATGACCCCGATTGTTTGTGTTGGGGAAACCCTGCAAGAAAGAGAAAGCGGGGAAGCCGAATCAGTGGTCGAAGCACAGGTGTTAGGCAGCTTGGCTTCTTTAAAGGGAGAGAAGCTGACGAAGACCGTCGTCGCGTACGAGCCGGTCTGGGCTATAGGCACAGGAGTCACGGCCTCTGCTTCGGATGCGCAGCAGATGTGTGCCCATATTCGAAGTGTGATTGAAACGATTAAGAAATCAGCGGCTGAAGAGGTGCGAATCCAATACGGGGGATCAGTGAACGCAGCTAATGCTGGGGAATTGATGTCGATGCCTGATATCGATGGGGCTTTGGTTGGCGGCGCATCACTGGATGCGGCCTCTTTCGCGAGGGTCGTAAGCTTTCAAGACACCTAGTATCAACTTATGTCCCCTGCTCAGTCGAGTCCCAGCCGCCCAGCACTCCGAGATGGCCTCATTGCCGTTGTGAAACGAGACTGCCCTACTTGCGTTGATATTGCACCGGTCCTCGAAGAGATCAACCAGCGAGGCCCGGGCGTTACCGTCTATACCCAAGACGACCCTGATTTTCCGGAAGTAATCACAAATAAGATCGACGACCGAACTTTAGAGTTTTCATGGCATTACGACATAGAAACGGTACCGACCTTAATGTTTGTGCAAGACGGAGTGGAGTTAGCTCGCACTGTCGGGTGGAGCCGTTCCGATTGGGAAGCGATGTCTGGAGTCGATGATCTGGGTAGCGACCTGCCCGATATGCGTCCTGGATGCGGATCTTTGTCCGTAGACCCCAATTTGGCGGATTCGCTAGATCTGAAATTCGGAGATCGCTTAACCCAAAGTCGGCTTGTGGAATTCGCGACCCTTGAGGACGAATTCGATGCAATGTTCGATCGAGGGTGGTCCGATGGGCTGCCTGTGGTTCCGCCCACCGAGGAGCGAGTAGCGCGCATGCTAACGGGAACTGTGCGCCAGCCAGACGAAATTGTGGCAATCGTCCCTCCGACACTCAATTCCTGCACTGTGGAAAAAGTTGCGATTAATGCTGTTATGGCGGGATGCAAACCGGAGTACCTGCCAGTGGTGTTGGCGGCGGTTGAGGCAGCGTGCACTGACCAGTTCAACATGCACGGTCTCCTGTGCACCCTATGGTTCTCCGGTCCGATCATTATCGTCAACGGCCCGATTCGGCGGCAAATCGGAATGAATGTGGATAAGAACGCGTTAGGGCAAGGCAACAGGGCAAATTCCACAATAGGGCGGGCACTGCAGCTGATTGTAAGAAACGTTGGCGGTGGCAAACCCGGGGTGGGTGGAATTGATCGGTCAGCGTTGGGGGCCCCATCTAAAGTTGGGTGGTGCTTTGCGGAGGATGAAGAAAATCTGCCTGAGGGGTGGGACCCACTTTCCGTCACTCGGGGTTTCGAACGAGGCGACAACACGGTCACTTTGTTCGCGGGGCACGGACCTATTGGTTGCATAGATCAAATCTCCCGAACGCCTGAGTCGTTGATCCGGACTTTGGCTCAGCAACTACAAGCAGTTGGTAACCGCAAACTTCCGAGTGAAGCGATGATTGTTATGACCCCCGAGCATATGAATGTCTTCGCCGGGGCAGGATGGTCAAAGGCGAGGTTTTATCAGGAGTTGGAGCCCTTGCTTCAAATGGATCCTGAACTTTCAGCGAGAGGTGCTTTGGGTATTGAAGAAGGTCTACCGCTGTCGTCGAGCGAGGAGACGGTATTTGGCTCTCAACCCGGGCGTGAGATCCGCAAACTCCCGGAGTGGTCACCGATGATTGTTCGGGCTGGGGGAGGAGCGGGGGGCTTCTCGGCGATTTTGGAGGGTTGGGTTCCAGGGAGCAAGGGAAGCACGCCAATTACTCACCGGATCGGTAGCTAACTTGCGTTCTCGATCTAGCGGCTTGAGATCGAGGAGTCGTGGAGAGACGCTGGTACCATCTTCCCTGTGTTGACCTGGATAGTTGGTGCTTTGCATCTAATCTCTGCATTCTCACTTGTGGGCCTTGTGTTGCTGCACAGCGGCAAAGGTGGAGGTGTTTCCGACATGTTCGGAGGGAGTGTCGGTGCAACCGCTGCCGGGTCAACAGTCGCAGAAAAAAACCTCAGCCGCATTACGGTGGTTGTAGCAGTCACCTTCGGTTTCACTACTTTGATATTGGGTCTATTACTCGCCTAAGCCTGTTTCTTGAGGCGATTGAGAGCGACCGGGTTATGTTGGCAACTTTGAGGACGTTGGTAGAGTAGTCCTTCTTCCGGACAACCGGAACGGCGTCGGAGTGGCGGAATTGGCAGACGCGCTAGACTAAGGATCTAGTGCCCGTTAAGGGTGTGGGGGTTCAAGTCCCCCCTCCGACACCAGCGTTTACGTCGGAAATTTGTGCGTCGCCTGCGTCGGGTCGACGATCCAAAGCTGTCGTGTAATTAGAAATGAGAACCATTATCATCGCTGATATGGCTGATGATCGTGTTCCAGTGACTGTGTTGACGGGCTTTCTGGGAGCTGGCAAGACCACCTTGTTGAACCATATTTTGACAGAGCAGCATGGGAAGCGGATAGCGGTAATAGAAAACGAATTTGGCGAAGTCGGCATTGACGACGCAATAGTTCTCGACGCGGAAGAAGAAATTTTCGAGATGAACAACGGTTGCATTTGCTGCACAGTGCGCGGCGACCTAATTCGGATTCTTGGCAATTTAATGCGTCGAAAAGACCGATTCGATCAGATTCTGATCGAGACAACCGGACTTGCAGACCCCGCACCGGTCGCGCAAACATTCTTCGTTGATGACGAAATGGCTGCTCAGCTGCGCCTTGATGCCATTGTCACGGTCGTCGATGCCAAATTCCTACTTCCCCACCTAGATGAAGAGAAACCACCGGGTGTGGAGAACGAAGCGGTAGAGCAGTTGGCCTTCGCAGACAGGATCGTGCTTAACAAGATTGACCTCGCTGATGACGATGAGCTCGATGCAGTGGAAGCGCGCATTCGAGAAGTAAATCCGCTTGCTCCTATTGTCAGGACTCAACAAGGGAAAATAGAGCTCGACGCGATTCTTGAGGTCGGTGCATTCTCCCTTGACCGCGTTTTGGAAGATGATCCGGAGTTCTTGGACCCAAACGCAGAACATCAGCACGATTTAACGGTTACGTCAGTAGGTATAGAGATCGATGGTGACCTTGACTTGGACAGGCTAAACGATTGGTTGAGTGACCTCTTACGAACAAAAGGCACCGACATATTCCGTTCGAAGGGAATTCTGTCAATAGCAGGGTGGGAGGAACGGTACGTGTTCCAAGGTGT
This sequence comes from Candidatus Neomicrothrix sp. UBA814, assembly GCA_002296525.1. GTDB lineage: Bacteria > Actinomycetota > Acidimicrobiia > Acidimicrobiales > Poriferisodalaceae > UBA6944. The sequence goes on along the minus strand of DBIA01000008.1, from coordinate 2,630 downwards.
TCATATGCTCCTCGATGGTCGGCCGAATGGTGTCTGGGGATCCGGCGAACGGCGCAACCGCCTTGTCTTCATAGGTCGGAACTTGGACAGAGCCTCGCTAGAAGCGGGCTTCAAGTCCTGCGTCGTATGAAAATAGACGCAGCCACTCTGAGGTGGCGGGTTGTTCTAGAGGATTACGTTTCGGTACTCGAAGTGGCCCCTAACTCGGTACAGGCAGTTGCCGGTTCGTTGGCGGGTGACGTCGTGCTTCTGAGCACTTCTGACGGGTCAAGTGAAGCCCTCCATCCACATGATATGGGAGCGTTGAGTGCAGCTTGGTCAAGTGATGGGCGGCGTCTTGCCGTGGGAGGCCAAGACGGAGTCGTCCGTTTGTACAGCGAAGAAGGTTCCCCTATTGAAGTAATTCAGGTCTCAGGCTGGGTGACTGCACTCGCCTGGTCACCTGCGGAAACGATGCTTGCTATCGGAGCTGGGCGAAGCCTTAAGGTTGTCAATGAAGACGGTTTAGAGCTTCACGATTTTGACGAGCAAATCTCTACGGTCACTGACGTTGCGTGGTCGTCGGATGGTACACGTGTTGGTGCTGCTGCCTACGGCGGAATTAGCTGGCATGACGTGGCGGGGCCTCGAAGCGGCCGGAGGCGACGCTTCGACTGGAAGGGGTCACTGTTGGCCCTCGCTGTGTCGCCTGACGGGAAGTGGGCCTGCGCAGGCGCGCAAGACTCAACTGTGCATTTGTGGAAGCTTTGGAGCGGTCGAGAGCTTTCGATGGGGGGATATGCCTCCAAAATTGAGCGCCTTGCCTTTCGTCCTGACGGTCGTTGGCTCGCAGTAGCTTGTCTCAGTGACCTAACGGTTTGGGATTTTGGAAAGAGGGGACCCGCCGGTACAACCCCAGCAGCATCCTCCGGTCATGAAAAACATATTGAGGATCTTGCATGGGCACCGTCTGGTCAATGGTTGGCGACAGGTGGAGGCGATGGACGCACCATCGTTTGGCCTAGTCCTAATAAGGCGGGCGAAGACTTAATACCGGCAAGAATCTTTGAGTCTGAAGTACCAACAAGCAGACTTCGCTGGGTCACTGATGAGAACCTCCTCATCGCTAGGGCCGATGGCGAGGTGTCCTCCTCCGCCCTCTAATGCATGCGATCGAGCTAGCGTTCGTCCCCAGCGCTACCAATAAAATCAATGTTGAGGTTTGCTAATAGTTCTAGTCGTTGGCAATCCCAACTCGCCCTTGCTCTCCTGCCACTAAAGCGTCCAAGTCGACTTGAATCTTGCCGGGCACGTTGGTTCTTGTGGTCGTGCAGCACTTCGAGCTGAGCAGCCGCGTAGAGACGGCGACGGTCTTGTGTTCGGCGCGAGCACATCTGGAGCGAGAGCCCTTTCCGGTGGATGCTGCGGAGTCAGTCATGCCGTCCTCAAGTGGAGCCCTTCTGACCGCACAATGAGCCACTGAGGGGCAATGTGCGGCATGCTGCTACCCTCTCACAGCGTAATGAGGCCTTTTGTACCGTTTTTGCAAGATCTTAAGGTTCTTCTTAGGAATAGATCGCAAGCTTCGTCCATGCACAAATTCCTATTGTTGGAGGGTCTTACTGAGTGGACCCGGCATCCGGACTCCGCCGGGGGCATCGATGCGAGGAGCGACGGCGAAGTGTTGAAACGAGGGAATGCAGATCGACACCGAGACCGCTTCCGAGTGCGGTTGCTGATTGCGCTCCTGGCCGCCACGCTGTTCGCCCTCGGCTGCGGCAGCAACGCGACCGATGAACGATCGGTCAAGGACCGCAGCGACGCCGGTGTTCCGGACGCAAACGACCAACCAGACCCCGGATCCGCTCCGGAGTCTCGGGCAGCCGAGGACGAGGCGACCGAGGAGGTAGCAGCTGACACACCGCTCCCGTCGTCGCCGGTTGGACTCGGCGCTGCAGGCCCCGACGCTGACGACTCCCCACCGGCGTTCCTCGACGACCGGATCATCGCCGCGGACCTGTGGGGTCCTGAGTTGGCGATCCTGTCCGCGGGAATGGGGTTCGACGGAGTGATCGGCCTCCCCGACACGGACCTCGAGACCGTCCGTGCCGCCGGAGGCTCCTACTACTTGCCTGAGTGCGCCGACGCCCCGATCGTCAGCGGGGCAACGGCGGTCGGGATCAACGCCTTGTACCGAGGCACGGCAGACGACTCGCCCGACTACGACGACGGGCTCCCGGTGGTGTTCACCTGGCCCGTGCTGGGTTCGACGGTGCATCCGGAGGACTTCCTGTTCACCCTGAGCAACGGCGACCAGGTAGTGCCGAACTCCGCCGGCCTTGTGCCGAACTGGGAGCTCAACGAGCGCAACACGGTCGTCGTCTTCGGCGACTTCGGCAACCGAGGTGCACCTGGAGAGGTCGGCGCGGTCTACCCGGCCAAACTCGAGATCGTGGACGACGGCACGCCGCTGCGTTTCCTCGGGCCCGATGGCGAAGAGAGCGGTGTCGGACTCACCTGGGAAGGCGAGGGCGCCACGGGCTACGGCACAGGACCGCAACTCGTTGGGGCCAAGCTCAACCACGTCGGCGATGCGCCGGCCGGCGAAGGTGGAGCGCCCTTCTTTGAACAGGTGCAGTTACCCAACGACG